>NZ_BCYP01000008.1 GCF_001598255.1 Mitsuaria chitosanitabida ATCC BAA-476 = NBRC 102408
ATCGACGCGCGGCGCGATCTGCTGCTGCAGTCCACCGACATCCAGAACCTGAACCCCTATCTGAAGTGGCAGGTGGTCGAAGGGAACACGACGAAGCGATTCGAGTTCCAACCACCGGGCAGCGCGATACGTCTCAAGCCGGAGCAGGTGCGTGTGTTGTGGCGGGTCACTGCGTCCTCGGAAGGGTGGTACAGCCCTTGGGGAAGCGATGCGACGGACTCGCTGGAGCCGTTCGTCAAGGTCTTCGGCGAAGGCGCGAGCGGGTTCTCGCCGGATACCTACAACCGCAAGCTGCTGCTGCCCTCGGCCCGATATCCCCATGAGAAGTTCGGACGCTATCTCGGCGGATTCGGGGGCGACCTGAGCGGCATGGGCGATCGCGCGTTCGTGTGGCGCCGCAGCGGCGATGCCGATGGGGTCGCGGGCGCCCACTACCCGGCGACCGATCCCGTCTGGGCCGACTTCCAAGTGACGCCGGGCGACGACGTCGCGCTCGACGCGGCGATGGCGCAGTTCTACGCCGACGCCAACTCGCGGCTGGTGGAGGACTTCACCGCGATCAGGGTCACGCAGTTCACGCCGGGCGTGCGAGCGACGCAAAGCGCGGCGGGCCGGATGATCGTCGGCGGCCAACTGCTCGTGGCGGGCACGGCGAAGATCCTCAATCAGATGAGCCAGATCATCGGGCGCGATGGCGTGGACATCCGTTCGGCGTCGATCGACAACCAGACCCAGCGGGTCCAGGTCACGGCGACGGTCCATGAGGAGGCCTACCGGACCTTCAACAGGGGCACGCATATCCCCAACACGGGCTTCGAGTACGCGGCCTCGTCCCATGAGGTGCCCGCCGAGGTTCCGGTGTACCTGCCCGTGCCGCGGATGCGCGACCCGCAGTCCGCCGATTCGCCGCAGGCGCGGCAGGCTGCGGGCGCCGTCAGTGGGGAAGGCGGGGCGTGGCAGCAGCACAGCGCGTCGACCTCGACCGTGCGTGCCGCGGCGATCGGCTCGGTGGACGCGAGTGGGGAGATCGCTCCGCAGGCGCTGGCGTCCCATGCGATCGCGGATGTCGACGTGGATGGCGGACTGCGCGTCCGCGAGGTGGCGCGGCTGGACCGCACGAGCGTCCGAGCCGTGGAGCGCGGACCGGTGAACGGACAGCCGACGTCCCCGCTGAACAACTGGGATCCCGCCGGCCCGAACCGACTGAACATGGCTGAGGTTCAAGGGCGCTTGCGAGCCGTTCAGGTCACGCTCACGCTGCCGCGCAACAGCCTGTTCCTGCTGCGGACCGACCCGCGTGCGGGCTACCTGGTGGAGACGGATCCGCGCTTCGCCCACTACCGGGACTGGCTGTCGAGCGACTACCTGCTCAGGCAGATGGCGGCGGACCCGGCGACGGCGCAGAAGCGGCTGGGTGACGGCTTCTACGAGCAGCGTCTGGTGCGTGAGCAGATCGGCAAGTTGACGGGGTCGACCTTCCTGGAGGGCTACGCGAGCGACGAGGAGATGTACCGCGCATTGATGACCCACGGCGCGACCTATGCCAAGGCGCATCAGCTGCGTCCAGGCGTCGCACTGACGGCGGAGCAGGTGGCCGCGCTGACGACCGATCTGGTGTGGCTGGTCGAGCAGACGGTGACGCTGGCGGACGGCTCGACGCAGCGCGTGCTGGTGCCGCAGGTCTACCTGCTGCCGCGCGATGGCGACCTTCTGGGCACCGGCGCCTTGATCGCCGGACGGCGAGTGGACATCGCGCTGAGCGGCGCGCTGGAGAACAACGGGGACCTGCGGGCGTCGGAGACGCTCAAGGCGACGGCGCAGAGCATCGTCAACGACGGCAGCATGCGCGGCGCGAGCCTGGCGCTGTCGGCGCGGGAGGACCTGCGCACCATGGGGGGCGAACTGACGGCGACGGGCTCGATGAGCTTGGCGGCCGGCCGTGATCTGGTGATCGCGAGCACGACGGCCAGCGCGAGCACGCACACGAGCCAGCGCACCGTGCTGGACCGTGTGGCGACGCTGTCGGCGGGTGGCGTGATGGTGCTGAGCGCGGGGCAGGACGTGGTGCTGGACGCGGCGCGCCTCCAGCAGACCGGGGCCGACGGCGGCGTGCTGGTGCAGGCGGGGCGGGACCTGATGCTCGGCACGGTGCGGACCACCAGCAGCGACAAGCTGCGCTTCGACGCCGACAACCACATGAACCGCGCGAGCTCGCGGGAGGTCGGGACCTCGATCCAGGCGAAGGGGCCGGTGGTGCTCAGGGCGGGGCAGTACCTGGTGGCCCAGGGCGCGTCGGTGACGAGCCAGGGCGCGGTGCAGCTCGACGCCAAGCGGGACCTGCAACTGCTGGCGGCGCAGGCCACGGAGTCCATCGACGACGCGAGCAGGCACACCGAGAAGGGCTTCCTGAAGTCGACCACGACCAGCAGCGCGCTGCAGCTGGAGCGCGCGACCGCGCTGGGCACGACGATCTCGGGCCGGACCGTGGTGGCGACGGCGGGGCGGGACCTGCTGGTCAGGGGCTCGAACGTGGTGTCGGATGAAGGGACGATCCTGAAGGCGGAGCGGGACGTGAGCATCGAGAGCGCTCGCGACTCCGCTCATCGCAGTGAGGACCGTCAACAGGTCACGCGGGGCGTGATGGGGACGGGCGGCGGTTTCACCATCGGCACGCGGGATCGGCGCAGTGGGCTCGATCAGGTGCAGGAGACGGCCGTCGGTTCGACGATCGGCAGCGTCGGCGGCAACGTGACCATCGTGGCCGGGCGCACGTACTCGCAGCTCGGGTCGGTGCTGGAGGCGCCTGGAGGTGAGGTCGGTGTACTGGCCAAGCGCATCGTGATCGATGGCGTCGAGGTGAGCGACAAGGAGGTGCAGAGCACGCTCTTCCGGCAGCGCGGGCTGTCGGTGTCGGTGGGGGCGCCGGCGCTGAGCGCGCTCGGGGACACAGGGCGGATGCTCGGGAACATCGGTCAGGTCGGCGATGCGCGGATGCAGGCACTGGGCGTGGCCGCCGCCGCGGTCAAGGCCCGGGACGCGGCGAACGCGTTGGCGCAGGCCAAGGCGGGCGGTGGCGTGTCGGTCGGTGTCTCGGTGGGATCGAGCCAATCGCTCGACCGTGTCGAGACGACCACGACGAAACATCAGGCCAGCGCGATCACCGCGGGCGGCAACGTGACCTTGATCGCCACGGGCGACGGCAAGGACAGCAGCATCTCGGTCCGCGGCTCGGACCTGACGTCGGGGGGAAGGCTGACGGTTCTGGCGGATGGCAAGGTGTCGCTGACGTCGTCGCAGGAGCTGCTCAGGCAGCGCAGCGAGAGCTCGTCGAGCAGCGCGGCGGCGGGTGTCGCGATGAACCTGGGGTCGCGCGGCGCCTCCGTGGGACTGACCGCCAGCGGCAGCCTGGCGCGCGGTGGGGATGACCGCGATGACGTGGTCCAGCGCAACACGCATCTGCGAGGGCAGCTGGTGAACGTCGAGTCCGGCGACGACATGGCCCTCAAGGGGGCGGTGATCGCGGGGGAGCGGGTCAAGGTCAAGTCGGACGGCAGGTTGGACATCGCGAGCTTGCAGGACACGAGCAGGTTCCACAGCGACGGCAAGCAGGTGGGCGGCAGCGTGACGATGGGCACGGGCGTCAGCGGCAACGCGAGCTACGGGCAGAGCAAGGTCAACAGCGACTACGCGAGCGTCAACGAGCAGAGCGGGATTCGCGCCGGCAGCGGTGGGTTCCAGGTCGACGTGAAGGGCGAAACGAACCTGAAGGGCGGCGCGATCACCAGCACGCAAGCGGCGGTCGACGCGGGCGCGAACAGGTTCAAAACGGGCAGCTTGGCGCTCAGCGACATCGAGAACAAGGCCGACTACAGGGGCTTGAGCTTCGCGGCGTCCGGCGGGCTCTCGTCGGACAAGCGCAGCACCGAGGAGATCAAGAAGGACAACGACGCGATCAAGTCGGCGCAGGCGAACGGGCAGTACACGTGGTCGCCGATGTCCACCGGCCAGGCGCAGCAGCCGGGGCAACCGCAGGCGCAGGCGAACTCGTTCGGGTTCGGGGAGAGCAGCGGCCACGCGAGCAGCACGACGAAGGCGGGGATCAGTGGCATCGCGGGGAATCAGGCGGCACGCACTGGGGATGCCGAGTCGGGGATCAAGCAGACCTTCGACAAGGAGAAGGTCCAGCAGGACATCCAGGCGCAGGTGGCGATTACGCAGACGTTTGGGAAAGAGGCGGCGAAGCAGATTGGTGAGTTTGCGGACACGCAATTGCTAAAGGCCGCCAAGCTGCGCGCAGAAGCCTCCGCAGCAACGGACACCCGCAGCCACGCGGACCTGAAGGCCCAAGCCGAGGCGCTGGAGAAGCAGTGGGGGCCGCAGGGCGCGGGGCGGATTGCTGCGCATGCCGTCCTCGGCGGCTTGACAGGCAATCTCGCCGGAGCGGGAGGTGCTGCCGTCGGTACGGCGGCTGGACCGCAAGTGCAGGCTGCACTCCAGAAGGCAGGCCTCGAAGACTCGCTCGTCAATTCCCTGACGACCTTGGCAGGCAGCGCGGCGGGCGCGGCGGTCGGAGGTATTGCGGGGGGCGGTACGGCATTCAACGAGGTAACCAATAACTATCTCAGCCACCAGCAAGTCAATCAAATGCTGGAGGAGCTGCGGAAGGCAACCAGCCAAGAGGCCCGCGATAAGGTCTTCAAGGAGTATGCGCAACTGAGCCGTACACAGAGCCTGGAACTTGCGAACTGTCGCGGCCAAGCCTGTGATGAGGCTAAGCGCGATATTAAGGACGGGCGCGCATCGCTCGATGCGAACGGCAAGGAGATCGCAAGGCTCGCTAGCTGGTTGAACGACCAGAAGCAAGAAATTCTGAATCGTCAGGTCGAGGACGGTTTCACGCTGAAGACCCAGATGGAGTTCAACGCTTGGGCCACGAATCGCGTGCAAACCTATCGGGGGATGAATCTCTCACCGCCGGTGATGAACGCGATCGAGTTTGGGGCGGCCTGCACCACCGCTGCTTGCGTTCAGACCCAGTATGAGAGGCTCCGCGATATGCAGAGCAAGGCATCGGGACAGGATGTGAAAGCGATTGCGCTTGAAATCGGGTTCCTGCAGGGGCGTATTCAGTCATACGGCGATTGCTTAAAGAACACAACCTGTTCCGGTATTGCGGTTGCAGGTGGAGTTCTTGCTGGTGTGGCTTCGGCGCGAGGAGCGCTGAGTGAGTCGACCGTATCAAAACCTGGATCAGCCGAACTTTCTGGGGGGAACTACGCCGGGAAGACTCCAAACAAGCCCTTTTCTGCGGGTGCCTGCTCGTTCCGTGGCGACATGGAGGTCAAGACTGCGGACGGCTTCAAGGCAATTGAGAATGTTCGGCCGAATGATTGGGTTTTGTCGAAGGATGAGCGGAGCGGAGTGGTTGCATATAAAAGAGTGCTTGCTCAATACAGCAATCCATATAACGAAACCGTGTATGTGTCGGTCATTTCTCCAAACGGAAGCTCTCAGATCCTTGTTTCAAACAGGATTCACCCGTTCTTTGTGATAACTCCTGTCGGAGAGTCGGCGCCGCCTTCGTCAGAAGGTCATTATTATGGCGGGGACGTTGAGCGCGGGGCGTGGGTCGATGCCCAGAATCTCAAGCGAGGTTTCATTCTGTATGACTCTGCCGGCCGAATGCAGATCGTGCATTCTGTTCGCATCACCTCGAGGCCATTGCGCGCCTTCAATCTAGAAGTTGATGGATTTCACACCTACTTTGTTAGGGGGGCGGAGGGCGTTGAGGCCTTGTGGGTGCACAATAGTTGCTATGACGCCTTGCCCAGTAGAGCTCGCCCGACTGGAAAATCTACAGCTGATGGGCGAACTCTTTATACCTTCACGGACGACACGGGAAAGCAAGTTTCTGTTTATCAGGGTGTAGATGGAAGATATTATGATCCAACGGTATATGCGCCAAACGGTAAGAATAGGGCGAACGGGGCGTCCGGGGCTATTACGGTTGGTCCAGGTGCGATGCCGGATAAGAATGAGATTCGCGCCGGGGAGGGGCTTTCGCAGCAGCTTGGTTTGCCGGTGGAGCATTTGCGTACAGCGAACTCGGAAGGGGTCTTTGGGCAAAGGACCGCGGACCTCAATGTTCCGGGGGTGGGGCGGGTTGATGTCTATACTCCAGAAACGACGAACCCAAATGCGATTGTTCGTGCAATTGAGAGAAAGCGGGATCAAGCGGATTCGATGCTTGTGCAGATTGATATTTCCGATATCGAAATGCGGGCGATTGCTCAGCGAATTTGGGGTAAGCCGACGACTTCACACGTGAACGTGATCTTCTTCCAGCGATCCGATGGAGTTATTGTACGATTTGATAGGGAAAGGAAGTGATTTGTGCCAAAGTTTGCCTGTAATTGTGGGTACGTTATGAACCTCTCTGTGGGAACCCCTCCTTATGAGCTCCTTTTGATATCGGAGGCATGCATTGAGGAGATTGGGGGGCGACTGGAAGACGGGCTGACTTCCGACGAGTTCTACTCAATGATTGATTCCCAGAAGGTTGATGTCTATCGCTGTCCGAAATGTGATCGAGTTCATATTGATCAAGGAGGAGGTCTGTTTGATGCTTATCGGAGAGAGGTTGATATTCGCAATGAAGAAGAAGGAGGGGTGGAGTGAGATTCCCCATTTTCTGACGACTGGTGATATGTCCAAGATGATGGCTATTGATGGTGGTTCAATAGATCTAATGTCCGCGGCGTGCGAGGTATAGGCTTGATGGGGAATTTACTTCAGATCGGCAAGCTGACGGGCTCGACCTTTCTGGAGGGCTACGCGATGACTTCTTTCTTAATTAGGTTTGTATGCAAATATTTCCGAATGTTGACTCTAGGGTTGATGAGGATTGGATTGTTAAGGAGTTTTTTAACTACATTTCTGAGGAGGATTTTGTTGGTTGTGTGAGTAGCATCGTCAATAGAGATGGGTGTGTGTTGGATGAGGAATATTGCCTGTTCCCTGATTTAAGTCCAGATGGAGACTTTGTGGGTGTGAAGGTGGGAACTTTTGGGAATGAGCGGATATATTCTGAGGCGGAGTTTTTGGTGTTCTTTAGAGCGGCGTGTGGGCGCTACTCGGAGAAGCACCCAGAGGTTGCTGCCGCAATTTCTGGGCTCCTTTCTAGCATGTCTTGGGATGCTTGATTCGTAGGAGCTTATGTATTGGAGATCCTGGTCCTCTCTTGGGAATGAGAGGAGGATTTGTCGCGTATTCGGGTTTGGAGTCTCCCAGAAGTATCTGCTGATCTTGCGAGTTTTAAAAATCAAAGGGGCGTTTGGGTTAAATGATTCTTGCAAATGCTGCGATGAAAGCGCATTTGAGTGACGGCGGTGATCTTCTGAATTCCCCACTCTCGGATGAGCTTGCGGAAATATGGTGCTGAACTACTGCGTCTTCGACTCGTTGGTCGAAGTACGGGCCATGACTGCCGACTGGCTTCAACGCCACAACGACCAGCGACCTCATGAAGCGACGGGACGGGTGCCACCGGTCGAGTACTGTATGAAACGATTCCCTGACCTCTACTTCTGACTGGCACAGGAAATCAACGGGGCTTCAGAATCCGGCTCCCGGGCCTAAGAGTCGCATGGTAATTAAGGATGGCAAAGCTGCGGTTCTTCGAATTGGAGGCTAAGGTGGCGCTTGGATACTCTCTGGAGTTAGAGGGTGAACCCCGTGGAATGGGATCTGGTCCTTTCCGTTCTGTCTGGCTGCAAGGTAAGGGATATTGAGTACACCAAGTGCAGTTTGTGGCCAAGCCCCCTATTCCTCTCCAGAAAGTTTCTCAATTATTCCGGGAAGTATTAAACCCTTCAAAATGCCATGACCAGAAAAGTCGAAATCGTATCCGATGTCTGGCTTGGGAGTGACGGCCAACGGCTGGTGATTCCCGTAGAAGGGACAGGTGTCGCAGCAGAAGACGCGCTCGCGCGGCGGGCCCAAGTTCTGGCTTTGGCGGAGCCCCGAAAGATTCTGGGGTGCGTTCTTACGCTAGACGATGGGACTGAGGTCAGCATTGACGCGCCGATGTTGCCCGCACTTCTTCCCGATCGATCTGGCATCCTTGGAATATTCCCACCATCTTGGTACATCAATGAGGCTGGTGACGATGTGTTTGGGTTCCCGAATAATGCGGCAGTTTTCAATGTCGACGGAACACTACGTTTTCAGGTGAATGTCGGGAAAGAGCTGATTCATCACATAGCATTGGTTTACGGAGTTCTAGACGGAAAATTTTCTGGCATGCTTGGCTTGCATGTGGCGTTTGGTGCTGATTGTCCCCCTGAGCAAATCTATGCACTGGACTCGGCGGTTCCTGGCTTGATTCCGACTTTGCATACGGTCCGATTTTGAGTCGAATGACGAATTGGGTAAGATTGGAACCCGCCTTGATGAAGCACTTCTTGACTAACTGTCATCTTCAAGCGAATTATGGCTGGTGTTATATATTTTGGACTTGATGCGAATCCCGCTTGTGGGCAATCGGCTTACGGAGAGGGTTATGTGAATACTGCTCTCTACTGGGCGTTTTCGGATGCTCTGGAGAAGGTGCTTCTGCCGATATGTCCAGAGGAGTATGATGTAATTGTTGAGGCTAAGTATATGGGGATTATTAGCTTCATTGATCTTGATGCGCCTTCCTATTGCCGTGTTGTTGGCATTCTTCGAGACTTCTTTGGTCAGGTGTTGCCGGGTGAGAGCGAACTCAACGACGCAAAATGGGTCTGGGATAATGTTGGCGAACCGATGGTGAAAAGAGATAATCGGTACGCGCCCCCATGAGTTCGGCAGCGCGCTGGCAGTTTTGATAGGCCTGCGGGCGCTGCTCGGAAATGTGTGCGGATGCTGCTGACGAAATTTCCGGCCTGCTTTCTGGAATATCCTGGGGTGCCTAGTATTGGGCGGCTGCGCTATGGCGCTTTTTGTCATTTCAGCGGAATTGTTGTGATCATTTTTGAGGGCGGGGTTCCCAGCCACTCGCCCAGCGCACCCCATCCCTCATTCCTCTAGCACCCCTCCCAATTCCAGCCATTCCCCCGCCCGATCTAAACCATTCGCGCTGCCTGACTCCTGCGGTTCTCCCGAATCCTTGATATTTCCGCACTGGTTTTCCGTCCAGTCTGAGGAATCATCCGTTCTCGATGCCCCGACATCGCCTCCCGCGAATTTCTCTCGCGGAGGAATCCATCCCCAAATCAGTTAATGGATTGGAGCCACCCCATGACCGTCCTCACCGCTGACCGCCCGGAAACCCGGGTCCCGCCCACCACCCCATCCGCCAACGATCCGCGGCCCAAGCCGCTCCCGGACTTCTCCGAGATCGAGCAGGACCTCCTCAGCTACCGCCCGCTCCGCCGGCTAGACACCGACGAGTTCGAGGAGTTCCTCTACCGCTCCCGCATGTACCCGACGTTCAGCCGATTCGCCCCCGGCAGTGCCGAGTTCCTCACCCCGCGTCGCGACATCTCCGTCGGCACCGCCATCGCCTCGCTACGCCAGCGCATGCAGCACGCGCTCGCCGTGGCCGAGATGGCCGCCCGCCTGGAGCGCGCGCTGCTCGACGGTGACTCGCGTCTGGACGACGACGACGAGGCCATCCTCGCCGCCGCCAGCATCCGGGACACGCTGCGCGAGGCGCTCGGCATGCTCGGCGTGCTGGAGCAGGCCTTCGGCGACGGCCGAGCCGTGCTCAAGACCCTGGTGACCACCCAATGAGGTCGTCGACGGCGCACCGCGCGCTGTCGTTCGACCGCGACATCCCGCCTCCTGCGCCCGCGCGCGAAGCGGGCCGCCCGAGCACTCCTTCACGCGTCCTCCACGCGCTCGCGCGCGTCCACCCTTCAGGGCGATAGGGTGCGGGGCGCCTCTAGAAGACGCTTGAACGTCTCGACCACCCCTCGGCCGCCTGGCGGCCCGATTCGCCCGTCCGCTCCATGACCGCTTCCTCGTTCGTGCCCGACATCGTCGGCATCGACCTCGGCACCACCAATTCCCTCGTCGCCTACTGGCACGACGGCGCCCCGCACCTGATCCCCAACGCACTTGGCCAGACGCTGACCCCCTCGGTCGTCAGCCTCGACGACGACGGCTCCGTCCTCGTCGGCCTCGCGGCCCGGGAGCGGCTCCAGTCCCATCCGCAGCGCACCATCGCCAGCTTCAAGCGCGGCATGGGCACCGCCACCAGCTTCCGCCTCGGGGATCGCGTGTTCCGCGCCGAGGACCTCTCGGCCCTCGTGCTGCGCGCGCTGCGCGCCGACGTCCGCGCGCGATTCGGCCAGGACGTGGATCGCGCCGTCATCACCGTCCCCGCCTACTTTTCCGACGCGCAGCGCGCCGCGACCCGCAATGCCGGCCTGATCGCCGGCTTCGCCGAGGTCAGCCTGCTCAACGAGCCCACCGCCGCGGCGCTCGCCTACGGGCTCAACGAGCGCGACGACAGCCAGTTCCTCGTCTTCGACTTCGGCGGCGGCACCTTCGACGTCTCCATCCTCGAGCTCTTCTCCGGCGTGATGGAGGTCCGCGCGACCGCGGGCGACAACCAGCTCGGCGGCGACGACGTGGATGCCTGCGTCGAGCGCTGGGTGATGGACAGCGCCGGCCTGCCCGCCGAGCTGATGGGCGAGCCCGTCTTCGTCTCCAAGCTGCGAGCCCGCTGCGAGGCCGCCAAGCGCGCGCTTTCCAGCGATCCCACCGCGCGGATCAGCTTCCAGCACGGGCCGCACCTGATCGACCTGACGCTGGGCATCGACCAGTTCGAGCGACTCATCCAGCCCGTGCTCGACCGCCTGCGCTACCCGGTCGAGACGGCCATCCGCGACGCGCGCATCGGCACGGCCGACCTGTCGGCGGTGGTGCTGGCCGGCGGCAGCTCGCGCCTCCCGGCGGTGCGGCAACTGGTGACGCGGATGTTCGGGCAGTTCCCCAGCGCGAGCCTGAATCCCGACGAGGTCATCGCTCTGGGCGCGGCCGTGCAGGCCGGGCTCAAGACGGACGCGGTGGAGCTCGCGGAGCGCGTCATGACCGACGTCTGCCCGTACACGCTGGGCATCGAGTCCTCCAAGCAGGTCTCGGCCGACCGGCACACGGCGGGCTTCATGTCGCCGATCATCGCGCGCAACACGGTGGTGCCCGTCAGCCGCGTGCAGTCCTTCCAGCCGCTCACCGCGGATCAGCGGGTGATCTCGGTCCGCGTCTACCAGGGCGAGGCGCGGCTCGTGAAGGACAACATCCCGCTGGGCCAGTTCGACGTCGACCTGCCTCGCTCGACCGACGGCCGCTGGCCCCACATCGACGTGCGCTTCACCTACGACGTGGACGGCCTGCTGGAGGTGGAGGCCACGCCCAAGCTGGGCGAGCAGGCCGCCGGCCCGTCGCGCCGGCTCGTGATCCAGAACTCGGCGGAACGACTGTCCGACGAGCAGGTGGCCGAGCGGCTGCAGGCCTTGTCGTCGCTGAAGATGCATCCGCGCGAGCGCATGGAAGTGCGCGCGCTGCTGGCACGCGCCGAGCGGCTGTTCATGCAGCTGGCGCTGGACGAGCGTGAGCGGCTGGGCCATGAGATCACGCGCTTCGAACTGGATCTGGAGTCGCAGGACCCGCGCCGCATCGCGCAGGGCCAGGCCGGCCTGCAGCGCCTGGTCCAGCTCTGCGAGGCCGACTCGCCGCTGGGGGTCTGATGCAGGTCCTGCTGCCCGACTACTTCAGCGCGCTCGGCCTGGACGAGCACGCCACGCAGGCCGACGTGAAGTCGGCCTATGCGGCGCGCCTCAAGCGCATCGATCGCGCTGCCGATCCGCAGGCGTTCCAGGAATTGCGCGCTCACTACGAAGCCGCCATCGCGCATCTGCGGGAGGAGCGTGGGTTCATCCGCGTCGAACTTGGAACGCGAGAGACGGGGCAGGGCGGGGACGAGCGCTCGGATGACGGGCACGACGAGCCCGCGGCCGCGCCGGAGGTCGAGCCTCGGTCGGCATCGACACCATCGCCTGCGCCCGACCTCGACCTTGCGCAAGCGCCCGAGCCTGCGCCGGGACCGGCACCGGCACCGGCACCGGCATCTGGCGCCGAGCCCGAGCCCGAGTCCGCACCAGCGCCTGCACCTGCACCTGCACCAGCGCCTGCACCTGCACCAGCGCCTGCACCTGCACCTGCACCTGCACCTGCACCTGCACCTGCACCTGCACCTGCACCAGCGCCCGAGCAGCCGAAGCCGCGCGCCCAACCCCAACCGGAGCCCGCCATCGATCCCGCGATGGCGGCCCAGGCCGTCGCGCGGGCTGTCTACGAGGACTTCCTGCATCGCTTCTGGCGGCTGGACCCGCGCGCGGTCGGCGCGGCGGAGGCGCTGCTGCGCGAGCTGCTCGCGTCGCCGGCGCTCGAATCGCTCGCCGCCCGCGAGGCCTTCGAGCGGCTCGTCATCGAGGCCTTGAACGCGCGCGGGATGCGGCGCCGCGGCGGCCTGCTGTTCTTCGCCGCGCTGGCCGCCTTCCGCTGGTCGGAGACGCCACCGCTGCCGCCGCCCGGCATGGCACGAGACACGGAGTGGCAGCTGCATCGCTGGATCGACGCGGCGCTCATCCTCAATGCCAACAAGATCCAGACCTGGTTGTGGCTGGCCGAGGAACCCCGCCTGGAGCTGTTCGGTCACATCCCCATGGACCGCAACTTCGACTGGAACAACGCGGTCCGCGAGATCTGCTGCCAGCCGGGTGAGCTCGGCCACTGGCATCAGCTGTCCGAGGTCTCGCCGCTGGGCCCGATCACGCCGCTGACCGATCCCGCGCCCAAGCGCGGCACGCGCTGGCACGAGTGGCTGCGCTGGCTCAAGACGCCCGAGTTCCTGATGCTGGTGCTGCCGATGGCTCTGCTGATCTTCGTGGTCGTGCCCTTCCTGCACCGCAACGAGAGCGCCGACACCGCCAGGCACAACGCGACCTGCGCCCAGCGCCTCGAGGCCGCCGCAGCGGTCAAGTGGCAGGGGTTCTCCATCGCCGAAATCGACAAGCTCCGGTCCTGCGCCGCCGAGGTGGCGCCGCCGCGCTGCGAGGACCGCCGCGGCCTCAAGCGCCTGATCGCGATCACCGACGTGCTGACCGAGTCGCAGAACGGGGCGCCGTCCAGCGCGGGCTTCGCCTACCGCAGCGACGAGATCGTCATCGATCCCCCCACCGGGCCGCCGATCTCGATCAAGACCTCGGTGTGCGGCACCGCCTTCCAGATGCTGGTCGAAGGTGGCGGCTGGCTGCGCCTGGGCGACCTGCCCACGGCGCAGGCCGTCGTGCGCCAGGCTGGCTACTGCAACGCGCGCGCCGTGCGCCACATGAGGGGCGACGGGACCGCCAAGGAGCTAGTCGAACTCGAATGGCTGACCGAGAACTGGTCGGTCAAGCTGCTGAGCCGCACTGCCGAATGGCGCGAGGGGCAACGCTCGCTGGGCGACAACGCGCCGGTCACGCCGGGCAAGCCGACGGTCGACCTGGCCTCGCTGGTCAGCACCGATCCGAAGTTGGCGGCCGGGGGCGTCCCCGAACGGTGGGAGGCGGCGACCCCCTGTCAGGTCGAGGCGCGCTGAGTCCGGCCGCGTCGCGCCCGTTCCCGCCACCATCGCCCGCCCCGCGCCAGCGGGGCGCGGCGAGCCGCCATCGATCCCGCGATTCCCGCCATTCGCCGCGCACGCGCGCCGCGGGCAGGCGCTCGCGCGGAGACTGCGTCCTCCCATTCCTGGAGATGACGCCATGAAGACCTGGCTCCGCGCGAACCGCAACTTCCTGCTGCTGATGGCGGGCTTCCTGTTCTTTCGCACCGCGATCGCGGACTGGAACCCGGTCCCCAGCGGCTCCATGCGACCCACCATCCTGGAAGGCGACGTCGTCTTCGTCGAACGCGTCGCCTATGACTGGAAGGTCCCGCTGACCGAGTTCTCGCTGCGCCGCGTCGACGACCCGCGTCGTGGTGACGTCGTCACCTTCAGCTCGCCGCGCGACGGCACGCGGCTGATCAAGCGGGTGGTGGCCATCCCGGGCGACGTGGTCGAGCTTCGAGGGGATCGGCTGATCCTCAACGGCGAGCCGGCACGCTACGCGCCGGTCGAGGAAGTCGCCGAACCGGTCGCGCCCGGCGTCGCGCTGCGTGGCGTGCGCGAGGTCGAGGAATGGGGCGGCCAGCGCCGCGTCGTGCAGTTCCTGCCGGAGGTGAGCGCCCGGCGCGACTTCGGTCCGCTGCGGGTCCCGGCCGATGCCTATTTCATGATGGGCGACAACCGGGACAACAGCGAGGACTCGCGCTTCATCGGCCTGGTGCAACGCCGGCAGATCATCGGCCAGGCGCATCGCGTGCTGGTGTCGGCCGACATCACGGGGCATTGGGCCCCGCGCTGGGATCGCTTCGCGGCGCCGCTGCGGTGAGCGGTGGCGGGGCGCGTCGAGCGAGCGATCGGCGCCCGCCGCGGCCCCGGGCACGCACAGGCACATCCGCCATTGACCTGCCTTGCGCAAGGTCTCTCCCGGCCCATTGAGAATCGCCCATCCACCACACTTGGCCGACCGCCTTCGGGCGGCCTTCGCAATGACGGATCTGTCCCGCTTCCCCATCACCCAGAAATGGCCCGCCCAGCATCCCGAGCGCCTGCAGCTGTACTCGCTGCCCACGCCCAACGGCGTGAAGGTGTCGATCGCGCTGGAGGAACTGGGCCTGCCCTATGAGCCCCATCTGGTCAGCTTCCAGACCGACGACCAGATGTCGCCGGCCTTCCTCTCGCTGAACCCCAACAACAAGATCCCCGCGATCCTCGATCCCGACGGCCCGGGCGGCGAGCCGCTGCCGCTGTTCGAGTCCGGCGCGATCCTGGTCTACCTGGCCGAGAAGACCGGTCGTCTGATCCCGCAGGACGCCGCGCGCCGCTACGAGACCCTGCAGTGGGTGATGTTCCAGATGGGCGGCGTGGGGCCGATGTTCGGCCAGCTCGGTTTCTTCCACAAGTTCGCCGGCAAGGCCTACGAGGACAAGCGTCCCCGCGACCGCTATGTGGCGGAGTCCAAGCGCCTGCTGGCCGTGCTCGAACAGCGCGTCACCGGCCGCGACTGGATCATGGGCGACGAGTACACCATCGCCGACATCGCGACTTGGCCTTGGGTCAACAACCTGGTCGGTTTCTACGAGGCCGGTGAGCTGGTCGGTTTCTCGGAGTTTCCCAACGTGCAGCGCGTGCTGAGCGCCTTCCTGGCGCGCGACGCGGTCAAGCGCGGGCTGAACATTCCGGCGCGTCCGGCGGCCTGAAGACCCTCACCCCGACCCTCTCCCGCAAGCGGGCGAGGGAGTCGTGAGGCTCGCTGCCTGCCGGCGAGCTCGGTGCTTTCTCTCCCCCACGCTCGCAAGCGGGCGAGGGAGCAAGACCAGCCTCGCGATCACCATCGAAGTCCGTTCACCGTTCTCCCTCTCCCGCTTGCGGGAGAGGGTCGGGGTGAGGGTCTTCGCGGTCCGATCAGTAATGCGGCGGCAGCTCGTCCCTCAGGCTGCCGGCGCCGTCGCCGCGGCCTTCGGGCATCTGCCGGCGCAACTGCGTGATCTCCCGCACCAGCGCGTCGATCTGTTCCTGCTGCCGCGCGACCTGCGCGTTCAGGTGATCCACCAGATCCTCGGCGAAGCTGGCCTTGATCTCGAGCTCGGTCACCCGGGCCTCGAGATGCCCGACCGTCTCGCCGACGGACGTCCTGCCGGCGTCGCTCTCGCCGCTCATGGCGTGCCCTTGGGCTGCGCCATCAGCTCGGCGATCACCGGCACCGGCGCATTCCCGTAGCTCAGGAACTGCTCGTGGAAGTCCTTCAGCTTGAAGGACGCGCCCAGCGCCTGCTTGCGCTGCTCGCGCAGTTCCATGATGTCGCTGTAGCCGCTGAAGTAGCTGGTCAGCTGCACCGAGGTCAGCTGCACCCGGCGCCACTTCTCGCGCGCCTCGCGCTCGGTCTGGAAGGCCTGGCGCTGCAGCAGGTCCAGCGCCTGCGCCTCGGTCATGCCCAGCACGTGCACGCTGTAGTCCAGGATGGTGTTGGTCACGCTGCGCAGGTTCCATTTGCCCCACATCAGCCACATCTCCGGCGCGTTGTCGCCATAGCCGGACTCCAGCATCATCCGCTCGCCGTAGACCGCCCAGCCCTCGACCATCGCGCCGTTGCCGAACAGCGTCTTCACCAGCGACGGCGACTTGTTCGCGTGCACCAGCTGCGTGTAATGGCCGGGCACCGCCTCGTGGATGTTGAGGATCTGCAGGATCCAGCGGTTGTACTCGCGCAGCGTGCTCTCGGCCTGCTCGGGCGTCAGGTCGTCCAGCGGGGTGACGTTGTAGTAGGTGCGGTCCTGCGGACGGTAGGGGCCGGGGGCCTCGATGCCGGCGCCGGCGACGCCGCGCTGGTAGACCGGCGTCTCGCGCACGATCAGCGGCTTGGAGGCGTCCTGCGTCAGCAGGTCGTGCGCGGTGATGAAGCGCTCCAGCTCCGGGATCTGCGCGCGGATCTCCTTGACGAAGTCCGCGCGCTTGACGTGCTGCTCGGACAGCTTGCCGATCACCGCGCCGATGCGCGCGAAGCGATCCTCGGGCTTGGGCGCGTCGCCCAGGGTCTGCGTCCACAGCTTGTCGGAGATGTCCGCCATCTGCGTCAGCAGCGCCTCGCGCGCCTTCAGCGCGCGCTGGTACATCTGCTCGGCGGAATGCGAGGACTGGATGTCGAAGCCGAACTTCTTCTCGTACAGCGCCTGGCCCAGGCGGAAGCTGCGCGCCTTGCCGGTGGCCTTGCCCGCGGCCAGCAGCTTGACCAGTTGGGCCTTGTAGGCGTCCACCGCCACGCGCGCGGCGGCGACGCGGTCCAGCAGCTGCTTGCGCTCGGCCGCGGTCAGCGACGCGGCGTCGGGACCCTGCGCGGCCTTGGCGATCTCGTCCAGCACGCTCAGCACGCCGGGCGCCTGGTCGATCGCGAGCTGGGTGTGCTCCAGCGTCGGCTGCTTCAGCAGCGAGGCGCCGGCCTTGTAGTACGCCGGCACCTGCGCCAGGCGGGCCGAGATCACCTTCAGCCGCACCGGCAGCGGCGCGTAGTCGGTGGCCAGGATGTAGTCCAGCGGACCGGCGACGTTGACGCCCGACGGGTCCCACTCGAACTGACGCAGCTCGGTCAGCGCGAAGCGGTCGCTGCGCAGCTTGTTGAGCAACTGGCCCAGGTCGGTGCGCGAGGCCGCGCTCAGGGTCTTGCCGTCGACGGCCTCGAAGCGCTTGAGCCACTGCTCGGAGAAGGCCAGCGCCTGCGCGCGGTTGGCGCGGTCGGGGGCGGGCAGGCGGTCCGCGAACTCATAGCGGCCGGCGGCGATCGCGGCATCGGGGTCGAGCTTCCACAGCGCCTCGATGTAGTCGTTGGCCAGACGCTGGAAGCGGGTGTCGGCGTCCAGGTCCGCGGCATCGGCCGCGATGTTGGGCTCGACCTTGATCACGCCGCGGACCGGCTTGGGCGCGGACGCCGCCGGGGCGGCGGGCGTGGCGTCGGCGGCGAAGGCCGAGCTGCTCGCGCCAAGGGAGATCAGCGCGGCCAGCGCCAGCAGGGAGGGGGTGGGGCGGTTCGTCATGGGCGGGGAGCATAGCGCGCGGCTCCCGCCGCCGACAGCCCGCGCGTCGCCGGGATGGCGCGGGGGCTGCGACAGCCGCCCGCGCGGTGGTGGCGACCGGGCGGGCGGCGGGGTCCGGCTCAGCCGCCCACGATCCAGCGCGCGATGTGGAAGGTCGCGTACGACGCGCCGTAGGCCAGCGCGAACAGGTAGGCCAGCATGATCGCGGGGATCTTGTAGCCGCCGGTCTCGCGCTTGACCGCCGCGATCGTGGACAGGCACTGCGGCGCGAAGATGAACCAGGCCAGCAGCGAGAAGGCCGTCGGCAGGCCCCAGGTCGAGGCAATCAGCGGGGTCAGGGCTTGCGCCGCGTCGTCGCCGCCGGACAGCGAGTACACCGTGCCCAGCGCGCTCACGACGATCTCGCGCGCCGCCATGCCGGGCACCAGCGCCAGGCTGATCTGCCAGTTGAAGCCGATGGGCTCGAAGATCCAGGCCAGACCGCGGCCCAGGTAGCCGGCGAAGCTGTACTGGATGGCCGGGCCGGTGGCGCCTTCCGGCGCGCCGGGGAAGGTCGACAGCAGCCACAGCAGCAGGGTCAGCGCCAGGATGATGCCGCCCACGCGCTTGAGGAAGATCTCCGCGCGCTGCCACAGCCCGATCGCGATGTTGCGCGCATGCGGCCAGTGGTAGCTGGGCAGTTCCATCATCAGCGGACGCACCTGGCGACCGGCGTCGGTGAAGCGCTTCATCAGCCAGGCCACGCCCATCGCCGCCAGGATGCCGGCGAAGTACAGGACGAAGAGCACCAGGCCCTGCAGCTCGATGCCGCCCCACAGCGTGCGCTGCGGGATGAAGGCGCCGATCAGCAGCGCGTACACCGGCAGCCGCGCCGAGCAGGTCATCAGCGGCGCGATCAGGATGGTCACCAGTCGGTCGCGCGCGTTGGCGATCGAGCGCGTGGCCATGATCCCCGGGATCGCGCAGGCGAAGCTGGACAGCAGCGGGATGAAGCTGCGGCCCGACAGGCCCACCGAGCCCATGATCCGGTCCAGCAGGAAGGCCGCGCGCGGCAGGTAGCCCGATTCCTCGAGGATCAGGATGAAGAAGAACAGGATCAGGATCTGCGGCAGGAAGACCAGCACGCCGCCCACGCCCGCGATCAGGCCGTCCACAACCAGGCTGCGCAGATGGCCCTCGGGCAGCAGCGCGCCGGCCTGTTCGCCCAGCCACGCGGTGCCGGCCTCGATCCATTCCTTCGGGACCTCGGCCCACGCGAACACCGCCTGGAACAGGAAGAACAACAGCACCGCCAGGATGATCGGCCCCAGCACCGGGTGCAGGACCACGCGGTCGACCTTGTCGCTGGGCAGCTCGCCCTGCAGGCCGTCCAGGTGCAGTTCCTTGAGGATGTGATTGATGCGGGCGGTGTCCTCGCCCTCGGGCACCGGCGTCGCGGTGGCCCACAGGTCGGGCTGGTCCAGCACCGCGCGCAGCTCGTCGAGCCCGTCGCCGTCGGTCGCCACCGTGCGGATCACCGGCACGCCGAGCAGCTCGCTCATCTTGGCGGTGTCCACCTCGATGCCGCGGCGCTTGGCCAGGTCGGCCATGTTCAGCGCGACCACGCAGGGCAGGCCCTGGCGCTGCACCGACAGGAACAGACGCAGGTTGCGGCGCAGGTTGGTCGCATCCAGCACGCAGACGATCAGGTCGGGGCGCTTCTCGCCGGTGGCGCGGCCGGCCAGCACGTCGACGGTGACGCGCTCGTCGGGCGAGCGCGGATAGAGCGAGTAGGTGCCAGGGAGGTCCAGCACGCGCAGCAGCTTGCCGGCGGCGGTCTTGAGCTTGCCTTCCTTGCGCTCGACGGTCACGCCGGCGTAGTTCGCGACCTTCTGGCGGCTGCCCGTCAGGCGGTTGAACAGCGCCGTCTTGCCGCAATTGGGATTGCCGACCAGCGCCAGCAGCGGTCCCGCGGGATGGATGTGGACGACGGCCTCACGCATGCGCGGCTCCCGTCGGCAGCGCGACCGTCAGGCCGTCCTGCGACCCATCGGCCAGATGCACGCAATCGGCCTCGGCGCGGCGCAGGGCGAAGGTCGACTGGCCGATCCGCACCACCAGCGGATCCGCGCCGGGCATGGCGCGTGCCAGCACGGCGACGTGTTCGCCGGGGACGAAGCCCAGCTCCTCCAGCCATTGCTTCCATTCCGGGGCATGGGCCGGGGCCTCGAGCGCCTTGACGCGGTGCGCCTGGCCGATGGCGGCCTGGGCGAGGGTGGGGACGGGGAGAACAGCGCTCATGTCAGCGGAAGCCTGCGAACCAGCGAAGCGTAGGATTCTAAATGATAGTAATTCTCAACTTGTAGTGGCAGGTCAAGGTGAGCGTTCGGTGAATCCTGGGGCGCACAGCGAGCGCCGCGAACGGGCCGGGCCCGGCTGCGCGGAGACCGCCCGGAGATCCCCGATTCCTCAGGCGCGCGGGGGCCGGGATGAAGGGGAGAGCCCCGGCGCCGGTGGGTCCGCAAACGTTTAGCGTTTTCCTTGACGTGGCTTACACTCCCGCCTTCTTAGAATGCGCCGCTTGCTCCTGGCCGGTCGATTCCCGGCGGCCTGGGTCCAGCGGCGTTCCGCTGGCCGCTGCCGGTCGAGGTGGTCCCTGTGGCCCGAATCGTGCATGCTGGCGGATCCCCCCTTTCTCGGACTGAGACCGCAATGATGAAGCCCTCCCTGTCGCTTTCCTCGATCACGCTGGCCGGCCTGCTGCTGGCGGTTTCCGGCTCGGTGGCCGCGCAGGCGACGACGCCGGCGGTGATCTTCGACATGGGCGGCAAGTTCGACAAATCCTTCAACGAGGCCGCCTACCGCGGCGTCGAGCAGTGGAAGAAGGACACGGGCGGCAAGTACCTCGAGTTCGAGATCTCCAACGAGACCCAGCGCGTGCAGGCGATCCGCCGCATGGCCGAGCGTGGCGCCAGCCCCATCATCTCGGTGGGCTTCGCCCAGGCCTCGGCGCTGAACCAGGTCGCCAAGGACTTCCCCAAGACCAAGTTCGTCATCATCGACGAGAAGGTCAACCAGCCCAACGTGCAGTCGGTGCTGTTCAAGGAACAAGAGGGCAGCTTCCTCGTCGGCGCGCTGGCCGCGCTGACCAGCAAGACCGGCAAGGTCGGCTTCGTGGGCGGCATGGACATCCCGCTGATCCGCAAGTTCGAGTGCGGCTATGAGCAGGGCGCCAAGGCGGCCAACGCCAAGGTCGAGGTCTTCAAGAACATGACCGGCACCACGGCCTCGGCCTGGAACGATCCGACCCGCGGCGGCGAGCTGGCCAAGGCGCAGTTCGCCAAGGGCGTGGACGTGGTCTTCGCCGCGGCCGGCGGCACCGGCGTCGGCGTCTACCAGGCCGCCAAGGACGCCGGCAAGTTCGCCATCGGCGTGGACAGCAACCAGAACCACCTGCAGCCCGGCACCATGCTGAGCTCCATGGTCAAGCGCGTGGACGTGGCCGTCTACAACGTGCTCAAGGAATGGAAGCCCGGCGTCAACGTGCTGGGCCTGAAGGAAGGCGGCGTCGAGTACGCCATCGACCAGAACAACGCCAAGCTGATCGCCCCGGCGATCAAGACCAAGGTCGACGCGCTGAAGGCCGACATCATCGCCGGCAAGATCAAGGTCGCCGACTACATGGCGGACAACGCCTGCAAGAACTGATTCCGAGCCTCGCGCTCCCGCACGCTTCCTCACCATGACAGAGCCCACACGCGGCGGCGCCGCGCCCGCGGTACGCCTGTGCGACATCTCCAAGCGCTTCGGCGCGGTGCAGGCCAACCGGGCGGTGTCGCTGTCGGTCATGCCCGGCACCGTGCACGGCCTGGTCGGCGAGAACGGCGCCGGCAAGAGCACGCTGATGGCCATCCTCTACGGCTACTACCACGCCGACGAGGGCCACATCGAGGTCGACGGCCAGCGCGTCTCCATCGCCAATTCGCATCAGGCCATCGCGCTGGGCATCGGCATGGTCCATCAGCACTTCATGCTGGTGGACACGCTGTCCGCGCTGGACAACGTGATGCTGGGCGCCGAGCCCGCCTTCTTCCTGTCGCGCGCCAAGAAGCAGGTGCGCCGGGAGCTGGAAGCGCTGATGCGCGACACCGGCCTGACGGTGCGCCTGGACGCGACCGTCGCGGATCTGCCCGTCGGTGAGCTGCAGCGGCTGGAGATCCTGAAGGCGCTGTATCGCGGCGCCCGCATCCTGATCCTGGACGAGCCTACCGCGGTGCTGACCCCGCAGGAGACGGACCAGCTCTTCGAGGTGCTGCGCCGTCTGCGCGAGCGCGGCACGACCATCCTGCTGATCACACACAAGCTGCGCGAAGTCATGGCCTTGTGCGACGCGGTCACCGTGATGCGCGCCGGCACCGTGATCGAGACCGTCGCCATCGGCGACACCAGTCCCGAGGCGCTGGCCGAGAGCATGGTCGGCCGCAAGGTCAACCTGGGCCGCGACGGTGGCGCCGCCAAGCCGCACTCCGATCAACCGGTGCTGCGCGCCGAGGGCCTGACCGTGGCCAGCGGCGAGACCGGCTCCGGCGTCCATCTGCTGGCCAACGCGACGCTGTCGCTGCGTCCGGGCGAGATCGTCGGCGTGGCCGGCGTGTCGGGCAACGGCCAGAGCGAGCTGCTGGAAGTCCTGGCGGGCATGCGCGCGCCGGACGCCGGCACGCTGCATGTGGCGGGCCGCGACTTCCATGCCGCGTCCTGGATGGATCCCAGCACCGCGCGTGATCTGAAACTCGCGCACGTGCCCGAGGACCGCCACGCGCTGGGCATGGTGCTGAGCTTCCCCGCGTGGGAGACGGCGGCGCTGGGCTATCACGAGCAGGACCAGTACCGGGCCGGCCCCTTCGGCCTCGGCATGGACCAGCGCCACCTGCGCGCCAAGACGGCCGAGATGATGGAGCGCTTCGACGTCCGCCCGCGCAATGCGGAGCTGGGCTCGTCCAAGTTCTCCGGCGGTAATCAGCAGAAGCTGATTCTGGCGCGCGAGATCGGCCAGCAGCCGGCCGTGCTGCTGGTGGGCCAGCCCACGCGCGGCGTGGACATAGGCGCCATCGAATTCATCCACAACCAGCTGCGCCGCCTGCGCGACGCCGGCTGCGCCGTGCTGCTGGTGTCCAGCGAGCTCGACGAGATCCTGGCCCTGGCGGACCGCGTGGTCGTCATGAACGCCGGCCGCATCACCGGAGAGCTCGCCATCGAGGACTGCTCCGAGAAGAACCTGGGCCTGCTGATGGCGGCCTCCCCGACCCAAGAGAAGACCGCCGCATGAGTAGCCAAGCCTTGCAGATGCCGCGCTGGATGGACCTGGTGCTGCTGCCGCTGTGGAACCTGCTGATCGCGGTGGCGGTGGCTGGTGGCGTGGTGCTGCTGATCGGCGCGAGCCCGATGCAGGCGCTGACGGTGCTGCTCGACGGCGCGCTGGGCAGCGCCCGCGGCCTGGGCTACACGCTGTACTACACGACCACCTTCATCTTCACCGGCCTGGCCGTGGCCGTGGCCTTCCACGGCGGGCTGTTCAACATCGGCGGGGAAGGGCAGGCGACGCTGGGCGGCATCGGCGTGGCACTGCTGTCGCTGTGGCTGGGGCCCAAGCTGCCGGGCTTCGTGATGATCCCATTGGCCATCGTGGCCGCGGCCATCTTCGGCATGCTGTGGGCCGCGGTGCCCGGCTATCTGCAGGCCTGGCGCGGCAGCCACGTGGTGATCACCACCATCATGTTCAACTTTCTGGCGGCCAGCCTGAACGGCTACCTGCTGGTGAACTGGCTGCGCCCGAACGGCTCGATGTCGGTCGAGAGCGATGCCTTCGCCGACTCGGCTCGCATGCCCGCGGTGCACGAACTGCTGGCCAAGTTCGGCGTCGAATGGCCTTCGTCGCCGCTGAACCTGTCCATCCTGCTGGCGCTGGTCGCCAGCGTCTTCGTCTGGTGGTTCCTGTGGAAGAGCCGCGCCGGCTACGTGCTGCGCGCGGTCGGCTCGAATCCGACGGCGGCGCATTACGCCGGCATCCGGCCGCGCTGGCAGGTGCTGGCCGCGATGGGCCTGTCCGGCGCGCTGGCCGGTCTGGTCGGCGTCAACGAGATCGCCGGCGTGCAGGGCAAGCTGACGCTGGACTTCGTCGCCGGCGCCGGCTTCACTGGCATCGCCGTGGCCCTGATGGGCCGCAACCATCCGGTCGGGATCATCCTGGCCTCGCTGCTGTTCGGCACGCTGTATCAGGGCGGGGTCGAGGTCTCCTTCGAGGTGCCCGGCTTCAGCCGCGAGATGGTGGTGACGGTGCAGGGCCTGATCGTGCTGTTCGCCGGCGCGATGGCCATGGTGAGCGCGCCCATGTTCGCCAAGCTCTATGCGATGGTGGCCCGCAAGCGCGGCGCCACCGAGGGGAAGTCCAATGGATGAGGTGCTGATCGGCTCCGTGCTGGCGTCGACGCTGCGCGTCACCACGCCGCTGCTGTTCGCGGCGCTCGCGGGTTTGGTGTCGGAGCGCTCCGGCGTGGTCGACATCGGTCTGGAGGGGAAGATGCTGGCGGCGGCCTTCGCGGCCGCGGCGATGGCCAGCGTGTCGCACTCGACGACGCTGGGCCTGCTGGCCGCGATCGGCGTGGCGGTGGCGATGTCCATGATCCACGGCTTCGCGACGGTGACGCACCGCGGCGACCAGGTGGTCTCGGGCGTCGCGCTGAACATGGTGGCGGCCGGCCTGACCGTGGTGCTGGGCATCGCCTGGTTCGCGCAGGGCGGCCAGACGCCCCCCATCGATTCCGCGCAGCGCATCACCGGCGTGCTGCCGCAGTTCGCCGAGCCGGTGGCGGGCAGCTGGTTCTCCTCGCTGATCGGTCACGGCCTGCTGAGTCACAACCTGCTGGTCTATCTGGCCTTCGCGCTGGTGGGCGTGGTGTGGTTCTTCCTGGAGCGCACCCGTCCCGGCCTGCGCCTGCGCGCGGTGGGCGAGAACCCCGCCATGGTCGACGCGGCCGGCGTCTCGGTCCCGCGACTGCGCTATGCGGCGCTGGCCATCAACGGCGTGCTGTGCGGTCTGGGCGGCGCCTATCTGACGCTGGCGCAGAACGCCTCGTTCTCGCCCAACATGACCGCGGGCCGCGGCTTCATCGCGCTGGCCGCGATGATCTTCGGCAAGTGGAAGCCGATGCCCACGCTGTGCGCCTGCCTGCTGTTCGGCTTCCTGGACGCCGTCGCGATCCGCCTGCAGGGCGTGTCGCTGCCGGGCATCGGCGAGGTGCCGGTCCAGTTGATCCAGGCGCTGCCCTACATCCTGACCGTGATCCTGCTGGCCGGCTTCATCGGCCAGGCGATCGCGCCCAAGGCGCTCAGCAAGCCCTACGTGAAGGAGCGTTGATCATGAGCCAAGACCTGATCGCTTCGATTCCGCTGCCGGCGGACCTGATCCAGCAGATGCTGAAGGCGGCGCTGGACGCGCGTCAGCATTCGCATGCCCCTTACTCGAAGTACTTCGTCGGCGCCGCGGTGCTGGACGAGCACGGCCGCATCCACGCCGGCTGCAACATCGAGAACGCCGCCTACCCGCAAGGCTGGTGCGCCGAGACCAATGCGCTGGGCCACATGATCATGGGCGGCGGCCGCATCGCCCGCGCGGTGATGGTGACGGGCGCGGGCTCGGAGATCATCACCCCATGCGGCGGCTGCCGGCAGAAGCTGCGGGAGTTCGCGAAGCCGCAGGACCTGATCGTGATCGCGGGCGACGCCAGCGGCGTGCGGGCGCACTGGACGCTGGAGCAGTTGCTCCCCGCCAGCTTCGGTCCCGATCACCTGACGAGCTGAGCGCCTCACAGACGACCGGCCGGGCCCACGAGGCCCGGTCTTCACATGAAACGCCGCGCGCCCGTCGCGCGCGACCAGGAGAGAGAACCATGTCCACGCCCCTGCAAGGTGCCGAACTCGCGGCCGCCATCACCACCAGCGTCGAGCGCCTGAAGTCCGCGTTCGGCGAGCACGCCCCCGACGTCGCCGTGGTGCTGGGCTCCGGCTGGGCCGGCGCCGTCGATCAGCTGCACGAGGTCCAGAACCTCGCCTATGCCGAGCTGCCCGCCTTCCCGCAGCCCAAGGTCGAGGGCCACGTGGCCGAGATCGCGGTGGGCCGCGTCGGCCAGCAACGCGTGGCGATGCTGCGCGGCCGCGCGCACACCTACGAGAGCGGCGATTGCACCGGCATGGCCGGCGCGATCCGCAGCCTGAAGGCCTGGGGCGTGAAGGTGCTGGTGCTGACGAACGCGTCGGGCAGCCTGCGCTCGCATCAGCCCCCGGGCAGCCTGATGCTGATCTCGGACCACATCAACGCGCCGCAGCGCTCGCCGCTCACCGGCATGAGCGGCAGCGACCGCTTCTGCGACCTGAGCGTGGCCTACGACAAGGAACTGCGCCAGCAAGGCTTCAAGGTCGCGCAGCAGCACAACATGGTGCTGACCGAGGGCGTGTACGTGTGGGCCGTGGGCCCGCACTTCGAGACGCCGGCCGAGATCCGCATGTTCGCCGCCTGGGGCGCGGACGCGGTGGGCATGAGCACCGTCCCCGAGACCATCCTGGCCCGCCACGCGGGTCTGCGCGTGGCCGGCCTGGCGCTGATCACCAACATGGCGGCCGGCATGTCCGACGAGGCGCTGACGCACGCGCTGACGCTGCAGCAGGCCAAGCTGTCGGGCGAGCGCGCGGCGGCCTTCCTGGGCCAGTACTTGGCCTCGCTGGCGACGCTGGAATCGCTGAAGGACTGAGGTCCGGCGAGCGCAAGATCGGGGCCGGAGAAGCCCCGGCGGCGGCCCGCGTGGCCCGCGCGATCGGCCCGATCGCGACGCGGCGCCCGGGTCTCCCTCCGCATGACACGTGGCCGGCGCGGCGCCACGGACAGCCGCGCGCCGCCTCCGATCCCGGAGGTGGGAGAGCAGTAGGGAGCAGTGGATGAAGACCGAGATGAGTCTGGAACAAGCAGCGCGACTGGCGCTGCAATGCCTGGATCTGACCAGCCTGAACGACGGCGACACCGCCGCCGACATCGAGGCGCTGTGCGCCCGTGCCGTCGGCGCGCCGGAGCGGGGCCATGTGGCCGCCGTGTGCGTGTGGCCGAAATTCGTGGCGCAGGCGCGCGCCGCGCTGCCGGCGGACATCCGCGTGGCGGCGGTCGCCAACTTCCCCGACGGCAGCCTGGATCTGCCGCGCGTGCTGGCCGAGATCGAGACGATCGCGCAAGCCGGCGCGCAGGAGGTGGACGTGGTGCTGCCGTACCGCGCGCTGATCGCGGGCCAGTCCAGCGAGGTGGCCGAGTTCCTGGCCGAGGTGCGCCATGCGACGCGTCCGCTGACGCTGAAGGTGATCATCGAGTCGGGCGAGCTCGCCACGACCGAGCGCATCGCCGAGGCGACGCGTCTGGCCCTGATGGCCGGCGCGGATTTCGTCAAGACGAGCACCGGCAAGAGCCCGGTGTCGGCGACGCCGGCGGCGGCCAGGACCATGTTGCACGAGATCGCGGTGAGCGGTCTGGGCAACGCGGGCTTCAAGGCCTCGGGCGGGATCCGCTCGGTGGCGGATGCGCGCGGCTATCTGCAGCAGGCGGCCGCCGAACTGGGCGTGGAGGCGCTGACGGCCCGACGCATGCGCTTCGGCGCGAGCGGCCTGCTCAGCGACATCGAGGCCGTGCTGGCCGGCCAGGACAGCGCCGCGGTGAGCGCGGCGTATTGAACGGAGAAGGGCGCCCAGGGCGCCCTTCATCGCTCCGGAGGGACGGCGCGCGAGGCGCCGCCGGAGGGCCTGGGGCGAGCCGGGCAGCGGAGAAGCGCGATGGCCACGGCGATCGCGCGGGTAGGGACAACGACGACAGCGACGCGACGACGGCGGAGTCGCCGGTGTCGACAACGAGAACGACAAGCGGGACGACATGCTGGTTCAGGAAATCATCCGCGCGAAGCGCGAAGGCCAGGCGCTGGGCGTGGCGCAGATCGATCACTTCGTGCGCGGGCTGGTGGACGGCAGCTGGAGCGAGGGCCAGGTGGCCGCGCTGGGCATGGCGGTCTTCCTGCGCGGCATGGGCCGCGACGAGGCGGTGGCGCTGACGCGCGCGATGATGAACAGCGGCCGCGTGCTGAGCTGGCCGGACATGCCGGGCCCGGTGCTGGACAAGCATTCGAGCGGCGGCGTGGGCGACAAGATCAGCCTGATGCTGGCGCCGCTGGTGGCGGCCTGCGGCGGTTACGTGCCGATGATCGCGGGCCGCGGCCTGGGTCACACGGGCGGCACGGTCGACAAGCTCGAGGCGATTCCCGGCTACACGACGGCGCCGGACTTTGGCGACTTCGATCGCCTGGTGCGCTCGCTGGGCGTGGCGATCATCGGCCAGACCGCCGATCTGGCGCCGGCGGACCGCCGCTTCTATGCGACGCGCGACGTCACCGCGACGGTCGAGAGCGTGCCGCTGATCACGGCGAGCATCCTGTCCAAGAAGCTGGCGGCGGGTCTGCAAGGCCTGGCCATGGACGTGAAGTGCGGCAACGGCGCCTTTGCCGCGACGCGCGAGTTCGGCGAGGAACTGGCGCGCAGCATCGTCGACGTGGCCACGGGCGCGGGGTTGCGCACGCGGGCGCTGATCACCGACATGAACCAGGTGCTGGGGCACGAGGTCGGCAATGCGCTGGAAGTGCGCGGCGCGATCGAGTACCTGACCGGCCGCAAGCCGCGTGAGTCGCGCACCCACGCGCTGACGCTGGCGCTGGGCGCGGAGATGCTGGTGCTGGGTGGCCTGGCGCCGGACACCGCGTCGGCGACGGTGAAGCTGCAAGCGGCGCTGGACAGCGGCGCGGCGGCGGAGCGTTTCGCGAAGATGGTGACCGCGCTGGGCGGTCCCGCGGATCTGCTGGAGAAGCCCGACGCCTACCTGGCCGCGGCGCCCGTGATCCGCGCGGTGCCGGCGCCACGCGCCGGTCGCCTGAGCGCGATGAAGACACGCGACGTGGGCCTGGTGATCGTCGAGTTGGGCGGTGGCCGCCGCCTGCCCGGCGACACCCTGGACATGCGCGTGGGCCTGAGCGAGGTGCGCCAGCTGGGCGATGTCCTCGCCGCGGGCGAGCCGCTGGCGATGGTGCACGCGGCCGATGAGGCCGCCGCGGACCGCGCGATCGCGCAGGTGCAGGCGGCGATGTCCATCGAGGATGCCGATGCTGCGTGGCGTGCGGCGCCGCTGGTGCTGGCGGAGCTCGGCTGAGCAGATCGAGCGTGATGGAGACCGAGACGGCACGGGTGCTGCCCTCGCTGAACCCTCGCCATGGCGGCATCGACCGGACGACGGTGATCCAGGCGGCGGTTCGAGAGATCAGAAGCGCTTGCTCAGTCCTGCCTGTTGCAGCACTGCATTGGCGGTATGTCGGGATCTGATTCGGTGATCCACCGGGAATCGGATCTGGCTGGAAGGTGAGAACCAGATGTCGTGATCGCCCTTGCCGTGGCGGACGAACTCGCATCCCGCCGCGCGAAGAATCCGAACCAGCTCCGGCGTGAAGCTGGCCACCATGGCCATCAGGAGGTGTGGATCGGGGTGATGCTCACGCGGCGCGCGAGCAGCTCCATGGCCAGCTCGGGCCCGGCGGGAAGACAGCCGTTGGCCTCGAGCAGCTCGGGCACGAGCACGCTCAGCTTGGACTCCAGCGCTTCCAGCGTGTCGGCCTCGGTCGCGAGACCCGGCACATCGTGCGACGTGGCGACCCAGACAGCAGCTTCCGGGTCCCACTCGGCGTGGATGAGCAGGGGGCGGTTCATTCGGGGATCGTACGCCACCATGATCTGGATCGATTGCATGCGGGTCACTCCTTGGACGGGCTCGACAAGGGCGCACTCCGCGGATGACGCGGAGCAATGAAGCCTGAATCCTAGGAACGCGGCCGCGGGTCGTCATTGACCTCGATTTGTCTCGTCAACGGAGCCGGCCGACATGTCTCTCCGGCCTCAAGTCGGCATGCCATGCAGATCCAGGTGGTGCAGGTCCTCGCAGGCGAGGGATCCTTCTGCTCGGCGACGACCCTCACACCTCCGCCAGCACATACCGCGACTTCCCCGACTGCTTGGCCTGGTACATGGCCGCGTCGGCGCGCTGGAGGAGGGCGTCGCAGTCGCCGGGCTCGTCGCCGGAGCGCGAGGTCACCGTCGCGCCGCCGATGCTCGCGGAGATCGACACCCGCAGCTCGCCCAACTGGAAGGTCTGCGCCAGCGCGTGCACCAGCTTGGCCGCGACCTTGGCCGATCCGCGGGGCCCGGGCTGCACCAGCGCGATCGCGAACTCGTCGCCGCCCAGGCGCGCGACCAGGTCCCCGGCCCGCACCGCCGCCAGCAGTCGCAACGAGGTCTGCTGGAGCAGCTCGTCGCCCACGCGGTGACCGTGCGTGTCGTTGACCTCCTTGAAGCCGTCCAGATCGACGTAGAGCACCGCCAGGCTGTTGCCGTTGCGGTGGGCCAGCGCCAGGTGCTGCTGCACCATCTGGCGGAACAGCGCCCGGTTGGCCAGCCCGGTCAGCGCGTCGTGGTTCGCCTCGTGCTGGGCCCGGTCCAGCAACTGGGCCGCATGCGCCAGCGCGCGACCCACGCGGTCCACCTCGATCACGCCCAGCGGGGGGACCTGCACCGGCACCCCCGTGCCCAGCGCGAGCGCGGGCTCGGTCAGCGCCTGCACCGCCCCCGCGATGCGGCCGCCGATGCGCCACGCCAGCAGCAGGCTGCCCGCCACGGTCACCGCGAAGCCCGCCAGCAGCCAGGCCAAGGCCGTCGTCGGCGGCGCGTTCAACGTCGCCAACGGCGCGTTGATGGAGACCGACCAGCCCGAGGTGCCGGATCGGACATAGACGGATCGCACCGGGACGCCGTCCAGGCTCATCGTGTCGATCAGACCTTCGCGCTGGGTGTACATCTGGCGGACCAACTCATCGGGACCTGGGCCGCCGACGAAGCGCTCCGGCGACCGGCTGCGCGCCATGACGAGCCCGTGGCGGTCGTACACCGTGGCGATCCAGTCGGGGCTCAACTGCTGGATCGCGAGCAGGTCCTTCAATCGATCGGCGGAGAGCCGCGCACGCAGCCGCGTCGCGCCGAACAGGGCCTGTTTCTCCGTCGGCAAGGGGATGGCGATGTCGAGCAGCGCATCGTTCCCCGCGTCCTTGGGCAGGAGGGCCACCCCCGCGCTCCCGGATGCCGTCGGTGCCACCGCGGAGGCCAGCTGCAGCGCGCCGACCGATGCGCTCCGCTCCGGTCCGCCTGTCATCCAGGGACGCCGGGTGTCCATCACGACGCGGCCGTCGTCGTCCTCGAGCAGCAGCGCGTTGGCGTGCAGCGCCGGCAGCGCGTCCTGCGCCTCCAGGTAGAACGCGCCGAGACTGTCTCCCCGCAGCAGCGTCGATCCGGCCAGCACGCGCAGTCCTGACTCGATGCCGCCCAGGTCCTTGTCCAGTGCCGCGGCGATCGCGCGGGCGGCGTTCTGCTGGTCGTTGGCCTTGAGGTCCCGCAGACGCTGGAAGTCCAGCACGACCAGCGCCAAGGTCAGCAGCGCCGAGGGGAGCACGGCCGCGACGACCAGGAAGACCAGGCGCGAGCGGATCGTCGGCGGCATCGCCTCGTAGATCGAGCTGAGCAGCGTGGTGAGCAGGAAGAGCGAGGCCAGTCCGGCGATGACGAAGGCGAGCCAGGCGCCGCCGATGCCGCCTTCCAGCGCGCCGCAGAGGCTGTCGGCGGAGAAGTCGGCCGCGGCCATGCCGGTGTAGTGCATGCCCACGATGGCCGCGCCCATCACCAGCGCGCTGACCGCCTTCTTGCCGGGGCCCGTGAGGATGGTCTCGTGGCGCAGCTGGAAGCAGATCCGCAGCGCGGCGGTCGAGGCCGCCACCGCCAGCGCGATGGAGAGCAGGAACAGCCCCGGCTGATAGCGGATGCCGGGTCGCATCTGCATCGCGTGCATCCCCAGGTAATGCATGCAGGCGATGCCCAGGCCTATCAGCGTGCCGGCGGTCAGCAGACGCCGCGTGCCCAGATGCGGCCCGCTGATCGTGTGCAGCGCCAGCGCCGAGGACAGCGCCGCGGCGATCCAGGAGACGAGCGTGACCGCCGGGTCGTAGGCCAGCGCGATGGGCAGCGAGAACGCCAGCATGCCCACGAAGTGCATGGCCCAGATCCCCGTGCCCATCGCCATCGCGCCGCAGGCCAGCCAGAAGATGGATCGTGCGCGCGAACCCGCGGCGGAGGCGACGCGCGTGGCCATGTCCAGCGCCACGAAGGAGGCGATCACCGCGGTCACGATGGACAGCGCGACCAACTGCGCGTCGTAGGCGCCGGTCATGGGCTCACCGCCGGGACGGGCCGCGGGAGCGGCCGGGGAGTCGGTCCATCGCTGATTCCTCCGCTGGAGGCGGCCCGGCGTGGCGCGGCCCTGAGGGGCCGTCTCGTGCGGTGCGCCAAGAGGTGGCGGCATCGCCGGGAACGCTGCGGTGATGGTAGCCACGATGGCGTTGGCCCGCCACAACGCGGGTGCTGTCCACCTCGACCTTTGACTGGACACGGTTCCCCGATCCGCAGCCGAACCATGTCTGTACCCGGATTCGGCCTCAGACCGCGCGGCATGCGGCCGGAGAGGGCGCGGCGGCCCTAGAGAGTTACGCGAGCGACGCGGCCGTGACCTCCGCGCCGACGGTCCATCCCAGCGCCGAGTACAGCGCCCGGCCGTCCTCCGTCGCGACGAGCACGCCCAGCGACGCGCCGCGGTTCCAGCAGGCCCTGGCGAGCAGCGACATCAGGACCGAGCCGTAGCCCTTGCGGCGATGGTCGGGTTCGGTGACGACCTGATCGAAGATGGCGGCCGAGCCGGCGAGGGCGGCCTGGGCCCGCGCGGCGGGCTCGCCGTTCGGGGCGAGCAGGGTGGCGGTCATCACGTCGCCCTGCCGTTCGAACTCGACGGGCGGCGCGTCGAGGACGACGCGCGCCTCGGCGAGCGAGGTGTGCATCAGGTACTCGCGTGGATGCAGCGCCCAAGTCGCGGGCAGCAGCGGCCGGACGAGCTCCGGCGCGCCGACCACCTTCAGCCAAGTGCCTGGCTCGCAGGGACCTTGGACGACGGCGCGGATCGCCTCGGCGTCCAGCGCGGGAAACACGTGGCGGACGACATGACCCGGCAGCCCCACCGGAATCGTCAGATGAGTCCCGTGGTCGACCGCCGGCGGCGCGCCGCGCGACACCACCCAACCCTGGACCCAGGCCTGGGCGATGCGGGCGGGTGTCCAGACGATGTCAGGCTCGTGGGGGACGGCGGACTGGGGCACGGTGCAGATCTCCGATCGGGATTCCCGGGCGGTCGAGTATGTCCGTCCGATCCCGGGATGCCGGACGCCATGCGCGTCCCTCTGCGGACGGGTCGCCGCGGATCAGCGCGGCGGAATGGCCACGAGGTGGCGCGCCGGCGTCGCCGCGCTCATGGGCGCTGGAAGCCGTTCTCCACCCACTTCGCCGCGTTGGCCTCGTTGAACTTGAAGTTCGCTGGCACGCGGACCTGCGCGACCTGCTCGCCTTGGGCGTCGCGGGCGGTCATGGTGGCGTAGGGGTTGTCCTCGTCCGGGACGATGTCCAGCAGGATCTCCAGGCGGCCGTCGGGCGTGTCCAGCTTCAAGGACTTGTGCAGCTGCGCATGCAGTTGCTGCTCATGACGGCGAAGGACCTCGGAGGCGGTCTTCACCAGCGTGTTGAAGGCGGCGGTGTCCAGCGGCTTGGGGTTCTTCTTGTCGCGGCCCATGGTCCAGGGGCCCACGAGGGCCGGCTCGGCCTCGCCGTGCAGGGTCATGGCCACGGCCCAACCCTCGTCGTCCTCGTTCTTGATGACCTGCGCGGTCCAGCGTTCGTCGCGCCACAGGCGCGGCTCCTGAATGATGGTGACTTCGTCGTCCGGGAAATTCGTGCTCATCCGGTCGAAGGTATCACGGCCTCAGTCCTTCTCGCGGCAGGAGGCGCCGTAGGCCTCGCGGTACGGGCGATCGAAGCAGGCCGCGATGCCCTTCAGCACCTGATGGTTCGTCGCGTTGCCGGTCGATTTCTCCGTGGAGCGCCCGCTGGCCCACGCAAGTCAGTCACTTTAGGCCGTTGCGGCCAGACATCTGCTTCCCCCACGATCGGTGACCTCGATCGGGTCGGTCTTCCCGGGGACGCCGTGGTCGATGGCGGGTATGCGCCCATCGGTGCGCATACAGTGTGGGGTTCCGCGATCGGACGGGCGCCTGGCGCTCGGCGGTCGCGGCTTGCAGGAGAAGTAGTTTGAGTCTGTTCCGTACCAAGAATCTCGATGAGCTGCTGGCCCATGCCAGCGCCCCCGGTCATGGCCTGAAGAAGGTGCTCGGTCCCCTGGACCTCGTGCTCATCGGCATCGGCGCCATCGTCGGCACCGGCATCTTCGTGCTCACCGGCACCGGCGCGCTGACCGCCGGCCCCGCGCTCACGATCTCGTTCGTCATCGCCGCGCTGGCCTGCGCCTTCGCCGCGCTCTGCTACGCGGAATTCGCCAGCTCCATCCCGGTGGCCGGCTCCGTCTACACCTACAGCTACGCCACCCTGGGCGAGCTCGTCGCCTGGATCATCGGCTGGGACCTGATGCTCGAGTACGGCCTGGCCGTCTCCGCCGTCGCGGTCGGCTGGTCCGGCTACTTCCAGTCGCTGCTGTCCGGCCTCGGCGTCACGCTGCCCACGGTGCTCACCGCCGCCCCGGGCGCCCAGCCCGGCGTGCAGACCTGGTTCAACCTCCCGGCCTTCGCCATCGTCATCGTCCTGACCTGGCTGCTCTCGCTGGGCATGCGCGAGTCCAGCCGCCTGAACAACATCATGGTGGCCGTGAAGATCGGCGTCGTGCTGCTCTTCATCATCGTCGGTGCCCGCCACGTCAGGCCCGAGAACTGGCAGCCCTTCGCGCCCTTCGGCATGAACGGCGTGCTCAGCGCCGCCGCCCTGGTGTTCTTCGCCTTCATCGGCTTCGACGCGGTGTCCTCCGCCGCCGAGGAAGTGAAGCGCCCCGACCGCGACCTGCCCATCGGCATCATCGGTTCGCTGCTGGTGTGCGCCGCGCTCTACGTCGTGGTGTCGCTGATCATGACCGGCATCGTCCCGTTCAAGGACTTCGCCGGCGTCGACCATCCGGTCTCGCTGGCGCTGCAGCGGGCCAACGAGCTCTGGGTCGCGGGCTTCGTCGACCTGGGGGCCATCGTCGGCATGACGACGGTGATCCTGGTGATGGCCTACGGCCAGACCCGCATCATCTACGCGATGTCGCGCGACGGCCTGCTGCCGCGCCGGCTGTCCGAGCTGCATCCGCGCCACGGCACGCCGTATGTCGCGACCTGGCTGGTGGGCGTCGTCTTCGGCCTGATCGCGGCCCTGGTGCCGCTGAACGTGCTGGCCGAGCTGATCAACATCGGCACGCTGGCCGCCTTCTGCCTGATCGCGATCGCCGTGATCGTGCTGCGCCGCACGCGCCCGGACCTGCCGCGCGCCTTCCGCTGCCCGGCCGTCCCCGTGGTGCCGCTGCTGGCGGTGGCCCTGTGCGTCACGCTGATGAGCTTCCTGCAGGCCACGACCTGGATCGCCTTCGCGGTCTGGGTGGGGCTGGGACTGATCGTCTACTTCGGCTACGCCCGCCAGCGCTCGCTGCTGCATCGCGGCAGCTGAGTCGCGCAGCCCGGACCGCGCGCGGATCGTCGCGCGGTCTGTCGCACTGACCGGGTCGCGAGGGAACCGGCGCCGGCGGCGAGCGCGCCGCCGGCGGGGTGGGGCCGATCACCGCGGATCAGGCCCCGGCCTTCACAGGCTCTTCAGCGGCACGACGTCCTTGCCCTTGAGGGTGAACACCGTCACCGCCGAGGACTTCAGGTCGTGCTTGGCGTCGTACGCGTACTCGCCGGCGACGCCGGCGTAGCTCGACTTGGCCAGGTGCTCGCCCACCTTCTTCGGATCGGTGGACTGCGTGGCTTCCATCGCCGTCGCCAGCAGGTAGGCCCCGTCATAGAAGGCCGCGGCGTAGGTCAGCGGGTCACGCTTGAACTCGGCCTTGTACTTGTCGATGAACTGCTTGCCCTTGGCGCTGCGGTCGATCAGCGCGCCGCCTTGCGTGCAGAACACGTTCATGTCGCCCGCGACCTGCGACAGCGTCGCCGTCTCGACCGAGCAGATGCCATCCCCGCCCAGCAGCGGCGCGGCAATGCCCAGGCCGCGCATCTGGCGCAGCAGCGGGCCGCCTTGCGCCGAGTAGCCGCCGTAGAAGACGGCGTCGGGCTTGGCGGCCTTCACGGCGGTCAGGATGCTGCTGAAGTCCGTGGCCTTGTCGTTGGTGAACTCCTTGGCCACGACCTTGATGCCGAGCTTCGTGGCCTGCGCGGTGAACTCCTGCGCCACGCCCTGGCCGTAGGCGGTGCGGTCGTCGATGACGGCCACCGTCTTGACCTTCAGGTCCTGCGCCGCGTAGACGGCCATCTTGGCGCCGAGCTGGTTGTCGGTCGCGCCGATGCGGAACAGGTTGGTCTGGTTCTGCGTGGTGATCTTGGGATTGGAGGCCACGGTCAGCACGATCACGCCGCCGTCGGCGAACACGCGCGAGGCGGGCATGGTCACGCCCGAGTTGTAGGGCCCCAGGACGAACTTGACCTTCTTGTCGACCAGGGTCTGCGCCACCTGCACGCCCTGGCGGGGATCGGCGGTGTCGTCGTTGACGTCCAGGTCGAACTGGACCGGCTTGCCGCCGATCTTGATGCCCTTGGCGTTGAGCTCCTTGATCGCGAGCGCCGCGCCGTCGCGGTTGTCGGTGCCGTAGCCGGCCTGCGGTCCGGTGACCGGGCTCATGAAGCCGATGCGCACGCGCTCCTGGGCCTGGCAACCCAGGGCGACCAGGCCGGCCGCGAGCGCCAGCAGTTTCAATGTCGTCTTGTTCATGTGACTTCCTCAGGGAGGTGGACGGTGAGACCACGGGCCCGCCGCGTCTCCTGGCCGCGGGCCGATGCCCCGCCCCGGGGATCGCCCGGCGGCGGAGACCGTGATGGTAGTCCCGGGCCCCGGCGTCGGGGCCTCGCATGAACAGGCGACTTGCGGTGGGTCAAGGCCCGGGCGCGGAGCTGCCCGGGCGTCTCGCCGGCTCAGCGGGCCAGGAAGTCCCGCACCGCGCGCGTCGTGACCTCGGGGGCTTCCTCCATCAGCCAGTGACCGGCGCCGGGCACGACCAGCTCGGTGACCTGCGTGGCGGCGTTGCGCATCACGATGGCCTCGTTCGGGCCGAAGGACTTCTCGCCGCCGATGGCCAGCACCGGCATGGTGAGCTTGGTTTTCATCGAGACGGCGTTGTCCTCCGCGTCCTTGCGGATGGACTGGAACTGCGCGAACGCCGCTTTCATCGCGCCCGGCCTGGCGTACAGGGCGGCGTAGTGCGCGCGGGTAGCCTCGTCCACGCGCGAGGGATCGCCGGCGAACTCGTTCCAGAAGCGATCCAGATAGATGCGCTCGCGGCCGTCGACCAGGCGCAGCGCGTCGGGACCGCCGAAGTCGAAATGCCACAGCGCGGGCCAGCGCACGATCGTGTCCCAGGGCGGGATGCCCGGTACCGGCGCGTCCATCACGACGAGCTTGCGGGTCTGCGCCGGATACCGGGCCGCGAAGGCGTAGGCCACCATGGTGCCGATGTCGTGGCCGACCACGTCGACCTGCTGGATGTCCAGTTGGTCCAGCACGGCGCGGAGGTCGGCGGCCTGGGTGCGCTTGTCATAGCCGCCGGCGGGCTTGGTCGACAGCCCCATGCCGCGCAGGTCCGGCACGACCACGCGGTGCGTCTTGGCCAGTTCCACCGCCAGCGGCGTCCACATGTCACCGGTGTCGCCGAAGCCATGGATCAGCACCACGGCCGGGCCCTGGCCGCCGACGCGCACATGGATGCGGGTGTCGGCATCGACGGTGATGTCGGACAGGCGGAAGCTGGACGGGTAGGCCTGGACATCGGCCCGGGCGGGCAGGGCGGCCACGGTGCTCAGCGCGAGCGCGGCGAGCGCTGCGGCGGCCCCGCGCGCGAGGCGGCGGGACAGGCCGCGGGCGGGGGAGACGACAGGGAACGGGAGGTGGGACATGGTGATGACCTCGTGGTGTTGAAAGCGCTGTCGAATCCTCGCGATCCTCCACGCGCCGCGCCATGCCGGCAAGGGCAGCCGCCTCCTCTCTCTTTGGGACAGGCCTCTCTCCAAGGAGAGAACCCCGGGCCCCACCGATCGGGCAGAGTGGGCCCGCGCTCGGCGCCGCGGGCTCGATCCGCCCAGAGAAAAAGGAGAGCGAACATGAGTCCCATCCGCGTGATGACCGTCGACGATCACCCGATGCTGCGCGAGGGCCTGGCCGGCGCGATCGCGGCGCAGCCCGACATGTGCCTGGTCGCCGAGGCCCAGGACGGCCTGGAGGCCATCGAGGCCTTCCGCCGCCACCGGCCCGACGTCACCTTGATGGATGTGCGCATGCGCGGCCTGGACGGGATCGCGGCGCTGCAGGCGATCCGTGCCGAGTTCCCCTGCGCCCGCGTCGTGATGCTGAGCAGCTTCCGCGGCGACGCCCAGCTGATGCAGGCGATGCAGGCCGGCGCCGCCGGCTATCTGCTGAAGGAGTCCCTGCGCAAGGAACTGCTGGAGACCATCCGCCTGGTGCATGGCGGCGGCCGGCGCATTCCCCCGGACCTGGCCATCCAGCTGGCCGAGCGCATGGCCGACGAACCGCTCACCGAGCGCGAGACCACCGTGCTGCGCCTGGTGGCGGACGGACGTTCCAACAAGCGCATCGGCGGCCAGCTGGACATCGCCGAGGGCACGGTCAAGGCGCACATGAAGAACATCCTGGGCAAGCTCGCGGCGAGCGACCGCACGCATGCGGTGACCATCGCGCTGCGGCGGGGAATCATCGAGCTGTGAGCGCCGGGGGGCGACGGCGAGGGGCCGCACGGCCCTTCGGGGCTCAGGCAGCGCGGCGTGCCGGACGGTGAGGTCTGTAGGCAATCGCCCGACACGCCGATCAGGCGATCACCTATGGCGTTGATTTGATAAATCTGGAAAATTCGCTCCATGCCGCCGGCGCTCCCGCGTTGACGGCATCCTGCTTTTCCTCCCTGAGCAGGGACTGTAGACAACAGTCTTTCGGGGCCCGATCTGCCAAGCGATCGGGCCCTTTTCTTTTGCCGCGTGGCGCGGCGTTATCGTTTTTATCGATTCAGGCGAGGTCAGGAGCGCTTGATCGGGCCTTCACCCAGGCGCGCCAGGCCGGCCGCGCGCAGCTTGTCCTTCTTGCTGGGGCGCTTGCCCTTGATGCCGCCGGTGGCCTGTTCGGGCGTGGCGGTCTGCGTGGGCTCGAAGCCGGCGATGCGCTCGCGCGCGACGCGCAGGCCCTGACGCTTCTCGATCAGGCGGAAGTGGGACTCGGTGTCCGCGGTGACGAAGGAGATCGCCAGCCCGCTCGCGCCGGCCCGCGCGGTGCGGCCGATGCGGTGGACGTAATCCACCGTCGAGCGGGGCAGGTCGTAGTTGACGACCACCGGCAGCTGCGCGATGTCGATGCCGCGCGCGCCCAGGTCGGTGGCGACCAGCACCCGCAGCTCGCGGCTCTTGAACTCGGACAGGATGCGGGCCCGCGCGCCCTGGCTGGCGTCGCCGTGGAAGGCCTCCGCGGCCAGGCCGGCACGGCGCAGCTTGTCGGCCACGTGGTCGCAGGCATAGCGCGTCGCGACGAAGACCAGCACCCGCGACCACGCGCCGTCCTCGATCAGGTGGCGCAGCAGCGGCGTGCGGCGATCGGTGTCGACCTCGATGGCGCGCTGCTCGATGTCGGCCTGCGACAGCGGCGCGTCGGAGACGTCGATGCGCACGGGATCACGCAGCAGTTCGTCCGCGAGGGCCTGGACTTCGGTCGGGAAGGTGGCCGAGAACAGCAGGTTCTGGCGACGGCGCGGCAGCAGCGCCAGCACCTCCGACACCTCGTCCGCGAAGCCGCCGTCCAGCAGCCGGTCGGCCTCGTCCAGCACCAGGCAGTCGAGGCGGGACAGGTCCACGCCGTTCTTGTCGACCACGTCCAGCAGCCGGCCCGGCGTGGCGACGACGATGTCCGTCCCGCCGCGCAGCGCCATCAGCTGCGGATTGATGGACAGCCCGCCCACCAGCACCGAGACCTTGACCGGCTCTTCCAGCGACTGGCCGATCGCGCGCAGCGTGTCGCCGACCTGGGCGGCGAGCTCGCGTGTCGGGACCAGGACCAGCACCTGCGCGCGGCGCAGCGCGGGTCGGACCTCGACATCGAAGCGGCGCATCACCGGGAAGGCGAAGGCCGCCGTCTTGCCCGAGCCGGTCGAGGCGCAGGCGCGGACGTCCCGGCCGGCCAGCGCCGCCGGAATGGCGGCGGCCTGGATCGGGGTCGGGACCTCGAAACCCAGCGCGTCCGCCGCGCGCAGCAGGCGCGGTGTCAGACCCAGCGCGGCGAAGTCGGCCGGGGCGCTCGTGGCGGCATCGGCCGCGGAGGTCGCCGCGTCATCGGCGGCCGCATCGGGGCGGGACGTCGCGTCGCTCACAGCAGCCTCGCCTTCACCGACTTGCCCTTGACCTTGCCGGCGTTCAGCGCGCGCAGCACCCGGGGGGCGACGTCGCGATCCACGGCCACGTAGGTGGAGAACTCGTTGACGTTGATCTTGCCGATCTGCGCGCCCTCGAAGCCCATGTCCTTGGTCAGCGCGCCCAGCACGTCGCCGGGGCGGATCTTCTCCTTGCGTCCTCCCAGGATCTGCACCGTCACCATGGGCGGATGCAGCGGCTCGGCGCCGGGCGGGGCGACCAGCTCGTCGAGCTTGTGCCACGGGTTGACGCTGCCCTGCATCTGGTCGATGCGGCCGACGCGGCCCATCTCGTCGAGGCTGGCCAGGCTGAAGGCCCAGCCGTCGCCGTCCGCGCGGCCGGTGCGACCGATGCGGTGCACATGGACCTCGGGATCGGGCGTGATGTCGACGTTGATGACGGCTTCGAGCTGCGCGATGTCCAGGCCGCGCGCGGCGACGTCGGTCGCGACCAGCACGCTGCAGCTGCGATTGGCGAAGCGCACCAGGACCTGGTCGCGATCGCGCTGGTCCAGATCGCCGTGCAGTTCGAGCGCGACGATGCCCTCGGCCTGCAGCACCGCCACCAGGTCACGGCATTGCTGCTTGGTGTTGCAGAAGGCGAGGGTGCTGGCGGGGCGGTAGTGGTTCAGCAGCAGGCCGACGGCGTGCAGGCGCTCGCTCTCGGTCACCTCGTAGAAGCGCTGGCGGATCTTGCCGGCGGCATGGCGCTCGGTCAGCGTCAGCTGCTGCGGGTCGCGCATGAAGCGGCCGGCCATGGCGGCGACGCCGTCCGGATAGGTCGCCGAGAACAGCAGGGTCTGTCGCTGCTTCGGGCAATGGGCGACGACCTGGGCGATGTCCTCGGCGAAGCCCATGTCGAGCATGCGGTCGGCTTCGTCCAGCACCAGCGTGTTCAGGGCCTCCAGCGACAGCGTCTCGCGCGACAGGTGATCGAGGATGCGGCCCGGCGTGCCGACGACGATGTGGGCGCCGTGGGCCAGGCTGGCGAGCTGGTTGCGGATGGGCGCGCCGCCGCACAGCGTCAGCGTCTTGATGTTGTCCTCGGCGCGGGCCAGGCGGCGGATCTCCTGGGTGACCTGCTCGGCGAGCTCGCGGGTGGGGCAGAGCACCAGGGCCTGGACCGCGAAGCGGCGCGGATTCAGGTTGGCCAGCAGCGGCAGCGTGAACGCGGCGGTCTTGCCGCTGCCGGTCTTGGCCTGGGCGATCAGGTCGCGGCCCGCCAGCGACAGCGGCAGGCTGGCGGCCTGGATGGGCGTCATCGAGAGGTAGCCCAGCTGCTGGAGCGTCGCCTGCATGGACGGCGACAGGGGCAGGCTGGCGAAGGCGTTGGCGTCGGAGGCGGCGGGCTTGGCGCCGGGCGCCGGGGACGCGGGCGCGGACGCGCCAGGAACGGAGGAGTCGGTCGGGAGCATGCGCGATTGTCCCTCAGCCGCCTGACGATCCGCGATCGGTCGTGATCGGAGGCGATCCGCAGGCGCGGGCACCATGCAAAACGCCCGGCGTTTGCCGGGCGTCATGCGTGAAGCGATCGGGCCTGTCAGCGCGGATCGCTCCGCCGAGTCAGCGCAACCGGCCAGGCTTACAGCGCGGAGGCGACCTGGGTCGCGTCGGCGGAGGTGTCGCGGCGGCCGGTGACGTAGACGGTGGGCAACTGCTCGCGCTTGACGGTGATGACCACCGGATCCAGGGTGACCACCGAGGCGCGCAGCTCGCGCTGACCCTGGGCGTGGGCGATGCCGAAGAGCACGGCCAGCGAAGCGACGGCGCCGAAGGCGACGGCCTTGATGGTGGTGTGGGTGGCGGTCGCGAGGGCGAAGCGGGTGGTGGTCATGGTGGGCTCCTGAGGTCGGTTGGCTGTGTCGATGGAGTCAGTGTCGTCATCGGCGACTGACCTTTCGAGGCTGTCGCGACCAACCCGCGGGGCTGTGGCGTGAGCTGCATCTGTGGCCGACGAGTGGGCGAACCTCCCATGCGTCAAACAAGACCCGGCGTGGCGCGCACCGACAATGCGCCGATGGAAACCACCTGGACCGCGCGGAAGGCGCTCCCTGGCGACGCCGAGCTGATCGCCTCCCATGCCTGCTATCGGGAAGAAGACATGGCGCGCCGCGCCGGCTATGCCGAGTGGGTCAAGCCCCGCATCGGCGCCCGGAAATACCTCGGTCTGATCGCGATGCGGGGCGACGAGGTGCTCGGCGGCGCCGGCCTGGTGCTGCTGGACTGGGGCCCGACGCGGGCGAACCCGAGCGGCCAGATGGGCCGCGTCGTCAATGTGTTCACCGCGCCGCACTCCCGGGGCCAGGGCATCGCGCGGACGCTCGTCGCGCGTCTGCTCGAGCAGGGCGAGGCGCTGGGCATGCGCGAGTTCAACCTCGGCGCGACGCCCGAGGCCCGGTCGCTCTACGCGGGTCTGGGTTTCGCCGACTACGCGCCGGAGATGCGACGCCGGGTCCCGGCCACGGTCTGACACAGATCCGGACCAGGACTTTCGGTCGGGAGGCTCGCGAGCGGGCAGGATGCGCGCTTCCCGTGCATCCGCCCTCGATCCCAGGAGTCTCCATGTTCGACCACGTCAAGTTCGGCGTCAGCGACTATCCCGCCAGCCGCGAGTTCTATCTGAAGGCGCTGGCGCCGGTCGGCGCCCAGCCGCTGCAGGAGTTCGACGACGGCATCGAGATCGGGGTGGAAGGCAACATCGCCACGCTGTGCCTGTTCCAGACCGCCGAGAAGCCCGCGCACCTGCACATCGCCTTCGTCGCGCAGACCCGCGCCCAAGTCGATGCGTTCTACCGCGCGGCCCTGGCCGCGGGCGCCCAGGACAACGGCCCGCCCGGCCTGCGGCGCTATCACGCGAACTACTACGCCGCCTTCGTCATCGGGCCGGATGGTCACAACATCGAGATGGTGTGTCACCAGCCCGAGTGACGGCACCATCCCTCCAGGCCCTCCAGGCCCTCCAGGCCCTCCAGGCCCTCCAGGCCCTCCAGGCCCTCCAGCGTTGACCCTGACCCTGACGCTCCGGCCCTGACGCCTGGGCGGGCACGGGTCAGACGGTGCCCAGCCTCATGTTGATCGGCCAGCGGACTTCGCGTCGCGTGGTCGGGTCGCCCCACATCTCGGCGAATTCCGCGGCGAAGCGGTGCAGCAGGGCCTCCTGGCCCGCCTCGCGGGCGCTGCGGATGGCGGACCAGGTCGAGACGTAGCCCAGCATCTCGTCCAGGGTCCATGGCTTGCGGATCTCGAGCGCCGGCCCGGGACGCTCGTCGAAGGGGAAGTCGATGCTCGCGTATCCGGCGTCCACCAGGCGGCGCTCGGCCGGCCAGTAGCGGCCGACCTCGTCCGCGTAGAAGCGCTGGATGCGCCCGTCCAGCGCGCGGTCCCGCGCGCCGTCCAGGGCGAGGACGCCATAGCTCAGCAGGGACACGACCGCGCCGGGCGCGGCCACGCGCCGGACCTCCTCGTAGAAGCGCGGCAGGTCGAACCAGTGGGCCGCCTGCGCGGCGGTGATCAGGCCGGCGCTGCCGGGTTCCGCCTGCAGCTGCTCGGCGGCGGACTGCCGGTACTCGACCCGGGGATGGGCGACGGCGTTGGCCAGTTGATCCGCGCTGGGATCCAGTCCGAGGACCTGGTCGAAATGGTCGGCGAGCTGCGTCGTGAGCTGACCGTTGCCGCAGCCCACGTCGACCGCCAGACGCCGTGTCGGCGCGACGGAGGACAGGAAGGCGGCCAGCGAGGGCGGGTACTCCGGGCGGAAGCGGGCGTAGGCGGCGCCGCCTTGGTCGAACCAGTTCTTGGACGGAGCGGTGGACATCGGGGAACTCCTGGTGCGCTGCGACTCGGGGATTCTGCGACGGGACCGCCGCCCGAGGGGCGAAAAGCAGAACGCCCGGCGTTTGCCGGGCGTCATGCGTGAAGCGATCGGGCCTGTCAGCGCGGATCGCTCCGCCGAGTCAGCGCAACCGGCCAGGCTTACAGCGCGGAGGCGACCTGGGTCGCGTCGGCGGAGGTGTCGCGGCGGCCGGTGACGTAGACGGTGGGCAACTGCTCGCGCTTGACGGTGATGACCACCGGATCCAGGGTGACCACCGAGGCGCGCAGCTCGCGCTGACCCTGGGCGTGGGCGATGCCGAAGAGCACGGCCAGCGAAGCGACGGCGCCGAAGGCGACGGCCTTGATGGTGGTGTGGGTGGCGGTCGCGAGGGCGAAGCGGGCGGTGGTCATGGTGGGCTCCTGAGGTCGGTTGGCTTGTCGATGGAGTCAGTGTCGTCATCGGCGACTGACCTTTCGAGGCTGTCGCGACCAACCCGCGGCCAGGCGGCGTGAACTGCATGTCCGGCCGACGGGCGGCGGCCGATCCAGGGAACCGGCGGGCTCAGTGGGCCATCCAGGCGGCGTGGGAGTCCCGGCACAGGTCGGTGACCAGGCGCTCGAAGTCATTGGACTTGTCGTAGAAGCCGTCGGCGCCGCAGGAGATCACGCGCGCCTCGTAGGTCGCGCGGTCCTCGGAGCTCAGCACCAGGATGCGGCCCCGGAAGCGCGCCGCCCGCAGCCGCTCGATCAGCCCCATCCCGGAACCCCCGTCGATGCGCAGGTCCACCAGCACCACGTCCGGCGCGCTCAGCGCGATGCTGCTCATCCCGGCGTTCTCGCTGGAGGCCTGGGCCACCACGCGGATGGAGGTTTCGGACTCCAGCCGGGCGACCATCAGGCGACGCAGCAGCGGGCAATCCTCGATCAAGGCGACTTTCATGATGTTCTCCCTGGTATGGGATCAATCATGGGTGACGGACCTCACGATTGCGAGGCCGCGCCTGCGTCAGCACCGGTGCGGGCGGACGCCGACGCCGTGTAGTCGGATGGACTACATGTCCCCGTCCAGGGGACATCGCGTCCGCGCCGACGCGTCCGCTTCCCCCGAATGGGGGGCGAGGGGCCGGACGGCCGCCTCGGGAAGGCTCGCCCGGCGCCGCCTAATAGGTGGCCCGGCCGCCGGTCGCGTCGAAGACCGCGCCGGAGTTGAACGAGCATTCCTCGCTCGCCAGCCAGCCAACCAGGGCGGCGATTTCCTCCAGCGTGCCGAAGCGCCCCTGCGGGATGTGCGACAGCATGAAGGCCACATGGGCGTCGCTCATCTGGTCGAACAGCGGCGTGCGCACCGCCGCCGGTGCGACGCAGTTCACCCGGATCGGCGTCGTCGCCAGTTCCTTGCCCAGCGCCTTGGTCAGGCCGATCACCCCGGCCTTGGAGGCGCTGTAGGCCGCGGCGTTGGGATTGCCCTCCTTGCCGGAGATGGAGGCGATGTTGACGATCCGTCCGTAGCCGTTGCGCTCCATGTGCGGCACGGCCGCCCGGTCGCAGTAGAAGACGCCATGCAGGTTGACGTCCACGACCTGCCGCCACGCGTCGAGCGGGTAGTCGCGCACTGGCGCGTTGGGGCCGGAGATGCCCGCGCTGGCGACCAGGATGTCCAGCTTGCCGCCCAGCGCGGTGACGCTGGCCGCCATGCTGCGGGCGACTTGCTCCGCATCGGACACGTCCAGCGCCGCGATGTGCGCCGCGCCGCAGGCCCGCTGGGCCGTGAGCAGCGTGTCCTCGCGCAGGTCCCACAGGCTGACGCGCGCGCCCTCGGCGATCAATCGCGCCGCGATGGCCTGGCCGAAGCCGGAGGCGCCGCCGGTGACGATGGCCGTCCGGCCCTTGAAGCGATCGGGGAAATTCATGCCGATGCTCCCTGACCCGGCGCCGCGGCGCGCTCATCCGGTCCGGCCGGACCGCGGCGCGGGGCCTCCTGCCAGGACCGCACGACCTGGCGCTGCTCGCCGAGACCCGCGATGCCCAGCGTCATCACGTCGCCCGGCCTGAGGAAGCGCGGATCGGGCTTGTGGCCCAGGCCGACGCCGGCCGGCGTCCCGGTGATGATCAGATCCCCCGGCTCCAGCGTCATGAAGCGGCTGACGTAGCTCACCAGCTGGGCGCAACTGAAGATCATGTTGCCCGTGTGGCCGTCCTGCATGCGCTGGCCGTTCACGTCCAGGCGCAGCGCGAGTGCCTGCGGATCGGGGACCTCGTCGGTGGTGACCAGCCAGGGGCCGACCGGGCCGAAGCTGTCGCAGCCCTTGCCCTTGTCCCAGCTGCCCCCGCGTTCGAACTGGTAGGACCGCTCGCTGACGTCGTTGGCCACGCAGTAGCCGGCCACGTGGTCCAGCGCCGAGGCCTCGTCCACATGGCTCGCGCGGCGGCCGATCACGAGGCCCAGTTCGACCTCCCAGTCGCCCTTGACCGCGCCCGGCGGCAGCACCACCGGATCGTCGGGGCCCGAGAGCGCGCTCGTCGCCTTCAGGAAGACCAGCGGCTCGGCGGGGATGGGCAGGTTCGCCTCCTTCGCGTGATCGACGTAGTTGAGGCCGATCGCGACGATCTTGCCGATGCCGGCGACGGGAACGCCCAGGCGGCCCGCGGGGACGACGGGCAGCGTCGTGGGGTCGACGGCGCGCAGACGGGCCAGCGTCGCGGCGTCCAGCGTGGCGGGGGCGATGTCGTCGATCAGCGTCGACAGGTCGCGGACGATGCCGTCGGCATCGAGCAAGCCGGGCTTCTCTTGGCCGGGCTCGCCGTGGCGGAGCAGTTTCATGGGGAACTCCTTGGAGGCAGGATGGAGAACGGGACCGAGACCGAGACCGAGACCGGGATCGATGTCGATGTCGATGTCGCGTTCAGGACCTGGGTTGAGGGCGAGCGCTCAGCTGTTGGCCGGCGCGTCGCGGCCGGCGGCGAGCACCAGGGCCGATCCGACCGCGCGCACCGCCTTCTCGACGCCGGCGTCCTTGAGCGCACCGCGCTCGTCGAAGGCCTGGTGCGCGGCGGGCAGGGCGAACGAGGCGGGCACGATGGCGACGCCCAGCTTGTTCAGCACGATCTGCAGCGAGACCTGTGAGCGGATGCCCGCGAGCAGGCCCGGCGAGGCCGACACCATCGCCGCGCTCAGATGGGCGAAGGCGCCGCTGCCCGGCCGTGCTTGCGCGGCAGGCCGGCTGGCCCAGTCGAGCGCGTTCTTGAGCAGGGCGGTCGGGCCGCCGTTGTGCTCCGGCGTGGCGATGAGCAGCGCATGGTGCGAGGTCAGCAGGCGCTGGAGCCGGAGCGCGCCCGGCGGCAGGCCGTCGGCGACCTCGAGGTCGCCGTCGTAGAGCGGCAGCTGGAGGTCGGCCAGGCGCAGCATCGTCACGTCGGCGCCGACGGCGCGCGCGCCGGCCGCGGCGACCTCGAGCAGTTGCTGGTTGAGCGAGCCGCGGCGCGAGCTGCCCGAGAAGGCCAGGATCTTGATGGTCATGAGAACCTCGTTGGAATCGGGAATCGGGAATCGGGAATCGGGAATCGGGAATCGGGAATCGGGAATCGGGCCTGGGCATATGCCCAGACGGGGCTTCGGACCGGGCTCAGGGATGAGGCGCGGCGCCTGCGGGTTGCCTCGCTGGAGCGGCGCCGAATCGCTCGCCGGCGAGCTCGGCGGGGGGCGGCCTGTAGTCGATGGCGCCGCCGGGCAGGAAGAACAGGACCAGCGCCTGACCGCCCTCGGTGGTCGGAAAGTGCTCGCTGCCGGCCGGGTACACGACCCAGCCCGCGCCGTGCCCGCACCAGCGGGCTCCGGGGTCGAGCGGGATGACGAGGTCGATCTCGCCGCGCGTGTGGCGGTGGTACTGCCCGACCACGTCGCGCATCAGCCCGGTCTCGACGCGCATGCCCCGTGTCTCGACCGACTCGTCGGCGATCCGGCCGCGGCTGTAGCCGGCGCCCTTGACCGGTGCGTAGCCGGCCCAGCCCTCGGCCACGCCCGCGCGCATCAGCGTCGCGAGCCGGTCGTGGAAGGCGCCGTAGGGGCCGAAGCGGCGGTTGAGCTCGAACTCCAGCGCGCCGTCCAGCGGCCGGTCGCCGATGAAATCGAGCACCTGGCGGATCAGCGCCATCGCCTCGGGCTTGTGCGTGCCGGTGGGCAGCGGGGTCTGCGGGTCCAGCGTGCTCATACGCGCTCGTCGAAGGTGTAGTTGAAGAAGCGCCCCGCGTTCTCGCCGAGGATGCGGGACTTCTGCTGGCAGGTCAGGCAGCCGGTGCCGCGCACCAGCGAGCCCATGGGCAGCTCGCCCAGCGGGTAGGGGTAGTCGGTGCCCAGCATCACGCGGTCGTCGCCCATCACCTCGACGAGGAACTTCAGCGCGCGCTCGTCGAAGACCGCGCTGTCGCACCAGAAGCGCTTGACGTAGCTGGAGGGCAGATGCGGGCAGTCCTCGCGCACGATGTCGCGGTTGCGCCAGGCGTTGTCGGCGCGGCCCAGGGCCCAGGCGAAGTTGCCGCCCCCATGCGCGAAGCAGATGCGCAGGCTGTCGGGGATGCGCTCCAGCGCGCCGGACAGGATCAGCGACAGCATGGACAGCTGCGTCTCCGCCGCCATCGCGACCAGCCAGGGCAGCATGTATTTCTTCATGCGCCGGCCCTGGCCCATCATGTCCCAGGGGTGCTCCAGCACCGGGCAGCCGATGGCGGCGCAGTGCTGCAGGAAGGTCACGATGCCCTCGTCGTCGAAGTCCTTGTCCCCGACGTGATTGCCCAGCTCCACGCCGATGTGGCCGTTGGCCATCGCGCGTTCGACCTCGCGGCAGGAGGCGTCGATGTCCTGCAGCGGCACCTGCGCGACCGCATGGATGCGGCCGTCGGACTTCGCGCACATCTCCAGCGCCATGTCGTTGAACATGCGCGCGCAGTCCAGCGCGTGCTCGGGCTGGCGCAGGTAGGCGAAGAGCACCGGCGTGACGCTCATGACCTGGTGGTCGATGCCGTCCCGGTCCATCTCCTCCAGGCGCTTCTCGGCGTCCCAGGTGGCGGAGTAGACGGGCCGGAACTCCTGGTCCCCGACCATCAGCATGGCCTTGCCGCAGCCCAGGTGCTTCATCCAGGGCCAGTCGGGCGTGCCGAAGCGCTCGGCCAGGTCCGGCCAGGAGTGGGGCAGGAAGTGGTTGTGGATGTCGACGGCGACAGTCATGGCGCGGTCCTCACAGCACGACCCAGCCGGCCGGCGGCAGCTTGCCAGGGTGGATCGTCCCGCAGTGCGGGCACTGGTGCAGCTCGGTGGCGGCGTAGAAGTCGGCGTAGACCTTGGGGATGTCCTCGACGATGGACTCCAGGTCCACCTCGGTGCGGTGCACCAGGTGCTGGCAGTTGAAGCAGTACCACTCGAAGCCGTCGAGCAGCCCGTCCGGACGCGCCGGCTCGACGACGAGGCCGATGGAGCCCGGCATCGGCCGTTGCGGCGAGTGACGCACATGCGGCGGGATGCGGAAGATCTCGCCCTCGCGAACGACCACGTCGTAGGCCTGGTCGCGGTCGATCAGCTTGAGCACCATGTCGCCCTTGAGCTGATAGAGGAACTCGTCGACCGGGTCGTCGTGGAAGTCGGTGCGCTGGTTGGGGCCGCCGACGATGGTGACCATCAGGTCCGCGTCAGGCCAGATCTGCGCGTTGCCCACCGGCGGCTTGAGCAGGTCGCGGTGCTCGGCGATCCAGTTCTCGAGGCTGAAGGCGGACAGGCGCGCCGCGCCGTCATGGGCCCGCGTGGAGGCGGTCTTGGGGCTGTGGGTCTTGAAGCACATGGGATGACTCCTTGGCAGAAGAGGGGACGTCGACGTGCGCGGTGGAGGGCGCGGCGTCGGAGGACGGGGCCGCGGCGCGTGGCGACGACGGCGCGGTAGAGGGCGCCGTGGTGGGCGGCGTGGATGGCGGCGAACTCGCCGGCCGGTAGGCGATGCCCTTGATCTCGATCAGCAGGTGCGGATGCGGCAGCTGATGCACGGCCATCGTGGTGCGCGTGGGACCGTCGAAGCCGAAGAACTCGGCGTAGGTCTCGTTGTAGCCCTTGAAGTCGTTCATGCTCGCCAGGAACACGGTCACCTCGACCAGGTCCTCCAGCCCCGCGCCTTCGCTGGCGAGGATGTCGGCGATGTTGCGGATCACCGCGCGGGTCTGCGCGCGGATGTCGAGCTCGGTGACGCCCATGGCATCGGCCGTCGCGCCCTCGAAGCTGTTGTCCGCGCGGCGCGAGGACGTACCCGAGACGAAGAGGAAGTCGCCCGCCCGCTTGAGATGCGGGAAGCGGCCGCGCGGCGTCGCCTTGCCGGCGACGACCGTAGCTTTCGCGGTCGAAGCCGAAGCCGAAGCCCCGCCAGGGCTCGCGTCGGCGTGGGCTTCGGTAGCGGTTCTGGTGACCGCGCTCATGACTCGGCCCCTCCGACCTGGAAGGACACCGCGCCCAGCGACTGGAACGCCGCGCTGACGCGCATGCCGGCGCGCAGCGCGACGGCCTCGGTCGCGGCGCCCGCCAGCACCAGGTCGCCTGGTTGCAGCGGCTCGCCTGCCTCGGCAGCCAGCCGGGCCGCCGCGACCAGCGATCGCACGGGATGGCCGAGGATGGCCGCCGACGATCCCGCCTGCACCACGCGGCCGTCCACGCGCATCACGATGCCCAGGTTGGCGACGTCGGTGCTCGCCGGCTGCAGCGGTCCGACCAGGAAGCCCGAGGAGGACGCGTTGTCGGCGATGACGTCGGCGAGATGAAAGCGGAAGTCGCGGTAGCGGCTGTCGATGATCTCGATGCCGCCGGCGACGGCCTCCACCGCGGCCATCGCCTCGGCGGCGCTGACGCGGCCCGCGAGCGGCTTCTTCAGCAGGAAGACGATCTCGGGCTCGGCGCGCGGATGGACGTAGCGATCGAGCGCGAGCTCGCCGCCCTCGTCCAGGCGCATGTCGTCGGTCAGGCGGCCCCAGATCATCTGGTCCACGCCCATCTGACGCATCTTGGCGCGCGAGGTGAAACCCATCTTCATGCCGACGCGCCGCGCGCCGCGCCGCAGGCGCTGCTGCACCAGCAGGCGCTGCACCGCATAGGCGGTCTCGACGTCGAAGTCCGCCTGCTGATCGCTCAGCTGCGCGACCGCCTGCCGCGTCAGCGCTGCGTGGTCCAGCGCGAGGGCGAGTTGATTCAATCCGCTCATGAGGTCCGTCCTTGCTCGGAGCCGAAGCTGACGCGCACCGAGCCCAGGCCCTGGATGCGCGCCTCGAAGCTGTCGCCGGGGCGCGCGGGCACGACCGGCCCGAGCGCGCCGCTGAGCACGATGTCGCCGGCGCGCAGCGGCCGTCCGGCCTGCGCCATCACGCGGGCCAGCCACAGCGTCGCGTTGATCGGCGAGCCCAGGCAGGCGACGCCGGCGCCGGTCGAGGCGAGCTCGCCGTTGCGCTCCAGCGCCATGCCGCAGCGGACCAGGTCCACCGCGTCGAGGCGGCGCGCGTCATGACCGAGCACGAACAGGCCGGAGGACGCGTTGTCCGCGATCGTGTCGGTGATGCGGATGTCCCAGCCGGCGATGCGGCTGTCGACGATCTCCAGCGCGGGGAGGACCCAGTCGACGGCGTCGAGGATGTCGGCGGTCGTGAGCCGCGCGTCGGTCAGGTCCCGGCCGAGCAGGAAGGCCACCTCGGCCTCCACGCGGGGCTGGATCAGGCGACCGAGCGGGATCTCGCCGCCGTTGGGCACGTCCATGTCGTCGAAGAGCATCCCGTAGTCGGGCTGCGCGACGCCGAGCTGACGTTGCACCGCCGTGGCGGTGAGGCCGATCTTGCGACCCACCAGGCGGGCGCCTTCGGCGAGGCGGCGCTGGGTGATTTCTTCCTGCACCGCGTAGGCCGCGGCGACGTCGCTGTCGCCGAGTTGGCCGCGCACGGGGGCGCAGGGCGCGGCGGCGCGCGCCGCCTGCCACAGCGCGGCGGCCGGAGTGGAAAGGGCTTGCATCGCGCGCCCCCTCAGAACTTGACGCAGATGTTGGAGGGCTCGGAGTAGAAGTTCAGCGAGTGCATGCCGCCCTCGCGTCCGATGCCGGACATCTTCACGCCGCCGAAGGGGGTGCGCAGGTCCCGCAGGTACCAGCTGTTGACCCACACCAGGCCGGCCTGCACCGCATGCGCGACGCGGTGGCCGCGCGCCAGGTTCTGCGTCCAGATCGACGCGCACAGGCCGTAGTGGGTGTCGTTGGCGCGGGCGATGACCTCGTCCTCGCTGTCGAAGGGCGCGACGTGGCAGCAGGGGCCGAAGATCTCCTCGCGGCAAATGCGGGCGGTGTCGCCCAGGCCGGTCCAGATGGTGGGCTGGACGAAGAATCCCTCGTCGCGCTCGTCGCCGAACTGGGGCACGCCGCCGCCGGTGACCACCGTGGCGCCTTCGCCGACGGCCAGGCGGTAGTAGGACAGCACCTTGTCCCGATGCTCGGCCGAGATCATCGGCGGCATGTCCACGCCCGGATCGGCGGGCCGACCGGGCACCAGGGCCTCGGCCTTGCGCTTGAGCGCGGCGACGAACTTGTCGAAGATCGGGCGCTCGACGTAGACGCGCTCGGTGCACATGCAGATCTGGCCGCCGTTGGAGAAGGCCGCCTTGGCGATGCCGTCCACCGCTGCGTCGAAGTCGCAATCGGCGAAGACGATGCCCGGGTTCTTGCCGCCGAGCTCGAAGGACACGGGCTTCACCCGCTCCGCCGCAGCTTTCATGATGATGGTGCCGGTGTGGCTCTCGCCGGTGAAGGTGATGCCGTCGATGCCGGGGTGGGTGGTCAGGAACTCGCCCGCCGAATTGGGGCCGAAGCCGTGGATCAGGTTGAAGGCGCCAGGCGGCACGCCGGCCTCGGCCATGACCTCGGCCAGCAGCGTGGCGGTGGCGGGCGTTTCCTCGGACGGCTTGGCGATGACGGCGTTGCCGGCGGCCATGGCGGGGGCGACCTTCCAGCTGAGCAGCAGCAGCGGCAGGTCCCAAGGCGCGATCACCGCGACCACGCCCAGCGGCCGGCGATGCGAGTAGTTGAGGACGGCGCCCCCTTCGGGCGCCGCCATCTCGTAGGCCTCGTTGGGATAAGCCTTGATCAGGTCCGCGAAGATGCGGAAGTTGGCCGCGCCACGCGGGATGTCGATGGCGCGGGCATGCGGATAGGAATGACCGGTGTCGGCGACCTCGGCTTCCAGGAACTCGTCGAAGCGGGCCTCGATGCCGTCGGCGACCTTGTGCAGCAGGGCCGAGCGCTCGGCGGCGGTCAGCTTGCCCCAGGCGCCGTCCATCGCGGCGCGCGCGGCCTTCACGGCCCGGTCGACCGTGTCCTGGTCGGCCTCGGAGACGTCGGCGACATGGCTGCCGTCGACCGGATTGAGGGTCGGGAAAGTACGGCCGGTGGTGATCCATTCACCGTTCACGTAGTTGCGCATCAGCGTCGTCATGTCGTTTCCTCGCGGGATGTCAGGGAGTCAGGAGGGAAGAGGTCAGGTATTGAGCGTTGGTCGCTGGGTCGGACTCTAGGAATCCGGGATCCCGCGTGGAATGCGGGCGGCGCTCATATCGGCTATGCGGCTGTGTATGAATCCCCGATGGCCTACGCCCCCTGGCTACGCCGTGCGGGCTACCCCGGACGGGCTATGGCCAACGCCCGGCGCGCGGGCGCGGATGGCGCGCTAGCCTGTGGCTTCCGCGCGTCCCGCGCCTCCTGCGTTTGCCGCCGTCGCCCTGTCGCCATGGACCTGATCGCCTCGCTCCAATCCTTCCTGCGGGTCGCGCAGACGGGCTCCTTCTCGGCTGTCGCGCATGAGCGCGGCGTCACGCAGCCCGCGATCTCGCGCCAGGTCAGCGCGCTGGAGGAACATTTGGGGACGCGGCTGGTCCAGCGCAGCACGCAGGCGGTCACGCTGACGGACGAAGGCCGCGAGTTCCTCGGCGCCGCGCAGCGCCTGGTGGACGAGGCCGAGGCCCTGCGCCACGCGGTGGGCACGCGGCGCGGCAAGGCCGTGGGGACGGTGCGCGTGGCGGTGCCGGTGCCGCTGGGCGTGTACCTCGGCGCGCGCCTGGGGCCGCTGATGGACCGCCATGACGAGCTCAGCGTCGATCTGGTGCTGCGCGACGGTGCGAGCAACCTGATCGAGGACGGACTGGATCTGGAGATCCGGCTGGGACCGTTGGGCGACTGCTCGATGGTGGCGCGTCAGATCGGGTGGGCGCTCGCGCATGTGGTGGCCTCGCCCGACTACCTCGACCGCCGCGGGGAACCCCGGCATCCGGGCGAGCTCGAGGGCCACGATTGCATCGTCTATCACCGTCGGCTCAACGAGAAGGTCTGGTGGTTCGACGATCCCGGCATCGCGGGCGGCGAGCTGGCGATGCCGGTCTGCGGCCGCATCCACACCAACAACGCGGTGGCGGCGCACCAGGCGGCGCTGGCGGGGCAGGGCATCGCGCACATCTCGCACCTGCTGGTGGGCGAGGACCTGCGCGCGGGACGGCTGAAGCTGCTGTTGCCTGCCTATCCGACACGGCGATTCCCGCTCTACGCCGTGTATCCCTCCAAGCGCAGCCTGCCGCCGCGCATCCGCGTGGTCATCGACCACCTCTGCGACCTGCTCGCGCAGGATCCCGCCATGTCGCTGGCGGATCCCGCGCGCGTGACCGCGCCGAACCCGGGGCCGACGGGCAGCCCGACGGCCATCGGGGTCGCGATGTCTTCGGGCGTTGCCGATCCGCGGCGATCCGTCGAGGCGGCAGTCGACGCCTGACCCTCATACGCGGCGTACGAGGCCATATGCGCGACGCGCGGCTTCGCGGACGAGGGGACGCCGCCTATCTTCTCCCCATCGAAATCTCGGCAGCCTCGCTGCCGCAACGCGCCTGGCGCGCCCCATGGCGCGCCGGCGCTGCTTTCACAAGGCATCGACATGAGTTCCTCCGCTTCGTTCCCTTCCTCTTCCGCGCGCCAGCATCCTTTCGCGACAGACGTCGGCGGGGAGACGGGAGGATCACGGCCGCGGCCGCGCGACGTGGTGATCCTGATCGCGCGCGTGCTGCTGGTGCTGCTGTTCCTGATCTTCGGCTGGGACAAGCTGACCGGCTACGCCGACACGGTGACGCTGTTCACCCAGATGGGCGTGCCGCAGCCGTCGCTGGCGACCCTGGTGGCGATCGCCGCCGAGGTCGGTGGCGGGCTGGCGATCCTGCTGGGGCTGTTCACGCGGCCGGTGGCGGCCTTGATGGCCGTTTATTGCGTCGCGACGGCGCTGCTCGGGCACCACTACTGGGCGATGTCGGGCAACGAGCGCTTCCTGGCCGAGATCGGGTTCTTCAAGAATCTCAGCCTCACGGGAGGCTTGCTCCTGCTGTGCGTGACCGGGAGCGGGCGCATCGGCGTGGACGCGAGGTGGCGTCGTCGATGACGGCTGCGTCGACGGGCGGACCGGTGGCGTCTTCGCTCGCTTCGCCGCGCCTCCGAACGTGACGGACGACCGCCGGGGCGGCTGGGAGCGCGCCTTGCCGATGGACGGGATCCACCAGGAGCCCCCCATGACCGACCATCCGCCGACCGACGCCGAACGACGCAGCAAGCTCTGGAGCCTGATCAAGGACATCCGCATCGGGCTGCTCACCACGCAGCACAGCAACGGCCATCTGCATTCGCGGCCGATGACCTTGCAGAACCAGGACCTGCACGAGGACGAATCGCTGTGGTTCTTCATGTCCCGCAGCGGTGATCCCTTCGGCGACATCGTCGCGTCGCCGCAGGTCAACGTGGCCTTCGCCGACCGGGACGACGACACCTATGTCTCGGTCTCCGGGACGGCCGGGCTCAGCGAGGACCGGACGCGTCGCCAGCAGCTCTGGAACAAGGCCGCGGAGGCGTGGTTCCCCAAGGGCATCGACGATCCCGACCTGGCCCTGGTGCAGGTCCGCATCAGCCACGCGAGCTACTGGGACGTGAAGTCCTCGAAGCTGATGCAGCTGTACGCGATGGCGAAATCCGCTGTCACCGGCAAGCCGCCCGCCGAGCTCGGCGAGACCGGCAAGGTCCGCATGGATCGCTGAGGTTCAAGCGCGCGGGCCCTCGACGTCGACATGCCGAAGCGATCGGCCGCCTTGTCGCTTTCCAGACGCTTGAGCCGGCAGTGGCAGGCCGCGGCCAACCGCGTCCTGCGCGCGACCGCAGGCGCGATCAAGGGCGCTTCGACACGCACGGCGAAGCGCGCGGCCACCGGCGCCGCCATTGCCACCGCAAAGCCCACCGCGAAGGACACGCGCTCACGCCTTGCGAAGCGCGCGTCCCCCGCGCCGCCACCGACGGCCGGACCGGGAGACTGGATCGCCGGGCTGACGATGGGCCGTGGCGGCATGCGGCGGTACCGGTTGTTCCGTCCCGCGGGCATCGGCGCCGACGAGCGGGTGCCGCTGGTCGTGATGCTGCACGGCTGCGGACAGGACGCGAGCGACTTCGCGCACAGCACGCGCATGAATCGTGTCGCGGCCCGCGAGCGTTTCCTGGTGCTCTACCCGGAGCAGAGCCGCCTGGCCAATCCGCAGCGTTGCTGGAACTGGTTCGAGACCGAGTCCGGACGCGCGCAGGCCGAGGCCGCTCAGATCCTGGCGGCGGTCGATCAGGTGGGGCTGCTGTACCCCGTCGATCGTGACCGTGTCGCGATCGCGGGACTGTCCGCGGGCGCGGGCATGGCGGCTTGGCTCGCGACGGCGCATCCGACGCGCTTCCGCGCGGTCGCGATGCACTCGGGGGTCGCGCCCGGGCTGGCTTCGTCCGCGAGCATGGCCCTGCGCGCGATGCGGGGTGGCGGTCGTCCGCCGCGGATCGCGCCGCGAGACGCCGATGTGCCGTGGCCCCCGCTGCTGGTGATTCAAGGGACCCAGGACCGGGTGGTCGCCTCGGCCAACGCGAGCGAAGCCGCGCGGCAGTGGGCCGCGGCGGCGGGGGCGACCGCGACGGCGCCGCGCGAGCTGCGACGCGGCCGTCGCCATCCGATGACCGTCGTCGACTTCAAGCGCCGCGGTCACGTCGCGGCGACGCTGGTCGAGATCCACGGCCTGGCCCATGCCTGGAGCGGCGGCGCCGCCAGGCAACCGTTCAGCGACCCCGCGGGACCGGACGCGACGGCCATGATCTGGCGCTTCTTCGCCAAGCGCTTGAGGTGACAGGCGCCGCTACACTCGCGCCAAATCGAACGTCTGATTCGAAGTCATTCAGAGACAGGGAGCTCTCGCGTGTCGTCACCTCAGTTCTGCAACCTCTGCAATCGCAACGTTGCCCCGCAGAAGCAATTCAACTGGCTGGTCTTCATCTTCCTCTGCGGCTGCTTCTATCTGCCGTTCTATCTGTTCGCGAAGGCCAAGTGCCCGATCTGCCAGAGCACCGATCTCAGCCCGCCCAAGCGCGGCGACATCGGCCGGCGCTGAGGACGCGCGATGAGTGAGCAAGGGATGCCGCCCCCGGCACCCCGGCCGCGTTGGAGCATGGTCGTCTCGCACCATCCGCCCACGCAGTACGACCGCACCTTCCATCTCGGGCCGATCCGGCTCTGCGTGCGCTGCAGCGCGGTCGTGGGCGGGATCGCCGCCTCGCTCGTCGGCGGCCACTGCCATCCGGCGATGCGCGACTGGGCGCCGTGGATCGTGCTCGTGATCGCGGGTTTGACGATCGCGGTAGGGGTGCTGCTGTTCGTGCTCAATGAAGGCGGGCGGCGGGCCAGCAGCAATCTGGAACGCACCGTCTTCGGCCTTGTCGTGGGCGCGGCGCTGGCCTGGTGCTGGCAGTCGTCGATCCCGGGCCTGATCGCCATGGTCTCGATGCTGGTCGCGGGCCAGTTCGTCTCCGCCTGGGGACTGCAGCGCGTCGGCGCGCTCGATCGTTTCTTCGGCGAGTACATGGCGGGCGCGGTCATTCCGCCGGAGGGCGCCGATGCCGTGTCCTGCCAACGGTTCCTCTGCGCCTGCGATGGGGCGGTGAGGTTGCCGCGATAGCGATGCCATGCCCGGCACCTGACGGGTCACACGGGGTGCCCGCAGTCGATGCCTCCAGCGAGAGGCGATTCGAAACCTTCGCTGCTATGCTGCCCCGCGAACAGGGAAGAGGCGAGTCCGACAGCACGCACGAGGCGCGGATGAGTTCCCTGATCCCTTCGCAAGGAGCGCTCGATGATTCGCTGGACTCCCCTTGTCCTGTTGGCCTTGGCCGTCTTGTTCTACGGCCTCGGGTTCGTCGCCGAGAGCCAGGCCATCGGCGTGGCCGGCCTCGTGTTCGAGGCGGCCTTCTGGTCGCGGCTGTTCAAGCGCCGCTGAGATCTCCGCGCTGATCGCTCAGCACCCCGTCGCCTGCGACCACACCGCCATCCATCCCGAGGCGCGTCGCTCGTAGGTGTCGGTATGCCAGCAGTCCATCGTCTTCCCCGAGGGGAAGCTCAATCGCGCCCGGTACCGCACGACCGCCATGTCGGCGGTGAGCCGCACCTGCATCTCGCCGTGCGTCCACGCCGAGTAGAACGGTGCATCGGCCATCAGCGCGAAGTACTCCTCCCGGCGCAGCACCCGGCCGCCGGGCGTGATCAGTTCGTACTCGGGGGCATGCAGCGATGCCAGCGTCGCCATGTCGCGATCGACCAGGGCCGCGGTGCGACGGCGTTCGAGCGATTGGATGAATGTGGACAGCGCCTGCGGGGAGGCTTCGAGCCGTGGCGGGTCGTGGTCGAGGGACATGGGGCCCGTGACTCCTGAGGACGAGGATGGGGAAACTCCGGAGGCGAGGCCAGGCCTCGCACCGGATTCGAGCACTTGAAGCTGGCAACATGCGCGCTCTTCCCGGACATTCAATGGGCGCCGCATGCGGCCATGCCATTCGAAGCATGAAGCTTGGTTCATTCCTCCTGGGCGCGGTCTGCGGCGCCGCCGTCACCGCGGTCGCCGGGTATGCGTGGCAGGCGCATGCCGGCGCCACCAGCGCCATCGCGCCGTCGACGCTTCCGCTGTCGCCGACGGAGCCCGCCACCCCTTCGGCCGGGGGCCTGGCCCCCTCCGTCGAGCGAGCGACTCCCAAGCCCACCGATCCGGTGAGCACACCGCTTCCCGCCGCTCAGGTCGGAGTCGCGGCGGTGAGCTCACCCAACCTCCCGCTCGCGAGCGACCCGCCGATCGCCTTGTCCGCGGAGCACGCCCAGGTCCTGGGACAGGCTGTCCGTCGCGATCGTCCACCGTCCCTCGGTGAACTGCATCTGCAACTCTCCGCGGAAACGCGGGACGCGGCTTGGTCGGTGCCCCTGGAACAGAGCATCCAGCAGTATCTCCAGGCCGCCAACCCCTCGGGCGAGTTCGAGATCATGTCGGTGCAGTGCCGCGCGACGCTTTGCGAGGTCCTGGCTTTCGGCAATCTGCCGACCTCCGGTGCACGATGGAACCAGCTCTGGGACGCCGCGTCGTCCCAGCCGTGGATGGCGGGTATCGGCGGCAACACGACGTCGACCTTCGTGCGCAACGACCGCCATGTCATCGTCACCGTGCTGCAGCGGTCCAGGAAGGGCTGAGGCAGTCTCAGCCAGGGAGCTTGAGGTGGAGTCACTTCTGCAAGGGTCCTGCCATTGCGGCGCGGTACAGCTGGTGCTGCCGCATCTGCCGTCCCGCGTCACCGAGTGCAACTGCTCGATCTGCCGGCGGCTGGCCGGCATCTGGGGCTACTTCGATTGGGGCACGGTCCGGATCCGGGCCGAGGAAGGGGCGCTCGACCTCTACGCCTGGGGCGACAAGTCGCTGCGCACCATGCGCTGCGCAACCTGCGGGTGCGCGACCCACTGGGAGCCGATCGATCCCCAGGAGGGGGCGTATCACGGCGTCAATCTGAGGATGTTCCCGCCGGAGTTGCTGTCGCAGGTCCGCATCCGGAAGTTCGACGGCGCGGATACCTGGACCTATCTCGACGAGCAGGGGAGTGGCGCGGAGCCCCCGAATCCCGGCGACCCATAATCCCCGCATGAAACTTGTAGTGGCCCTCCATGTCGACGGCACCCAGGCGAATGTCGCCGCCGCGGCATTCGACGCCTGGGATTCCCCGGAAGCGACGAAGACCTATTTCTCGCGCATCGCCGAGTTCGGCAAGCCGGTGCGTGGGGCGCTCGATCTGCGGGAGTTGCCCTGCGTGCTGCAACTGCTGGGCGAGCACAAGCTGGAGCCCGAGCTGATCGTCATCGACGGTTTCGTCCATCTCGATGCGGACGACACGCCGGGCGTCGGTCAGCAGCTCTTCGAGGCGCTGGGCGGCAAGGTGGCGATCGTCGGTCTCTCGAAGAAGAGCCTGCCGGGGCTGTCGGCGCAATTCGAGGTCATGCGGGAGGAGGAATCCCCGCCGCTGATCGTGACCAGCGTGGGGATCGACATCGGCGCGGCCAAGGTCCGGGTGCGCTCGATGCACGGCAGGAAGCGCGTGCCGACGCTGGTGAAGCTCGCCGCGCGACTGGCGAAGAACAAGGACTGAGGTCGACGCCCTTATCGCTGCGCGTTGACCGCGTCGATGACGACGGCCGAGAGGTCCGCGCTGTCCTTGGCGAAGGCCACGTGTTCCACGAAGACGAGGTCGATCTTCCGTTCCTGCGCCACTGCCTTGATGGCCCGCTGCACGCGTTCCTTCAAGGTCACGTATTCCTGACCCTTCCGGAATTCGAGGTCGTCCTCGAACTGGCGTTTGGCGCGGTCCAGGGCCCGGCCTTGATCCGCGAGATCTCGACCCCGACGGGTTCTCTCCGTCTCGGACAGCGAGGGGGCGTCCTTGTCGAGTTGCGCGGCCGCGGCGCCCAGCGCGCTTTCCTGGTCGTCCAGGGCCCGGCGCCGCTTGCTGAATTCCTCCTGCAGCCGGCTCTGCGCGGCCTTGCCGGGCACGCATTCGTTGATGACGCGCTGGGTGTCGACATAGCCCACCTTGAGCTGCTGGGCCTGCGCGGAGGCGGCGCCTCCCAGGAGCAGCGCCGCGGCGAAGAGAAACTGCCCGAGCCGGATCTTCATGATTGCCTCTGCTGGCCACGTGGCGTGGCTGGGGTCGGATGATAGGGCGCGGGGCGGCGGTGTCTACAGGTGGCCGATCAAGTCAGTCGGGCCGCCTTGTCCGGATCACGTGCCCGGAGTCGACGTCGAGGTCCGCGCGCCTGCCGCGACAATCCCCCCGTCCCCGGACCCCCAGAAGCCGTCGTAGACGCTTCGATCCGCGGGACATCAGAGAGGATCCGGATGTCGACCCGTCAAAACGCTTTGCCCCTGCGCCTTCGCGCCAGCCCGCTCAAGATGCTCGCGCTGCTGGTCGTGAGCCTCGTCTTCGTCGCCGGCGGCTTGCTGATGGCGCGCGACGAGCCCGTGATGGGCTACTTCGGCGCCGTGTTCTTCGGGCTCGGCGCGATCGTGGCCGTCGTGAGCCTGCTGCCTGGCAGCTCGTACGTGGAGCTCTCCGACGAGGGCTTCGAGGTGTGCAGCCTCTTCCGCAAGCACTTCATCCGCTGGGCGCAGATCCGGGAGTTCTCGATCTACCGCGTCCAGCACAGCGAACGCGTCGGCTGGCATTACCTGGCCGAGGCCGGCGCGACCACCCTGGGCCGCCGTGTGTCCTCGGCGCTCGCGGGCGTGGAGGGCGGTCTGCCGGACACCTACGGGATGAAGGCCCGCGAGCTCGCGGACCTGATGAACAACACGCTGCAGACCCGCCGCGGCCCCCTGCGATGACAGGGGCCGGACAGGCCTCTGTCGTGCCTTCGCATCGCCGGCCCGAACGCGCCATCCCGGATTAATCGCGCCCTAAGCCAGCGCCCCAAGAATCGCCGCCACCGCATCTTGGGAGCGTGCTCATGAAACGAAGAGTCCTGCTGGCGATGTCGGGCGCGCTGCCCGCGCTGTCGTCCGTTTCCGCCGTCTCGACCGCCCTCGGCGTCGCGGGCCCGGCCTTCGCGGCGCCGGCGTCCGCGGGGGGATGGCAACCCGTCGAGGGTCAGCATTACGAGAAGCTGGCCACCCCCCTTCCTTCGACCGGCGACGGTCGCATCGAGCTCGTCGAGTTCTTCTGGCTGGGCTGCGGCCATTGCCAGGCCTTCGATCCGGTCCTCGAGGCCTGGCACGCGCAGCGTCGCGATGTCGTCTCGCTGCGCCGCATCCACATCGCCGGCCGGGCGCAGGTCGTCGCGCATCAGCGCCTGTTCTTCGCGCTCCAGTCCCTCGGCGTTCAGGATCAACTGCGGCCGGTCGTCTTCGATCTGCTGCTGGGGCAGGGGAAGTCGTTGAACACCCCGCAGGAGCAGGCCACCGCCCTGGCCGGAGCCGGCATCGATCCGAAGCGGCTGATGGAGGCCTGCCAGTCCTTCTCCGTGGCCGCGAAATGCCAGCAGGCGAATCAGCTCCAGGAACGCGCCGACGTGAACACCGTGCCCACGCTGATGGTCGGCGGCCGCTTCAAGACCTCGCCGAGCATGGCCGCCCGCGGCGCGCGACTCTCCGAGCAGGAGAGCGGTCGGCGCGCGCTGCAGGTCGTCGACGCGCTGCTCGCGGGGCCGCTGCGGGCGTAGCGCCCGCGGGCCCGCGGTGGGGGGCTCACGCGGTGCCAGGACGGGCGGGTGCGCACGATGGCACCTCGCCCCGTCTCAGCCTCGCAGCAGCGCCTGATACGCCTTGTGCTTGAACCGCTGCGCGTACGGATGCGAGTGTCCGAAATAGCGCTGGGTCAGCAGCACGGCCGCGATGCCGCGTCGCGGATGGATCCACCACAGCGTGCCCGCCAGGCCGCCCCAGCTGGCTTCCCCCGCGACCTCGGGCGGGTCGCCCGGTCCTGCGGATGTCCGCACCGCCGAGCCCAAACCGAATTGCCATCCCGGGAGGTCCGGCACATCGGGGAAGCGCACATGCAGGTCGCGCCCCAGCTGGTTGCTGAACATGAGGTCCAGCGTGGCCGGCTTGAGCAGCGTGGGTCCGCCGGGGATCAGACTGCGGATGAAGCGCGTCGAGTCCTCCAGCGTGCTCACCAGTCCGCCGCCGCCGGACTCGAGCGGCATGCGTCGCAGGTAGGCGCCGGGATAGGGCTTGTGGTCGGCGCGGGGCAGGCCGGGCTTGCTGTTGTCCATCAGGTCCGCGCCCTCGTAGAGCACCGTCAGACGGTCCTGCTTGTCCGGGGGCACGCAGAAGTCCGTGTCCACCATGTCCAGCGGCTCGAAGATGTGCCGGGCCAGGAACGCGCCGAAGCGCTCGCCGCTGACCACTTCCGCGAGGCGGCCGAGAACGTCCATGGACACCGAGTACTCCCATTGCGTGCCCGGATGGAAGCACAGCGGCAGCGGCTCGATCGCCTTCATCATGCCGGCCAGGTCCCGATGGGGACTGAGCACGGCGGCCCGCTGGTAGGCCCCGTGCATCGGTGTCCCTGGGTCGAAGACCCCGTAGGACAGCCCCGAGGTGTGCGTCAGCAGATGCCGCACCGTGATGGGCGAGCGGGCGGGCTCGGTGTCCGACAGATCCTTGGCGCCGGGGCGCAAGACCTGGCGCTCGGCGAGCTCGGGCAGGAAGGCGTCCACGCGGTCGTCCAGTCCGAGTCGACCTCGCTCCACCAGCAGCATGACCGCGCAGGCGGTCACGAGCTTGGTGCTGGAGAACATCCGGAAGAGATGGTCCTCGCGCAGCGCGATGCCGGCCTCGCGGTCGGCGGCGCCGTAGCAGAAGCGGTCCACCACCTCGCGCCCGCGCAGCAGCACCGTGGAGACGCCTGGCAGGAACGCCTGGTCGACCTCGGCGCGCAGCGTGGCGTGCAGGGCGTCGAAACGGGTGTCGGTCATCGGGGCTCCTCGGCGTTGGGGCAGGCGACTGTACGGCGCGCCTGGCGCGGAACGTGTCACCAGGGTGCCGAAGGGAGAGGTGCCACGCCGCATGGCAGACTGCGCCGCGCCCAAGCGTCCTGGAGAAACATCGCGTGTCCCGCCTCATGTTCGATCGACAGTTGTCCGAGCCTCCAGGCTACCGAGAACGTGGCTGCGTCCTGGTGAGCTATCGGCTGCCCTGGCTGAGGCACTGCTTCGTGCTCTGCTCAGAGGTCGGCAAGGAGCCTGGCGACGAGATCGGCGACGCCGCGAAGGTGGACCTGATGGCCTTCTTCCTGATCGAGGCGCAGCGCCTTGCCCAGACGGCGGTCGGGGACCCCGAGGCGTTCATGCTGATCCACAGCGGCCGATCCGCGCGCAAGCGGTCGAGCTGGCATCTCCATGTCTTCGTCGTCCGGACGCGCTGGCAGAAGGCCTGGGTCTACACCATCCTCGGGGTCAAGAACCTGGTGCTGGCGAGCGGTCTCGCCCTGCGCAACCGCTTCACGAAAGGACGTGTCGACGGCGATCAGCGGATCAGACGGCCAGCAACGCGCACAAGGCGGTGAGGTCGCTGACCGCGGCATGCGGGGTCGTGCCTGCCTCGGCGGGCGTTTCGCCCGGCTCCCGCATGACCCAGGCCGCCTGCGCGCCAGCACCGATCGCGCCGAGCACATCCAGCCGCCAGTCGTCACCGACATGCAGCAGCGCCGACGGCGGCACGTCCGCGAGCGCCGCGGCGGCATGGAAGGCTTGCGCTTGCGGTTTCGCCACGCCCAGCGTCGCGGCGCTCAGGCTGCCCTTGAGCAGGTGAGCGACACCCGCCCGATGGACGCAGCCGTTGCCGTTGGACAAGCCCACCAGCGGATAGCGCGCGCTCAGGCGCGTCAGGGCCGGCAGCACGTCGGGATAGAGCGTCACCGTCAGGCGCTGCTCGAAGAAGACCTCGAAGGCGGGCTCGACGAGCGCGAGGTCCTCGCCCGCGTCCGACAACATCGCGCGGATGGACGCGCGGCGCAGCGCGCTGAAGTCGAGGTGGAGCTCCGGATGCGTGTGGTCCACGCGGGCCCGGTAGTCGCGCAGCGCGGTCGGGCTGGCGAGCAGCGCCCTCGTGCCGGGCGCATGCGTGCGCAGCCAGTCGGTGAGCGCCGCCTCGGCGCGCACCACGCAGGGCATGAACGGCCAGAGCGTGTCGTCCAGGTCGAAGGAGATGGCGCGGACGCGGCTCAGTTGCATACCGAGCTCGCCGCCGTCCAGGCGCTCGCAGCGCATGACCTTGGCGCCCCGGCCGGGCGCCGCGGCGCGGATCTGGGCGACCCGGTCCGACCCGTCTTCGGGCGGGGGCTCGATGGCGCGCGAGCGTGCCTGGTGGGAGTCGAGCAGATGGGCAGGGCGTCGTGTCGCATGAGAAGGCGGATTGTCCGTCACGCCTTCCCAGGCCCTCACCGCTGTCCGCCCGCCCGGTCCGTCCTCACAGCGAGTTGAGGAAGGCCAGCAAGGCCGCCCGGTCCGCCGCGCTCAGGTTCACGAAGCGCTGGCGGCTGGCCGCCGCCTCGCCGCCGTGCCAGACGATGGCCTCGGTCAGGTTGCGGGCGCGGCCGTCGTGCAGATAGCCGACACGCACCCCGGGACCCGCGACGGACTCGGTGTAGCCGATGCCCCACAGCGGCGAGGTGCGCCACTGGCTGCCGCTGGCCTGCGCCTCCGCGAGGTTGTCGGCCAGCTCGCTGCCCATGTCGTGCAGCAGCAGGTCGGTGTAGGGCTTGATGCTCTGGTTGCGCATCTCGGCCAGCTCGGTGGACGCGCCGGTCTTCATGTCCGCCACATGGCAGGCCGTGCAACGCATGGACGCGAACAGCTTGGCGCCGGCCGCGATCTGGGTCGGGTTCACGTCCAGGTAGGGCAGCGGCGTCACGCCCTTGGGGAAGCCGCTGGTGAGGCTGCGCTGCGCCGGCACGCCCAGCTGCGCCACGTAGCGCGAGAGCAGCTGCAGGTCGTCCTCGCTGATGCCCGCTTCCACCTTGCCGCGGTTGCACTTGGCCGGACCGGCCAGGCAGTCGCGGTTCGGGTAGACCGGCGAGGTCACCGACATGTCCAGCAGCAGCGCGTTGGCGGTCTGGTGGCGCAGGCTGACCTTGGCGGCCTTCCAGCCGTAGCGGCCGACGCGCACGCTGCCGCTGTCCGGGTCGTAGACCAGGTTGGCCTGGCCCTTCACGCCGTCCTCGTCCGGCGTGCCGCGCACGCGGGACAGGATGTCGGCGTCGGAGATCGCCTCCAGCAGGCCCATGCCGATCACCGGTTGCGCGCTGCGCAGCGAGAAGACCGCCGGCGTCGGACCGTCGAAGCGGACCTTGGGCTTGCTCAGCGTCACCACCGTGCCGTCGGACAGCGTCACGCTCCGGGTCTCGAAGCCGGCCACGCGCACGCTGTTGCCCCAGTCCTGCGCCGCGCCGGTGGTGGCGGAGCGCGCGTTCATCTGCACCGCCAGGCCATAGACCGGATCGGGCAGCTGCTTGCCGTCGCTGCCCACCGCGCCGGTGCGCACGGCCATGGTGTCCAGGCGCTGGTTGATCACCTGGGGCGCCAGGCTGCGGCCGTTGTTGATGTGGCAGCCGAAGCAGTTGGTCTGGTTGAAGCGCGGTCCCTGCAGCTTCACCGCGGCGGTGTTGCGGTCGTTGCCCGCCTCGTTGTGATCGCCCGTCCACATGTTGGTGTGGAACCAGCGGCGGCCCTCGACGAAGCGCTGCATGTTCTGCATCCCGATCTGCGTGTTGGGCTGCTGGAACATGAAGGTCGCGTTGTCCGCGTAGTCGTACGAGATCGAGCCCGTGCCGCCCTGCAGCGTCTCCACCGGCAGCGGCGCGTTCAGCAGGCGTGGCTGCACGCCATACCAGGGGCGCAGCCCGCTGCCCACGACGTAGGTGACCTCGTTGGTGTAGTAGCGGAAGTTGCCGCTGTCGCCGATGGCGTCCATCGACGCGCGGCTGGCGAAGAACGATCCGGTGAACTCGATGGCGTCGCCGACTTTGAGGTTGCGCGACGGCACGTTCACGCCGTTGGGCACCAGCACGCCGTTGGCGTCGGCGGCGATGTCCTGGTGGCCGGGCACGTTGTCCAGCACCACGGAGCAGCCGTCGTTCGCGCCGATCACGCCGGCATAGCCGCTGTCGGGGCGGCGCAGCGCGCCCTCGGGCGGCTTGGCCACGATGGGGCAGGAGGTCAGGTCCTTGAAGCCGTCGGTGTAGGTGGTGCTGTCCAGCAGTTGGCCCGGGGACATCCAGCCGTAGCCGGTCACGCCCGGATCGTCGAAGCGGCGGAAGAAGGACTGGCCGCCGCCGCGCTGGGCCTGCTGGTAGTACTGGTTGACGATGATGCGGGGCTTGGTGACGCCCGCGACGCGGCTGTTGTCGATGAACTCGACGCCCCAGGTGCGGTTCTTGAAGTAGTTGGCGATGAAGTTCAGGTAGGCGCCGGGGCCCTTGTCCTGCGGCTTGCCGTTGGCGTCGACGGTGGCGTTGACGCCGTAGCCGATCTCGGCCCAGTCCTCGCCGCGCTCGCGCGCGTGGCGCGAGCGGCCGACGAAGCCGAAGCGCGTCACCAGCGTGCCGTCCGGCAGCGAGAACTGCACCTGTTCCAGCGTGGCCGGCGCGGCCGGCGTGACCACCGTGCTGCCCGCGGCCGGGTAGGGCAGGGCCGAGGTGGCGAGCGTGGGCAGCGTGTTGTCGCTGCCGGGGGAGGTGAAGCTCACCTCGAACAGCGAGTAGCCGTACTGCGTTGCGCGGGCCACGCCCTGCAGGCGCAGGTAGCGCGCGTTCGCGTTCAGGTTGAAGAACTCCTCGGTGCCGCCCTGGCCGCCGGCGACGTAGCGCAGCTGATACCAGGTCTGGCCGTCGTCGGAGACCTGCAGCGCGTACTCCTTGCCGTAGGCGTTCTCCCAGACCAGCTTCATGTAGCCCAGCGGCGTCTTGGCGCCGAAGTCGAACTGGATCCAGGCCTTGTCGTCCTGCGCGCTGGACCAGCGCGTCGTCAGGTTGCCGTCGACCGCCTTCTCGGGGCCGTTGGCGTTGTTCTCGGTCGCGCTGGACGTGGCCTTGACCACCGGGACGGCCACGCCGGGCCTGCTCACGTCCAGGCCGGCGGGCAGTTGCAGCGAAGGCGGCAGCGAGGGCGCCGCGGCATCGCCGCCCGTGGGCAGCACCGGGGTCGACACGCCGGTGGCGGGCGGCAGTTCGGGCTCGGGGTCGGTGCCGACCGGCGAGGAGGCCGGCGACGAGGCGGGCGAGGACGCGGGAGGCGTGCTCGACGACGGCGGCGTGCCGCCCGAGTCGGCGGCGCCACCACCGCCGCCGCATGCGGCGAGCGTGCCGGCGACGCCGAGGGCGACGGCCGTCCTCAGCAAATGCGCGAGGAGCGGGGTCGAGGAAGAACTGGCCGACTCGTGATCAGTCGAGGAAACGTTGCTGCGCATGGCGCCCTTGCAGGTCCGATGGAACGGGACACCAGGGCGCGTGCGATCGCGGAGCCCGGGTGGACTTCGCGCATTTCAAGCAGTTAACGTGCCGGTTGCGATTGGTTGCAGGAACGCCTGCAAAGTCACAGACACGGGAGGCGTCGAGTGATGAACCTAACTCCAAAGAGTTATCGACGAAGGTGCGCGATCGCCGCTGGGGGTCAGGTTTTGTCAGGCGAGGACAAATAGTGTCACTTTCGATGCGCCGATCGCGGAGGCGACACGACGCGTCCGACGGTCTGTCGCTGAAAGCGGGTGGCGGCTGTCGCGCGCCATCGGCGGCAATCGCCCTGGTGATCGTGGCAATCGCCCGCGCATTGCCCCGATTTTCGGGATGACGCATCGCGCCGCGCGCGGATTGTTCCGACCCCGACGCATCCGTACGCTGACGGCTCTTGCATCAGGAGCAACGACAGATGGACATGCAGTTGAAAGGGCGCCGCGCGCTGGTCACGGGGAGCAGTTCCGGCATCGGCGCGGAGATCGCCAGGATGCTGGCCGCCGAGGGCGCGCGGGTCGTCGTCCATGGACGTGACACGCGCCGGGCGCAGGCGGTGGTCGACGAGATCGCCACGCGGGGCGGGCAGGCGGTGGCCGTGCTCGGCGACCTGACATCGGCCGAGGACGCGGAGCGCGTGATCGTCGAGGCGACGCGCGCCTTCGACGGCATCGACATCCTGGTCAACAACGTCGGCGGTTCCGCCAACGTGGCGCGGCCGGACTGGTTCGACACGCCCTTGGACGAGTGGCAGCAGAACTTCGAGAACAACACGCTCGCGCCGGTGCGCCTGATCCGCGCGCTGGTCCCCGCGATGCGCGAGCGCGGCTGGGGCCGGATCATCCAGATCTCGTCGCGTAACGCGATCTCGCCGCACGCGCAGTTCCCTGGCTACGGCGCCGCGAAGGCCGCGCTGAACAACCTGACGTTGAGCCTGTCCAAGGGCCTGGCGGGCACGGGCGTGACCTCGAACGGCATCATGCCGGGCCTGATCTACACGCCGCAGCTGGACGAGTGGTTCCTCGAGACGGCGCGCCGCGAGTTCGGCACCGAGGACCGTGACCAGGGACGCGACTTCGTCTTGAAGCACGTCGTGCGCCAGACCGTCGACCGCTCCGGCCAGCCGCGCGACATCGCCGCTGCCGCGGTCTACCTCGCCAGCCCGCTCAGCGACTTCGTGACCGGGACGACGATCCGCATCGACGGAGGTGCGACGCCGACGGTGTGAGGCGGGAATCGTGTCGCGCTATGCTGCGCGCGCGGCGGTCAGCGTCGCGCCAGGAGGATCGCCGCATGCCCAGCTACGCCAGCGCTCGTGAACTGATGGATGCCGTGATGGCGCGCTATCGCGCCTTGCCGGACTACTCGGACCGCGGCTTCGTCACAGCCCGGCGTCGGGGGCGCGACCACGTGATCGTCTTCGAGACGGCCTATGAGGCCTCCGGGGATTTCCGATTCACCTTCGACCGCCCGCATCCCTACAGGCCGCTCCGGCACATGGTGACCCGCTTTGTCGTGGGCCGACGTGGCGGCGAGGCCTACCTGGACAGGCGGGCGTCGGACGGCGACGTCAGCACCCAGGTCGAACCCGATTTCAATCTGGCGATCGCCGGTGCCACGGGTACGTCCTACGGGGCGGCGCACACGATCGCCGGCCTGCTGTTCCCCGAGGTGACGGGATGGTCCTTCCGCGAGCTCAAGCGGCCCCGGTTGCGTTCGCCGCAGCTGATCGACGACGTGTGGTGCCACCGGATCACCGGGCTTCAGCATCGCGCGCGGATGGTCATCCACGTGGGCGTCGAGGACCTGCTGATCCGCCGCATCGCCCATCGCAGGCCGGGATCGGAGGAGCGACGCCTCGACGTACGGGTGTCCGCGCCCCTCAGCGAGGCGCCGCGTCCATCGTGAACATCACCCACTCCGGCCGCATGTTGAAGCGCACCGGATAGATGCTCACGCCCAGGCCGTTGGTGATGTAGACGTGCTGGCGGCCCACGTCGACCCAGCCGTGCGTCTGGTCGTGCGGCCAGCCATGCGGCGCCACCGCGGAACCGTAGAAGGGAATCCACACCTGACCGCCGTGCGTGTGACCGGCCACCGTCAGGCCGGGGATGGCCGGCAGCTCGCGCGCGCTGGCGGGATCGTGCATCAGCACCAGCGCCTGCGCGCCCGCGGGCAGCTGCTGCGCGGCGATCCGCGGCAGATCGTGCGCGGTCACGCGGTCACCGATGCCCACCACCCACAGCGGCGTGCCCGGCAGCGGCACCGCCTGGTTGAGCAGCACCGTGATGCCCGCCGCGCGCAGCGACTTGTTGAAGCGGCCGCCATGGGTCCACCAGTCGTGATTGCCGAGCACCGCGTAGACGCCGTACCTGGCCTTTAACCGACCGAGGACCGCGGCGATCTGCTCCGGCGTGGTGCCGTCCTCGCCACGGCCGGACATGAAATCGCCCGGCAGCAGGATCACGTCGGGCTGCGCGGCGTTGATCTCGTCGACGATGGCGTTGGCCCTCGGGATCGTCATCACGCGCTTGAGCGCCTCGTGGCCGATGTGCCAGTCCGAGGCCACCGCCACTTTCAGCCCGGCCGGTCCGCGCCAGTCGGGCACCTGCACGGCGATGTCGCGGCGCGCGACCCAGCGGGGCTCGATCAGCACGGACCAGGCCGCGAGCAACGCCGCCATCAGGAGCACGACGAGCAGTGTCTTCAGGACCGTGAGCAGCACGCGCAGCGGCAAGGGCGAGGGACGGGAGGGCGAGCGGCTCGGCGGCATCGAGGGAGATCGGCGGGGAGAGGTCAAGCCGCCAAGTAGACCATGGGCCCCGTGAGGACCGCCTCAGCTTGGCGCGCATCGGGGCCAGGTCTCGCCCACGTGCACGGTGGCATGAGCGTGGCGTCGCATCGAGGAGGTCCGCGCCGTGCGGCGGCGATCAGGCGCCGAGCCGCAACTCCGCCAGCAGCCCGCCCTCGGGTCGGTTGGACAGCGTCAGCGTGCCGTGCTGCTTGAGCGTGAGCTCCCGCGCGATGTAGAGCCCGAGGCCCGCGCCGCCCGTGTGGCGGTTGCGCGAGTCCTCCAGCCGGAAGAAGGGCTCGAAGACGGCCTCGAGCTGGGCCTCGGGGATGCCGGGCCCCCGGTCCGCGACGCGCAGCCAGGCGCCGTCCGTGTCGCGGCCCACGCTGACCTCGGCGCGGCCACCGTAGCGCAGCGCGTTCCCGACCAGGTTGCCCACCACGCGCCGCAGCGCCATCGGCTGGGCCCTGGCCAGCACCGGCTCGCCCGGGTCCTGGAAGAACACCGGCTGGCCCTGCTCGAGCAGGTCGTCGGTCATCGCCTGCGCCAGCGCGTGCAGGTCGACGTCCTGCTGCGGCTCGGCGCCGGCCGGGCCGTCGCCGCGGAAGAGCTCCATCACCGCGTCCACCAGCGCATTCATCTCGTGGATGTCCTCGACCGAGCGCTCGCGCTGCAACGCGTCGATGTCCAGCGTCTCCAGCCGCATGCGCAGGCGGGTCAGCGGCGTGCGCAGGTCATGGGAGATCGCGGCCACCATCAGGCCGCGCTCGTTGAACTGGCGTCGCAACTGGCGCGCCATCGCGTTGAAGACGCGCGCGGTCTCGCGCACCTCCAGCGTGCCGGCGCGCTCGTCCAGCAGCGGCAGCTTGTCCTGCTGATGCAGGGTCTGCCCCAGCGACTGCGAGGCTCGCGCCAGCTCGCGCATCGGTCGCGCCAGCCAGCGCGAGGCCAGCCAGGCGGCCAGGCCGGTGACCAGCAGCCGGATGCCGTAGTCCAGCAGCAGCTCCTTGGTGCTGAGCCCGCGGAACGGCCCGGGTCCCCGGGCCTGCTGATCGCGCTCGCGCATCGCGCGGAAGTCGGGACCGACCATGCCGCCACCGGTCATGTCGCCGGGCAGGGTCACGTCGCGCATGTCCCGGAGATCGCGCATCTCGCGCGGGTCGCTCATCTCGGAGGGACCGGGGAATCCGCCGGCGTCGCTGGCCGCGTGGGGGCCCGGGCCCGGGCCTGGACCGCGGAAGGCGCCCGGACCGGGGCCGGGGCGATTCATCATGCCGGGCATGGGCGGCAGCGTCGGCGCGGTCGGCATGTGCGCGACCTGGAAGTCGTCGCGATGCCAGGTCACGACGGTGATGGCCAGCGCCTGCGCCGCCACCAGCGTGATCCACATCGTCAGGAAGATGCGCCGCGCCAGCGTGTCGCCGAGCACGCGTCCCACGACATCGCCCAGCCGGCGCCAGGCGCGCTTGAGGCCGCCCGGCGCGGCGCCCGAGGCGGATTTCCCGGACGAGGCGCTCGCGGTGCCCGTGGCGCCGGAAGTGCTCGCGGGTCGCGCGCGATCGCCAGCGCTCATCAGCTCTGCACCTGGGCGTCGAAGAGGTAGCCCTCGCCGCGCATGGTGCGGATCAGGCGCGGCTCCTTGGGCGAGTCGCCCAGCTTCTGCCGCAGCCGCGAGATCGTCAGGTCCACGCTGCGATCGTTGACCTCGACGCCGGGCGCGCGGGTGAGCTCGATCAGCTGCTCGCGGCTGAGCACGCGGCCGGGGCGCTCGACCAATGCGCTCAGCATGCGGAACTCGGCGCTGGACAGGGGGACCACCACCTGCTGCGGCGACACCAGCTGACGCAGCAGCCGGTCGAAGGCCCAGCCCTCGAAGCGGAACTCGCGCCGCGTCTGGGACTCGCTCTCGCCGCGGCGCGCGCGGCGGCGGATCGCGTGGATGCGGGCCACCAGCTCGCGGGGTTCGAAGGGTTTGGAGAGGTAGTCGTCGGCGCCCATCTCCAGGCCGAGCACGCGGCTGATCGGGTCGCCGTGAGCGGTCAGCATGATCACCGGCACGCTGGCGTGGTGCTGCTGGATCCACTGGCACAGGGACAGGCCGTTCTCGTCGGGCAGCATCAGGTCCAGCACCACCACGTCGAAGACCTGCGTGGTCATGAGGCGGCGCATCTCGCGACCGTCGGCCGCCGTGCTCACGGTCACCCCGAACTTGTGCAGATAGTCCTGCAGGGAATCGCGGATCCCCGCATCGTCATCGACCACCAGACACCGCGTCATGCGCTCCTCCACGACCGGGACCGGCCGAGCGCCGGACCCAGGCTCGGACGATACACGACCGTCACCGTCGGAGGCCGCCGCGTTCGCACGCGCGTGAGGACGCGGCATCGCCGCGGCCGGCGACGACAGCGGCCAGGGCGGGGCGGGGATCGCGACCTCGTCCGAGGTCCGCGCGGCGGGGCCGGGCAGCACGGTCAGCGTCGCGGGCAGGATCGCGTCGGCGGGCTCGCCCATCAGGCCGCCGGAGCCGCCCAGGCGCTTCCATCCGTTGCGATCGCTCTCGCCGCCCCAGGCGCGCAGGGCTTCGTCCTTCATCCTCGTGTCCTCAAAAAGTCCGGTGGTCGTTCGCGATCGATCGCGAGGGGCGCGTGGGCCGTGTCCTCCGGCCGGCGCTCAGGCGGCGCCCGATGGCGGCCGGGTGGCCCCACGGGTCGCGCCCGCGTGACGCTCAGGCGGCGATGCCGACCGTCAGCGTCGCGGTGTAGCCCGCGCTGACGCTGCCGCTGAGCGTCGCCAACTGGGTGGTGTAGCCGTCGCTGAAGACGTTGTCGGTGGCGAAGCTGATGCGGTTGAAGTTGGTCAGGCTGCTCGCGTAGCCGGTGGCGCTGGTGTAGACCGTGGTGCAGACATCCGTCGGGAAGGCGATCTGCGAGGTCTTGATCTTGTTGGCGTAGGAGGTCGCGGCCGTCGCGGTGCGGTAGACCTCGAAGTGCATGTGGGGCATGCGGCCGTCGTAGCAGCCCGGGAAGATGGTGGTGAAGGTGACCGTGCCGTCGCTGCCGGTGCTCTGCACGCCGCGCAGGTAGTTCTCGTTGATGATGCTCGAGGAGTACAGCGAGTAGCGGCCCTCGCGGTCGCAGTGCCACAGGTAGATCGCGTAGCCGGACAGATCGGCGCAGCTGCTGCTGGTGTTCACCAGCTTGAGCGTCAGCGTCAGCGGCACGCCGCCCGCGGTGCCGCTGGCGGTGCCGATGCTGCCGCGGATGTCCGAGCGGACGATGCCGCTCAGGGACAAGGCGTTGGCGATGCCGCTGCCGTTGCTGTTGGAGCCGTCGCCGGGGTAGGGGCCGGCGGTCTCCTCGGGGATCACGCTGCAGCTGGCGGTGGTGGTCGTACCCGTCGAAGTGCTGCCGGAGCTCGAGGAACTCGTCGTGCTGGTGCCGGTCTCGGAGCCGCCACCGCCGCAGCCCACCAAGGTCAGGCCGCCGATGCCGGCCAGTCCGGCCAGCAGGCCCAGCGCGCGGCGGCGCTGCTGCATGACACGCAGGTCGTGGGCCAGGCCCTGGTCGTGGTCGTCGTCGTGGTCGGCGGGGAAGGCGTGGCGAGGGGGCTGCATGGCGGACTCCGGTGGGGATGTCCGCCATTGAGCCCGGTGGCTATGTCGTCCGCTTATCGACTTTGTGTCAGGGTGGACAACAGGGCGCGGGAAAGCCTCAGTGCTGGACCTTCACCATCCCCGCGTACGCCCCATCGCGCGCCATGAGCTCATCGTGGTTGCCGCTCTCGACCACCTGACCATCGGCCAGCACCTGGATGCAGTCCGCGCGACGGATCGTGGACAGCCGGTGCGCGATCACGATCAGCGTCTTGCGACCCTGCCAGTGCTCCAGCGCCTGTTGCACGGCGCGCTCGCTCTCGGTGTCCAGCGCCGACGTCGCCTCGTCGAAGATCCACACCGGCGCGTCCTTGTAGAGCGCCCGCGCGATCGCCAGACGCTGGCGCTGACCGCCCGACAGCTTGCTGCCGTTGGCGCCGATGCTGCTGTCCAGTCCCTCGGGCAGCGACTGCACGAAGTCCCACAGCGCCGCGGCGCGCAGCACCTGCTCGAGCTTGGCGTCGTCGCGCTCCTGCGCGTAGGCGATGTTGTCCGCCACCGAGGCGTCGAACAGCACGATGTCCTGCGACACGACCGCGAACTGGCGGCGCAGGTTGGCCTTCGTCAGCTCGTCGATGGCCACGCCGTCCAGCGTGATGCGACCGCCGTCCGGACGCTCGAAGCCCATCAGCAGGTTGACCACCGAGGTCTTGCCCGCGCCCGAGCTGCCCACCAGCGCCGTCGTGCGGCCCGCCGGGATGCGCATGTCCAGCGCCGCCAGCGCGTCGCGGCTCGCGCCCGGATAGCGCAGGGTGACGCGTTCCAGCGCGATGTCGCCGCGCGCGCCGTGCAGTTCCTTGGTGCCGGTGTCGGGCTCGGCCGGCGTGTCCAGCATGCCCATGCAGCCGCGCGCCACGACCAGCGCGTTGGTGATGGGCTGCATCACGTCGCTCAGGTGGCGCAGCCGCGAGCTCATGAACAGCAGCGCGGTGACGAAGGAGGCGAATTCGCCCACGCCGGTCTGGTTCTGCCGCGACTGCAGCAGCGCCAGGCTGACGATGATGGAGATGCCGACGCTGGCCATCAGCTGCGACAGCGGCTGGGCCATCGCGTTGGCCGCCGCGGTCTTCAGCGCGCTGCGCTGGACCTCGCGGGCGCGCTCGGCGAAGCGCTTGCGCTCGTAGTCGGCGGCGTCGAAGCTGCGCACGACGCGCCAGGCTCGGGTCACGTCCTCGACCACCGACACCAGACGCAACTGCGCGTCATAGGCCCACGAGCCCATCTTGCGCACCCGCTTGTTGACCTTGCGGACCACGAAGGCCAGGCCCGGCACCGTGATCATCGACAGCAGCGTCAGCTGCCAGTTCAGCACGAACAGGTAGCCCATCAACGCGAGCGCCGGCAGGCCGTCGCGCAGCACGGTCACCAGCGCGCCGGCGATCAGCGTCACCACCTGCTGCGGATCGTTGACGACCTTGGTCACGGCGGTGGCCGGCTGCAGGCTGGTGTAGACGCGGGCGTCGGCCTTCAGCAGCACCTGCAGCAGCGCGGCGCGGATGTCCATCACCGTGCGGGAGATGGTCCAGTTCAGCATGTACTGGCCGCAGAAGCTGAACAGCCCGCGCAGCCCGAACAGGCCGATCAGCACGATGGGCACCATCCACACCGGGAAGGAGTACTCGACGGTCGGCTTGGCCGGCGCGGCCGCGGCGGCGCTCGCCGCCGGCGTGGCGGCCGTCGAGGCGGAGGCGCCGGCGATCGAGGCCGTGGCGGCGGTCCGCGCCGTGCCGGACGCGGCCGAAGCGGCAGGGGCCTCCGCGGCCGATGCCGCGGCCGCGGCCGTCGAGGTCGTGGCGGCCGGGAGCGTGGCCTCGCCGCCCAGCGCGGGCAGCGACGAGGAGGCGCTGGCGCTCTTGGACTGGAAGCCCTCGCCGAGCGCGTAACCCAGCAGCTTGGGGATCAGCGGCTCGGTCGCCGCGACCAGCACGAAGGCCACCACCGAGAGCATCAGCCCCCAGCGGTGCGGTTTCATGAAGCGCCACAGGCGCTTGGCGGTGAGCTTCAGGGGCTCGTCGCCGGTGTAGTCGGTCTCGCTCATGGGTCGTGCGTGGTCTGGGCGCTCGAGGCCTGCCTCAGCCCCGGGCCGCTCCGTCGACCAGCTCCTGCGCCGTCTTCAGCGCGGCCGCGACGATCTGGTCCATGTTGTAGTAGCGGTACTGCGCCAGCCGGCCGACGAAGGTCACGCCCTCGGTGCGCTCGGCCATCTCGGCGTACTTCTTGTACAGCGCCTCGTTCTCGGGCCGGGGGACCGGGTAGTACGGGTCGCCCTCGTCCTGCGGGAACTCGCGCACGATGGACGTGCCCGCGTGGGTCTCGCCGGTCAGGTGCTTGAACTCGGTGATGCGGGTGAAGTCGTGATCGTTCGGGTAGTTGACCGTGCCCACCGGCTGGAACTGCGCGGTGTCGGCCAGGTGCTGGTGGTCGAAGCGCAGGCTGCGGTAGGGCAGCGGGCCGTGGCAGTGATCGAAGAAGGCGTCGATCGGGCCGGAGTAGATGATGTGCGCGCCCGCGAAGTCGCCGCGCACGTCCTTGAAGTCCACGCCGGTGCGGACGGTGATGGCCGGGTGGTCCAGCATGCGCTCGAACATCGCGGTGTAGCCGTCGGCCGGCATGAACTGCAGGGTGTCGGCGAAGTAGCGGTCGTCGTCATTGCTGCGCGTCGGGATGCGCGCGGCGACGCCGGCCGACAGCTGCGACAGGTCCAGCCCCCACTGCTTGCGGGTGTAGCCGCGGAAGAACTTTTCGCACAGGTCGCGGCCGACGGAGTTCAGCACCACGTCCTCGCTGGTCTGGATCGGATCGCGGGGTTCGCGCACCGTCTCCAGATAGCCCTGCACCTCGTCCTCGGTCAGGCTCAGGCCGTACAGCGAGTTGATCGTGGTGCGGTTGATGGGGATGGGCAGCAGCTGCTCGCCGACCTTGGCCAGCACGCGGTGCTCGTAGAAGCGCCACGTGGTGAAGCGGGACAGGAACTCGAAGACCTTCTTCGCGTTCGTGTGGAAGATGTGCGGTCCGTAGGGGTGGATCAGCACGCCGTGGGCGTCGCGCTCGTCGTAGGCGTTGCCGCCGATGTGCGGGCGCTTGTCGATCAGATGGACCGTGTGGCCGGCGTCGGCCAGCACGCGGGCGCAGACGGAACCGGCGAAGCCGGCGCCGACGATGAGGTATTCAGTGGTCATGGGCGTCCGCCGTGGGTGAGTTCAGGGAAGGGGTCCCCGGCCGCTTCGAGCGCCCGGTTGAACCACGCGTTGCACAGGTTGTAGCGCCATTGTCCGCGCGCCTTGCGCCAGCGGCGGCCGAGGAAGGAGGCCGTCTCGCGCGTACCGATCGAGGACACGAAAGATTCTTCGCCCAGTCCGATGGGATAGGGTGACAGTCCGTAGAGCCGCAGGCCCGACAGCCACCAGTGACGCAGATCCACGTCCACGGGGCGATGGAAGCGCGCGTGTCGGCGCAACAGCTTGCGCGCGCCCGTCGCGCTGAGCAAGTAGGCGCCGGTCAGGCTGGGTGCGCGTCGATAGCGGACAAGGTCGGTCCCGATAGCGGGTGCGGGCAATGGCCAGCGTTGCCAGAGTTTCTCGTTGTCCCGCCCTACCAGCTTGATCATGTCCCAGCGCTCAGGCATCGCCGCCACTGCGCGCAGCACGTCGGGCAGCGCCGGCAAGAGGTCGACGTCGTCCTCCAGCACCAGCGAGAAGGGCTGACCGCGCTCGCCGGCCGTGGCCACGCGACGCCAGACTTCCTGATGGCTCGCATAACAGCCGATCTCCCCCGGCGACATCGGCAGCGGATAGTCCACCGCGTTCTTCTCCGCGTCATACAGCGCTTCGCGATCCGCGGGGGGCAGGTCCTTGCCGTACACGGCCTGGACCCATTCGAAGGGCATTGCCAGAGCGCAGAGTTGTTCACGCATCACGGCAAGACGTTGCTCGTCGCGCGGCAGATTGATGAGGAAGACGGGCGGGAATGTCTCGGACATGGGTCAGCGCCCGGAGGCAGCGATGGACGGGGAACGTTCAGTAGCGATCAATCGCTCGAAAAGGCTCTCGTAGGCAGCCAGCATCTGATCGTGCCGGAAGCGTGAAGTGGCCTCGACCCGGCCACGCTCAGCCATGGCGGCGGCGCCGTCGGTGTCGCGCAGGAGTGCAGCAAGCCCCTCAGCCCAGGCGCCTGGGTCTTCATGGGGAACCAGACGGCCCGTGTCGCCGTCGCGCAGCATCTCGCGCACGCCCGGCACGTCACTGCCCAGCACCGCGCAACCGGCGGCCATGCCTTCGACCAGCGAAAGCGGCATTCCTTCGTAGTGGGTGCTGAGCACGGCGAAGCGATGGGTCATCAGCAGTTGCGGCAAGGTGGCGCAGTGGCCGAGGAACTGGACCTGTCCCTGCAACCCGAGTTCCTGGCAGAGCCGCACCGCCGCATCGCGATGGCGTGCGCTGCCGCCGCCGGCGAGCAGCAAGGGCGGCGTCATGCCATGGCGATCACGCAGCAGGGCCAGCCCGCGTAGCAAGGTCAGATGATCCTTCTGGCCGGCGAAGCGCGCGGCCATGACCAAGCCTGGAACACGGGATGCGAAGGGGTGGGCCGTCGCCGCCTCGAACGGAGCGATCCGGATGCCATTCGGGATCGCGATGGTACGGGCGGCGGGCATGCCCAGGTTGAGCAAGCTCTCACGAACGCCGTCGGAGCAGCCCACGATGGCGTCGCTGCGCACCGCCAGACGGCGCGCCTGCCAGAGTCGCCAACGGCTGTAGCGTTCGCGCGAGTTGTGCTCGACGTGCACGAGATGCGGCACGCCGGCCCAGAGACCAGCCCAGCGTGCGAGCAGATGTTCGGGGAAGCCGTGGGCGACAAGAAGGTCGGGTTGCCAGCGCCGGCACAACGCGCGCAGCGCCATGACGGTCGCGACATGGCTCCAGCCAGGCACCAGGGCGACCTGAAGGCCTTCTTCGCGCAGTTGCGCGACGCGGTCCATCGGCGTGTGTCGCTTGCGCCGTAGCGCGAGCATCACGTCGAAACGTCCACCGTCGGCACCCGCGCGGACGAGATCCAGCGCGACCTGGGTCGCACCGGAGAATCCACCGGTCACGACATGCAGGATGCGCGCGCGCGCCGGCTGGGCATCGGCGTTCATTCGTGCCAGTGATCGGCGATCCAGGGAGCCCGCAGCGGGCGGCGCCAGTTGCCGTTGCTGCGGCCTTCCAGCGCGTCCGGCGGGTTCATGACGCCGTGGAAGATCAGGATGCGCGCGCCCTTGGGGATGAAGGGCGCTTTCACGTAGTTCAGCGGCCAGCGCGGGATGCAGTGGTACTTGAAGCTCGCGCACCAGCTGTCGTCCCAGTACTGCAGCTGGCCCTTGCGATGGATCTCGTCGGAGAGATAGGCCTGCTCGTTGCGGAACTCGTGGCGGATGGACTCGAACTCCCGCCGGAACTTGGCCAGCACGTCGGCGTGCGCGCCCAGCGTGAAGCGGTAGACCGAGGAGTTGCCGGTGATGCGCCAGGGACGCTTCCAGTCGTGAATGATCAGGAACTCGCCCGGCACCTCGAAGAACGGCGTCATGTCGTCGACGATGACCACGTCCAGGTCCAGGAACAGCGCGGTGCCGCGCAGGCCGTGCAGGTCGGCCTCGAAGGTGGTCAGCTTCTGCCAGCCGCGGTCCGGGCTGCCCTCGGGCAGGGCCAGTGGCGGAATGGGCAGGCACTGGACTTCCGAGCGGATGCCCTCGCTGCGGTCGGTCAGGCAGACGAAGCGGAACTCGCCGCGCAGATGGCGGCGCACCATCGCGTACAGGCGGTTGACGTACTCGGGACCGTACTTGGTCCCCCACTTCATGCAGAGGATGACGCGCTCGCCGGCGGGCGGCGGGGTCGTGGACGAGGCGGGGGCGGAGCTCATCGGAGTGTTCATCGGGACGGCTTCAGAGCTCTTCGACGTGACGCGGGGGATAGCTGTCCCAGCTCAGGCAGCCGGGACATTGCCAGAAGTAGTGCTGCGACTCGAAGCCGCAGGCGGCGCAGCGGTAGCGCTGCAGCGGCCGCACGGCGCGTTGCAGCGCCGTGCCGACGAGTTGGGCCTCGTCGTCGTTGAGCGGCTGCTGGCGCGCCTGGCTCTGCTGCAACAGCTGCGTGGCGGCGGACAACGCCGGCTCGACGCGCAGGTGCTCGGCCAGGCGGCGGCGTTGCGCCTCGGGCGCAGGCTCCAGCAGGGCGATCGCCAGCAGCAGGGCCATGCTGGGATGGCGGCGGTACTGGGCCTCGATCAGCGACAGCGCCTGGGGCACCGTGCCGGTGGCCTGCGCGGCCTGGGCGTACTCGCGGGCCACCAGGTTGAAGGCGTCGGGATTGGCCTTGAGCAGCTCGCCATAGGCGGCCATCGCCGCGGCCTGATCGCCCTGGCGGGCCAGCATCTGGCCGGTCAGCACGTAGGCGCGCGCGGACTGCGGGGCGCGCTCGCGGGCCTGGTCCAGCCAGCGGCGAGCGCCGGCCTCGTCCTGATGGGCCTGCGCCTCCAGCGCCAGCTCGCACCAGTAGTTGGCGATGCGGCCGGCGAAGCTGCCGGTGCCGCTGGCCTCCAACTGCTCGGAGACCTCGGCCGCCTTGGCCCACTCGCGGGAGCGCTCGTACAGCGACAGCAACGCCAGCGCGGCGTCGTGGTCGAAGGCCGTGCCCTTGAGGGCCTCGTAGGCGGATTCGGCGCGATCGAACAGGCCGGCCTTGAAGAAGTCCTGCGCCAGCGCGTACTGCGCGCGGTCGCGCTCGCTCTTGGGCAGGTCACCGCGCGAGAGCAGGTGCTGGTGCACGCGCACGGCGCGCTCGTACTCGCCACGGCGGCGGAACAGGTTGCCCAGCGCGAAGTGCAGCTCGGAGGTGTCGGGGTCGGCCTGTACCGCCTCGATGAAGGCGTCGATGGCCTTGTCCTGCTGCTCGTTGAGCAGCAGGTTGAGGCCCTTGAAGTAGGCGCGCGGGGCGTCGCGCTGCTCGCGTTTCCATTGGCGCGAGTCCAGCTTGGACGCGAGCCAACCCAGGCCGAAGACGAGGGGGACGCCGATCAGCAGCCAGCTGAGATCAAATTCCATCGGGGATCTTGGGGTCGGGAGCGGCGGGAGGGGGGAGATCGTCCGCCGGCGGGAGCGAGCGGGCCGCGGCGCGCTTGTGGCGCCACCACGCGGGCACCATCGCCAGCACGCCGAAGGCGCAGCCGAGCGCGAACGTCAGCAGCACCACGATCACCAGCGGAGACCGCCAGGCCTGGCCGAAGAACCAGTGCACGACGACCTCCTGGCTGTTGTTCAGCGCGAAGGCGAACAGGCAGAAGAACAGGAAGGCGCGGAAGAGCCAGACCAGGATTCGCATGGGCGCGATTCTAGGCGTGACGAACGGCCGGTTCGGGGAAGCTCGGGCAGGGGAAGTCCCGGGCATCGGACAGGGCCTTCGGCGCCTGTCCCGGTGCGGGGACGCGGGGGAGGGGGATCAGGCCGCCTCGTCGTCCAGGACGGGCAACTGGGCATCGACCGCTTCGCGCAGGGCCTTGCCGGGCTCTTGAAATGGGGCACGAGCTTCTCGGGGATCAGGACCTGCTCGCCGCTGCGCGGATTGCGACCGGTGCGGGGCGGGCGACGGTTGATCGAGAAACTGCCGAAGCCGCGGATCTCGATGCGGTGGCCACGGGCCAGCGCGTCGGACATCGCGTCCAGGATGGTCTTGACCGCGAACTCGGTGTCTCGCTGCGTGAGCTGGGTGAAACGCTCGGACAAGTGGGCCACCAGGTCGGATCGGGTCATGGTCGTGGGCATCTGAAAAGAGACAGGCTCGCTGCGGAGCGAGCCTGTCGGTGCGGTTTCGCGTGTCTGCGGGGGCAGGCTAACTCAGCCCGTCCCCGACCAGAACAAGGGATTCTCTTGAGCCCCGGGCGCCGCGCGATGCGCTTCGCCCGAGACGGTCAAGAAGATCAGCCGTTGTTCTGGTTGTCCAGCTTGGCGCGCAGCAGGGCGCCCAGGCTGGTCGTGCCGGCGTTCTCACGCTCGTTCGACTGCGACAGACGCTGCATGGCTTGCTGCTCGTCGGCGTTGTCCTTGGCCTTGATCGACAGCTGGATGCTGCGCGACTTGCGGTCGACGTTGATGATCACGGCGGAGACTTCGTCGCCTTCCTTCAGCACGTTGCGGGCATCTTCCACGCGGTCGCGGGCAATTTCCGAAGCGCGCAGGTAGCCGGTGACGTCCTCGCCCAGGTCGATCTCGGCGCCACGGGCGTCGACGGTCTTGACCTTGCCGGTGACGGTCATGCCACGGTCGTTGACCGAGACGAAGGTCGAGAACGGATCGCCGTCCAGCTGCTTGATGCCCAGCGAGATGCGCTCGCGCTCGACGTCCACGGCCAGCACGATGGCTTCGACTTCCTGACCCTTCTTGTAGTTGCGGACGGCGGTTTCACCCGGCTCGTTCCACGACAGGTCGGACAGGTGCACCAGGCCGTCGATGCCCTGGGCCAGGCCCACGAACACGCCGAAGTCGGTGATCGACTTGATCGGGCCCTTGACGCGGTCGCCGCGCTTGACGTTCTCGGCGAACTCTTCCCACGGGTTGGCGCGGCACTGCTTCATGCCCAGCGAGATGCGACGCTTGTCTTCGTCGATCTCCAGGACCATGACTTCCACTTCGTCGCCCAGCGAGACGACCTTGGAAGGAGCCACGTTCTTGTTGGTCCAGTCCATTTCGGAGACGTGCACCAAGCCTTCGATGCCCGGTTCGATCTCGACGAACGCGCCGTAGTCGGCGATGTTCGTGACCTTGCCGAACAGGCGGGTGTTGGCCGGGTAGCGGCGCGACACGCCGAACCACGGGTCGTCGCCCAGCTGCTTCAGGCCCAGCGAGACGCGGTTCTTCTCGGCGTCGAACTTCAGGACCTTGGCGGTCAGCTCTTGACCCACCGTCACCACTTCGCTCGGGTGACGGACACGGCGCCAGGCCATGTCGGTGATGTGCAGCAGGCCGTCGATGCCGCCCAGGTCCACGAACGCACCGTATTCGGTGATGTTCTTGACCACGCCGTTGACGATGGCGCCTTCGGTCAGCGTCTCCAGCAGCTTGGCGCGCTCTTCACCCATCGAAGCCTCGACCACCGCGCGACGCGACAGCACAACGTTGTTGCGCTTGCGGTCCAGCTTGATGACCTTGAACTCCATGGTCTTGCCCTCGAACGGGCTCATGTCCTTCACCGGGCGGGTGTCCAGCAGCGAGCCGGGCAGGAAGGCGCGGATGCCGTTGACCAGGACGGTCAGGCCGCCCTTGACCTTGCCGGAGACGGTGCCGGTCACGAAATCGCCCGATTCCAGGGCGGTTTCCAGCGACAGCCACGAGGCCAGGCGCTTGGCCTTGTCGCGCGACAGGATGGTGTCGCCGTAGCCGTTTTCGATGGCGTCGATGGCCACCGAGATGAAATCACCGACTTGGACTTCGACTTCGCCCTGGTCGTTCTTGAATTCGTCGACGGGCACGTAGGCTTCGGACTTCAGGCCGGCGTTGACGACCACGAAGTTGTGCTCGATGCGGACGACTTCAGCCGAGATGACCTCGCCGGCGCGCATGTTCGACTTCTGCAGCGATTCCTCGAAGAGGGCGGCGAAAGATTCCATTTGGGACATGTGAGATTTCCTTGCCAGGCACAGAGCGTCCGGCGGCTTGATGCGTCAAGCGGCCTGATCCGAGAGGTGCGAAGGCTTGTGTTGCAAGCGGACTTGCGGGTTAGGTTGTCGAATACGTCACCCCCAGTGGACTGGCGTCCGGAGGGAGGGGTGACGCTCCTGTTTGCGTGTCGACCTGAAGGCGCTTCAGGCCTGGAACGGGCCGCGTTCCTGCCACCAGCTCAGCACCAGATCACGGGATTCCCCGATGGTCTGCTGCGAGTTGTCCAGCTCGATCGCGTCCGCGGCGGCCTGCAGCGGGGACGCGCTGCGACCCTTGTCGCGTGCGTCCCGCGCTTCGAGATCAGCGCGCAAGCCTTCGATATTAGCCGGAATTCCCTTGGAAATCAATTGCTTGTAGCGCCGCTCGGCCCGCGTGGCGGCGCTGGCGGTGAGGAAGACCTTGAGCGCCGCCTCGGGGAAGATGGCCGTTCCCATGTCGCGGCCGTCGGCCACCAGACCGGGCAGGCGGCGGAAGTCCAGCTGAAGCTGATGCAGCGCGCGGCGCACCGCGCCGTGGGCGCCCACCTGGGAGGCCATCAGGCCAGTGGCTTCCTGGCGCAGGTCGGCGGAGACGTCCTCCTCGTCCAGCAGCACGCGGCCGCCCTCGAACTTCAGGTCCAGCGTCGGCACGATGGCCGCGACCGCGTCGCCGTCGCTGAGGTCGATGTGATGGCGCGAGGCCGCCAGCCCGGTCACGCGATACAGCGCACCCGAGTCCAGCACCTCGTAGCCCAGCGCCTGCGCGACCTCGTCGGTCAGCGTGCCCTTGCCGGAGGCGGTGGGGCCGTCGATGGTGATGACGGGGATGTCCTCGGGATTCGCGCGGACCACGCCGAACAGCGTCTCGAAGTAGTCCGGAAAGGTCTTGGCCACGCATTGCGGGTCCAGGATGCGCACGGGCACGGCGGCGCCGATGCGGTCCTCCTGCAGGCCGTTGAACGCGGCCAGCGAGAAGCACATTGCGACGCGGTGGTCGTCATAGGTGTGGATCGCCGCCGGCTTCCAGGCCTTGAGCGGATGCACGCGCAGCCAGTCCTGACCTTCCTCGACGCTGGCGCCGAGCTTGCGCAGCTCGGTGGCCATGGCGGCGATGCGGTCCGTCTCCTTCACGCGCCAGGAAGCGATGTTGCGCAGCGTCGTCGGGCCGTCGGCGTACAGCGCCATGACGGCCAGCGTCATCGCGGCGTCCGGGATGTGGTTGCAGTCCAGGTCCAGCGCCTTGAGCGGCCAAGCGCCGCGGCGGACCTCCAGCCAGTTCGGGCTGATCTCGACCTGCGCGCCCATGGCCTGCGCGGCCTCGACGAAACGCACGTCACCTTGAACGGAGCTCGATCCCACGCCCTCGATGCGGATCGGGGCGTCGGTGGCGGCGATCGCGCCCAGCGCGACGAAGTAGGACGCCGACGAGGCGTCGCCCTCGACATGCACCTCGCCCGGCGAGCGATAGCGGCTGCCGGCCGGAATGACGAAGCGCTGCCAGTCGGCGTCGCGCCGGACCTGCACGCCGAAGCGCGCCAGCAGCTCCAGCGTGATGTGCACATAGGGCTTGGAGATGAGCTCGCCGGTGACCTCGATGACCACGTCCTTCTCGGCCACCAGCGGCAGCGCCAGCAGCAGGGCGGTCAGGAACTGGCTGGACACGTCGCCGCGCACGCGCACCGGGGCGTCCAGCGTCAGCGCGGACGGGCCGCTCAGACGCAGCGGGGGGTAGCCCTCCTGGCCCAGGCAGTCGATCGGGCAGCCCAGCGCGCGCAGCGCGTCGACCAGGTCGCCGATCGGGCGCTCATGCATGCGGGGCACGCCGGAGAGCTCGAAGCTGCCGCCCTGCGTCGCGGCCAGCAGCGCCAGCGCGGCGGTCAGCGGACGCATCGCCGTGCCGGCGTTGCCCAGGAAGAGCTTGGCCTCGCGCGTGCGCAAGGTGCCGCCGATGCCGGTCACGGCGAGTGCCCCGTCGGCGTGCTGCTCCAGCACGCAACCCAGCTCGCGCAGCGCGGCCAGCATGACCTTGGTGTCGTCCGAGGCCAGCAGGTCGTGCACCAGGGTCACGCCCTCCGACAGGCCCGCCAGCAGCAGCACGCGGTTGGAGATGCTCTTGGAGCCGGGCAGTTGGACGGTGCCGGCGGCGCCGCGCAGGGGCGGCAGGTCCAGGAAGGGGATCTTGTACATGTCGCGGTCGGGCGCGCGCGGCGCGCCGTCGGGAAAGGGGTTACTTGGACTTGGGCGAGGACGCGGCCGGGCCGCCGAGCTGCCACTGCGCGCGGCCTTCCGAGGCCTGGCGGATCATCGTCTCGAGGGTGTGCGCGTCACCGGCGCGGATGGCCTGCTCCAGCTGGTCCAGCACCTCGCGGAAGCGCTGCGACTGGGTCAGCAGGTCCTGCTTGTTGGCCATCAGGATGTCGCGCCACACGGCCGGATCGCTCGCGGCGATGCGGGTGAAGTCGCGGAAGCCGGGGCCGGCCAGGCTCAGGAAGTCGCGCCCCGAGGGCTGCTTCGCCACCGAGCTGAAGTAGGCGTAGGCCAGCAGGTGGGGCAGGTGGCTGACGGCGGCGAAGGCCTCGTCGTGATGGTGCGGGGCCATCTTGAGCACCTGGCAGCCCAGCGCCGACCAGACGTCGGTGGCCTTCTGCACCAGCTCGGGACGGGTCTGGTCCAGGGGCGTGAGGATGACCTGGCGGCCCTGGTAGAGCGCGGCGTCGGCGTGCTGCACGCCCGAGCTCTCCTTGCCCGCGATCGGATGCGCGGGCACGAAGCTCGAGAGCTGCTTGCCCAGCGCGCGCTGGGCGGCCTCGACGACGTCGCTCTTGGTCGAGCCCACGTCCATCAGCAGCACGTCGCTGCGCACCAGGTGGCGGATGGCCTTGAGCGTGGACTCGGTGGCCGCGACGGGCACGGCCAGCAGCACGATGTCCGAGCCGGACACCGCCAGCAGCGCCGATTCCGCGGCCAGATCGATCACGCCCATGCGACGCGCCGTCTCGGTCGTGGACGGGCTCTTGCTGTAGCCGACCACCCGGCGCACCAGGCCGGCTTTCTTCATGGCCAGCGCGAACGAGCCGCCCATCAGGCCGCAACCGATCACGCCGAGTTGGTTGAACATCGCGGGGAGCCCTTCAAGCCTTCAATGGATAGGAACCGATGACCTTGTAGAACGCGCAGAGCTCGCGCAGTTCCGCCAGCGCCGCGGCCACGTGCGGCTGCGACGGGTGGCCGTCCAGGTCGATGTAGAAGTAGTACTCCCACTGGCCGGTGCGGGCCGGGCGCGACTCCAGACGCGTCATCGACACGCCATGCTTCTTCAGCGGGACCAGCAGGTCGTGCATCGCGCCGGGGCGGTTGGCCACCGAGACGATCAGGCTGGTGCAGTCCCGGCCGGTCGCGGGGGGCGTGGCCATGGTCTGCGGCAGCGTGATGACCGCGAAGCGGGTGCGGTTGTAGGCCTCGTCCTGCACCGCGTGCGCGGTGATGTGCAGGCCGAACAGCGTCGCCGCGCGCTCGCTGGCGATCGCGGCGTAGGCCGGGTTCTGCGCGGCCAGCCGGGCGCCCTCGGCGTTGCTGGACACCGCGCGACGCTCGGCGTTGGGCAGGTGCTTGGACAGCCAGTTCTGGCACTGCGCCAGGGCCTGCGGATGCGCCAGCACCGCCTCGATGCCCTCGAGCGAGTTCTCCTTGCGCAGCAGGTTGTGGCGGATCAGCAGGCTGACCTCGCCGACCACGTGCGTGGGCGTGTGCAGGAACAGGTCCAGCGAGCGCGTCACCACGCCCTCGGTCATGTTCTCCACGCCGACGACGCCGTACTGCGCGCTGCCGGAGGCGGTCGCGTGGAAGACCTCGTCGAAGCTGTTGCAGTAGATCAGGTCGGCGGCGCCGCCGAAGTACTCGATCGCGGCCTGCTCGCAGAAGGTGCCGAAGGGGCCCAGCACGGCGACGCGCTGCGGGGATTCCAGCGCCAGGCAGGCGGACATGATCTCGCGCCAGATGGCGGCCACGTGCTCTCCCTTGAGCGGGCCCTGGTTCGCCGTCTTGATCTTGGCGATGACCTGGGCGACGCGGTCGGGACGGAAGAACGGGGTGCCGTCGCGGCGCTTGATCTCGCCGACCTGCTCGGCCACATGGGCGCGCTCGTTCAGCAGCGACAGCAGCTGGCTGTCCAGCGCGTCGATCTGCACGCGCAGCGCGGCGAGCTCGGGATCGGCGGCCGCCGCGGGGATCGCCGCGGCGTCGGGGTTCGGGGTCGGGTCGGCTTCAGCCATGTCGGTTCTCGAAATCCTTCAGGTAGCTCACCAGGGCTTGCACACCCTCCAGCGGGATCGCGTTGTAGATCGATGCCCGCATGCCGCCCACCGACTTGTGGCCTTTGAGTTGCAGCAGCCCCCGCTCCTTGGCACCGGCCAGGAAAGCGTCGTTCAGACGCTCGTCGCGGAGGAAGAATGGGACGTTCATCCGCGAGCGGCAATGCGCCGCCACGCGGTTCTCATAGAGCGACGAGCCGTCCAGCGCCTGATACAGCAGGGCGGCCTTGTCGATGTTGCGCTGCTCGATCGCCGCGAGGCCGGTCTTGCCGGCGTACTCGAAGCGCTTGAGCCATTGGAAAACCAGCCCGGCAACGTAGATGCCGAAGGTCGGCGGGGTGTTGAACATCGATTCCGCCTCGGCCACGATCTTGTAGTCGAAGGCCGAGGGGCAGATCGGGAGCGCGCGACCCAGCAGGTCCTCACGCACGATCACCAGCGTCAGGCCGGCCGGGCCGATGTTCTTCTGCGCGCCGGCGAAGGCGACGCCGACCTTGCTCCAATCGACCGGGCGCGAGGCCACGTGCGACGAGAAGTCGATCACCAGCGGGGCATCGCAGCCCAGGGCCTTGAGGTCGGGCAGCGACTGGAACTCGATGCCGTCGATGGTCTCGTTGGTGCAGACGTGGACGTAGGCCGCGTCCGGGCGCAGTTGCCAGGAGGCCGCGTCGGGGATGTCGAGGTGGCGCTTCTCGGCGTTCAGCGAGGCGCCGTCGGCGGCGATGCGCACGTCGGCGTAGCGTTTGGCCTCGCCCGCGCTCTTCCTGGACCAGGAGCCGGTGACGACCACGTCGACCGCGCCGCCGCCCGAGAGATTCATCGGGACGATGGCGTTCTCGCCCAGGCCGCCGCCCTGCATGAACAGGATGCGGAAATTCTTCGGGACCTGCAGCAACTCGCGCAGGTCGGCTTCCGCCGCCTCGTAGATCGAGATGAACTCGCGACCGCGATGGCTCATCTCCATGACGCCCATGCCGGAGCCGTGCCAGTCGAGCATCTCTTCGGCGACCTGCGTCAGCACCTCGGGGGGGAGGGCGGCGGGGCCGGCGGAGAAGTTGAAGGGACGGACTGCTTGCATGGGCGCTCTGGGGTTGCGGCGGACAAGGGCCGGAGCGGCGCGGCGTGTCGAGCGGGCTCGACGGCGACGTCGGTCGCGGCCCCGGGAAAGACCGGCGGGGCGCGGTCGACGCGACCTGCGTCGCGCTGCGCGCGCCCCGGGACTCGCGCGGCGGCCCTGGGCCGCCGTCGACGAGCTTACTTCTTCGGCGTGGTCTTCGGGGCGGCCTTGGCGCCCGAGGCCGGGGCCGCCGGGCCGCCGTCCATGCCCAGCTGCTTGGCGACGTTCTGCTGCAGCGCGGTGAACTTCTCGTCCAGCTGCTTGCCGTTGTCGTCGATCAGCTTCTTCGTGTAGATCGTCTGCAGGTCCTGCGCGCTTTCGGCGAACTTCTTGCTGACGGGGGATTCCAGCCAGGCGACCAGTTGCTTGAGCTCGTCCTCGGTGAACTTCTCGTCCAGCGCGACGCCCATGGTCTGCGGGACCAGGACCTTGCCCTTGTCGACCAGGCCGGGGCCGTTGTCGTCCATGAACTTGCGCAGGTCGGCGTCGATCTGCTTGGCCACGGCTTCGCGCTTGGCCTCCGGGACGTTGCGCAGGGCCGGGGCGGCCTTGGCGGCCAGCTCGTTGACCGGGCGGCTCAGCACGCCGATGGTCAGCGCCTCGATGGCGGGTTGCTGCAGCTTCAGGATGCGCGCGATCAGGTCCTTCTTCGCGGGCGACGAGTCGGCCTTCTGGGCGAAGGCGATCGGGCTCGCCAGGAGGGCTGCGGCAACAAGGCCGGCTTGAACAGTCTTCAGCAAGGTCATTCCTTCACGTCGGGAGTGGAGTCGCCCGCGCCGCCCACGGCGTCGCCGGCATCGGGACCGGCGTCGCCGCCGGCTTGTTCGGAGAGATCGGTCTCATTGGCATCGTTCTCGACGATGCGCTGCAGGCCCGAGAGCTTCGCGCCCTCGTCCAGCGAGATCAGCGTGACGCCCTGCGTCGCGCGGCCCAGCTCGCGGATCTCGGACACCCGCGTGCGCACCAGCACGCCGGTATCGGTGATCAGCATGATCTCGTCCTCGGGGCGCACCAGCGTCGCCGCGACGACCTTGCCGTTGCGCTCGCTCTGCTGGATGGCGATCATGCCCTTGGTGCCACGGCCGTGGCGGGTGTACTCGACGATGCTGGTGCGCTTGCCGTAACCGTTCTCGGTCGCGGTCAGCACGCTCTGCGTCTCGTCCTCGGCCACCAGCATGGCGATCAGGCGCTGGTCGGGCTCAAGCATCATGCCGCGCACGCCACGGGCCTGGCGGCCCATCGGGCGGACGTCGTCCTCGTCGAAGCGCACCGCCTTGCCGCCGTCGGAGAACAGCATCACGTCGTGCTGGCCGTCGGTCAGCGCGGCGCCGATCAGGTAGTCGCCGTCGTCCAGGTCGACCGCGATGATGCCGGCCTTGCGCGGGTTGCTGAAGTCCTTCAACGAGGTCTTCTTGACGGTGCCCAGCGCGGTCGCGAAGAAGATGAAGTGGTCCTCCGGGAACGAGCGGAACTCGCCGGTCAACGGAAGGATGACGTTGATCTTCTCTTCCGGCTGCAGCGGGAACATGTTCACGATGGGCTTGCCGCGCGCGTTGCGCGAGCCTTGCGGCACTTCCCAGACCTTGAGCCAGTACACGCGGCCGCGGTTGCTGAAGCACAGCATCCAGTCGTGCGTGTTGGCGATGAAGAGCTGGTCGATCCAGTCGTCATCCTTGGTCGCGGTGGCCTGCTTGCCGCGGCCGCCGCGGCGCTGGGCGCGGTACTCGCTCAGCGCCTGGCTCTTGATGTAGCCGGTGTGCGAGAGCGTCACCACCATGTCGGTCGGGGTGATCAGGTCCTCGGTGCCGAGTTCCTGCGCGTTGTGCTCGATCACGCTGCGGCGCGCGCCCAGCTTGGTCTGGCCGAACTCCTGCTTCAGCGAGACCAGTTCCTCGCCGATGATCGTCGTCACGCGGGCGGGCGTGGCCAGGATGTCGAGCAGATCGGCGATCTGGGCCATCACGTCGCGGTACTCGCCGACGATCTTGTCCTGCTCCAGGCCGGTCAGGCGCTGCAGGCGCATCTGCAGGATCTCGCCGGCCTGTTCGTCGGACAGCTTGTAGAGGCCGTCCTCCTGCATGCCGTACTGCGCGGGCAGGCCTTCCGGACGGTAGGCGTTGCGGCCGCCGGCGGCCTCGCCCTCGGCGCGCTGCAGCATCTCGCGCACCAGCGACGAATCCCAGGCGCGCGCCATCAGCTCGGCCTTGGCGACCGGCGGGGTGGGGCTGCGCTTGATGATCTCGATGAAGTCGTCGATGTTGGCCAGCGCGACGGCCAGGCCTTCGAGCAGATGGCCGCGCTCGCGGGCCTTGCGCAGTTCGAAGATGGTGCGGCGGGTGACGACCTCGCGGCGGTGCTCCAGGAAGACCGTGATCAGGTCCTTCAGGTTGCACAGCTTGGGCTGGCCGTCGACCAGCGCCACCATGTTCATGCCGAAGCTGTCCTGCAGCTGCGTCTGCTTGTAGAGGTTGTTCAGGACGACCTCGGGAACCTCGCCACGCTTGAGCTCGATCACGATGCGCATGCCGGTGCGATCGGACTCGTCCTGGATGTGGCTGATGCCTTCGATCTTCTTTTCCTGCACCAGCTCGGCGATCCGCTCCAGCAGCGTCTTCTTGTTCACCTGGTACGGGATCTCGTCGACGATGATCGCCTGACGCTGGCCGCGGTCGATGTCCTCGAAGTGGACCTTCGCGCGCATCACGACCTTGCCGCGGCCGGTGCGGTAGCCCTCGCGCACGCCCGACAGGCCGTAGATGATGCCGGCGGTGGGGAAGTCAGGGGCCGGGATGAGCTCGATCAGCTCGTCGATCGTGCACTCCGGGTTCTTCAGCGAGTGCAGGCAGGCGTCGACGACCTCGTTGAGGTTGTGCGGCGGGATATTCGTCGCCATGCCGACCGCGATACCGGCGCTGCCGTTGACCAGCAAACTGGGCAGGCGGGTCGGCAAAACCAGCGGCTCTTTCATCGAGCCGTCGTAGTTCGGCCCGAAGTCGACAGTTTCCTTGTCGATATCGGCCAGCATTTCGTGCGCGATTTTCGACAAGCGGATTTCGGTGTATCGCATCGCCGCGGCGTTGTCGCCGTCGATCGAGCCGAAATTGCCCTGGCCGTCCACCAGCATGTGGCGCAGCGAGAAGTCCTGCGCCATCCGCACGATGGTGTCGTACACGGCGCTGTCGCCGTGCGGGTGGTACTTACCGATGACGTCGCCGACGATACGGGCCGACTTCTTGTACGGTCGATTCCAGTCGTTGTTCAGCTCGTGCATCGCGAACAGCACGCGGCGATGCACCGGCTTGAGGCCGTCACGCGCGTCGGGGAGCGCGCGTCCCACGATCACGCTCATCGCGTAATCCAGGTAGCTGCGGCGCATCTCCTCTTCGAGGCTGATCGGCAGGGTTTCCTTGGCGAACTGGGTCATGCGCATGCAGGCCGCGCGCGCACGAGCGCCGGCCTCGGGAGAGAGCAGAAGTCGGTGATTCTAATTGCGCCCGCTTGTAGTGCCTGCGCAACAGGTTCATGAACAGGAGCGGTGCCGTCCGCGAGAATGAAGGCGTCCTGTTGCCCTATGGCACAATCGGTTCGTCCCTAGGAGAAACCCTTGGTCTGGGTCCCCTAAGGTTTTTAGTTCCGACATTGGACGTTTCGCAGGGCAACTGCGGCCTATCCTTGAGAGGAGAATCATGAAGAAACTGAACCGCGTGGCGTCGCTCTTCGCTGTCGCCGCTGTGGCCACCTCGGGCGCAATGGCCCAAACCGTGGACAACTGGCGCGCAACGGACGGCACCGTTTGGAAGAACGGCACCAACGAGCTCTGCTGGCGCGATGCTTTCTGGACCCCGGCCACGGCCGCCAAGGACTGCGACGGCGCGCTGAAGCCCGTCGTCGCCCAGGCTCCGGTCGCCGCTCCGGCTCCCGTCGCTCCGGCTGCTGTCACGCCCCCGCCCCCGCCCCCGGTGGCGAAGGCCTCCAGCGAGAAGGTCACCTACGCCGCTGACGCCTTCTTCGACTTCGACAAGTCGGTCCTGAAGCCGGAAGCCAAGTCCAAGCTGGATGATCTGGTCTCCAAGACCGGTGACATCAACCTGGAAGTGATCATCGCCGTCGGCCACACCGACAGCGTCGGCACGGACGCCTACAACCAGAAGCTGTCGGTGCGTCGCGCCGAAGCGGTGAAGGCGTACCTGGTGTCGAAGGGTCTGGAAAAGAACCGCGTCTACACCGAAGGCAAGGGCAAGAAGCAGCCCATCGCCGACAACAAGACCGCGGAAGGCCGCGCCAAGAACCGCCGCGTCGAAATCGAAGTGGTCGGTACCCGCGCCGTCAAGTAAACGGACTTGCGCAGCGCCTTTCGGGGCGCTCGCCGGAACCCCGCCAGCCGCAAGGCTCGCGGGGTTTTTTCATGCCTGTGTCATCGGACGCGATGACGGCTTTGATCCGATGGCAGGCGGGATCGCGGGAATCGGGCATCCCAGGGCATGCGCTCGGCTACCATTGCGCCCCATGGCGAACGTCGATGCAAAAGAGCTGGAGAAATTCAGCGAACTGGCCCACCGCTGGTGGGATACCGAAAGTGAATTCAAGCCGCTGCACCAGATCAATCCGTTGCGCTTGAACTGGATCGACGGGCAGTGCCCGTTGCAGGGGAAGTCGGCACTGGACGTCGGTTGCGGTGGCGGCATCCTGGCCGATTCGATGGCCCGCAGGGGCGCGAACGTGCTGGGTATCGACCTGGCGACCAAGTCGCTGCGCGTGGCCGAGCTGCACGCGATGGAAGCGGGCACCGAGCACATCGCCTATCAGGAGATCGCGGTCGAGGATCTGGCCGCGCAGCGCCCCGAATCGTTCGATGTCGTGACCTGCATGGAGATGCTGGAGCACGTCCCCGATCCCGCATCCGTGGTGAACGCGCTGGGCCGGCTGGTGAAGCCGGGCGGCTGGGTCTTCCTGTCCACGCTGAACCGCAATGCGAAGGCCTTCCTGCTGGCCATCGTCGGCGCGGAATACCTGTTGCGCATGCTGCCCGCCGGCACGCATGAATATGCGCGCTTCATCCGCCCGTCCGAGCTGGCGCAGATGTGCCGCGACGCGGGTCTGGAAGTGCAGGGCGCCAAGGGCCTGAGCTTCAATCCGATCACGCAGCGTTACGCGCTGGGCGCGGATACCGACGTCAACTACCTACTCGCCTGCCGGCGCCCCGCATGACCGCTGTGACGCCGATCTCCGTGACAACCGAGGCGCTCCCGTCACTGATTCGCGCGGTGCTGTTCGATCTGGACGGAACCCTGGTCGACAGCGCGCCGGATCTCGCCGGCGCGACGAACGAGATGCTGCTCGCGCGCGGGTTGCCCGAGGTTCCGTTCGAGCGGCTGCGGCCCATGGTGGGCGCCGGCGCGCGCGGGATGATGGGCATCGCCTTCAACGTGGGGCCGATGGAGACCGCGTTCCCCGCCTTGCGCGACGAGTTCTTCGATCGCTACGAGCAACGCCTGCTGCGCGCGACGCGACCCTTCGACGATGTCGAGGCCATGCTCGAGACGCTGCGCGCGGACGGGTTCAGCTGGGGCATCGTGACCAACAAGTCGGAGCGCTTCGCCTTGCCGCTGGCGCAGGGCCTGGGCTGGGCGGCGCGGGCTGCCGCGGTCGTGGGCGGCGACACCACGCCGTTCTCCAAGCCGCGGCCCGAACCGCTGCTCGAAGCTGCGCGCCGGGCTGGCGTGTCTGCCGCCGAGTGCGTGTACGTGGGCGATGATGCCCGCGACATCCTGGCTGGCCGCGCGGCGGGCATGCCGACCGTGGCGGTGCGCTGGGGCTACCTCGGGCAGGGCGAGCCGATCGACGCGTGGGGCGCGGACGTCGTCATCGACACGCCCGCGCAACTGGTCGATTGGTTGCGGAACAAAAATGCCGCCGTCGAGGTCTTGAAGTCGGGCGCGCTGGCATAATCTGAGACTTCTCTCTCTGGGGCCGACCTGGTTTCGACGTGGGTACGGAGTCGGAGTAGGGCATGCCGAGGGCCAGGCACCTCGTAAATCCATCTGGAACAAACCAACTGCGAACGATCAAACGTACGCTCTCGCGGCTTAAACCCCGCGGACCTCTCACCGGTTGGCCGATGGGCCGGGTGACGGGACGCAAGTCCTGACACAGAGAGGTTATTCACATTGGCTGGCTGTCATTCGTGCACCTTGGGTGACGGCGAGATTTAGGGTGCTGGTCTGGCCGGTAGCGTGCTTCTGCGCGACGGGCCGGACGAGAACCAAACCAGAAAGCTAAGCATGTAGAACTGCCCGGCGAAGGCTTGCGGACGCGGGTTCAATTCCCGCCGGCTCCACCATCTCTTCAGGTCATGACGCGTCATGACCTCCAAAGCGCCTAAGTGCCCCGAGCACCTAGGCGCTTTTTGTTGGCCGGTCCGGCCGGTCCGGCAGGTCCGCCAGCCGGACGCCCTGCGCGTTCACCCGCCCGCCATCGGCCGATGGTCATAACTGAAGACCTTGGAGATCCGCCAGTCGGTGCCGTCGAAGCGCCAGAGAATGGTGTATCGGCCGCGCTGGATGCAATCGGACTTGCCGACCTCGGCGAAGCAGTGCTGACCGATCTCCAGCGCTCCGACCTTGGCCATCGGATAGACCTCGATCGTGTCCGGCAGCGCGCGGCGTTGCACCTTGCCGCAGATGTTCTTCTTGACCGCTTGAATGAACTGATCGCGGTTCATCACGCGTCCGTTCAGGTCGTGGAAGAACTCGACGTCCGGCGCGTAGAGCGCGACGAGCGTGTCCGTGTCGCAATGGTTGAACGCGTCGAAGTGCTTCTGGTCGAGCGCCGCGATGAGTTTGGGCAAGTCGGCATCCGGGATGCTCGGATGCACGGTCTGCGCCGTCGTCGCGCCGCTGAAGACCGCCGCGAGGGCGGCTGCCAGGATCAAGCGAATCATGAGGACTCCCCGTCGTCGATGGACAGCCGGATGACCAGCCGGCCCGCGTCGATGGCGCGTCAGGCCGGCTGCTGCTGCGTCGTGCAATGTATCCCGCCGCCACCCGCGGCGATGGCGTCGATGTCGAGCTGCACGATCTCCCGGCCCGGGAACTGCTCGCGCAGGATCGCGCGCGCATTCGCGTCCGATCGCGTGTCCCCGAACTGCGGCGCGATGACGGCGCCGTTGCAGACATAGAAGTTGATGTAGCCGGCCGCGAACTCGGGGCGCTCGAAGGCCGGCCGCACGCTGCCAGGGCCCGGCAGCACGATGACCTTCAGCCGGCGTCCGCGCGCATCGATCGCGCCGCGCAGGATCTCCAGATGGCGGCGCGTCACCGGATGGTCGTAGGACGCGGGATCCTCGTCCGACCCGGCCACCACCGTGCCCGGCTGGGTGAAGCGCGCGTAGAAGTCGGTGTGGCCGTCGGTGATGTCCTTGCCCGCGATGCCGGGCAGCCAGATCACCTTCTCGATGCCCAGCAGGCGCCGCAGCTCCTGCTCGGCCTCGGCCTTGCCGACCCCAGGGTTGCGGTTGGCGTTCAGCACGCAGCTCTCGGTGATGATCGCCGTCCCCTGGCCGTCGACCTCGATGCCGCCGCCCTCCAGCACCAGCGTGCTCTCCAGCCGCGTCACGCCGACCTCGTCCGCGACCGCGGCCGCCACCTCGGCGTCGTGCGCGTGGACCTGCTTGCCGCCCCAACCATTGAAGTTGAAGTCGACGCCGGCCATCCGGCCGCGTCGGTCCCGAACGAACACCGGCCCGGTGTCGCGCATCCAGAGGTCGTCCACGGGCTGCGCCAGCACCTCGACGCCGGCGCCGCACAGGCGGCGGGCCAGCGCCACGTCCTCCTCGCGGGCGAACAGGCGCACCGGCTCGAAGGCCGCGATGGCGCGCGCGATGCCGGCGAGGTGCTCGCGCACCGGCCGCAGCAGGGCGCGGCCCCAGACGTCCTCCGAGGGGCCGAAGGACATCCAGGTGGCTGCGTGGCGCTCGGCCTCGTCCGGCATGCGCCAGCCCGCGGCGTCGGCGGCCTCGGCGCGAGCGCCCGTCCCCGCGAGCACCGACATCCCCGGGGCGAGGGCCAGGCCGCCGATCAGGCCGAGACGCCTCAGCGCGAGGCGGCGGGAGGAGGGACCGAGATCCATGAGGGCTCCTTGCTGTCGCACGATTAGGCCGGCTCCTGCTGGGTCGTGCAATGGATGCCACCGCCGCCCGCGGCGATGACGTCGATGTCCAGGCTCACCATCACGCGCCCGGGCAGTTCGGCGGCGAGCGCCTCGCGCGCCGCGCGATCGGCGTCGGCATCGCCGAACTCGGGCAGGAACAGCGCGCGCTCCGTCAGCAGGAAGTTGACGTAGCCGGCCGCGAAGCCCTTGCTCGCGTGCGTGGGCCGCAGTTGGCGCGGCGTCGCCAGCTGAACGATGCGCAGGGGCCGGCCGCGCGCGTCGCTGGCCTGCGCCAGGATCTCCAGGTGACGGCGGGTCACGGCGTGATCGAAGCTGGACTCGTCCACCTCGAGCGCCGCCGCGACCACGCCGGGCTTCAGGAAGCGCGCATAGAAGTCGGTGTGGCCGTCGGTGATGTCCTTGCCGACGATGCCGGGCAGCCAGATCACCTTCTCGATGCCGAGCACCCGTCGCAGCTCCTGCTCCGCGTCGGCCTTGCTGACGCCGGGGTTGCGGTTGGTGTTCAGGACGCAGCTCTCCGTGATGATGGCGGTGCCTTCGCCGTCGACCTCGATGCCGCCGCCCTCCAGCACCAGCCGGCTGCGCAGCAGCGGCACGCCGCCGAGCTCGGCCATGCGGGCCGCCACGGTGGCATCCCGGGCGTGGGTCTGCTTGCCACCCCAACCATTGAAGTTGAAGCTGACCGCCGCGCGTTCGCCGCGGCCGTTGCGCACGAACACGCAGCCGGTGTCGCGCATCCAGAGGTCATCGATGGCGTGCTCGATCAGGGTGACCTGCGGGCCGCAGAGCTGCCGGGCACGGTCGAGGTCGTCGGGCCCGACCAGCATCTTGACCGGCACGTGCTGGCCGATCGCGTTGGCGATGCGCGCCAGCGCCTGGCGCACCGGCTCGATCTGGGAGGCCTTCCAGACCGTGGGGCTCGCCGCGAAGGCCATCCAGACGGCGCGCTGCGGGCCGCCCTCATCGGGCATGCGCCAGGCGTCGGGGGCGGGCGGCGGTGGCGGCGCCGGCGTGGGCGCGGGGCCGGGAGCCGCCTCGCCACCACCGCCGCCGCAGGCGGAAAGGCTGGCGGTCATCAGGCCGAGGGCGGACAGGGAGAGCAGGGCGCGTCGGGTGGTCATGTCAGGGTTTCTGCTGAGAAGGCCGGATTCTTTCCGGCTTGTTCCTGCAGAAAAACTGATGTTTCTGGCCTGGATTGATCGATAGCGCTCATATCGGCGCCGAACACGCCGTGCTCGGGAGTCAGCTCGAGGCGGCGGCGTAGGCCAGCAGACCGTCGAACACGTCCTTGACCAGCGGCATCCGCGGCTCGCCCTCGATGCGGGAGATCCACAGCCGGCCCGCGGGCCGCGCGGGATAGGCCTTGAGCCGCTTGAGCGACCCCTCCCGCAGCGCGTCGTCCGCCATCAGGCGCGACAGCAGCGCGACGCCGCGGCCGCGCAGGCAGGCATCCAGCAGCAGACGCGGGTCGTCGTAGATCGCGCGGCGCGGCAGGCCGGCGAAATGCTCGCGGATGAACGGCCCGATGTCCTCGCTGGTCAGGTCGTCCTCCAGGCAGAGCAGGCCGGCGCGCTCCCCATGGACCTCGGGCTTGCTGGCTGGCAGCCGGGCCGCGAGCGCGGGCGCGGCGACGGCGATCAGCGCGTCGTCCAGCAGCGGCACCTCGTGCACGCCCTGCTGCTTGAGCGGCTCCCGCGTGATCGCGATGTCCACGTCCAGCTCGTCGATGTAGCGGGCCGTCTCGTCGACCGACACGATGGGCACCAGCCGCGGATGCGCCCGGTGCAGCAGGTCCAGCCGCGGCTGCAGCCAGCCGTGGGCGATCGGTGCCGGACAGACCACCGTCACCAGGTGCTCGTCCATGTAGGTCTCGATGCGGGCCAGGCCGCCGCGGATCTGGTCCAGCGACTTGCCGACGCTCTCGAAGAGCAGCCGGCCGGCGACGGTCAGCTCGACGCCGCGTCCCTGGCGACGGAACAGCGGCTGACCCACGTGCTGCTCGAGCTGCGCGATCTGGTGGCTGATCGCCGATTGGGAGAGACAGAGCTCGTCGGCGGCGCGCGAGTAGTTGCCGAGGCGGGCGGCGGCCTCGAAGCCGATCAGGAACCTCAGGGACGGCAGGCGGGTGTTGGGCATGGAGGCGGGGAGATGCGCGAAGCCGCGAATATCGCAGCCTCAAGCCCCGCAGGCCACCACCTTCGCGTGATTCAGGGAGATCCGCATGTCCGAGTGGCGCAGGCCATGGGTGACGGCGAAGCCGCGCAGCGTGGTGTCGCGCAGCACCGGCTGCGGATAGATGCCGCCGTCCACGCGGCGCACCGCCGCGACTTGCGGGGTGTGGGCGCGCTCGCCGCGCCCGATGACCAGGCCCGTGTCGCCGTTGACCAGCTCGACCCAGGATCCCGGCGGATACAGCCCCAGCACGCGCAGCAGCACCATGCCCAGCGAGTCGGGGCGGCCCTGTTCGTCCATGAGCGCGTCGCGCGCCGCCAGGGCGGGCGTGGACGCGGGGCGCTGCCGGCGGCGGCTGAGCTTGGCGGTGTAGACGTCGATGCGGCGCAGCACCTCGCTGAGCTTGCCCGCCGGATCCAGCGATTCGAGTTCCGCGCTGTGGCTGCGGGTGTGGTGGCCCTCGACGATGGCCAGCGCCAGTTCGTCCCGGACGCCGGCCGCGCGCAGCAGGCGGGCGCTTTCCTGCGCATGGTCGCGGATGAGCGCGCGCTCCTCGTCGGACGGCGCGTCGGCCTGGTCGGCCAGCCGGTCCTGGAGCTCGGTCATGCTGAGGTTCATCGTGATCGCGGCGAGCGTGAGCGCGCGGCCCTGCTCGGCCGGCCAGTCACAGCGCCGCACCACCAGACCGGCGACGACGGCGCAGATCATCGCGTGCGTCGCGCTGTATTGCGCCGTGTGCTGGGAACAGGCGTGGATGAGGAAGTAGAGCAACTCGTCCGGATTGCCCGCCATCAGGGTCTCGAGCTCGGTGACCGCGCCCTGGAGGCGGGACAGCCAGGCGGCGTCGTGGCGGGGGCTGGCGAGCAGGCCCGCCAGCTCGTCGCGCAGCATCTCGCCGTCGGTGAGCGCCACGGCCGGCGGTCGGCGCGAGGTGGCGGCAGAGAGGTCGGCGGCGAGCGATGGGGTGACTGCGTCGAGGACCGTCATGTTCGCTTCCGGGGGCCAGGGTGTCGCGGGTGGGGCGAGGGCGCCGGGTCAGGCCGCCTCGGCGAGGCGCATCTTGGGCTGGCCGAAGGTCAGCGGCGTGGCGCCCAGGGTCCGCAGCGTGCGCAGGAGGTCGTCGATCTCCATCTCCCGATCGAAGAAGCCGTTCACGCCGGCCTCCGCGCAGCGGTGGGCGACCAGGCACTCGTCGGCGTTGCTGACCACGTAGGCCGCGCCACGGAAACCCGCCTTGCGCAGGTGGCGCACGACCGAGAGGCCCGAGCCCTTCTCCAGCGCGACGTCGCACAGGATCACGTCGGGGCGGCACAGCGTGGCCGTCATGACGGCGTCGGCCTCGCGGGAGACCTGCGCCACCACGGTGGCGCCCGGCACGTCCTGGAGGCGGCGGCGCAGCGTCGCCATCCAGAGGTCGCAAGGATCGACGAGAAGAATCTTCATGACAGGCCTCGGTGGGTGTTTGCGGCAGTCTCCCGCAGCCGCGACCGGCGCGATGCCGCCCAGAGCCGGCGCCCGCTGTCCGCCCGTGGCGCCTGTGCGTGTCGGCAAAGTGCTGACACCGCCCGAGGGCGGTGTCAGGGTCTCGCGAGGACATCCGGGCCCGGGGCACGGCATGCCTGTTGCCTCGCCGCCGTGCGCCACGGACGACCTTGCCGCCTCGTCCTTTGATCCGGCGCCTGTCGCCCCGCCGCGCGGGTGAGCGAAGATGCCCCCGTGCCCCGCGCACATCCACAGGGAGGACTACAGAGATGCTCAAGCGACTCGCGGCGATCTACCGCTACTTCATGTCGGTCGTGCCCTTCCGGCTGACCCCCGCCCTCATCACCACGGGCGTGCTGATCCTGCTGCTGCTGATCCCCGTCCCGCAGGGGCTCAAGCCCGAAGCCTGGCGGCTGGTGGCGATCTTCCTGACCACCATCGTGGCCATCATCCTCAAGGTCATGCCCATCGGCGTGATGGCGATGATGGCCATCGTCATCGTCTCGCTGACGCAGGTGACCTCGGGGTCGTCCAAGGGCGCGATCGCCGACGCGCTCAGCAGCTTCTCCAGCCCGCTGATCTGGCTGATCGTCGTGGCCATCCTGATCTCGCGCGGCCTGAAGAAGACCGGGCTGGGCAACCGCATCGGGCTGATGTTCATCGCGCTGATGGGCAAGCGCACCGTGGGCATCGGCTACGGCCTGACCGTCTGCGAGCTGGTGCTGGCGCCGTTCACGCCCAGCAACACCGCGCGCGGCGGCGGCATCGTGCACCCGATCATGAAGTCGATCGCCGGCGCCTTCGACTCCGACCCCGCCAAGGGCACGCAGGGCAAGGTCGGCACCTACCTGGCGCTGGTGAACTACCACGCCAATCCGATCACCTCGGCGATGTTCCTGACCGCGACCGCGCCCAATCCGCTGGTGGTGGACTACGTCGCCAAGGCCACCGGCCAGTCGCTGCACCTGAGCTGGACCACCTGGGCGCTGTGCATGCTGCTGCCCGGCCTGCTGTGCCTGCTGCTGATGCCGCTGGTGATCTACGCGCTGGCGCCCCCGCAGCTCAAGGCCACGCCCAACGCCGTCGACTTCGCCCGCGGCGAGCTGACCCGCATGGGCCCGCTCAGCGGCAAGGAGCGCGTGATGCTGGGCGTCTTCGGACTGATGCTGCTGCTGTGGGCCAACGTGCCCGCGATGCTCCTCGGCCCGGCCTTCACGCTGGACCCCACCGTCGTGGCCTTCCTCGGGCTCTTCGCGCTGATCATCACCGGCACCATCGACTGGGACGACGTGCTCTCCGAGAAGAGCGCCTGGGACACGCTGGTGTGGTTCGGCGCGCTGGTGATGCTGGCGGAGCAGCTCAACAAGCTGGGCGTGATCGGCTGGTTCTCCGGCAACATGCGCGACGCCATCGAGGCCTCGGGCATGGGCTGGCCCGCCGTCGCGGCGGTGCTGGTAGGGATCTTCGTGTTCTCGCACTACCTGTTCGCGAGCACCACCGCCCACATCAGCGCCATGATGCTGGCCTTCCTCACCGTCGGCGCGCAGCTGATCCCGGCCGACTACGTCGTCCCCTTCATGCTCATGATGACGGCCGGCTCCGGGATCATGATGACGCTGACCCACTACGCGACCGGCACCTCGCCCATCATCTTCGGCAGCGGCTACGTGACCATGGGCCAGTGGTGGAAGGTCGGCGCGGTGATGTGCGTGGTCGAGCTGGCGATCTTCGCGGTCGTCGGCACCGCGTGGTGGAAGCTCATCGGCATGTGGTGAGCGCCGACCCGCGCGGCCGCGCGAGCGCGATGGGTCCCTGGGGTCAGGTCGAGCCACCCCACAGCGCGACCGCCTGGACCAGCAGGATCTTCACCACCGTCATGGACGGGAAGATCATCGCGTAGCCGATGTCGGGCTTGTCGGTCGGCGCGATGCGGTTGGCGAAGCCCAGGATGGCCGGGTTGCCGGTGGCCCCGGCGACCACGCCGGCCGCGGTGTCGAAGGGCAGCCGGAAGATCCCGACCGCGACGATCAGCGTCACCGCGACCAGGGTCGCGACGATGGCGCTGCCCAGCAGCAGGTACATCAGGCCGCTGTGCGCGACGGTGGCCGCGAAGGTGGCGCCCGAGGAGATGCCGACCACCGCCAGGAAGACGGTCAGCCCGAAATTGCGCAGCACCAGGTTGGCGGACAGCGGCATCGCCCATTGCAGCGGACCGGTGCGGCGGCGCCAGCCCAGCATCAGCGCCACCAGCAGCAGGCCCGCGAAACCCAGCGAGAAGCGGCCGAGCAGCGGCAGCGGCCAGACGATGGCGCCCAGCGCCAGGCCCAGCGTGACGCCCACGCCCAGGCCGATGTAGCCGACCTCGCCGGTGCCGCGCACCGAATCCCCGAAGAGCTTGCTCAACGCGGCGAAGCTCTCGCGCGGCGCGAGCACGCCCACGCGGTCGCCGAACTCGAAGATCCGGTCCTCGTGCGGGGCCAGATCCACGTCGCTGCGGCGCAGGTGCAGGATGCGGGCGCCGAGCTCAGGCGGCAGCGTCAGTTCCGACAGGCGCTTGCCGGCGACGGCGGGGCTGGAGACGAAGAAGCGGCCGTAGTCCAGCTCGCTGCGGTCGCGCAGCATGCGGCCGGGATCGGCGGGGCCGAGGCGCAGCGCGGCGTGGCGCAGGGCGGCGCGGTCAGTCCCCGTGAGCGCGAGCACGTCACCACGCTGGAGCTCGGTCTGCGGCGTCGCGCCGAGGTTGTGATGGCCGCGACGCAGGGCCGCGATCGTGACGCCGGTCGGCAGGGTCTGGGAGATGCTGGCGATGCTCATGCCCAGCACGCTGAACTCCTCGACGTCGACCTCCTCCACGAGCAGGGTCGCCGGCCGGGTCTGCGCCAGCACGGGCCTGCGCCACGCGTTGTAGAGCCCCAGCATCAGGATGGGGATGGCCACGCCGACCGGATAGGCGACCGAGTAGCCCGTCGCCGACGCGGTGCCGAAGACCGCGATGGCCGCCTGCAGCGCCGCCGTGCTGGTGCCCGCGCCGGCATAGGCGCCCAGCGCCTTGGACAGCTCCATGTCCGGCCACCAGGCGACGGCCGCCAGCGTCAGGCCCAGCGCCGCCAGCACCGCGATCAGCGCCGCCGCGTTGGCCTTCATGCCGGCCGCGCTGCTGAGTCCGCGCAGGAACTGCGCGCCGTAGGCGATGCCCACGCCGTAGAGGAAGAGCATCAGGCCCAGGTTGCCCAGCAGCGGCGGGAGGGTCAGCGTCGGCACCAGCGCGCCGACCGCCAGGCCCACGAAGAGCACCGCGCCGGACCCGAGCGCGAAGCCGCGCACGCTGAGCGAGCCCAGCCAGTAACCGATCGCGATGGTCAGGAACAGGGCCAGCAGGGGCTGGGCGCTCAGGAAATGACTGAACCAGTTCATGGGGTCACTTGTTGCGCGGTGGTGGGGGCGATCGAGTGTAATGGGGACCTTTCGCGGCAGAGGCCCGCTCGTCCTTCAGGGGGAACGATGAAAACAGCAGTCTTCAGCACACGGCGCTACGACCAGTCGCTGCTCACCCGCGCGAACGAGCAGGCCGGGCACGAGCTGGTCTTCATCCAGGACCGCCTGACCGCCGAGACCGCCCCGCTGGCGTCCGGCTGCCGCGCGGTCTGCGTCTTCGTCAACGACAGCGTCGACGCGGCGGTCATGGAGATCCTGGCGCGCCAGGGCACCGGCCTGGTCGCGACGCGGTCCACCGGCTTCAACCACGTGGACGCGGTGGCCGCGGCGCGGCTGGGCATCGAGGTGGTGCGGGTGACCGACTACTCGCCGTACTCGGTGGCGGAGTTCGCGGTGGGCCTGCTGCTGGCGGTGAACCGCAAGATCGCGCGGGCCGTGTCCCGCACGCGGGACGGCAACTTCGAGCTGGACGGCCTGATGGGCTTCGACCTGCACGGCAAGACCGTGGGGGTGATCGGGACCGGCAAGATCGGCACGATCTTCGCCCGCATCCTGCGCGGGTTCGGCTGCGAGGTGCTGGGCCACGACGCCTTCCCGCGGCCCGAGTTCGAGCAGCTGGGCGCGCGCTACGTGCCGTTGCCCGAGCTGATCGCGACGTCCGACGTGATCTCGCTGCACTGCCCGCTGACCGAGGCGACGCGCCACATCATCGATGCCCAGGCGCTGGCCTCGATGAAGCCGGGCGTGGTGCTGGTCAACACCAGCCGCGGCGGCCTGGTGGACACCGAGGCCGCGACCCAGGCGCTGAAGACGGGCCAGCTGGGCGGGCTCGCGATCGACGTCTACGAGCAGGAGGCCAGCCTGTTCTTCCAGGACCTGTCCTCGACCATCATCACCGACGACGTCATCCAGCGCCTGGTGTCCTTCCCCAACGTGATCGTGACCGGCCACCAGGCCTTCTTCACCGTCGAGGCCATCGGCCAGATCATGGCCACGACCATCGAGAGCATCACCGCCTTCGAGCGCGGCGAGCCGCTGCGCCACCGGATTCCCCAGGGCTGATCCGTCGTCGCGGACAATGCGGGCCCGCTCACCGCGAGCCCCGCAGACAGGAAAGACGCCCCCATGGCATGGAAGCAAGCCCCGTTCACGCCGACGGAGGAGCAGGCTCGCATCGAGCAGGCCACCGCGCGACGGGTCATCGTGGAAGCCAACGCCGGCGTGGGCAAGACGACGGTGCTGTGCCTGCGCGCGCTGCGTCTGATCGGGCAGGGCGTGGATCCGCGGCGCATCCTGATGCTGAGCTTCACCCGCGCCGGCTGCGAGGCCATCCGGCGCACGCTGCGCCGCCACGGCGCGCCCGCCAGCGTCTGCGACGGGCTGCGCATCGGCACCTTCGACGAGTTCTGCGCCGCCCGCCTGCGCAAGATGGAAGGCGTCGCGGTGCCGATGCTGACGCGTCCGGAGGAGGTGCGGGAGACGGTGCTCGCCGCGATCGGGACGGCGCGCGAGCAGGCCAGGGCGCGCGGGGAGGACCTGACCCTCGGCGGCACCGGCCACCTGATCGTCGAGCAGCTGCTCAAGGACTTCGAGCGGATCAAGGGCTCCCTGGTGCTGCGGCGCCAGGACGAGGACTTCCGGCTCACCCCCGCGACGGCCGAGGACACGGGCTTCCCGTATCCGACGCTGGCGATCTTCGGCGCCTACGAGGCCGAGCGCCTGGAAGGCGGCGCCGATCGCAACGAGGCGCGCTTCCGCTACGTCGGCGACGCGACCTACGACATGGCCCGCGCCCTGAGCGCCGAGGATCCCGCCTTCGGCGTCGACAACCATCCGCTGCGCATGGGCGGGATCCAGGCGGTCTTCGTCGACGAGTTCCATGACATGAACTGGGCCATGGCCACGGTGCTGAAGGCCGTGCTGGCGCAGTACCCGGACGTCCCCTTCACCGGCGTGGGCGACGTGGACCAGGTCATCCACGCGGAGAGCGGCGCCGATGCCTACTTCCTGCGCAACGGGTTCAAGGTCGAGTTCGGCCGGGCGGAGCGCTTGACGCTGACGCAGGCGCAGCGCTTCGGGCCGGGGATTGCCGATCTGCTGGGCGGTTTCGCGCGCAAGGCGTATCCGGCGCCCGTGGGCCGGGCGGGGCGGATCGAGGTGCTGCGCATCGACAGCACGCTGGAGCTGGCGCTGCACATTCGCGCGCTGCGGGACCGCCGGCTGGCGGAGCTCCCCAGGACGCCGCTCAACGAGATCGCCGTGCTGCTGCGGCACCCGAGCGCGGCGCTGGACCTGGAGTACGAGCTGGCCAACCGCGGCGTGGACTACGAGACCGCCGGTTTCGCGAGCTACACGAGCCGGCCGGAAGTGCTGTTCGTGCGGCTGTTGCTGGCGGCGGCGGTGAACTGCCAGGACGCGTTCACGCCGGCCTCGTTCGAGGCGGCGAAGCTGGCGACGTGGGAGTTCATCGGGGGCGCGCTGCCGCACCCCGATGGTGGCGACGATCCGGAGACTCGCGCGAAGATCCTGCGGGCGCCGGTGAGCGCGTTCCAGCAGTTCATGCTGGAGGACCTGCTGACGCGTACCCCGCGCACGCCGGGGGCGGAACGCATCCGCACGGCGATGACGATCGCGAGCACGGACCGCGTGCCGGACCTGGTCACGGCGCTGGAGGCGCTGCAGATGGGCCGGCTGGCCGAGCAGGTGCTGGTGCGGGAGGAAGCGATCCGCGACGCGGCCGATTCGGTGCGGGGGCTGGAGAACATCGTCATCCGGGAGAACTTCCTGACCATCACCGAGATGCTGGGCGTGATCCGCGCCCAGGAGGAGCGGCGGCAGGACGACTGGACCGCGCGGCAGCGGATCGTGCTGTCGACGATCGAGCAGGCCAAGGGCCTGGAGTTCGAGCACGTGATCGTGCCGGGGCTGGGCGCGGACAGGCTCGACGGCACGCAGACCTTCGACGGGCTCGACGAGGACGAGCGGCACCGCTTCTACGTCGCGGTGTCGCGGGCGAAGCAGGTCGTGGAGCTGGTGTACCGGGAGGCGCCGGGGAGGCTGCTTCAGCGTGCGCTGTCGAGCGCCACCCTCTGAAGACCCTCACCCCAG
>NZ_BCYP01000009.1 GCF_001598255.1 Mitsuaria chitosanitabida ATCC BAA-476 = NBRC 102408
TCGTTGAGGACAGCGAGCCCTCTTGCCCCCTCGCCCGCTTGCGGGAGAGGGCTGGGGTGAGGGTCTTTCGGGGCAGTATTCGCCCGCCGCGCCCGCGGACCCCGGTAGAGTCCCGGCGATGTCTGGAAGCAAGCAAGCCACGTTGATCGGCCTGACCGCGGTCGGACTCTGGAGCTCCGTCGTCGGCCTGATCCGCGGCGTCAGCGAGAGTTTCGGCGCCACCGGCGGTGCCGCGCTGATCTACACCGTCGCCTCGGCGATGCTGGTCCTGACCGTCGGTCCCACCCGCCTTCGCGAGATGCCGCGCCGCTATCTGTGGATCGGCGGCGGGCTGTTCGTCGCCTACGAGCTCTGCCTGTCCCTCTCCCTCGGCTACGCCAACAACGCGCGCCAGGCCATCGAGGTCGGCATGGTCAACTACCTCTGGCCGACCTTCACGCTCACCGCGGCCATCCTCTTCAACCGGCAGCGCACCAGCGCGCTGATCGTGCCCGGCTTCATCCTCGGCATCCTCGGCGTGTGCTGGGTACTGGGGGGCGATCAGGGCCTGAACCTGGCCGAGATGCTGGCCAACGTGCGCAGCAACCCGCTGAGCTACGGCCTGGCCTTCCTCGGCGCGGTGATCTGGGCCGCCTACTGCACCGTCACCGCCCGCATCGCCGAGGGCAAGAGCGGCGTGACCCTGTTCTTCGCGCTCACCGCGCTGACGCTCTGGATCAAGTACGCCCTGACCGACAACCCGCCCATGACCATGGACCTGCGCGCGCTGGTCCTGCTGGTGCTGGCCGCGTCGGCGATGGGCTTCGGCTACGCGGCCTGGAACGTGGGCATCCTGCGCGGCAACATGACGGTGCTCGCGGGCGCCTCCTATTTCGTCCCCGTGTTCTCGGCGGCCCTGGCCGCCGCGGTGCTGCGGACCCCGCTGTCGCTGAGCTTCTGGCAAGGCGCCTGCATGGTCGTCGCGGGCTCCGTGCTCTGCTGGCTCGCCACGCGCGCCCGGCAACGCCGGACGGCCTAGCCCGTCCGACTTCGCGCCGCGGCCCGTCGGGCCCCAGGCTGCCGTCGCGCCGCGGGCGCGGCGTCGGCGCGGCATCGGTTTCACCAAGAGAAGGAGACCTCCCATGTCGCACCTCTTCGTGCGGCGCGCCGCCGCATTGGCGAGCGCGTCGATCGCCGCCACCCTGAGCGCGTCCGCGCTCGCCCAATCCAGCGCGATCACCCTGTCGGGCATGCTCGACACCGGCGTCTACCGCGACGCCGCCAAGGTCTGGCAAGTCGGCCCGATCCAGCGCAGCCAGCTGCGCCTGGACGGTGTCGAGGATCTGGGCGGCGGCCTGTCCGCCACGTTCGCGCTCTCGCATCGCTTCGACAGCGGCGACGGCAGGCTCGAGTCCTCGACCAAGCCCTTCTGGTACGGCGAGTCGACGGTCGGCCTGAAGGGGCCGTTCGGCTCGGTGCAGGTCGGACGTCGGCTGGACGCGCTCTACAGCCTGGACTGGGAGTTCGATCCCTGGGCCAACTACGACCGCGTGGCCTCGCCGGCCTGGGACCTGTGGCACACGCTGTATCCGTCGGATCCGCGCGGCAACAACGGGTCGGCGGAGTACGGCCGGCTCAACGACGGCGTGTTCTTCGACTCGGCGCCGGTGGCGGGCTTCTCGCTGCACCTGAGCGGCGCGATCGATCGCGACCCGGCCGACAAGGGGCGCGGACGCGGGGCCGCGGTGCGCTATGCCGACGGCCGCTTCAGCGGCGTGCTGGCGCGCCAGATCAACCGTCGAGGGGACACCGTGTCCTTCGCCGGCGCACGGGGCACTTTCGGTGAGGTCGCGCTGATGGGCGCGGTCGACGTGTCCCGGTCGGAGGGATCGACCGCGCGCGCGCTCACGCTGGGCGCGACCTACGCGCTGGGGCGAACGACGTTCAAGGCGGGCTGGGGGCGCTTGCGTGTCGACGGCCGCGCGGCGGAAACCCTGCTGGGCCTGGGCGCCCAGCACGCGCTGTCCAAGCGGACCGCCGTCTACGCCGACCTCGCGTTCAAGCGCATCGCGGGCCGCGACGTGACGCTGCCCGGCGTGGGCATCGCGCACGCGTTCTGAGCCGCGCGGGTGATCGTCGCCAGTCGGCCGGGCGCTCACGCGCGCGACGCGCTGGCCCCGAAGCTCGACGGCGGGGCGCCGAAGTGCCGCCGGAACATGGCCGCGAAGGCGCTCTGGCTGGCATAGCCGCAATCGAGCGCGATGTCGATGACACGGGCCCCCTCGGCGATGCGGCGCAGCGCGAAGAGCAGCCGGGCCTGCTCGCGCCATTGCGCGAAGGTCATGCCGGTCTCTTTCAGGAAGAGCCGGTGCACGGTCTTGGACGACACCCCCAGCCGACCGGCCCAGTCCTGCGCGGTGGCGGCGTCGGCGGGCTTCTCCGCCAGCGCGTCGCAGATGGTCTTGAGCCGGTCGTCCTCGGGCATGGGCAGGTGCAAGGGCAGGGTGGTGGCGCGGCGCAGCTCGTGGATGAGCAGCGCCATCAGCGTGGCCTCGCGGCCGCGCTCCGCGTAGTCGACGGGCACCTGCACGGCGGCGACCAGCAGCTCGCGCAGCAGCGGGGAAACGTTGAGCACGCAGGTCTGCTCGGGCAGGTCGCCGATGCGGGTGGCGTCGATGTAGGCGGTGCGCATCTTCACCAGGCCGGCCATGCGGACGCTGTGGCGCTCGCCGGCGATCAGCCAGAGGGCGCGGTTGGGCGGCACGACCCAGAAGCCGGCGGCGGAGTCCACCAGCATCACGCCGTCGATCGCGTACAGCAACTGGGCGCGCGGATGGCTGTGCCAACCGGTGACCGCGCCGGAGGGGTAGTCGACCTCCATCGCGACGGTCGGCCGCTCCACATCGTGGAAGTCCTGGAACTTGCGGTGTGCGCTGTTCGTCCTCATGTCCCAAAGTCTACAAGTCATGTCGCATTGGCGGGCGACGGACGGTCTCGAGGTGCGTAGATTCCGGTCATTCCCAGGATTCCCTCGCGGATCCCCAGGCGCTCCCGAATTTCAACTTCCCCTCCTTGGCATGACCACCGACACCGCGACCCTCGCCAGCCCGCAGGCGGCGACCCCACCGGCGCCTGCCGCCGCCCCTCAGCACGGCTTCCTGCTGCCCATCGTCGGGGCGGCCGCGTTCGCGCATCTGCTGAACGACCTGATCCAGGCGGTGCTGCCGTCGATCTATCCGATGCTGAAGCTCAAGTACGCGCTGAGCTTCGGGCAGATCGGCTGGATCGCGCTGGTGTACCAGGTGACGGCGTCGCTGCTCCAGCCGTGGGTGGGCATGTACACGGACAAGCATCCCAAGCCCTACCTGCTGCCCCTGGGCATGTGCGCGACCTTCATCGGCGTGGGCTTGCTGGCGTTCTCGACGTCCTACGAGATGCTGCTGTTCGCCGCGGCGGTGGTGGGCATCGGCTCGGCCACCTTCCACCCGGAGGCGTCGCGCGTGGCGCGGATGGCGTCGGGGGGCCGCTTCGGGACGGCGCAATCCTGCTTCCAGGTGGGGGGCAACACGGGCTCGGCGATCGGGCCGCTGCTGACGGCGGCCATCGTGATTCCCTACGGCCAGACCGCGGTGGCGTGGTTCATGCTGGTCGCGGCGCTGGCGATCTTCGTGTTGTCTCGGGTGACGGGCTGGACGCTGAAGCACGGCCACGCGAAGGCCAAGAGCCTGGCGAGCAACGCCGCGCGCGGCCTGAGCAAGCCGGAGGTGATCCGCGCGGTGGTGGTCGTGTCGGTGCTGATGTTCGCGAAGTTCGTGTACATCGCGTCGTTCACGAACTACTTCACCTTCTATCTGATCCAGCGTTTCGGCCTGACGGTGCAGCAGAGCCAGATCTATCTGTTCATCTTCCTGGCCGCGGTGGCGGCGGGCACCTTCGCGGGTGGCCCGGTGGGGGACCGGATCGGTCGCAAGGCGGTGATCTGGGTGTCCTTCCTGGGCGTGGCGCCGTTCGCGCTGGCGCTGCCCTACGTGGGCCTGGCCTGGACGGCGATCCTGGCGATCGCGATCGGTCTGGTGATGTCGTCGGCCTTTGCGGCGCTGGTCGTGTACGCGCAGGAGGCGGTGCCGGGCCGGGTGGGCATGGTGTCGGGCCTGATGTTCGGACTGATGTTCGGCATCAGCGGCATCGGCGCGGCGGGACTGGGTCACCTGGCCGACGTGCACGGCATCGTGTGGGTCTACGGTCTGACCTCGTTCCTGCCCCTGCTCGGGGTGGCGACGGCGTTCCTGCCGGAGACGAGGAAGGCGAAAGCCGCCTGACCAGTGAATGGGCCGACGATGTCGGCCCATTTGCATTTGGGCGGGACAGGGCCGATCGCGACGGCCGCTTGCTGCCCGCTTGATCGGAAAAAGGTGCGATGCTTCAGCCCCCTCATCGCACCCGCCGGAATGAACTTCAAGAAGCCATCGTCTGTCGTGATCGCCGTTGCATTGGCGCTGGGTGTTGTGGCGGGGCTCTACGCTTGGCGTGCGCGGAGCGTGATTGATTCGGGTGTCCAGCTCTCGGCAAGACCTGACACCGTGTCCGCGGCGTCCAGGGCCGAGCCGCTCGGCGGGGCCGAGCCAACGCCAGCGTCGGCGCCGACGGGTACCAAGCTCGAGAAGGGACAGGCGCCCGCGGCGCTGTTCGCGGCAGCGATGTCGAGCTCGGATCCCTACGCCTTGGCAGTGAAGTATCGACATCAGAAGGGGCCGGGGAGCTTCGCGGTCGTCTCTCGATTGGTCGCCACCTGCCACATGGCCTATGGAATGACGATCGCGGTGCTGCCCTTCGCACAGGGGGTGCAGTCGGCGCCCCGCGGGCGGGGCATGCCGGTGAGTGATGAAGGCCTGTCGCCAGCGGTGCTGGCCAGCCGGACGGCGGCGTCGCAAGCGGTCGCCGCGCGTTGTCGTCCGTTCGTCGACGACCGGGAGATTGGTCAGCCCTTGCCGGATGACGCCTTCGGCGTGGCCTACCAGAAGCTGCATCAATTGCCCGCCCGGGTGATGGCGACGCCGGATGACGTGACCAGGATGATCGCCTCGCTCGTGGAGCAGGGGATGCTGTGGGATGCCTGGGGCGAACTGGCATCACCGGACGGTTCGTTCGGCTACTTCGATGGACGGCTGCAGGGCGGTCTGTCGACGGAAGAATTCCATCGGGCAATGGAGCTGGGGGCGCTGCTGGCCACGGCGCCAGCCGAGGGCGGTCGCCAGGACCTGCGGATGTTGAGGGCGTGCGTGTACTCGGCGCAGTGTGATGGGAATCTGGCTGAGCTGGCGGTGGGAGACCTGCCGAAGGGCTCCGAGTCGAGCGCAAGGATCAAGGCGCTGGCGGAACGGATCGCCGCGGCGTTCAAAGCGAATGATCTGGCCGCGTTCAAGGCGAGGTCATGACATCCAGGAGATGCAGAAGATGAACACGACACCGGCATCGGATCGCCGATCACCGCTCCACCTCGGCCTGGTGGGCTGCTCCGCCGAAGGCGCCGCGCTCTGCTACCGGACGATCTTCGCGGAGGCTCCGGCCCTGATGGGCCCGCACGCCCATCCCGAGATCAGCATGCACACCCCTTCGCTGCATCTCTACGTCGAGGCCTTGGAGCAGGGCGATCGCGCCACGGTCGCGGCCTTGATGCTGGCCTCCGCCCACAAGCTGAAGGCGGCGGGGGCGCAGTTGCTGCTCTGCCCGGACAACACGATTCATCAGGCCTTCGACCTGGTCGAGCCCCATTCCCCATTGCCCTGGCTGCACATCGCGCGCGTGGTGGCCGATGAGGCGCGGGCACGGGGCTTCCGACGCATCGGCATCCTGGGGACGAAATGGCTGGTCGACAGCGACGTCTATCCCGACGCGCTCGCCGCCGCGGGCCTCGAGGGCATCAAACCGACCGACGCGTGGCGCGATGAGCTCGGCGCGCTGATCATGAACGAGCTCGTCCCGGGGACCCTCCGCGCGGGCACTGTCGAGCGCTTCCAGCTTGCCATCGACGCGCTCCGCGATCGCGGCTGCGATGCCGTGGTGCTCGGCTGCACGGAGATCCCGCTGATCATCAGCGACGCCAACTCATCGCTCCCGACGCTGGATTCCACGCGCCTCCTTGCGAGGGCCGCGCTCCGTGCATCGATCCAGGGCTTTGCTCAGGGCTGACACCTCGACATCCGCAAGCTCCGCCTCAGACTTGAGGCAGGGACCCTCGCTTGCTGCCGAGCAGTCGCGTAAGCCACCACGTCAGCGCAGCGCCCGCGAGCGCCCCCAAGGCCAGACCGGCCCATGCCAGTGGCCAGCCCTCGCGATCGATGTTGGCGTCGGGGTGCGTGAACAGTGCGATCGCGATACCGCCGATGCCGCACAGCAGCGGCACGAGGATCCAGGCTGCAAAGACAAGGACCTTCTTCATTTGAAGGCCTCCGCCCTTGGGCAGTTGAAGTACAGGCCGGCGTTGCTTCCGCCCGCTTGTACGACCTCTTCGACGAAGCTTGCGCAGTTGTTCGGGAGAACCAACCAGCGCCAGGGAGTCGCCATTAGCTGATCCAGCTTGGCTTGCGCCGCGATCGGATCGGTGATGGGAACGGGGCGGCGGGACAGGACGCGCTTCTTGTTCTCCCGCAGGTAGCGCTGGAATCCCAGCTCCCGCATGAACTTGGGGCGCGAGTAGGCGCCACCGGCCGTGTGGAAGTAATGACCATCAGCGTCGCCGACCTTGAGCACCATGTGCCCGCAGGGATTCGGGAAGGTGCCGCTGACGACGATGGCAGTCGTCGTGTTGAAGTCGAAGGCTCGGGCCAAGCACATGTTCAGCTCATCGCCTTCGTATGGAGGCGGCTTGGTTGCCTTGTCGTTGGCCATCTGCGCTCCTGCTGACGATCTATGGACCGCATAGTCTATGAAGCGGAAGGGCCTTCGGAGTATCCGAAGGTCACGGAATCGTCGGGGCCCAAGGATCTTCGGGAAGCCCTCCACTTGAGACGATTCCAAGCAGACGCCCGAGCTGGTGAACGACTGGCAGGTGCCGACTAGACTCCACCAGCCCCCGTCACCCCAGGAGCCCCCATGCGCAGCGCCTTCCACCTCGCCTATCACGTCCGTGATCTCGACGACTCCCGTCGCTTCTACGGCGGCGTCCTGGGCTGCGCCGAGGGGCGGAGCACCGACACCTGGGTCGACTTCGACTTCTTCGGACATCAGATCTCGCTGCATCTGGGCGAGCCGTTCCCGGTGACCAACACCGGTCGCGTCGGCGACCACCTGGTCCCGATGCCGCATCTGGGCCTGGTGCTCGGACTGGCCGACTGGACGACGCTCGCCGATCGACTGGTCGCCGCCGGGATCAGCTTCGTCATCGCGCCCACCCGCCGCTTCGTCGGCGAGCCCGGCGAGCAGGCCACCATGTTCTTCCTCGACCCTTGCGGCAATCCCATCGAGGTCAAGGGCTTCGCGGACCTCGACAAGGTCTTCGCCTCATGAGCGATCGCGCGTACCGGATCCCGTTCGTCTCCACGCCCGCGAACGAGGCCGGCTGGATCCCCGCGCTCCAGGCGGCGATGCCCGGTGAGCGCATCGTCCCGCTGCGCGAGCTCGACGCGGCCGAGCTCGCCGCCTGCGAGGTCGCCATCGTCGCCAACCCGAGTCCCGAGGATCTGCGTCGGCTGCCGAATCTGCGCTGGGTCCACAGCGTGTGGGCCGGCGTCGAGCGGCTGGTGGCCGACCTCGCCGATACCGACCTGCGCATCGTGCGGCTCGTCGATCCCCAGCTCGCCGAGACCATGGCCGAGGCGGTGCTCGCGTGGACGCTCTACCTGCATCGCGACATGCCGCGCTACGCCCGCCAGCAGCAGTCGCGGCAATGGCAGCCGCTCGAGTACGTGAAGCCTCGCGACAAGACCGTCGGACTCCTGGGCCTGGGCGCGCTCGGCGAAGCCGCCGCCCGGCGCCTGCTGGCGTCGGGCTTTCGCGTCGAAGGCTGGAGCCGCTCACCCAAATCGCTGGCCGGCGTGACCACGCATGCGGGAGCGCAAGGCCTGGCGACGCTGCTCGCCAACACGGACATCCTCGTATGCCTGCTGCCGCTGACGGCGGAGACACGAGGTCTGCTGGACGACGCGGCCTTCGCGCAGCTGAGACTAGGCGCATCGCTCGTCAACTTCGCGCGCGGCGCCATCGTCGAGGACGAGGCGCTGCGGCGCGCGCTCGACGCGGGGCGCGTCGGGCATGCGGTGCTCGACGTGTTCCCGGTCGAGCCGCTGCCCGCCGACAGCTGGCATTGGACGCACCCCGGCGTGACCGTGTTGCCGCACATCTCGGGGCCCACGGATCGCGTGACCGCGTCCGCCATCGTCGCGGCCAACCTCCGATCGTTCCGGGAGCGCGGCGTGATCCCGCCGCATGTGGACCGGGCACGGGGCTACTGAAGTCCCGTTGACCCGCGTCGGGCGGCGTCATGTCGCGTCCTGACACGTCGTTTCGAGCGCGCGCGGTCTGCACTCCTTCACGCCTTCCTCGCATTCGTCGACCCGGGGCGAGGGCGGGGCCATCCGGCTGGAGAGAATCCGCGATCCTGTCCTCTCACGAAAGTCGCGCTTGATTGCTATCCGCTCCGCCGCCGCGCTGTCGCTCGGCCTGATCCTCGGTGTGTCGACGAACGCCTGGGCGGCTCCGCCGCCAGCCGCTTCGGCTTCGGCTTCGGCTTCGGCGCCCGTGTCTGTCGTCGACACCAGGACCCTTGTCACGATGCCGTCGGGCTGGCGGGTCGGCGACAAGGCGAGCTTCGCCATCGAGCGCACGATGTCCAGCCTCAACATGCGGTGGCCGGACTTCCAGCCGCCCATGAAGATCACGGTGGACGCCGAGGTCCTCTCCGTCGGCCAGGATGGCAACGCCGTCCATCGCCTGCACATGGCGGGCCCCGGCGCGCGGTCCATGGGGACGGTCACCGTCGAGGTCGACCTCGAGGTGTCCTCGCGCGGCGAGATTCTGCGTGTCATCAATCTGGATGCGCTCATCGACAAGGTGTTCGGGGGACAGCGCGAGGCGCTCGAGCTCGCGACTCGCGATGCACAGGCCGAGGTGCGCAAGAAGATGATCGAGCGCCTGGAGCACCTGATGTCTCCCGAGGTCGTCAAGAGCAACCTGCTTGAGCTCCCCAGGTGGATCTACGCCGCCGGCCTCGGTGAGCAATACCGCGACGGCACCGTCGGCGACGTGCCCGCTCGCGGGATGGTCCTCGGCACGGACGTCACCATCGACACCGTCAGGCGCTATCGCGTAGAGACCACCGCGAAGACCCGGTCCGCCGTCATCACCACGCTCGAGGAGGTCCCCAGCGACGCCTTGCCCGGCGCGCTGTCGGCCGGGATGGCCGCGATGAACAAGCGGCTGGGTGTCGATGACGCCACCACCGCGTCCGACAAGGCCCGCGCGGGCATGGTCCGCACCTTGTCCGAGCTGAGGATGGGCCTGCGCACCGAGGGCCGTTTCGAGGTCGAGGACGGGCAGCCCTGGCCGCGCGCCGTCACCGAGCGGCGCATCGTCTCCGGCGTCCGGGACGGCAAGCCGATGAGCATGGTCATCGAGACCACGCTGGCGCGGATCGACGGGGCGACGCCCGCGGCCACGCCCGACTCGCAGCGCTGAACGGTCCGGGAGGCGGCATCCTCCCGAGTTCTTGCGCGTTCCCCCCGAGCATCCCGCCGGATCCCCGGCCCGTTCCACCCATCCCGGCGCGAATCCTCCCGAACATCGTTCATGCCCATGCAATCGCGGCTTCGGAAGATGTCCCGCATCCCGGACACGGGTCCGGCGATTCCAGGGAGCATCGAATGGTCAGGGGTACGCGCCGCCAGACGCGCTGGGGCAAGCAGTCGCAACACGCATTCACCTTGATCGAGATCATGGTGGTGCTGGTCATCATGGGCGTGCTCGCCGCGCTCGTCGTCCCCAACCTGATGGAGCGCCCCGACCAGGCCCGCGCCACCGCCGCCCGGCAGGACGTCGGCGCCGTCATGCAGGCGCTCAAGCTCTATCGCCTGGACAACGGCGAGTACCCCAGCGCCGCGCAGGGCTTGCGCGCGCTGGTCGAGAAGCCCACCGCCGGCAAGCCGCCGGCCAACTGGCACAAGTACCTGGAACGCCTCCCCACCGATCCCTGGGGCCGCCCCTACCAGTACCTGAACCCGGGCACCAACGGCGAGATCGACGTCTTCTCCCTGGGCGCCGACGGCGAGCCCGGCGGCGAGAAGGCCAACGCCGACATCGGCTCCTGGCAGCTGTAAGAGAGCCACATGGCGGGCATCTCCACCCGGCGCGGGGCCGGGCGTCGCCTCGACGGCGCGCGGACCGCGCGCGGCATGGCGGTCGTCGCGGTGCTGATGGTGGTCGCGGTGATCGCCGTGATCGCGTCCGCGCTGCTGGGCCGGCAGAGCGCCGTCATCCGCGCCGCGCAATCCGATCAGACCGGGGCGCAGGCGCGTTGGCTGCTGCGCGGCGAGATCGCCCGCGCCCAGGTCTTGCTGCGCGCCGAGGCCCGACGCGAGATCGCCACGCGCCTGGATGGCGCCTGGGCCGCGCCGGTGGCCGGCCAGGCGCTGGGCACCCTCGAGGGCGCGCCGGCCCTGGCCTTCACCGAGATCACCGACGAGCAGGCCCGCTTCAACCTGCGCAACCTGGTGCGAGGCGGGCGTCTGGATGCGGTCGAGGGCGCGGCCTTCCTGCGCCTGTGCGCGATGACCGGCGTGCCGCCCGAGCAGGCCGCGCGCATCGCGCGTCGCGTCGTGACCAGCCTCGCCGAGGCCGACCGCGCCTCCGCCGAGCCGCCGTCCACCGATCCCAAGGAGATGGAGGACTTCGCCCGCGTGGCGGGTCAGCTCGGCGTCGAGGCGCCGAGCGACCGGGATCTGGCGCCGCGACTGCGCGTCGTCGAGGACCTGCTCGGCATGCCGGGGGTGGAGGCGGGCAGCGTCGCGCGGCTGCGGCCTTTCGTCACCGTGCTGCCCCGTCGCACCTGGATCAACGCGAACACCGCGCGGCCCGAGGTGATCGCGGCCTGGGTGCCGGGCCTGTCGCTGGATCGCGCGCGCGAGGTGCTGCAGCTGCGCGATCGCGGCCAGTGGTTCCTCAACCGCGGTGACTTCGTGCATCGGCTGCAGATCCCCGGGCTGGATGACGCCGAGGTCCTGATCGGCATCAACAGCGAGTGGTTCCGGGTGTCGACGGCCCTGCGGATGTCGCGCACGACGTTGCTGATGCAGGCGCTGCTGCATGACGACAAGTCCGCAGTGCCGCGACTCGTCTGGATCAGGGAGGGCGCCTGACATGACCCCCGTGGCGTTGCTTCGGCTGTCCTTGCCGCCGGCCGATCGGATCGAGGATGGCGCGGTCGTCGCGTCGTGGCTGGAGAAGGCCGGTGGCCGGGACCGGTCGAAGGGGCCGGATGTCCCGAGCGGGTCGCCTGGCTCGCACGGGTCGACTCGATCGAGTGAGCGAGCCGCGCGGACCGGATCGGACGGGACGGGGACCTGGCAGAGCGTGCGCTTCGACCGACTGGCCGCGGTGGCCGGCTGCTTCGACGCGCGCCGCGTGGTGCTGTGCCCCCATCCGTCCGACGTGGCGATGACCGAGATCGAGCTGCCCCCGCTGCCGGCCAAGCGCCAGCGCGAGGCGGTGCTGGGCGCGCTGGCGCTCCTGACGCTGGCGGAGCCGGATCAGCTGTCCGTCGCCTACGGGCCGCGCAACGCGGAGGGCCGCGTGCCGGTCGCCTGGATGGACGCCGCGGTGCTCGCCGCGCTGGTGGCAGTGGCGCGCGCGGCGGGACTCGTGGTGCGCGCGGTCGAGCCGCCGCCCGCCGGACTGCCGGCGCCGACCGGCGAGGTGGCCGCGAACGCCGTGCTCATGGAGGACTGGGTGATCATGCGCACGCGCGACGACGAGGGTTTTCTGCATCCGGTCGATGCGCGATCCCACGACCCTATCGCCATCGAGGCGCGCCTGCGAGCGCGACATCCGGACCTGGCCGCGATCCAGTGGCTGAGCGCCGACGAGCCCTGGAACGGCGGCGGCTGGAGCTGGTCCTTCCCGCTCGTGAATGGGGCCGGCGCGGGTGAGGGATCGAGCTGGCTGATGCCGACGCTGGCCTGGTCGACCGTCGCCGCGGCGATCGCCGTGGTCGGGATCAACCTGCAAGCCGCTCGGCTCGCGGCGGAGGGCAAGGCGGTGTCGCGCCAGATGGCGGCCGACGTGAAGGCCGCCTTTCCCGAGGTGCCGGTGGTGCTCAATGCGCTGCAGCAGGCGCGCCAGTTGCGCGACGCGCGCCGCAACGGCGTGATCGGCGGGCAGGGCACTGGCGGCACTCCCACTGGCGCGGGTCTGGATGGGACCGATGCCGCTGCGTTGCTGCGAGCGTCCGCTGCGCTGCTGGTTCAGGCCGAGGGCCAGGTGCAGGCGCTGGAGTTCCGGGATGGTCAGCTGCGCGTGCAGTGGCGCGATGGCAGCGCCTTCGGTCAGAAGGACCTGAGCGCCTTGCAGGCCCGCGCGCAGGAGAAGGGCCTCGCCGTGCAGTCCGAGGGTCATGGCCTGCGCATGCTGGCCGACGCGTCGCAGCCACCACCCACCTCGAGTACAGGCGTCCGCACCGCGCAGGCGAGCGGTGGCGCGACGGCGAAGGCCGCGGGGACCGTGGGAGGCGCGGCGGGCGGCGCCACCGGCGCGCTCGGCGGACCCGGCGCCGCGGGATCGCCGGGCGGATTCGGTGGTGTTGTCGGTGCGCCGGGGGCGTTGGGGACCGCGCCATGAGCGCGCGCAAGCCGTTCGCGTCGCGCGTCATCACCGCGATCCAGCCGCTGCGCGCCCGCGTGACGCCGGTCCTGACACAGGGTCGTCAACGCTGGCTCGCGCTGTCGCCCCGTGAGCGCCAGCAGGTCGGCGCGATGGTGATCGCCGTGGTCGCGACGGCCACGTGGCTGCTCCTCGTCAAGCCGGCGATCGAGTCGACCCGCCACTGGCAGAACGAGTTGCCGCGCCTGCGCTCGCAGGCCGCCGCGCTGAAGGACGTGCTCGCCGACGCGGGCTACCAGCCGGCGAATCCCGCCGACACGCCGCGGGACCGCTTGCGAAGGCTCAAGGAGAGCCTCGCCACCGCGGGCCTGGCGGGGGCCTACACCATGCATGAAGGCCGCGCGGACGCCGGCACCCAGATCCAGATCGAGTTCGCGCCGAGGGTCGACGTCGCCAAGGCCACGGCCTGGATGCTCGCCGCGCCGCGCGCGCTGCGGATGACGGTGAGCCAGTTCTCGCTGCAACGCGGCGATGCGGCCGCCACGCCGCGCGCCGAGGTCCGCTTCACGGTCACCCTGTTGACGGACAACGCCCAATGACGATGAGGGAGTCGAACGATATGCGGTCCATCCAGGATCCGAAGCTGCGTACGTCACGGCGCGGGATCGCGCTGGCGTGCTGCCTCGCGCTGAGCGCTTGCGCCGCCGGCAACGCGGGGACCGTGGCCGACGCGAGGACCACCGCCCATGCCAGGGCCGAGGCCGATGCGAGAACCGACACCGACGCGAGGGCCGCCGACGGGGGGCCTGGCGCCGATGCCGGGCCGCCACTGTTCCGCGACGGGCTCTACCTGCCGAGCACGCGTGCGTCGCAGAACGCAGCGGCCCGCACCCAGCCGGTGAGCACGCCATCGGCCGAGCTCACGCCCGTGCCCGCCACCGACACGCCGACCGCCGCGGGCCTGACGCGGCGGCAGGCGGAGGCGGCGAGCCGGTCGCCGGTGGTCGGCGGCAAGGCCGGCGCGGGCGCGCGTGGCGGCGCGGGCGAGAAGGCCGTGATGAATTTCGTCGACACCGACATCCAGTCGGTCGTCGCCGCGCTGTCCAAGTTCCTCGGTCGCACCTTCCTGCTCGACCCCCGCGTGAAGGGCCAGATCACCGTGGTCTCCGACGGCGAGGTCCCCGCCGCGACCGCGCACGAGATGCTGGTCGCCGCGCTGCGCATGCGCGGCTTCGCGATCGTCGACGTGGGCAACGTCAGCCGCGTGGTCCCGGTCGCCGACGCCAAGCTGCAGGGCGGTGCCGTCAACGCGCGCTCCCCCGGCGGCGGCGTGGCCACGCGCACCATCCGGCTGGCCTACGAGAACGCCGAGGCGCTGCTCCCGGTGCTCAAGCCGATGATCGCGCCCGAGAGCAGCATCAGCGCGCACGCCACCAGCAACACGCTGGTGGTCACCGACTACGTCGACAACCTCGAGCGCATCGCCCGCATCGTCGAGAGCATCGACACGCCGACCTCGCTGGATTCCGATGTCGTCAAGGTCCGCAAGGGCGTCGCCACCGACATCGCGGCGCTGGCCAACGAGATGCTGCAATCCGGCGGCGCCGACAACCGCCGCGACATCGTGCTGCTGGCCGACCCGCGCTCCAACAGTGTGGTCGTGCGCGCCAGCAGCCCGGCCCGCACGCGCCTGGCGCGCGAGCTCATCGCCAAGCTCGACGACGTGCAGGGCGACCCCGGCAACCTCCACGTCGTCTACCTGCGCAACGCGCAGGCGACCTCGCTGTCCAGCGTGCTGCGGGGTCTTCTGACCGGCGACACCGGCACCAGCGCGCTCGGCAGCGGCAATGGCGAGGCGGCGCGCGCCGCGCTGGGCGCCGGCGGCATGCTGGCCGGCGCGGGGGCATCCGGCGGGCGATCGAGCGCCGCCGCCGGCGGATCGGCCGACGCGAGCGCGCGCGGGATGAGCGCCGGCGCGAACGCCGCCAGTTCTCGCTCGCGCGCCGCGGGCGCCTCGTCGTCGGGCGGCGGGGGCGGGCAGGGCGGTCCGGGATCGACCGCCTTCTCCGCCAACGGCGTCACCGTCCAGGCCGACGCCACGACCAACTCGCTGATCATCGCGGCGCCGGAGCCGATGTACCGCAGCATCCGCCGCGTCGTCGACATGCTGGACCAGCGCCGCGCGCAGGTCATGGTGGAGAGCCTGATCGTCGAGGTGTCCGAGCAGGACGCCGCGCAGCTGGGCGTGCAGTGGATGCGCAACAACGGGCGCTTCCTGGGTGGGGTGAACCTGGGCGGCGCGGGGCTCAACGTCAACGCGCGCAACTCGATCGACCTGCTGCCCGGCGGGCTCAACCTCGGCATCATCGACGGCAGCCTCAATCTGCCCGGCGTGGGCCAGATCCTCAACCTCAACCTGCTGGCGCGCGCGCTGCAGACGCAGGGCAAGGTCAACGTGCTGTCCACGCCCAACATCCTGACGCTGGACAACGAGTCGGCCTCCATCATCGTGGGCAAGACCGTGCCCTTCGTCAGCGGCCAGTACATCACCCCGGGCGGCGGGGGCTCCGACAACCCCTTCCAGACCGTCACCCGCGAGGACATCGGCCTGCAGCTGCGCATCCGCCCGCAGATCTCCGAGGGTGGCACCGTCAAGCTGGACATCTACCAGGAGGTGTCCAACATCGACGACCAGAACTCCAGCACCGCCGGCATCGTCACCAACAAGCGCGCCATCGACACCAGCGTGCTGCTGGACGACGGCCAGATCATGGTGCTGGGCGGGCTGCTGGAGGACAGCGTCAACACCTCCGAGCAGGCCGTGCCGGTGCTGGGCGCGATCCCGGTGCTGGGCCACCTGTTCCGCTACGACAAGCGCCAGCGCGCCAAGACCAACCTGATGGTGTTCCTGCGGCCCTACGTGATCCGCGACGCCAACGCCGGCCGAGGCCTGACCCAGGACCGCTACGACTTCATGCGCACGCAGCAGAGTCGCGCGCAACCAGGCAGGCACCTGGTGTTGCCGGACGTGCCGGCGCCCATCCTGCCGCCGGCCGACGTGCCCATGCTCAACCGCCGCTCCAGCCTGGACCTGCGGCCGGAGCAATGGCCGGAGACGCGCGATCAGCCCGCGCCCACGACCGCGCAATCACGGGAGACCCGTGAGCGTCCCGCGGCCGGCGAGCCGCTGGAGCCGCCGGTCCGATCGCGGCTGCCGGGCAACGTGGCGGTGACGGCCGATCCGACGGTGCTCTACGCGACGCCCGACAGCAACCGCACGGTGCTGCAGGTCGCGGACGTCGCCGATCAACAGGACGCGGTGCGCATCGCCAAGCGGGTGCGCGTCAGCGGGCTCTCGGCCTACATCGTCTCCGGGCCCGGCGGCGCGGGCTACGCGGTGCGGCTGGACTCGCCGCGCGACGCGCGCGCCGTGGACACGGCCACCAGCGTGCTGCGCGAGCTCGGCTATCGCCCCGAGATCGTGGTGACGCCATGAGCGCGCTGCCGCATGCGTGGGCGCGGGCGCATCGCGTCGTGGTGACCGCGGACGAGCCTCGCGGCGATGGGGCGCATCCCGGTCTCCGCGTGGAAGGCGGGGGCGCGCGTGTCGCCGACCGTCCGGCCGCGACCGGGGAGGTGACCGGGACGGCGAGCGACGTTGCGCCGATCTCCGGCGCGGTGCTGGTGCTGAGCCCGCGCACGCCGGGCTGGGCGCTGGCGGAGGCTCGCCGTCGCACCGGCGTCCAGGCCTGGCGCGAGGTGGCGGACGAGGAGATGGACGCGCTGCTCGCCGCGACCTACGCGGAGACGGGCAGTGCCGCCGACGTGGTCGGCGCGGCGGAGTCGGAGGTCGACCTCGAGCGTCTGCTGCAGGACCTGCCGGCCATCACCGACCTGCTGGACGCGCAGGACGATGCGCCGGTGATCCGCATGATCAACGCGCTGTTGACGCAGGCCGCGCGCGACGGTGCCAGCGACGTCCACTTCGAGGCCTTCGAGACGCACTCGGTGGTGCGCTACCGCGTCGACGGCACGCTGCGCGACGTGGTGTCGCCGCGCAAGGCGCTGCATGCGGCGCTGATCTCGCGCATCAAGATCATGTCGCAGCTGGACATCGCGGAGAAGCGCATCCCGCAGGACGGCCGCATCACGCTGCGCGTCGGCGGACGGCCCATCGACGTGCGCGTGTCCACGGTGCCGACGGTGCACGGCGAGCGCGCGGTCCTGCGCCTGCTGGAGAAGGACGCCGGCCGTCTGCGCCTGGACCGCCTGGGCCTGGCCCCCGACACCATGGCGGCGCTGACGCGACTGATCCGGCAGCCGCATGGGATCGTGCTGGTGACCGGTCCGACCGGCAGCGGCAAGACGACGACGCTGTACGCGGCGCTGGGCCAGCTCGACAAGAGCGTGACCAACATCCTGTCGGTCGAGGATCCGGTCGAGTACGACCTGCCCGGCGTCAACCAGATTCCGGTGCACGCCAAGATCGGCATGAGCTTCGGCGCGGCGCTGCGAGCCGCGCTGCGGCAGGACCCGGACAACATCATGATCGGCGAGATCCGCGACCTGGAGACCGCGCAGATCGCGGTGCAGTCCTCGCTGACGGGGCACGGGGTGCTGGCCTCGCTGCACACCAACGACGCGGTGTCGGCGGTCACGCGCCTGACCGACATGGGCATCGAGCCTTTCCTGCTCTCGTCCTCGCTGCTGGGCGTGGTGGCGCAGCGCCTGGTGCGCTGCCTGTGCCCGCACTGCAAGCGCGAGCGGCCCCAGCCCGACGGCGCCGTGCACGGCGAGCCGGTGGGCTGCGCGCAGTGCAACCACACCGGCTTCAAGGGCCGGACCGGCATCCACGAGCTGTTCATCGTCGACGACGAGGTGCGGCGGATCATCCACGACGGCGGCAACGAGCACGCGCTGCGCGAGGCCGCGCGGCGCCGCGGCATGCGCAGCATGCGCGAGGACGGCCGGCGCTGGGTCGACGCCGGCATCACGACGCCGGACGAGATCCTGCGCGTCACGCGCGACGACGAGTAACGGAAGGGCTGACGCAACCCGCGGGCGTCGTGCGTGGCCCCGACACCGATGTCCCGGACGACGACGGATCACGCCTCTCCCGCTGGCGGACGACGACGGATGACTCCCTCTCCCGCTGGCGGGAGAGGGCAGGGGTGAGGGTGGCCCGCAGTACGCCGGTTTCAGGCATGTGGGAACGACGGAGGGCGCGATGCCACGATTCCAGTACGAGGCGGCCGACGCGAGCGGCCGGATCCAGTCCGGCGCGCTCGACGCCGATTCCGAGCGCGCCGCGCGGCTGCAGCTGCGTGAGCGCGGCCTGTCCGCGCTGGGCGTGCGCGAGAGCGCCACGGCGGCGAGTGGCGGCGTGGCCTGGTTATCCCCGCGGCTCGGCGGCGCCGACCTGTGCTGGGCCACGCGCGAGCTCGCCAGCCTGCTGGGCGCGCGCCTCCCGCTGGAAGCGGCCCTGACCGCCACCATCGAACAGGCCGAACGCAAGGTCCTCGTGGACGCGCTGACGGCGGTCTGCGACCACGTGCGTGGTGGCATGCGCTTCGCCGATGCACTGGCGCAGCGGCCCCGCGACTTCCCGGCGATCTACCGCGCGCTGGTCAGCGCGGGCGAGGACTCGGGCGATCTGGCCCGCGTGATGGAGCGGCTGGCCGACTACCTCGAGAACCGGGACCAGCTGCGCGGCAAGATGCTGACGGCCTTCATCTATCCGGCGGTGGTGGCGCTGGTGTCGGTGGGCATCGTGATCTTCCTGCTCGGCTACGTGGTGCCGCAGGTGGTGAGCGCGTTCACGCAGGCGCGGCAGGACCTGCCCACGCTGACGCGGGTGATGCTCGACGCCAGCGGCTTCCTGCGCGAGTGGGGCTGGATCGCGGCGGGCGCGATGGCCGGCGCGGTGGTGGTGGCGCGGCGCGCGCTGCGCGACGCGGGCCGTCGGATGCGTTGGCACGCGGCGTTGCTGCGGGCACCGCTGATCGGCCGCTACGCGCTGGGCGTGGACACGGCGCGCTTCGCGTCGACGCTGGCCATCCTGATGGACGCGGGCGTGCCGCTGCTGCGCGCGCTGGACGCCGCGCGCGAGACCATGAGCAACGACCGCCTGAAGCACTGCGCGGCGGACACCACCGCGCGCGTGCGCGAGGGCGCGCCGCTGGCGGCGGCGCTCAGGCAGCAGCGGCTGTTCCCGACGAACCTCGTCCACCTGGTGGCGAGCGGCGAGAAGACCGGCGCGCTGGCGCCGATGCTGGACCGTGCGGCGGCCAACCTGTCGAGGGACCTGGAGCGCCGCGCCTCGCGGCTCACGGCGCTGCTGGAGCCGCTGATGATCCTGGGCATGGGCGGCGTGGTGATGCTGATCGTGCTGGCGGTCCTGCTGCCGATCATGGAGATCAACCAGATGGTGCAGTGACGCGGGAGCGTCGCGATCCGGGCGTTCTCACGAGCGAATCGCCGGTGTTCGGGAGGATCGCGCCGGCTCGGCGTGAGGAAGCCGATGGGCAGGCGTCGGGACGGGATGAATGCTCCGGTGAACGGGGCCGGATCCTGGGGAGTCTTGTGGGGCTCGGCGTCACCGGCGAAACGAAGAATGACTTCGTCGTCAAACGAATGGCGATGCGCCGGAGAGAGCCGGCGTGCTTCAAGCAGCAGAGGGACCAGCCGGTGTGCCCGCAGAGGGAGGTCGGCCAGGTCCAGGTCTCATCCACTTACCTGGTTTGTTCAAGGAGCATCCAATGCAATTCGCGAAAGTCAAACTGAGCAGCCTGGCCATCGCCGCCGGCCTGATGGTCGTCGCCGGTGCCGCTTCGGCGCAAGCGGTGACCTCGGGCGGCGCGACGCTGCCGCAGCAGCTGTACACCGACATCTTCACCAACGGCCCCATCCAAGGCGTGTGGAGCTACAACGGCACCGGCAGCGGCACGGGCAAGACGGCCTTCCTGACGAACAACGCCTCGCTGTTCGGCAAGACCGGCACGGTGCACATCGTCGGCAGCGATTCCGCGCTGACCTCGGCCGAAGTCACCACCTACAACAGCGCCTACAACACGGGCGCGTCCTCGACGGTCGCCAACTACGGTCGTCTGGTGCAGATCCCCGCCGTCGCCACCCCGGTGCTGCTGGGCTACAAGGAAACCGGCGTCACGGCTCTGAACCTGACGACCGAGCAAGTCTGCCGCGTCTACGCGTACGACGCGAACTTCCGCACCTGGGACAAGGTCGCGACCGTCGCCGATGACGGCGCCAATGGCAGCACCAACCCGATCCAGGTGGTGTTCCGCACGGACACCAGCGGCACGACCGAACTGCTGTCGCGCTTCCTGAACGCGGCTTGCGGCCCGTACCTGCCCGCCGGCAAGTCGTTCACGATCTCCAACAACTTCAAGACGGTTGTGGCGAGCGCCCAGTCCCTGACGGCGGCCGATGACGCGAACGGCGACGGTCTGCCCGACGCCTGGGTTGGCGCGACCGGCAGCTCCGGCGTGAGCAGCGCGCTGGCGACGGACCACCGCCTGGGCTACGTGAGCCCGGACCCGGTCTACACCGGCAGCTCCAACAGCAACGTCGCCCGGATCAACACCTTCCTGCCGACGGCCGCGTCGATCCAATCCGCGATCAGCGCGATCACGCCTCCCGCCACGGCGCTCGCCCGTGCCAACCCGCTGAACTGGGTGCCGGCCTACGCCGTCCCGACCGGCGCGTACCCGATCTACGGCACCACCAACCTGGTGCTGGGTCAGTGCTACGCCGGTGGCATCGGCGCCGGCACGTCGGCCGCCGCCGTCAAGGACTTCGTGACCAAGCTGAACAACGGCACGTACGACAGCAAGATCGCGTCGCACAACTTCGTGAAGCTGCCGGCCAACTGGAACACGGCCATCCAGCAAGCGTTCCTGACCTCCGGCAGCACGCTGGAGATCGGCGCCACGTCCGTCTGCGCCGGCATCGGCCGCTGATCGGCGACTGCTGAGAAGGGGCCGTCCGGGAGGATCCGCCCCTTCCCGCACCACGAGCCAGGCCAGGTCCTCCCGACCCGCCTGGCTTCTCTCATGGCGAAGCGACCATCATCGTGTTGGAGCGGGGGGATCGTGTGCCGCACCGCGTCGCGATCGCGGCCACGTGGTGGAGCACCGCGACCCGCACGCGGCGCGGGACGCGCGCTCACTGCAAGGCGATCGCCTGCCGGTAACGCAGCACCGGTCCGGCGCCGCGGCGCATCGCCAGCGTGATCTCCAGGCCCGAGGCCGAGGCGCGCACCGGATTCGCGGCGGGCAGCGGCTGCCACCCCTTCTCCGGCTCCCACGCCCGCACGTCGAAGGCCGTGATGTCGGCCAGGACCGCGACCCGCGCCTCGGGGCGGGGCACCGGCAGCGGATACGAGGCCGACGGTGAGCCCGCCGCGCGGAAGAGCGTCCCGTCCTGCATCCACCACTGCACGCGCTGCCATTGGCCGGGCGCGGCCGGGGCCGCGCGGACGAGCTCGAACCGCAAGGGGATGGACGTCGGTCGAGTCGCGGTCATGCCCGACGGGAGCAGCGCGACGAGCGTCGGCATCTGCGGCGGCGGCGCGGCACCGCGACCGGCCGCCGTTCCCGTCGCGGCGGTCGCCGTGCCCGGCACGCCGGCCGCGGCCGGGGCGGCGGGGTCAGGACTTGCCTGATCGAGGGCGACCGACGGCAGTTCCACCGTGGAGCGCCAGGCCACGTCGCGCTCGATCTGCTGGAGCGCGCGCATCAGCTGCACCGACTGCGCGGATCGCTCCTCCAGTCGCGCGTTCGTGCGGCTCATGCTGTCCAGCCCGCGCCAGGCCATCAGGCTCAGCACCGCCATGATGACGATCGCGATCATCACCTCGATGAGCGTGAAGCCTCGGACGTCCGATTGCGCATGCTCTCCGTTCATCGCTGCTTCTCCGCGATCCGTGTCGCCAGCGTGGCGAGCGGTCCGTCGCCGCGCTCGGAGCGATCCGCGCGGACCGCGATCGACACCGATCGCAGGCCGCCCTCGGCCGCGCCGATCGTCACGTCGCACACGAAGGCCTGATCGGCCTGCGGGCAGGGCACGCGGCGCTGGCCAGGGGGCGGCAGCGCGTCCATCTGCAGCTCGTTGAGGCAGTTCTGCGCCGACAGCATCGCCAGCGACTTGGCCTCGACGAGGCCGAGGTTGCCCGTCGTCTGGCTGGTGAGCCGCACGAAGGCCGCCAGGGCGATGCTCACGATCGCGAGCGCGATCAGCACTTCGATCAGGGTGAAGCCGAGGGGGCGGGCCGGGCCACCGGCGTGACCGGCGCGCGTGACGCGGCTCATGCGACCCCGGCGTCCCACGTCGGTGCCGTGCCGACCGCCTTGGCCGTCAGCGCCGGACGCCCGGCTCGACGGACCGTGGCGGGCGAGGTCTCGTCGGGGATCGGCCGGGCCTGTCCGATCTCGAACCGGCCCGTCGCATCCCGCTCGACCGTGATGGCGTAGCCACCCTGGCGCAGCTCGACGGTCAGCGGATCACCCACCCATTCCGAGGTCAGTAGCAGCGGTGTCGCCGGGATCACCTGGACGGTCCCGGCGCGCCAGCGGCGCGGCCGCAGCGCCTCGTCGCGATCGAAGCGGTCGAGCTCGCCCGCGGTCGTGACCACGGGCACGACGCTGTCCGGCGCCGCCGTCCAGGTCCCGCGCGCGAACTGGTAGCCGTCGCCGCGTGCCTCCCAGGCGATCACGCGGCCGTCGATGCGGACCTCCTGCTGCGCGGCCGCCAGCCGCTGCGCCAGCTCGCGTGCGTCCAGCCGCAGCGCCGCCGCCGGATCGGGCGCGATGCTCAGCGAGATGGCGGCCGTCGCGATGCCGATGATGACCAGCACCACCATCACCTCGATCAGCGTGAAGCCGCGCGCGCGGCCTCGCGGACTTGTTGTCGGATCCATCGGGAAAGCGCGAGCGGCCTGCGCTCGCGTCCGTTCGATTGCGTGAGCCGCCCAGCGTAGATCCGCTATATGGCGATGACATGAAGCGCTGACACGAATCGCTCATGTGGCTCTGCTATCACTCGGCCTCTTGCGGACACGGCGCCAATGCCGGCCGCATGCATGGATGGTCAAGGAGGACATGCCACATGCCCCACTTCTTCGATGGGATCAACGCATTCCGAGGATCCCAGGGATCGGCGAATGCCGGGTCGACACGACGCCGCTCCGCGCTGATCGCGCACGCGCTTGGCCTGGCCGCGGTCGTGGCGGTCACCGCCTGCTGGGCGAGCCGCCTGCACCCGCCGGCGCCGGCCGCCGTGGCGGCCGAGGCGCCAGCGCCGATCCGCATCCCCGACGACCCGGCCGCCGGTGCCGTGGCGGCCTGGATCGGACCGGGTCAGGTGCGCATCGACGTCGCTGTGATGGGACTCGCGATCCGCGAGGGCCGCGCCGTCGCGCTGCTGCGCGTCAACGACGAGCCGCCGAGGCCCTACGTCGTCGGCGAGCAGATCACCCGTGGCACGACGCTTGCCGCGGTCCACGCCGACGGCGTGACCCTCGAGCGCGACGGCCAGCGACGCCGCGTCGCGGCGCCCGGGCAAGCGCTGGACACGACGGGCCTGACGCGCGTGCGCTGAGCCTCGGATGGCCCGTTCGACTGCAAAGGCCCTCCCGCCGGAGCGTGCTTGCTGCGGGTTCGACGCGGCTCGTTCGTCTGGATAGGGAGTGGCACACCGTGGCGAGATCGCTTGTTGTCCGCCGGCCGGTCGGCCACCTTCAGGGATGGAGGAAGTGAATGGGAAGAAAGAGGCTGAGACCCGATGTCCCAAATGACTACATGCAGGGCGTCTCCATGCAGACGCTGGACAAGGAGTTGTCCCGGCATGTGGAGATCGCGCGGACCAAGCCGGTCCCCGTCGATCGCTATGGGGTGCCTTGGGTCTGGATCGTGTCGCATCCGCTGTGGATGGCGGCCGATCACCTGAAGTCCTTCGTGCCGGAGGACCACCCGCTGGTCACCCTGCGCGAAGCCATCGACAGCACGCTGGCCTACGAAGGCCTGTTCATGACCGAACTGACCCGCCAGTGCGCCAGCGGGCTCGACGCCCGCATGATCACGCGCGCCTGGCTGCTGCAGGTCGTGTACTCGCTGTCGGACCCGCGACGCGTCCGCGAGGGTCTGGTCTACAACATGCTCTGGCGTTGGTTCGTCGGTTACCTGCTGCGCTCCGAGGCGCTGCCCGAGGTCGAGGCCTTCGTGCGCGACCTCAACACCGTCGCCAGCCATCCGCACGTGATCGACATCGTCCACCGCTGCCTCAACACCGGCGCGATGCTGCATGTGGACAGCGAGGAGTTCCGCATCAATCGCGGTCTGCTCCATGCCCTGCGCATGCAGCATGCCGACGGGCCGGTCGGCGCGGCGGGCGCGGTCGTCGGCAACGGCGGTCGCGGCGGTCCGATGGGATCGGCGCCGTCGGTCGGATCGGTGGGTGCCCTCGGCGCGATCGGCCCGGTCGTCGGCCCCGTCGGCAGACCGAACGAGCAGGGAGGCCGCGCCATGCTCGGGTAATCCCTGTCGGATAAACGCGGGCGCGCTCGCACGCGATTCGCGGCTTCGTCATCGGGTCGCAACGTAAGGACGGAAACATCCCTCTCTTTTGAAGAGGGTTCCCCTGGCGTGCTGATGCGATCCGCGGCCTGCGCTTGCGCACTGTCCTTCGCCGGCGCCCCCGCGCCCGCGGCGGGGCCCGGCCCATGGCCGACCTCGGCGGTCCCCAATCGGCAGGACCCGCTGGACTTCGACATTCCCGGGCAGGACCTGGCCGCGGCGCTGGAGCGCTACGCCGTTGTCGCCGACCAGACCGTCCTCTTCAGCGACGAGCTGGTCTCGCGCCGCCGCAGCGCCGGTGTGCGCGGCCGCTACACGCCGCGCGAGGCGCTGGACCTGCTGCTGATGGGCACCCGGCTGCGCGCCGAGCGTGTCGGCAACGGCACGCAATCCTCCTTCGTGCTGCGGGTGCTCGACGACGAGCCCGGGCCCGAGCTCCCCCAGGCCGCCAACGACCGCCGCTACGACGGCCTCGTGCAGCGCCGCGTCTGGGAGGCGCTGTGCGCCAACGGACAGACCGCGCCGGGGCGCTATCGCGCGGTGCTGATGCTCGAGGTCGACGCGAGCGGCCGTCTGGTCGCGCCCCGGCTGGTGGCGACGACGGGCAGCGCCTCGCGCGACCAGGCCATCGTGGCGACGCTGCACGGCCTGCGGCTGGGCGCCGCGCCGCCGCCGCGCCTGGCCCAGCCGCTGGCGCTGGTCATCCTGCCGCGCGCCGGCAGCGAGGCGACGGCCTGTCCCGACGGCGGAGCGCGGCCATGAGCGAGGGCGTGCTCCCGCAACTGCGCAACCTGCTGGTGCAGCGCTACGAGCAGATCCGTCAGAGCCTGACGATCAAGCTGGGCAACGCCGATCTGGCCGGCGATGCGCTGCACGAGGTCTGGCTGCGCCTGCAGCGCGACCCGACCATCTCCGGCCCGGTGCAGAACCCGCAGGCCTATCTGGTCCGCATGGGCATCAACCTGGCCATCGACGTGCAGCGCAGCCAGAGCAAGCTGATGTCGACCGAGGAGGTCGAGGAGCTGATGCAGGCGCTGCCCGATCCCGCGCCCGGTCCGGCCGAGCTGGCCGAGCTGCGCTCCGAGATGGACGTGCTGATGGCCGCGCTGGCCGAGATGCCGGCGCGCCGCCGCGAGGTCGTGCTGCTGGTGCGCCTGGAGGGTTGGCCGCAGAAGGAGGTGGCCAGGCATCTGGCGATCTCGCTGCGGACGGTGGAGTCGGAGCTCAAGGCCGCGCAGGAGTTCTGCGCCGAGCGCCTGGACCGCGTCGCCGGATGAGCGGCGGGCGGGACGCGATGCCATGGCTCGAAAGCATCACGACGGGCGCATCACGACAATTTTTTGAAGAATCCATGGCCGCGGCTGCGGTTTTGGCCCGTGCCATCCGTCTAGGGTTGGCAAGGGTCCCGAAACGGTGACCGCCACCCGGCTCACGACGACATGACGCTCTCCACCGAACCCCAGCTGACCGATGTGCTCAAGGATGCACAGGCCTGGGTGCGCAAGCTGCATTCCGGACGCGTGACCCGTTGGGAGGCCTCGGCCTTCCAGCGCTGGGTCGAGGCCGATCCGGCGCGGCTGGCCGCGGTGCGGCAGGCGTCGCGTCAATGGCAGCTGATGGGCGCCGCCGGCGCGCGCCTGCTGCAGGCCGATCCCGCCGTGGCGCGGCATCACCGCGAGGCGCTGATGCGACGCGCGCGGCCGGACCGGCGCGCCTTCCTGGGCTTCGCCGTCGGCGGGGCGGGCGCCGCCGCGGTGGTGGCCTACGCGCCGCTGGACCTGTGGCCCGCGCTGCGCCTGTGGGGCGCCGACGAGCGCACCGCCGCCGGCGAGCAGCGCCAGATCGAGTTCGTCGAGCACGTGCAGGTGGCGCTCAACACGCGCACCAGCGTGCGTCGCCTCGCGGCCGACGAGCGCTCGATCGGCGGCATGGAGCTGATCGAGGGCGAGGCCGCCGTCGACGTGGCCCGTGCCGCCAAGCCCTTCCGCGTGGTCGCGGGCGCCGGCCGCGTCGTGGCCAACGCCGCGAGCTTCGAGATCCGCATGATCGACGACCAAGCCTGCGTGACCTGCGTGTCGGGCACGGTGGTGGTCGACCATCCGGCGGGGCAGCGCACGCTGCGCGAGTCGCAGCTGCTGCGCTACAACCGCCGCGCGATCAGCGACGTCGCCGCCGCGCGGCCGAACGAGACCTCGGCCTGGCGCCGGGGCGAGCTGGTCTTCCAGCAGACGCCGCTGCCGCTGGTGATCGACGAGATCAACCGCTATCGCGCCGGCAAGGTCGTGCTGGTCGGCGACGCGGTACGGCGCAAGACCGTCAGCGCGCGCATCAAGATCGCGGAGCTCGACACCGCGCTGCTGCAGATCCAGCATTCCTTCCAGCTGGACGCGACGCATCTGCCGTCGCACGTGCTGCTGCTCAGCAGCTGATCGACGTCTCGGATCACGCGACCCGCCATCGGATCGATCGGCGGTGCGGCGGACCGTGTGCGTGCGGCCCGTCGCCGCGGCCCGCCCCGCCTTCGAAATATTCCTGGCCATCGCCGCGGATCCGCTGCGGTTTCTCATCGCCACGTTCGTCAAGGAGCTAGCGCCATCACCGTCGGAAGCGTCGGTGGGCTTGGCGACAGACAACAGACGAACACACGATCAGGCGGGACGATTCATGACGCAGAAGCACATGGGCTTGCACGCGGGAGCAGGTCGGGACGAACGGGCAGGGCAGGGACAAGGGGCCGGACGCGATCGGCGCGCCGTCCGCGTGGAGGGGATGGATCGGTCCTTCGCGCTCGCGCCGCTGGCGCGCGCCGCGGCGCTGATGGTCGCGGTGGGCGGCACGCTGGCCGCGACACAGGCGCAGGCGCAGACGGCCTTCAGTCCGGCGTGGTTCGCGTCCAAGGGCGCGGTGCAGAACAGCGCCGCGCAGACCGGCCGCCTGCCCAACGGCAAGCCCGCCACCGGCGTGGCCGCCGCGCAGCAGCAGTCCGACGCGGCGCGTCAGCAGCTGCAGCGCTCCATCGCCAACCTGGGCCTGAGCGCCCAGGCCATCGCCGCCGAGCAGGCGCGTCAGGCCGCCGCGCGCGCCGCGGCCGGTGCCACGGCCCCGACCGTCCCGGACGGACTGGGCAAGGGCGGCCTCGCGGTCGACACCAACAGCCTCACGGCCGGCTGGCTCGGTGCCAAGGCGCCGACGCAGACGGTCAACGCGGGCCAGACCACCGTCAACATCGAGCAGACGCAAAGCCGCGCCATCCTGAACTGGGAGACCTTCAACGTCGGCCGCAACACGACGGTGCAGTTCCAGCAGCAGGCCGACTGGGCAGTGCTCAACAAGGTCAACGATCCGTCGGCGCGGCCCTCGCAGATCCAGGGCCAGATCAAGGGCGACGGCACGGTGCTGATCGTCAACCGCAACGGCATCGTGTTCACCGGCACCAGCCAGATCAACACGCGCAATCTGGTGGCCGCCGCGGCCACCATCACCGACGACCAGTTCCGCAAGAACGGTCTGTACTCGACCGGCAGCACGCCGACTTTCAGCGACGCGCTCGGAACCGTCGAGGTCCAGGCCGGCGCGAGGATCGCCACGGCCAAGCCCGGCTCCTCCACGCAGGGGGGCGGCTACGCGATGCTGGTCGGCGCGCAGGTGCGCAACGACGGCCAGATCGACACGCCCTCGGGCCAGACCGTACTGGCCGCCGGTGACGCCTTCGTCATCCGCAAGGGCGCGGGCACGGACGGCAACGCCGGCTCGACCACCGTGGGCAACGAGGTCGCGACCACCCGCAAGGCCGGCAGCCTGGCCGGTACCGTGGTCAACACCGGCCTGATCACCGCCGCCACCGGCGACATCACGCTCACCGGCCACGACATCACGCAGGGGGGCGTCGTGGTCGCGACGACCTCGACCGCCAAGCGTGGGACGGTGCATCTGTCCACGCGCGCCAGCGACGACACCGGCACGGTGACGCTGGCCAAGGGCTCGACGACGGCCATCCTGCTCGAGACCGCCTCGCCGACGGCGCTGGACTCGCAGCGGGACGCGGCGCTGAAGGCCATCGGCAGCACGGCCGGCAACAACGCCTCCGGCGTGTTCGACAACCTGAGCACGATCGTCGACCGGCGCGACCTGTCGCGCGTGGAGATCGTCAGCGGCGGCACGGTGGCCTTCGAAGGCAGTTCGCTCACGCTGGCCACCGGCGGCGAGATCGCGGTGCAGGCGGTCAAGCGGACGCTGGTCGACAAGGGCGCCGAGCTGGACGTGTCCGGCGCGGTGGGTGTCAAGGTCGCGATGGAGACCAACAACCTCAAGCTCAACGCCCAGGGCAACGAGCAGCGCGACGCGCCGGTCAACCGCGACGACAAGAGCCTCAACAGCCTGGACCTGTGGATCGACCGCCGCAAGCTGGTGCTGGTGCCGGCCGGCACCAACGGCTACACCACCGACCGCTGGTACACGGCGGGCGGGCTGCTGGAGGTCTCCGGCTACCTGGCCACGAGCGGCCACGGCGTCGGTGAATGGATGGCGCAGGGCGGCACGGTGACGCTGGCCGGCGGCGACGTGGTCACGCGCGCGGGCTCGCGCGTCAACCTGTCGGGCGGCACGCTGGACGTGGCCGGCGGCGTGGTCAGGCAAAGCTGGCTCAAGGGGGCGGACGGGCATCTGTACGAGGTCTCGAGCGCGCCGGGCGACCTGCTCTACAAGGGCCTGTTCCAGGGCTACTCGGGCGAGCACGCGCGCTGGGGCGCGAGCGCTCAGGAGACCTTCTACAACCCGCTGATCGCGCCGCAGGAGCGGCTGGAGAACGGCTACACCGTCGGCCGCGACGCGGGCAAGCTGGTGATCGCCTCGCGCAGCGCGGTGCTGGAGGGCACGATCGTCGGCGACACCTATCAGGGGCCGCAGCAGACGAAGGCGCCGCAGGCCGGCGTCGATGGCTACTACCAGTCGCAGGATGCGGCGGCGCGTGGCGCGCAATTGATCGTGGGCGCCTATCGGCCGATGTATGACGCGGCGTCGTCGACGGTGAAGTACCGCCTCGACGCGGTGGTCGACAGCGTCGCGCTGACGCCGACCGCGCCGGCGCTGGCGGACGGCGTGAAGCTCGGGGACGCGGTGGCCGCGGATCGGCAGGGCGTGATCACGCTCGGCACCGACAGCCTGAATGCCGCCGGACTGGGCGGTGTGCTGATCGCGGCGAAATCCGACATCGGCGTGCAGGGCGCGCTGCAGGTCGCGGACGGTGGCGCGATCACGCTGTACGCGCCGTCGGTGGACGTCGCGGCCGGGCTGACCGCGCATGGCGGGACGATCCGCGTGGGCAATGTGCTGAGACAGTCGCAGGGGTCCAGCGCCGGCGTGCTCACGGGCGACGAATGGCTCTCGGCGCCCGGTGGCGCGAAGACCGGCGTGACGCTGCAAGGCGGCGCCAAGCTGGACGCGTCCGGCCGCTACACCGATCTGCGCGCGGCGGATGGCGACGCGCGCCTGATGGCTTGGCTGGATGGCGGCACGGTGAGCATCCGATCCACCGACAGCGTGACGCTGCGGAAGGGATCGACGATCGATGTCTCCTCGGGCGCGGCGGTACAGGGCGACGGCAGCACCGAGGGCGGCAAGGGCGGGACGGTCCAGCTCGGCGCCGGCATCGTCTTCCAGAACCTCACCAATCGAGGAGCCGTGCTGACGATGGACGCCACCATCAAGGGACATGGCGTCAAGGGCGGGGGCACCCTGGACATCGAGTCCGCGAGCGGCATCGTCATCGGTGGCCAGGCGGTGTCCAAGCGTGGCGTCCTGGCCGCCGGCGAGACCTCGTTCGTCGACCTGCTGTTGCAGGAGGACTATCAGGTCAAGGCCGGCGATGTCCTGCCCGTGGACTATGTGTCCAAGTCCTACGTCGCGTTGCCCGGGCAGCGACTGGAAGGCGGATCGTTGGCCACGGACGTCTGGTACGTGCTGGCGGATGACTGGACCTTGCCGACGCCAACGATCGGATCGGTCAACGGCGTGCAGGCGGACGACGGGCGGGAATGGGTGATGTTCAATCATTCCGCCCCCGGATCGATGGTGATCCCCAAGGGCACCCGGGTCCACATCTACACCTTTGGCGGCAGTGGCGGTTTCGCCGGCTATGCCGTCGAGAAGAAGGTCTTCCCGGATGGCATGCGGCTGCGGGAGCCCAAGGACGTCACGACTCCCGCAGGCCAGATCGCGCCGACGGACTTCACCGTGGCCGCCGGCTCGCGCCTGCCAGCGGGCGCCCGCCTGACCCGATCGGTGTCGGTGGGCGACAGCACGTCGTTGGCGACGGACCTGTTCTCCTCGGGCTTCTCCGCCTACAACGTGCGTGGGCGGCTCGGTCTCGCGGTGCCGGACGGCGTGACGCTGGACGTGACGATGCCGGTGCTGCGAGCCGATCGCTCGGCCCTGCCGGTGGGCGCCGATCCCGCGGCCGGTTTCGCATCGTGGCTCCCGGAGCTCTACCAGGAGAACGCGGTGCGCGGCGTGTTGACGCAGCGCAAGGGCGCATCGGTGTCTCTCGCCGCCGGTGTCGCGGACACGGTCTTCTCCCGGCTGCCCGATGCTGAGCGCCTGACCGGCCGGGTCATCGTCGGAGACGATGCGACGGTGCGCGTCGACCCGGGACAGTCGATCTCGCTCAGCGGGCGGGAGGGGCTGGACGTCGAAGGGCGCCTGCAGGCGCGCGGCGGCACGGTGTCCTTGCTGGGGCCGCGGAACTTCGAGGCCACGGCACGTCGGACCGACGACCTGCTGGGTGATCCTCGCGCCAGCCAGCGTGCCATCACGCTGGGTGAGCAGGCGGTCGTCGACGTGTCCGGGACCGCCGCGGTGGCGACCGATGCGCAGGGTCGACGTCATGGCCTGGTCCGCGACGGCGGTGCCATCGTCATCGGCGGCACGCTGGAGGAACCCAAGGGACGGGCACTGTCCTCCGACGCCTTCGTCGTCGTGCGGGAGGGCGCCTTGCTGGACGCGTCCGGCGCCTCGGCCGAACTCGATCTGCCCGGTGTCGGGCGGCGCACAGTGGCCAGCGACGGTGGCAGCATCCAGCTCGCGTCGTCCAACGGGATCTATCTGGACGGTACCGTGCGCGCCCGCGCTGGGGGGGGCGGCGCGTCCGGAGGACAGCTGCAACTGGTTCTGGAGGCGCTTCCCTACCTCACGAAAGGCGTGGATCCCGAGGTGCTGAATCTCAGGGATCTGGTCATCTCGCAGCAACGCGGTGCCACGCTGGCCGAGGGCGAGGCCCTTCGCTATGGCCACGGCGCGCTGGGCGTGGATCAGGTGCGCGACGGCGGCTTCTCCTCGCTGACGGCCTACAGCAACGGCGCGGTGAGTTTCGCCGGGGACGTGAAGCTGTCGCTGGACCGCGAGTTGCGCCTCTATTCGACCGCTCTGTCGTCCGGTACGGCGGCGGGAACCGGCCGGCAGGTGCATCTTGCCGCGCCGTACGTGATGCTCTCCGGCGTTGGCGACCTGGGGGGGCCGGACCAATACACACGTCCGAGCTACCAGGGCGGAAACACGACGTTGGCGTCGAGCGCCACGCTGACGGTCGAGGGCAGTCTGATCGATCTGAAGGGGGCGGTGACCCTGGGACTGAATGCGGTGGTCGGGGACGTCAAGCTGGATCGAGCCGGCTTCGGGCAACTGAATCTGCTCAGCCAGGGCGACCTGCGCTTCATCCCGGACGGCGGCAAGCCTGACGGCAACGCGAACTTTGATGTGGAGCTCGCATCGACCGGCAGCATCCTCATGCGGGCGGCCCAGGTGTATCCGTCCAGCGGCGTGATCGCGAAGGTCACGGCGGGGCGGCGTGACGGCGACTTCTTCGTGCCTGGGACACGTCTGGTGATCGAGCGCATCGACGCCGGCGCCGTGCCGCCGGCGATTCCTTCCGAGGCCTTCGGACTCCTGACCCTCGACGGCGAGCGCATCGAGCAGAACGGTGTCGTCCGGGCGCCGATGGGCCGGCTGCAGCTGGGGTCCCTCCACACGGATTCACTGACCTTCGGCGCCGGCAGCCTGACCTCCGTGAGCGCCGCCGGGCTGGTCATGCCCTACGGTGGCACGGCCGATGGCGTGAACTATCTGATCAACGGAAAGGCGGCTGCCCTGGCCGGTGTCGGCAACGGTCCGAACCTCACGCTGACGGGCCGATCCATCGAGGTCGGCCAGGGGGCGGTGCTGGACCTGTCCGGCGGCGGCGATCTCCGTGGCGCCGGCTTTGTCTCCGGTCGCGGTGGTTCCACCGACGCCCGCGTGAGTCCCCTGGTGCAAGTGGGCCGCGACGGCTTCACCTTGCCCGGCCTGGCCACCAATCCGGTCTATGCGATCGTGCCCGGCTACGCGTCGTCCTATGCGCCGACCGACAAGGGCGGGGCGGTCGCCCCGCGCATCGGCCAGCAGATCGCGTTGCGCGCCGGCGACGTGCCCGGGTTGCCGGCGGGGACCTACACCTTGCTGCCGTCCAACTACGCACTGTTGCCGGGAGCGTTCCGCGTCGAGCTCAACGGGGCAGCACCCGCTCAATCGCCTGACCACGCGATCGCGATGCGCAACGGTTCCTATGCGGTGGCCGGCACCTTGGCCGTGGCCAATACCGGCCTGCGGGATGCGATGCCCACGCAGGTGATCGTCACGCCCGCGGAAGTGCTGCGTCGCTACTCCCAGTACAACGAAACCAGCTATGCCGATTTCGTCCGTCAGCAGGCAGTGCTCAACGGGACGGTGCGGGCACTGCTGCCGGCCGACGCCAAGGATCTGGCGCTTCAACTGGTGCCGGGAGCGGGCATCGGCTTGCGTTTCGATGGCACGGCGCTCTTCAGTGCCGCCAAGGATGGTTACGGGGGAACGGCCAGCTTGGGGGTCAAAGGGGGGGGAACTTCGTCGACGATCGACGTGCTTGGTGACAGCGAGTCGGGAGCGCCCGGCGCGAGCGGCGTGTCGGTGCGAGCGCGCGACCTCAACGCACTCGGGGCCGCCCGCATCGTGGTCGGCGGCACCCTCGGTTCGTCCTATGGCGTCCGGCCGAGCGGCAGCAACGAAAGCGGCTTCCTGGACCTGACCTCGTCGGTGGGTGCAGTGGCCTTGCGAGACGGGGCCCTGCTGCGCGCGCCTGAGGTCTTCCTGCTGGCCAACGGACTCGACGGAGGCATCACCATCGAATCCGGTGCCGGGATCAACACGATCGGTGCTGGCACGACAGGCGTCGATTCGACGAATGGCTATGTCTATCGGCCGGGAGCGACTGCGGTCGTGGGCGCCTCCAACGGTCAACTGCAGATTCTGGCGCCACAGCCCGACAACGCATTCTCGGGAAGCGGACCGATCCGCATCGGTGTGGCCGGCGACAGTGTCCCGTCAACGCCCGCGCAGCTCTACTCGGAAGGCACGCTGGTGGCCGCCACCCGGAGCGACTTTCAACTGAACGACGGTGTCCGCTATGGCACGCGCAACCTGACCCTGGCTGTCGGCGCCGTGAATGCCGGCAGCGCCGAGGACCTCGCGGCCGCGCAGACCCGCGGCGCGCTCACGCCGGGTCTCATGCTGAACCAGGCCGTGCTGGATCGCCTGCTCAAGGGCGATCCCATCTCCGGCGCGCCGGCGTTGGAGCGTCTGACTCTGACTGCCGCCGATTCGATCAACCTGTTCGGTGACGTCAACCTGAGCACCATCGACCCGGCCACTGGAAAGTCGCGCCTGGCCAATCTGGTGCTGTCGACGCCGGCCCTGTACGGCCACGGCGACGCGGGCGACGTGGCGACCATCGCCACCGGCCGCCTGACCTGGGTCGGCGGCACCGGCGACGCGCCGCCGCCCATCGTCGGCGGACGCGGCACCGGCAGCGGCGCCTTGCAGATCAAGGCGGACGTGATCGAGTTCGGCTACGGCCCGCAAGCGCAGCCAAACAACATCGACGATTTCGGTCGGACCGTCCTGGGCTTCGCCGACGTGCGCATGACCGCGACCGACCGAATCACCGCGAACCACAAGGGCTCGCTGTCGGTGTACCAGTCGCAGTCGCCCGGGACCGGCACGAAGCCGACCTACACCGGCGGCAATCTGACACTGACCGCGCCGCTGGTGACGGGGCAGGGCGCGTCGGTCAACCGCATCACGGCGGGCGGCGACCTGCAACTGCTGGCGCCGACCGGCGGACCGGTGACGAGCGTCCCCAAGGACGTTCAGACCGGCGCCGAGCTGGACCTGCAAGGCGCCAGCGTGCGCATCGACACCGTCGTGGCACTGCCCAGCGGCAAGCTGGTCGTGAAGTCCGACGGGGACATCGTGCTCACCGAGCGCTCGCGCCTGGACCTGGCGGGCCGCGCGATCGCGATGCAGGACGTGACGCGCTACTCCTGGGGCGGGGACGTGACGCTGCAGAGCGCGCACGGCAACCTGACGCAGGCGGCGGGATCGGTGATCGACCTGTCCGCGACCAACAACGCCGCCGGCCTGCTGAGCGTGATCGCGCTCGACGCCGACGCCGGCCGCGTCGACCTGGACGGGAAGCTGCTGGCCAGTGCGAGCGGTCGTTACGACGCGGGTGGCACGCTGGTGCCGTATCGCGCCGGCGGCCTGGACCTGCGCGCGCAGTCGCTGGGCGATGGCGCCGCCGGCAGCACGCTGACCGGCGAGTTCGCCACCCTCAACAAGACCCTCAACGCGGGCGGCTTCCTCGGCGAGCGCAGCTTCCAGCTCAAGCAGGGCGACCTGACCATCGGCGATGAGCTCAAGGCGCGCGAGATCAACGTGTCGCTGGACGGCGGCAAGCTGACGGTGACCGGCAAGGTCGATGCCAGCGGCGAGCAGGTCGGCGCCATCCGCCTGGCCGCGGCGGGCGGCTTGACCGTCGCCGGCACGGCCTCGCTGGACGCGCACGGCACGGTGCTGCGCGTGGACAGCCGCGGCCAGATCATCGACAGCCCCAACCGCGCGATGGTGACGCTGGACGCGGGCACCGGCGCCCTGACGCTGGGCGACGGCGCGCGCATCGACCTGCGCCACGGCACCGCCTCGACCGGCGGCGACGGCGTCGCGCGCGGCACGCTGGATCTGTATGCGGCGCGCGTCGGCAGCACCGGCAGCGTGCACGACACGGACGCCGCGACCTTCGGCGACATCGCCATCGATGCGCGTGGCAGGATCGACGTGCAAGGCGCCAAGGCCATCGCCGTCTACGGCCGGCAGGTCTACACCGACGCGCCCTTCGGCACGGACCCGGCCGCCAGCGGCCGCCCGTACCAGGTCGTCGACCAGACTTACCTGGACGCGAAGCACGCCGAGTCGACGCGCTTCGTCGACGGCGCGCTGGCCAATGGCGATCTGTTGAACACGAAGCTCGCGGGCCTCAACAACGCGGCCTACCGCGACGTGCTGCACCTGCGTCCCGCCGTCGAGATCGACAGCGCGACGCCCGACGGTGATCTCGTCGTGCGCGGCGACCTGGACCTGTCCGGCCAGCGCTACGCCAGCCTGAATCCGAGGACGCCTCGCACGGCGGTCTACGGCTCGGGCGAGGTGGGCATGCTGACGCTGCGGGCGGGTGGGGACCTGTCGATCTACGGCAGCATCAACGACGGCTTCGCGCCGCCACCGGAGACGCCGGACGATCAGGGCTGGATCCTGACCCCGGGCGTGCAGCGCTTCGGCGGCGACGTGATCGTGCCGATCGCCGGCGTGACGCTGGCGGACGGCACGGTCTATCCCAAGGGCAAGACGCTGAACTACGCGATCACGGCGCGCGACGTGACCTTGCCGGCGGGCACCCGCCTGCCCGTGGCGCTCACGCTCGACGCGTCGCTCACCTTGCCCGTCGGCACGGTGCTGGCGGCCGACGTGAAGGCCGCCGACGGATCGGTGCTGCTCGCCGCGGGACGCGTCGTCGGCGCGGGCGGGCTGGTCGTGCCCGCGGGCGCGACGCTGGGCGCGGGCACGCGGCTCCCGTCCGCGCTCAAGGTGGGCATGCTGGCCTGGCCGAGTGGCGCGCCGCTGCCGGTCGACATGACGCAGGCGGGCAGCCTGGCGCTGCCGGTCGGGGCCCTGATCGCCTCGGGCACCCAGGTCGTCCTGACCTTGCCCGAGGGCGTGACCTCGGTGCCGCTGCGGTCCACGGACGCGTCGGGGCGACAGGGGCTGAACTGGTCGGTGGCGCAGATGTTGCCGGAGGGGTCGCAGTCCTGGAGCCTGCGCCTGGTCGCCGGCGCCGACCTCGACGCCGCCGACGCGCGACTGCGCAACACGCGCGGCACCGGCACGCTGACGCTGGCCGACACGCATTACGGCGTGAAGGTCACGCCGGGCGGCGTGAAGATCGGGCTGAACTCGAATGGCGCCTTGGAGCTGTTCAGCAACTTCGGCCTGCCGGACGGCATCACCAACTGGCAGGACATGATCGGCAAGAGCGAGGATCAGATCATCCGGCTGTACCAGGTCCTGGGCTGGGGCGACTTCGGCCTGCCGATGGACTACTGGGACCCGACGGCGGGTCACATCCTCATGGGCCTCACGCTGCAAGGGGCCAACGAGGTCTTCAACGTGGCGGGCCTGCCGCCGGGCATGAACTCGATCAATGAGCTGATCGGCAAGACGGACCTGGAGCTGGTGCGTCTGTACGGCGCGTTCCAGTGGCAGGACTTCGGCATGCCGGACAACTTCTGGGCGCTGGGCGTGGGGAACGCGTCGACGCTCAACGGCCCGACGACGATCGTCGCGAAGGCGCCGGCCTTCAGCGTCGTGCGCACCGGCACCGGCGACCTGTCGATGGCGGCGGGCGGCGACCTGACGATGAAGTCGGCCTACGGCGTCTACACCGCGGGCACGGCGACCAGCCTGGGCAACGCGGCGCTCGACGCGAAGTTCAACCCGCCGCGCGGCGCGATCAACGGTGGCACCGTGCTGGGTGGCGCGGCGGAATCGCTGGCGCCGGCCTACGAGCGGCTGGTCGCGGGCGCCGACAGCCTCTATAAGGCCTGGTATCCGGACCGCGGCGGCAACCTGAGCGTGGATGTCGGCGGCAACCTCACGGGAGACTCCTGGACCGCCAGCAGCGAGACGCGCGCGGCCAGCTCGTCCGTGGGCAACTGGCTGTGGCGTCAGGGCACCGGGGCGACCGCCGGCGTCGATGCCCAGCCCACCGCGTGGTGGATCAATTTCGGCAGCTACGTCGCGCCGGTGAGCGGTGTGCTCGGCGCGGACACGGCCTGGCCGACCGTGAACGGCTTCACCGGCATCGGCACCTTGGGCGGCGGCGACGCGCGCATCCGTGTCGAGGGCGACGCGGGCGCGATCTCGCGGCGCACGACGGGCCCGGTCTTGCAGAACAGCCAGAGCGCGCTGACCGCGCGGGGTGAGGGGCTGGTGCTGGCCGTCGCGAGCAGCGGCAGGGTCCTGGGCGACGGTAGCCTTCGACAGACGGGCGGCGGTGACCTGGACGTGCGCGTCGGCGGTGGCTGGAACAGCCACATCGAGGCACGCATGGAGGACAACGTCGGTGCGCAGGCTCAGACGCACGAGCTCTACGGGGCCCTGGTGAACCTGCGTGGCGCGATGAGTCTGTCGGCCGGACAGATCGGGACCGTGGAGCAGTTCTACGGATCCGGGCAGGACGCGAAGGAGTTGCGCGCACCGGATCCGTATGCCTCGACGCTCACCCGAGCGACGGGCGGCTTGATGCTGATGCCGGGCGACGCCGGCATCCGCATCGCCAGCCGCGGTGACCTTGTGCTGGGCGGCACCGGCGATCCGGGTCTGACGGGGACGGCCAACTTCAGCGCGTTCACGTCCTCGGCGGGCAATGGTCAGCGCGGAAGCTCCTGGTTCAGCCTGTGGACCGATCGCACCGCGCTGCGACTGATGGCGGCGGGGGGACAACTGGTGCTGGATACCCGGGGCGGCGAGTCGGTGGCCAGGGCGGAGGTCGCGGACTACGACTACGGACGCAACGGCGGCTGGCTGCTGTTGCCCGGGGAGGTGGTCGCGGTGGCGCCGGTCGGCAGCGTCTACTACGGCAGCTCGGGCGCTAACCAACTGGCGGGAGCCTCGATGGCGCAGTGGACCACGGCCGGTCTGCTGCAGGCCCCGATGGGCGCTCGTCGCATCGAGCTGCTGGCCGGCCAGTCGCTGTATGGCGGCGGCTATGCGATCAGTTCGTCGGGCGCGGACGCGTCGATCATGGCCACCCCGCTGCATCCCGGGTTCGCCGGGTTCGACGCGAGCGGGAACCGGATCGTCACCAATGGGCTCGATGCCTACGCGGCGATCGATCGCGGGCTGCAGCCCTTGCTGATGTTCGGGGCGAACACCGTCAGCGGTGACCCCGCGACCCTGTCCACCGGGGCCGAGCCGTCGCGCTTCTACGCGGTCGCCGGCGACATCGTGGGTCTGCGCAGCGGCACGACCGTCACTCTGAGGGGCACGCTGCGCGACGGCCAGCGCGATTACGTGGCGGCCGGTCCGGTGTCGATCAAGGCGGGCCGGGACATCGTCTACGCCGGCAACCGGCTGGGCGATCCGCTGACCACGACCTTCGAGTTCAGCGGCGACCTCACGCAGACCGCCACGCTCTCCGGCAACCTCGTCCTCAACACCGGCAGGAACGACGTCTCCGTGATGCAGGCCGGTCGCGACATCCTCTACGCCAACGTCGACGTCGCCGGTCCCGGCACGCTGGAGATCACCGCCGGCCGCAACGTCATCCAGAACGACAAGGCCGTGCTGCGCAGCATCGGACCGGTCGTCGCCGCGGACGCAAGACCTGGCGCCGGGATCGTCGTGCAGACGGGCCTGGGCGCGCAGGGGCCGGACTACGGCGACTTCCTCAAGCGCTACCTGGACCCGGCCAACCAGGCCGCGACCGGCACGCCGCTGGCCGACCAGCCCGGCAAGGTCGTCAAGACCTATCGCGCCGAGCTGGCCGCCTGGCTGAAGGCGCGCTTCGACTTCAACGGCGGCGCCGACGAGGCCGCGAAGTTCTTCGCCGCGCTGCCGCCGGAGCAGCAGCGCATCTTCGCGCGCCAGGTGTTCTTCGCCGAGCTGCGCGAGGGCGGGCGCGAGTTCAACGCGGTCGCCGGTCCGCGCACGGGCAGCTATCTGCGCGGGCGCAACGCCATCGCGTCGATGTTCCCGGTCAAGGACGGCGGCAAGTCGGGCGGCGATCTGCTGATGTACGGCGGCTCGGGCATCCACACGGACCTGGGCGGCGACATCCAGGTGCTGACCCCCGGCGGCGCGCAGACCTACGGCATCGAGGGCGCCGCGCCCCCGGCCACCGCGGGCCTGATCACGCGCGGGCAGGGCGACATCCAGCTGTTCTCGCTGGGCAGCATCCTGCTGGGCCAGAGCCGCGTGATGACCACCTTCGGCGGCAGCATCCTGGCCTGGTCCGCGGGCGGGGACATCAACGCGGGCCGCGGCTCCAAGACCACGCTGGTGTTCACGCCGCCGCGGCGCGTCTACGACGAGGTGGGCAACGTCAGGCTCTCGCCCGACGTGCCCAGCACCGGCGCCGGCATCGCGACGCTCAATCCGCTGCCGGAGGTCAAGCCGGGCGACATCGACCTGATCGCGCCGCTGGGGACGGTGGACGCGGGGGAGGCCGGCATCCGGGTGTCCGGGAACATCAACATCGCGGCGCTGCATGTGGTCAACGCCGAGAACATCCAGGTGAAGGGCCAGTCGGCCGGTCTGCCGACGGTGGCGGCGGTCAACGTGGGCGCGCTGGCCAGCGCCAGCCAGGCGGCGGCCACCGCGGCGACCGCGGCGCAGGACGTGCTGCAGCGCGAGCGCGAGGCGGTGCGGCAGCAGAAGCCGTCGGTGTTCACGGTGCGCGTGCTGGGCTTCGGCGGGGATCCGGCGCCGACGCCGCCGGCGCAGCCCGCGTCGCCGTTGGGGCAGGCGACCGTGCCGTATGACCCGCGCAGTCCGGTGCAGGTGCTCGGGCATGGACAGGCGCTGGATCCCGCCGTGATGGCGCAACTGACCGAGACGGAGCGCAAGGCGCTGCTCGACGAGCGGAAGCGGCCGGCGAAGCCGTGAGGCTCTGGGCTGCGACGGCCCTCACCCCAGCCCTCTCCCGCGCAGCGGGAGAGGGGGCCGCGAGTGCCAAGCATCTGCGTTGCGGAACCCAGCATCTTGAGGTC
>NZ_BCYP01000010.1 GCF_001598255.1 Mitsuaria chitosanitabida ATCC BAA-476 = NBRC 102408
GCGCCAAATGCAGGAACCAGCGCGTCTAAGCCCCTCGCCCACGGAGTGGGAGAGGGGTTTGGGGTGAGGGCCGTCGCATGCCAGAGACGAAGTTGGGTCACCCGCGCAAGCCCACAAAGATTTTTATGAAGTTTTCGTGACCTCCGGTGGTTTCGGCCCGGCCAGCCCGTCTAGAGAGCAGGCAGTCACAGGGATTGAGGAAAACAAGATGAGGGAGAAGAAGATGTTCGGGAGCATTGGCGTGCCGCGTCGCGTGGTCTGCGCGACCTGCGCCGCCGCCGGCGTGCTCGGCGCCTCGCTGGCGCAGGCGCAGGCCGCGCCAGCCGCGCAGGGCGTGCCGGCCGCGTCCGAGGCGCCCGCCAAGGCCGATGTCGCGCCCGCCAGGCAGGGCGCGCCGACCACGTCCGAAGCGCCCACCCAGGCCCCCGCCGACACCGCGCCGGCCGCCGACGACACCCGCCCCGTCGACGTCTACGAGTACCTGGTGCGCGGCAACACCGTGCTGGACGCCCGCGCGATCGAGCGCGCGGTGCTGCCCTACCTCGGCCCGGCCCGCTCCCGCAAGGACATCGACGGCGCGCGCGAGGCGCTGGCCGCCGCCTACCAGGCCGCCGGCTACCAGTCGATCTACGTCGACCTGCCCGAGCAGCAGGTCACCGACGGCGTCGTGATCCTGCAGGTCAGCGAGGTGCGCGTGGGCCGCCTGCGCGTGACCGGCAGCGAGTACTCCTCGCTGACCGAGCTGCGCGACCAGGTCCCGTCCCTGCGCGAGGGCGAGGTGCCCAACTTCCAGCAGGCGCAGACCGAGCTCAACGCGCTCAACCGCGGCGGCCAGCGCCAGGTCATGCCCCTGGTCCGCCAGGGCGCCATGCCCGGCACCATGGACGTGGACCTCAAGGTCGACGACCGCAGCCCCTGGCGCGTGAGCGCCGGCCTGAACAACGACAAGAGCGCCGACACCCGCGCCCTGCGCGCCAGCCTGTCCGTCGGCCATGACAACCTCTGGCAGGCGGGGCACAGCGCCTCGCTCAGCCTGTTCGCGACGCCGCAGGACTACCGCCAGACCAACGTCGTCTCCGGGTCCTACACCGCGCCGATCAAAGGCAGCCACTGGGCCGTCGAGGCCTCGGGCTACGTCTCCGACAGCCAGATCGCCACGCTGGGCGGCACCACCGTGCTGGGCAAGGGCCACGCGGCCGGCCTCAAGGCCACCTACACCGTGCCCGATGCCGGCGTGTGGTGGCACGCGCTGAGCCTGGGCCTGGACGTCAAGCGCAACCGCGAGGCCGTGCGCGTCGGCGTCACCGCCGACAACGTGCCGCTGGACTACGTCCCGCTGACGCTCAGCTACTCCGGCGTTCGCAGCGGCGAGGACAGCCAGCTCGCGCTGGGCGTGTCCGCCGTGGTCGGCACCCGCGGCCTGCTGGGCTACGGCAGCGACTGGCGCCAGTTCGACTACAAGCGCTACAAGGCCTCGCCCGGCTTCCTCGTGCTCAAGGGCGACCTCAACGGCAGCCACAACCTCTGGGGCGGCGCGCAGATCGCCACGCGCCTGGCGGTGCAGGCCAGCGACTCCGCGCTGGTGTCGGCCGAGCAGATGGCCGCCGGCGGCATGAACTCGGTGCGCGGCTACCTGTCGGCCGAGCGCGTCGGCGACGTGGGCGTGGTCGGCTCCTTCGAGCTGCGCAGCCCGGCGCTGAGCCTCTCGGCCATCGCGCTCGAGAACGCGCGCCTGTACGCCTTCTTCGACTTCGGCCATCTGCGCCTGCGCGACCCGCTGCCCGAGCAGCAGAGCCGCTTCACGCTGTATTCGAGAGGCCTGGGCGCGAGCTTCGCGCTGGGCCCGGGCCTCAGCGGCCGCCTGGACTACGGCTACCCGCTGCGCGCGGGGGAGCGCACCCGCCTCCACGACGCGCGCCTCACCTTCAATCTCAACGCCAGCTACTGAGCCGGCCAGGAGCACCCTGTCATGCGACGCATCCTCTTTCTCGCGCTCTCCCTGATGGGCGCCTTGTGGCCGGGCCTGTCCCACGCCTGGTGGCAACCCGACTGGGCCTACCGCAAGCCCATCACGCTGGACGCCGGCCCGCAGGGCGCGGCCATCGGCGGCGACGCCGGCCGCGCGCCCGTGCTGGTGCGCCTGCACACCGGCAACTTCAGCTTCGAGGGCGTGTCCGAGAACGGCGCCGACCTGCGCTTCGTCGCGGCCGACGACAAGACCGTGCTCAACCACCAGATCGAGCAGTTCGACCCACTGCTGGGCATGGCCCTGGTGTGGGTGGACGTGCCGGCGCTGCCGGCCGGCACGCCGCAGCAGATCTGGATGTACTACGGGAACAAGAAGGCGGCGGCTTCCGGCAACGGCCAGCGCAGCTTCGACCCGGACTACACGCTGGTCTACCACTTCGCCGAGGCCAACGCCCCGGCCCGCGACACCACCGCCTACGGGAACAACGCGCAGACCACCGTGGTCTCCGCCGAGGGCACCGTCATCGGCCGCGGCGCGCAGCTGGGCCGCGCGCCGCTGATGCTGCCGGCCTCGCCCTCGCTGGCGGTGGCCGCGGGCTCGCCCTTCACCTTCAGCGCCTGGATCCGTCCCGAGGCGCTGGGACCGCGCCAGATCGTCTACGCGCGCCATGACGGCAGTGCGCAGCTGATCCTCGGCGTCGACCAGGGCGTGCCCTTCGTCGAGGTCAACGGCCAGCGCAGCGCGCCGGGCCAGCCCGTGCAGGCCGGCCAGTGGTCGCACCTGGCGCTCAAGGCCACGGCCGACAGCGTCACGCTGCTGGTGGGCGGCCGCGTCGCCTCGCGCCTGAGCACCGGCCTGCCGGCGCTCGGCACCGCCGCCGCCGTCGGCGCGGACGGCCCGCAAGGGCAGGGCGCCTTCGCCGGCGCGATCGACGAGCTGCGCCTGTCCAAGGTCGCGCGCCCCGACGCGCTGCTGCTGGCCGACGCGGTGTCGCAGGGCTCCGACTCCAAGCTGACGAAGTTCGGCGCCGACGAGCAGCAGGCGGGCAAGAGCCACTTCGGCTTCATCCTGGCCGCGATGCCGCTGGACGCCTGGGTCGTGGTCGCGATCCTGGGCCTGATGATGGCCGTGTCCTGGATCATCATGATCGGCAAGGGCCGCGCCTTCGGCGCCATGGAGCGCGCCAACACGGACTTCATGACCCGCTTCCGCGAGACCGCCGGCAACCCGCTGGACTCGCTCGCCAGCGGCGACCGCGTCGCCGCGGCGGTGAAGGCCGATTCCCCGCTGTGGCGCCTGTATGCCGTCGCCATCGAGGAACTGCAGCGCCGCCATGAGCGCGGCTACGACGTGAACGCGGTGTCCGCCTCGACCATCGGCGCCATCCGCGCCGCGATGGACGGCGTGATGGTGCGCGAGTCCGAGAAGATGGCGCGCCGCATGAACTGGCTGTCCACCACCATCGAGGGCGCGCCCTACGTCGGCCTGTTCGGCACCGTGATCGGGATCATGCTGGTCTTCGTCGTGGCCGCGATGGCGGGCGCGGTGGACATCAACTCGGTCGCGCCGGGCATGGCCGCCGCGCTGCTGTGCACGGCCGCGGGCCTGGGCGTCGCGATCCCGGCGCTGTTCGGCTACAACTGGCTGGCCGCGCGCTCCGACGCGATCGGCGCCGACATGGCCGTCTTCGTCGACGAGTTCTCCACCCGCCTGGCCGAGGAGCAGGGCGAGGGCCGCCAGGCGCGCGCGCCGGTGACGACGATGCGGAGCGCCTGACCATGGCCAGCGCAGCGAAGTTCGGCGTCAAGAAGCGCGCCGGCGGCATCAACATCACGCCCTTCGTCGACGTGCTGCTGGTCGTGCTGGTCATCTTCATCCTGACCAGCAACGCCAGCATCCCCGGCATCAAGGTCGACCTGCCCAAGGCCAGCTCGTCCACGCCGCTGGAGAAGCCCAAGACCAAGGCCATCACCATCGACGCGGGCGGCCGCATCTTCCTGGACGCCTACCCGGTGTCGCTGGCGGAGCTCGAGGAGCGCCTGCGCACCGAGAAGGCGCTGACCCCGGACTTCCCGGTGATCGTGCGCGGCGAGTCCGCCGTGCAGTACGCCAAGGTGGTCGAGGTGCTGGACCTGCTGCGTCGCATCGAGCTCAACCAGGTCGGCCTGGTCACGGGCAAGCCCAGCTGAGGACGCGGCGTGGACTCGAACCGTCTTTCCCCCGGGCCGCTGCGCGCGCTCTGGCGCCGCTGGGGCGGCTGGGCCGTCGGCGCGGGCGTGCTGCTGCTGGCGGCGGGCCTGCTCTGGCACCTGCTGTCGGACACGGCCGCGCAGCGTCGCGAGGCGCCGCGCACCGCGCTGCTGACGCTGCCGCCGCCCCCGCCGCCTCCACCGCCGCCCGAGCCCGAGAAGCGCCCCGATCCGGAACCCGTGAAGCCCGAGAAGATCGTCGAGCCGACGCCCACGCCGGAGAAGCCGGCCGACAAGCCGATGGACGACGCCAAGGCGCCGGACGCGGCCAAGGACCTGGGCGACCCGGTGACCATCGCCGGCGACGCGCAGGCCGGCAACGACGCCTTCGGCATCCAGGCCGGACGTGGCGGCGGCTCGGCCGGCACCGGGACCGGCGGTGGCGGCCTGGGCGGCGCGAGCTATGCGCGCTACGTCTCCAGCCGGCTGCAGCAGGCGCTGTCGCGGGATCCGCGCACGCGTCAGCTGGCCTTCGAGGACCTGCGGCTGGACCTGTGGCTGGACGCCGCGGGCAAGCCCTCCCGCGTGGAGCTGGTGCAGGGCTCGGGCACCTCGCGCACCGACGGCCTGGTGCTGGCGGTGCTGCGCGAGCTGGAGGCGCTCGACGAGCGCCCGCCCGCGTCCATGCGCTACCCGATGCGTGTCTCCATGAAGGGCGTGCGGCCCTGAGCCCGCGCGGCCGGCGAGCGGCCGCGACGCCCCCTCATTCCGACTTTCGAGAGTTCGTCATGATCGTCATGAAACAAGTTGCTGAACGATTCCCCCTGGCCGGCGCGGTGGACCGCGTCGACGCCGCCCCCGCGCCGCGACGCGCGCGGCCGCTGAACACCGTGGCCGTCGCGAGCCTGCTGTCGCTGGCCGCGCTGTGCGCGCCGGTGCTGGCGCACGCGCAGGCCGCGGGCGGCACGCCCGCCGGCGAGAGCACCATGGTCCAGCTGATCCGCGGCCTCATGAAGAGCGGCGCGCTGGCCAAGGACGTGGGCGAGGCACTGCTGGCGCAGGCCCAGGCCGAGGCCATGGCCAACCAGGCCGCGCAGCGCAAGGCCGCGACGGCCGGCGCGGGCGCCGGGGGGGCGGTCGCGGCCGCCGGTGGCGCGGTCACGCGGGCCGAGGGCGGCGACGTGCGCGTGACCTACGTGCCGCAGGTGGTCAAGGACCAGATCCGCGACGAGGTGCGCGCCGAGGTGATGGCACAGGCCAAGGCCGAGGGCTGGGCCGCGCCGAACGAGACGCCGGAGTGGTCCAAGCGCGTGCGCGTCGAGGGCGACGTGCGGCTGCGCAACGAGTCGCGGCTCTACTCGGGCAACAACAGCAACCAGGAAGTCAACTTCGCCGCCATCAACGACGGCAACGCCTACGACGTCAACCCCAACACCGCCGCGGGCCTGCCGCCGCTGCTCAACACGCGCCAGAACCGCGACAATCTGTGGCGCGTGCGCGCCCGGCTGGGCGTCGTGGCCACCCTGTCCGACGAGACCCAGGCCGGCGTGCGCGTCGCCACCGGCAGCGACGCCAGCCCCGTCTCCACGACGCAGACGCTGGGCGGCGGGCTCGGCAAGAAGTCGATCTGGCTGGACCAGGCCTGGCTGTCCTACGCGCCGCTCAAGGGGCTGACGCTGACGGGCGGCCGCTTCGGCAACCCCTTCGTGTCGACCGACGTGCTGTTCTCGTCCGACCTGAACTTCGACGGCGTCGCGGCGAAGGCGAGGTTCGTGCCGTCCAACAACCCGGGCGTGGAGCTCTTCGGCACCGGCGGCTTCATCCCGCTGGAGTACCTGGGCGCCGACTTCCCCAAGACGGCGCAGAACAAGACCGCCAGCAAGAACAAGTGGCTGCTGGGCCTGCAGGGCGGCGTGAAGTGGCAGCTCGACGCGTCCAACCGGGTCGAGGCCGCAGTGGCGGGCTACGACTTCCGCAACATCAGTGGCGTGCGCTCGGCCCCCTGCGCGCTGTACGCGGGCGAGGACCACTGCAGCACCGACTGGTCGCGGCCGGTCTTCATGCAGCGCGGCAACACCATCATGGCGCTGCGCGACATCGCGCTGAATCCGGACAACCCGGCCAACACGCCGATGCCGCAGTACTTCGGCCTGGCCTCGCGCTTCCGCCTGCTGGACGTGAACCTGCGCTGGGACACGCGCATCGCCGGCAGCTACGGCCTGCGCCTGGACGGCAACTACCTGCGCAACCTGGCCTACAAGGCCGACGAGATGTTCGCGCGCTCGGGCAACAACATCCTCAACAACTTCGACGGCTCGGGCGGCACGACGCGCGCGGCCTTCCGCAGCGGCGGCTCGGCCTACCTGCTCCAGGCCACCTTCGGCTGGCCGACGGTGCAGGCGCGCGGCGAATGGAACGTGCTGGCCGCCTACAAGCGCATCGAGCCCGACGCGCTGCCCGACGGCTACAACGACTCGACCTTCCACGGCGGCGGCACGAACGCGCGCGGCTTCATCGTGGGCGGCTCCTACGCCTTCGACAAGAACGCGTGGTTCACCGGCCGCTGGATCTCGTCGAAGGAGGTCTACGGCGCGCCGATGTCCATCGACACGCTGCAGATCGACTTCAACGCCCGCTTCTGAGGACGACGCCCATGCCTTCCGAATCCCTGTCCCGCCACGGCCCGACGCGGTCGACGGCGATCCCGCCGTCGCCCTCCGCGACGCCCGTGGGCGCGCGATCGCCCCTGGCACGATCGGGCCCGCGGGCCGCCGTGGCCGCGATGCTCGCCGGACTGGCGCTGGCCGCGCCCTGGACGGCGCAGGCCCAGGGCGCGCAGCCATCGATGGAGGAGCGTCTGCGCACGCAGCTGCGCGCCACCACGGCGCAGCTGCAGCAGGCCCAGAACGAGCTGGCCGCGCTGAAGAGCGCCGCGCCCGCGCCGGCCGCGCCGGCGGCCAGGCCGGCGGAGCTCGAGGCGCTGCGCCGCGAGCTGGCCGAGAGCCGCGCCGCGCTGGCCCGGGAGCGCGAGGCCCGCGGTCAGCGCGACGAGCGCGATCAGCAGCTGGCCGCCGCGCGCGACGCGGCGCAGGGCGCGTCGGAGCGCTCCACCGCGCAGGTGGCGCAGTTCCGGGCCGCCTACGACCAACTGCTCAAGCTGGCCCGCGAGTCCGAGGCCGAGCGTCAACGCCTGGCGGCCGGCGCCGCCGCGCAGGACGCGGCGATCAAGCAATGCCAGGTGAAGAACCAGCAGCTGTACGAGGTGGGGCTGGACGTGCTCAAGGCCTACGAGACGCTGGGCCCGGGCACGATCCTCGCGACGCGCCTGCCCTTCGCCGCGAGGAGCCGCGTGCGCCTGGACGAGGTCGCCCAGCAGTACGGCGACAAGCTGTACGACGGTCGCTTCGACCCGCGCGCGGCGCAGGAGCCGGCGCCGGCCGCGCCCACCGCGACGCCGACGGGATCCGCCGCCACGCAGGCGCCGGCTGAGGGCGGGCGGTGAACCTCCCGGGGCAGCGCCCGCCGCGGCACCCGCGGTGGCGCCCCTTCGATCCGATGCGCGCGCGGTCTGGCGCGGACGACGGCACGCGCGTGATCGGTGCTTCGGCGATGTCAGCGATGTCGGCGATTGCCCCGAACGAGACCCGCTGCGCGAGCAGCACGAACACGAATACGAGCATGATGACCATGACGAACGAGCAACCGACCCCGAACGCCGCCGACGCGGCCCTGCTGACCGCGCTGGACGCCGGCGTCGTCGCCGCGGCGATCCAGGCCGCCGGCTGCGGCGTCACGCCGGTCGAGCAGGACGGCGTGGTGCTCCTGCACAGCGCCAGCCAGGGGATCGGCTTCCAGGTGTTGTGGGGGAACCCCGCGCCGGTGGTCGACGCGGGACCGGCCGCCGGCCAGCGTCGCTATGCGGACCTGACGCTGAGCTGCCCGCTGCGGGTGCAGGGCGGCACGCTGCCGGAGTCGCTGCTGTCGGACTGGCATCGCGCCAAGCGCTTCGCCCGCGTCGCGCGCCATGGCGAGCATGTGGTCCTGGAGATGGACGTGATCGCCGTGGGCGGCATCTCGCGCACGCATCTGGAGGTGCAGTTGCAGCTGTGGACGCAGATGATGGGCCAGTTCTTCAGCTTCCTCCGCAACTTCCGGCCGGAGGAGAGCACCACCGCGACGGCGTCGGCGGCGAGCGAGTCGACCGGGGCGTCGGCCTCGGCGCCCGTCATCGACGCGGCGGCCCCGACCCTCGCCGACGGCGCGGCCCAGCCCGCATGACCTGACCCCGTTCAGGGGTGGGCGGCCTCGCCCGCGGCCGCCGCCCGCGTCATCGGGCGGCGCGCCACGCCGCTCACCACCGCAGCCAGCGCCGGCCGGCCCACGCGCCCAGGCCGGCCGACGCGGCCATCCCCAGCACGTACCAGACGGCGAGGAAGGGCGCGTCCATCTCCGGGCAGTGCAGCGAGTAGACGCAGGCCCCGACCGCGCCGGCGAGCCAGCCGGCCATCGCGCCGGTCAGCATCGGCCGCGTCGGCGCCAGCCCCCGCAGCGCCCAGAACAGACCGGCCCCGACCGGCAGCGCCGTCGCCACCACGTTGAACACGCACACGCGCCAGGTGCTGCCCAGCAGCAGGTCCGCGCGCGCGGCCGGGTCGGCCTGGAGCAGCACGGTCACGGCCCAGATCCAGAGCAGCAGCACCGGCAGGCCGGCGCCGATCCACCAGCCCCGCACCCGCGCGCCGGGATGGGCCAGGCGGAAGACCACGACCAGCCCGCTCGCGGCGACCGCCAGCGGCATCGCCACCTTCTCCCAGAACACCGGCATGAACACGATGCGCGACAGGTCCGCCCGCAGGCCGTAGGCGGCGGCCACCCAGGCCAGCGCGACCAGGGCGCCCGCCGCCAGCGCCAGCGCGAAGCGGCGCTCTCCCGCATGTCGGGGGACGGGGGCGGTGTCCGCCGCCAGCAGTCCGATCAGGTCGTCGGTCTTCATGAGGATTCCTTCCATTGGCGCGCCAGCGCCTTGAGCCCGCGGTGCACGCCGACCTTCACCGCCGATTCGCTCATGCCGGTCAGGCGCGCGGTCTCCTGCACCGACAGCCCCTCCAGCTTGGTGTGCAGGATGGACAGCCGCTGGTGGCTGGGCAAGCCGTCCAGCAGCCGGTCCAGATCGCGCCGCGCGTCGCCGGCCTCGTGGTCCGCCTGCGCGAACACGGCCAGCTCCTCGTCCAGCGGCTCGTGCAGCGCCTCGTGCCGCTCGCGTCGTCGCCACAGGTCCACCAGCTTGTAGCGGGCCACCGCGTGCACCCAGGCCGTCAGCGGCTCGCCGCGACGGTAGGTCTGGCGCTGTGCGTGCACGGCCATCAGCGTCTCCTGGACCAGGTCCTCGACCTCGTCCGGCAGCTGCTGCAGGCGACGTCGGAAATAGCCGCGCAGCAGCGCGCCCAGCGTCTGCAGGAAGAGGTGGTAGGCCGCCCCGTCCCCGTCCAGTCCGGCCAGGAAGAGGGCGTGCAGCTCGGGTTCCGTCGCGATCACGGGATCTATTCGCGTCATGGCCTGGAAAGGTTACAGCGGGCCTCAAAAAAATAGTCGCGGGATTTCGAGGTGGCGCTGTAACCCGGCGGCCGCCCGCCGCGAATTAGCCATCGGAACGTCACCGCGGCGCCATCGGCGGGCGGGGCGTCCGACCCACAAGCGTCTTTCAACTTTCACCTGGAGTGCCTCATGAACAGCACCAACACCTCGACTTCCGTCCGCTTCGTCCTGTCCGCGCTGGCCGCGCTGTCCGCCGGCGCCGCGCTGGCCCAGCAGCCGCAGATGCCCGACGCCAAGGCCGCCGACGCCAAGGAGAAGTGCTACGGCGTGGCGATGGCCGGCAAGAACGACTGCGCGGCCGGCCCCGGCACCACCTGCGCCGGCACGGCCAAGGCCGACTACCAGCCCAACAGCTGGAAGTACGTGCCGGCGGGCACCTGCACCAGCATCAAGACGCCCAAGGGCATGGGCTCGCTGACCCCGATGAAGGGCTGAGGCCGTGAGCGGCGTCCTCGGCGCGGGCCTGGGCTTCAAGCCGGAATTCGCGGAGCACGCGCTGCGGGCGCGCGCGCCGGGGCTCTGGTTCGAGGTCCATCCCGAGAACTACCTGGTGGCGGGCGGCCCGCGGCTGGCCTTGCTCGACGCGCTGCGCGACGCGCATCCGCTGTCGCTGCACGGCGTGTCGATGTCGCTGGCCGGGGACGAGCCGCCGGACGCCGATCACCTGGACCGCCTCGCCGCGCTGGTGCGGCGGGTGCGGCCCGCGCTGGTGTCGGAGCACCTGGCCTGGAGCCGCTCGGGCGGCGCCTACGCGCCGGACCTGCTGCCGGTGCCGCGCACCACCGAGGCCTTGCGCCGCGTGGCGGCCAATGTCTCGCGCATGCAGGACCGGCTCGGCTGCCGCGTGGCCATCGAGAACCCGTCCCACTACCTGCGCCTGGACGCGCACGAGTGGGACGAGGTCGACTTCCTGCACGAGCTCGCGCGCCGCAGCGGCTGCGGGCTGCTGGTCGACGTGAACAACGTGTTCGTGTCGGCGGCCAACGTCGGGGTCGACGCGGCGCGCTGGATCGATCGCGTCGACGGGGCGTTGGTGATGGAGATCCATGTCGCGGGACATCAGGCGGATCCGGCGCTCGGCGACGGGCTGCTGATCGACAGCCATGACGCGCCCGTCGCGGCACCGGTCTGGGCCCTGCTGGAGTGCCTCACCGCGCGCATCGGGCCGCGGCCCACGCTGCTCGAGCGCGACGGCAAGCTGCCGGCCTTCGACGCGCTGATGGCGGAGCGCGCCATCGCCCACGCGCTCCACGCGCGGCAGGCTCAACAGCCGCAAGCACCGCAAGCACCGCAAGCACCGCAAGAACCGCAGCGGCCGCGAGCGCTTCAGCCGGCTCGAAACGCCGCGCCGCTGGAGGTCTCGCCATGACGCTCGCCGAGTTCCAGCAGAGTTTCTGGCGCGAGCTGTGGGCCGAGCACGCCTCGTCGGTCTGGGCCGCGCAGCCCGGCCTGGCGGTCTATCGCAACACCGTGCTCCAGGGCTGCATCGACGCGCTGCGGTCCTTGTACCCGGCGGTGCGGCGGCTGGCGGGCGACGACTGGCTCGCCGCCACCGCACTGGCCTACGCGCGCGAGCAGCCGCCCTCGGACGGCGGTCTGCACGGCTACGGCGCGCGCTTCCCCGACTTCATCGCCCACGCGCTCGCCCAGGGCGAGCACGCCGACGACTGGCCCTGGCTGTCCGAGGTCGCGCGCCTGGACCGGCTCTGGAGCGAGAGCCATGTCGCGGCCGATGCCCCGGTGTTGTCGCTGGCCGCGCTCGCGGGGCCCGCCGGACCCGACGGCGAGGGGCTCGCGCGCCTGCGGCTGTGGCCGCATCCGGCCGCGCGCTGGCATCGCAGCGAGGACTGGCCGGTCTTCAGCCTGTGGGAAGCGGCGCGATCGGCGAAGGACGATCCCAATCCGCCGCATTGGCACGGGCAGGCGGTCCTGATGACGCGCTCCGAGGGCGCGGTCGAGGCCGTCGAACTGGATGCCGGCGACCACGCGCTGCTCGTGGGCTGCGCGCGGGGACTGGTTCTCGGCGAGGCGCTCGACGCGGCGCTGCGCCATCACCCGATGACGGATCCCGGCGCCGCGCTGGCCCGTCTGATCACACGAGGCGCCTTCACGGCGATCACCGCATGAACACCATCCATCCCCGCGAGGTCGAGTCCACCTCCGTCCCCCTCGTCGGCACGGCCGGCCCATCGCCACGCAGGGCGGGGCGGTGGACCGGTTCATGAGCCGCGTCGTCGATGGGCTCGACGGTCTCGGCGAGCGGCTGCGCCGCGTGTTGCCCGACGACCTGCTGCTGCTGGCCTGCCGCTTCAGCATCGCGGGCGTTTTCTGGCTTTCCGGCCGCACCAAGGTGGAGGGCTGGTTCACGCTGACCGACACCACCTTCCTGCTCTTTCGCCAGGACTACGCGCTGCCGCTGATCCCGCCGGAGATCGCGGCCTATTTGGCCACGACGGCCGAGCACGCGCTGCCGATCCTGCTGGTGCTGGGCCTGGGGACGCGCTTCGCGGCGCTGGGCGTGCTGGGCATGACGGCGGTGATCCAGACCTTCGTCTATCCCTCGGCCTGGCCCACCCACCTGAGCTGGGCCGCGCCGATGCTGGTGCTGCTCGGCCGGGGCGGCGGCCGCTGGTCGCTGGATCAGCTGATCGCGCGGCGCTGGCGGACCAGGTAACCCAGCGACAGCACCCCCAGCCAGACGGGGATCAGGTAGACGGACAGGCGCAGGCCCGGGGTCATGTACATCACCACCAGCATGCCGGCCATGAAGACCAGGCAGAACAGGTTGGTGAGCGGATAGCCCAGGCTCTTGAACCGGGTCTCCTGGCCCGCGGCGCGCTTGGCGGCGCGGAACTTCAGGTGGATCACGCTGATCAGCGCCCAGTTGATGACGACGGCCGAGACCACCAGGCCCATCAGGAACTCGAAGGCGCCGCCGGGCATCAGGTAGTTGATCAGCACGCAGACACCGGTGGCGGCGGCCGAGGCGGCCAGCGCCGCGACCGGGATGCCGCGCCGGTTCACCGCGAGCAGCGCCTGGGGCGCGTTGCCCTGCTGCGCGAGGCCGAAGAGCATGCGGCTGTTGCAGTACACGCCGCTGTTGTAGACGGACAGGGCCGCCGTCAGCACGACGATGTTGAGCACCGTCGCGACCGCGTCGCTGCCCAGGGCCTGGAAGATCAGCACGAAGGGGCTGCCGCCGCCGGCCACCTTCTGCCAGGGGTACAGCGCCAGCAGGATGGCCAGCGCGCCGATGTAGAAGATCAGGATGCGGTAGATGACCTGGTTGGTCGCGCGCGGGATGCTGTGGCCGGGGTCGTCGGCCTCGGCGGCGGTGATGCCCACCAGCTCGAGACCCCCGTAGGAGAACATGATCCCCGCCATGGCCATCGCCAGGCCGGTCACGCCGTTGGGGAAGAAGCCGCCGTGCTGCCAGAGGTTGGCGACGGTGGCCTCGGGACCGCCGTGGCCGCTGATCAGCAGCCACAGGCCGAAGCCGATCATCCCGATGATCGCGAGCACCTTGACGATGGAGAACCAGAACTCGGTCTCGCCATAGGACTTCACGCTGGCCAGGTTGATCAGGTTGATGACCGCGAAGAAGACCAGGGCCGAGACCCAGTGCGGCATGTCGGGCCACCAGTAGCGCACGTAGACGCCGACGGCGGAGAGCTCGGCCATGCCGACGAGGATGTAGAGGAACCAGTAGTTCCAGCCCGACAGGAAGCCGGCGAAGTGGCCGAGGTATTTGTTGGCGAAGTGGCTGAAGGAGCCGGCGACCGGCTCGTCCACGACCATCTCGCCGAGCTGCCGCATGATGAAGAAGGCGACCAGACCGGCGAGGCCGTAGCCCAGCAGGACCGAGGGGCCGGCGAGCTGGATGGTCTGGGCGATGCCCAGGAACAGGCCGGTGCCGATGGCGCCGCCGAGCGCGATGAGCTGGATGTGGCGGTTCTTCAGACCACGCTGGAGGTGGTTGTCTGGCGGGGAGGACTGCATTCTCTTGAGGCGACGGCCGTGGGGCACGTCACCGACTGCTGCGGAGAAGCGGGCATTTTCCTCGATCGGACAAATGCCTCGCGCCAGGGCGCGAGGGGTCATTGGACGCCCTCTTCCGCTGCGCGGGCGAGGGAGCAATGCAGGCTCGCTGACTTCGACGGCCCTCACCCCAAACCCCTCTCCCACTCCGTGGGCGAGGGGCCGCGATGCGCTCAGCATCTCGGGATGGGTTCGTCGCCCAGCATCTCAGGATGGGGTCGTCGCTCAGCATCTCAGGATGGGGTCGTCGCTCAACATCTCAGGATGGGTGCGTCGCTCACCATCTCGGGGTGGGGGTATGTCTTGCTTGGCCTGTCTGCCCCGCGAGTGCCTGAGCGCTGGCGACTCCCTCTCCCGCTGCGCGGGAGAGGGCGGGGGTGAGGGCCGTCGCACACCAGAGCCTTAATCGCTCCCGCGCCCGCGCAGCGGGAGAGGGAGTCCAATGACCCCTCGCGCCGTGGCGCGAGGCACTTCTCAGCGCAGCAACACACGCCGCCCCAGCGCCGCCAGCGGCCGGATCACCGCGCGCTGCACGCCCGGGCGCAGCGCCAGCGGCTTGATGGCCATGCGGATGGCCAGTTCCATCGGCAGGTGCGCGCCCACCAGGTCGATGGCGCGCTGGGCCAGCGCCTCGGCGTCGGCGATCGGCGCGGGCCCGCCGTCGATCGCGCCGCTCCTGAGCCGCCAGGCCACCGCATGCCGCAGCGCGATCGTGGCGTCCTCCCGCCGCAGTTCCAGCGCGCGACGCACCAGCGCCGCCAGCACCTGGCCGCGATGCAGCTTCTCGCGCTCGCGGTACTTCTGGAAGTAGGCGTAGAAATGCTTGTAGTGCTGGACCTCGTCGCCGCGGATGCGCCAGAACAGGTCGCGCAGCACCGGCTCGTCGCAGGCCTCGTGCAGGGCCTGGTAGTAGGTGGTGGTGCCCATCTCGACGATGCAGCGCGCCGCCATCTCCTGGCCGCGCGTGGGCTCGAGCTCGTCCATGGTGCACAGCCGGGCGTACTCGACGAAGAAGTCCGCGTAGGCGGCCTCCCAGTCGAAGCCGGGCCAGACCCGCTGGACATAGGCGCGCAGCGCGCGGCCGTGCTGCAGCTCCTCGGGCTCCCACTGGCGGTCGAGCCAGCCGGCGACCTCCTCGTCGTCCTCGAAGCGCTCGATCAGGTTGCGGGTGTAGGTGTCGCTGCCGCTCTCGACGAAGGAGGCGCTGCACACCAGCAGAAACAGCGAGTCGTTGTGGCGAATCCGGTCGACGTCGATGTCGTTGAGCGCCAGGTCCTCGATCGACCAGTGCGCCGCGGTCTGAAGTTCGGTCATGGAGGTTCAGCCGGCAATCGGCATGCGGAGACCTGGCCATGCTGCCCGCGCACTGTGTTCCGGGTGTGAACCCGCCTGGGGAGGCTGTGTCGGAAGGTGAACGAAGAACGCGGACGGCGACGTCCGGGTTCCGGTCAGTCCCGACCGCGCGCGGCGCCCGCCAGCGGACGACGCACGCGGCCCGCGCTCACTGCAGGTTCAGCGCGTTCGTCAGGTCGCCCATGGGTTGACCGCCGGCGGCCTTGAGCGCGTCGTCGCGCTTCTGCAGGCCGGGCAGCGTCGTCAGGCCGAAGCGGCGCGTGATCAGGCGCAGCACCGAGGCGGTGTCGTACTGGGTGTGGTCCACCGTGCCCATCTTCGAGAAGGGCGAGATCACCAGCGCCGGGATGCGCGTGCCCGGGCCCACCTTGTCGCCCTTGGGCGGCGCGACGTGGTCCCACTGGCCGCCGTTCTCGTCGTACGTGACGACGATCACCATGTTCTTCCACTGCGGGCTGGCCTGCAGCTTGGCCACCAGGTCGGCGATCTTCTGGTCCGCGTTGGCGATGTTGGTGTAGCCCGGGTGCTGGTTGTACAGGCCTTCCGGCTTGTAGAAGGTCACCGCCGGCAGCGTGCCCGCGGCCGCGTCCTTGACCAGGTCGTCGTAGTCCTTCAGGTGGGCCGCGCGGTCCGAGGCGTGGGTCACCGGGTCCATGTTGGCGTAGTAGTTGAAGGGCTGGTGATGTGGCTGGAAGTCCACCGCGTCCGCCGCCGCCACGCCGTTGGCGTTGCCCGCGTAGATCACCGTGCGCTTGGCCGTGGCCACCTGCTGGCCGTCCTTGGACGCGTTGTTCCAGGAGCCGCCATACCAGGCCCAGTTCACGCTCTTGGCCGTGAGCAGGTCGCCGATGTTCTGCTGCGTCTGCACCGGCAGCGTGGTGCTCTTGGAGGCGTCCGCGTACAGCGCGTCGTTGCCGTTGAGGTCGGCCGGGCCGTTGCCCGAGGGCTGGAAGGCCGGCTGCATGGTGTTGACGGCGTAGAACTTGTTGTCGCCGAAGTAGTTGGCCGGCGTGATGTTGCCGCTGCCCGCGAAGGTCGGCGCGCCGTCCAGGGCCGAGGCCTTGCTCGTGCCGGCCAGCGTCAGGTTGCTCGTGTACGAGCCGTCGGCGTTCTTGTCCAGGACCTGGATCGTGGGCTTGGCGGCGGCCGTGTCGGCGTTCGGGTACTCCGGCGCGCAGGCGCAGATCAGGTACTGGTGGTTCAGGAAGGAACCGCCGAACGCGCCCTGGAAGAAGTTGTCGGCCAGGGTGAATTGCTGCGCCAGCTTGTACAGCGGCGAGGCGCTGTAGTCGAAGTAGCCCATCACCAGGCCGCCCGAATCGCCGAAGGCGGCGAACATGTCGTTCTTGCCGCCGTTGATCTGCATCTGGTTCTCGAAGAAGCGGTGATACAGGTCGCGCGTGATGACGCTGCCGTCGATGGTGGCGTTGGCGCTGGCCTGGAAGGCGGTGCCGACGTTGAAGGGCGCGTTGGCCAGGCCGGCGCTCTGCGCCTGCGTCACGTTGACGGTGCTGCCCGGCGCGGTCACGCCGCCCCAGACCGGCGGCAAGGTGGCCAGCACGGTGCCGTTGCGGTCCTTCTGCGCGATGTAGGCGGCGGTGACCTTGCCGGTCGCGTCGACCACCGTGCTCAGGCCGTTGGCGCCCGGGAAGTTCCCGTACAGGTTGTCGAAGGCGCGGTTCTCCGCATAGATCACGACGATGTTCTGGACCTTGTTCTGCAGCGCGGTGGTCGTGTCCACCGGCGCGTCGTTGCTGTCGCTGCCGAAGCAGCCGCCCAGGGTCAGCAGCGCGCCCAGCGCGATCGGGGTCAGGACGTGCTTCAGGCGCGGGGTACGGAATGCAATCTTCATGAGCGGACTCCAGCAAGGAGAAATGGCGAACGGCGCGCAGCTTCGTGTCGGCACATGACATGTCCGTGTCATTCGTTGCCGGTACACCGTGGTTTGCGCACAGTTCCTGCGCGATGCGTGAGGATGTCGTTAAGAACCTTTCGCGACACCGTTAATCTGTGCGAATTCCTTGCTGTTCCCCGTTCCCGTTGCCTGCCGTACCGCCGTGACCGTCCTGCCTGACTCCCGATCCGTGACCGCCCCCATTCAGGTGCTCCAGAATTCGCCCGCGCGGGCATCCCGGTGGCGCCGCCCCGTCCCGGTGCTCGCGATGGGCGCGGTCTGCGTCGCGGTCGACGCGTTCGTGGGCCAGGCGTTGGGCGGTGGCGCCGCGCGGGCGGCGACGGCCGGATCCGCGGCATCGGCGCCCGCGGCGCCCAAGCCCTTCTACGCGACCGCCTTCGAGCGCCGTCCCGGCGCCAACGAGCTCACCGAGATCGGCCGCAAGCTCTTCTTCGACAAGACGCTGTCGGCCTCGGGGGTCATGTCTTGCGCGTCCTGCCATGACCCGGCCCATGCCTACGGACCACCGAACGCGCTGCCCGTGCAACTGGGCGGCCCGACGGGTGCCGTGCCAGGCCTGAGGGCGGTGCCCTCGCTGAAGTATCGGCAGACGACGCCGCAGTTCTCCGAGCACTTCTTCGACAACGACGGCGACGACAGCCTGGACCAGGGCCCCACCGGCGGCTTCGCGTGGGACGGCCGCGCCGCGTCGGCGCACGAGCAGGCCGAGGCGCCCTTGCTCTCGCCCTTCGAGATGGCCAACGCGGACCGGGCGGGCGTCGTGGCGCGGATGCGGGGCTCGGCCAACGCGGCGCTGCTGCGGCAGGCCTTCGGCCCCCATGTGCTCGACGACCCGGGTCTGGCCTGGAACGCGCTGGTACTGGCGCTGGAGGTCTTCCAGCAGAGCCCCCGGGACTTCGCCCCCTTCAGCAGCCGCTACGACGCCTACCTGCGCGGCAAGGGCGTGCTGACGCCGGCCGAGGCGCGCGGGCTGGCGCTCTTCGAGGCCAAGGACAAGGGGAACTGCGCGTCCTGCCATCCCAGCGTGATCAAGCGCGGCGCGATGCCGGTCTTCACCGACATGGGCCACATCGCCATCGGCGTGCCGCGCAACGCCGCCATCCCGGCCAACCGCGACGCCGCCTTCCACGACCTGGGCACCTGCGGTCCGCTGCGCACCGACCTGAAGGACCACCCCGAGTACTGCGGGCTGTTCAAGACCCCGTCGTTGCGCAACGTGGCGACGCGGCGGGTGTTCTTCCACAACGGGGTCATGCATTCGCTGGAGGAGGCGGTGCGCTTCTACGCGCAGCGCGACACGAACCCGGAGCGCTTCTATCCCCGCGATGGCCGGGGCCACGTGAAGGTCTTCGACGACCTGCCGGCGAAGTACCGCGACAACCTCAACGACGAGGCGCCGTTCGGCGGCAAGCGCGGCGGCAAGCCCGCGCTGAGCGAGCCCGAGATCCGCGACATCGTCGCCTTCCTGAAGACCCTGGACGACGCCGCGCCGGCGCCCGCGGCCGGGCGCTGAGCGCCCCCGGTGGCGACCCCGTTTGCGGCGCCGGCACGACGCCGGGACGCAGGCTCCGGGTCTGTCAGGTTGACGCCAGCGATGGGGTGGTTAATCCTGCCTTCGCTCATCAAACCAACAAGCCCAACAGGAGACTTCATGGAGCGTCGTTCGTTCGTCAAGCAGGCGGGTCTGGCCGGGGTGCTGGCCGCCGGGGCGGCTCCGGCCGTGGTGCATGCGCAGGCCAATCTGCGCTGGCGCATGGCATCGAGCTTCCCCAAGCAGCTCGACACCATCTACGGCGCCGGCGAGGTCTTCGCCAAGAAGGTGAGCGAGCTCAGCGGCGGCAAGTTCCAGATCAGCGTCCATGCGGGCGGCGAGCTGATGCCGGCCTTCGGCGTGGTGGACGGCGTGCAGAACGGCACCGTCGAGATCGCCCACACCGTCCCCTACTACTTCTTCGGCAAGGACGAGACCTTCGCCATCGGCAGCGCCATCCCATTCGGGCTGAACTCGCGCCAGATGACCGCGTGGACCTATCACGGCAACGGCCTGAAGCTGATGCGCGAGTTCTACCGGAACTACAACATCATCAACTTCCCCGGCGGCAACACCGGCGCGCAGATGGCGGGCTGGTATCGCAAGGAGATCAAGTCGGCGGCCGACTTCAAGGGCCTGAAGTTCCGCATCGGCGGCTTCGCCGGCCGCGTGATCGAGCGCATGGGCGGCGTGCCGCAGAACCTGCCGGGCGGGGAGCTCTATTCCGCGCTGGAGAAGGGCACCATCGACGCGGCCGAGTGGGTGGGCCCGTACGACGACCTGAAGCTGGGCTTCGACAAGGTCGCCCCGTACTACTACTACCCGGGCTGGTGGGAGGGCGGTCCGCAGGTGGACTTCTACCTGAACATCAAGGCCTACAACGCGCTGAGCCCGGAATACAAGGCCATCGTGGAAGCGGCCTCGGCCTACACCCACGTGGACATGCAGGCCAAGTACGACGTCGTGAACCCGCAGGCGCTCAAGCAGCTGGTGGGCGGCGGCAAGACCAAGCTGATGCGCTTCCCCAAGGACGCGATGGACCTGGCGTTCAAGGAGTCGATGCAGCTGTACGCCGAGCTGTCGGCCAAGAACCCCAACTGGAAGAAGGTCTACGAGGACTACGCCAACTTCCGCCGCGACCAGAACCTGTGGTTCCGCTTCGCCGAGGCGGGCTTCGACGACTACATGCAGTCGCAGCGCTTCTGAGCCTCCCGCGGGACGGGCCGCGCGACGGGAGTCGCCGCGGCCACCCCGACGTGAATCGAGCCGGCGCTCCCGCGAGGGAGCCCGGCTCGATGTCCATGGGCGGGCGCCAAGCGGCGCCCAGGGGCGGATCAGTCGTTCAGGAAGGGCAGGGTGTCCTGGAAGTCCTGGGCCTCGACCTTGCGGGCGACCAGGCGGGCGCAGCCCTTCAGGCGGGAGAGATCCTCGGAGACCAGCGCGGGATTGGCCTGCAGGCTGAAGCAGCACACGGTGCCGAAGATGCGGCCGTCGGACAGCACCACCGGCGTGCTCAGGTGGGCGCCGATGGGCACCGGGGTGGCGGGGAGCTCGTACTGCCGGGCGACCTGGGACGCGTCGGTCATGAGTTCGGGGGCGCGACCCTCGACGATGCGCTGGCAGTAGCTCTGTTCCAGCGGGGCGGCGTCGCCCACGGCCACCTCGATCGCGGAATGGCCGTCGACGAAGCGGAAGACCCGCTCACCGTCGAGGAACTCCGAGACGAAGACCACGTCCATGTGGAGCTGCTCGCGCAGGCCCTTGAGGACGTCGCTGATGCGGGCGTCGAGATCGGTGTCGAAGGTGTCCGAGGTGGCGGCCAGCAGTTCGGAGATGGCCACGTCGAGGGAATGAGCGGTGAACGGGCGGTCGTACATCTGATGCGAGACGGCGGATGGGTGAAGCTCAAGCTACCACCGGCGCAGGGCCGGATGGCGCTCCGACGAAGGGCTCAAGGTTACAGCCTGTAGGGGCCGGGCGGACCTTCGGAAACTGGGGGACGGGCTCTATGCGAATGCCGATCGCGAGCCTAGACTTCCGGGCGTTTCCTGCCATTCGCCCCTTGTCGCCGGAGAAGCTCCACGGGTGTCGCGTCGCGCGATGCGAACCCCAGTGACGGCCACGCGCACAAGGAGGCCCGAACCACACGCCGACACGGCGACAGGAGGGTGGTCATGTGGGAACGATGGTTGACGAGCGCCCCCAACATCGCGGGCACGCTGTCCATTTCCGCGGGGCTGGCGCTGATTCCGGCGTCGGGCCTGCTCGACGATTCGAAGTTCAGGGAGAAATGCGAGCGCGCCGCGCAGGCGACGGCGGAGCGCATGGCCCGAGCGACGCCGCAGGCCACCGCGCCCACGCCCGCGCGGGCGGCCAGCGCGACGCGCCTCCCGGTCCGCTGAGCGAGACGCCGGCACGCGCCCGGCACGCGCCCGACATCCGGGCTTCACCTCCCGTTCACCGACCTTCAGCGGATCCTCAGGTGCCGGACAGGCTTCCGACGGCCTGCGCTGGCATCCTGGGCGGCATCGGGGCGCGCCGCCACGGGCGCGCGGGATGTCGACCATGGACCTGCCGACGATGGATCTGGACGAGCCTCAGGCGCAGCGGCCCGCGCAGACGGAGTTCATCGCGCTGGCCCTGGGGCTGCTGCTCGTGCTGGCCTGGTCCGCGAGCGGTCTGGATCTCGTCGTGGCGCGGCATTTCGGGTCGGCGCGCGGTTTCGACTGGCGCGATGCCTGGCTCACCCGGCGCCTGATCCACGACGGCTCGACCGGGGTCGCCTGCGCCGCGATGGCGCTGCTGGCCGGCTCCCTCCTGTTTTCCGTCCCCCTCCTGCGAGACGTGCCGCGCGCATGGCGCTGGCGCTGGATCGCGACCACGCTGGCCAGCATCCTGCTCGTCGTGGTGCTGCGCCAGCAGAGCGGCGTGAGCTGCCCCTGGTCCCTCAAGGAGTTCGGGGGCGTCGCCGCCGCCTGGACCTCCTGGACCTGGCTGGGCGGCAGCGACGGCGGCCCCGGTCAGTGCTTCCCGTCGGCGCATGCGGCGATCGGCTTCGCCTTCCTCTGCGGCTGGCACGCGCTGCGACCCCATGCGCCGCGCGCGGCCACGGTGTGGCTGATCGCGAGCCTGGTCTTCGGCCTGGCGCTCAGCGCGACGCAGGTCGTGCGCGGGGCCCACTTCGTGAGCCACTGCCTGTGGTCGGCCTGGCTCTGCTGGGCGACCGCGGTCGTCGCCTTCCGCGTGATGCCGCTTCGCGGGCGGTGAGACGCCGTCGCGCCACGCGACGCGATACGGCCCGCGCCGCGTGACCGGTCGCGCACGAGCGCTCAGAACATCGTCGAGCGATGCGCGCCGAGCGCCGCCATCACGCCGTCGGCCACCGCCAGCGTCACGTTCCCGGCCGCGCGCGCGGCGTCGCCGCAGGCGAACACGTTCTTGAGGCTGGTCTCCTGCGTCGGTCCGACCTGGATGAAGGGCCCCATCGGCCCGTCCTCCATCGCGCAGCCGAGTTGCGCCGCGATCGGGCTGCTCGGCGAGGTGCGCGGCTGCGTGAACAGCCCGTTCATCGACAGCCTGCGGCCGTCCTGCAGCACGACCTCGGCGAGACCCTCGATGCGGACGATGGGCGTGGGCTCCACGACCGTCCCGCGGCGGGCGAGGGCGTCGAACTCCTCGTCGCTCGGCGTGAAGGCGCCGTTGAGGAACAAGGTCGGCGAGCCCCAGTCGGGCAGCATGAGCCCGTGGTGCTGCGCCATCGCGGAGCTGGCGATGATGCCGATGCGGCCGGCGTCCATCTCGTAGCCATGGCAGTAGGGGCAGTGGAAGACGCTGCGTCCCCAGCGCTCGGCAAGACCTGGCACCGGCGGCAGCTCGTCGCGCACGCCGGTGGCCAGGATCAGACGGCCGGCGTCGACGGTCAGCGCGCCGACGCGGAACTCGAAGCGGCCGTCGTCCCGCGTGCGGGCCTGGTCGGCGAGGCCCTCCAGCCAATGGACCGTGGGATAGCGGAGCAACTGCCGGCGCGCCTCGGCGGCGATGGCGGCGGGGGCGCGGCCGTCCTGGGTGAGGAAGCCGTGCGATTCGCCGTCCGCCTCGTCCACGAAGCGGTTGCGGCGCTGGCCGGCGTCGACGACCAGGACCTGGCGGCGGGCGCGCGCCAGTTGCAGCGCGGCGGACAGGCCGGCATAGCTGCCGCCGATGATGGCGAAATCAGTCTTCATGGCGGTGCTCCTCGAGTCGGTGATGCCCGTCGCCGCCGGCCTGGTGGTGCCGGGCCAGGCGGTGATGGAAGTCGCGGGACAGGGCGGCCAGTGTCACCGTGCCCAGGCGCTTGAGCAGGGCGGCCTCGGCCTCCTGCACCGCGGCGCCGAGCGACTCGTTCACCGCCTGCGCGACCAGGCACTCGGGCCGGTCCTCGCGGAAGCCGAGCGACACGAGCGCCGGCGCGCCGAGGGCCTCATGGACGTCGCGCAGGGTGATGCGGTCGAGCGGGCAACTGATCACCCAGCCGCCGCCATGGCCCTTGGCCGACGCCACGAAGCCGGCCTCGCGCAGGCCGGTCATCAGGCGGCGCAGGACGACCGGGTTGGTCGACATCGCGGCGGCGAGGGACTCCGAGGTCGAGGGGCCGTCCCCCTCCGCCATGTGGAGGAGGACGTGCAGGACATCCGACAGCTGGCTGCTTGGTTTCATGCAACATTATGAGTTGCATGAGAAAGACCTTGTGACGGAACGGGAGAAGCCGGGCGGGCGGCGAGGGCGCGCCGACCGGTGGCGACGAGCAGGACGATCAGCGCGGCCTGCAGCACCAGCGCGAAGATCGAGGCCTCGAGCCCGAACTCCCCGCCGCTGAGCCAGGTGGGCTGCTGGCCGAAGTGGACCTGGAACCAGGCCTGGTGCGAGGAGATGCCGCTCACGCCGAAGCCCAGCGATTGCTGCAGCAGGTTCCAGCCGAAGTGCAGGCCGATGGGCAGCGCGAGCGAGCCGGTGCGCAGGTAGAGGACGGTCTGGAGGACGCCGTTGGCGAAGAGGTTGGCCATTGCCGTGGCCAGCAGCGCGGGACCGACCTCGAGGTTGCCCGGCAGGTGGGCGATGCAGAAGAGCAGCCCGAAGAGCACGGTCGCCGGCCAGACGCCCATGCCGCGCAGGGCGCGCTGGAAGGCGAAGCCGCGGAACAGCAGTTCCTCGAAGAGCGCGCCGCCGAGGAAGGTGGCGACGAGCTTGAGCTCGACGGCCCAGGTGGGGCCGGCCATGGGGCTGAGCCGCACGTCGGCCCACAGCATCACGGCCGCGGCGCTGACGCCGATCATGGCGGCGCCGGCCAGGACGCCCAGGACGGATTCACGCAGGAAGCGGCCGTCCAGCCGCAGGCCGAGATCGGCGACGCGGGACCCCTCCAGCCGGGTGGCCCCGTAGGTGATGGCCAGGCCCATGACGGTGATCAGGATGGCGCTGGGCGCGAAGGGTTTGACGGAGGCGGGGAGGCTGTGACCGACGACGCCGACGATCACGAAGCAGGCCATGGCCGCCAGGATGAAGAAGAGGCTTTTCCAGCCGTCACGGACCTGGGCCCGTTCGTTGCGCAGGGAGAGTGTCAAGGTCGCTCCTCCGGAGGGGTGTGGTGGATCAAGGCGGGCGCATGATCTCCACTCGCCGTCCGGCGGGCGACCGCGCGCCGCCGCAACGACGTCGCGCATTGACGAACTGCAGGGGCGGGCGACGAACGGGAAGGGCGTCGCTATCTCAGGCGCTGGTCGTAGCGCCAGGCGCGGACCTTCGCGGCACTGATCTGTCTTGCGTCGGCGTGCACGGGATTCAACAGGACGTTGAACTCCTCGGGGACCAGCACCGAGGGCACGACCAGCAGCGCGCTCTCTCCTTGGGCGAGCCAGCCATCGCCGAGATCGAGCGAGATTCGTCCGACAGGGATGGCGTCCCAGCCGGGGTTGATGGTCTCCGTGAGCAGGGCCTGCTTGCGGGCCCAGATCTCGTCGGGGATGTCGACGCGAACGAGGTATCGATTCAGCGGCAGCGCGCCGCCGCCGAGATGGACCATGGTTTCGAGGCAGGCCAGCGCGGCGGTCGTGGACAGGTAGACGACGGCGCGTCCGGGGCGGTTCCAGCGGCCGCCGGTGATCTCGGCGCCGCGTCCCTTGAGGTCCTCGGCGACGTCGTCCGGCGTGTCCGTTCCAATGCGCCAGAGATGCACCGTCACGCGTAGGCCCCGCTCTGCATCTGGGCGACCAGTCCGGACACCAGGAGCTGACCTTCCGCGGTGTCCATGTACTCGGCGGGGCGCCGCCCGGCCAATGCGGGGACCGGGCCATCCAACCACGACCAGGTCCACGCGGCCGCGTCGAAGCCACTGGGGTCGCCCGACTCGTCGACCATGGTCTGGACCTGACCGATCAATCGGATCAGGCCCATGATCCGGGAACTCTCGTCGGGGGAGAGCATGCGGCCCTCACGCGCCTTGCGCTCGATCGTGGCGCGTGCCAGTCCGAGGGCGCCGAGCAGCCGTTCCTTGGAGAGCCCCATCCGGCCGGCAAGCGTCTCGACGATGCCGGGGGGCAAGCCTTGCTTCACCAGGGACACACGCTCCAGGGGATCGGACTTGTGGAAGGCGACGAAGTCCTCGCCGCGCCACTGACCCGACTCCGCGAACCTGGCCAATGCGGCGCCGGCAGCCGAAGGGGGCTGGGCCGTCGGGCGCGCTCGAGCGAGGCCGCGCGACGACGGGGGCGGCGGAGAGGTCTTGGACATGAAGCGCTCCTTTGAGCGCTGAGTATCGCTCGATTGAGCGTATGGCAAAGCGGCATGCATCGAGATCCTCGCTGGGCGGTTCGGCCGTTGGAGGAGGCGAGTCTCGGCGACGCTGGGCGAGCGCGCGATCCGCTGAACCAGTCGTTGTGAGGTCCCGGACAGCATGGATGCGGGGATCCCGCCCCTGGAGTAGGGGAGAGCAGGCCGGCGGCGTGCCTGCTCGCGGCCCGGTCGGGGACTGACGATCATTCGGGCAGCGGCGATCAGTCGGACGAGGGTTGGCGTCAGGCCCGCGCCAGCACCTCCCGGATCGCCCGCGTCAGCGTCCCCAGCTCGATGGGCTTGGCGACGTAGGCCTGGAAGCCGGCCGCCAGGCCTTCCTGCCGGTCCGCGACCATGGCGAAGGCGGTCAGCGCCACCGCCGGCAGCGCCTCCGGGCCGCCGCCGGGCAGTTGCCGCACCGCGCGGATCAGCGATCGACCGTCCATCTCCGGCATCCCGATGTCCGAGACCAGCAGGTCGAAGCGATCGGGGGCCTCGCGCAGCAGGTCAAGCGCCTCCCTCGCGCTCGCGGCCACGAACACCTTCGCGCCCAGCCGGCTCAGCGCCACCTGGCCGACATCGCGTGCATCCTCCTCGTCGTCCACCAGCAGCACCCGCACGCCCGCCAGGCTGTCCTCCGACAGGTCCACCGGCTCGGTCGAGGGCGGCGGGGGCAGGGCACAGTCCGGCAGCGGTGGCAGGCGCAGCTCGAAGGTCGCGCCGCCGCCCGGGCCGGGGCTGTCCGCGGCGATCCGGCCCTGATGCAGCGTCGCGATCGCCCGGGCGATGGCCAGCCCCAGACCCAGCCCGCCGGCCTTGCGCGTCGAGGACCCGTCCTCCTGCCGCAGCCGATCGAAGACATAGGGCAGGAACGCCGGCGAGATGCCGCGCCCCGTGTCCCTGACCCGCAGCACCGCGCCGTCCTCGTCCAGCGCCACCTCGACGTCCACGCGGCCGCCGCTCTCGGTGAACTTGATCGCGTTGCCGATCAGGTTGGTCATCACCTGCGACAGGCGTTGCGCGTCGCCGGAGACCCACACCGCGTCGGGCGCGCGGCAGTTCAGCGCCACGCCCTTGCCCTGGGCCTCGTGCAGCGCGCCCAGCACCGACTCCGACGCCAGCGCCGCCAGGTCCAGCGGCGCCGGTTGCAGCACCAGCTTGCCGGCCACCACCGCGCTCATGTCCAGCAGGTCGTTGATCATCCGCGCCTGCAGCTGGGCGTTGCGGCGGATCACCGCCGCGGCCTTGCCCAGCAGCGGATGGGCGTCGGCGAAGTTGCCAAGGATGTCCGCCCAGCCGGTGATCGCGCTCAGCGGCGAGCGCAGCTCGTGCGACAGCACCGCCAGGAACTGGTCCTTGAGCTCGTTGGCGCGCTCCGCCGCCGCCTTGCCCTCGCGCAGCGCCTGCTGCGCCTCGTAGGCCGGCGTGGCGTCGCGGATGATCTTGGAGTAGCCCGTCAGGTCGCCCGCGGCATTGAAGTGCGGCGTCACCACGCCCTCGGCGCGGAAGCGCGATCCGTCCCGCCGCATCAGCCAGCGGTCGTCGCGCGCCGCGCCCTGGGTCGAGGCCATCGCCAGCTCGTTCTCCAGCACGTCGGCCGCCCGGTCCTCCGGCGTCAGCAGGAGCTCCGCCGACAGGCCGCGCACGGCATCCAGCGCGTGGCCGAAGATCGTGCTCGCCGCGCGGTTCCAGTCGCGGATGCGGCCCTCGGTGTCCAGCAGCACCACCGCGTAATCGTGCAGCGAGTCCACCACCCGCGCATACAGCGCGTCGGCCTCGCGCAGCTGGGCCTCGACCTGGCGCTGGGCCTCGCGCTGACGCACCTCGCGCAGCGCGCGGTCGATGGCCACGGGGAGCCGCGCCAGCCGGCCCTTCATGACGTAGTCGGTGGCACCGCGCTTGAGCAGCTCCACCGTGTTCTCCTCGCCGATCACGCCGGACACGAAGATGAAGGGCGTGCCCGGCACCGCGTGCTGCGCGAGCGCAAGCGCCTCCGCGCCGGTGAAGCCGGGCAGCTGGTAGTCCGACAGGATCAGGTCGAAGCGCTGCGTCTCCAGCGCGCCCAGCAGCCCGGGCTCGTCCTTGACCCAGGTCACCCGCGCGCGCGGATGGGTGGTCTCGAGCGAGGCCTGCAGCAGCTCGGCATCGAAGGTCGAGTCCTCCAGCAGCAGGATCTCGAGCGGCGGCTCGGGCTCGGACACGCGTTCAGTCATGGGTCATTCGTAGCGTCGCGTGGCGCGCAGCGAGCCCGGTGGCGGCTCGTTGAGCACGGCCCAGAACACGCCCAGGTCGGCGATCGCCGAGACGAACTGCTGGAAGTCCACCGGCTTGACCACGTAGGCGTTGACGCCCAGTTCGTAGCTCTGCACCACGTCCGACTCCGTCTGCGACGAGGTCAGCATCACCACCGGGATGCTCTTGAGCGGCTCGGTGCCGCGCACCGCCTTGAGCACCTCCAGGCCGTTCACCTTGGGCAGCTTCAGGTCCAGCAGGATCACGGCGGGATTGCCCTCCGAGCGGCCGCCGTGCGCGCCCTCGCGGTTCAGGTAGTCCAGCGCCTCGGCGCCGTCGCGCACCACGACCACCTCGTTGGCCAGCTGGCTGCGCGCCAGCGCGACCAGGGTGAGCTCCAGGTCGCGGGCGTCGTCCTCGACGAGCAGGATAGGCTTGAGCATGTCGGTGCGGGTCGTGGGTGTCGTCATCGTCGTCATCGTTGTTGGCGTCGTCTTCGTCCTTGTCGGTGGGGGTCAGGCCTTGCGCTCGCCGTCGATCTCGGCCGTCGCCGTCATCGCCGCGTCGCGCAGCGCGCCATCGAGGGCCGCCTCACCGGACTGGGCCTCCTGCATCTCGCGCGTGGGCAGCGTGAAGCCGAAGCGCGCGCCGTGGTCCGGCGCGCCCCAGGCCTCGACCTGACCGCCGTGGCGCTCGACGATGCGGCGCACGCTGGCCAGGCCGATGCCGGTGCCCTCGAAGGATTCGGTCTGGTGCAGCCGCTGGAACACGCCGAACAGCTTGCCCACGTACTTCATCTGGAAGCCCACGCCGTTGTCCGTCACCCGCAGGCCCGCGCCCTGAGGGCCGGCGATGCCTTCGATCTCGATGCGGGCGGGGTCGCGCGGCCGCGTGTACTTCACGGCGTTGCCGATGAGGTTGCGCACGGCCACCTGCAGCAGCACCGGATCGCCCCACAGCGCCGGCAGCGGCCGCTGGACGCGCCATTCGATGCGGCGGTCCTGGAGCTGGGTGTTCTGCTCGTCGATCAGGTCGTCGACGAGGTGCTCGGTGTGGATGGCGGACGGCTTGAGCGCCGAGCGCCCCATGCGCGAGAAGTCCAGCAGCGCGTCCACGAGCTGGCCCGCATGGGCCGAGGCCTCCTTCACATGGGCCAGATAGCGGCGCGAACGCTCGGAGAGGCCGGCGCCTTCCATCTCCAGCACCAGGTCGACGAAGCCGGCGATGTGGCGCATGGGGGCGCGCAGGTCATGGGACACGGTGTAGGAGAAGGCTTCCAGCTCCTTGTTGACGCGGCCCAGCTCCATCGCCACCTCGGCCATCTCCTCGGCGCGGCGCAGCACGATGCCGATCAGCGCCTGGCGCAGTTCCTGCACCGCGTTGACCTCGCCGGGCGTCCAGGGCAGGGAGCGGCCGCCGACCTGTTCCCGCCAGCTGTCGAAGCTGAGCCGCGGATGCAGGCGCTGGCGCGCGTCGGCGGCGAGCTCCTTGCGCGGATCGCCGGCCCACACGATGGTCTGCACGATCTCCGGCCGGAACCACACGATGTAGTGGCGGTGCAGCTTGGAGATCGAGATCGCCAGCAGGCCCGCGGTCGTGCCGAGCTCGGCGGCCAGCGCCGGCGCCTCCAGGGGCAGCCGGTCGCCGTGCCAGACCTCGTCGATGCGGTTGCCCAGCCACTGGCCCAGCTGGACCAGCGTGCCGTGGGACGGGGTCTCGCCCACCGACCAGCATTGGTCGTTGAGGATCACCGCGGCGCCCGTCGCGCGGCCCAGGCGCAGCAGCGGGCCGGGCTCGTCCATCAGGCGCTGCAGCGTCGCGTCGCTGTCCGCCAGGTGGGCGACGATGGCCAGCGTCAGCTGCCGCAGGCGCAGCTGCTCGGTGACCTGCTCGTTCTCCTCCTTGGCCTCGATCTGCAGCGACAGCAGCTGGCCCAGGTGCTCGCAGGCCATGCGGGTCTGCCACGACAGGTGCCGGGGGGCGTGGTCGTGGCAGGACACCAGGCCCCACAGCCGGCCGCCGACCATGATGGACACCGACATCGAGGCCAGCGTCCCCATGTTGCGCATGTACTCGAGGTGCACCGGCGACACGCTGCGCAGCGCGGCCTGGGAGAGGTCGAGCGCCGTGCCGTCGCGGCCGTCGACGAAGCGCACGGGGACCGGCTGGTAGTGCGCGTCGGCGATCAGCCGGATGTGGTTGACGCGGTAGAGCTCGCGCGCCTGGGGCGGGATGTCCGCGGCGGGGAAGTGGTGGCCGGCGTAGCTGGCGTAGCCGCGGTCCAGGACCTCGGCCAGCACCTCGCCGTGGCCGTCGGCGTCGAAGCGGTAGGCCAGGCAGCGGCCGAATCCGGTGAGCCGCTTCATCTCGGCGACCACGACGCGGCAGAGCTCGTCCACCGCGCTGGTGCGCTGCATCAGGGGCACGAGGTGACGCGCCAGGCTGTAGATCGGGGCGCGGGTGCCGGCGTCGGCGGCGTCCGGGAGCTCGGGTTCCAGCTCGACATAGACGAGGTCGCCGAGGCGGTGACCGGTCGCATGGAGCCGGCGGCCGCCAAGTGCCAGCGGCCCGCAGGACACCGGCCCCTCGCCGTCGCGCAGGGCGTGGCGCGTGTCGAGCACCGGGCCCAGCGCGTCCTCGATGTAGGCGGCGAGCAGGCCGTCCGGCGCGTCGAGCAGGGCGGCCCAGTTCTCGCTGCGGGCTGTCAGGCGACCCTCGCGCAGGTCGAAGACCGCCAGCCAGCCATGGGGCTGGATCGCGCCGGGAATGCGGATCGGCTCGCTGGCGCAATGGGCCAACTGGGCGTCGGACAGCGAGGAGACGGGCGGCGGCGTCTGCGTCATGGACAAGGGCGGGGCGAGGAGCGGCAAGTGGAGGGGATCGTCGCCCGGGCAAATGCCGTTCCCGGGGGATGATGCGGGCTCGCAGACGGGCGGTGGGAGCGGGATTTGCCGAACCGTCCCGATGCCCGTCCCCCGTGGACGCCCCCTTGGACCTCTTGCCGCAGGGTTTGCCATGCCGCACGCCGTCATCGTCGACGACAACCTCGAATCCAGCGAGACGCTGGCCATCCTCCTGGAAATGGAGGGCTACTCCGCCGCCACGGCGGCCTCGCTCCGCGACGCCCGCCAGCAGATCGCGGACCATCGGCCCGACGTCATGGTGCTCGACCGGGCGCTGCCGGACGGGCAGGGGATGGACTTCATCGTGGAGGCGTTGAAGGGCGGGCCGATGACGGTGGTCATGCTCACGGGGACCTCGGATCCGGGGGACGCGGCGGAAGCGATCCGGCGGGGGGCGGCGGCCTACCTGGTGAAGCCGGCGACGATCGATCAGCTCAAGGCGGTGCTGGATCGGGCGCCGTTGTCGGCGTAGGGGTGGGGAGGGGCCCGAAGACCCTCACCCCAACCCTCTCCCGCAAGCGGGAGAGGGGGCACACCGCGCACTGTCAATCGCGGGGGCGCGGTCCCTGTGCGCTCCCTCTCCCGCTTGCGGGAGAGGGCAGGGGTGAGGGTCTTCGGCCTCCGCAGGCCTCGGTCCCGTGTTCTCAGCGGAACTCGTCCAGCTGAATCCCGTGACGGTGGAGCTTGTCGTACAGCGTCTTGCGTGGCGTCCCCAGCAATTCCATCGCGGCGGGGACCTTGCCGCCCGAGCGGCGCAGCGCCTGCTCGATCAGCGCCTTCTCGACCATCTCCATCTGGCGAGCCAGCCCCAGCGTCGGCACGGCCTGCAGCGCCTCGCTGCTGTCCAGGTCGTCCAGCGCCAGCACGAAGCGGTCCGCGGCGTTGCGGATCTCCCGGACGTTGCCCGGCCAGTCATGCGCCATCAACTCGCGCAGCTTCTCCGGCGTCAGCTCCGGTGCCTCGCGCTCGTAGCGCTTGCAGGCCTGCGCGACGAAGTGCTCGAACAGCAGCGGAATGTCCTCGCGCCGCTCCCGCAGCGGGGGCAGCGTCAGGGTCGCGATGTTCAGGCGGTAGTAGAGGTCGCTGCGGAACTGGCCGCGCTCGCCCAGCTCCTTCAGGTCGGCCTTGCTCGCGGCGATGAAGCGCACGTTGATCGGCTGTTCCTCGTTCGAGCCCAGGCGCTCGACGCGACGCTCCTGCAGCACGCGCAGCAGCTTGATCTGCAGCGGGATCGGCATGGTCTCGATCTCGTCGAGCAGCAGCGTGCCGCCGTTGGCGTGCTCCAGCTTGCCGATGCGGCGCTTGCCCGCCGAGGTGAACGCGCCGGACTCGTGACCGAAAAGCTCGCTCTCGAAAAGCGCCTCGGGCAGACCGCCGCAGTTGATCGCCACGAAGTGGCGGTCGCGGCGCGGGCTCTGGTCGTGCAGGCAGCGGGCGACCAGCTCCTTGCCGGTCCCCGTCTCGCCCAGGATCATCACGTCGGCCGAGGTCGACGCCAGGTTCAGCACCTGGCGACGCAGCTGCTGCATCGAGGCCGACTTGCCCAGCAGCGCGGCCTCGATGCCGCTGGCCGCCTGCAGCTGCGAGCGCAGCTCGTCCGCCGAATGGCGCAGCATCCGCAGGTCCAGCGCGCGGCGCGTCGTGTCCAGCAGGCGCTCGGGCGCGAAAGGCTTCTCGATGAAGTCGTAGGCGCCGGTGCGCATGGCCTGCACCGCCATCTGCACGTCGCCGTGCGCGGTGATCAGGATCACCGGGATGCCGGGATCCGTGCTCTGCACGTGCGCCAGCAGCGCGCGGCCGTCCATGCCGGGCAGCCGCACGTCGGTGATCAGGATCACCTGCGCGCCGGGCTGCAGATGCGGCAGCGCCTCCTCCGCCGTGCGGCACGGCACCACGCTCAAGCCCTCGAGCTCCAGCGTCTGGGTCAGGCTGACCCGCACCGGCAGGTCGTCCTCGACGAACACGACCTTGTAGCCCTCAAACATACTGACCCTCCTCGGCCTGCCAGGTCTCGACCGCGAGGTCGAACTCGAAACTCATGCCCTGATCGAGCCGGTGCGCCCGCAAGGCGCCGCCGAACTCGTGAACGATCTTCGACGAGATCACCAGTCCCAACCCCAGACCCTCGCCCGCGGGCTTGGTCGTGAAGAAGGGCTCGAAGAGGCGAGGCAGCAAGGCCTCGCCCAAGCCCGGTCCGCTGTCCTGGACCTGCACCAGCACGCGCTGGCCGTCCTCCAGCGGCACCGCCGCCACGCGCAGGCGCCGCTCGGCGCCGTCGTGCGGCGGCTCCGACGCGATCGCGTCGATGGCGTTGGCGAACAGGTTCACCAGCACCTGCTCCAGCCGGTTGGACTCGGCCCGCACCCGCAGCCCCTCGGGCACCTCGACCTCGAAGCGCAGGTCCAGCGCGCGGGTCCGGTGCTCCAGCAGCAGCTTGGCGTTGTTGACGCAGCTCAGCAGCGACACGGCCATGCTCACCCGCTCCGCCTTGCGGGCGAAGCTCTTGAGCTGGCGCGTGATCTGCCCCATGCGTTCGACCATCTCGTCCATCGTCTGCAGGTTGTCCGCGACCGCTTGCGTGCGGCCGGCCTCCAGCAACCTTTGCGAATTCCGTGCCAGCGCGCGCAAGGCGGTCAGCGGCTGATTCACTTCGTGCGACAGACCGGCCGACATCTGCCCCAGCACCGCCAGCTTGCTGGTCTGCAGCAGCTCGCCCTCGGCCTGTTCGCGCTGCGCGATCTGCTCCAGCAGCTCCTCGTTGGTCTGGCGCAGCTCGGCCGTGCGCTCGTCCACCGTGCGCTCGAGCTGGGCGTGCGCGTCCTGCAACTGGCCCTTGGCGTGGAAGAGCTGCCGCAGCGCCCGCCGCCGCGAGGCCAGGTACAGCAGCAGCATGCCGATGGCCGCGCCGAAGGCCGCGCCGCTCCAGGCGGCGAGCCGCGCCTGGCGCCGCACCTCGGACAGGTCGGACAGCGCCAGCAGCCGCAGGCCCAGCGGCAGCAGCTGCCGCTCCTGCGCCAGCAGCGTGGCGCTGGCGGGGGCGGGCGCCCGCACCAGCAGGCTGTTGTAGGCCTCCAGCGCGCCGGGCAGGCCCAGGTCCGGACCCACCTTGGGGTAGCGCGCGCTGGCCTGCAGCCGGTCGCGCTCGGCCGCGTCGGCGTGGTTGAGCACCGCGTAGCGCCAGTCCTCCACCGAGCTCATGATCACCACGCCCTGGTCGTCCGACACCAGGATGCGCTCCCCCTGCGAGCGCAGCCCCAGGTCCACCCAGGTCGCCTCCAGCGGGGCGAGGTTGAGCTTGACCACGATCACGCCCTGCAGGGTCTGGTTGCGGCGCAACGGATGCAGCAGGAAGAAGTTGGTGCTGCCGGTGGCGCCGGCCTGGCCCGCGTCGGCGGCGAAGAAGTGGTGGCGGTCCTGCGCGATCGCCTGCTGCAGGCGCAGCGGCGGGGTCAGCGGCTCGCTGGACGCCAGCACGCGGCCCTCGGGGTCGGCGACGAAGATCTGGGTCGTGCCCGCCCGGACGTTCACCCGCGCCAGCGCCAGGCTGGCGGCCCGCCGCAGCGACTCGTCCTCGGGCTGCTCCATCAGCCGGGTGACGCTGTCGTCGATGGCCAACAGGCTGGGCAGGTAGGCGTGGCGGCCCAGCTCGGTCTGCAGGTTGGAGGCGTAGAGCTCCAGCCGCTCCGTCGCCAGCGCGCTGAGCTGGTCCAGGCTGGCGCGCTCGCTCAACCGGTGGCCCAGCAGCAGGCCGGCCAGCATCAGCACCCCGGTGAGATACAGGTAGAAGCTGGGCCGGCCGAGTTGTTGCGTCAGCCGCTGCTGCAGGGTGGGGGTGGGGGCTGCCGAATCCATGGGGGGCGAAAAACGACGCCTAGTGTGCCCAAGTTGGCACGGGCGGTGCATGGCACGCCCCCGTTTTTTCTCCTCTGGCGACTATTCGCCCGGCTGGCTAGGCGGTTTGTGCGGATTTCCGCACCCCGTTGCGTGGCCGAGACTGGAAGCACAGTGCCGGACGCTGTCCGCGAAGCGTGACACGTCGGTGAATACCCTCGAAACGAGCGGGCTGGCACGGGGGTTGCACCCCTCGGCCCGTCACGCGGCGCAAGCCGTGTCCAACAACATGCTGGGGCCCTATGGAGATACTTTTTCAGCAGATCATCAACGGACTGGTGCTGGGGAGCATGTATGCCCTCGTCGCGCTGGGATACACGATGGTCTACGGGATCATCAACCTCATCAACTTCGCGCACGGCGAGGTGCTGATGGTCGGCGCGATGGTGAGCTGGACGGTCGTGACCGCGCTGGCGCCGCTGGGCCTGCCCGGCTGGATGCTCATGATCATCGCGCTGTGCTGCGCGATCGTCGTCTGCACGCTGCTCAACTTCGCGATCGAGAAGATCGCCTACCGGCCGCTGCGCAACGCGCCGCGCCTGGCCCCGCTGATCACCGCCATGGGCATGTCGCTGCTGCTGCAGACCCTGGCCATGATCATCTGGAAGCCGAACCCCAAGCCCTTCCCGCAGCTGCTGCCCGCTGACCCGATCATGATCGGCGGCGCGGTGATCACGGTCACCCAGATCCTGATCCTGGTGTCGACGGTGGTGATCCTGGGCGGCCTGATGTTCCTGGTGAATCACACCAAGATGGGCCGCGCGATGCGCGCCACCGCCGAGAACCCGCGCGTGGCCGCGCTGATGGGCGTCAAGCCCGACTTCGTCATCTCGATGACCTTCGTGATCGGCGCCTCGCTGGCCGCGGTGGCCGGCATGATGTGGGCGGCCAACTACGGCACGGTGCAGCACTCGATGGGCTTCATGCCCGGCCTGAAGGCCTTCACCGCCGCGGTGCTGGGCGGCATCGGCAACCTCGCCGGCGCCATGGTCGGCGGCGTGCTGCTGGGCCTGATCGAGGCGATCGGCGCCGGCTACCTGGGCGACCTGACCGGCGGCGTGCTGGGCAGCAACTACGCCGACATCTTCGCGTTCATCGCGCTGATCCTCGTCCTGACGCTGCGCCCCTCCGGCCTGCTCGGCGAGCGCGTCGCGGACCGCGCCTGAGGAGCCTCACATGCAGAACAACAAGTCCACCAAACTCATCGCCTTCCTGATCGCCGGCGTGCTGCTGCTGGCGCTCCCGCTGTTCGCGCAGTCCTTCGGCAACGGCCCGGTGCGGATCATCGACCTGGCGCTGCTGTACGTGCTGCTGGCCCTGGGCCTGAACATCGTCGTCGGCTACGCCGGCCTGCTCGACCTGGGCTACGTCGCGTTCTACGCGGTCGGGGCCTACATGGCGGCGCTGCTCAGCAGTCCGCACCTGGCCGAGAACTTCGAGAACATCGCGGCGAGCTTCCCCAACGGGCTGCACCTCCCGCTGATCCTCACGATCCTGGCCGCGGCGGCGCTGGCCGGCTTCTTCGGCATGCTGCTGGGCGCGCCCACGCTGAAGCTGCGCGGCGACTACCTGGCCATCGTGACGCTGGGCTTCGGCGAGATCATCCGGGTGTTCCTGAACAACATGGAGTACCCGCTGAACATCACCAACGGTCCGCGCGGCATCGGTCAGATCGACGGCGTGCGCTTCCTGGGCTTCGAGTTCAACCAGGCGCACGAGTTCTTCGGCTTCACCGTCAACTCGGTGACGATGTACTACTACCTGTTCCTGGCGCTGGTGGTGGGCTCGGTGCTGGTGTGCTACCGCCTGGAGACCTCCCGCATCGGTCGCGCCTGGATGGCCATCCGCGAGGACGAGATCGCCGCCAAGGCCATGGGCATCAACACCCGCAACATGAAGCTGCTGGCCTTCGGCATGGGCGCCACCTTCGGCGGCGTGGCCGGCTCGATGTTCGCGTCCTTCCAGGGCTTCGTCTCGCCGGAATCCTTCAGCCTGCAGGAGTCCGTGATGATCGTCGCCATGGTGGTCCTGGGCGGCATCGGCCATATCCCGGGCGTGATCCTGGGCGCGCTGCTGCTGGCCGCGCTTCCCGAAGTGCTGCGCTACGTCGCCGGTCCGCTGCAGGAGCTGACCGACGGCCGGCTGGACGCCGCCATCCTGCGCCAGCTGCTGATCGCGCTGGCCATGATCGTGATCATGCTGATGCGCCCGCGCGGCCTGTGGCCGTCGCCCGAGCACGGCAAGTCGCGGCCGCAGCCGGCCGACGGCAAGTCCGCCAAGCCCGCCGCCAAGGCGGCCTGACCGGCAGGAGCAAGAACGAATGACTGAAACCGTGTTGAAAGTGGCCGGCGCGTCCAAGCGCTTCGGCGGTCTGCAGGCGCTGTCGGACGTCGCCATCGAGATCCGCAAGGGCCAGGTCTACGGCCTGATCGGTCCGAACGGCGCCGGCAAGACGACCTTCTTCAATGTCATCACCGGCCTGTACGTGCCCGACGCGGGCACCTTCGAGCTGGGTGGCCAGGCCTACAAGCCGCAGGCGGTGCACCAGGTCGCCAAGACCGGCATCGCGCGGACCTTCCAGAACATCCGCCTGTTCGCCGAGATGACGGCGCTGGAGAACGTGATGGTCGGCCGCCACGTGCGCACGAGCTCGGGCCTGATCGGCGCGGTGCTGCGCACGCCCGGCTTCAAGCGCGAGGAAGCCGAGATCGAGGCCCGCGCCCGCGAGCTGCTGGCCTACGTGGGCATCGAGCGCCATGCCGACTTCAAGGCGCGCACGCTGTCCTACGGCGACCAGCGCCGGCTGGAGATCGCGCGGGCGCTGGCCACCGATCCCAAGCTGATCGCGCTGGACGAGCCGGCGGCCGGCATGAACGCGACCGAGAAGGTCGTGCTGCGCGAGCTGATCGACCGCATCCGCAACGACGGCCGCACCATCCTGCTGATCGAGCACGACGTGAAGCTGGTGATGGGCCTGTGCGACCGCGTGACCGTGCTGGACTACGGCAAGCAGATCGCCGAGGGCACGCCCGCGGACGTGCAGCGCAACCCCAAGGTGATCGAGGCGTATCTGGGCGCGCACGCGGCCCACGAGGCGCACGCGGCTCCCTGACCGGCACAAGGAAAGCAAGACGATGGCAGACAACATCCTCCTCAAGGTCGAGGGGCTCAAGGTCGCGTACGGCGGCATCCAGGCGGTCAAGGGCGTGGACTTCGACGTCCGCCAGGGCGAGCTGGTGAGCCTGATCGGCGCCAACGGCGCCGGCAAGACGACGACGCTCAAGGCCGTGACCGGGCTGCAGCCGCTGGCCGTGGGCGACATCAAGTTCCTGGACCGCTCGATCAAGGGCCAGGGCGCCTGGAACCTGGCCAAGCAGGGCCTGGTGATGGTCCCGGAAGGTCGCGGCACGTTCACGCGCATGACCATCACCGAGAACCTCATGATGGGCGCCTACATCCGCAACGACGCGGAGATCGAGGCCGACATCGACAAGGTCTTCGGCCTGTTCCCGCGCCTGAAGGAACGTCGCAACCAACTGGCCGGCACCATGTCGGGCGGCGAGCAGCAGATGCTGGCGATGGGCCGCGCGCTGATGGCGCGTCCCAAGCTGCTGCTGCTGGACGAGCCCTCGATGGGCCTGTCCCCCATCATGGTCGACAAGATCTTCGAGGTCGTGAACGACATCCACCGACAAGGGGTCACCGTGCTGCTGGTCGAGCAGAACGCCAGCCGCGCGCTGGAACTGGCGACCCGCGGCTACGTGATGGAGTCCGGCACGATCACCATGCAGGGCGACGGCAAGACGCTGCTGAACGACCCGAAGGTGCGGGCCGCCTATCTGGGCGAGTGAGCCCGGCGGAAGCAGCAACGAGAAAGGGCCGCGAGGCCCTTTTTTCATGGTCCCGCGACTGCCGTGACCTGGCGTCGCGAGACGCCCGCTGCGACGGCGTCCGCCAAACCCGCGGGCCAGCGCCTGAGCGCGCCACCGCTGCAGCCGCGGCGCGTCACGCTTTGTCAGGAGCGGCGTTTGCAGCGATTGGAAATCGCTCCGGCAGCCTCATCATTGCCCGATGTCCGCCGACCCCGCCGCCAAGCCCCGCCTACGCCGTCCCGTGCGGCCCAAGGCCGAGGCGCCCGTGGCCGCCCACGATTTCCACCCCGCCGTGCAGGCCTGGTTCGCGCGCGCGTTTCCCGCGCCCACGCCCGCTCAGGCCGCCGCCTGGCCGGCGATCCAGGCGGGCCGGCACACGCTGGTCGCCGCGCCGACCGGCTCGGGCAAGACGCTGACCGCCTTCCTCGCCGCGCTGGATGCGCTGGTGCGGCGCGGCCTCTCGCCCGAGGGCCTGCCGGACGAGTGCTGCGTCGTCTACGTCTCGCCGCTCAAGGCGCTGTCCAACGACATCCAGCTCAACCTCGAGGCGCCGCTGGCCGGCATCCGCGAGGAGCTCGCCCGCCTGGGCCTGCCCGACGTCCATCTCCGCACGGCGGTGCGCACCGGCGACACGCCCGCCGGCGAGCGCCAGCAGGTGCTGCGCCGTCCGCCGCACATCGTCGTCACGACGCCCGAGTCCTTGTACGTGCTGATGGGCTCGGCCTCGGGGCGGCGGATGCTGGCGTCGGTCCGCAGCGTGATCGTCGACGAGATCCATGCGCTCGCGTCGAGCAAGCGCGGCAGCCACCTGGCGCTGACGCTGGAGCGGCTGCAGGCGCTGACCGGCGCGCCGCTGACGCGCATCGGCCTGTCGGCGACGCAGAAACCGATCGAGGTGGTGGCGCGCTTCCTCACCGGCGACGCGCCCTGCGAGATCGTCGACATCGGCTACGGCCGCGAGCGCGATCTCGCGCTGGAGCTGCCGCCCACGCCGCTGTCCGTCGTGATGTCCACCGACCAGTGGGAGCAGGTCTACGCCCGGGTGGCGGAGCTGGTGCTGCGGCACCGCACGACGCTGGTCTTCGTCAACACCCGCCGCATGGCCGAGCGCGCCGCGCGCCACCTGGGCGAGCGCCTGGGCCGGGAGCGGGTGGCCGCGCACCACGGCAGCCTCGCCAAGGAGGCGCGGCTGCAGGCCGAGCGGTGCCTCAAGGCCGGCGAGCTGCGGGTGCTGGTGGCCACCGCCTCGCTGGAGCTGGGCCTGGACATCGGGGAGGTGGACCTGGTGTGCCAGCTCGGCTCGCCGCGCTCGATCGCGACCTTCCTGCAGCGGGCGGGCCGCTCGCGCCACCAGGTCGGCGGCGTGCCCAAGGCGCGGCTGTTCCCGCAGACCCGCGACGAGCTGGTCGAATGCGCCGCGCTGCTCGACGCCGTCCGGCGCGGGGAGCTGGACGCGCTGCGCGTGCCCGTCGCGCCGCTGGACGTGCTCGCGCAGCAGATCGTGGCGGAGGTCGCCTGCCAGGAGTGGGGCGAGGCCCCGCTGTACGACCTGATCCGCCGGGCCTGGCCCTATCGCGCGTTGTCGCGGGAGGACTTCGGCGCCACGCTGCGCATGGTCTCGGAGGGCTTCGGCACCCGCCAGGGGCCGCGCGGCGGCTACGTGCACCGGGACGCCGTCCACCAGTTGCTGCGCGAGCGCAAGGGCGCGCGCATGACCGCGCTGACCTCGGGCGGGACCATTCCCGACGCGGGCGACTACACGGTGATCCTGGAGCCGCAGGCCGACAAGATCGGGACCGTCAACGAGGACTTCGCCGTCGAGAGTCTGGCCGGGGACGTGTTCCAGCTCGGCAACACGAGCTACCGCATCCTGCGCGTGGAGCCGGGGCGCGTGCGGGTCGAGGACGCGCAGGGGGCCGCGCCCAACATTCCGTTCTGGCTGGGCGAGGCGCCCGGGCGCACCGACGAGCTGTCGCAGGCCGTGTCGCGCCTGCGGGCGGACTTCGAGCGGTGCTGGCGCGCGGGCGGCGAGGCTGACGCGCTCGCCTGGGCGCGCGAGGTGCTGCGACTCGACGAGGAGTCCGCGGCGCAGCTGGTGGACTACCTCGCGCGCGGTCTGGCCGCGCTGGGTGTGCTGCCGACGCAGGACCGCATCCTGCTGGAACGCTTCTTCGACGAGAGCGGCGGCATGCAACTGCTGATCCATTCGCCACGCGGCAGCCGGCTCAATCGTGCCTGGGGCCTGGCGCTGCGCAAGCGCTTCTGCCGCCAGTTCAACTTCGAGCTCCAGGCCGCGGCGACGGAGGACGTGATCGTGCTGTCGCTGTCGACCAGCCACAGCTTCCCGCTGCCCGAGGTGGCGCGCTACCTGCACAGCGCCAGCGCCGAGCACGTGCTGATCCAGGCGCTGCTGGACGCGCCGCTGTTCGGGGTGCGCTGGCGCTGGAACGCGACGACCGCGCTGGCGCTGCCGCGCATGCGCGGCGGGCAGAAGGTCGCGCCGCAGTTGCAGCGGATGAAGTCCGAGGACCTGCTCGCGGCGGTCTTCCCCGATCAGGTCGCGTGCCTGGAGAACATCGTCGGCGAGCGCGAGGTGCCCGACCACCCGCTGGTGCGGCAGACGCTGGACGACTGCCTGCACGACGCCATGGACACGGCGGGCTGGCTGGCGCTGCTGCGCCGCATGGAGGCCGGCGAGGTCGAGGTGATCGCGCGCGATCTGCCGGCGCCGTCGCCGCTGGCGGCCGAGGCGCTCAACGCGCGGCCGTATGCCTTCCTCGACGATGCGCCCATCGAGGAGCGCCGCACGCTGGCCGTGCAGAGCCGGCGCTACGGGGAGCCCGCGCCGGGCGATGAGCTGGGTCAGCTGTCGCCCGAGGCCATCGCGGCGGTGCGCGAGGAGGCCTGGCCGCGCGCCCGCGACGCCGACGAGATGCACGAGGCGCTGCTCACCCTGGGCGTCGTGACCGATGCCGAGGCCGCCGGGCAGGCGCAGTGGTCGGCGCATCTGGCAGCACTGGTGGCCGCGCGCCGCGCGACGCGGCTGGTGCCGGTGGGCGAGGGCGGTGCGGGCCCGGGCGCTCCGTCGGCCGGGACGACGTCGAAGGCATCGAGGGCTAGGCCGGCATCGTCGGATGAGCGCGGTGCCGGGCACGCGCCGGGCGACGCGGGCGGCGGGCTGTGGGTCTGCGTGGAACGGCTCGCCGATCTGCGGCTCATCCATGCGGGCGCGGCCGAGCATCCGTCGTTGACACCGCCGCCGGACTTCGCGCAGCCGTCGGGGTCGCGCGAGGACGCGTTGCGGGACCTGCTGCGTGGGCGACTCGGCGGGCTCGGCCCGGTGACGGCGACCTCGCTCGCGACGGCGCTTCGGCTGCCGCGCGCGGACATCGAGGGCAGCCTGCTCGCGCTGCAGACCGAAGGCGTCGTCATGCAAGGACAGTTCACGCCGGGGCGCGCGGCCGATGCCGACGTCGAATGGTGCGAGCGCCATCTGCTCGCCCGGATCCATCGCTACACGCTGAAGCGGCTGCGCCAGGAGATCGAACCCTGCCAGCCGCGCGATTTCATGCGCTTCCTGCTCGACTGGCAGCACGCGGGCCCGACGCATCGGCTGGAAGGTCGCGAGGCCTTGCCGGAGGTGCTCGCGATGCTGGAAGGCTATGAGGCCGCGGCCGGTCAATGGGAATCGGAGATCCTCCCCGCGCGCCTGGGCGACTACGCCAGCGCCTGGCTGGACGAGCTGTGCACGGCGGGGCGCATGACCTGGTCGCGGCTGCGGCCGTCGACCTCGGCCGGCGGCGGCGCGGGCGGCTCGTTGAAGACAACGCCGGTGCTGCTGGTGCCACGCCGGCAGGCGGCGGTGTGGTCGCGCGTGGCGCCCTCGGGTGAGGACGGCGCGGGCGAGCCCGGCTCCCGCGCGCAGCGGGTGCTGGCCTTCCTCGCCAGCCATGGCGCCGCGTTCTTCGACGAGATGCGACAGGACACGCGCTTGTTGCCGGCGGAACTCGAGGACGCGCTGGCCGAGTTGGTGCAGCGCGGTCGCGTGACCTGCGACAGCTTCGCGGGCCTGCGGGCGCTGATGCGGCCCGCGTCCAAGCGCACGCCCTCGCGGGCATCGGCGGCGCGCGCCGGGCGCGGCGGCCGGGCCTTCCTGCCGCTGACGGGCGTGGAGGACGCGGGGCGGTGGTCGTTGGTGGCGGAGCGCCTGGAACCGGCGTCGCCGGAGGACGTCGAGCATGTGGTGCGGACGCTGCTGCGCCGTTATGGCGTGATCGCGTGGCGCCTGCTGGAGCGGGAAGCGGCCTGGCTGCCACCGTGGCGGGCGCTGGTGCGGGTGTGTCGACGGTTGGAGGCGCGGGGTGAGCTGCGCGGGGGACGTTTCATCGCCGGGCTGAGCGGCGAGCAGTTCGCGCTGCCGGAGGCGGTGGCGCGGCTGCGCGAGGTGCGGCGGCAGAAACCGGACGAGCGCTGGACCGTGCTGTCCGCCGCCGATCCGGCGAACCTGCTGGGGACGGTGGTCCTCGGCGAGAAGCTGCCGCGGATGGCGGGCGCGCGCGTGTTGTGGCGCGGCGGTGTGCCCGTGGCGACGCAGCAGGGCGGGGAGACGCGGTGGCTGGTCGAGCTCGAGATGGCGGAGCGGCGGGAGGCGGAGCTGTGGTTGCTGGGCGGAAGACCCTCACCCCGACCCTCTCCCGCAGAGCGGGAGAGGGAGTGAGCCGGGCCGTGCGATCGGGGCGTGGGGGCGAGTGGCGGGGTGCCGGAAGACCCTCACCCCGACCCTCTCCCGCAGAGCGGGAGAGGGAGTGACCCGGTCCGGGCGATCGAGTCGTTGGGGCGAGTGGGCCAGTGGGCGAGTGGCCGGGGTCAGGCGGCGAAGCCGCCGTCGATCAGCAGGTCGCCGCCGGTGACGAAGCCGGCTTCGGGACCGGCCAGGTAGGCCACCATCGCGGCGATCTCGTCGGCCTTGCCGTGGCGGCGCAGCGCCATCAGGTCATGCAGGCCGGCGCCGAACTCGGTGTTCTCCGGGTTCATGTCGGTGTCGACCGGGCCCGGGGCCACGTTGTTCACCGTGATGCCGCGCGGACCCAGGTCCCGCGCCAGGCCCTTGACCAGGCCGACCAGCGCCGACTTGCTCATCGCGTAGGTCGCGCCGCCGGCGAAGGGCATGCGCTGCGCGTTGGTGCTGCCGATGTTGATGATCCGGCCGCCTTCCTTCATGTGCCTGGCCGCCGCCTGCGAGGCGACGAAGACCGAGCGCACGTTCACCGCCACGGTCTGGTCGAAGTCGGCCAGGGTGAAGCTCTCCAGCGGGCCGACCTTCAGCACGCCGGCGCTGTTGACCAGGATGTCCAGGCGGCCGAACTGCTCGGCCACGCTGTCGATCGCCAGCGTCAGCGCCGCGGCGTCGGTCGCGTCGGCCTTGATCGCGAGGGCGCGGCCACCGGTGGCCTTGATCTCCTCGACCAGCGCCTCGGCGGCGATGGCCGACGCGGCGTAGCCGATGGCGACGGTCGCGCCTTCGCGGGCCAGGCGGCGGGCAGTGGCGGCGCCGATGCCGCGCGAGCCGCCGTGGATGAAGGCGACCTTGCCGTTCAGCGTGCCGGTGGCGGTCTTGGAGGTGGTGTTCAGGGTGCTCATGACGGGTTCCTTGTCGGAAGTGGAGGTTGGTGAAGCGAAGTTTGGGCGTCCGGACCTGATCCCGGTAGTCGATAAACGTCGCTTTCAGCTTCAACCATTGGTATAAGGTCGCCCCATGTTGACCGAACTCCGCAGCTACCTGGACGCCTTCATCGCCGCCGCCGACGAGGGCAGCTTCTCGGCCGCGGCGCGCCGGTTGGGGCTCACGCCGGCGGCGGTCAGCAAGAGCGTCGGCCAGTTCGAGGCCCGTCTGGGCGTGCGGCTCTTCCAGCGCAGCACCCGGCGCCTGGCGCTCACCACCGACGGCGAGCGCCTGTATGGCCAGGTGCGCCTGCCCTGGGGCGAGATCGGCGACGCGCTGACCGATCTGCGCCAGGGCGCCGGCAAGCCCGCCGGGACGCTGAAGGTCGCGCTGGCCCACACCGTGGGCCGCGAGTACTTCGTCCCGTTGATGGGCGAGTTCGTGCGCCGCTATCCGGACGTCGTGCCCGACCTGCATTTCGACAACCGCCAGGTCGACCTCATCGCCGAGGGCTTCGATGTCGCCATCGGCGGCGGCATCGAGCTCACCGACGCCCTGATCGCGCGCGAGCTCGCACGGCTGCGCATCGTGCTGGTGGCCGCGCCGGCCTATCTCCAGGCCCATCCCGCGCCGGGCCACCCGTCCGAGCTCGCGCGGCATCGCGGCCTGCTGCGGCGACAGCTGAGCTCGGGCCGACTCGCGCCCTGGGCCCTGAAGAGCGAGGCGGGCGAGGAGGTCGTCGCCAGCGTGCGGCCCGTGATGGTGCTGGACGACCCCGAGGCGATCGCCCGCGCGGCCGCCACCGGCATGGGCATCGCGATGCTGCCGCGACCGCACGCCTTGCCGCTGCTGGAGCGCGGCGATCTGGTGCGCGTGCTGCCCGACTGGTACGCCGAGGCCCGCCCGCTGTCGATCTACTACACCAGCCGCAAGCTGGTGCCGGCCAAGGTCCGGGTCTTCGTCGACTACATCGTCAAGGAATTCCAGGCCAGCGGGCAGGCCGCGCGCTTCAGCGCGCGCTGAGCCACCGCGGCGTCCCGACGCGCCGCGGACCGCGCACCGTGGTCCGAGACCCGAGACCCGAGACCCGAGACCCGAGACCCACCTGACGCAGTCATGAATTCTTGAATGCTGGAAATCACATCCAGTATGATGGAATGATGGATGTCGACCAACACGTGGCGCGGCGCATCCGCGACCTGCGCGCCCACAGCCAATGGACGCTCGAGCGTCTGGCCGAGCTCAGCGGCGTGAGCCGCTCCACCATCTCCGCGATCGAGCGCGCCGAGACCAGTCCCACCGCCACCGTGCTGCACAAGCTGGCCACGGCCTTCGGCATTCCGCTGGCGGCGCTGTTCTCCGAGGATGCGGAGGACGCCGAGCCCTCGCCGCTGGCGCGTTTCGCGGACCAGCAGACCTGGACCGATCCCGCCTCCGGCTATGTGCGCCGGCAGGTGTCGCCCACCGGCGCCGATCCGGCGATCGAGCTGGCCGAAGTCGTGTTCCCCGCCGGCAAGACGGTGGACTTCAACAGCCCGTCGCGCCGCGTCGTCCATCACCAGCTGGTGTGGATGCTGGAGGGCGAGATGGAGGTCACCGTCGGCGACGAGGCCTGGCGCCTGAAGCCCGGCGACTGCCTGGCCGTGGTGCTGGACCGGCGCATCGCCTTCCGCAATCCCACCCGCAAGGCCGCGCGCTACGCGGTCGCCCTGACCCAGAGAACCCCGAGGACCTCCTGATGAACGCCCCCAAGACCGTCCCTCCGCTCGTGCCTTGCAGCTTCGAGCGCCATGCGCCCGCGATCCTCGAGATCCTCAACGACGCGATCCTGACCTCGACCGCGCTGTACGACTACCAGGCCCGGACGATGGACCACATGGTCACCTGGTTCGACGTCAAGGCCCGGGGCGGCTTCCCGGTGCTGGGCATCGAGGATCCGGACGGCCCGGCGGGCGCGCTGCTGGCCTTCGGCAGCTTCGGCGCCTTCCGGCCGTTTCCGGCCAACAAGTACACGGTCGAGCACTCGGTCTACGTGCGCAAGGACCAGCGCGGGAAGGGCCTGGGCCGCGTGGTGCTGGAGGCCCTCGTCGCGGCCGCGACCGAGCGTCAGCTGCACTGCATGATCGGTGGCATCGACGCGACCAACGCCGGCAGCATCGCGCTGCACGAGCGGCTGGGCTTCCGGCATGTGGGCACGCTGCCGCAGGTGGGCTTCAAGTTCTCGAAATGGCTGGACCTGGCCTTCTACCAACTGATCCTGCCCACGCCCGCCGAACCCGTCGACGGTTGACGTCGAGATCGGACCCCCGAGGCAGAATCCGGACGTTCGGGGCGGGACCAGGCCGGCGTCAGGCCTGCTGGGACGCCTGGTTTTGAGGAATGGAGCGGCATCAATGGCACTGACGAAGAAGGGTGAGTTCTGGTACGGGACCACGTCCGGCGACACCCAGGCGGAACTGCGCAGCTACAGCATTGCGAATCGTCACGAGGCCGTCAGGTTCGCCTCGTCCAAATGCGATTGCGGATGCCGGACCTTCGCGCTGCAGACGGATGAGGAGGCCGGGGTGGCCATCCGCACCTGCACCGACTGCGGGCAGGAGCACCTGATGGGCGACAGTGGGGACCACGTCGCGGACGCCGCGCCCGAGACGCACGAATGCGTGTGCGAGAACGAGGTGTTCGAGCTGGTGTCCGGCGTCTCCGTGTACGAGGGCACCCATGACGTGCGCTGGTACTACATCGCGTGCCGCTGCGTGGAATGCAATCTGGTCGGGGTCTTCGCGGACTGGAAGTGCGAAGCCGGTGATGCGGCGGCCTTCCTCGCGAAGGTCTGAGCGGGACGTCATCGATGGGCGTGACGGGCTCCATGACCCGCGGCGCTGCGATGCTGCCGGGGATCTAGGCTGGGAGCGGACGCACCTGGTGCGCTCAAACGAGCACGAACTTGAACGCTCGAATATGCGGGATCGCCCCGCCATCGCGGCGCAACTGCAAGGTGTGCACGCCAGCGGCGACGCCTATCGAGCCCTGCCGCATGAATTGAAATGCCTCCCAGCCGCCCGTCGTCGCCGCACAGGTTCCGGCAAGCAACTCCATGTCCATTTGGAACTCGGTCGGGCGCGACTCCAAGGCAGCGTACTCGACGTAGAAGTCATAGTTGCCGGTGGCGGGGAATGCGATCTGATACTTCGCCATGCATTCGAACGGCGGTTCTCCCGATGATCGCGGTTGCGTATAGATGACTCCTTCGCCGACGGGTCCTCCGACGAGGATATGAGCCGACGAGTTGAAGTCTGAAGCCCTACGGAGAATGATCGTTTCCATGCTCATCCTTGAGTCACACCTCCGGCACGATGATCGAGAGAAGGGGGAGACGCATCCCCAACGTTGATGAGACGGACTCGAGGCGAATCGCCTGATTTTCAGCTGGAGGACACCGTGCTCCCATACGCTGGTCGGTGCCGGTGCTGCATCCCCGTGAACGTGATGCCGGCCGTACCTGCACCAGCGCCTACCGACCTTGACTGCTGCTCATGAGGGGCGCCATGGAACTTCGTTGCGAGCCAGGAGCCGCAGCGACACAGCGTGTACGCCACTTCGATACTGATCAGCGGCCACTAGTTGAGACTGTTTGCGGCAGCACTGCGGCCAGGCCGAGGACTGCTTCAGGCTGGTGTGAGACGTTCGTCGCTGAAGGCCTAAACAGCGGGAGCTGTCAACACCGGTCATCGAGCGCCGGCAGCTTCGACCGACCACTTCACGGCCGATTCCCGCCCCCCGAACACGGCCAGCGAGCGGGAGGCGGCGCCAAACGACCGCTCCCGCAGACCCCATCCGGCTCAATGCGACCCGTTGCGACCGCAGCGTCTTCGTCCCGGCCGGCAGCTATGTGTCCATAGCGGAAGTGCAGTTAGGCCAGGTGCGCCGCCAAGAACCGGACGTTCAACGTTCGAGCTAAGCTGCCGCTAGGCAGATGGCTTCCGACCGCCCGGAAGGCAGAATGCCACAGGCCCATGAAGTGGCCAAGCGACGCCCGCCGTAGCGAGTCATGTTGAGCCATTGGTTTGGCGTGATTCGAGAACGCGCGCTCTTCTGCTATCTGGGAGGATAAGACCAACATGCCGACAAGGAAGATCCCTGCAGCCAAGAAGCAAAGTGGCAAACAGCCAGCTAGTACTTCAATCCATCGATTTGAGCCGGCAAAGCTGGACTCACTATTCGTGGCGCTCGATGCAATCGCTTGGCTGGATACGCCCAGCACTGCGCAGGTTGCTCAGTTCGCGGGCATTGACCCTCGTACCGCTGGAAAGCTACTAAAGAACGCATGCCAAATCGGCCTCGCCGATGCCGTAGGGTCTGGCTACGCCTTGACCCTGCCGTACCCTTACAAAGGGTCAAAGGAACAAAAGGAAGCCGTAGTTAAGGAGGCCTTGGTTCGGCTGCCGTTGCTTACTGGAGTTCGGCAGTTCCTACGGTTGGGCGATAGGACCGAAGTAGCGCTTCGTAAAGCTGCAACGATTGCAGGCGTCACACCCTTTGTCCCAACCGACCTTAATCCGCTCTTGGAGTGGGCGCAGACGTTGGGGGCGCTGCAACCCAGTCTAGTTGCCGAAGATCTAGTTGAGGCGGCCGCGATTGGTAAGGAGGAGCGCCACCGGCAAGAAAAGGACCGCCGAATCGCATTTCTTTCTCATAGCTCCAAAGACAAGCCGTTCATTCGTCAACTCGCCGCCGACCTCACCGCAAATGGCATAGATGTATGGCTTGATGAGCAGCGAATACGAGTTGGAGACTCCATTCCGGAAAAGCTGGCACAAGGGCTTGCCGGATCAGACTTCTTCTTGATCGCCATGAGCGAGCACTCAGCTGGTTCGGCGTGGGTTCAGAAAGAGCTGAACAATGCCCTAGTCCATGAGGTTCAGAGGCGCAACGTACACATTCTTCCATTGCGACTGGACGACACGCCAATGCCCACGATCATCAGTGACAAGAAGTACGCCGACTTCTCGAAGTCTTATAAATCGGGGTTGGACGAGCTGCTTGCAGCTTTGAAGGGGAGCGTATGACTGCGACACCAGCGAAGAAGGTTCGGCAAATGCCGAAGGGCGGAAGAAAAGGAGGCTCAGTTTTTCCGCGGGTGGCACTTGCTGATGCCCTCGGTTACGCGAAGAAGTTGGTGAGTAAGACTCATACTGGCCCGCAGACGAGGGACGTGATCCTAATGGGAGTGATCGGCTCGAAGCACGAGAAGGGGGAGGTTGGCATGTCCGCCCTCAAGCAGTACGGCCTCATGACCGGCGACACCAAATCTAACTTCTCCGCAGACGATCTAGCCAAGAAAATCTCAGCGGCACCGCCAGAGGAACTTATCCCGCTGTATCGCAGGGCTGCGCTGAAGCCGGCAATCTTTAGGGCGCTCTTCGAGACGTATCACGGTGACACTGTCTCCAAGGCCAAGTTAAAGCAGCGAGCGGCTGACCTCAAGGTCCACCCCGACGAAACAGGAAACTGTGTAGACCTGTATTCCGCAAGTATGGTCACCGCGCAACTGGTGACCATTGCAGGGGATCAAGTCGCCCATCTCGCCTCTGCCGAAGCATCGGCACCGTCCGTACAACTTAATGATGAAGTAGATTGCAATGCCTCGGAGGCTGAGGCGCTTGCGAGCGACAAATCCGCCGCCAGCGGCAAGTTGGATGGCGTCGTGGCGGCTCCACAAGAAGGCACCACAATGTCCACCAAAGGCGACGGTGCATCGGCACGTGAGATTGATGGGGGAACCGCTCCCCGTGCCGTCTTTAATGTCCACGTGACTCTCGATGCTAGTTTGGATGTCGAGAAGTTGGAAAAACAGTTGGCTTTGCTGCGTCGGTACGGAGCGCTCTAATTGCTTGCTGAGCACGAGCGTTTAGCGTCAGGTGCCCTGGGCTGATGCCCAACCGCCTCGCTCAAGCGTAGCGCCAGCGGCAAGCGGCCACCCCGAGCGGCCCTTTGGTCCACGATGCACTGCGCGGGACGGGCCGTTTGCCGCTGTCGCCCGCTTCGCTCGACAGTTGAACGTCCGGTTCGCGGCGGCGCACTTGGCGTGGCTGTACTTCCGCTATGGGTTGAATGCGCCGGCTCGTCCGTCATTGCAGCGGTCATTCCTGTCTACATGAAACAGTGGGCGGCGACCGGACGGCCTGGGCGGCCGCTTCGCTCACGACAGCCGTCATAGCGGCTGGCTGGTTGACGGCTGTGGCGATGGCGGCTCTGGGGCCGAGACCGTAAGGCCGCCTACTTGCCGCAGAGGACCGCAACCGCTGCAAAGCCGACGCCTTCCCCAAGCTGAAGTCGCCCCGGCATCGCCGCGGAAACGGACCTTAGACTTGGCGAGCCAATCGATCGCCCCAGTCCGAGACCATCTTTCCGGCGGGTCGGCGAAGAGCACCCGAAGCGAACTCAACCCAGGGACGAAGTGAATCGAGCCAGCGCTTACGCGTTGCTTGCAAGCGAGCTGGAGGCATGCCGCCGACTGCCTTGGCTCAGGCTCGTCGACCTGATTGGGCAGAAGCCAGTCGAGAAGCTTGTTGTCGTCGACGGCGAGGAACTTCTGCTTGAGGTTCAGGCCACGTGGGCTTCGGCCAAGAGGTCGTCGGTCCATGTGACCGCCATTGCCTATGGTCCCAGCCACCTGACGATGGAACGTCTCGAGGAGCGTCTGACGATTGCCATGAGTGGCTCCCGTGCCGCATGACTCGAACGACGTCCCGCGCCCCTCATGTGAGGGTCGCCGGCCGGCAACGCCGGACGCGCCGCTGCGGGACACTTGCCGGATGGGGGCAAGTTCATGAATGTCGAGTGGCTGGTGATCCTGGCGATGGCCGTCTGCATCGCGATGCTGCTCTCGCGGCTGTCGCAGCAGGGGCGGCGGCACGACCGCGCGCGCCGTCGCGCCGATCGCCTGACGCAGGTCCTGCTCACGCTGTCGCGCGCGAATCGCATGGTGCTGCGCATCGACGACGAGCACGAGCTCTTCCGCGAGGCCTGCCGGATCTGCATCGACGCGGGCCATGCCGTGCTGGCCACGGTCTACCTGAAGGAGGGCCACCTGGCGCATCGCGTCGCCAGCGCCGGCCCCGCCGCCGAGGTGCTGCGCAATGTGCCGAATCCGCTGGACCTCAGCGCGCCCGAATTCCAGTCCACCTACACCGCCCGCGTGCTGCGCGAGGGCGTCAGCGCGCTCAGCAACAACTACGGGCTGGACGCCACCGGCGGACGCTGGCGCACCGAGGCCGTGGCCGAGGGCATCCGCGCGATCGCCTGGATCCCGGTGCGTCGTGGGGACGCGACCGTGGCCGTTCTGATGCTCTGCGCCGGCGAGCTCGACTTCTTCGACGCCGAGCTCATGGGCTTGCTGGAGGAGTTGGGCGCCGACCTGTCCTACGCGCTCAACCTCATCGACGAACGGCGGCATGCGCACAAACGTGCATGAACGTGCGAAAGCAAGAATAAACGTGCATACTCGCGGCTCTTCATCCGAGAGCCGCCATGTCGACCATCGATCTGCCGCAAGCCCGCCGCCAGCTCATCGCCGAGCGGCTGGCCGCCGGCCACGCCGTCATCGCCGCCGATCTGGCGGCTGAGTTCGGGCTGTCCGAGGACGCCATCCGGCGCGACCTGCGGGCGCTCGCCGCCGAGGGGCTGTGCCGCCGCGTCTACGGCGGCGCGGTGCCGGTCACCGCGGGCGATCCGCCGCTGGCGGCGCGTCTGCGCGAGGCGCCGGATCGCAAGTCGGCCCTGGCCCGCGCCGGCGCCGCGACGGTGCAGCCGGGCGAGCTCGTCTTCATCGACACCGGCAGCACCAACCTGGCCCTGGTGGACTTCCTGCCCGAGGACGCCGGCCTGACCGTCGCCACCAACGGCGTGGACGTGGCGGCGGCGGTGCTGCATCGGCAGGACCTGCGCCTGATCGTGATCGGCGGGGAGGTCGATCCGCATCTGGGCGGTTGCGTCGATGCCGCCGCGGTCGAGTCGCTGCGCGACCTGCGCATCGACCGCTGCTTCGTCGGCGCCTGCGCGCTGAGCACGCAGGGCCTGATGACGCCGCAGTTCAACGAGGCCACCTTCAAGCGCACCGTGATCCGCAACAGCCGGCATCGCGTCGCGCTGATCACCTCGGACAAGGTCGCCGCCCAGGCGCCGCACCGCATCGCCGAGCTGTCGGCGCTGCAGACGGTGGTGCTGGAGCAGGGCGCCGATGCGGGCGTCATCGACGCGCTGCGCGAGGCCGGCGTCGCGGTGATCCAGGTGGAGGCGGCGCGATGAGCGCGTCCGTCCCGACCCTCGCGCCGGCGACCGCCGCCGTGGACCGCCCCGAGCACCGGCTGGCCGTGCGGCTGGCCTTCCTGGTGGCGGGCTTCGGCATCGCCTGCTGGGCACCGCTGGTGCCCTTCGCCCGCGAGCGCCTGGGCATCGACGACGGCGCGCTCGGCGCGCTGCTGCTGTGCCTGGGCCTGGGCTCGGTCGCGGCGATGGTGGCGGCCGGCGCGCTGAGCACGCGCTTCGGCACGCGGCCGGTGATCGTCGGCAGCGGGCTCGGACTCGCGCTCGTGCTGCCGTGGCTGGTGGTCGCCGCTTCGCCGTGGACGCTTGGCCTGGCGCTGATGGCCTTCGGCGCCTGCCTCGGGTCGCTCGACGTCGCGATGAACATCAATGCGCTGGAGGTGGAACGCGGCGCGGGCCGGCCGATGATGTCCGGCTTCCACGCGCTGTACAGCGTCGGTGGCTTCATCGGCGCGGGCGTCATGACGCTGCTGCTGTCGACCGGCTTCGAACCCTTGCATGCGGTGCTGCTCGCCGCCGCGCCGATGGTGGTGGCGATGGTCGTCGCCTGGCCCTACGTGCTGGCGACAGGCCGGTCCGCCGAGGGGCCGCTGTTCGTGCGGCCGCGCGGTGTCGTCTGGCTGATGGCGCTGCTGGCCGCCGCGACCTTCCTGGCCGAGGGCGCCGTCCTGGATTGGGGCGCGCTGCTGATCACCGGCGCCGGCCTGGTGCCCGAGGCGCAGGGCGGGCTGGGCTTCATGCTGTTCTCGGTGGCGATGACCGCGGGCCGCTTCGCGGGCGATGCGATCGTGTCACGGCTCGGCGACCGCGCGACGCTGCGCGTCGGCGGCCTGGTCGCGGTGGCGGGCGTCGCGGCGCTGCTGCTCGCGTCATCACCGATCGTGGCCTTCGTCGGCTTCGTGCTGATCGGCCTGGGCGCGTCGAATCTGGTGCCGGTGCTGTTCCGCCGCGCCGGCCAGCAGAGCGTGATGCCCGCGGCCTTCGCCGTGTCGGCGGTCACGACCGCCGGCTATGCCGGCGTGCTGCTGGGGCCGGCGCTGATCGGCTTCCTGGCGCAGGCGATCGGGCTGGCCTCCGCGTTCTGGCTGCTCGCCGCGCTGCTGGTGCTGGTGCCGCTGAGCGCCGGTCGTCTGACGCGATAGGGCGGGCGTCGCGCCGCGCTTCAGCGCTCCTCGCGTGAGCCCTGGGGCTCGACGATGCCGCCGTTGCCGTTGCCGTTGCCGTTGCCGTTGCCTTGGCCGTGGCTGGGGCTGTCGCCGGGGCTGGTGTTGTCGCTCTCGTCGCTCGATGCCGCCTGCTGTCGGCGTCGGAAGGCCGCGACCTCGCCCAGCTTGAGCCCCTCGGGCCAGTGGCGCAGCTTCCCTTGTCCGACGCGCTGGGCCTTGTAGATCCCCGTGTGGCCGGAGAACAGATAGCTCACCACGCAGGCGAGCCCGGCGAAGACGCCGATCTCCGCGCCGAAGAGTTCCATCGCCATCAGCGTGCAGGCCAGCGGCGTGTTGGCCGCCCCGGCGAAGACGGCGACGAAGCCCAGTGCCGCGAGCATGGGGAAGGGCAGATGCAGCAGCGGCGCGAGCGCATTGCCCAGCGTCGCGCCGATGTAGAACAGCGGCGTCACCTCGCCCCCCTTGAAGCCGGTGCCCAGCGACGCGACGGTCAGGCCCATCTTGGCGGCGAACTCCCACGGGGCCGCGGGCTGCTGGAAGGCCTCGACGATGGACGGGATGCCCAGGCCCGCGTAGCGCCACGCGCCGGTGAACCAGACCAGCGCCGCGATCGCGAGACCGCCGACCAGCGGGCGCAGCGGCGCGTAGGCGATGTGTCGCTTCATGAAGGCCGAGGCCGCATGGGTGGCCTCCGCGAAGACCATGCCCACCAGCCCGAACACGATGCCGGCGACGAGGACCGCGCCCAGCGACCACGGGCCGATGCCCGGGAGCGCGCCGGCCGCGTAGTGGACGTGATGCACGCCCCACAGGCCGGTGACCTGATCGGCGACGACGGCGGCGACCACGCAGGGCAGCAGCGCGTCGTAGCGCAGGCGGCCGATGGCCAGCACCTCCAGCCCGAAGATCGCGCCGGCCAGCGGCGTGCCGAAGACCGAGGCGAAGCCCGCGCTGATGCCGGCCATCAGCAGGATGCGGCGGTCCTCGGGACGCAATTTGAAGACGTGGGTGAACTGGTCGGCGAGCGCGCCGCCCATCTGCACCGCCGTGCCCTCGCGCCCGACCGAGGCGCCGAACAGGTGCGAGACCACGGTGCTGAACAGGATCAGCGGCGCCATGCGCAGCGGCACGACCTGCCGGGGGTCGTGGATCTCGTCGATCAGCAGGTTGTTGCCGGCCTCCACCTCGCGGCCGAGCTTCAGGTAGAGCCAGCCCACCGCGAAGCCTGCCAGCGGCAGGCCCCAGATCAGCCAGCGATGGTGCTCGCGGGTGGTCGTGGCCCAGTCCAGCGCGAGCAGGAACACGGCCGAGGCCGAGCCGGCCAGCACGGCCACCGCGCAGGCGAGCAGCAGCCAGCGCCCGAGGTAGGGCAGCAGGGGGAGGGGTTCTGGAAGGGTGTCGAAGCGCTTCATCGTGTCGCCGGGTGGGTACGGGGCAAACCTGGTCGATGAAGGCTCGAGGCGAACGCCCACAAAGCCCCGGTCTCCCAGGACGTTGTAGGCATCATCAGCGTCACGTCGGGCGGGGCCCGGCCGTGAGGCGGTTCGCGGAGGCATGCCATCTCCGAAGCGGCGCAGTGTAGCCGAGCCCCCCGGCCGTCGGGTCGTGCGCCGTGCCGGCGCGTCAGCCGGCGAGCAGCGCCGGCAGCCGCCCCAGCGCCGCCGCCAGCGCCTCGTCCTGCATCGCGCTGTCGCCGACCAGCACGGCCGGCGGCAGGTCGCTCCGATGGCACAGCGCGCCCAGCCCCTGGAAGCGCAGCCCCACGCGGGCGGCCCGATCGAGGAAGGCCGCTTCGGTGAGGCCGGGCGGCAGCCACCAGGCGAAATGGAAACCCCCTTGCTCGCCGGTGAGGTGGAGCTGCTCGCGCGGGACCACGGCCTGCAGCGCCTCGACGACCCGCGCGCGCCGCTGCGCATAGACCGCCCGTGAGCGCCGCACGTGGCGCGCGAAGGCGCCGCTTTCCAGGAAGCGGGCCAGCGCCGCCTGCTCCAGCACGCTGATCGAGCGGCCTGTCGCGTACCGGCCGTCCAGGAAGCGCGAGGCCAGCACCCGCGGCACCACCGCATAGCCGATCCGCAGGCCGGCGAACAGGGTCTTGTTGAAGCTGCCGCAGTGAATGACGCGGTCGCCCTGGTCCAGGCTCTTGAGCGCCGGCAGTGGCGCGGCCTGGTAGTTGAACTCGCTGTCGTAGTCGTCCTCGATGAGCCACGCGCCCTGGGCCTGCGCCCAGGCCAGCAGCTCCAGCCGCCGCGAGATCGGCATCGTGACGCCCGTCGGCGACTGGTGCGCCGGCGTGACGTGGACCAGCCTCGCCGCCTCGTGCCGCCGGGCCTCGGTCACCGAGAAGCCGTGCGCGTCGATGGGCAGCGGGATCACGCGATCGGTGTAGCCGCGGAAGATCGTGCTGGCGGTGGGATAGCAGGGATCCTCGACCAGCGTGGTGTCGCCGGGGCCGACCAGCACCCGCGCGCAGAGGTCGATGGCATGGCGGATGCCCGAGACCACCAGGAGCTGGTCCGGGTCGCAGGCGATGCCGCGCGCCGCGCCCAGGTAGCGCGCGATCTGCTCGCGCAACGCGCGCGAGCCGCGCGGGTCCTCGTCGGCCAGGGCCTGGACCGGCGTCGTCCGCAGCGCGTGTGCGAGGCAGCGCTTCCATTCGGCCATCGGAAAGAGGCCGGGATCGGCCACGCGCGCGATGAAGCCGGCGTTCAGGCGACCGGTGTCGGTGGGGGGCGTCGAGGGGCCAGGTCTTGCCGCGATCGAGGCGGGCCGTTCAGGATCGAGGAAGCGATCCGGCACCTGCGCGCAGACATAGGTGCCGGAGCCGGGGACGCCGACCACGTAGCCCTCGGCGCGCAACTGGTCGTAGGCCCATTCGACGGTGGAGCGCGACACGCCCATGCGCTGCGCCAGGCTGCGCGTCGACGGCACCCGGGCTTGCGCGGCGAGCGCGCCGCCCAGGATCTGGCCGCGCAGGGTCTCGTAGACCCAGGCCTGCTTGCCGTTCTCGGCGACGGGCGGCGACATGGCGAGATCGAGGCTCGATTCACGCTTGCCGCGATGGCCGCGTGCGCCGCCTTTGCCAGACGCGCCGTGGTCGCTGAAGGATTCAAGTGGCTGGGTCATCTGTCGAGAAATGGCTCTTGGAGGCCATCCAGTCGGAACGTAGATTCTGCGCTCATCGGGCGACGTTTCCCTGTCGGAGCGCGCCCCGACTCACGCCTGAACCCACGCCATGGACACCGCCCCGACCTCGCCGAACCCCGCCAATCCCGCCAATCCCGCCAATCCCGCCAATCCCGCCAATCCCGCGAATCCCGCCAATCCCGCGAATCCCGCCAACTCCGCGCTCGCCGACAAGCTCGCGAGCCCCGTCGACGCATCGACCGCCCGCCACATCGCCCTGAACACCGGTGCCTTCAGCGTCAAGCCCGGCCAGACGCTGCTCCATGCCGCGCTGGCGGCTGGGGTCTCGGTGCCGTACTCGTGCCAGCGCGGGGCCTGCGGTTCCTGCCGCGTGCGGGTGGTGTCCGGCTCGCACGAGCGCATCCGGCCCGCGACCGCGGACGGCTTCCGCGTCGCCGAGGACGAGCTGCTGATGTGCCAGTGCCGACCCACCTCGGACATGCGGCTGCATGTGCCCGACTGGACGCCCAAGCCCGTGCCGAGGATCGACCTGAGCGCCGCCGACGCGCCGGCCTGGGAGCAGGTGGGGGAGGGCTTCGACCTGCGCGGCGTGCTGGAGGCCCGGCGTCTGAGCATCGAGGCCGTGGAGCGCATCGGGCGCCTGATGACACCCGGCATGACCACGCAGCAGGGCCTGGACGCGGCGGAACGCTGCCTGCGCGAGATGGGTTCGATCCGGACTTGGCACCCGACCTACATCCGCTTCGGCGCGGATGCGCAGTTCCCGTGGAACCGGCCGCTGGACCGGGCGCGCGTGCTGCGGGAGCGGGACGTGATCGTGGTGGACATCGGCCCCGTGTGGGGCGAGTACGAGGGCGATTACGGCGACACCTTTGTCGTCGGCGACGATCCGGAGCACCAGGCCTGCGCGCGGGCCGCGCGCGAGATCCACGCCGAGACCCGTGCCGAATGGGCGCGCGGCCTCACGGGCGTCGAGCTCTACGATTTCGCCGCCGCCCGGGCGAGCGCGCGTGGCTATGAACTGGTGCCCGAGGTGGCGGGACATCGGATCGCGGACTTCCCGCACGCGCTGTACGGAAAGCAGGACCTGGCCAAGGCCGGCTTCGCGCCGGCCCACGGCTTGTGGGTGCTGGAGATCCAGATCCGGCAACCGGAACGGCAGATCGGGGCGTTCTACGAGGATGTGCTGCTGGGGGAAGAGGCCTTGGCCTGAGGTTCGCCCCCCGGGGCGTCAAGGAGGACTGTTCCCTGCGCAATCGCGAAGTCCTCGGTGCGGTCGGCCGCGGCCAGGCCGGATTCGCGATCGATCCGCGGACCGGCCAGCACTTGCCTCCCCCATGGGACGGTATTGCGGCCGATCGATTCGGAGAGACACTGCGCCGTCATTCAAAGGGAGAACAACTTGACAGCTCGCATCTTGTCGATGGCCGCCGGCCTGCTCATGGCCGGCACCCTGTTGACCGCTCATGCCGCGGAGGTGGATTACAAGCTGCTGCCGAACTTCGGCGTCTCGGTCGGAGAGCCGTTCCCGCTCGATGCGCTCGTCGATCCGGAGGGCAAGGCGACCGGGCGAGATCGATGGCTCGGCAAGCGGGTGCTGATCAACTTCTATACGCGGCATTGCGCGCCCTGCATCAAGGAAGTCCCAAAGCTCAATGAAGTGATGAAGCGCCGCGGCGACATCCACGTCCTCGCCATCACGCCCGATTCGGGCGTCGAGGCGGCCAAGTATGCGAAGCAGCACGGACTGAACTGGCCGGTGGCGGCCGATGCGGAGTCATTGCTCTTCAAGCAGTTGAAGGTCATGGCCTTCCCCGCGTTCGCGCTGCTCGACGACAAGGGCCGGCTGATGGCGACCGTCCAGGCCAACCAGCTCGGCGGCGAGGATGGCCACGCCACCGTGGCCGGCATCGAGACCTGGTTGGACACGCAGCTGGCCAAGGCGGCGAACTGAGCGGGGCGGCGTCGCCGCTCCGGCGGCACTGGGCCCCGCCGACAGGGGCCCCGTGGACAGGGGGGCGCGATGTCGCCATGAAGCAGAAGGGGCCCTCGCGGGCCCCTTGTCTTCTTCTGGCGGCCGAAGCCGCGAGCCCGGTGGCAGCTTCGATCAGGCCGGCTTGACCAGCAGCGAACGCGCCCAGGCGTCGGCTTCACGGGCCGGCGTCAGACCGCTGACCTTCACGCGGTCCAGCAGCTCGGCCACGCGGCCGCGGATCTGGCCGACCTCGGCCATCACGGCCGCTTCCTCGCCTTCGCCGCGGAACTCGCGCGCGACGCTGATGATGCCGCCGGCGTTCACCAGGTAGTCCGGCAGGTAGGCGATGCCGCGGGCCTGCAGCGCGTCGCCATCCGCGGCGGTGGCCAGCTGGTTGTTGGCCGCGCCGGCGATCAGGCGGGCCTTCAGCGCCGGGATGGACACCGCGTTCAGCGTCGCGCCCAGCGCGCAGGGCGCTACCACGTCGACGTCCGCCGCCAGGATCTCGCCCACGCCCACCGCCTGCGCGCCCAGCTCGGCCACCGCGCGGGCGACCTTCTCGCCGTTGACGTCGGCGACGACCAGCTTGGCACCGGCCTGGTGCAGGAACTCGGCCAGATGCCAGCCCACCGCGCCCAGACCCTGCAGCGCCACGCGCACGCCGTCCAGCGATTCGCGGCCCAGCACGCGCTTGACGCCTTCATCGATGGAGACGAACACGCCCCAGGCCGTCTTCGGGCTGGGGTCGCCACCGAAGGCGCCGTCGCGCGGGATGCCCGACACGTACTGGGTGTGGGCCATCATGCCCTTCATGTCGGCGGTGGTCGTGCCCACGTCCTCGGCGGTGATGTAGGCGCCGTCCAGCGACTGCACCGCGCGGCCGAAGGCCGCGAACAGCGCGGCGCGGTCGAACTCGCCCTGCGGCTTGATGATCACGGCCTTGCCGCCGCCGAAGGGCAGGTTGGCCAGGGCGTTCTTGTGGCTCATGCCCTGCGACAGGCGCAGCGCGTCGTTCAGCGCGGCCAGCTCGTTGTCGTAGCTCCAGAAGCGGCAGCCGCCGAAGGCCGGGCCGCGCGCGGTGCTGTGCACCGCCAGGATCGCCTTCAGACCGGTCACGGGATCGGCGGCCAGCAGCACGCGCTCGTGCGGGGCCTGGTCCGGGAGACCGAAGAGCGAGGAGGGGAGGGAGTCGGACGAGCCGGCGGCCAGCGCGCGGGCGATGTCGGTGAGGGCGTTCATGGATGAGCCTGCACTTGTGATGCTTGAAGAGAAACCGGCGCCGTGAGCGGCGCCGATGCGACCCGCACGCGCTTGTGACGCATGGGGGGCCGCCAGTGTAAGCGGAGCGCCCCGGGCGACCGCCCACCCGGGCCCGTCGCCCCGTCCAGGGGACGGCCTCTCCTTGGCGTACAGCCCACGCCCGTGATACACCCTGGGTTCGGAGTCGTGCGTAGTGCGCACGTTTTCAGGGAGGCTCCGTGTCAGACAACCCCGCCGACGACCGGTTCCGGTCGATCGTGGAGGCGATTCCGAGCGCCATCGTGCTGGTGGACCGGGAGCGCCGCATCCGGCTGGTCAACCGCAAGGCCGAGGAGCTCTTCGGCTACGCGCGCGAGGAACTGCTGGGCACCACGGTCGAGACGCTGATCCCCAGCCGCTTCCAGGCCGGTCACCCGCGCCATGTGAGCGACTTCTTCGCGCGGCCGGAGACCCGGGCCATGGGCGCGGGGCGCGACCTCTTCGGGCGCCGCAAGAACGGCGAGGAGGTCCCCATCGAGATCGGCCTGAGCCCCATCGACACCGCCGAGGGCCTGTGCACGCTGGCGTCCATCATCGACATCACCGAGCGCAAGCGGGCCCAGGAGCGTTTCGAGCTGGTGGTCGAGGCCTCGCCCAGCGCGATGATCATGATCGACGCCTCGCGCCGCATCCGGCTGGTCAACCGGCGCGCGGAGGAGATGTTCGGCTACGAGCGGGCCGAGTTCCTGGGGCAGCCCGTCGAGATGCTGGTGCCGGAGCGCTACCGGGCCGGGCATCCGGGCCATGTGGCCTCGTTCTCGGGCCGGCCCGAGGCGCGGCCCATGGGCGCGGGGCGCGAGCTCTTCGGCCTGCGCAAGGACGGCTCGGAGATGCCGGTGGAGATCGGCCTGACCCCGATCGCCGCGCCCGACGGGCATTTCGTGGTCGCCTCCATCATCGACATCACCGAGCGCCGCCGCAGCGAGGACGAGCTGCGGCGCAGCAACGCGGAGCTGGAGCAGTTCGCCTACGTCGCCTCGCACGACCTGCAGGAGCCGCTGCGCATGGTCGCCAACTACACCGAGCTGCTGGCCCAGCGCTACGCCGGCCAGATCGACGAGCGCGCCGACAAGTACATCCGCTACGCCTCCGACGGCGCGCGCCGCATGCAGCGCCTGGTGGCGGATCTGCTGGCCTACTCGCGGGTGGGCTCGCAGGGCAAGCCGCTGGTGCCGGTGGAGGCCGGCCAGGTGCTGGAGGCGGTCACCCATGCGCTGCAGCGGCTGCTGCGCGAGTCGGGCGGCACGGTCGAGGCCGACCCGCTGCCGCGCGTGCAGGCCGACGAGGGCCAGCTGCACCAGCTGCTGCAGAACCTGATCAGCAACGCGATCAAGTTCCGCTCGGAGGCGCCACCGCGGGTCAGGATCTCGGCGCGTCCGCAGGGGCATCGCTGGCTGTTCCAGGTCAGCGACAACGGCATCGGCATCGACATGCAGTACGCGCAGCGCGTCTTCCAGATGTTCCAGCGCCTGCACGAGCTGGGCCGCTACGAGGGCAGCGGCATCGGCCTGGCCATCGCCAAGCGCATCGTCGAGCGCCATGGCGGCGCGATCTGGATCGACTCCGCGCCGGGGCAGGGCAGCACCGTGTCCTTCACCCTGCCGCCGGCCCGCACGGAAGGAGCCTGAGCCCATGAGCCAACCGCTGAACATCCTCCTCATCGAGGACAACCCCGGTGACGCCGACCTGGTGGCGGAGACCCTGGAGCAGAGCCGGCTGCGGCTGGACATCGCCGTGGCGGTCGACGGGGCGCAGGCGCTGTCGCGGCTGCTGCGCGAGCCGCCCTACGAGGACACCGCCCGGCCCGACCTGATCCTGCTCGACCTGAACCTGCCCAAGGTCGGCGGCCGCGAGGTGCTGGCCCGCATCAAGACCGAGCCCGAGCTCAAGGAGATTCCAGTGGTGGTGCTGACCTCCTCGGACGCGGAGCACGACATCGTCAAGAGCTACCAGCTGGGCGCCAACTGCTACGTGACCAAGCCGGTGGGGCTGGTGGCCTTCCAGTCCATCGTGAAGGCGGTGGAGGGCTTCTGGTTCACGGTGGTGAAGCTGCCATGAGCGCGCTGCCCGACGATCTCGCCGTGCCGGCCGCCGCCCGTCGCCCGGTCCTGCCCATCCTGCTGGTCGAGGACAACGACGGCGACGCCGACCTCATCACCGAACTGCTGGCCGAGGCCGCGCCGTCGCCGCCGCGTCCGGTGGTGCGCGCCACCCGGCTGTCCGAGGCCGTGGCCTTGCTGGAGCGCCACCGGGTGGCCGCCGTGCTCCTGGACCTGCACCTGCCCGACGCCGCCGGCATCGAATGCGTCAGCGCCGTGCGGGCCCAGGCGCGGGACACGCCCATCGTGGTGCTCACCGGCATGGAGGACGATGCCCTGGCCTTGTCCTGCATGACCGCCGGCGCCCAGGACTACCTGTCCAAGCAGGATGTGCGGCCGCGCACGCTGGTGCGCGCGATCGACTACGCCGAGGCGCGCACCCGCGAGGCCCGCGTGCGGATGCGGGCCCAGGCCCTGCGCCTGCGCAGCGCCGAGCTCGAGCTGGAGAACAAGCGCATCCTCGAGGTCAGCCGCCACAAGGGCCGTCTGCTGGCCAACATGTCGCACGAGCTGCGCACCCCGTTGAACGCCGTGATCGGGTTCTCGCAGTTGCTGGCCGACGGCGCGGCCGCGTTGCCGCCGGACCGCGTGCGCAACTACGCCGGCCACATCCTCTCGAGCGGGCGGCACCTGCTGGGCCTGATCAACGATGTCCTGGACTTGGCCCGGCTGGAAGCCGGCGGGATGGAGCTGCATCCGGGCGAGACCAATGTCGCCGACGTGGCGAGAGAGGTCCTCGACGTGGTCACCGGCAGCTTCGCCGACAAGCCGCTCGCGGTGGACCTGGAGATCGACGACCACCTGGGACTGGTCTGGACCGATGCGTTGCGTTTGCGCCAGGTGCTCTACAACTACCTCTCGAACGCCTGGAAGTTCACGCCCGAGGGCGGTCACCTGACGGTACGCGCCGGACCCTGTGGCGATCACCGCTTCCGCGTCGAGGTCGAGGACACCGGGCCGGGCATCGCCGAGGAGGACCTGGCGCGGCTGTTTACCGAGTTCACGCAGTTGCCGGGCGCCTCGCGTTCGCCCTATCCCGGGACGGGACTGGGGCTGGCCCTGACCAAGCGCATCGTGGAGGCCCAGGGCGGCCGCGTGGGCGCGCGCAGCGAGCTCGGGCGAGGCTCCACCTTCTTCGCGGAGCTGCCCGATCCCGAGGAGCATGGCCTGGCGGACCCGCCCCGTCCGTCCTGAGCGCGCGTCGGAGAACGCCGCGCCCCCGGCGCCTCAGCGCCCCATGAACGCGTCGGCGCGCAGGGTCACGACCAGCGTGTCGCGGTGACCGGGATGGGTCGGGTCGACGGGCTGGATGGGTGTGGTCTCGTGGATGACGCGCTCGTCGTCGAGCAGCAGCAGCGTCCAGGGCTCCATCATCGTGAAGCGCTGGCCGCGCGGGCCGTCCGCCTCGAAGACGCGGGACTCGCCGCCCTTGATGCCCTGACGGGCCAGCATGAACACCGCCACCAGGTCGACGCCGTCGCGGTGCGCGCCCTCGGGCGTGGGTCGGCCGATGCCGCCGGCCGTGTCGATGCGGAACTGATGCGCCTCGACGAACCAGGGGCGCGCGCCCTTGAGCCGGTCCGCGACCCCGGCCAGGCCCAGCAGCAGACGCGGCCAGATCGGCAGGTCGACAGCGGCCGGCTCCATGGGCTCGAACCAGCGCTCGATGCCGCCGTGCAGGGCGTTGTAGTCCACCGGCTGCCAGTGCGCGCGGTGCGGCGCCAGGCGCACCGCCGGATCGGCCTGCGCGTCGACGACAAAGCTCGCGTGGCGGCGGAAGCGGTAGCGACCGCCGTCGCGCAGGTAGGCGTCGGGCGGCAGGTCGTTCCAGAAGGATTGCAGCGCGCGCAGGTCCGTGGCCTGGCAGTGCAGCCAATGCGTGAGGCTCTCCGGCGCGATGACCGTGTGGCCGAGGTCCTGCAGTTGCTGCTCGAACTGCGCGGCGCTGGAGTAGGGCGGCGGGAAGTGCTTCATGTCCCCAAGTATCGGACGGCCCCGCCTGCCCTGGCACATGTCACGCCCCCGACGCGGGATTCGCGGTGCGGAAGGCGGATGACCGGCATCAACGAAACGTGAAGCCCCGAGCGACCGAGTGGGCCCCCAGCGGGAGGCCCCAGCTCACATCGACCCGACGGTCGACATGAGCCTCGTCGCGGGCACGTCGGCTCAGGCGGCGTGCTTGTCGGCTTCGGAAGTGAACGCGTCCGCGTAGAACTCCTCCACCGGGAGGTGGCATCGCGCGACGAAGTCGCGCTGCGCGGACTCGACCATGATGGGCGCGCCGCAGGCGTAGATCTGGTGGCGCGACAGGTCCGGCAGGTCGGCCATCACGGCCTGGTGGACGAAGCCGGTGCGGCCGGTCCAGGCGTCCTCGGGCTTGGGCTCGGACAGCACCGGGACGTAGGTCAGCGTGGGCATCGCGGCCGCGGCCTGGACGGCCCAGTCGTGCAGGTACAGGTCGGCCTTGCCGCGCGCGCCCCAGTACAGCGTGACCGGGCGGGTGATGCCCTGGTCCTGGATGCGTTCGAGGATGGCCTTGATCGGCGCGAAACCGGTGCCCGAGGCCAGCAGCACGATGGGCTTGTCGCTGTCCTCGCGCAGGAAGAAGCTGCCGAACGGGCCTTCCATGCGCAGGATGTCCTTCTCCTTGAGCGCGCCGAAGACGTGGTCGGTGAACTTGCCGCCGGGCATGTGGCGGATGTGCAGTTCGATCGCGGGCGGCGTGCCCAGGCGGCTGGGCGCGTTGGCCATCGAGTAGCTGCGGCGCGCGCCGTCGCGCAGGATGAACTCGACATACTGGCCGGCGCGGAACTGCAGGTTCTGGTTGGCCGGCAGCTGCAGCTTGACGACCGCGACGTCGGCGGCCGGCTTCTCCAGCGTCAGCACGCGGCTGGGCAGCTTCAGGACGGGGAACTCGCCGGCGCCGGGCACGGTGCGGGCCTCGACGGTGCAGTCGGTCTGCGGGCGGGCGCAGCAGGTGAGCACGAAGCCGGCGGCCTCCTCGTCCGCGGACAGCGCCTTGGGCTGATGCTCGCCATGGATCACCTGGCCTTCGACCAGCTTGCTCTTGCAGGAGCCGCAGGCGCCGTCCTTGCAGCCATACGGGAGGCCGATGCCCTGGCGGATGGCGGCGGCCAGCAGGGTCTCGTCGTCGTCGACGGTGTAGTTGCGGCCGGCGGGCAGGACGGTGACCTGGAAGCTCATGGTGCGGGATAGCGACGTGGAGGAGGGCGCGCGAGCACCCGGAAATGGGGCGAAGCGACACGGCCCGCGCGGTCCGGAAGACCAGGGCGCGAGCCGTACACTGGGCCGCCATTTTGCCTGAGCCCCAATCCCTCGTCCGCCCGCGCGGCCTCTCGCCGCGCATCGACGACTTCTCCCTCGCCCATGACCGGACCGAATCCCGCCCCGCCCCCGCCCGTACCGATGGACACCGCGCGCCGCGCCCGCCGCGAGCGCCTGCTGATCGTCGGCTGCGGCGACGTCGGCCTGCGGGTGCTGCGGCAGTTGGCGGGACGCTGGACGGTCCTCGCGCTGACCAGCAGCGCGGCACGCGTGCCCGCGCTGCGCGCGGCGGGCGCGGTGCCGCTGGTGGGGAGTCTGGACGATCCGGGGACGTTGCGGCGGCTGGCCGGTGTGGCCGACCGGGTGCTGCATCTGGCGCCGCCGGCCGCGCAGGGGCGCGACGATGCCCGCACCCGCCGGCTGCTGCAGGCGCTGTCGCGCGGCGCGGCGCCGCTGCATCTGGTCTACGCGAGCACCAGCGGCGTCTACGGCGACTGCGGTGGCGCGCGCATCGACGAGACGCGTCCGACGAATCCCGCCAACGATCGCGCCTGGCGGCGCGTCGATGCCGAGACGCAACTGCGCCGTTGGGGGCGGGAGACCGGCTGCCCGGTGACGATCCTGCGCGTGCCCGGCATCTACGCCTTCGACCGCGAGGGCGGTCATCCGCGCGAGCGTCTGGCCAAGGGGCTGCCGGTGCTGGCGCGCGCGGACGACGTCTACACGAATCACATCCAGGCCGACGACCTGGCGCGGGCCTGCCGTCTCGCGCTGCTGCGCGGTCCCGCGGGCCGCGTGATCCACGCGAGCGACGACAGCGAGCTGTTGATGGGCGACTACTTCGAGCTGGCCGCGCGGCTGTGCGGCCTGCCGCCGCCGGCGCGCGTGGCGCGGGCGGACGCGGCGACGGTGTTCTCGCCGATGCAGATGAGCTTCATGAATGAATCGCGCCGGATGGACAACGGTCGCCTCAAGCGGGAGCTGCGACAGCGGCTGCGCTATCCGACGCCGGCCGACGGCCTGCTGGCGGTGGAGACCTGACCCCAGTCCCTTGATCGCTGAACGCTGATCGCTGATCGAGGGACGGGTCATGTCGGCGAGGGCGGCGACCGGGCGCCGCCGACTCAGCGCCGTGGGCTGCGCCAGTGGTTGATGATCAGCCAGGCGCCGAGCATGCCGCCCAGGTGGGCGAAGTGGGCGATGCCGCGACCGCCGGTGAAGCCCAGGATCAGTTCCAGTCCGCCGAAGATCGCGACGAAGTACTTCACCTTCATCGGGATGGGCGGGAACAGCGGCATGATCACGCGCTCGCCGAACTGCAGGCCGTAGGCCAGCAGCAGCCCGAACAGCGCGCCGGAGGCGCCCACGGTGGTGGACATCGAGTTGGTGACCAGCGTGAACACCAGCTGCGCCGCGGCGCCCGTGAGCGCGCTGGCCAGCAGCAGCACGCCGTAGCGCGTGCGGCCGAGCACGGTCTCCAGCTCCGCGCCGAACATCCACAGCCCCAGCATGTTGAAGAACAGGTGCAGGAAGTCGCCGTGCAGGAAGGCGTAGGTGATGGGCTGCCAGATCTCGAAACGGCCGCTGTTCAGCGGCCAGAGCCACATCGCGATGAAGAAGGGCTCGCCCGGCATCAGGAAGGTCAGGCAGAACAGGCCCACGCAGAACAGCATCAGGGCCTTGGTCACCGGAGGGATGAAGGGCATGGGGAAGCGTCTTCGAATGGCGCCACCAGGGGCGCGTGGCTGAGGCGGGCGTCCCGTCGTCGGGGCCCGGGCGTTCGGGCGAGTGTATCCAAGCCTGATACAGGCAAGCACTGGCCCCCGATGGTCGCGCCGAGCGTCACCGAAGGAATGTCCGAAAGTGATCGCGGGGGTCGTCAGAGAGGGGGGCGCAGTGAGGCCGCGATCGCCGGAAACGCGGAACGGATCGCGGAACAGATGCGGAACGTGGTGGTGCTGATGACGCGTGCGGGACACCTGCATTCAGAGGTGGTGCCCGGAGTCGGACTCGAACCGACACGCCTTGCGGCGGGGGATTTTGAGTCCCCTGCGTCTACCGATTTCGCCATCCGGGCGTCATCAGCAACGCGGCCCCGGTCGGATGACGCTGGGGCCACTGCGCGGGCCTGCAACTGAAGCTTCGTCGTGGACAGAGCCAGAGGGGCCGCGAAAGAAAAGGCATTATGCCACCACGGCCACACGCCGACTGAGAGAATGCGCGGCTATGAGTGAATCAAGCGCCTTCGATCCCAAGAGCTACCCGACCCTGGAAGACGTGATCGGCAACACGCCGCTGGTGCGACTGCAACGGGTGCTCGGGCCCGAGCTGGCCGCGCGCGGCAATGTGCTGCTGGCCAAGCTGGAGGGCAACAACCCCGCCGGCTCGGTGAAGGACCGTCCCGCCATCAGCATGATCAAGCGTGCCGAGGAGCGCGGCGAGATCAAGCCCGGCGACACGCTGATCGAGGCGACCTCGGGCAACACCGGCATCGCGCTGGCGATGGCCGCGGCGATCCGCGGATACCGCATGGTGCTGATCATGCCGGAGGACCTGTCGATCGAACGCGCCCAGACCATGAAGGCGTTCGGCGCCGAGCTCATCCTGACGCCGCGCTCGGGCGGCATGGAATACGCCCGCGACCTGGCCGAGCAGATGCAGCGCGACGGCAAGGGCCGGGTGCTGGACCAGTTCGCCAACAACGACAACCCGCGCATCCATTACGAGACCACCGGTCCCGAGATCTGGCGCGACACCGGCGGCCGCGTGACCCACTTCGTCAGCGCGATGGGCACGACCGGCACCATCACCGGCGTGTCGCGCTTCCTCAAGGAGAAGAACCCCGAGGTGCGCATCGTCGGCGCGCAGCCGGCCGAAGGCTCGCGCATCCCGGGCATCCGCAAGTGGCCGCAGGCCTATCTGCCGAAGATCTACCGCGCCGAGAACGTCGATGAGCTGGTGCTGGTCGGCCAGTCCGACGCCGAGGACATGGCCCGCCGCCTCGCCCGCGAGGAAGGCCTGTTCGGCGGCATCAGCGCCGCGGGCGCCTGCTGGGTCGCGCTGCAGATCGCGCGCCAGGTCAGCAACGCCACCATCGTCTTCGTCGTCTGCGACCGCGGCGACCGCTACCTGTCGACGGGCGTCTTCCCGGCCTGAGGCCGCGGACCCGCCCACGACGCCAGCGCCCGCCGCCTCGACCGCGCCACGCCCCTCACGGCCGCCCGTCCGGGGCCATCCACCACGAGCCGCCGCCATGACCTTCCGCTTCTGCCCGCAATGCGCCTCGGAGCTTGCCTGGATCGAGCTGCCCGAGGACGGCGGCCCCAAGACCCGGCTGCGCTGCCCGAACTGCGACTTCACGCACTGGAACAACCCGACGCCGGTGCTGGCCGCCATCGTCGAATGCGTGGATCGCGAGGGGCAGGTCTTGCTGGCGCGCAACGCGGCCTGGCCGATGCGCTTCTTCGGGCTGATCACCGGCTTCATGGAGGCGGGCGAGACACCGGAGGAGGGCATCCGGCGGGAGGTGCTGGAGGAGACCTCGCTGGAGGCGCTCGGGGCGACGCTGATCGGCGTCTACGACTTCCAGAAGAAGAACCAGGTCCTGATCGCGTACCACGTGCCGGCGCGCGGCGAGATCGCGCTCTCGCCCGAGCTGATCGAGTACACGCTGACGCCGCCGGAGCAGCTCGAATGCTGGCCCGCGGGCACCGGGCAGGCGTTGGCGCAATGGCTGCGCAACCGCGGCATCGAACCCCAGTGGATGCCGCCGCCGACCTGAGCGGCGGCGCCTCCCGGACCGGGGCTCGCGACCTCTAGAATCCCGACTCACCGCCGCGCGCGGCCGTTCCCGCGAGGGGCTGCCCCGCGGCCAGCAAGGACGCTCTCATGGACATTCACAAGGAACTCGACACCCGCGGCCTGAACTGCCCGCTGCCCATCCTCAAGGCCAAGAAGGCGCTGGCGGAGATGGAGAGCGGCCAGCTGCTGAAGGTGGTCGCCACGGATCCGGGCTCGACGCGCGACTTCCAGGCCTTCGCCCGCCAGACCGGCAACGAGCTGGTCGAGCAGAGCGCCAGCGGTGACGAGTTCATCCACGTGCTCAAGCGCCGCTGAGACCCGGCGGCGGAAGCGCCGCGACGAACGCTTCGACACCGCCCGTGCGGTCCGTTGCAAATGCAGAAGGCCACGCATCGCGTGGCCTTCGTCGTTTCCGCCGCCCGATCGATCGGGCCGGTGGTCCTTGCCGTCAGATCTCCAGCGTCTTCAGGTACTCGCGGAAGCTCGCGCCCAGCTGCGGGTGATCCAGCGCCAGCTCGACGTTGGCCTGCAGGAAGCCTTCCTTGCTGCCGCAGTCGTAGCGCTTGCCTTCATAGCGGAAGGCGAAGACCTTCTCGCGGCGCATCAGCGCGGCGATGCCGTCGGTCAGCTGGATCTCGCCGCCCACGCCGCGGGGCTGGGTGGCGATCTCGCGGAACACGCCCGGGGTCAGGATGTAGCGGCCGGCCACGCCCAGGCGCGACGGGGCGTCCTCGGGATTGGGCTTCTCGACCATGTGGGTCAGGTCCATCAGGCGATCGCTGATGGGCGCGCCGGCGACGATGCCGTAGCGCTTGGTGTGCTCGGCCGGCACTTCCTGGACCGCCAGGATGCTGGCCTGCCACTCGGAGAACTGGTCCACCATCTGCTTGAGCACGGGGGCTTGCCGACCATCAGGTCGTCGGCCAGCAGCACCGCGAAGGGCTCGTTCACGACGACGCACTGCGCGCACAGCACCGCGTGGCCCAGGCCCAGGGCCTTGGGTTGGCGGATGTAGATGCACTCCATGTCGTCGGGCTTGATCGAGTGGACCAGCGCGAGCAGTTCCTTCTTGCCAGCGGCTTCCAGCTCGGTCTCGAGCTCGAAGGCAGTGTCGAAATGGTCAGGGATGGCGCGCTTGTTGCGGCCGTTCACGAAGATCATCTGGCGGATGCCGGCCGCGTAGGCCTCCTCGACCGCGTACTGGATCAAGGGCTTGTCCACCACGGGCAACATCTCCTTGGGCTGAGCCTTGGTGGCGGGCAGAAAGCGCGTTCCCAAGCCTGCGACCGGAAAGATTGCCTTGTTGATAAGGGCCATTTACGTACACTCCCGCGAGTAGTTGCGTTGGGCATTGTTGCATGGCAGCAATGCAAGAAAGTCAAACAATCCTCTCCAAATCCCTCATGTCAGTGCTCGTCCTGGAACCGCTGGAGGCCGACGTCCTGGACTGGCTGGCCGAGCGCCATGCGGTCCAGGCGGTGCCCGAACTCGCGGCGGTTCCCTCGGCCCTGAAGGAACATGTTGCGCAGGCCCAGGCAATTTTCCTGCCCGCCTCGATCGCGCTCGATGGCGAGACGATTCGCCGGGCGCCGCGTCTGCGTGCGGTCGGTCGCATTGGCGCCGGAGCGGAGAACATCGACCTGGACGCCTGCCGCGCCGCCAACATCGAGGTGGTGCGCGCGCCGACGGCCGCGGCCTCGGCCGAGGCGGAGTTCGTCATCGGCGCCTTGCTCGCGCTGCTGCGCCGGGTGCCGGTGCAGTCGGTGGACGGGTCCTGGGTCGGTCGCGAACTGGGCTGCGCCACCGTGGGCCTGGTCGGCCTGACGCCGGCGGCGCGCCAGCTGGCCACGCTGCTGCCGGTCTTCGGCGCGCGGGTCATCGGCTACGACCCCAGCCTGCATCACGCCGATCCGCTCTGGGCCCAGTGGGGCATCGAGCCCTACGGTCTGCGCGAGCTGATGCAGGCGGCCGACGCGGTCAGCGTGCAGCTGGCCTACTTCCCGCGCTATCGCGGTCTGATCGGGGAACGGGTCCTGGGCTTTTGCAAGCCGGCCCAGGTGATGGTGTCGACCTCGCACTCGGCGCTGTTCGACGAGCAGGCCCTGGCCGACGCCTTGCACGCCGGGCGGCTGCTGGCGGTCTGGATGGACCTGATGGAGCCGGGCCTGATGGAAAACGGGCGCCCGCTGCATGGGGCGCCCGGTCTGCAGGTCACGCCGCGGGTGGCGACGACGACGCGCGAGTCACGGATGCGGGCCGCGTGGAGCGTGGCACGCAGGATCTCGGAGGTCCTGTCCGTGCCCGCCGCGCAGCCCGACTTCAGGCCGACGCACCCAGGCGCGCTGCCTGATCTTTTAGCCGAACCAAAGTGGCGCTGAAGTCGGCGATGCGCTGACGCTCCTGCGCCACCACGGCCTCCGGCGCGCGCGCCACGAAGCTCTCGTTGCCCAGCTTGGCCTCGGCCTTGGCGACCTCGCCCTCCAGGCGCGCGATCTCCTTGGCGATGCGGGCCTGCTCGGCGGCCACGTCGATCTCGACCTTCAGCGCCAGGCGCGCGGCGCCGTGCACCAGCACCGGCGACATGGCGCTCTGCGCGTTGAACGCGGCCTCGTCCTCGATCAGCTCCACGCTCTGCAGCTTGGCCAGCACCTTCAGCGCCGGCGCCGCTTCACGCAGGAAGCTCAGATCGCCGCCGGCCAGCAGCGGCACGCGGTCGGACGGGCTCAGGCCCATCTCGCCGCGCAGGCTGCGGCAGGTGCCCACCACCGCCTTGAGCTGCTCCACCCAGGCCACGGCCTGCGGGTCGATGCGCTCGGGTTGGGCGATGGGGTACTGCGCGCTCACCAGATAGTCGGTCGACTTGCGGCCCGCGATGGGCGCCACGGTCTGCCAGAGCTCTTCGGTGATGAAGGGCGCGATCGGGTGCAGCAGACGCAGGATGGTCTCCAGCACGCGGATCAGCGTGCGGCGCGTGGCGCGCTGCGCGGCCTCGTTGCCCTCGGCCTGCGCGGTCTGCAGCTGGACCTTGGCCAGCTCCAGATACCAGTCGCAGTACTCGTCCCACACGAAGGAATAGATCGCGTTGGCGACCTGGTCCAAGCGGTAGTCCGTGAAGCCTTGGGCCACGGCCTGCTCGACCTTCTGCAGCTCGCTGACGATCCAGCGGTCGGCCTGCGAGAACTGCAGGTAGCCGTGGGCCTTGCCGCCGGGCGCGCACTCTTCCTTGCTGTGCTCCATCAGGCCGCAGTCCTGGCCCTCGGTGTTCATCAGCACGAAGCGGGTCGCGTTCCAGAGCTTGTTGCAGAAGTTGCGGTAACCCTCGCAGCGCTTGCTGTCGAAGTTGACGCTGCGGCCCAGGGTCGCCATCGCGGCGAAGGTGAAGCGCAGCGCGTCGGCGCCGTAGCCGGGGATGCCCTCGGGGAATTCCTTCTCCGTGGCCTTGCGCACCTTGGGCGCGGTCTCGGGTTTGCGCAGGCCCTGGGTGCGCTTGTCCAGCAGCGGGGCCAGCTCGATGCCGTCGATCAGGTCGACCGGGTCCAGCACGTTGCCCTCGGACTTGCTCATCTTCTTGCCCTGCGCATCCAGCACCAGGCCGTGGATGTACACATGCTTGAAGGGCACCTTGCCCGTGAAGTGCGTGGTCATCATGATCATCCGGGCGACCCAGAAGAAGATGATGTCGTAGCCCGTCACCAGCACCGAGGACGGGAGGAACAGGTCCTGCTCCAGCGTCTTCTCCGGCCAGCCCAGGGTGGAGAAGGGGACCATCGCCGACGAGTACCAGGTGTCCAGCACGTCCTCGTCGCGGGTCAGCGGGCCGGTGTAACCAGCGGCCGCGGCCTTGGCCTGCGCCTCGGCCTCGTCATGGGCGACGAAGATCTCGCCGGTGCTGGCGTACCAGGCCGGGATCCGGTGGCCCCACCAGAGCTGGCGCGAGATGCACCAGTCCTGGATGTTGTTCATCCACTGGTTGTAGGTGTTGACCCAGTTCTCGGGCACGAACTTGACCTCGCCGCTGGCGACGACGTCGATGGCCTTCTGCGCGATGGACTTGCCGTCGCGGCCCGGCTTGTTCGTGGCGATGAACCACTGGTCGGTCAGCATGGGCTCGATGACCTGGCCGGTGCGGGTGCAGCGCGGCACCATCAGCTTGTGCTTCTTGATCTCGACCAGCAGGCCTTGTTCTTCCAGCGCGGCGACGATGCGCTTGCGCGCGACGAAGCGGTCCAGGCCGCGGTACTCGGCGGGGATCTCGTCCAGCGAGTCCACCACGGTCGCGTCCAGGCTGAAGATCGTGATCATCGGCAGCTGATGGCGCTGACCGACCTGGTAGTCGTTGGTGTCATGCGCCGGCGTGACCTTGACGACGCCGGTGCCGAATTCCTTGTCCACGTACTCGTCGGCGATCACCGGCACCAGACGGCCAGTGATGGGCAGCTTCACCTGCTGGCCGATCAGGTGCTTGTAGCGCTCGTCCTCGGGGTGGACCATCACCGCCGTGTCGCCCAGCATCGTTTCAGGACGCGTGGTGGCGACGACCAGCGACTCGTCGCCCTCGGCCATCGGATAGCGGATGTGCCACAGCGAGCCGTCCTCCTCCTCGCTCTCGACCTCCAGGTCGGAGACGGCGGACTTCAGGATCGGATCCCAGCTCACCAGACGCTTGCCGCGGTAGATCAGGCCTTCCTCGTGCAGCTTGACGAAGGTGTCGGTGACCACCTTGGACAGCTTCTCGTCCATGGTGAAGTACTCGTGGTCCCAGGACACCGAGTCGCCCATGCGGCGCATCTGCTGCGTGATCGTGGAGCCGGACTGCTGCTTCCATTCCCAGACGCGGGCGACGAAATTCTTGCGACCCAGGTCGTGACGGTTCTGGCCCTGGCCCTGCAACTGGCGCTCGACCACGATCTGCGTGGCGATGCCGGCGTGGTCCGTGCCCGGGACCCACAGCGTGTTCTGGCCCAGCATGCGGTGGTAGCGGGTCAACGAGTCCATGATGGTCTGGTTGAACGCATGGCCCATGTGCAGCGTGCCGGTGACGTTCGGAGGGGGCAGCTGGATGCTGAAGGACGGCTTCGCCGGATCGAGCGTCGGCTTGTAGAGGCCCTTGGACTCCCACAGCGGGCCCCAATGGGCTTCCAGAGAAGAGGGTTCGAAGGACTTGGCGAGTTCGGTCATGGAGGAGCTCCGCCTCTCGGCGGTGTCATCTGGGCAAGGGACACAAGGTGAGCCGGCGATTGTAGAGGCGCCCCACCCGGACCCCGCGGGACGCGGCCGGAACATGCAGGGGACACCGGCAGGGGACAAGCAGGGGGAATCGGCGCGGTCCGGCGCCAGGCGCGGCGCGGGCGCACGATCGCGTGACGGCCCCTGTCGAAAGTGGGCCCCCTGACGCGTCGTGTCAGCAGGGACGCCGTTTCCCCCCGAAGAGGCATTCCGTCGGTCGGGGCGGTGGCGATACAAAACGAAAAGCAGCGATACCGCGGTGAGATGCCCCGGCGAGCGGGCATGGGAATCATGGCGACATGGATTCACCGCCCGGACACCCGGGCTTTACCGAGGAACCGCACCATGCATTTGTTTCGACGCTGGAGTCACCCCCATGAACGTCACCACCATCACGTCGGCCACGATGGCCGCTTCGGTCCTTTCGGCCCTGTGTGTGACGCTGGCTTCCACGGCCCGCTGCCCGTCGACGGACCCTGGTTCCGCTTCGGCGGTTTCGGTGGCTTCCCGCATGGCTGGGGAGGCATCGGCGGCTTCGGACATCGCCACGGCCACCACGGTCGCCATGGTCACCACGGTGGTCATGGGCGGTCCGGCTTCCACCGGGGCCTGGGACCCGATGCCCAAGGCCGCCGCGGTGAAAGGCTGCAAGCCCGGGCCAGTGCCCTTCTGGACCTGAGCGAGAGCCAGGAGCTGCGGCTCGAGCACGTGCTCGAGCTGCTGCGCGCCGCGCGGCGCGCGCTGAAGGCGCTGGCGCGCGGCCCCGAGGTGGCCCGTCTGATCGAGACGGACAACTTCCGCCGCGACGAGGCGCAGGAGCTCTTCGACGGCCAGATCGAGGCCTTGCGGGCGACCGGTCCGGCGCTGGTGGCCGCCTTCGGCGACTTCTTCGACGCGCTGGATTTCGACCAGCAGCAGATGCTGCGATTCGCCCTGCGGCGCCTGCGTCGGCGCTCGGGTCGCGAGGATCAGGAGGAGCGCGACACCCGCGGCCCGCGCGGCGGCCGGCATCGGGACGACCGCGACGAGCGCGACGGCGAGGCCTTCTGATGGACGCGCGCGAGTGCCGGCAGCCCCCGGGGCTGCTGCGGCCGGTCATCGACCGCAACCGCTGCGAGGGCAAGGGCGACTGCGTCGCGGTCTGCCCGCACGACGTCTTCCTGGTCGGCACGCTGCCGGCGAATCGCCGCCAGGAGCTGAGCCTCTTCGGCAAGCTGCGCGGCTACGCGCACGGCTGGCAGCAGGCCTTCACCCCCAATGCCGATGCCTGCCGGGCCTGCGGCCATTGCGTGAAGGCCTGCCCCGAGCGCGCGATCACGCTGGTCCGCACCCGCCACAATGGACGGCACGATGCATCGCTTGCTGCTGATTGACGACGACGAGGCGCTGGCCGCGCCGCTGGCGCACTACCTGGCGCGTTTCGACTTCGAGCTGAGCGCGGTGACGCGGCCCAGCGCCGCGTTCGCGCGCCTGGCCGAGGAGCGTTTCGACGCGCTCATCCTGGACGGCATGCTCCCCGAGATGGACGGCTTCGCCTTCTGCAAGCGGGTCCGGGGCGGCACGGACCCGTGGAAGGACATGCCCATCCTGATGCTGACCGCGCGCGGCGACCTGACCGACCGCGTGGTCGGCCTGGAGCTGGGCGCGGACGACTACCTGGCCAAGCCCTTCGAGCCGCGTGAACTCGCGGCCCGGCTGCAGACCATCCTGCGCCGTGCGCGCCTGGCGCCCGCCGCGGCCGCGCCGGCCACGCTGCTGCGCTTCGAGGGCCTGGAGATCGACACCGCGCGCCGCCAGGTGTCCTCGGACGCCGGGGCGATCGAGCTGACCAGCACCGAGTACGAGTTGCTGGTGATGCTGGCCCGGGAGCCGGGTCGGGTCTTCTCGCGCGACGAGATCCTGAACCGGATCCGCGGCCAGGACGCCGAGCTCTTCACCCGCGCCGTGGACATCCTGGTGAGCCGGATGCGCCGCAAGCTCGAGCCGCTGGAGGCGCTGAAGACGCTGCGCAACGCAGGCTACTGCTTCGCGCTGCCGCCGCGCGGGGAGGGCGGGGCATGAGGGGGCCTCGCCATCCGTATGACCATTGGGGGCCCCGAGGTCCTCGCGGGCCGAGAGATCCGCGCGACCCGCGCGGCCCTCACGGGGCGCAGGGGCCGGACCATCCGCCGTCGGACGACGATCCCCGCGGCCGCCGCGAGGCCCGCCATCGCGCCCACTACGAGGAGCAACTGCGCCGCATGGAGGAGCTGGGTCATCTGCACGGGCTGAAGAAGCTCAAGCGGATGCGGCAGTTCCAGCGCTGGATGGCGATGGAGGCGGGCGCGATCCCGTTCCCGCGTCAGCGCGACTGGCGCTGGCACTGGCGCGCGCGGCACCGCTGGCATCAGCGCTGGCATCGCCATCACGCGCAGTTCCAGCATTCGCTGGGCGCGCGGCTGATCGCGATCTTCATCCTGCTGGCCTGCCTGAGCAGCGTGATCCTGTGGGGCGCGATGCAGCTGGACTACGGCCTGGTCTGGGCGGTGCCGCTGCTGCTGCTGGTGACAGGTCTTGCCTACGGCGGGATCCGGCACATGATCCGGCCGCTGCGGGCGCTGGCGGCGGGCGCCGAGGCTTTCGGGCGGGGCGACCTGAGCTATCGGGTGCTGGTCCATCACCGCGACGAGATCGGCGATCTCGCGCACCGCTTCAACCAGATGGCCGAGGACATCCAGGCGATGCTGGACGGCAAGCGGGCGCTGTTGCTGGCCATCAGCCACGAGCTGCGCAGCCCGTTGACCCGGGCGCGGCTGCATGCCGAGCTGGTCGACGAGAGCCCCTCCAAGGCCTCGCTGCTCGACGAGCTGGGGCAGATGCGGGAGCTGATCTCCGCGCTGCTGGAGAGCGAGCGGCTCGGCAGCGGCCACCGTGCGCTGCAGGTGTCGGATTGCGATCTCGGCGCGCTGGCGCGGGAGCAGGACCAACCCGGCGTCGCGCTGCGCATCGACCGCGACCTGCCGGTGCTGAAGCTGGACCGGATGCGCGTGCAGCTGCTGCTGCGCAACCTGGTGCACAACGCGCTGCGGCACAACGACGCGGCCGCGGGACCGGTGCTGGTCGCCGTCGAACGTGATGGCGACGGCGCGCGCGTCACCGTCCGCGACCACGGTCCGGGGGTGCCGTCCGAGTCGCTCGCGCAGTTGGGCCAGCCGTTCTACCGGCCGGACGAGGCCCGCGCCCGCAGCGACGGCGGCGTGGGGCTGGGTCTGTCGCTGTGCCGGCTGGTGGCCGAGGCGCATGGCAGCCAGCTGCGGCTGCGCAACGCGTCCCCGGGGTTCGAGGCGTCGGTGCGTTTCGGCGCAGGGTGACTCCCGGTGGCGCGGCGCGGACATGGCAGGATGCGCCGATGCCCGCCAACTCCCCCGAGACCCTGCTGCGCGACCTGGCCCGGCTGCGCCGTGTCCGTGACCGTATCGATCGCGACTACGCCCAGCCGCTGGATGTCGACGCGCTGGCCGCCGGCATCGGCATGTCGGCCGGCCACCTGAGCCGCCAGTTCCGGCTGGCCTATGGCGAGTCGGTCTATTCGTATCTCATGACCCGCCGCATCGAGCGCGCCATGGCGCTGTTGCGCCGGGGCGACCTCAGCGTGACCGAGGTCTGCTTCGAGGTGGGCTGCTCGTCGCTGGGGACCTTCAGCACGCGGTTCTCCGAGCTGGTGGGCGTGTCGCCCAGCGTCTACCGGCGCGACTCGGCGGGGGAGGCCGAGGGCATCCCGTCCTGCGTCGCCAAGCAGGTGACGCGACCGATCAGGAATCGAGAAGCGCCGTCCGGCGGGGATGCCTAGACTGCCTCCCATGGTTCGGAACCGGCGCGGCGACGGCCGCGCGATCACCCCCGCCAACCTCCATTCATCGGGAGACTGACATGAGCATCACCATCCACTCGACCTTCCTGCCCCACACCGACGCGGAGACCTCGCTGGCCTTCTACCGCGACGTGCTGGACTTCGAGATCCGCAAGGACGTGGCCTTCGGCGGCAACCGCTGGATCACCATCGGACCGAAGGGCAAGCCCGACACCTCCATCGTGCTGTTCCCGCCGAACGCGACGCCCGGCGTCACCGACGACGAGAAGCGCACCATCGCCGAGATGATGGCCAAGGGCACCTACGCGATGCTGCTGCTGGGCTCGCAGGACCTGGACGCCACCTTCCAGCGCCTGCAGGCCGGCGACGCCGAGATCGTCCAGGAACCCACCGACCAGCCCTATGGCGTGCGCGACATGGGCGTGCGGGATCCGGCGGGGAACATGATCCGGATCCAGCAGCTGAAGTGACCGGGAGCTCGGCCAGGGCCGCGCGGCGGCCACCATGGCCGGGCGCTTGAACCGCGGCGAGGGCATCGCTCCGGTAAGACGGCGGTAAGTCGAGCGACTCGACCATCCGCCCGTCTTCACTTGGAGTCGCCTCGATGGCCGCCTTTCTGTCCTCCGCCTCCCCGGCGTCGTCTCTCCCTTCGTCAGCGTCCTCGCCCGCGCCCGCGTCCGCGCCCCGATACGAGCCCTCCTTGCGCGCTCCGCGCTGGATTCCCAGCCTGCCAGGGGCCGCCGCGACCTTGCGCGTCGGCGCGCTGCTGGCGCTGACGGCGACGCTTGCCGTGCTCGCCCCCGGCGCCCACGCGCAGGTCTTCGGCGATCGCGACCCCGCCGCCGCCTCGTCGACGACGCTCGGCCTGGGCGTCGCCGGCGCCTTCCGCCAACGGCCATACGCGGGCGCCGACCGCAAGAACGACGTCGTGCCCGTGCTCTTCGTCGAGAGCCCCTGGTTCCGCCTCTCCGGTGGCGCCGCCGATCTCAAGCTGTGGCGTCACCAGTTCGCGCCTGGCAACAGCCTGGAGGCCAGCGCCCGCCTGAAGTACGAGCCCGAGGGCTACAAGGCGGGCGACTCGCCGGCACTGGCCGGCATGGACAAGCGCAAGGACGCGTTCCTGGGCGGCGGCGCGCTGGCTTGGCGCACGCCCTGGGTCGATGTCGGCGCCGAGTGGGTGGCCGACCTCGCCGGCGACAGCAAGGGCCAGAAGCTGAGCCTGCAGGTCGAGCACCGCTTCACGCTGGGCCCGTTGGGCGTCACGCCGCGCGCCAAGGCCCAGTGGCTGGACAGGAAGTACGTCGACTACTACTTCGGGGTCCGCGCGGCCGAGGTGCTGCCGGGGCGCGCGCTCTATCTCGGCGAGGCCGCCACCACCGCGGAAGCGGGCGTGCGCGTCGACTACGCGATCGGGCGCCGGCACTCGGTGTTCATCGATGCTAGCGTCACGCGTCTGCCGGACGAGATCCGGCAGAGCCCCATCGTCTCGCGCAAGGACAGCTCGCGCCTGGCGGTCGGCTACCTGTACCGCTTCTGACGCCGGGGCCTCTCGCGCTTCCGGCTTCCCGTTCCCCATCCCCTGTTCCCCGAGTCCCGTCGCCGTCCCCATGAATCGAATCGCCCTGGTCGAGGACCATCTCCGGCTCGCCGAGCTGATCCGGCAGGCGCTGCAGACCGCCGGCATTCCCACGGACGTCTTCCACGCGATGGAGGCGGCCTGGGTCGCGCATCGCGAGCTCGGCTACGCGGCGCTCGTCATCGACCGGGGCTTGCCGGATGGCGACGGGCTGGCCCTGGTCAAGCGCTTGCGCGGCGCGGGGCAGGGGACGCCCTGCCTGATGCTCACCGCGCGCGACGCGCTGCATGACCGCGTCGAGGGGTTGGAGTCGGGCGCGGACGACTACCTCGTCAAGCCCTTCCCGATGGAGGAACTGGTGGCCCGCGTGCGCGCGCTGATGCGCCGCCCGGCGGCGGTGCGGTCCGAGCGCGCTGTCTTCGGCGACCTCGAGGTGGTGGCGGAGGAAGGGCTGCTTCGCTGCGGGGCGCAGTCCACCGCGCTCGCGCCGGCCGAGCTGCAGATCGCCGTCGCGCTGGTGCGACTGCAGGGGCGCATGGCCCGCCGCGGCGCGCTGGAGGCGGCTGCCTGGGGGCTGTCCGACGCCGTCACGCCGAACGCGCTGGACGTGGCGCTGCATCGGCTGCGCAAGAAGCTGGCCTCGGTGGGCTCGCGGCTGCGCATCGTCAATCACAGGAGTCTGGGCTATGGCCTACAAGATCCGCTGGCCGAATAGCCTGCGCAACCGCGTGCTGGCGGTGCTCGCGGTCAGCATGGCGCTGAGCGCGCTGCTGGTGGGCGCGGCCGCGAGCCTGCTGTGGGATCCGTTCTCCCGCTGGGTGCTGCGCACGCAGATCGAGGACAACGGCGTCGCGCTGGTCGGGCTGCTGCGCTTCGACGCGCAAGGGCGTCCCACCGGCTTCGACGCCCGCAAGATCGAACCGTGGGTGTTCGACAGCTTCCGGTCCGAGGTGATGCTGCGGGTCTCGGACGCGCAAGGGCAGGTCATCTTCTCGACCGATGGCCAGACGGGCCTGCTGACCCGCGACGGGGCGCGCTTCGAGCCCCGCCGGCAGGCCTTCAGCTTCGTGCGCGACGGCGTGGCGATGCATGGCACGACCATCCCCTTCCAGCGCGACGGTCGTCAGCTGTATGGGCAGTTCGCCGTCACCGACCGGGTGGTGCTGCTGATGCGCACCTCGATCGGATTCGATGTGCTGCGGCAGGGGACGCTGGCGCTGGGCGGAACCTTCGTGCTGGTCTTCCTGGTGATCCTGCACCATGCGCTGTGGCGGGCGCTGAAGCCGGTGCGCCAGGCCTCCAGCGCGGCCCGGCGGATCGCGCCGCGCACGCTCGGCGAGCGCCTGTCCGTCGCCGACCAGCCGCGCGAGCTGCGCCCGCTGGTCGAGGCCTTCAACGCCGCGCTGGACCGCCTGCAGCGGGGCTTCCAGACGCAGCAGGACTTTCTCTCGAACGCCGCGCACGAGCTCAAGACGCCGCTGGCGCTGATCCGCGCGCAGGTCGAGCTGACCGAGCCGGGCATCTGGCGCGAGCAGGTGCTGGAGGACGTCGACCGCGTGGCTCGGCAGGTGCAGCAGCTCCTGCTGCTGGCCGAGGCCAGCGAGCCGCAGAACTACCGCATCGAGGCCATCGACCCCGGTCCCGCGGTGCGCGAGGTCTTCGACTTCATGGAGCGCGTGGCGACGCGGCGCGGCGTCACCTTGGGCTTGCGGCTGGACCCGGCGCTGTGCCTGTGGCGGGCCGACCGCGGCGCGCTGTTCACGCTGCTGAAGAACCTGGTCGAGAACGCGATCCAGCACAGCCCGCCGGGAGGCGTCGTCACGCTCGCGGCCGGGCCGGCGGGGTTCTCGGTGTCGGATCAGGGGCGGGGCGTGGACCCGCGGGACCTGCCGCGCATCTTCGAGCGCTTCTGGCGCGGCGCCGACCGGCGCGAGCAGGGCGCCGGGCTGGGGCTGGCGATCTGCACGGAGATCGCCGCGGCGCATGGCTGGCGCTTGAGCGCGCAGGGGCGGTCGCCGGGATTGGCGGTGAGATGCGGCATGACGGCCGAGGCCGAGGCGCCGGACGATCGCGACGACGAGGACAAGGACGAGGCCGGTGGCCCGCCGCCGTCACCGCGCGCGCCGATGCCGATGACCGAGCCCCCGTTCCTGTCGCGGCGCTCGAACCCGGCGGCCTACTCGCGCGCGATGCTGCGGGCGCTGTTCTGATCGTCGATCCCGCGCATCGGGAGACGCCCGGCGTCCGATGCCGAGGGCTGGGCGGCGATCGCCGCCTGGGCGCGGGCCAGGGCGCGCTGGCGCTCGAGGTCCTTGAGCTCCGGCGGGACCGTCAGCGTGGCCCCCCGCGGCGACGCGTAGAGGATCAGCGGATTCTCGCGAGCCGGGTCCGAGACCTCGGCGACGCGTTGGCGGAGCCGTTCGCGCTCGGTGACCAGGGCCTGATATCGGCGGTAGGCCTCGGCACGGTCCTCGGCGGACACGTGGGGCGCGGTCAGGCGCTCATTCAGCCGCTGGACCTCGGCGTCGATCTCGACGATGCGCTCGCGCAGCGGCTGCACGGCGACGATCGCCGGCTGGAAGGCCGAGACCGTGCCCACCCCGAGCAACAGCATCAGCGGCAGCGCGAGGGCGGTGGCGTGGCGAGACAGGCGTCGGGTCATGTCGAGGACGTCGAGTGCGGATCGGCGCATCTTACGGGGCTCGCGGACTCGGAGAGGACTCGGAGCGGGCCCGGTGCGAGCTCGGCGCGAGCTCAGTGAGCACTCGGTGAGCGTCCCGGCGCGGGGTCAGGCCTTGACGGCCTTGGTCTTCTTCGGCGGATTGAGCGCGGCGGCGGCCCTGAAGAGCGCCTTCAGCGCCTGCTCGTTGATGGCCTCGCCTTCGCGGATGTCGATCGCGCGGCGCGCGTTGCCTTCCAGGCTGGCGTTGAACAGCCCGGCCGGATCCTCGACCTTCGCGCCCTTGGGGAAGGTCAGCTTCACGGCCTGCTTGTAGACCTCGCCGGTGCAGAGATGGCCGTTGTGAGCCCACACGGGCACGGCCCACTTCCATTCCTCGACGACGTCGGGGAGGGCCTCGTGCATCAGCGCGCGGACCTTGGCCAGCACCTTCCCGCGCCAGTCGCCCAGTTCCTCGATGCGGGCATCGATCAGCGAGGACGCGGCATCGCCGGTCGGCGCCGGCGCGGCCTTGGCCGACGGTCGCGGTGTCGCCTTGGCCGCGGGCTTCGCGGGCGCCTTGGCCAGCGCTGTCGCGGCGGGCTTCGCGGTGGACGTCGTCGCTGTCTTGGCCGCTGTCTTGGTCACGGTCTTGGCGGCGCGCGGCGCGGGGGACTTGGCTGCTGGCATCGGCATCGGATCGCGAAGTGGGCGAGCGCCGCATGTTGCCAGCACCGCCCTCGGTGAGCCAGTCCGGCTTTCCCCGAGCGGTCGGGGAAAGCCGGCGCGTCATCAGCCCTGCTGGCTCGCGAAGGTCGCCTTGTACGGCGCCTGCGCGTCCTCGCGGGTGTTGACTTCCAGCATCACGTCGCCGGGCAGCCAGCAGAAGAAGCGCGAGCCGCGCACGTGCTCGATCAGCGGGGTCTGCATCGGCACCTGGTCCGCGACCATGGCCGCGTACAGCTGCTCGAGCTCGGCCCGCGTGGCCAGCTCGACGCCGATGTGGAAGTTGCCGGGCCAGGCGACGTCACGGTCGCGCGCGTCCTCGATGACGATGTCCCAGCCGTCCTTCTTCACCACGCAGCTGGTGCCGAAGGGCAGGGTCTTCGCGTCGAGGTAGTGCTCGAAGAAGGCGACGGTGCCCGGCACGTCGTGCGTGGGCAGACTCATGTGGTTGAGCGTGGTGCGGGGGAAGCCGGAGGACGTGGTCGCGGACGCGCGGGCCAGGTCGGTGGACGGGATCGCTTGAGCAGAGGGGTTCGTGGTCATGGTGAAGGTCGATGTCGGTCGCCGCGCGGCCTCGTGGGCCATCGCGCGGACGTGAGGGGATGAACCCCGACGCGACGGACGCGCGCGGACAGGCGGGCGCGATCCGGGTCGTCGGAGCGGGAATGCGAGGAAGTGGGGAGTCGTCGTCCCGGACGGGCGGGGCCCGTGGGGAGCCCGGCGTTCGCAGCCGGTTCGGGCGGGGTGCCCGGTGGGGGATCAGCATCGTCGAACCTCGCGCGCGAGCCGGCTGGCACGCACGAGGGCGATCCAGATCGGCAGGTTGGCGCGTTGGTTGACGTTGAACGCTTACGGCATCCGGCGGGCGCGAGGGTCGATGACATCGACGTCGTGGGCTGCCGGAGCGGGCGCGATATTAGGGGCGAGTCCCCGCGCGGGTCAAGTGACGAATGGGATGGGCCCACGCGCCATGCGGCGATGTCGCGGCGCGGCCATCGTTGCCGCCATGAAAAAGGGCCGCCCTCGCGGACGGCCCTCGGGGCACGGTGTCGCGGCCGCCGCGCCGGCTCGAGCGACGCGGCGACGCGGGGCCGGCGGGTCCGACGATCAGAACTCGTAGGACGCGTTGACCGACAGGAAGCGGCCGTAGGCGTTGGCGACGCTGCCGGTCACGCCCACCTCCGTCTCGTTCGGATCCAGCGGCGGGCGGGAGTCGGCCAGGTTGCGCACGGTCGCGCTCAGGCGCATGCCCTTGAAGCCCTTGTAGCTGACCGAGAAGTCCAGCGTGCGCCAGGCCTTCATGCGGCACAGGTCGGCGTAGCCGCCGCTGACCAGCGTCGAGTCGCAGCTCGCGCCCGCGTCGAAGCTCTGGAAGCCGCTCTGGTAGTTGCCCGTCAGCGTGGCGGACCACGACGCGCGCGACCAGTTGATGCTGGCCGCCGCCTTGCTGCGCGGCACCTTGTAGTAGCCCAGCGTCTCCACGGTGGGCTGACCGGCCTCGGTCTGCTGCTTGCGCATCAGCATGCGGGTGCCGCGCAGGCCCAGCTTGACCATGCCGTACTCGCCCAGCGCGAGGCGTTGCGACAGGTCGTAGTCCACGCCGGAGGTGCGCGTCATCGCCAGGTTCAGGTAGGGGCGGCGGACCTGGAAGACCTGGCCCAGCGTGCCGTCGGTCGTGGGCAGGCGCAGCACCATGCCGGGGAACTCGGACTCGCGGTTCAGGATCTCCTGCGCGCTCAGGCGGTCCACCTCGCCGCGGCGCTCGATGTACCAGCCGTCGACGATGATCTCCGACGACTTGGACGGCGCGAACAGCACGCCCAGCGTGTACGAGTCCGACTTCTCCGGCTTCAGGTCCGGGTTGGCCAGCGACACCGTCGACAGGCTCAGCGAGCAGTTGTTGTTGGTCGAGTCCACCACCGGGCACAGACGCGGATCGCGGTAGCCCGAGCTGAACGAGAACACCGAGGACTTGCTGATCTGCGACAGCGAGGGGGCGCGGAAGCCGTTGGCCCAGCTGCCGCGCAGCGCGATGGCGCTGGTGAGCTGGTACTTGGCGCCGACCTTGGCGGTCACCGCGTTGCCGAAGTCCGTGTAGTGCTCGGCGCGCAGGGCCGTCTGCGTCTCCAGACCCTTGATGAAGGGCGCCTGCACCTCGGCGTAGGCGGCGGCCACGTTGCGCGAGCCGCTGGCCTCGCCGATGCCGCGGCCGATGATGTCGCCGGCCGCGGTGCGCGGGTCGGCGCCGACCTCGAAGCTCTCATGGCGGAACTCGCCGCCCACGCCCAGCATCGCGGCGCCGCCGGCGAGCTGACCGATCTCGCGCGAACCGCGCAGGTCGGCCGAGCTGGTCTGCGCCTTGCCCCAGTCGTGCAGGTCGGGCGACATGAGGGCCAGGGTCTCGGCGCTGTTGACACCGCCGAAGACGTAGCTGCCGTTGTTGACCACCTGGTTCAGGCCGGACAGGCTCAGACGGCCGTGCAGGTCCTTGGTGTTGCGCTGGAAGTGGTGCAGCAGGCCGCCGTCGATGTCCCAGCCGTTCCACTCGGTGGAGCCGCTCACGACCATGCGCACGTTGTCCGCCTCGGTGCTGTAGCCGTAGGGGATGTCGGCGAAGCGGTAGCGCAGGCCCAGCACCGTGGGCTTGGTGTAGGTCGTCGTGCCGCCGCTGCTGTTGGGCAGCTTGACCGGGTTGCTGGCGCTGGCCAGGCGGGTCGGGTTCTGCGGGTGGTTGGCGGGCAGCGCCAGGCCCATGTACTGCACCGTGTTGCCTTGCGAGTCGCCCCAGGTGGTCAGCGATTCGGAGCGGCTGGTGGGCGAGTCGGTGTACTCGTTCTTCACCCGCGAGGCCATGATCTCCGCCGACAGCGTGGTCACCGCGTTCACGCGCAGCGCGCCGCGCGCGAAGACCGAGCCGCGCTTCTGCTCGCCCACGTAGGAGGCGTACTGGTTGGAGTCCCACAGGCAGCGCGGCGTGCTCACCGTGGACGAGTAGGGCGCCTGCGTCGCGCAGTCGCTGGACAGCATGCCGCGGAAGCTGCCGCTCAGGCCGTTGTTGTAGGTGTAGAGGTTGCCCGGGTAGGACGAGGTGGAGCTGGGCACCAGGCGGTTGTAGAGCTTGGTGAGGATGTCGCTGCGGACCAGGTCGGGCGCCTCCTTGATGCCCACGCCGTCGCGCAGATAGACCTCGGCGCCGAGCATGACGTTGTAGCCGTCGTCGGCGATGTTGCCGAAGCCGACCATCCCGTTGACGGTCTGGTTCTTGAACAGGCCGTCGAAGCGCTGCTTGGCGTTGACCTCGATCAGGCGGCCCTGGTAGTCGTTGCGCAGGATCACGTTGACCACGCCGGCCAGCGCGTCGGAGCCGTACAGCGAGGACGCGCCGGACTTCAGGATCTCCACGCGCTCGACCGCCGACATGGGGATCGAGTTGATGTTGAACACCGTCGACTGGCCGCTGTTGGGGTCGACCACGCCGGCCGGCGCGATGCGGCGGCCGTTGATCAGCACCAGCGTCGCCGCCGAGCCCATGCCGCGCATCGAGATCGACGCGGTGCCCGCGGCGAAGCCGTTGCCCGAGCCCAGGTCGTCCAGGCCGCCGGCGCCGGTGGAGGGATCCATGCGCAGCAGCTCGTCCAGCGAGGTGGCGCCGGAGCGCAGGATGTCCTCGCGCTTGAGGATGGTCACCGGGGCGGGCGTCTCGGCGTCCAGCCGCTTGATCATGGTGCCGGTGACCTCGACCTTCTCGAGCTTGTGGTCGGGCGTGGCCGGGGTCGAGGGCGCGGTCTGCGCCGCGGCCGGCAGGGTGGCCGCCAGGCAGGCGAGGGCGACGAGGGAGAGACGGGTCTTCATGGTGGGAGGCCTATCGGTGAGAGGAAGGAAAGGAACGGAGGGACCGGACGGCCACAGCGGAGCGCGGCGCCCCGGGGCGGGGCGTCGTGGGCAAGCTCGGCGGTGGGGAGGTTCAGACGCCCGGGATGGGCGAAGCCGGCCGGGCGGCACGGGGCCGCGTCGGCAAGGGCGAGGGGGACCGCGCGAGGCGGTCGGGATCAGCTCAGCGCGCGGCGGCCAGTTCGGCGCGGGCGCGCTGGAGGTCGCGCTGGAACTCGGGGTTCAGGTCCAGCTGGGACACCACGGCGGTCGCGAGCTGTCGACCCGCTTCCACGTCGCTGGGGAAGTGCATGCCGCAGATCAGGCGGCTCTCGGCGTAGTCGCGGGCCCGGGCCAGCAGGGCCGGGGCCTTGTCGGGCGCGACGCGAGCCAGCACCAGGGCGGTGGTCCAGCCGTAGGTCGAGTGGCCCGAAGGGTAGGAGGTGCGCTGCTGCGCGTCCGGATCGGGCTTGGACGTGCCGGTGCGGCCGCAGACGTGCTCCAGGGTCAGGCGTTGATAGGGGCGCAGCCGACGGTAGAGGGTCTTGGCCGCGAAGGCCGGCTGGCCGGCCTGCCGCACCGAACGGTTCAGCAGGTCGATCAGCGCCGGGAATCGGTCGCGGCGCAGCTCGACGCCCAGCACGGGCGCGAAGCGGTCGTAGAGGAACTCGCCGTCGGTCTCGGCCATGGCGCGGCGCTCGGCGTCGACCTGCTGGCGCGCCAGCACGGCGGCGACGTCGTCGCGGTCGGCCTGCGTGCCTTCCTCGGGCGGCGGCGGCAGCGTCGTCGCATGCAGCGGCGTGACGTCCACATAAGGCTTCACGTTCTTGTGGCTGACCGCGGGCGTCTCCCACTCGGGCGAGGCGGCACGCGCCACCTCGGCGCCGAGCGACAGCAGCGTCGCCAGCAGGAACAGCGCCTGGGCGCCACGCTTGGAACGGGGGGAGGGTTCGTTCTGCATGGTTGGCATTGTCTGTTTGTGTAAAAAAATCGCAAATCAATACTTACCCGCATCGCGTCGCACAACGGATGAGGGACAGTGTGTCGGTCTGATGCATGATCCGGCCCGCCATTCGCACGGCAAGACCGCAGATCGCCTCGCGCCCGGGACCGAGACCACCATGAGTGCCAACACACAAGAGCAATCCCTTCACATCGCCACGCTGCTGATGCGGCCGCTGATCCGGCTGCTGGTGCGCGAGGGCGTCGGCCTGGCCGAACTGGTCGAGCTGTCCAAGCGCGTCTACATCGAGCAGGCCGCGGCGCAACTCGAGGACGAGGGCCGGCGCATCACCGATGCGGCGCTGAGCACGCTGACCGGCGTGCATCGCAAGGACGTCAAGCGCATCGGCGCGGAGGCGCCGCTGGCGCAGACCGAGCGCCGTCGCAAGAGCCTGCTGGACGCGGTGATGTCGCTGTGGAGCGGCGATGCGCGCTTCATCGACGAGCGCGGCGCGCCGCGCGCGCTGGAGCGCCGCAGCACCACGCGCGAGGCCGGGGCCGAGACCTTCGAGGACCTCATCGAGGAAGTCACCAAGGGCGTCCCGCCCAAGGCCCTGCTGGACGCGTGGCTGCAGCAGGGCGCGGTGGCCCTCGACGACGCGGGCCGCGTGCGCTGGGCCCAGCCCGAGCGCGCCGCCGGCGAGGAGCTGCAGAGTCTGACGCGCAGCGCGCGCATCGCGGCGGACCGCATGCAGGCGGCGTGGGAGAAGCAGTCGGGCGGCGAGGCCGGGCACTTCCTGTTCTCGGTGCGCGGCGAGGGGCTGCTGGACGACGACGTCGAGCGCCTGCACGCCCTGGTGCGGCGCTGGGGCCGGCGCTTCAGCGACCGGCTCAACCGCGAGGTGACGCTGGCCCAGGCGCGCGGCCGCAGGACCGGCGGGGCGCAGCGCTACAGCTTCGGCTTGCAGAGCTATGCGGAGCCGGTGCGGCTGGAGGCCTGGCAGCTCGACGAGACCGCCTCGCCGCGACAGGCCGTGGCGGCGCAGAACTGAGGCGGCCCGTGCCGCGCGGACGCGGCCGGGCCGGTGCGATGGACGACGACTTCATTCCCAGAACGATGAGCACTCGATCGACGATGAGCCGGCGCGGCTGGCTGCGACTGGCGGGCGGCACGCTGGCGGCACTGCAGCCGCTGTTCGGCGACGCCAGCCTGTGGGCCGCCCCTGCCCGCCTGGGCGAGAACATGACCGCCGACGGGGTGCCGCGCTTCGAGCACCACGCGCTGGGCGGCGAGCGGGAACTGCCGGCGTTGCGCTTCGCGGGCTGGCATCCGGTCAAGCCGGAGATGCTGGTGCTGATGCGGCGCGGCCCGAGCCAGCAGCTGCACCGCCTCGCGGGGCCAGGTCTTGCGCCGGAGCCGCTGACCGAGGGCCGCGATGGCGTCGGCAGCGCGAAGTGGGAGCCCACGGCCGGCTACCTCGTGTTCACGCGCGATCAGGGCGGCAACGAGGCGTGGCGGCTCTACCGGCTCGATGCCGGCGGCGATGCGCCCGTGGCGATCACGCCCGAGGGGGAGCGCGTCAGCGAGTACGCCTTCCTGCCGGCGGGCCAGGGGCTGGTCTATCTGCAGGAGCGCCTGGATCGGCGGCCGCGCCCGGGGACGCCGGTCGAGGATGACGGCGAGGACGGCGGCGAGGACGAGCGTGTCGAGGCCCCGCGTGTCGCCGCATCCGGTGTCGAGTCCGCCCTGGCGGTCGACGACGGCATGAAGGACGTGGGCCAGGAGGGGGCGAAGGATGCGGCGAGGGAGGTTGATGCCTCGAAGCTGCTGTCCACGAGTCCGGCGCTGGCCAACCTGTGGTGGGTCGATCCGGCCCGGCCCCAGGAGCGACGCCTGCTCGGCGCCACCGCCGGCCGCCTCACCGGACTGCGCGTCAGTCCGGCGGGGCGCGTCCTGGCGATGGTCACGCGCGACGGCCGCAGCCAGACGCTGGCCTTCGCGCTCGACGGCAGCGGCGCGCGGGCGCCCGGCGCCGCGGCACGCCTGGGCCTGGGGACGGGTGAACGGACCGAGGACATCCTCTGGCGCCGCAACGCGGCGGTGGGCGAATTCCGTCATCTGGTCCGCGACGACGTGGCCCATGGCCGCCATCGCAACGAGCTCACCGATGTCGGCGCTGATCTCGAGGGCCTGGCCGAGCCGCCCGCGGGCAGCGATCGTCCGCTGGCGCTCGTCTACAACGTGGCCGGGGTGTCCGCGCTGCGGCTGTATCGTCCGGGGACCTCGCCGGTCGAGATCGCGCAAGACCTGGCCCCGGGTGTGATCCGCGGCGTCAGCTGGCACCCGACCCTGCCGCTGCTGGGCTTCGAGCAGGTCTCGGCGGAGAGCCCGAGCCGCCTCTACGTCCACGCGCTGGAAGAGGGCACGACGCGCCCCTGGAGCGCCGCGGGCGAGGGCGTGCCATTGCGGTCCGCGGTGCTGCGTTGGAAGAGCTTCGACGGGCTCGAGATCACCGGGCTGCACATCGCGCCACCGGCCCGCTTCACCGGGCCGCGCCCCGTCTACATCAGCCTGCACGGCGGTCCCTCGTCGCAGGCCCGCCCGGGCTACGTGGCCGGCGTGTTGCGCGCGCTGGTGGAGCAACTGGGCATGCACCTCGTGATGCCCAACGTGCGCGGCTCCGACGGCTTCGGGAAGACCTTCCTCAAGCTCGACAACGGCCGGCTGCGCGAGGATGCGGTGAAGGACGTGAGCGCGCTGCTGGACCTGGTCGCCACCCGCTCCGACATGGACGCGGCGCGGGTCGTGGTGGCGGGCGGCAGCTATGGCGGCTACCTCTCCCTCGCCGTGGCGACGCATGAGTCCCCGCGGCTGGCGGGCAGCATCTGCCGGGTGGGCATCGCCAACTTCGTCTCCTTCCTGGAGAACACCGAGAGCTACCGGCGCGACAACCGGCGCGCCGAGTACGGCGACGAACGGGATCCGGCGATGCGCGAGTTCCTGACCTCGATCTCGCCGCTCACGCATGCGGAGGCGGTGAGGAAACCGCTCATGGTCGTCCACGGCCGCAACGACCCGCGCGTGCCATTCGGCGAGGCGCAGGCCATGGTCGCCGCGGTCCGCGCGCAGGGCACGCCCGTGTGGTTCGTCAGCGCGAGCGACGAGGGGCACAGCTTCACGAAGGCCGACAACCGCGCCTACCTGAACCAGGCCAGCTTCGAGTTCGTGCGGCGCGTGATCGGCGGGATCAGCCTGGAGCGTTGATCGGGCCCCGCCCGCGAGGGGCGGGCGCCTCGATGCTCAGGCCTTCGACTCGGCGAGGTAGTTGTTCTTGACCTTGACGTAGTGCTCGGCGGAGTAGCGCAGGAAGGCGAGCTCGTCGTCGTTGAGCGGGCGCACCTGCACGGCGGGCCGACCCATGTAGAGGTGGCCGCTCTTGAGCGTCTTGCCGGGCGAGACCAGGCTGCCGGCGCCGATCATGACGCGGTCCTCGATCACCACGTCGTCCATCACGATGGAGCCCATGCCCACCAGGCACTCGTTGCCGATCCTGCAGCCATGCAGGATCACCGAGTGGCCGATGGTGACGTGGTCGCCGATGATCAGCGGCGAGCCGTCCGGCTTCTTCGGATGCTTGTGGGACACATGGCCCATCGTGAAGTCCTGGATGTTGCTCGCCGCGCCGATGACGATGCGGTTCACGTCGCCGCGCAGCACGGTGTTGCACCAGACCGAGCTGTCCGGGCCGAGGGTGACATCCCCGATCACCTGCGCGGACTCGTGGACGAAGACGCGGTCGGACAATGCGGGCCGGGTGGACAGGTAAGGAGACAGCGGCATGGCGGGCGAAGGTGGCAAACGGAAGAAGGCGACGATTGTCGCGGCACCCGCGCGGACGCGGAAGACCTCGGCCGCGCCCAAGCCCGCGCCCCCGAGGGCGGCCCGGGCCCCGCGTCATCGGCATCACGTCTATGTCGTCGAGCTGTCCGACCGCGTCTGGAACGAGCCCCGCTTCCGCAAGGCCAATCCCGACTGGCGCCTGGGCATGCCCTTCGTCTACGTCGGCATGACGGGGCTCGATCCGGACCTGCGCTTCGACAAGCACAAGGCGGGGATCCAGGCCAATCGTTTCGTCTTCGACTACGGCCTGCGGCTGCTGCCCCAGCTCTACGAGGTCTACAACCCCATGCCCTACGAGGCCGCCAAGGACATGGAGGTGGAACTCGCCATCGGGCTGCGCGAGGCCGGCTACGGTGTGTGGCAGGCCTGAATCTGTTTCGGTACAGACGCGGCGCATGATGGGCGCCTTCTTCGTTCTCTCTGTCTTGGACCTGGAGCTGATCGCATGACCGCCTTGCCGACCTACGACGACGTCGTCGCCGCCGCCCGCCGCATCGAGGGGCACGCCCACCGCACGCCGGTGCTCACGTCGCGCACGCTGGATGAGATGCTCGGCGCGCAGGTCTTCTTCAAGTGCGAGAACTTCCAGCGCATGGGCGCGTTCAAGTTCCGCGGCGCGTTCAACGCGCTGTCGCGCTTCACGCCGGAGCAGCGCGCCCGTGGCGTGGTCGCCTTCTCGTCGGGCAACCACGCGCAGGCGATCGCGCTGTCGGCGCGGATCCTGGGCATGTCGGCCGTGATCGTGATGCCCAAGGACGCGCCCGCCGCGAAGATCGCCGCGACGCGCGGCTACGGCGGCGAGGTGGTCCTCTTCGACCGCTACACCGAGGACCGCGAGCAGATCGGCCGTGAGCTCGCCGAGTCCCGCGGCCTGACGCTGATCCCGCCCTACGACCATGCCGACGTGCTGTGCGGGCAGGGCACCGCGGCGAAGGAGCTGATCGAGGAGGTCGGCGCGCTGGACGCGATGTTCACGCCGCTGGGCGGCGGCGGACTGCTGTCCGGCGCGGCGCTGGCGACCCGCGCGCTGTCGCCGGCCGCGAAGATCTACGGCGTCGAGCCCGAGGCCGGCAACGACGGTCAGCAGTCCTTCCGCGGTGGGCGGCTGGTCCGCATCGACACGCCGCGGACCATCGCCGACGGCGTGCAGACCCAGCAGCTGGGCCACATCACCTTCGCGCTGATCCGGCAGCTGGTCGACGACGTGGTCACCGTGTCCGACGCGGAGCTGGTCGACTGCATGGGCTTCTTCGCGAGCCGGATGAAGATGCTGGTGGAGCCGACCGGCTGCCTGGGCCTGGCCGCCGTGAAACGCATGAAGGACCAGCTCCGGGGTCAGCGCATCGGCGTCGTCATCAGCGGCGGCAACGTGGACCTGGCGCGCTTCGGCGAGCTGATCGGCGAGGCGGGAACTCAACGCGCCGCATAAGGCTCGGCCAACCGCTCGTTCTCGTCGATCCGCAGCCGCTTGCCCAGGGCCGGGAAGGCCCGCTGGGCGCAGCCCTGTCGATCGCACAGCTTGCACCCCGGCCCGATCGGCGTCGCGCCGTCCGGGTCGCCCAGATCCAGCCCCTTCGCATAGACCAGCTGCCCCGCGTGCCGCAGGTCGCAGCCCAGCGCCACCGAGAACTCCCGCGCCGGCGAGCCATAGCCGCCCGTCGGCCGGGTCTCGCAATGCGCGATCCACAGATAGCTGCGCCCGTCGGGCATGCGCGCCACCTGCGTGAGCACGCGGCCCGGCTGGCCGAAGGCCTCGTAGACGTTCCACAGCGGACAGGTGCCGCCGCCGCGTGAGAAGTGGAAGTCGGTCGCCGACTGCCGCTTGGAGATGTTGCCCGCGCGGTCCACGCGGACGAAGAAGAAGGGCACGCCGCGCGCCTCGCGCCGCTGCAGCGTCGACAGGCGGTGGCAGGCCGACTCGAAGCTCACCCCGAAGCGCTTGGCCAGCAGCGCGATGTCGTGCCGCAGCTCCTGCGCCGCGGCCAGGAAGATCCGGTACGGCAAGGTCAACGCGCCGGCGAAGTAGTTGCCCAGGCCGATGCGCGCCAACGCCGCCGCCTCCGCGCTGAAGGGGGCTGAAGCGATCAGCTCATCCATCTCCGCGCCGCATTCCAGGTAGGCCAGTTGCGTCGCCATCTGGAAGGCGCGCTGCGCCGGCGACAGCGCGTCCGACAGGAGCAGCAGCCGCTGCGTCGGCTCGAAGCGCCGCGCCCGCTCGTCGCTCCAGAGCTGCACCTGGATGCCGTGGGTCTGGCGCAGATGCGCCTCCAGCTTCGTCACCAGGGCCTGCTGGGTCAGCGTCTGGTTCGATTCGCCCGCCAGCCGCCGCGCCAGCGCCTCGGCCGCGCGGTCCAGCACATCCATGTGGTTGTTCTGGCTGTAGAAGAAGTCCCGTACCTCCTCGTGCGGTCCGGGGCCGGAGCCCAGCCCGTCCTCGCGCTCATCCCCGCCCAGGCTGATCACGCGCTGCTCCGCGCCGCGCGCGCGGCCATGCAGCCGCAGCATCAGCTGCGCCATCGCCGGCATCTGTTGCACCAGCGTGCGCAGCTCCGCCTCGGGCACGCCGCCGGGCACCGGGGTCTCCGCGACGATCTCCTGCAACTGCGCGTACAGCCGCGCCTCGTCGTCCTCGGAGAAGAACTGCAGGTCCACGCCCAGCGTCGACTGCATCCGCAGCAGCACGGCGACGCTCAGCGGCCGCTCGTTGTTCTCGAGCTGGTTCACGTAGCTGGGCGACAGCTTGAGCAACTGCGCGAGCGCGGCCTGGGTCAGGCCGCGCTGCTCGCGCAGGGTCTTGAGCTTCACCCCGAGGAAGGTCTTGCGCATGGTGCGGGCGATTGTCGTCCAAACCGACGGCCGACTTCGCAAACTTCGCAGATTTCACTGTTCGGCTTCGCACTTCATGGCCGTTTCAGCCATTGAGCGAAGCCGGCGAGGCTGCGAAGATTGCGAACCATGCGCACCCCGCAAGCCTCGATCGCCGCGCTCGACTGGACCCGGACCGTGGCGGCCTTGCCGCCCGGCGAGCTCCATCGCACCGAGCTGATCGTCCCGTCACTGGCCAACCATTACGGCACGCTGTTCGCGCCCGAAGGGCTGGCGATGCTGGGCCGCGTGGCCTACCTCACCGCCGCCCAGCACAGCGTGCAGCCGGTGGTGATGGCCTCCGCGGGCGAGATCGATTTCCTCGTGCCGGTTCCCGTGGGCGCGCTGCTGCACCTGCATGGCCGGGTCACGCGCGTCGGGGCCAGCTCGCTGACCGTGCAGGTGCACGCCGCCATCGACGAGGACGCCGGCACCGCCTTCCGCGAGGCGCTGCGCGGCAGCTTCGAGCTGGTGGCCGTCGACGGCGACGGCCGACCGGTGCGCCTGCGCACTCGCCAGAGCCGCGAAGGCGTCAGCGCCGCCGCCCGATCTGAATTACCGTACCGACCGCTCGGCGATCCGCCCGCGGTCGCCCCCTGATTCCCCAGTTCCTGATCCACTTCCGACTTCATCCAGGAGACAAGCCCATGAGCGACAACGCCGCCACCACCGCCCCCGGCTTCAAGCCCAAGAAATCCGTCGCGCTGTCCGGCGTCGCGGCCGGCACGACCGCGCTGTGCACCGTCGGCCGCAGCGGCAACGACCTGCACTATCGCGGCTACGACATCCTGGATCTGGCCGGTCAGTGCGAGTTCGAGGAAATCGCCCATCTGCTGGTGCACGGCAAGCTGCCCAACGCCGCCGAACTGCGCGCCTACAAGAACAAGCTGAAGTCGCTGCGCGGCCTGCCCGCCGCCGTGATGGACGCGCTGGAGACGCTGCCCGCCGCCGCGCATCCGATGGACGTGATGCGCACCGGCGTCTCGGCGCTGGGCTGCTCGCTCCCGGAGAAGGACGACCACAACCTGCCCGGCGCGCGCGACATCGCCGACAAGCTGATGGCCTCGCTGGGCTCGATGCTGCTGTACTGGTACCACTACAGCCACAACGGCCGCAGCATCGAGGTCGAGACCGACGACGACTCCATCGGCGCCCACTTCCTGCACCTGCTGCACGGCGAGCCGCCCAGCAAGAGCTGGGAACGCGCGATGCACACCTCGCTGATCCTCTACGCGGAGCACGAGTTCAACGCCTCGACCTTCACCGCGCGCGTGATCGCGGGCACGGGCAGCGACATGCACTCGGCCATCGCCGGCGCGATCGGCGCGTTGCGCGGCCCCAAGCACGGCGGCGCCAACGAGGTCGCCTTCGAGGTGCAGAAGCGCTACGAGACCCCCGATGAAGCCGAGGCCGACATCCGCCGCCGCGTCGAGGCCAAGGAAGTCGTGATCGGCTTCGGCCATCCGGTCTACACCGTCAGCGATCCGCGCAACGAGGTCATCAAGAAGGTCGCGCACGAGCTGTCCAAGGAAGCCGGCACGACCAAGATGTACGACATCGCCGAGCGCCTGGAGCGCACGATGTGGGACGCCAAGAAGATGTTCCCCAACCTGGACTGGTTCAGCGCGGTGAGCTATCACATGATGGGCGTGCCGACGGCGATGTTTACGCCGCTGTTCGTGATCGCGCGCACCAGCGGCTGGGCCGCCCACGTGGTCGAGCAGCGTCAGGACAACAAGATCATCCGCCCCAGCGCCGTGTACACCGGCCCCGAGGACCAGGTCTTCGTCCCCATCGCGCAGCGCAAGTAAACGACGTTCGTCTCATGCCTTTGCTTGCCCGCGCGCCGTGACCGGTGCCGCGGGCTTGCGCTTTCAGAATCCAGCTTCGAGTCAGGCCAGCCATGCCAGCCAACGCCACCTCCACGCCCAAGGACACCATCGTGTCCACCGCGTCGCTCAACCAGCCGTATCGCAAGCCGCTGCCGGGCACTTCGCTCGAGTGGTTCGACGCCCGCGAGGCCGTCGAGGCGCTGCGTCCCGGCGCCTGGGCGCGCCTGTCCTACACCGGCCGCGTGCACGCCGAGAACCTCGTGCGCCGCTGCGATCCGGCGATCCTCGATGAATGCCTGACGCAGATCGCCGAAGGCCGCAGCGATCGCGACTTCCCGTGGTTCCCCGCGCGCGTCGTCTGCCACGACATCCTGGGCCAGACCGCGCTGGTGGACCTGGCCGGTCTGCGCGACGCGATCGCCGATCAGGGCGGTGATCCGGCGCAGGTGAATCCGGTCGTCCCGGTGCAGCTGATCGTCGACCACTCGCTGGCCGTCGAGTGCGGCGGCGACGATCCGCAGGCCTTCGACAAGAACCGCGCCATCGAGGACCGCCGCAACGAGGACCGCTTCCACTTCATCGAGTGGTGCCGCACCGCGTTCCGCAATGTCGACGTGATCCCGCCGGGGAACGGGATCATGCATCAGATCAATCTGGAGCGGATGTCCCCGGTCATCCACGTCGACCGCGGCGTGGCCTATCCCGACACCTGCGTCGGCACCGACAGCCACACGCCGCATGTGGACGCGTTGGGCGTGATCGCCGTGGGCGTGGGCGGCCTGGAGGCGGAGAACGTCATGCTGGGCCGCGCCTCGTGGATGCGCCTGCCCGACATCGTCGGCGTCGAGCTGACCGGCCGCCGCAAGCCCGGCATCACCGCCACCGACCTGGTGCTGGCGCTGACCGAGTTCCTGCGCAAGGAACGCGTGGTCGGCGCCTATCTGGAGTTCTACGGGGACGGCGTCTCCGGCCTGACGCTGGGCGACCGCGCGACCATCTCCAACATGGCGCCCGAGTACGGCGCCACCGCCGCGCTGTTCTCCATCGACGAGCAGACCCTGAGCTACCTGCGCCTGACCGGCCGCGAGGAGGCGCAGGTCCGGCTGGTCGAGACCTACGCGAAGGCGGCGGGCCTGTGGTCCGGCGCGGGCAACACGCTGGCCAAGGCCGAGTACCCGCGCGTGCTGCGCTTCGACCTGGGCACGGTCGAGCGCAACATGGCCGGCCCGTCGAATCCGCATCGCCGTCTGCCGACCTCGGCGCTGGCCGAGCGCGGCATCGCCGGCGCCTGGACCGACGAGCCGGGCAAGATGCCGGACGGCGCGGTGATCATCGCGGCCATCACCAGCTGCACCAACACCAGCAACCCGCGCAACGTGATCGCCGCCGGCCTGCTGGCCCGCAACGCCCGCCGCCTGGGCCTGGTGCGCAAGCCCTGGGTGAAGTCCTCGCTGGCGCCGGGCTCGCGCACGGTGACGCTGTATCTGGAGGAGGCCGGCCTGCTGGACGACCTGGAAGCGCTGGGCTTCGGCGTCGTTGCCTATGCCTGCACCTCGTGCAACGGCATGTCGGGCGCGCTGGATCCCAAGATTGAGCGCGAGATCGTCGACCGCGACCTGTACGCGACGGCGGTGCTCTCGGGCAATCGCAACTTCGACGGCCGCATCCATCCGCGCGCCAAGCAGGCCTTCCTGGCCTCGCCGCCGCTGGTGGTGGCCTATGCGCTGGCCGGCACCATCCGCTTCGACATCGAGCGCGATGTGCTGGGCGTGGTCGACGGCCGCGAGATCCGCCTGCAGGACCTGTGGCCGGAGGACGCCGAGATCGATGCGCTGGTGGCCAAGTGCGTGAAGCCGGAGCAGTTCCGCCGCGTCTACGAGCCGATGTTCGCGATCGCCCCGGCCGCCGCGGCCGCGACGACGCCGCTGTATGACTGGCGCGCGCAGTCCACCTACATCCGCCGTCCCCCGTACTGGGAAGGCGCGCTGGCGGGCGAACGCACCCTGCGAGGCATGCGCGCGCTGGCGGTGCTGCCGGACAACATCACCACCGACCACCTGTCTCCGTCCAACGCGATCATGCTGGACTCCGCCGCCGGCGAGTACCTTGCCAAGATGGGCCTGCCGGAGGAGGACTTCAACTCCTACGCGACCCACCGCGGCGACCACCTGACCGCGCAGCGCGCGACCTTCGCCAACCCGACGCTGAAGAACGAGATGGTCCGCGACGCCGACGGCGCCGTGATCGCCGGCTCGCTCGCGCGTCTGGAGCCCGAGGGTCAGGTCATGCGCATGTGGGAGGCCATCGAGACCTACATGGAGCGCCGCCAGCCGCTGATCATCGTGGCGGGCGCGGACTACGGGCAGGGCTCGTCGCGCGACTGGGCGGCCAAGGGCGTGCGCCTGGCCGGCGTCGAGGCCATCGCGGCCGAGGGCTTCGAGCGCATCCACCGCACCAACCTGATCGGCATGGGCGTGCTGCCGCTGGAGTTCCAGCCCGGCACGACGCGTCTGACGCTGGGGCTGGACGGCTCCGAGACCTACGACGTGGCGGGCGAGCTGTCGCCACGCGCGACGATGACGCTGATCGTGAACCGTCGCGACGGCGAGCGCGTCGAGGTGCCGGTGCGCTGCCGCCTGGACACGGCCGAGGAGGTCGCGATCTACCAGGCCGGCGGCGTGCTGCAACGCTTCGCGCAGGACTTCCTGGCCGCGGCCGAAGCCGCTTGATCGGCTCGATCTGACCCGGACATCACCGAGATCCTCGACATCATCGAAACCACCATGGCATTCCTTCCTCAAGTGAAAGTCCCCGCGGTGTACATGCGGGGCGGCACCAGCAAGGGCGTGTTCTTCCGTCTGGAAGACCTGCCCGAGGCCTGCCGCGTGCCCGGCGCGGCGCGTGACCGCCTGCTGATGCGGGTGATCGGCAGCCCCGATCCCTATGGCAAGCAGATCGACGGCATGGGCGGCGCGACCTCGAGCACCAGCAAGACGGTGATCGTGTCGCGCAGCACGCGGCCAGACCACGACGTCGACTACCTGTTCGGCCAGGTCGCGATCGACACGGCGCTGGTGGACTGGTCCGGCAACTGCGGCAACCTGTCCGCCGCGGTCGGTCCGTTCGCGATCCAGGGCGGGCTGATCGACGCGGCCACGCTGCCGCGCGACGGCATCGCCACGGTCCGCATCTGGCAGGCCAACATCGGCAAGACCATCATCGCGAAGGTCCCGATGCGCGACGGTCAGGTGCAGGAGAGCGGCGATTTCGAGCTCGACGGCGTCACCTTCCCGGCGGCGGAGGTCGAGCTGACCTTCGTCGATCCGGGCGATGACGACGGCGACGCGGGCGAGGGCGGCGGCGCGATGTTCCCGACCGGCAAGGTGGTCGACGAGCTGCATCTGCCCGAGGAGCTGGTGGCCGGCGGCCGACTGCGCGCGACGCTGATCAACGCGGGCATCCCGGCGGTCTTCGTCGACGCGAAGGACCTGGGCTACAGCGGCACCGAGCTGCAGGACGCGATCAACGGCGACCCGGCGGCGCTCAAGCGCCTGGAGGCGATCCGCGCGCATGCGGCGCTGCACATGGGTCTGATCAAGACGCTGGAAGAGGCGCGCGTGCGGCAGCACACGCCCAAGCTGGCCTTCGTCGCGCCGCCCGCGAGCTATCGCGCGTCCAGCGGCAAGACGGTGGAGGCCGGCGGCATCGACGTGCTGGTGCGGGCCATGTCCATGGGCAAGCTGCACCACGCGATGATGGGCACGGCGGCGGTGGCGATCGGCACCGCGGCGGCGATTCCCGGCACCCTGGTGTGCGAGGCCGCGGGCGGCAAGCCGCTGCCGGCGGTGCGCTTCGGTCACCCGTCGGGCACGCTGCGCGTGGGCGCCGAGGCGGTCGAGGAGGGCGGCCAATGGCGCGTCACCCGCGCGGTGATGAGCCGCAGCGCCCGCATCCTGATGGAGGGCTCGGTGCGCGTGCCCGCCGAGTCGCTCTGAATCCAGGGCCAAGTTCCGCATGACGACCCGGCCGGCGCCCGCGTTCATCGCGATGGCGCGCGGATCGGAATCCATCCATTGATTCATTCATCGAAGAGACAACCATGACATCGACCCGCAAGACCCTGCGCAAGCTGGTGAACGAGCGCCGCGGCGTGCTGGTGCCGGGCGCGTTCAACGCGCTGTCGGCCAAGGTGATCGAGGACCTCGGTTTCGAGGCGCTGTACGTGACCGGCGCCGGCGTGACCAACATGTGGTTCGGCCTGCCGGACCAGGGCTTCATGGGCCTGGCCGAGATCGCCGACCACACCGCCCGCATCCGCGACGCGGTGGAGCTGCCGCTGATCGTCGACGCCGACACCGGCTTCGGCAACGCGCTGAACGTGCGGCACACGGTGCGGGTGCTCGAACGCGCCGGCGCCGACTGCATCCAGCTGGAGGACCAGGTCGCGCCCAAGCGCTGCGGCCACTTCAACGGCAAGGAGGTCATCTCGACCGAGGAAGCCGTCAGCAAGATCAAGGCGGCGGTGGATGCGCGACGTGATCCGGACTTCCTGATCATGGCCCGCACCGACGCCTGCGCCACGCTGGGCTTCGAGGCCGCCATCGAACGCGCGCAGCGGTTCGCCGAGGCGGGCGCGGACATCCTGTTCGTCGAGGCGGTGACCAAGCCGGACGAGATCCGCGCGCTGCCGCAGCGCCTGTCCACGCCGCAGCTGATGAACATGGTGATCGGCGGCAAGACCCCGATCACCGACGCCAGCGAGCTGCAGCAGATGGGCTACGGCGTGGTGCTGTACGCCAACGCGGCGCTGCAGGGCGCGGTGGCCGGCATGCAGAAGGCACTGGGCGTGCTCAAGGCCAACAAGCGCATCGACGAGGATCCGGCCCTGGTCGTGCCCTTCGCCGAGCGCCAACGCCTGGTCGGCAAGCCGGAATGGGATGCGCTGGAGAAGAAGTACACCTGACGCCTTGCGTTCGAGGCCGCCCCGTGACGCCGGCCTCCTGACGCGTCGCGTCAGCAGCGGCGAAGGCGGGCGGCCAGGAGGGCAGCCGCGGGCCGTCGCGAGTCGGGAGACTCGCTACAGTCGGTCGCATGACCGACAGCCCCCGCGCCTGGATCCGCCTGCCCTCCGGGGCCGCGCTCGACCTGATCAATCCTTCGCCCGACGCCTGGACCGACGAGGACCTGGCGCTGCGGCTCGCGCGCACCTATCGATGGGGCGGCGAATCCGTCTGGCCGTGGCCGCTGTCGGTGGCGCAGCACTCGCTGCTGGTGCTGGCGCTGCGGCGTCAATGGGCCGAGGACGCGGGAGAACCGCTGAACCGTGAAGCCGCGCTCGCCGAGTTGCTGCACGACGCCGAGGAGGGCTTCCTCGGATTCGACTGCATTTCGCCGCTGAAGCGTGTGCTGGGCGAGCCCTTCCGCGTCGTCGGCGACCGCCTGATGCAGGCGATCTGGACGCGCTACCGCTTGCCGGACTGGACGCCGGAGACGCATGCCCTGCACAAGCGCGCCGACAGCATCGCGGCGGCCTCGGAAGCCGTGCACTGCACCGGCTGGTCCGAGCGCGAGGTCCGCGAGGTGCTGGGCATCACGCATCCCGTGCTGGCGGAGGACCTGCTGCAGACGATCCATGGCGGCAAGCCCTGGGAGCCCTGGGCGTCGGATGTGGCGGCGGAACGGTTTCTGGCGGTGTTGAATCAGCTGGCCGCCAATCGCTCTGATCAGTATCAACAGGGGGAGTGACCTCCCTGAATCACTTCCCCCATCAAGTCCACATTTCGGTGGAGAGACTGACGCCCGGATCGTGAGGAAACTGCAGCCTTTCAGGTCGATGGCCTGGTGACCAAGGAGCAGTTCATGACGATGACGACGAGTGACGACGGGCAAGGCGTCGAGGGCCTTTCGAAGGCCCTGCAGTTTCCGAACGCGATCTTCGGCGCGATGGCCGACGAGGACCTGGAGGCGCGGTGCGAGGACGCTGCCTGGGACAAGGTGCCGGATGAGCTTCGTCGCGTGCTCGCGCACCACCACGCGTCGGCGGACTACGTGCTGTTGATCCTCAAGCGCGCCGCGCGGTTCGCCCGACGGCACTCCCTGCGCCTCGCGGGCCCACCTTGGCTGGACATCACCTGTGTGGACGATGTGGCGGCCGGCGCCATGTACGTCGTCCCGCTCGACATGAGTCCGAAGAAGTCGCTCGTCTGGGATGAGCGCTTTCTGACTCGACTCGCCGATCAGGACCTGCTCAAGGGATTCTTCATGGTGAGCTTCTGCGGGCGCTCCGAGGCCTGAACGGGTTCATCCATCCCGACAAGGCTTGTCGGGCGGACGTCGCCAGTCGATCGCGACGGATAGGCGAGCACCTCGCGTTGCAGCGCACGCTTCGCGTGAAGGCGGACTACAAGATCGACCTGAGCGTGACGACACGCATGCTAGAACGGCAGGTCGACTTGGCGAGACAGCTCTTCGCGGACTGCGCCGGCCGCTCGGGATGGGCCAGGCAACCTGGTCGATCCCGGCCCACGGGTGCGCCGCTCACAGCCCCTTCATGTCATACCGGATCCCGAACCACGCCTGGCGGCCGAGGCCCTGGTAGTCCCGGACCGGTTGCACGTCGCGATCGGCGACGTTGAGCATCTTGGCCTCCAGACGCCATTGCGGCAGGAACTTCCACGACGCGCGCAGGTCCAGCACCGCGTAGGCGCCCAGGTTTCCACCCACGTCCGGACGCGCGCCGACGTCCGTCAGCGTCGCGCCCACGCTCCACGTACCGGTGTCGTAATCGGCGGAAACGCTTTCCTGATGCGCCGCGCGGCGCAGCAGGCGCGTGCGCTTGAGCTCGTCCTGCGCATCCAGGAAGTCGACCGTGGCGTTCAGGCTCAGGTTGCCGACGCGGTGCGAACCGGTCAGCGTCGCGCCCGTCATCTTGGCGCGACCCACGTTGCCCGCGCAGCCGAAGTAGCCCTTCGGGCAGTCCGTGCCCATCGGATCGGGGTTGTAGGCGATCTGGTCCCGCACCTTGTTGCGATAGACGGTCGCCGAGGCGCTCGACGCGCCCGAGGTCCAGTTCAGCCCCAGTTCGATGCTGCGGCCACGTTCCGGACGGATGGTCGGGATGCCGTACTGCGGGAAGTACAGGTCGTTGAAGCTCGGCGCGCGGAAGGTCTTGCCCGCCAGCGCGCGCACCTTCAGCTCGCTCGTCAATGCATAGCTCGCGCCCAGGTTGCCGGTCGTGTTGCCGCCGTAGGCCGAGTTGTCGTCACGGCGCAGGCTGCCCTCCAGCGCGATCGGGCCGAACTCGCCCGTGTAGCCGGCGATGTAGGCGTTGTTGGTCCGCTTGGGCGCCGACGGGAAGACGTCCGCCCGCACCTTCTCGCTCAGATGCTCGTAGGCCAGCACGACCTGCTGACCCGCGCCGACGCGCAGCGCGTTCTGCCAGGTGACCTGGTCGCGGTCCGTCTTGTAGCGGCTCGGGAAGCCGCCGCCGCTGAGCGAGTCATCCGTGTTGCGCGCCACCTGCGCCGAGGTCGTCCAGATCGGCGACAGCGTGCCGCGGTAGTCGGCCGCGATCGAGCGGGTCTTCAGCCTGTTGCGGAAGTCGGGCGACGGATCGGCGTTGAAGTTGGCGTCGAAGTCCGCGCTGTCGTACTGCGCATTCAGGCGGCTCTGCGTGGCGCTCAGGCCGATGCGATGGCCCTCGGCCGGTGTGAAGCCCAGGCGGGCTGCCGCGGTCGTGCGGCCGAAGCCGTCGCGGTCCGGGTTGTAGTAGCCGTTGGCGTCATGGGGACGGATCGCCGAGACGCCCTCGCTGGTCTCGCGACCGACGCTGGCCGCGTAGTCGAAGCCCGCCTGCGCGCCGCTGACGCCGAAATCGGCCTGGCGCGAGTTGTTGCCCCCGACGGCCGCGTGGCCCGTGACGCTCAGCGGGCCCTGGCCCTTCTTCGTGAAGATCTGGATCACGCCGCCCACGGCGTCCGCGCCGTACAGGCCGGAGGCGGGACCGCGCAGCACCTCGATGTGATCGATCTGGGCCAGGCTCATGGCCTCGAAGGCGGTCTGGGCCAGCGTGGCCGAACCCACGCGCACGCCGTCCACCAGCACGATCGCGCCGCTGGCGTTGTTGCCGCGGATCAGGTAGCCGGCGCTCTGGCCCGGGCCGCCGTTGCGGGTGATCTGCAGGCCGGCGTAGCGGCGCAGGGCTTCCTCGACGGTGTCGGCGCCGCCGTCGCGCAGCGTCTCTGCGTCGATCAGGACGATGTCGGCGACGCTCTTGCTCAGCGGCTGCGCTTCGCGCGTGCCGGTGACGACGACGCGATCCAGCGGCGAGCTGCTCGATTGCGCCAGCGCGGCGACGGGCACGGCGCCGAGCGCGAGCAGGGCGGCGTGGGAGAGGGCGGTCAGGGCGCCGCGCGTGGCGAGGGCCGAGACGTGGGTGGACGGACGCGAGGACGGACGCGCGAGGGACGACGCGGCGCGGGACAGGATGGGCTGCATGGCGAAGAGGAACTGCGAGGGCTGCACTGGACCGCTTCCCCGCGGTCGCATGCGACATGGAGCACCGCGCGCCTGGGGCGCATGCGGCGGCTCCGCCTGTTGGCCGGTATCCGGGCTGTCGGAATCGAACCCGTGTCGCCTTCCCGGGCGGCGAGCCCAGTGGTCTCAGGACACGTGCCGCGCGCCGTCGAGGTCCGGATCGGACGTCGTGCGCGCCTTCCGCTTACCGTTGCGGGGGCAGCTCAGGTTGGGGCCTCGGCCGCGATGGGCGCGGCCCTTCCTGATTCCCGTTGAACTGCGCCGGAGGATTCCGGCAGCGAGCACCAACGGGGCGGGATCTTAGCGAGCCCACTGATGCGTCCGCGCCACGCCGGGTGTGCTTGTCCCTCGCGCGATGCTCATGGGGACCGATGCGTCCGGCCGCGCGGAGGCGTCGGCCGCGCGGGGCTCAGGCGCCGCCGGTGAACCGGTACGACACCAGCGACTCCCGGTCGTTGTCCGCCACCAGCCGCTTGCCGGCCGGCGGGAAGGCGCGCTGCACGCAATGCTCGCGCGGGCAGGTGCGACAGCCCGGGCCGATGGGCACGGCCGGGGCGCTCGCGTCCAGCGCGGTGCCGTCGGCGTAGACCAGGTCCCGCGCGTGCGCCACGTCGCAGCCCAGCCCGATCGCGAAGTGCTTCTTCTGCGCGTGATACCCGCCGCTGCCGTGCCGCTCGATGGTCCTCGCGATGCCGAAGAAGCGGCTGCCGTCGGGCATCTCCGCCACCTGCGTCAGGATGCGGCCCGGCTGCGCGAAGGCCTCGTGCACGTGCCACAGCGGACAGGCCCCGCCGTGCCGCGCGAAGTGGAAGGTCGTGGCGCTCTGCCGCTTGGAGATGTTGCCCGCCTGATCCACGCGGACGAAGTAGAACGGGACGCCGCGCGCGCCGGGGCGTTGCATCGTCGAGAGCCGATGGCAGACCGTCTCCACGCCGACGTGGAAGCGCTGCTGCAGCAGCTCCAGGTCGTAGCGGCAGCCGCGCGCCGCGGTCAGGAAGGCGCCGTAGGGCAGCAGCAGCGCGCCCGCGAAGTAGTGGGCCACGCCCTGACGCGCCAGCGCCCGCGTGGCGTCGTCCTGGAAGCCGGCATCGTGCAGGGCGGTGTCGATGGCGGCGGACTCCGCCAGCAACGCGTACTGCGTGGCGATCTGGAAGGCCTGCTGCGCGTCGGTCAGGTGACCGGGCAAGCGCAGCCGGCGGCGGCGCGCGTCGAAGTGGCGCAGCAGCGCGCCGTCGCCCTCGCTCGCGTCCAGGTCCACCGACACGCCGCAGCGCCGCAGCATCAGCTCGCGCAGCGGCCCCGCGCGGTGCGTGGGGGAGAGCGACAGCTCCGCCGCCAGCCGCTCGGCCCGATGGTCCAGATCGTCGAGGTAGTTGTTGTGCCGGTTGAAGAAGTCCCGCACCGCCTCGTGCGGCAGCGGCTCCGCGCGCGAGGCCGCCAGCCATTCGTCCGGCGCCCCTTCCTCGCCGTAATAGCGGTCGACCAGCAGCGCATGTTCCTCCTGCAGGCGCAGGTGCCGCTGGTGCAGCGCCACGAAGGCCTCGGCCAGCTCGGGCGCCTGCTCGACCATCCGCGCCACCTGCGCCGGCGAGATCGCGCCGCCCACCACCGTCCGGTCGCGCAGCGCCGCGTCCAGCTCGGCGAGCAGGCGCTGGTCCTGCTCCTCGGAGAACTGCGCGATGTCGCCGCCGAAGACCTCGGCCAGTTTCAGCAGCACGCTGGCGGTGACGGGGCGCTGGTTGGTCTCGATCTGCGAGACATAGCTCAAGGACAGCCCCAGCCGCGCGGCGAGCTGGCTCTGGTTCCATTCCAGCTGCTCGCGCAGGCGCCGCACCCGCGCGCCGACGAAGAGCTTGCGCGAGCCGCCGGAGCCGCCGCCGCCCGATCCGCCGCCCGCCGCGCCGGTGCCGGGAGCCTCGCCGGGGAGGGCGGAGGCGCTTCTCGTGGACTTCATGGTCGTCTTCCCGATGGATTTCACCGATTCCACACCCTTCACTGGATCCTTGCGAAGTGATTCGCAGGTTCGCCTTCTTGCAAGGCTTTCAGAGAGGGCGACAGGGGCTTTCCTCTGGCGTCTTGTGAAAGGTGTGGATAAATTTCGTGTGAATTCTATAAACCCTTTGGAGACTTCCATGACCCGCGACGACCTGCCCCGCATCCCGCTGCTGATCAACGGCGAATTCGTCCAGTCGCGCACCACCGAATGGCGCGACGTGATCAACCCGGCGACGCAGCAGGTGCTGGCCCGCGTGCCCATGGCCACGGCCGAGGAAGTCGAGGCCGCCATCGCCTCCGGCCGCGAGGCCTTCAAGACCTGGCGCAAGACCCCCATCGGTCAGCGCGCCCGCATCTTCCTGAAGTACCAGCAGCTGATCCGCGAGAACATGAAGTCGCTGGCCGCGACGCTGACCGCCGAGCAGGGCAAGACCCTGGCGGACGCCGAGGGCGACGTGTTCCGCGGGCTGGAGGTGGTGGAGCACGCCGCCAACATCGGCAGCCTGCAGATGGGCGAGCTGGCCCACAACGTGGCCGGTGGCGTCGACACCTATACCCTGCTGCAGCCGCTGGGCGTGTGCGCCGGCATCACCCCGTTCAACTTCCCCGCGATGATCCCGCTGTGGATGTTCCCGATGGCCATCGCCACCGGCAACACCTTCGTGCTCAAGCCCTCCGAGCAGGACCCGATGGTCACGATGCGCCTGGTGGAGCTGGCGCTCGAGGCCGGCATCCCCAAGGGCGTGCTCAACGTGGTGCACGGCGGCGAATCCGTCGTCAACACGCTGTGCGACCACCCCGACATCAAGGCCGTGTCCTTCGTCGGCTCGACCCGCGTCGGCACGCTGGTGCACGACCGCGCGACCAAGGCCGGCAAGCGCGTGCAATGCATGATGGGCGCGAAGAACCACGCCATCGTGATGCCCGACGCGCACAAGGAGCAGACGCTCAACGCGTTGGCCGGCGCCTCGTTCGGCGCGGCCGGTCAGCGCTGCATGGCGGTGTCGGTGGCGGTGCTGGTGGGCGCGGCGCGCGACTGGCTGCCCGAGCTGGTCGAGAAGGCCCGCGGCCTGAAGATCGGCGCCGGCGACGCGGCCGGCACCGACGTCGGTCCGCTGATCTCCTGCGCCGCGCGCGACCGCGTCGAGCACCTGATCGCCCGCGGCATCGAGGACGGCGCCACGCTGTCGCTGGACGGCCGCAAGCCGTCGCTGGACGCCGCGCTCAAGGACGGCAACTTCGTCGGCCCGACGATCTTCAGCGGCGTGAAGCCCGGCATGACCATCTATGACCAGGAGATCTTCGGCCCGGTCCTGTGCGTCGCGGAAGCCGAGACCATGGACGAGGCGATCGCGATGATCAACGCCAACCCCAACGGCAACGGCACGGCCATCTTCACGCAGTCGGGCGCCGCGGCGCGCCGCTTCGAGGAAGAGATCGACGTCGGCCAGGTGGGCATCAACGTGCCCATCCCGGTGCCGGTCCCGCTGTTCTCCTTCACCGGCTCGCGCGCCAGCAAGCTGGGCGACCTGGGCCCCTACGGCAAGCAGGTGATCATGTTCTACACCCAGACCAAGACCGTCACCGCGCGCTGGTTCGACGACGCCTCGACCGGGGGCGTCAACACGACGATCAGCCTGAAGTGAGGTCCCGATGGACTTCGAACTGAACGAACAGCAGCTGGCCTTCCAGCAGGCGGCGCGCGATTTCGCCCGCTCGGAGATGGCGCCGCACGCCGCGGAGTGGGACGCGCAGGCGATCTTCCCGCGCGAGGCGCTGCGCCATGCCGGCGAGCTGGGCTTCTGCGGCCTGTACGCCCCCGAAGCGGCGGGCGGTCTGGGCGTCCCGCGCCTGGACGCGACCATCGTGTTCGAGGAGCTGGCCGCGGCCTGCCCCTCGACGACCGCCTTCATCAGCATCCACAACATGGCGACGTGGATGGTGGCGACCTTCGGCACGCCGGAAGTCGTCGAGCGATGGGGCCCGGCGCTGTGCAGCGGCGAGAAGCTCGCCTCGTACTGCCTGACCGAGCCCGGCGCGGGCTCGGACGCGGCCTCGCTGCGCACCAGCGCGCGCAAGGACGGTGACGTCTACGTGATCGACGGCGGCAAGGCCTTCATCTCCGGCGCCGGCTCGACCGACGTGCTGGTGGTGATGGCCCGCACGGGCGGTCCGGGCGCGGACGGGATCTCCGCCTTCCTCGTCGAGGCCGACAGCCCCGGCATCCAGTACGGCCGCAAGGAAGACAAGATGGGCTGGAACAGCCAGCCCACGCGCGCCATCGCTTTCGACGGCGTGCGGGTCCCGGCCTCGCAGCTGCTGGGCGAGGAAGGGCAGGGCTTCCGCATCGCGATGCAGGGGTTGGACGGGGGGCGCATCAACATCGCCACCTGCTCGGTCGGCGCGGCGCAGGGCGCGCTCACCGCGGCGCAGCGCTACATGCACGAGCGCCGCCAGTTCGGTCGCCCGCTGGCCGACATGCAGGCGCTGCAGTTCAAGCTCGCCGACATGGCGACCGAGCTGGTGGCCGCGCGCCAGATGGTGCGGCTGGCCGCATCCAAGCTGGATGCGAAGTCGCCCGACGCGCAGGTCTATTGCGCGATGGCCAAGCGGCTGGCGACGGACCTGGGCTTCAACGTCTGCAACGAGGCGCTGCAGATCCATGGCGGTTACGGCTACATCCGCGAATACCCGCTGGAGCGCCTGCTGCGCGACGCGCGCGTGCACCAGATCCTGGAGGGCACGAACGAGATCATGCGGGTGATCGTCGCGCGCCGCATGCTGCAGGACCAGGCGCCCGAGACCATCCGCTGAACCCTTCCGCGAGCGCCCCGACGACGGGGCGCTTGCCCTTCATCGACGCGGCCCTCCACGCGACCTCGGCACGACACCGGCCGGAAGTCGCCCCGAGATCGACGCGGAGCCGCAGAGCAGAGAGAACCCCATGACCGATTCGACCCCCACGACGAGCGCCACGCCGGACGGCTACGCCGGCCTGCGCGTGGAGAAGCGCGGCCACACCGCGATCGTCACGCTGACGAATCCGCCCGCCCACACCTGGACCGCCGACAGCCTGAGCGCGCTGACCCGCCTGGTGGGCGATCTCGACGCCGATCGCGACATCTACGCGCTGGTGATCACCGGCGATGGCGAGAAGTTCTTCAGCGCCGGCGCCGATCTGAAGCTCTTCGCCGATGGCGACAAGGGCCGCGCGGCGACCATGGCCAAGCGTTTCGGCGAGGCCTTCGAGGCGCTGGCGGGCTTCCGCGGCGTGAGCATCGCGGCGATCAACGGCTACGCGATGGGCGGCGGGCTGGAATGCGCGCTCGCCTGCGACCTGCGCATCGCCGAGTCGCACGCCGTCATGGCGCTGCCCGAGGCCACCGTCGGTCTGCTGCCCTGCGCGGGCGGCACGCAGTGGCTGAGCTGGACCGTGGGCGAGAGCTGGGCCAAGCGCATGGTGCTGCTGGGCGAGCGCGTGGACGCGGAGACCGCGCTGCGCATCGGCCTGGCCGACGAGATCGCGGCCAAGGGCGAGTCGCTGGCCAAGGCGCTGCAATGGGCCGAGCGCGTGCAGGCGCAAAGCCCCACCAGCGTGGCCGCCTGCAAGCAACTGATCCAGGGCGCGCGCCACGCGGCGCCGTGGTCGCGGCTGCCGGCCGAGCGCGAGGCTTTCGTGGCCTTGTTCGACACCGAGGACCAGCGCGAAGGCGTGCAGGCCTTCCTGGGCAAGCGCAGCCCCCAGTGGCGCAATCGTTGAGGACGACGGGATGACGCAGTTGAAGGAAGCTTCCAGGAACGAAGCCAAGGTCGAGGGCCAGGACGTGGCCTCCGCGCCGGTGCTGTTCCGCACGCTGGTGACGGCGTCCGGCCACCGCTTCGGCCACGCGACGCTGAACGCGCCGGCCAGCCTGAACGCGCTGACGCTGGAGATGGTCGACCTGCTGTACGCGCAGTTGACCGCCTGGGCCGAGGATCCGACCGTCGTCGGCGTGGTGCTGGACGGCGCCGGCGAGAAGGCGCTGTGCGCCGGCGGCGACGTGGTCGGCCTGTACCGCGCGATGCGCGCGGCCGGCGCGGGCAAGGTGCCGCCCGAGGCCGCCGAGTTCTTCGAGCGCGAGTACCGCCTCGACTACCTGATCCACCGCTATCCCAAGCCCTTCCTGGTGTGGGGCCACGGCATCGTGATGGGCGGCGGCATCGGCCTGATGGCGGGCGCCTCGCACCGCGTCGTCACGCCGCGAAGCCGGCTCGCGATGCCCGAGATCACGCTGGGTCTGTATCCCGACGTGGGCGGCAGCTGGTTCCTGTCGCGCCTGCCGGGGCGAACGGGTCTGTTCCTCGCGCTGACCGGCGCGCCGCTGAACGCCGCCGACGCGCTGTGGGCGGGCCTGGCCGATCGCGCCGCGCGCGCGGAGGACCATGGCGTGATGCTCGAGGCCATCGCCGCCGCGAAGTGGCACGGCGAGCACGCGGCCGACGCGGAGCAGCTCGACGACGTGCTGCGCGCGCTGCCGCAGGCGGAGCTCTCGCTCGCGCCCTCGCAGCTGGCGGCGCACCGCGAGCGCATCGATGCGCTGATCGGTCCGCACGACAGCCTCGCGACGATCGCGCCGCGGCTGCGATCGCTGGCCTGCGAATCGGACACCTGGCTGGCCACGGCCGGCGCGGCGTTCCAGAAGGGGTCGCCGACCTCGGCGGTGCTGGCCATCGCGTTGCAGCGGCGTCTGCGCCAGGCCTCGCTGGCGGAGGTCTTCCGCCTCGAGTACCAGGCCTCGGTGGGCTGCTGCGTGCATCCCGATTTCGCCGAGGGCGTGCGGGCGCTGCTGGTCGACAAGGACAAGAACCCGCGCTGGCAAGGCGGCGTGGTGGACGGTCACGGCGACGCGCATGTGGACCAGCTGCTCAAGCCGCGCTTCGAGGGCGAGCATCCGCTGGCGGATCTGCGCTGAGCGCGGCACCATCCCGCGGAACCCCCGCATCCACCGAGCATCGGCCGGCAGGTTCCGCCGGCCTTTCACGAGCATCCATCGGAACAGTCCGGCCCCGGCCGGGCGCCACGGCGGCGAAGGCCGTCATGACGGCCGCGAGGGCGGCGGATCGATCGACAACAAGGAGACCCGCATGAGCAACACGAACCACACGGGCGGCGCGCGCGTCGCCTTCATCGGCCTGGGCCACATGGGCGGCCCGATGGCGGCCAACCTGGCGAAGCACGGCTACGCCGTCTCCGCCTTCGACCTGAGCGCGGACGCGCTGCGGAAGGCACGCGAGGCCGGCGTGGCGGTCGCGCCGTCGGCGCTGGCGGCGGTGGAGGGCGCGTCGGTGGTGATCTCGATGCTGCCGGCCAGCCGGCACGTCGAGGGCCTGTACCTCGGCGACGGCGCGCTGATGGCGGCGATCCCGGCCGGCGCCCTGGTCATCGACTGCAGCACCATCGCCCCCGCCAGCGCGCAGCGCGTGGCCAAGGCGGCGGCCGATCGCGGCCTGGCGATGCTGGACGCGCCGGTGTCCGGCGGCGTGGCGGGCGCGGCGGCGGGCACGCTGACCTTCATCGTCGGCGGCGACGCCGCGGCGCTGGAACGCGCGCGTCCGGTGCTGCAGGCGATGGGGAAGAACATCTTCCACATGGGTGCGTCGGGCGCCGGTCAGGTGGCCAAGCTCTGCAACAACATGGCGCTGGGCGTGATCATGGCCGTCACCGGCGAGGCGCTGGCGCTGGGCGTGGCGCACGGGCTGGATCCGCAGGCGCTGTCGGCCATGATGGCCGTCAGCACCGGCCGAAGCTGGGCGACCGAGGTCTGCAACCCCTGGCCCGGCGTGAAGCCGGAAGCCCCCGCGTCGCGGGGCTACAGCGGTGGCTTCGGCAACGACCTGATGCTCAAGGACCTGGGGTTGGCCGTCGAGGCCGCGCTGGGCACCGGGGCCGCGGTCCCGCTGGGCGAGCTGGCGCGCAATCTCTACGCGCTCAACAGCCGCGCGGGCCGCGGCGGGCTGGACTTCTCCAGCGTGCAGCAGCTGCTGCTCAAGGCCGAGTGAAGACGGGCGGCTGACGCCGCTACGGCGACGGATCGACAAGCCGCACGGCGCGTCGATCCCGCGCGGGGCCCCGGACGGGGCCGCCGCGCAGGGCGGGCGCGCCTGAAGCCGTTCTCGGGAGAGAAGGCCCGGGGCGCGCCGCCGGGCTCACATGAACAGGTGTTCGCCGGCGTTCTCGCCGCCCAGGACCACGTAGTTCACCTTGCGCAGGTCGGCCAGCGCGCGGCCGCCGGCGTAGGAGATGGAGCTCTGCACGTCCTCTTCCATCTCGCGCAGCGTGTCGGCCAGGTGGCCCTTGACCGGCTCGAGGATGCGCTTGCCTTCGACGTGCTTGTACTCGCCCTTGTTGAAGTCGGACGCGGAGCCGTAGTACTCCTTGTAGCGCTTGCCGTCGACCTCGACGGTCTGGCCGGGCGACTCCTCGTGACCGGCGAACAGCGAGCCGATCATGACCATCGACGCGCCGAAGCGCACGCTCTTGGCGATGTCGCCGTGGTGGCGGATGCCGCCGTCGGCCACGATGGGCTTGGTGGCCACGCGCGCGCACCACTTCAGCGCCGACAGCTGCCAGCCGCCGGTGCCGAAACCGGTCTTCAGCCGCGTGATGCAGACCTTGCCCGGGCCGATGCCGACCTTGGTGGCGTCCGCGCCCCAGTTCTCGAGGTCGATCACGCCCTCGGGCGTGCCGACGTTGCCGGCGATGACGAAGGTGTCGGGCAGCTTGCGCTTGATGTGGCCGATCATGCGCTGGACGGAGTCCGCGTGACCGTGGGCGATGTCGATGGTGATGTAGTCGGCGCCCAGGCCCTCGGCGGCGAGGCGGTCGATCAGGGCGTAGTCCGCGTCCTTCACGCCGGCGCTGAGCGAGACCATCAGGCCCTTGTCGCGCATCGTCCGGGCGAACTTGATCGCGTCCAGGTCGAAGCGGTGCATCACGTAGAAGTAACCGTTGGCGGCCAGCCATTCGGTGATGGACTCGTCCACCACCGTCTTCATGTTGGCCGGCACGACCGGCAGCTTGAAGCGCCGGGGGCCGAACTCGACGGAGGTGTCGCACTCGCCGCGGCTGTCCACGCGGCACTTGCGGGGCAGCAGCAGGATGTTGTCGTAGTCAAAGATTTCCATGGTCCAAAGTCGCAATGTCGGGCTGCGTTGATGCAGTGCATGCCCTGGGCTGCGAGCGCTTGACTTGGGACCCGGCCAAAAAAAACCGGGTCCCAAAATTTGGGCCCGGTGGCTCATTCTACGCATGACCACGGGAGCCCGTGCCGCGTTGCGGTGCAACATGCACGGATCGGGGGCTTTTGGACGCAGTTCGCTAAACTTGCGCCCCTTGGCCCCATCCCCGGGGCGCCACGCAAAGACAAGCACATGCACGACGTCGTCATCAGCGGTACCGGCCTTTATCAGCCTCCCCACGTCATCACCAACGCCGAGCTGGTGGAGGCCTTCAACCGCTACGTGGACCTGCAGAACGCGCAGCACGCCGAGGCGATCGCCGCCGGCACGCGCGAGGCGCTGGTCCACTCCAACGTCGAGTTCATCGAGAAGGCCTCCGGCATCAAGCAGCGCTACGTGATCGAGAAGGACGGCGTGCTGGATCCGACCCGCATGTACCCGCGCTTCGAGGAACGCGCCGACGACCAGCTCTCGCTGATGGCCGAGATCGCCGTGGACGCCGCCCGTAAGGCGCTGGCCGCCGCCGGCAGGCAGCCCCAGGACGTGGACGCGGTGTTCTGCTCCGCGGCCAACATGCAGCGCGCCTACCCGGCGATGGCGGTCGAGATCCAGCAGGCGCTGGGCGCGGGCGGCTACGGCTTCGACATGAACGTGGCCTGCTCGTCGGCCACCTTCGCGCTGGAGCAGGCCTACAACGCGGTGCGCTCGGGCGCCTCCAAGTGCGTGCTGATCGTGAATCCGGAGATCACCTCGGCCCACCTGGAGTGGAAGGACCGGGACTGCCACTTCATCTTCGGCGACGTGTGCACGGCCATCCTGGTCGAGCGCGCCGATCTGGCGACCGCGCCGGAGCAGTGGAGCATCCTGGGCACCAAGCTGGCGACCCAGTTCTCCAACAACATCCGCAACAACTTCGGCTTCATGAACAAGGCCGAGGACAGCGATCCGGACGCGCGCGACAAGACCTTCCGCCAGGAAGGCCGCAAGGTGTTCAAGGAAGTGGTCCCCATCGCGGCCGCCCACATCGAGAACCACCTGGCGACGCTGCACATCCAGCCGACGGACGTGAGCCGCTACTGGCTGCACCAGGCCAACCTGGGCATGAACCAGCTGGTCATCAAGAAGCTGGTCGGCGGCGAGGCCGGCGCGGAGATCGCGCCGCTGATCCTGGACACCTACGCCAACACGGCCTCGGCCGGCTCGGTGATCGCCTTCCACGAGCACCGCGGCAACCTGAAGTCGGGCGACCTGGGCGTCATCTGCTCCTTCGGCGCCGGGTACTCGGTGGGCAGCGTCATCGTCAAGAAGCGCTGAGCGACGGACGCGGCGCCGGGCGGATCGGGAGATCCGCGCCGGTGCCGACCGCGCCGGCCGCGCGGCTGGCGTAGCCGCCGGTGGCGAGACTCCAGGTCCGCAGCGTGACCGGCGACTCGCGCGTCGCCGAGGACCATTCACCCGCGAGGCGGACCGCCAGGCGCTGACCGCGCTCGCCGAGCGCGTCGTTCCAGCGCGCCAGCGCCTCCAGGGTGCTCGGCCGCAGCCAGACGTCCCAGGGCTCCTCCTCGGCGTCGAGCGACTTGAAGGCTTGGTGCAGCGCCTCGGCGAGCGCCTCCAGCCGCCACAGCGCGGCCTGCGAGGGACAGCTCGCCCGGAAGCGCCGGATCAAATGGTTCTTCCCCGACTGCTGCCTCGCGTGCACGGTGAACAGGCGCTGGATCTGCTGGACGCCCAGCCGCACCGAGCGGCAGGGCAGCGGCGCGCACAGCGGCAGCAACGGCGCCGCCCGGGGACGATCGACGAAGGCGGGCCCCAGCATCAGCGCGGCCAGTCGCCGCCAGGCGTCCGGTCGCAGGCCGTGCGTCGCGTGCGGCGCTCCCGCCAGCGCGAGCACCTCGTCGAAGCCGCGGGTGCCTTTCGCGCGATTGGCCATGGCGCTCATCAGCGCGAGGTTGCCCGCCGCGTAGGCGCCGTCGTTGTTGAGCCGGTCCACCGACCAGTCGTCGGGACCTTGCGCGCCATGCGTCAGGCGGCGGCGCGTCACCGGGCAGACCTCGATGTCGAGCTCGCGCAGCAGGTCCGGGGTGACGTCGTCCGCCACCAGCCGGCCGCGGGCGAGGGCGCTCAGGCGCAGCTGCAGCCATTTGCGTTCGAAGCGGTCGGCGCCGCCACGGCCGGGGCGCCGATGCAGGGCCTCGTCGAAGCCCTCGAGCACGGCCGTCGGCCAGCCCGCGTCGCGCTCCCATCGGGTCATCCGGCACAGGTCGTGGCCGAGCCGCCGCCCGGCCTCCAGCAGACCCGCGTCCTGCGGGCCGCCCATCGTGGAATTCATCGCAATATCTCCCCGCGGACGGCCGGTGAGGGCGATCGCGCGCTGGGTCCGCCTCGACGACGCATGGGGCAGGGCCAGGCCTGCGGGCGTGCGGTCGGTGCGGAAGGGTCAGGTCATGCGGCCGTCTCGCACGCCTGCGGCGTCGAACGGATCGACGACCGCGGGGCGCGCGAGGACGGCCGGCCCAGGGGCGGACTCAGACCCGGGGAGGACGCCTCAGGAGCGGAAGCGAGGCGTCGTCCCAGCGGTCGCTGGCGGCGGGCTGCCAACGGCCGTTGGCGCGCGGAGACGGCAGGCGGAGTGCCTGGACCGGTGGGGCGATGGGCAGGCTCAGCGCGGCGAGCAGCGTCGAACCGTCGCTCGCGTGCGGATCCGCATCGACCACCACGCTGCCGTCGCGGGCGTCGTGGTGATGGCGCTCGGTGTCGCCGTGGAAATGGAGCGGGGAATGCGGCGGGACATGAGGCTGGACCTGGACCTGGACCTGGACCTGGACCTGGGCCGCCGCGACTCGGGTCGACGCGTGGGGGTGATCGTCGTCGTGGACCGGCGTGTCGAGCGTCCGGTGGACGTCGACCCGCGCGGCCTTCATCGGGGGCGTCGTCGTCCACGCACCGAGCAGCTGGCTCAGGCCCTCATGGACCATCGCCTTCCACGAGAACATCGCGAAGTGCAGGTGTCCATGCGGCGCGTCGTCGCGGTGGTGGTGCGTGGGGCCCTTGGCCGCGAGCAGCGCGCCCCCCGAGCCGTACACCAGCATCGCCACGGCAAGCAGCAGCGCCACGACCTGACGGACGTGGCGCGAGTGCAGGCTGGCGTGGAACGGACCCGGGCGCATCGGGTCGCAGGTTGATCGTCTCCCGTGACACACCCGTGAAAGGACGGCGACAGCGCGCGTCTCGGAGCCTCGCCACCCCGATCAGCCCGGCCCCGCTGGACGCCATGGGCGCGGTCGAGCCGCGGTGGGTGTCCCGGCGCGCGGGCGTGGACGCGTCAGCGTCGCCCGCTGGCCTCGATGCGGATGTCGTCGCCCTTGCAGGTCTCGCCGCCGCCGCGCTGCGGGGTGTCGCCCAGCAGCTCCTTGAGCGAGCCGCCCGCCTTGTAGTCCCGCGGCAGGCGCACGCGGATCTCCGTCAGGTAGCGGCCCGAGCACAGCAGGGTCACGCTGTCGCGGTACTGGTCGCTGCCGGTGGCGTCCTTGAGCTTCTCGTAGAAGGCTTTGCGCGAGATCGTCCCGCCGATGTTGGCCCGGATGTACTGGCCCGGCGCGGACTCGTCGACCTGCTTGACCAGATCGACCGCGCGGCGGAAGTAGGCGTCGGCGTCCAGCGTCGTCTGGCAGGTGCCGTGCTTGGCCCATTCGTACTGGCCGAACTTGCTCTCGTACAGGAAGTTGGGCATCCACGGGCCGATGTAGGCCACCGTCTCCTTGGACAGCTTCAGCGGCGCGCCGCCGCAGTTGCCGTAGCTGATGCCGCAGCTCTGGCGGTTGGGCCACAGACCGTGCAGGGTCAGGTGGGTCACCGTCAGCTGGCCGGATTCCATGGCCTCGCACTCGGGCTTGCCGCGCTTGCCGCCGGGCGTCCACTCGCAGAAGCCCGGCTGCCAGGACATCGCCAGCACGAAGCCGTCGTACTGGTCCGGCGTCTGGCAGACCGCGCGGCCCGACACCGGTGCCGGCATCGGCGCGCCCGGGGCGGTGCCGCCCGTGTTGCCGGCGGGCGAGGACGAGGTGCTCGCGCCGCTGCCGCAGTCGTTGGCGACCCAGCGTTCGGCGGGCTTGGCGCCGGGGACCTGGACGCGGGTCCAGCCGGCGTCGTGGGACTCGAGGATCGCGTAGCCCGTGCCCGGGGACAGCTTCACGTCACCGGGATTGGTGCTCTTGCGGAAGGACTGGAAGGCCTCGCAGGCGCGCGAGGCGGTGAAGGTGCCGCTGGCGGGACCGGCCCAGGCCGAGGGCAGGACGGCGAGCGCCAGCGAGGCGAGGGCGAGGCGGACCGGGAAGAGGGCGGAGAGGCGCATGGACACGAGGCGTGAGGCCGGCTGAAACGACAGCCGGCTTTGTACGTCATCTGGCCGGCCCGCGAAATGACTTCGGCCACCGAGGATCGGTGGCGAGGCCTCGGCGTCGGCGCTCCGAGCAGTTCGGCGCCGCTCCGTCGATCCGGTGGCCCGGGCGAGCGGCCCGCGCGTCAGAACCCGACGGACACGCCCAGCCCCAGCACCCAGTCGGCGGTCTGCTTCGTCAGGCCGCGATTGAGGGAGGCGTCGAGCTGCAGCCGCTTGTCGACCAGCCAGGTCACGCCGGTGCCGGCGGAGATGCTCCGGCCCCCATTGCGGTTGGAGGCCAGTTGGTCGCCGGCGATCTCCACATAGCCCTTCCAGCGGTCGTTGATGGGCCAGCCCAGCGAGGCGCCCAGAATGCCGCCGATGAAGTGACCGCCGTCGTCGCGGCGGTCGCGGTACAGGCCGCCGATCAGGCCGGCGGACCAGTCGTGCGGCAAGTCCCATTCCGCCGTCAGGCGCAGCGAGGGGCGCACCCCGTTGCCGCGGAAGGCCGCGGAGCCGCTGTCCATGTCGACGTGCAGCAGCCACGCCAGGCCGGGCTTGCCGGTGTCGCCGTCGGCGTCCTGCACGTGCCACTTCACGCCCAGCGCCGTGTCGGCCCAGCCGCTTGCGGTCGAGGTGCCGTTCGCGTCGGTCGCGCGCAGGCGCTGGTAGCCGTCGGTCTCGACGCGGAACTCCCAGTCCTGCGCGAAGCCGAAGCGCAGCAGGGTCGGCGTCGACCACAGCCGGCTGCGCACGCCGTCGCTCTTGTCGCGCTGGTAGCCCAGGCCGGTCTCGATCAGCACCTTGCCCTTGCCGACGGTGCTGCTCGACTCGACGATGCCGGGCTGGTCCGGCTCGATCGCGTCGTCGGGCGCGTCCGCGGCCCAGACGGGCGCGGCGGCCAGGAGGAGGGCGCCGAGGGCGCCCGGGGTGGTCTGCTTCACTCGCATCTCAGCCTCCCTTCTCTCCGGCCCACCAGGACGGGGCCACGCCCGAGGATGCCGGCTTGGGCGGCAAGGGCTGCAGCGCCCCCGCCGCACCAGGGGCCGGCGGCGTGCCCGCGCCCGGCGGCTGCAGCGCGCCCTCGGCGCCTGGGGGCGCCGAGGCGGCGTCCGACGCGCCCAGCGCGGGCGGCATCGGGCCGATGGTCTTGAGCCCGGCGTCCCCGGCGAACTCGGTGTAGACCCAGTCCGGTCCGAACGGACCTTCCTGCTGGGTCACGCCCTCGCTCGGCGGCTGGATCTCCGACGGGGCGACGCCCTTGAGCGCCACCTGCATGTAGTCGATCCAGGCCGGCAGGGCCACGCCGCCGCCGGACTCGCCCTGACCCAGGCTGCGGGGCTGGTCGTAGCCGATCCAGACCACCGTGGCCACGCGGCGCTGGAAGCCCGCGAACCAGGCGTCCACCGCGTCGTTGGTCGTGCCGGTCTTGCCGTACAGGTCGTAGCGCTTGAGCGCGGCGCTCGCGCGGTAGGCCGTGCCGCGCACCGCCACCTCGTGCAGCAGCGAGCCGGTCAGGTAGGCGTTGCGCTCGCTGATGGCGCGGCGGTCCTCGGTGAGCGTCTCGGGCTCGGCCTGGAACAGCACCTGGTTCTGCGCGTCGACGATCTTCGTGACCAGCAGCGGCTTGAGCAGGTAGCCCCCGTTGGCGAAGACCGAATACGCGCTGGCCATCTGCAGCGGCGTCACCGAGCCCGAGCCCAGCGCCAGCGTCAGGTTGGACGGCTGCTTGTCCACGTCGATGCCGAACTTGCCGGCCCAGGACCGGCCGCGATCCGGCGTGAACTGCTCCAGCAGCCGGATGGTGACCATGTTCTTGGACTTGGCCAGCGCCTGGCGCAGGGTCATCGGGCCGTCGTACTGGCCGTCCGAGTTGCGCGGCGCCCAGTCGCCCTGGACGAAGGGCGCGTCGTCCACCAGCGTGGCCGGGCTGGCGCCGTTCTCCATCGCCATCGAGTACAGGAAGGGCTTGAAGCTGGAGCCCGGCTGGCGCCAGGCCTGGGTCGCGTGGTTGAACTGGTTGCGATTGAAGTCGAAGCCGCCCACCAGCGCCAGGATGCGGCCGGTGTCGGGCTCGACCGAGACCAGCGCGCCCTCGGCCTCGGGCGATTGCGTCACCGCCCAGGCGCCCTTGGGGAAGTCCTTGGTCGGCGCGCCGCGCAGCACCCGGATGATGGAGCCGCGCTGGATGCGCAGGTTGGGCTTGGCCTTCTCCGACAGCGCCGACTGCACCGAGCGCACGCCCTCGCCGCGGATCTCGATGTCGTCGCCGTCCTGCAGCGAGGCGTAGATGCGGTTGTTCGAGACCTGCGTCACCACGGCGGCGCGCAGATCGTCGTTGTCAGGGTGCTCGTTGAGCGCCTGGGAGATCGCCGCGTCCTGCTCGGCGGCGTCCATGCCCTCGGGCAGGTCGACGTCGGCCTCGGGGCCGCGCCAGGGGCGGCGGCGCTCGTAGTCCATCAGCGTGCGGCGCAGCGCCTTGTACGCGGCGATCTGGTCGTCCATCTTCAGCGTCGTGGTGACGCGCAGGCCGCGGCTGTAGGCCTCGTCGCCGTACTGGGCATGGATGACCTGGCGCACCATCTCGGCCGCGTACTGGCCGTACGGGAGCCGCTGGTCCTGCGCGGTGCGCAGCTTCTGGGGCTCGTCGCGGGCGTGGGTGGCCTGCTCGGGCGTGATCATCCCGACGTCCACCATGCGCTGCAGCACCACCGCCTGACGACGCTTGGCCGCCTTGAGGTTGCTGATCGGGTTGGCGCGGTAGGGGTTCTGCGGCAGGCCGGCCAGCATCGCGATCTCGCCGGTCGACAGGTCCTTGAGCGACTTGCCGTAGTAGGCCTGGGCGGCGGCCTCGAAGCCGTAGGCGCGCTGTCCCAGGTAGATCTGGTTCATGTAGATCTCCAGGATCTTGTCCTTGGAGAGCTGGCTCTCAATCTTGAAGGCCAGCAGGATCTCGACGAACTTGCGGGTGTAGAGCTTGCGCTTGGTCAGGTAGAGGTCGCGCGCCAGCTGCTGGGTGATCGTCGACGCGCCTTGGCTGCGCGACGAGGAGAACAGGTTGACCCAGAAGGCCCGCATCATCCCCGGGACGTAGATGCCCTGGTGGTCGTAGAAGTTGGTGTCCTCGACCGCCAGCAGCGCCTGCTGCATCTCCTTGGGGATCTTGTCGATGGGCAGGTAGCTGCGGCGCTCGGCGCCGAACTCGGCCAGCAGCTCGCCCTCGGCGGTGTAGACGCGCAGCGGCTGCTTGGGGTTGTAGTCCGTCAGCTGCGCCAGGTCGGGCAGGCCCGGCCAGATGATGGCGGCCGCGCCGCCGATGAGCAGCAGCAGCGCGAGCACGCCCGCGCCGGACCACACGGCGATGCGCTTCCAGGCCGGGAGCGTGCGCAGCGAGGCGCGCAGCGGCCCGGTGCGCCGCCACAGCGCAAGGAAGAAGGCTTTGACGGCGTGGGCGATTCGAAGAAGCAGCGGCATCAGGGGCGCACGAGTCCAGGTCGGCGGATTATCGTCAGTCCCCGCGAGCCGTCCTGGCCGGACGTCATGTCGCAACAATCCCTACACGGAAGACACACGGTGGCGGTACCGGGGTGGGGCGGCAGGGCAGGCGGCACGCCCGGGTCCGGCGACCAACCGGGGCGGGCTCAGCCGACGCGCAGGTTCAGGGTGGTGAAGACCAGGGCGTTCAGGGCGACATGCAGGCCGATGGCGACCTCGATGCGGCGGGTCAGCGCGTAGGCCAGGCCATAGCCCAGGCCGGCCAGCGTGGCCAGGCCGACATAGGCGATCCCGCCCGCCGCGTGCGCCGCGCCGAACAGCAACGCCGCCACCAGCACCGGCAGCCAGCCGCGCGCGGTGCGCAGGTCGGTGCCGAGGCGCCGCGCCAGCAGGCCCTGGACGACGCCGCGGAAGGCGGCTTCCTCGGCGACGCAGGTGAGGAAGAGGTTGGCCGTCAGGAACAGGCCCGCGTTGTCGGGCCAGCGCAGCGTGGGCTGACCGATGCCCGACGCCACCGCCAGCAACCAGGGGACCGCCAGCGTGGCCACGATCACCGCCGGCAGGGCCCAGGGCGGCGTGCCGGTCCGCTGCGCCAGGCGCGACAGGGCCGTCGCGCTGGCCACGCGGACGCGGCGCTGCTGCGTGGCCATGACGGCCAGCATCAGCAGGCCGGCCACGCCCTTGTCGAAGTTCAGGTACTTGAGCGTCGGCGCCCGCTGGTCGGAGGCGGACACCAGGTAGGTCGGATTCAGGAAGCCCGGCAGCAGGTGCAGGGACAGCGCCAGCCCGAGGACCAGCATCAGCAGCATCAGGGCCAGTTCCCGGCGCGGCCGGCCGGCGGCCGCGATCGTCATCCAGGCCAGGGCGGCCAGGGCGCCGATCGGCGCCAGCGCGGCGATCCCGAGCTGCCCGTTCACCTGACCGGCGGTCACGGCCATGATCAGGGTGGCCAGCCAGGGCCAGGGCGCCGTCACGGGCAGCAGGGTCATCGCGATCGACAGGCACAGGAGCAGGTGGCTGAGCGGCATCGGCGGTCGGAGGTCGTTGCGGGGGGGGCGCCCCCGCGGCGCCGTGGGCGACGGGGCGAGGGCGCCGGAGTATCACCGAGCGCGCGGCCCCGGTGAGGTATCGTGCCGGCCCATGCATGAGATGACTTTCTACTGGCACGACTACGAGACCTTCGGACGCGTGCCGCGCCGCGACCGTCCGGCCCAGTTCGCCGGCATCCGCACCGACGCGGACCTGAACGAGATCGGCGATCCGCTGATGGTGTACTGCCAGCCCGCCACCGACGCGCTGCCCGATCCCGAGTCCTGCCTGCTGACCGGCATCCTGCCCCAGACCTGCGCCGAGCAGGGCCTGCCCGAGCACCGCTTCGCCGCCGCCATCCACGAGGAGCTGGCGCGCCCCGGCACCGTGGGCCTGGGCTACAACACCATCCGCTTCGACGACGAGGTCACGCGCTTCCTGTTCTGGCGCAACCTCATCGACCCCTATGCCCGCGAGTGGCAGAACGACTGCGGCCGCTGGGACCTGCTGGACGTGGTGCGCTGCGCCTACGCGCTGCGGCCCGAGGGCATCCAGTGGCCCAGGCACGAGGACGGCCGGCCGTCCTTCAAGCTGGAGCATCTGACGGCCGCCAACGGCCTGGCCCACGAGGCGGCGCACGATGCGCTGTCCGACGTCCGCGCCACCATCGCGCTGGCCCGCCTGATCAAGCAGCAGCAACCGCGCCTGTGGGACTTCTGCCTGAAGCTGCGCAAGAAGGACGCGGTGTGGGCCGAGATCGGCGCGCATCGGCCCTTCCTGCACATCTCCGGCATGTACGGGCCGGATCGGGGCTGCATCGCGCTGGTGTGGCCGCTGGCGCAGCATCCGACCAACAAGAACGAGCTGATCGTCTGGGACCTGTCCGCCGATCCGTCCGAGCTGCTGGGCCTGGACGCCGAGACCATCCGCCTGCGGATGTACACGAAGCAGGACGAGTTGCCCGAGGGCGTGACCCGGCTGCCGATCAAGACCATCCATGTCAACAAGTCGCCGATCGTGATCTCGGCGCTGAAGATCCTGTCGCCGGAGATGGCCGGCCGCTGGGGCCTGGACATCGCCGCCGGTCTGGCGAACGCCGAGATCCTGGCCGCGCGCGGCGGCGAGCTGACGCGGCTGTGGCCGCAGGTGTTCCAGCGGCCGGGCGGCGGCGCGGCCGCGGTCGACGTGGACGAGGACCTGTACGGCGGCTTCGTCGGCAACGAGGACCGGCGCACGCTGGAGCGCTTGCGCGGGCTGTCGGGCGAGGCGCTCGCGGGTCGCGTCGCGCAGGGCAAGGCGGTCTTCGACGACGGCCGGCTGGACGAGATCCTGTTCCGCTACCGCGCCCGCAACTTCGCCGAATGGCTGAACGAGGGCGAGCGGGAGCGCTGGGAGCGCCATTGCGCGGAGCGCCTGCACCTGGGGCAGGGCGGGGCGCAGACGCTGGAGGCCTTCTTCGAGCGCATCGACACGCTCGGCCAGGCGGCCGAGGAGTCGGACGACGAGCGCGCCCAGGAGATCCTGTCCGCCCTGTACGAGTGGGCGGAGCAGATCGCGCCGCCGCCGCCCTGAGGCCGTCACCGGTCTGACGGTCCGGCCCCGGCCCGGACGCCCTCGCGCCGAGGTGGCGGTCGAGCCTTCGGTCGTCGGCGAGAGGCGGGGCCGCCGTCCCCGGCCCCGGAACGAGGTCCTCTCCGGGGTTCCCAGCGCCCGCCAAAACGGGTACACCTGCGGCATTCCCCAGGAGACGACATGCAATCCCAACACGACGCCGCCGATCCCATCGCCGCCCGCATGCGGGCGCTGCTGGTGCGTGCGCCGCTGGCGGTGGCCTTCGTGGCCGCCGGCCGCTTCGAGGTGGTCAGCGAGCAGTTCAACCATCTCTTCGGCCACGGCGACGACACCGACCTGACCGGTCAGGACCAACGCGGCGTGGTGGTCTCCGAATCCGCCCAGCAGGCCTTGCAGGCCCGCGTCGGCGCGGCCTTCGCCGCCGGCCGGCCGCTGGACGAGGAAATCGAGTTCGTGCGCCGGGACGGCTCCCGCTTCTGGGGGCGGCTGCAGGCCACCCCCGTGCACTGGGAGCATCCAGCGGGCGAGGCGATGTGGGTCGTCGACGACGTCACCGCCGCCCGCACGCAGCGCATGCAGCCGACCTGGTCGGCCAAGCACGACGAGGTGACCGAGCTCTCCAACCGGCGCGAGATCGAGCGTCGCCTGGCCGAGCACGTCGGCAGCCGGCGGCATGAGCCGGTGTCGGTGCTCTTCGTCGACATCGATCGCTTCAGCGACATCGTCCAGGGCATGGGCGGGGAGGTCGCCGAGCACTTCCTGTACGGCCTGGGCCAGATGCTGGTGACCAAGGTGCGGGCGTCCGACACGGTGGCGCGGCTGGAGAACGACCATTTCGTCGTCCTGCTGCCGGACTGCGACCAGCACTACGCCCAGATCGTGGCCGAGAAGATGCGCGGCGCCATCGCCGCCTACCGGCTGCGCTGGGGCCTGCACCGCGCTCGGGTGAAGGCCAGTCTGGGTGTGGTCCAGCTGCAGCCCTCGCTGGATACGGTGGATGCGGTGCTCGGGGCTGGTCAGCTCGCCTGCACTGAAGCCAAGGCCGCTGGCGGCGACAGCGTCCGGGTGTTCGTGTCCAGCGGCAGCTATGAGGAGCTGGCGGGCGCCTGAACCCGAAGACCCTCACCCCAGCCCTCTCCCGCAAGCGGGCGAGGGGGCCATGCAGGGCCGGGCGATTCGGGGTGGCGGGGGGCCTGAGAACGACGCTCGGTGCCGGATACTCCCTTTCCCTTTCCCTTTCCCTTTCCCTTTCCCTCTCCCTCTCCCTCTCCCTCTCCCGCGGGGCGGGAGAGGGTCGGGGTGAGGGTGGGAGCGTGGCAGTCCCATGGCGCCGCTCGGCGTAGCCGATCGCCGGAAACTAGGGTTTATACCTGGCGTTTTGACGTGAAGAACTGGCGGGAAAAACCCATTCTTTTCTAAAGATCGGCTGGGAAATGCCGATGACGGCGAATAGAGTGACCGCTTGAGACCCGCCGAAACGACGTCGGGCCAGCGCAGTACGAGGGTTCCGCCATGTCCACGATCAGCCTGTCGACCGCCTTGTCCGGCATGTCCGCCGCGAATGAACGGCTGCGCGCGTCCGCCAACAACGTGGCCAACGCGAACACGCCGGGCTACCGTCGCGAGCGCATCGAGGCCCAGACCGCCGAGGACGGCAATGGCGTGACCACCCAGGTCACCAAGCTCCCCGAGCCCGGCGCCGACCTGACCGCCGACCTGGTCGAGCAGAAATCCGCCACCTACGCTTTCGTCGGCAACCTGCGGGTGCTGCAGACCCAGATCCGCGCCGAGGGCTCGCTGCTCGACATCCACGTCTGAGCCTCGCGGGCGTTCCCGCTCGCCATGAAAGACGGCCGCATCGCGCGGCCGTTGGCATTTCTGGCGTGTTCCCCGGACGGTGCCGGACTTCCCCAGGCGCTCGCGGGCGGACCCGGAGGCCGCCGCGCCGCGGGGGCGAGGCCACCGTCCGAGCGCCGATCAGGGCGCCAGCTCGAAGGTCGCCGACCCGTCGCCGTTGTCCTTGACCAGCGTCACCTGCGGCGTCTCCTTCAGGTGCGCGATCGCGCCGTTGCCGGAGACGAAGCGCAGCGCCACGCCCGGCACTGGCTGGATGCGCCAGGACGGCTGACCCACCGCGGCGCTCAGCGAGGACTGGGCGGCCAGGAAATGGGCGACCGCCTCGCGGGTCTCGTCCGGGGCGTCGACGACGACCTTGTCCGAGCCCAGCGCCGGGAAGTGCCCGCCGCCGAAGGCGCGGTAGTTGTTCGTCACCACCAGGAACTCGGCCCGCTCATCCAGCGGCTGGCCGCGCCAGCGCAGGTCCACCACGCGATGCGCGTCCGACACCCGCTTGCCGTCACGGTCGAAGCGCGCCGGCTGGGTCAGGTCCAGCGCGTAGCGCAGACCATCGTCCTGGCCCAGCATCATGTCGAAGTTGAAGCTGGGGTACTGGGTGTCGACCACGTCCTGCTGCGCCGGTCCCTGGGGGTCGATGCGGCGGAACTGGCCGGCGGACATCTCCAGCCAGTCGCGCACCTGCGCGCCGCTGAGCTTCAGCACCTTGACCGTGTTCGGGTAGACGTACAGGTCGGCGACATGCTTGATCGCGACCGGACCGGCCGGGATGTCGGTGTACTGCGTCCAGCCCTGGCGGCCGCCGCTCTTGAACGGGGCCGCGGCCGACAGCATCGGCAGCTTCTCCAGCGCCGTGCCCTGGACCGCCTTGAGCGCGTAGGCCAGTTGCGCGCGGGCGACCAAGCGCACCGCGGCGCCATCCAGCACCTGAGAGAAGTAGCTCTGGATGGGCTGGTCCGCCACCGCGACCTGGCTGCGGACGTAGTCCAGCGTGGCCTGGTGCTCCTTGGCGATGACGACGGCCGGCATCGGGTCCGCGTCGACCAGCGGCTTGCGGGTGGCGCGGTCGAAGATCGGGCGCAGGCTGGCGCGGCTGGCCGCCACCTGCCATCGCTTGCCGGACTGCGTCAGCGTCAGGTCCACGATGCCCAGGTGGTCGCCCCAGCGGCCCGGCATCACGGCGGGGGTGCCGAAGAGCTTGCCTTGCTCGAGGTCCACGCCCGGATAGCCGGCGAAGCTCGGACCGGGGAACTCGGTGTGGGCGTGACCCAGCAGCAGCACGTCCACGCCCTTCACCCGGGCGAGCTGGGCGGCCATGTTCTCGGAGAGCTTGGGCAGCTCGGTCTTGTCGATGCCGGTGTGGGCGATGACGACGACCAGATCCGCCCCCTGCTTGCGCAGCGCCTCGACCTGCGTACGGGCGGCGTCGACCATGTCGATCACGGTGACCTTCCCAGCGAGGTTCTGGCGGTCCCACTCCAGGATCTGCGGCGGCGTGACGCCGACCACGCCGATCTTGAGCGTGTGCGTCTTGCCGGACTCGTCGCGCATCTCGCGCGTGAGCAGCGTGCTGGGCGTGAAGGCGTGGCGGCGGCCGTCGGCCTCCATCACGTTGGCGTTCAGGTAGGGGAACTGCGCGCCGGCGATGGCCTGGCGCAGGAAGGGCAGGCCGTAGTTGAACTCGTGGTTGCCGAGATTGGCGGCGTCCACGTCCAGCAGGTTCAGGATCTTGTAGGCCGGGTGGATGTCACCGGCCTTGAGCGGCTTGACGCGGGCCACCACGTCGCCCAGCGGGTTGCCCTGCAGCAGGTCGCCGTTGTCGAACAGCAGGCTGTTGGGCGACTCGGCGCGGGCGCGGTGGATCAGCGTCACCGTCTTGGCCAGACCGAACTCCTGCGACTCCCGATCCTGGTAGTAGTCGTAGTTCAGCAGGTTCATGTGGATGTCGCTGGTCTCCAGCACGCGCAGGCGGAGCTCCGCGGCGCGGGCCGCGAGCGGCGACATCGTGACGGCGATCAGGCCCAGCGCGGCCAGCGCGCGGGTGACCAGGCGGGCCAGGGGGCGGGCGGGCGCGAGGCGGCTCATGCCCAGTCGGTCCCGGCGACGAGCGCGGCGATGGCGCGCTGGAAGCCGTCGGCGTCGATCGCGTCGAAGCGGGCGGGTTCGGGGCTGTCCAGGTCGAAGACCGCGCGCAGGCGGCCGTCGACGACGACGGGGAGCACCAGTTCCGAACGCGAGGCCGCGTCGCAGGCGATGTGACCGGGGAAGGCGTGCACGTCCTCGACGAGCTGGACTTCCTGCGTGCGGGCGCAGGCGCCGCAGACGCCGCGCTCGAAGGCGATGCGCACGCAGGCGACCTTGCCCTGGAACGGGCCGAGGACCAGCTCGCGCTCGTTCCTGGCATTGACCATGTAGAAGCCGGACCAGTTCAGCTGCGGGACCGAGTTGAAGACCAGCGCCGCGAACTGGGCCAGGTTGGCGAGCCAGTCGCGCTCGCCGTGCAGGACGGCCTGGGTCTGGGCGACGAGGGTGTCGTAGGAGGCGCGCTTGGCCTCGGGGCTGGACATGTCCAGCAGGGGCGTGGGGTCGAAGCTCATGGGGCGGGATTGTCGCGGGAGAACGTGACGCCCGCGCGCCGTGGGGGCGATCGACGGCCGCGCGCGCGGGTCCGGGCGGCGGTCGCCGCTCCGTCGCCCGGTCGAGGGCCTGGACCGGCCCGCGGCGTCAGGCGTTCAGCCCCACAGGACCGGCTTGTTCACCATCAGGTAGAAGACCACCAGCACGGCGATGAAGGCGGGATAGCCCAGGCCTTCCCACCAGCGGGCGAAGTGCCAGTAGCGCGCGGGCAGGGCCTGGCCGCTGGCCAGCGCGGCGTCGGCCATCTTCGAGAGCTGGATCTGCAGCCACAGCACCGGCAGCCAGCAGGCGCCCGCGAGCAGGTACAGCGCGATGGACACCGCCAGCCAGGGCGTGTCCAGCGACCAGCCGGCCTGCATGGCCAGCCACACCCCAGTGACCGGCTGCACGATCACGGCCGGCGTGGTGAACCACAGGTCCGCGCGCTTGACCAGCCGCGCCACCACCGCCTGCGCGGCCAGCGAGCCGCTGCGGTTGGCGAAGAACAGGTAGAAGGCCGAGCCGAAGCCCGTGCCGGCCAGCAGCACGCTCGAGACGATGTGCAGCCACTTGATGACGAGATAGGTGTTCATGAGGTCCTCCCTGGGGTCAGGTCTTGTCGACGTTGAGCTCGGTGTCCATCCGTGATCGGGATCCGGGTCGATGTCGAGTCGCTGTAGCTGTAGCTGTAGCTGTAGCTGTCGTTGTCGTTGTCGTTGTCGGGCGGCCCCGCGGCCGGGCGCGATTCTGTCGCGGGTTGAGGGCTCACGCGGGCGCGTCCTCGTCCAGGATCAGCAGGAGCACCGCGATCGGCAGGTTCTTGGTCAGGCTGCCCAGCGGGTCCAGCCACAGCGAGGGCAGGATCAGCGTGGCGACCCCGGTCATCAGCAGCATCACCGCGCCCGCGAGCCGGTAGACCCAGCGGCGGTGCCAGCGCCACATCGCCAGTCCGATGAAGAGATCGGCCAGCGCGCCCGCCACGATCAGCGGCGCGATCCAGCGCTCCGGCGTCGCCGCGGCGACCAGCAGGGCACGGCTCTGGCCGTCGAGCTCGACCAGGCTCGCGGCGGCCGTGGCCAGCCACAGCGCGACGAGCACGCCACGCGCCAGCACCCGCGTGCGGCGGTGGCGGAAGTTGATCAGACCGATGCCCATGCGGCCTCCATGAACTGCTCGACGGGAATCGGCGCGCGACCCAGCACGCGGGCGAAGGCCTGCGCGTCGCCGACGTTCTCCTGCTCCAACAGGGACAGGGCCTCGCTGCTCCAGGGCTGGGCGCTGACGAGGTCGCCCAGCCGGGCGCTCCAGCGGCTGGGCAGGTCCGGCAGCGGGATCACGGTGGCGGGACCGTGCCCGCGCTGGCGGCGCAGCTCGCCGAGGTAGTCGGCCAGCGTCAGCGCCCGCGGACCGACGGCGGTGACGATGTCCGGGCCGCCGTCCTGGAGCAGGCGCAGCACGGCCAGCGCGACATCCGGCACCGCGACCGGCTGCACGCGGGCCTGGACCGCGGCGCGCGGCAGGATGAGCAGCGGCATCCGGGCCAAGGCCATGAAGAGCGCGGTGCTCGCGCCGCCGCGGCCGAAGACGATGCTCGGGCGCAGCACCAGACCGTCGAGGCGGCCCTCGGCGCGCAGGCGCAGCAGGACCTCGTCGGCGGCGCGCTTGGTCGTCGCATAGCGGGTATCGCCGCAGTCGACGCCGTTGGCCGACACCTGCACCACGCGCGCCACGCCGGCCCGGGCGCAGGCCTCGAAGAGCGCGGCCGGCGCCTGGTGGTGGATGGGCTCGAGCTGGCGGGCGCCGGTGTCGCGCAGGATGCCCACCGCGTTGACGACGGCGTCGAAACCGGCGACGCGCGGCTCCCAGGTCTTGGGGTCGAGGTCGCGTTGGAAGTCCTGCGTGCGGGAGCTGCCTTCGGTGACCGAGAGACCGGCTTCTCGAAGCGCGCGCACGATGCGCCGGCCGAGGAAGCCGCTGGCGCCGCAGACCAGGACGGAGCGGATGGCGGGGGTCATGAGGCGTCTCCGGCGTGAGCAAACTGGGGTGTCGCAGCGGCGGTCTGCAAGCGCGGGGACAGGGTCCACTCGGTCATGACATCACTCCTTGGGTTGGTCGTTTGACTATCTCGAAGTTTCAGTAAAAACAGAAATCATTGGCCAAAAAAGGGGCGGGTCAGGACCCGTCTCCGCGGACGAAGCGCTGGACACTCGCGCCCAGCTTCAGCACCTTCTCCAGCGTGCTGGGGGAGAGCCGCATCATCTCGTCCGACCAGGCGCCCAGCGTCTCCATGAAGCGCAGCGCCTCGCGGACGCGGTCCTGGGCGTCGGGGGGGTCCTGGTCGAAGGACTCGTCCTTGACGAGTTCGGTCAGCATGCGGACCGTGGGATCGAACTCGCGGTGCTTGCGCTCCCGCACGATGGTGCGGAACAGCTCCCACACGTCCACCGAGGTCTCGAAGTAGTCGCGGCGATCGCCCAGCACGTGGGTGACGCGGATCAGGTTCCAGCTGGTCAGTTCCTTGAGGCTGGTGCTGACGTTGGAGCGCGCGACCGACAGGGTCTCGGCCATCTGCTCGGCGTTCAGCGGCTGACCGTGGATGTAGAGCAGGGCATGGATCTGCGCCACGGTGCGATTCACACCCCAGGCGCTGCCCATCTCGCCCCAGTGCAGGACGAATCGGCGGGCGGTGTTGCTGAGTTCCATGGGGTTGGAGTGTAGGTCGACAGAAATTTCTGTCAATACAGAAATTGACGTCGAAGATCGCTTCGAATGGCAGTGAATCTCCGCCCGGCTCGACTCGACCGGTCCCGTCCGGACCGAGAGCGAAGGCGATCGGGTGAGCGCCCAATGACAAGGGCCCGGAGACTTTCGCCACCGGGCCCGGGGGCAGGGGACTCAACACCCCCGCGGTCTTCAGCCGCTGAGCGGCCGATCGATCAGGCGACCGTCTTGGCCGTGTCCGCGTATTCCTCGATCTGGTCGAAGTTCATGTAGCGGTAGACGCTGGCCTTGTCGGCGTCGATCACGCCCATTTCCTTGAGGTACTCCTCCTTGGTCGGCAGGCGGCCCAGGCGGGACGCGATCGCCGCCAGCTCGGCCGAGCCCAGGAACACGTTGGTGTTCTTGCCCAGACGGTTGGGGAAGTTGCGGGTCGAGGTCGAGATGACCGTCGCGCCTTCGCGGACCTGCGCCTGGTTGCCCATGCACAGCGAGCAGCCCGGCATTTCGGTGCGCGCGCCGGCGGTGCCGAAGGCGGCGTAATGGCCTTCCTTGATCAGCTCGCTCTGGTCCATCTTGGTCGGCGGGGCGACCCACAGCTTGACCGGGATGTCGCGCTGGCCGCCCAGCAGCTTGGCCGCCGCGCGGAAGTGACCGATGTTGGTCATGCACGAGCCGATGAAGGCTTCGTCGATCTTGGTGCCGGCGACGTCGGATAGGAACTTGGCGTCGTCCGGGTCGTTCGGGCAGCAGACGATCGGCTCGGTGATGTCGGCCAGGTCGATCTCGAACACGGCGGCGTATTCGGCGTCCTTGTCGGCCTCGAGCAGGTCCGGCTTGGCCAGCCAGGCCTCGACCTTCTCGATGCGGCGTTGCAGCGTCTTCGCGTCCGCGTAGCCGTCGGCGATCATGTTCTTCATCAGCACGATGTTGCTGGTGAGGTACTCCTTGATCGGCGCCGGGTTCAGCTTGATCGTGCAGCCGGCGGCGGAGCGCTCGGCCGAGGCGTCGGACAGCTCGAAGGCCTGTTCCACCTTCAGGTCGGGCAGACCTTCGATTTCCAGGATGCGGCCCGAGAAGATGTTCTTCTTGCCGGCCTTGGCCACGGTCAGCAGACCGGCCTTGATCGCGTACAGCGGGATCGCATGGACCAGGTCGCGCAGGGTGACGCCCGGTTGCATCTCGCCCTTGAAGCGGACCAGCACCGATTCCGGCATGTCCAGCGGCATCACGCCGGTCGCGGCGCCGAAGGCCACCAGGCCCGAACCCGCCGGGAACGAGATGCCGATCGGGAAACGGGTGTGCGAGTCGCCGCCGGTGCCGACGGTGTCGGGCAGCAGCAGACGGTTCAGCCAGCTGTGGATCACGCCGTCGCCCGGACGCAGGGCCACGCCGCCGCGGTTGGAGATGAAGGCGGGCAGCTCACGGTGCGTCTTGACGTCGACCGGCTTCGGGTAGGCGGCCGTGTGGCAGAAGGACTGCATCACCAGGTCGGCCGAGAAGCCCAGGCAAGCCAGGTCCTTCAGCTCGTCGCGGGTCATCGGGCCGGTCGTGTCCTGCGAACCGACGGTGGTCATCTTGGGCTCGCAGTAGGTGCCCGGGCGCACGCCTTGGCCTTCCGGCAGACCGACCGCGCGGCCGACCATCTTCTGCGCCAGCGTGAAGCCGGCCTTGGTCTCGGCCGGCGCTTGCGGCAGGCGGAACAGCGTCGAAGCGGGCAGACCCAGGAACTCGCGCGCCTTGGCGGTCAGCGAGCGGCCGATGATCAGGTTGATCCGGCCGCCGGCGCGGACTTCGTCGAACAGCACGTCGCTCTTGAGCTTGAACTCGGCGACGGTCTCGCCGTTCTTCACCAGCTTGCCGTCATAAGGCAGCACGTCGATGACGTCGCCCATCTCCAGCTTGGACACGTCGACCTCGATGGGCAGCGAGCCCGAGTCTTCCTGCGTGTTGAAGAAGATGGGGGCGATCTTGCCGCCCAGCGTCACGCCGCCGAAGCGCTTGTTCGGGACGAAGGGGATGTCCTGGCCGGTGGCCCAGATCACCGAGTTGGTCGCCGACTTGCGCGAGGAGCCGGTGCCGACCACGTCGCCGACGTAGGCCACGATGTGGCCCTTCTTCTTCAGGTCCTCGATGAACTGCATCGGCCCGCGCTTGCCGTCTTCTTCCGGCTTGAAGGCCGCGTCGGGACGCGTGTTCTTCAGCATCGCCAGGTAATGCAGCGGGATGTCCGGGCGGCTCCAGGCGTCCGGCGCCGGGGACAGGTCGTCGGTGTTGGTTTCGCCGGGGACCTTGAAGACGGTGATGGTGATCTTCTTCTCGACTTCCGGACGCGAGGTGAACCACTCGGCGTCGGCCCAGCTCTGCATCACTTCCTTGGCCTTGGCGTTGCCGGCCTTGGCCTTGGTCGCCACGTCGTTGAAGTAGTCGAACATCAGCAGGGTCTTCTTCAGACCGTCGGCCGCGACGCCGGCGACTTCGGCGTCGTCCAGCAGCTCGATCAGCGGATGCACGTTGTAGCCGCCGACCATGGTGCCCAGCAGCTCGGTGGCCTTGGCCTTGGAGATCAGACCGACCTTCAGATCACCGTGCGCGACGGCGGCCAGGAAGCTGGCCTTGACCTTGGCGGCGTCGTCCACGCCCGGGGGCACGCGATGCGTCAGCAGGTCCAGCAGGAAGGCGTCTTCGCCGGCGGGCGGGTTCTTGATCAGCTCGATCAGCTCGGCAACTTGCTTCGCGTCGAGCGGCAGCGGCGGGATGCCGAGGGCGGCGCGCTCGGCTTCGTGTTGGCGGTAGGCTTGCAGCATGCGAACTCCAGTTTCTGTGGTCTCTGCTTGGGTCGGAAAGCGGGTCTCGGGGGTCAGGGTGCGCTGGGCACGATGACCTTCAGGCCCTTGAAATAGTCTCGGAAGAAGCCCTGGTCGCGGGTGATCAGGCCCTCGCATTGCAGCATCGCGTGGGCGCCGACCAGGAAGTCGGGCATGGCCTTGGAGCCGGACTCGGACGCGCCCGCGGCGGTCTTGCCGGCGGCCTTCTCGGCCAGGCGCTGCTTGAACTTGCGTTGCATCTCGCCGGCGCGGATGGCGGCGCGCTGGTCGATGGCCAGGAAGCGCAGGCCCATCTCCTCCAGCGCGTCCATCACCTCGGAGCCGTGGCCCAGGCCGGCGGTGACCTCGGTCAGCACGACGTCGCACAGCACCACCGGACCGCTGGACAGCGCCAGCCGCAGGGCGGCCTCGGCCGCGTCGGCGCCGGGCGCGTCGCCCAGGAGGTCGATGAGGACGGAGCTGTCGACGGCGATCATCGGATCAGGCCTCGGACGCCTCGTCGGACGAGCGGCCGCGCAGGTCGCGCATCACGTCGTCGGTGGTGGTGCCCTCGGGCAGCTTGAAGCGGCCGCGGGCGCGGGAGATGGCGTCGTCGACGTTCTTGCGCAGGATGATGCGCGCGCCGTCCAGTTCGACCTTCAGCGTGGTGCCCTTGGTCAGGCCCAGCGCGTCACGGACGGCCTTGGGCAAGGTGATCTGACCTCGTTCGGCGACGGTGGCTTCCATGCTGCGGGCTCCTGACGATCCTGGGAGATTAGGCGACGGCCTTGGCGAATTCATGACCGGTCATGTTCGGTACGGCACCGTGGGTATGACGCGGAAAGTATGCATTGATTGTACGTACTTTCAGTTCGCGAAAGCCAGCGCCGGAGGAGGAAGCCCGACAGCGCCAGTATGGATAGGCCCGGCGAGCCGCCGTCTTTGGCGTCCCGCGGCCGGGCGGATGTCCTTGGCGGCCCGGCGCGGAGGATCGTTCATGAAAAAGCCGCCTCGAGGGCGGCTTCGTCGGTCGGCGCGGGAGCGGCTTACTGCGCGCTCGGCGTGATGCCCAGGCCCTGGCCGGCGGGCGCCGAGGCGGAGCGGGCGGCCTCGATGGCGGCGCGCTGGTCGGGGTTGACGCAGTCGTCGACCAGGCGCTGGCCGGCCTTGACGTCCAGCAGCATGGACTTGTTGGCGATCTGGACCATCAGCGTGCGACCGGTGACGTCCTCCAGGCGCAGCGCGCCCGTGGTCGACAGCACCGGCTTCATCGTCAGCGTTTCCTTCTTGTAGGCCACGTTGATGTAGCCGGCGTGCTTGGCGTCGGGCTCGATCTCGATGGTCTGCTTGAACTCGCACTCGTACTTGCCGAGGTAGGCCTGCTTGGCGGCGGCCAGCTGTTCCTCGTTGGCTTCCGGCAGCGGGGGCGGAGGAGGCGGTGTCTTGGCGGCGGGCTTGCGGCCCTTGGCGGGCGTCGCGGCCTTGGCCTTGGCGGCGGCGGGCTTGGCCGGCGTGCCGTTGGCGGCGGGTTGGGCGGCGGCGATGCCGGCGGTCAGCGTCAGCGCGGCGGCGGCGCCGGACAGGAGGAGGGCGGTCAGTCGCATTCGGGAATGGAGGGTGAGGACCTGAAAAAACACCAGCTCATGCGGGTGCTCGAAAAAGCAAAACGCCGGAGCGCGGCGATGCGCGATTGTCACCGCTCGCGGCAGGCCCGGCGGCGCGAATTAATGTGTCAAAGGGTTGATCGACCCTAGGGCAATCACTGCTTGTGCGCGCCGCGGTGCGCGGCGGGCGCGAAGCGCGTGACCATCGCGTGAAAACGCGATCGGCATGTTCGCGATGCGTCGCTCACAGGGGCGAGGGCTGAGGGGCGAACCAGGCCTGCTCGACCTCCGTCGGCAGGACCTGTCCGGTGCTATGCGCGCGCTGCAGCAGATGCCAGAACAGCCGGTAGCTGGCGCGGTCGTGGAGCATGTCGCGATGCTGGATCGGGCCCCACTGCGCGGCCTGCGCGGCGAGCAGGATCTCGATGGCTTCGTCGATCTCCGCGACGCTGGGCGCGAAGGCGTCGACGATGGGGCGGATCTGATTCGGATGGATGCTCCACATCCGCGTGTAGCCGAACTCGCGCGCGGCGCGCTCGGCGGCGGACTGGATGGCGCGCTCGCTCTTGAACTCGGTGACCACGCAGTGCGAGGGCGTCTTGCCGAAGGCGTGCGCCGCGGCGGCGATCTCGAGCTTGGCGCGGCGCACCAGCGGATGGGTGAACTGGCCCTCGACCGTCAGCGCCGAGCGGGGGATCGCGCCGCGATGGGCGGAGACGAAGTCCATCAGCCCGAAGGACAGTGACTCGATGCGTGGATGCGCGGCGAAGGCCATCGCGTCGCGCAGCGCGCCATGGGTCTCGATCAGGGTGTGCAGCGGGAGCGGCTTGCGGACGTGGTGACGGGCGAGCGCGCCGTCGATGAAGTCGATCGCGCGCTGCAGGTCCGCCAGGCCCTCGGGCTTGGGGATCATGAGATAGGCGAGCTTCTCGCCGCCGCCGGCGATCACGGCCTCGACATCGGCTTCGAACGACGGGTGCGAGACGGGGTGCACCCGCACGCCGACGCGGCCGTGCGCGTTCAAGGCGCCGTTGAGCAGGTGCAGCACCAGCAGCATGTGCTCGGCCTCGCCGCCGACGGGCGCGCCGTCCTCGCAGTCCAGGGTGATGTCGAACACCGGGCCCATCGCGACCTGCAGCTCCAGGCTCTTGATCATGCGGGCCTCGACGCCGCAGTAATGGTCGACCACCGGCAGGACCGTGGGCGCGCGGCCTTCCTCGAAGAGGGCGTCGGCGGGATGGAGGGCGGTGCTCATCGGTGGGGAATGGGTGTCGGGAAAGAAGAAGGGCCGGCCCTCTTGCGAAGGCCGGCCCGTCGAGTGTCGCTCAGCGTGGAGACCCTGCGGGTCTCGGGCTGGGGATCAGAGCAGGTGCTTGACGCCGTTCTGCTCTTCCAGCAGCTCGTTCAGCGTCTTGTTGATGCACTCTTGCGAGAAGGCGTCGATCTCCAGGCCCTGGACGATCTTGTACTCGCCGTTCTCGACGGTCACCGGGTAGCCGAACATGACGTCCTTGGGGATGCCGTACTCGCCGCCCGACGGGATGCCCATCGTGACCCACTTGCCGTTGGTGCCCAGGGCCCAGTCACGCATGTGGTCGATGGCGGCGTTGGCGGCCGAGGCGGCCGACGACAGGCCACGGGCGGCGATGATCGCCGCGCCGCGCTTGCCGACGGTCGGCAGGAAGGTGTTGCGGTTCCACTCTTCGTCGTTGATCAGGTCCTTGACCGACTGGCCGTCGATGGTGGCGTAGCGGTAGTCCGCGTACATCGTCGGCGAGTGGTTGCCCCACACGGCCAGCTTCTCGATGCCGGCGACCGGCTTGCCGGTCTTGGCGGCGATCTGCGAGGCGGCGCGGTTGTGGTCCAGGCGCAGCATGGCGGTGAAGTTCTTGGCCGGCAGGTCCGGGGCCGACTTCATCGCGATGTAGGCGTTGGTGTTGGCCGGGTTGCCGACCACCAGCACGCGCACGTTGCGCGAGGCGACGGCGTTCAGGGCCTTGCCTTGCACCGTGAAGATCTGGGCGTTGGCGGCCAGCAGGTCCGAACGCTCCATGCCCGGGCCGCGCGGACGCGCGCCGACCAGCAGCGCGTAGTCGGTGTCCTTGAAGGCGGTCATCGGATCGCTGTGGGCTTCGATGCCGGCCAGCAGCGGGAAGGCGCAGTCTTCCAGTTCCATGATCACGCCCTTGAGCGCGTTCTGGGCCTTCTCGTCAGGGATCTCCAGCAGCTGCAGGATGACGGGCTGGTCCTTGCCCAGCATCTCGCCGGAAGCGATGCGGAACAGCAGGGCGTAGCCGATCTGGCCGGCGGCGCCGGTGACGGCGACGCGAACGGGTTTCTTGCTCATCAGAGGTCTCCGAGAAGTGCGAGTGAATTGATGCGGGAGGCGCGCTGCGCGCCTGGCGGCGGCAAGTGTAGGCCAGCACGGGCGCGGCACGCATACCGATAGGGTCTTCTTCGCCCACCGGTGCCCGGGACGTCCCTCTAAATCGGCGAGGCTTCCTCTCTGTGGCGGGCGCATTGCGGCAATCTGACACTCTTGTGTCTTATATAAGACTAATCTCCTCGGTCTCCCGGTCGGAAGATGGACGCTGGCGCCGCGTTTGTGCTCGAATGCCGGCCCATGTCGCCCCCCGCCGCCCCGGTCCATCCCGTGACGCCGCTCAATGAGCTGGCGCGCGCCGAGGCCGCGCCGTCGTTCAGCCCGCTGTATCGCCAGATCAAGGGGCTGATCCTCAAGGGCCTGCAGGCCGGGGAGTGGAAGGCGGGCGAGATCATCCCCAGCGAGATGGAGCTGGCCGCGCGCTTCGGTGTCAGCCAGGGCACCGTCCGCAAGGCCGTCGACGAACTGGCCGCCGACAACCTGCTGGTGCGCCGGCAAGGGAAGGGGACCTTCGTCGCCACCCACGCCGAGCAGCAGCAGCAATACCGCTTCCTGAGGCTGACGCCGGAGGGCGACGCGTCCGCGACGCTCGGCCGCCAGCTGCTGGATTGCCGCCGTCAGCGCGCGCCCGCCTGGATCGCCAAGCTGATGCAGCTGCGCGCGGGCGATCCGGTGATCGAGATCCGCCGCCTGCTGCACAGCGACGGCCGGCCGGTGGTGCTCGACGACATCTGGCTGCCCGGTGCGCTCTTCAAGGGTCTGACGACCGAGAGGCTGCTGGAGCATCGCGGACCGTTTTACGGTCTGCTCGAAACCGAATTCGGCGTGCACATGATTCGCGCGCAGGAAAAGATCCGGGCGGTCGCGGCGGACGAAGAATCCGCCGCGCCGCTGCAGGTAGCGCTGGGCAGTCCGCTGCTGAGCGTGGAGCGGCTCTCCTTCACCTACGGCGACAAGCCGGTGGAGTTGCGCCGCGGTCTCTACAACACCTCCCATCACTTCTATCGCAACGACCTGAATTGATTCTTTCGCATGGCCTCGCTGACGTTTTCATGGCACGCCATGAGCGCGATAGGCGAACCAGACACCCTTCCGGGGTGTTGCGTTGCAATAAAATCTTCGGGTTTCACATCCATTACAAGGTCGGACATGACGGACGCCACTCAAGCCACCACGAAGAAACGACCGGTCTACACCAACATCCATGTGACGCAGATCGTGTCGTATCGCCTGCCCCCGGCCGGCATCGTCTCGATCCTGCACCGCATCAGCGGCCTGCTGATGTTCTTCCTGCTCCCCTTCGTGATCTGGATGTTCGACACCAGCCTCACGTCGGAGATCTCGTACGAGACCTTCACCGCCGCTTTCGTGTCCGGCATTGGCTTCCTGCCCGGCTGGTTCATCAAGCTGGTGGCACTGGCGCTGATCTGGGGCTACCTGCACCACTTCATCGCCGGCGTGCGTCACCTGTACATGGACGCGACGCATAGCGTGAGCAAGGAATTCGGCAAGAGCAGCGCCGTCGCGACGCTGGTGCTGAGCGTCGTGCTGACCCTGGCGCTGGGCGCCAAGCTGTTCGGCCTGTATTGATTCCGCCGCGATCGCGCGGCCGGCAGGCCGCTCGATCGGGGATGAATTCCGACGATTGACCCAAGAGGCAAATCAACAATGACAACCTACGGAAGCAAGCGCATCGTCACCGGTGCGCATTACGGCCTGCGCGACTGGATGGCGCAACGCGCCACCGCGCTGCTCATGGCGCTGTTCACCATCGTGCTGCTCGCGCAAGTGCTGTTCACCAGCCAGCCGATCGGCTACGACCTGTGGGCGGGCATCTTCAGCAAGCAATGGATGAAGTTCCTGACCTTCGCGCTGATCGTCTCGCTGGGCTATCACGCCTGGGTCGGCGTGCGCGACATCTGGATGGATTACGTGAAACCGGTGGGCCTGCGTCTGGCGCTGCATGTGTTCACGCTGGTGTGGTTGACGGGTTGCGCGGGTTGGGCGATCCAAGTGCTCTGGAGGCTGTAAGAAATGCAAAACGGAACCTCGCTGCCCAAGCGTAAATTCGACGTCGTCATCGTGGGAGCCGGCGGCTCCGGCATGCGCGCCTCGCTCCAGCTGTCGCTGGCCGGGCTGAACGTCGCCGTCCTGTCCAAGGTCTTCCCGACCCGCTCGCACACCGTGGCCGCTCAAGGCGGCATCGGCGCCAGCCTGGGCAACATGTCGGAAGACAACTGGCACTACCACTTCTACGACACCGTCAAGGGCTCGGACTGGCTGGGTGACCAGGACGCCATCGAGTTCATGTGCCGTGAGGCGCCCAAGGTCGTCTACGAGCTCGAGCACTTCGGCATGCCGTTCGACCGCAACCCGGACGGCACGATCTACCAGCGTCCGTTCGGCGGCCACACGGCCAACTACGGCGAGAAGCCGGTCCAGCGCGCCTGCGCCGCGGCCGACCGCACCGGCCACGCGCTGCTGCACACGCTGTACCAGCAGAACGTCAAGGCCCGCACCAACTTCTTCGTGGAGTGGATGGCGCTGGACCTGATCCGCGACGCCGACGGCGACGTGGTCGGCGTGACCGCGCTGGAAATGGAAACGGGCGACGTCCACATCCTGGAAGCCAAGACCGTGCTGCTGGCCACCGGTGGTGCCGGCCGCATCTTCGCCGCCTCGACCAACGCGTTCATCAACACCGGCGACGGCCTGGGCATGGCGGCGCGCGCCGGCATCCCGCTGCAGGACATGGAGTTCTGGCAGTTCCACCCGACCGGCGTGGCCGGCGCGGGCGTGCTGCTGACCGAAGGCTGCCGCGGCGAGGGCGCGATCCTGCGCAACGCCAACGGCGAGCGCTTCATGGAGCGCTACGCCCCGACGCTGAAGGACCTGGCGCCGCGTGACTTCGTCTCGCGCTGTATGGACCAGGAGATCAAGGAAGGTCGCGGCTGCGGTCCCAACAAGGACTACGTCGTGCTGGACATGACCCACCTGGGTGGCGACACCATCGCCAAGCGCCTGCCCTCGGTGCTGGAGATCGGCCACAACTTCGCCAACGTCGACATCACGAAGGAACCCATCCCCGTCGTGCCGACCATCCATTACCAGATGGGTGGCATCCCGACCAACATCCACGGCCAGGTCGTGGTGCAGAAGGGCGACGATCACAAGAGCGTGGTCAACGGCCTGTACGCGGTGGGCGAGTGCTCCTGCGTGTCGGTGCACGGCGCCAACCGTCTGGGCACCAACTCGCTGCTGGACCTGGTGGTCTTCGGCCGCGCCGCGGGCAACCACATCGTCGAGGCGCACAAGGCCTTCAAGGCCGCGGGCGTCGCCCACAAGCCGCTGCCCAAGGACGCCGCCGACAAGACGCTGGCGCGCCTGGCGCGTCTGGAGTCCAACACCGGCGGTGAATACGCGCAGCAGGTCGCCGACGACCTGCGCGCCGCGATGCAGTCGCACGCTGGCGTGTTCCGCACCAGCAAGCTGCTGGACGAGGGCGTCGTCGCCATCGCCGCCATCCGCGAGCGGGTCAAGAACATCACGCTGAAGGACAAGTCCAAGGTCTTCAACACCGCGCGTGTCGAGGCCCTGGAAGTGGACAACCTGATCGAGGCCGCGCAGGCCACGATCGTGTCCGCCGCCGCCCGCAAGGAATGCCGTGGCGCCCACACCGTGAACGACTTCGAGCGCAGCGCGGACGATGCGGAGTTCCCGCTGGGCCGCAACGACAAGGAATGGATGAAGCACACCCTGTGGCATTCCGAGTCCAACAGCCTGACCTACAAGCCGGTCAATCTGCAACCGCTGACCGTCGACAGCGTCCCCCCGAAGGTCCGTACCTTCTGATCGGCCGCAGGAGCATCCAGAAATGATCAAGCGCACTTTCAAGATCTACCGCTACGACCCGGACAAGGACGCCAAGCCGTACATGCAGACCATCGAGCTCGAGCTCGCGGGCAACGAACGCATGCTGCTGGACGCCTTGCTCAAGCTCAAGGTGGTCGATCCGTCGCTGTCCTTCCGTCGCTCGTGCCGCGAAGGCGTGTGCGGCTCGGACGCGATGAACATCAACGGCAAGAACGGTCTGGCCTGCCTGACCAACCTGCGCTCGCTGCCGGACGTGATCGTCCTGAAGCCGCTGCCGGGTCTGCCCGTCGTCCGCGACCTGATCGTGGACATGACGCAGTTCTTCAAGCAGTACAACTCGATCCGCCCGTTCCTGGTGAACGAGGAAGCGCCGCCCGAGAAGGAGCGCCTGCAGTCCCCCGAGGAGCGCGAAGAGCTCAACGGCCTGTACGAGTGCATCCTGTGCGCGAGCTGCTCGACGAGCTGCCCCAGCTTCTGGTGGAACCCCGACAAGTTCGTCGGTCCCGCCGGCCTGCTGCAGGCCTACCGCTTCATCGCCGACAGCCGCGACCAGGCCACCTCGGAGCGCCTCGACAACCTCGAGGACCCGTACCGTCTGTTCCGCTGCCACACCATCATGAACTGCGTCGACGTCTGCCCGAAGGGTCTGAACCCGACGAAGGCGATCGGCAAGATCAAGGAACTGATGGTGCGTCGCGCCGTCTGAGGACGCGGTCCGCATCAGCATTCGCACCGGCAGTACGCGCATGAGTCACGCCTCGCCCGACAACCTCGTTTCCGAGAGGGATCTCTCCAAGCTTCGGTGGCGCTGCCGCCGTGGTCTGCTGGAGAATGACCTCTTCATCGAGCGCTTCTTCCAGCGGCACGAAACTCGGCTCACCGAGTTCCACGCGGAAGGGCTGCGGCAGTTGATGGACCTGTCCGACAACGACCTGCTCGACCTGATGCTGGCTCGCAAGGAGCCGGCGGACGACCTGGATCGGCCCGACGTGCATGCCGTGCTCGCGCTGCTGCGGACCCAGTAAACAAGAAACCCCCGAAGTCATAAGGAATGCCCATGACCCCGTCTGACGTCAAAGCCACCCTGTCGTTCTCCGATGGCAGCCCGCAAATCGATCTCCCGCTGTACAAGGGCACGATCGGTCCGGATGTCATCGACATCCGCAAGCTGTATGGCCAGACGGGCAAGTTCACCTACGACCCGGGCTTCCTGTCGACCGCCTCGTGCAACTCGACCATCACCTACATCGACGGCGACAAGGGCGAGCTGCTGTACCGCGGCTACCCGATCGAGCAGCTGGCGGTGAACTGCGACTACCTCGAGACCTGCTACCTGCTGCTGTACGGGGAGCTGCCCAACCCGTCGCAGAAGGAAGAGTTCGTCAACCGCGTGACCAACCACACGATGGTCAACGAGCAGATGCAGTTCTTCCTGCGCGGTTTCCGTCGCGACGCCCACCCGATGGCCGTCATGACGGGCCTGGTGGGCGCGATGTCGGCCTTCTATCACGACAGCACCGACATCAATAACCCCGAGCACCGCGAGATCGCCGCGATCCGTCTGATCGCGAAGATGCCGACGCTGGTGGCGATGGCCTACAAGTACACGATCGGCCAGCCCTACATCTATCCGAAGAACGACCTCTCGTACGCCGGCAACTTCATGCGCATGATGTTCGCCACGCCCTGCGAGGAGTACAAGCCCAACGACGTGCTGGTCCGCGCGATGGACCGCATCTTCACGCTGCACGCCGACCACGAGCAGAACGCCTCGACCTCGACCGTGCGTCTGTGCGGCTCGTCGGGCACGAACCCGTTCGCCGCGATCGCGGCCGGCGTGGCCTGCCTGTGGGGCCCGGCGCACGGCGGCGCCAACGAAGCCGCGCTGAACATGCTGGAAGACATCCAGCGCAACGGCGGCGTGGCCAAGATCGGCGAGTTCATCAAGCAGGTGAAGGACAAGAACAGCGGCGTCAAGCTGATGGGCTTCGGTCACCGCGTCTACAAGAACTACGATCCGCGCGCCAAGCTGATGCGCGAGACCTGCCATGAAGTCCTGAACGAGCTGGGTCTGCACAACGACCCGATGTTCAAGCTGGCCATGGAGCTGGAGAAGATCGCGCTGGAAGACGAATACTTCGTCGCCCGCAAGCTGTACCCGAACGTCGACTTCTACTCCGGCATCGTGCAGCGCGCGATCGGCATCCCGGTTCCGCTGTTCACCGCGATCTTCGCGCTGGCCCGCACGGTCGGCTGGATCGCCCAGCTGAACGAGATGATCGGCGACCCCGAGTACAAGATCGGCCGCCCGCGTCAGCTCTTCGTCGGCGCCACCCCGCGCGACGTCAAGCCGATCGCCCAGCGCTGATCGACCTGAGATCGGGCCGCTTGCGCGGTCCGATGCCGAGAAGCCCCTGGCCGCAAGGCGCAGGGGCTTTTTCACATGGGTGCTGTGTGAGTCGCGACCCGCGGCGACGGTGCGGAGCAGAGACCGAGTGCGGTCCGTGGCGATGGTCGACCGGCGTCTGAATATTTGATGCGCGACCTCCGCCCGGAGGGGGAATGCATCACCGATCAGGTATGCTCTGCAAACGTTTGCAAACGATCGAATCCGCCAGTTTGGCACGAGACAAGGACCGAATCTACCGATGAGCACCATCAAGGATGTGGCCGCTTTGGCGGGGGTGTCCTTCACCACGGTCTCCCACGTGCTGAACAACACCCGGCCGGTGAGCGCCGAGGCCCGTGCCCGCGTGCTGGCCGCCGTCGACGAGATCGGCTATCTGCCCAGCGCCGTCGCCCGCTCCCTGCGTCGCAGCGAGACCAAGATCGTCGGCGTCCTTGTCCCCAACGTCCGCAACCCCTTCTTTGCCGAGCTCGTCGTCGGCGTCGAGGAGTGGTGCCGGCAGGCCGGGTACTCGGTCTTTCTCTGCAACTCGGACAACGAACCCAAGCATCAGCAGGCCTATCTGCGCACGCTGCTCGAGAAGCGCATCGACGGCCTGCTGCTGAGCTCCGCCGGCGACACCGAGGCGCTGGCCGGCACCTTCCGCCACGCGAGCGTCCCCGTCGTCACCGTCGACCGCCTGGTGCCCGGCGCGCGCGCGGACCGCGTCAGCGTCAACAACCAGCTGGGCGCCTTCGAGGTGGTGCGCCATCTGCTCGAGCTGGGCCATCGCCGCATCGGCTGCGTCAGCGGCCCGGCGGAATTCGAGGTCACCACCGAACGCGTCGCCGGCTGGCGCAACGCGCTGAGCCAGCGCGGCCTGCAGGCCCGCGAGGAGTGGCTGGCCGAGAGCGACTTCAGCACCGCCGGCGGCTACGAGGCCGTCAAGGCGCTGCTGAAGCGGCAACCCGAGCTGACCGCCATCTTCACCTGCAACGACCTGATGGGCATGGGCGCGCTGCGTGCCGCGGCGGAGATGGGGCTCAGCGTCCCGCGCCAGCTCTCGGTCGTGGGCTTCGACGCGATCGAGCTCGGCAGCTATGTCTATCCCGCGCTGACCAGCGTGGGCTGCTCGATCCGCGACCTGGGCCGCGAGGCCGGCCGCGCGCTGATCGAGCGTATCGAGAATCCCCAGGCGCCCTTCAAGGACCTGCAACTCGTGCCGCACGTGGTGCTGCGCGAGAGCACCGCGGCGCCGTCGTCCCCGGAGACTGCATGACTTCAGCATCGGCTCCCGCCACCGTCGTGGTGGTGGGCAGCATCAACATGGACCTCGTGGCGCACGCCGCGCGCCTGCCCGCGCCGGGTGAAACCCTGATCGGCGAGTCCTTCGCCGGCACGCCCGGCGGCAAGGGCGGCAACCAGGCGGTGGCCGCGTCGCGGCTGGGCGCCGAGGTCGCGATCATCGGCCGCATCGGCATGCGCCAGCACGGCCAGGACCTGATCGCCGCGCTGCAGGCCGAGCGCGTGCGCACGGACGCCGTCCGCCGCGATGAGCGCGCCTGGCCCGGCGTGGCCGTGATCATGGTCGCCAGCGAGGGCGGCGAGAACGCCATCGTCGTCGTCCCCGGCAGCAACGCCGATCTGGACACGGGCGACGTGGAGCAGGGCGGGGCGCTGCTGCGTCAGGCCAAGGTGGTCGTCGCGCAGTTGGAGGTGCCGGTGCCGGCCGTCCAGCGCGCCTTCGAGATCGCCCGGGAAGCCGGCGTGACCACCGTGCTGAACGCCGCGCCCGCGCAGGAGCTGCCGGCCGCGCTGCTCGCGCTGAGCGACTGGCTGATCGTCAACGAGACCGAGGCCCTGCAACTGGCCCGCGACGTCCAGCTGGCCGGCGACGCCTGCGAGCTCGACATCGCCCGCGCGACCGCCAAGGAGCTGCGCGCGCGGGGGCCGCGTCATGTGCTGGTCACGATCGGCGGCGCCGGCGCCTGGCTGCTGTGCGACGCGCATCCCGAAGGGCTGCATCTGGTCGCCCCCCGCGTCGACGCGGTGGATACAGTCGGTGCCGGCGACACGCTGGTGGGCGGACTCGCCGTTGGTCTGGCCGAGGGCCTGGTGCCGGCGCGCGCCGTCGCGCTGGGCCAGTCGGCCGCGGCGCTGTCGGTCAGCCGCTCCGGCGTGCAGCAAGCGATGCCGCACCGCTCCGAGCTGCCGGACCTGCCCGAGCTCCATGCGCTGACGGCTCTGGCCGAGCAAGCCGCCGCCGCTCAAACGGCCGCCGCAGGCAAGGCCTGACCCCGGTGCGCGCGTCCGCGATGTCGTGGAGGCGCGCTTCGATCAACGATCTCTGACCCTGGACGCAGTATCCCCATGGACAGCACCCGCATCCCCGTCATCTTCGACACGGACCCCGGCATCGACGACGCGCTCGCGCTCGCGCTGCTGGCGAGCCACCCGCGCTTCGACCTGCTGGCCGTGACCTCGGCCTTCGGCAACGCGTCGGTCGACATCACCACCCGCAACGCGCAAGGTCTGGCCGCGCTGTATCGCAAGGACATCCCGGTCGCCCGCGGCGCCGAGGGCCCGCTGCGCGACGAGCGCCGCCGCGAGCACGCCACCCACGTCCATGGCGACGACGGCATCGGCGGCCTGAGCGCCCAGCTGCCCGCGCCGACGCGCCCGCTGGACCCCCGTCCCGCGGACCAGCTGCTGTGCGACCTGGTCAACGAGCGACCGGGCGAGATCACGCTCGTCGCCGTCGGCCCGTTCACCAACCTGGCCCTCGCGCTCCAGCGCGACCCGTCGATCGCCGCGAAGGTGAAGGGCGTGATCGTGATGGGCGGCGCCTTCGGCCTGCGCGGCCACGGCGGCAACGTCAGCCCGGTGGCCGAGGCCAACATCATGGCCGACCCCGAGGCCGCCGATCGGGTCTTCACCGCGCCCTGGCCGGTGACCATCGTCGGTCTGGACGTGACGCAGGAAGCGATCATGCGCGAGGCCGACCTGGCCAAGCTGCAGGGGCGCGGCGATGGCGCCGGCGATCTGCTGTGGCAGGCCACGCGGCACTACCAGCGCTTCTACGACGAGCGCGACGGCATCGGCGGCATCTACGCCCACGACGCCAGCGCCGCGGCCATCCTGCTGGTGCCGGAGGCCTTCACGCTGCGCCGCGGTCCGGTGCGCGTGGTGCTGGAGGGCATCGCCACCGGCCAGACCATCCAGGACTGGCGCAACGAGCACGGCAGCGGCACCGCCTGGAGCGGCCACCCGGCGCAGCAGGTCTGCGTCGAGGTCGACGCGCCGCGCGTGCTGGCCCTGTTCGACGAGATCTTCTGACCGAGATCCACTGACCGCCGCCCGAGGCGACCGGTCCGCGCGGAGCGTCCCCGCGACGGCGCCTTCGAGAATCAAGACAATGCACGACGCGCCGCGCGGCGCGTTCAAGGAGAACCCGAGATGACGACCCAAGCCGTGAAGCTGCTGTTGCCCCGTTGGCTGATCACCATGACCCCGGACAGCCCGGTGCTGGAGAACCACGCCCTGGCCATCGAGGGTGAGCGCATCGCCGCCGTGCTGCCTCGCGAGGAGGCGCTGCAGCGCTATGCCAGCGCCGAGCGCGTCGAGCTGCCGCACCACGTGCTGATTCCCGGCCTGATCAACGCGCACACGCACTCGGCGATGTCGCTGCTGCGCGGCGTGGCCGACGACCTGGCGCTGATGGACTGGCTGAACAACCACATCTGGCCGCTGGAGCGCCAGTGGGTCAGCGAGGACTGGACCTACACCGGCTCGCTGCTGTCGGCGGCCGAGGCCATCCGCGGCGGCGTGACCTACCTGAACGACATGTACTTCTTCCCCACCGCGATGGCTCGCGCCGCGGTGGACAGCGGCATCCGCGCCGGCGTGTCGATCAACGTCATCGACTTCCCCACCGGCTACGCCGCCAATGCCCAGGACTACATCGCCAAGGGCCTGGCCGCCTATGAGCAGTTCAAGGGCGAGAAGCTGTTGGACTGGACCAGCGCGCCGCATGCGCCGTACACGGTCTCCGACGAGACCTTCGTCCAGCTGCGCGAGCTGTCCGAGAAGTACGACCTGCAGATGCACTGCCACATCCACGAGACGCAGGACGAGATCGACGGCAGCATCAAGCAGTACGGGGAGCGTCCGCTGGCGCGCCTGCACAAGCTGGGCCTGCTCAACGCGAAGATGATCGCGGTGCACATGGTCCACCTGAACGACGCGGAGATCGACCTCGTCGCGAAGCAGGGCGTGCACCTGGTCCACAACCCCAGCTCCAACCTGAAGCTCGCCTCGGGCGTGGCGCCGGTCAAGGCGCTGGAAGCCGCCGGCGTGAACACCATCCTGGGCACGGACGGCGCGGCCTCCAACAACCGCCAGGACATGTTCAGCGAGATCCGCGCCGCGGCGCTGCTGGCCAAGGGCGTGACGGGCGATCCGCTGACCGTGTCCGCGCGCACCGCGCTGGAGATGGCCACCGTGCGCGCCGCCAAGGCCATGGGCCGCGCCAGCGACCTGGGCACGCTGGAGGCCGGCAAGCTGGCCGACGTCGTCGCCGTGGCGCTGGATTCGATCGAATGCCAGCCCGTCTATCACGCCGACGCGCAGCTCGTTTATGTCGCCGGCCGTGAACATGTCACGGACGTGTGGGTGGGCGGTCGCCAGCTGCTGGCAAATCGCAACGTTGTGACCATCGACACCTCGGGATTGCTGGGTCGCGTGCAGGACATCGTCGCTAAGATGCGCGCCGGGCGCTGAGCCCCCCTGAACGTGGGGGTGCCGGCGCCGTGGCGCCGGCGTCCTCGCGACCGCCGGCTGGCAGGAGACAGTGCCGGCGCGACTCAACCCGCCGGCGGGATACAACAGCATGAACACCCCTTCCTGGAGCCGGCGCCTGGGCGCCTCCTTCGCCGTCGCCGCGGCGGCCATGAGCCTGAGCGGCGCCGCCCACGCGGACATCCTGATCGGCCAGACGGCCGGCTTCACCGGCCAGGTGGCCGCCAGCGTCAAGGAACTGACGCTCGGCGCGAAGCTCTACATCGACAAGGTCAACGCCAATGGCGGCGTCAACGGCCAGAAGATCGACCTGGTGTCGATGGACGACGGCTTCGAGCCCAAGCGCGCCGCGGCCAACGCCCAGACCTTGATCGACAAGGGCGCCGTGGCGATGTTCCTGACCCGCGGCACGCCGCACACGCAGGCCGTGATGCCGCTGCTGGAGAAGGCGCAGGTGCCGCTGGTGGCCCCGTCCACCGGCGCGATGCTGCTGCACAAGCCGGTCAACCCGTATGTCTTCAACGTCCGCTCGACGTATCAGCGCGAGGCCGAGCGGGCCGTGCAGCTGCTGCTGGAGATGGGCAACACCCGCATCGCCCTGGTGCAGGTCAACGACACCTTCGGCGCCGACGGCGTGACCGGCGCGATGAACGGCTTCAACGGCCGCAACGTCAAGCCGCTGGTGCACCTGACCTATGACCGCGAGAAGCCGGACATCCCCGGCGTGGTCAAGAAGCTGATCGCGGCGGACCCGCAGGTCGTGCTGCTGGTGGCCTCGCAGCAGATCACCTCGGACACGATCAACGCGCTGCGCGCGGCGGGTTCGCGCATCCTGGGCGCGACGCTGTCCAACAACGCGTCCAACGGCTTCGTGCAGCTGCTGGGCCAGAACGCCGCCGGCGTGATCGTCTCGCAGGTCTTCCCCAGCGAGCGCAGCAACAACATCCCGATGGTGCGCGAGCTCGGCGACCTGGTGAAGGCCAAGCCCGCCGAGTCCGGCGGCCAGGTCACGCCCGCGATGATGGAAGGCTTCGCCTCGGCCAAGGTGCTGGTGGAGGCGCTCAAGCGCGCGGGCAAGGACACCACGCGCGCCGGGGTGCTCAAGGCGCTGAACGGCATGTCCAAGTACGACCTGGGCGGCATGGAGCTGGGCTACAGCCCGACGGACCACACCGGCACCAACTACGCGGACATCGCCATCATCGACCCGCGCGGCCGCTTCCTGCGCTGATGCGGCGGGCCATCGCCGGCGTCGGGAGGCGTCCGGCGGTGCGCTCAGGCACCACGATCCGCCGGGTAAACCCGGTGCGATGAGCGGTGCTGGCTAGAATGGCGGGCTCACGCCGCGGCGACGCGCGGCGCAACCCCCCGGGATCCCATGGCCAGCACCCAAACCCCCAAGCATCTGATTCACTTCGAGGGGGGCAATGCCCTCTCGTCCTTCCGGGCCGCGGCGCTGCTGGCGCGACTGCAGGCCGTCAGCGACCGCGTCACCGCGGTCCATGCGCGCCACGTGCACTGGGTCTGGACCGATTCGGCCCCCGGGGCGGAGCAGGGCGCCAAGCTGCAATCGCTGCTCGACTACGGCGACCGCTATGAAGGCCCGGCCGAGGGCGCGCTGATCGTCGTCGCCCCGCGACTGGGCACGCTGAGCCCCTGGGCCTCCAAGGCCACCGACATCGCCCACAACTGCGGCCTGGACATCCACCGCGTGGAGCGGGTCACCGAATTCCGCCTGACGCTCAAGACCGGCCTGCTGGGCGGCCTGACCGGTGGCGCCAAGCCGCTGTCGCAGGACGAGCTGCTGGCCTGCGCCGAGCTGCTGCACGACCGCATGACCGAGAGCGTACTGTTCTCGCGCGCGGACGCGGCCCACCTCTTCGACGACAAGCAGGCCCAGCCGCTGGCCCACGTGGACGTGATCGGCCGCGGCCGCGTCGCGCTGGACGAGGCCAACGGCGCCTGGGGCCTGGCGATGTCGGAGGACGAGATCGTCTATCTGGACGACGCCTTCCGCAAGCTGGGCCGCAACCCCAGCGATGTCGAGCTCATGATGTTCGCGCAGGCCAACAGCGAGCACTGCCGTCACAAGATCTTCAACGCCCAGTTCACCATCGACGGCGAGGCGCAGCCGCTGTCGCTGTTCGGCATGATCCGCAACACCGAGAAGCTCTCGCCGCAGCACACGGTGATCGCCTACTCGGACAACGCCGCGGTGATGGAAGGCCACGCGATCGAGCGCTGGATCCCGGCCGGCGACCGCCGCGCCCCGAAGTACGAGGCCCGTGCCGAGACCGCGCACGTGCTGATGAAGGTCGAGACGCACAACCACCCGACGGCCATCTCCCCGCACCCGGGCGCCTCCACCGGCGCCGGCGGCGAGATTCGCGACGAGGGTGCGACCGGCCGCGGCTCCAAGCCCAAGGCCGGCCTGACCGGCTTCTCGGTCTCCAACCTGCACCTGCCCGGCCTGAGCGAGCCCTGGGAACAGAACCCCGTCGGCAAGCCGGCGCACATCGCCAGCCCGCTGCAGATCATGACCGAGGGCCCGCTGGGCGGCGCCGCGTTCAACAACGAGTTCGGCCGTCCGAATCTGGGCGGCTACTTCCGCGTCTACGAGCAGGACGTCGACGGCATCCGCCGCGGCTATCACAAGCCCATCATGATCGCCGGCGGCCTGGGCGCGATCCGCTCGGACCTGACCAAGAAGATCGAGTTCCCCGCGGGCTCGCTGCTGATCCAGCTGGGCGGCCCCGGCATGCGCATCGGCATGGGCGGCAGCGCGGCCAGCTCCATGGCGGCGGGCACCAACACGGCCGACCTGGACTTCGACTCGGTCCAGCGCGGCAACCCCGAGATCCAGCGCCGTGCGCAGGAGGTCATCAACCACTGCTGGGGCCTGGCCGAGCGCAACCCCATCCTGGCGGTGCATGACGTCGGCGCGGGCGGCATCTCCAACGCCTTCCCGGAACTGGTGAACGACGCCGGCCGGGGCGCGACCTTCGACCTGAGCCGGGTCCCGCTCGAGGAGAGCGGGCTGGCCCCGAAGGAGATCTGGTGCAACGAGAGCCAGGAGCGCTACGTCCTGGCGATCGCCCCGGAGAGCCTGGAGCTCTTCAAGTCCATGTGCGAGCGCGAGCGCTGCCCGTTCGCGGTCGTCGGCGTGACGACCGAGCACCGCGAGCTGGTGCTGGAGGACGGCCCGCGGGGCGAGCGCGCCATCGACATGCCGATGGACGTGCTGCTGGGCAAGCCGCCCAAGATGCATCGCGAGGTGACGCGCGTGGCCCGCTCGGGCGGCGCGCTGTCGCTGGACGGCGTCGAGCTGGCCACGGCCGCTCGCACCGTGCTGCGTCACCCGACGGTGGCCTCCAAGCGCTTCCTGATCAGCATCGGCGACCGTACCGTGGGCGGCCTGAACCACCGCGACCAGATGGTCGGTCCGTGGCAGATCCCGGTGGCCGACTGCGCGGTCACGCTGGCCGACTTCAAGGGCTTCGCCGGCGAGGCGATGAGCATGGGCGAGCGCACGCCGCTGGCCTCGGTCGACGGTCCCGCCTCCGGCCGCATGGCGGTCGGCGAGGCCATCACCAACCTGCTGGCCGCGCCCATCGAGCTGGCGCGGGTGAAGCTGTCCGCCAACTGGATGGCCGCCTGCGGCGAAGCCGGCGAGGACGCCGCGCTGTACGACACGGTCAAGGCCGTGGGCATGGAACTGTGCCCGGCGCTGGGCATCTCGATCCCGGTGGGCAAGGATTCGCTGTCCATGCGCACGCGCTGGACCGACGAGGGCCAGACCAGGCAGGTGACGGCGCCGGTGTCGCTGATCGTCACGGCCTTCGCCTCGCTGAGCGACGTGCGCGGCACGCTGACGCCGCAGCTGCAGGACGGTGACACCACGCTGATCCTGGTAGACCTGGGCGAGGGCCGCATGCGCATGGGCGGCTCCATCCTGGCGCAGACGCTGAACCAGTTCGGCCCCAGCGTGCCGGACCTGGACAACCCCGCGCTGCTGAAGTCGCTGGTCGACGCGGTCAACGACCTGCGCGGCCAGGGCAAGCTGCTGGCGTACCACGACCGCAGCGACGGCGGCCTGTTCGCGGCCGCGATGGAGATGGCCTTCGCGGGCCAGCGCGGCGTGAGCCTGAACGTCGACATGCTGGTCACCGAAGGGGACGGCATCAGCGACAGCCGCGCCGAGATGGGCGACTCCAAGAACTGGGCCGCGCAGGTCAGCGGCCGCCGCGACGAGCTGACGCTCAAGGCGCTGTTCAACGAGGAGCTGGGCGCGGTGCTGCAGGTCGCCACCGGTGACCGCGACGCGGTGCTGCAGACGCTGCGCGCGCACGGTCTGTCCAAGCTGAGCCACGTGGTCGGCAAGACCAACGAGACCCGGCAGGCGGAAGTCTGGCGCGACGCCAAGAAGGTCTTCGCCGCATCGCTGAACGCGCTGCAGGAGGAGTGGGACCAGGTCTCGTGGCGCATCGCCCGCGACCGCGACAACCCCGCCTGCGCGGACCAGGAGCACGCGCTGGCGGTGACGCCGGACGCGGGCCTGCACTGGCTGCCCAGCTTCGACGTCAAGGACGACGTGGCCGCCCCGTACATCGCCAGCGGCGTGCGTCCGAAGGTCGCGATCCTGCGCGAGCAGGGCGTGAACTCGCATGTCGAGATGTCCTACGCGATGGCGCAGGCCGGCTTCGACGCGTACGACGTGCACATGAGCGACCTGCAGGCCGGCGCGGTCGATCTGAAGGACTTCAAGGGCTTCGTGGCCTGCGGCGGCTTCAGCTACGGCGACACGCTGGGCGCGGGCGAGGGCTGGGCGCGGTCGATCCTGTTCAACCCGGTGCTGAAGGCGGCCTTCGAGGCCTTCTTCGCGCGATCCGACAGCTTCGCGCTGGGCGTGTGCAACGGCTGCCAGATGCTGGCGGCGCTGTCGCCCATGATCCCGGGCGCGCAGCACTGGCCCAAGTTCGTCCGCAACCGCAGCGAGCAGTTCGAGGCCCGTCTGGCGCAGGTCGAGATCGTCGAGTCGCCGAGCATCTTCTTCACCGGGATGGCCGGCAGCCGCCTGCCCATCGCGGTCGCGCACGGCGAGGGCTTCGCGGACTTCTCGCAGCGCGGCGACCCGTCGCAGGTGCTGCGCGCGATGCGCTATGTCGACGGCAAGGGCCAGCCGACCGAGCAGTACCCGCTGAACCCGAACGGCAGCCCGCAGGGCCTGACCGCGGTGACCACGGCCGATGGCCGCTTCACCGCGCTGATGCCGCATCCGGAGCGCGTGTTCCGCAACGTGCAGATGAGCTGGACCGGCGGCGACAAGGGCGAGTTCAGCCCCTGGATGCGCATGTTCCGCAACGCGCGGAAGTGGGTGGGCTGATCCCGGGCGCGTGAAGGCGGCCCTTGCGGCGCCCGTGGCTGACCAAAGTCAACGGCCACGGCGCCCGAGTGCTTCTACAGTGGCGTGGTCACAAGCAAGGACCTCGACCTCATGGCCACTGCCGTCGCCTCCCGCCTCTACGCCGAACACCAGGGCGCTGTCCACGATCCCATGCGCTTCGCCGGTCAGCCGGTGATTCCACGCCCCTCGGACAACGCCATCCAATGCGCCGAGCTGGTCAAGGAGCTGGCGGGTGCGCCGCGTACCCAGCCGGACAACTGGAAGAAGGGCATGGCGCTGACTCCCGCGGTCGTGGCGTCGCTGACGCTGGGGACGCCGATCGCCAGCGGCTGGGACGCCCGCGGCTTCTATCCCAACGGGAACACCGGTCAGCACTCCGGCATCTACGCGGGCGTGGTGCTGGACAAGAAGTCCAACGAGGTGATCGGTTTCAAGATCATCGAGCAGTACCGCGGCCTCCTGCGCATCCAGGCGCGTGAGGTCTACTTCGATCCGGCCGCGCACGGGAAAGCGTCCAGCTACCTGAACAACGGCCTTGGCTACGCGACGATCCAATGGTGAGCACGCTTCTTCATGCCGCGCGCCGACGCGCGATGGGTGGCGCCGTCCTCGCGGCGCTGGGCCTGAGCGCCGGCGTGGCGATGGCCGCGCCGGAACCCTTCAGCTGCCCGGCGCAGATCGCCGGCACGGCGCAGACGGCCCAGGACGTGCCCGCGGGCTGGCAGTCCGTCGTCGACCAACCCGTGGCCGTGCACGTGCTGCAGGGCTTCCGGATCAACCTGGGTCCGCTGGACACCGCCGATGGCGACGTGCCCGACGACACGGTGGAGAAGGGGGACGGCAAGGGCGGCAAGCGGGAGACGACCACCTGGAAGCTGGCCGGCAAACGCGGCGCGTATGCCGTCTGCCAGTACGCCGCGACCAAGCTGGTGCTCGCGCGGCCGCTCGACGGCTACACGCAATGCACCCTGGTCAATCACCGTCGGCGCGAGGGCGTGTACCGCCTGGAGTCGGCCGGCTGCCAGTGAGCCGGCGGGCCTGAGCCCCGCGGCCGCGGCCGTCGCCCCCTGACGGCGACGGGCAGCGAAGGCCAGCGGCCGTGAACCTCAGGCCTTCGCTGCCGCGACGCCCGCGAGCAGTTCGTACGAGCGCTTGCGCGCCGCCGCGTCGTGCACCGCGCAGGCGACGATGAACTCGTCGGCGCCGGTGCGTTCGAACGTGGCCTCGAGTCCTTCACGCACGGTGCGCGGCGACCCGACGATGGACTCCGCCAGCATGCGTTCCACCGCGAGCTTCTCTCCCGCGGTCCACCGCGCGTCCATGTCGTCCACCGGCCGCGGCAGCGGTCCCCGTTGCCCGCGCTGCATGCCCAGGAATCGCTGCTGCAGCGAGGTGAACAGCTTCAGCGCCTCGGCGTCCGTATCGGCCACGATGACGTTGAGCCCGACCATCGCATGCGGCTTCGGATGCTTCACGCTGGGCCGGTACTGCGCCCGATAGATCTCCAGCGCCTGCATCAGCATGGCCGGCGCGAAGTGCGACGCGAACGCGAAGGGCAGGCCCAGGTAGGCCGCCAGCTGCGCCCCGTAGAGGCTGGATCCCAGCAGCCAGATCGGCACTTCGGTGCCTTGACCGGGGATGGCGCGCACGACCTGACCCTCCTGCTCGTGCGCGAGGTAGGCGGTCAGCTCCAGCACGTCCTCGGGGAAGCGATCCTCGTGCGCGGTCGACAGATGACGGCGCAGCGCGCGCATCGTCGGCCCGTCGGTGCCGGGCGCGCGGCCCAGGCCCAGGTCGATGCGTCCCGGGAACAGCGTGGCCAGCGTGCCGAACTGCTCGGCGATGGTCAGCGGCGCGTGGTTGGGCAGCATGATGCCGCCCGAGCCGACGCGGATGGTCTCCGTCGCGCCCGCGATCTGCCCGATCAGCACGGCCGTCGCGGAGGACGCGACCCCGTCCATGTTGTGATGCTCGGCGACCCAGTAGCGCTGGTAGCCGAGGCGCTCGGCATGCTGGGCCAGCGCGATGCTGTCGCGCAGCGCCTGCGCGGCGGTGCTGTCCTCGACGATGGGCGCGAGGTCGAGGACGCTCAGCGGGGGAAGGGGCGTTCGTTCGGTCATGGCGGCGCAGTCTAGGCGCGGACCCCGGACCGGAGTGGCGGGAGGGTTATGGCACGCCCTCGGCGCCTGTGGCAGGGGCGCCCACCGGGCGCTCAGTCGCTGCTCAGCGCGGCCTGCACCTGCCGGGTCTTGCCGCCGTTCCACACCGTGAGCGTCACCTTCTCGCCGAGCTGCCGCTGCTCCAGCAGGTTGAGCATGTCGTCGAGGTCCGCCACCGGCTTGCCGTCGACGGCGGTGATGATGTCGCCGCCGATGATGCGGCCGTCCCGCCCGCGCATGAAGGGCTTGAGCCCGGCCTGCGCCGCGCCGCCGCCGCTCTGGATGCCGATCAGCACCACGCCCTTGGGCAGCCGCAGCACCTCTCGCAGTTGCTCGGAACCGGCGGTCACGCCCAGCGCCGGCCGGATCACGCGGCCGTTCTTGATCAGCTGCGGGACGATGCGGTTCACCTCGTCCGCCGGGATCGCGAAGCCGATGCCGTTGCTGCCGCCGCTGGGGCTGAAGATCGACGTGTTCACGCCGATCAGCCGACCCGCGGAATCCAGCAGCGGTCCGCCCGAGTTGCCCGGGTTGATGGCCGCGTCGGTCTGGATCGCGCCGCGGATGGTGCGCTGGGTCATGGACTCGATCTCGCGGTTGAGCGCGGAGACGATGCCGCGCGTCAGGGTCTGGTCGAGGCCGAACGGATTGCCGATCGCGTAGACGGTCTGGCCGACCAGCAGCTCGCGGCTGCTGCCCATCGGGACGGGGAGCAGTTTCTCGCGCGGGGCGGCGATGCGCAGCACGGCCAGGTCGCGGTCGGGATCGACGCCGATCAGCTTGGCGTCGAAGGTGCTCTGGTCGGAGAGCGTCACCTTCGCGGCCGAGGCGCCCCGGATCACATGGAAGTTGGTGACGACGTGACCCTGCTCGTCCCACAGGAAGCCCGAGCCCGTGCCGCTGGGGACCTCGGTCACGTTGCGGGAGAAGAAGTCCCGCTGCTGCGCCAGGGTGGTGATGTGCACCACCGAGGGGGACACCTTGCGGAACACGGCGATGTTGTTCTGCTCCTGGGCGTCGAGCGGGCCTCGCGGGGTCACGGGGCGCGGGGTCTGGGCGCCGACGGTGGTGGCGATCGCGAGCAGGGTGACGAGCAGCAGTCGGGTCATGGCGGTCGATTATGGGGCGCCTCCCGGCGGGACTGGCGACGTCCCATTCCTGGCGCCCTCACGAAGACCCTCACCCCAACCCTCTCCCGCAAGCGGGCGAGGGAGTCGATCCGGGACGCTCGCAGGGACGAGCAGGTTCCCCCTCCCGCTGTGCGGGAGAAGGGGCGATCGGCAACCCTCGCCGGCTCTTTCCCCTCTCCCGCTGCGCGGGAGAGGGGCAGGGGTGAGGGCCGGTGCAGGCAGCGAGCGCGGGGCCGGGCCTTTCCCAGGCAGCGAGCGCGGGGTCAGGTCGTGCCCAGATGGGGAATCGCGGCGGTGTCCATGAACTCCCGCTTGCGGCGCAACGCCTCGTCGTCGTCGGCGAAGCGCCGGGCGATGTCCTGGAACTGCGGCTGGATGCGGATGAAGGCCTCGACGACGTCCGGGTCGAAGTGCCGGCCCGCCCCCTCGGCGATGAGGACGGCGGCCTGGTCGTGCGGCATGCCGTCCTTGTAGACGCGGCGGCTGATCAGCGCGTCGTAGACGTCCGCCAGCGCCATCAACCGCGCGGAGATCGGGATCGCGTCGCCCCGCAGCCCCTGCGGATAGCCGGACCCGTCCCACTTCTCCTGATGCCCGTAGGCGATGTCCTTGGCCATGGCCAGGAAGGCCACCGGCGTGCCCAGCTGCGCCTCGGCCTGGGCGATGGCGTCGCGTCCCAGCGTCGGATGCGACTTCATGATCTCGAACTCCTCCGGCGTGTAGCGGCCCGGCTTGAGCAGGATGCGGTCCGGAATGCCCACCTTGCCGATGTCGTGCAGCGGGGCCGACTTGAACAGCGTGGCGATGTAGGCCGGCGTCAGCGTCGCCGCGAAGCGCGGATGCGCCCGCAGCGCCTCGGCCAGCACCTGGACGTAATGCTGGGTGCGGCGGATGTGGTTGCCGGTGTCGCTGTCCCGCGTCTCCGCCAGCGAGGCCATCGCGTGGATGGTCACGTCCTGGATCGCGGACAGCTCGGCGCTGCGCCGCGCGACCTCGGCCTCCAGGAAGGCGGCCTTGTCCCGCAGGAAGTCCGCGCTGGCCTTGAGCGTCAGGTGCGTGCGCACTCGCGCCATCACGATGGGCGGGCTGATGGGCTTGGTGATGTAGTCCACCGCGCCCAGCGCCAGGCCGCGCATCTCGTCGGCGACATCGGCCTTGGCGGTCAGGAAGATCACCGGGATCTCGCGCGTGTCGGGATCCGCCTTGAGCCGGGCGCAGACCTCGTAGCCGTCCATGCCCGGCATCATCACGTCCAGCAGGATCAGGTCGGGCCGCGGGTCGCCGGCCGCGATGCGCAGGGCCTTCTCGCCGCCGGTGGCGATCTTGACGCGGTAGCGGTCGCGCAGCAGCTCGCTCATCAGCGTCAGGTTGTCCGGCGTGTCGTCGACGACCAGCAAGGTCGCGCCGTCGGTCGGATCGGAGGACGGGTTCATGAGGGCCTCCCGGACGTGGAATCGGACAAGACGTCGTCGTTGCCGTCGGTGCCGACGGTGCCGCTGCCGAAGGTCTCGCGCGCCTCGCGGATCAGGACGAGGGCCGCGTCGAAGTCGAAGCGCGCCGTCGCGTCCACGGCGCGGCGCAGCAGGCGCAGGTGGGCCGTCGGCAAGGTCACGCGATCGAGCAGCCGGTCAAGCTCCCGCGCGACATCGCCGGCGCGCGAGTCGCTGTCGTCGAGCAGCGCCGTCAGCCGGTCCAGCAAGGGGGCGAGGGCGCCCGGGGGCGGCGATGGCGGCGATCCGGTCGACGGGGAGGCGGAGGCCGCCAGGTCCCGTGCGGATTCCGCGGGCGTGCTGCTCCAGGCGCTGGCCGACGGTGGATCGGCGAGCGCCTCGCGCGCCTGATGCCGGCCCAGCGAGACCAGCAGCGCCGCCAGCAGCGATTGCGCGCGCGTGAGCAACGGCTCGCGCTCGTCGACGGCGACGCGCTTCGCGCAGGCTTGCTCGAGCGCGCCGGCGGCGGCGGCCAGCGGCTTGGCGCCCAGCGTCGCCGCGGCGCCGCGCAGCGAATGCGCCAGCCGGGTCATCCCCACATGGTCGCCGGCCGCGGCGGCCTCGGCGAAGTCGGCGGCGAAGTCGATCTGCGTGTCCAGGAAGGTGCGCAGCAGCTTGCGATAGAGCGACGGCAGGTGGCCCGCCGTCGCGAGCCCGGCCTGCTGGTCCAGCCCCGCGATCGGCGGCAGCAGCCCCGCCGCGCCCAGGGCGCCCCCCGATCCCACCGATCTCGTCGATGCCGCCGATCCGGTCGATGCCACAGATGCCGCCGATGCCGTTGATCCCGCCGATCCCGCCGATCCCGTTGATCCCGCCGATCCCGCCGATCCCGTTGATCCCGTTGATCCGGTCGATCCGGCCGACCCCGGCTTGCCGCCGGCGGCCACCGATGTCGCGGGCGGCGCCGCTCCAGGCTTGCCCGCGCCGCTGTCGCTGGATCCCAACCCGCCTCCCGTGGCGCGGTCGCCGTCACGAGAGGCCGTGCCGCTGTCGAGCGGCTCGCCCTGTCCGCGCCGCGTGTCGATGCGCCGGCCCGCGCCGGAGCGCGTGTCCATCGGCACCTCCGCCGCGGGATGGGCCGGCCGCACCCAGCGCGCCAGGGTCTCGAACAGCGCGTCGACGTCGAGCGGCTTGGGGATGTGGTCGTTCATCCCCGCCTCGAGCACCTTCTCGCGGTCGCCGCTCATCGCGTTGGCGGTCATCGCGATGATGGGCAAGGTCCGCCAGCGCGGGTCCTCCCGCAGCGCGCGCGTGGCCGCGTAGCCGTCCAGCACCGGCATCTGGATGTCCATCAGCACGCCGTCGTAGCCGCCGGGCGCCTCGGCCAGCAGGTCCAAGGCGACCTGGCCGTTGACCGCCAGCGTGACGTGCAGGCCCGCGTCCTCCAGCAGCGCGGCGGCCAGTTCCTGGTTGAGCTCGTTGTCCTCGGCCACGAGCACCCGCGCGCCGGCCAGCTGCCGCATCGCCTCCTGCGTGGACTGGCGGCGGCGCTCGGCGGTGGGGGCGGGGCGGTCGACATGGCCCAGGGCCTCGCCGATGGCGCTCAGCAGCGAGGAGGCGGTCACCGGCTTGGTCAGCAGCACCGGCCGGCGCGAGGCCGGGGACGCCGCCTGCGACGCGGCCAGCGCCGCGGTGAGCGAGTCGTCCCGCCCGAACGAGGTCACCAGCACCACGGCAGGCGCCTGGTCCAGCCGCCCGTCGCCGAGCTGGCGCGCGGCCTCGATGCCGTCGATGCCGGGCATCTGCCAGTCCATCAGCACCAGCGCGTAGGGATGGCCCCCGTCCTGCGCGCGCTCGACCTCCTGCAGGGCCTGCGCGCCGTCGGCGGCGGTGGCCACGTCCAGGCCGAAGCTCGTGCCCAGCGTCGACAGGATCTCGCGCGCGGCGCGGTTGTCGTCGACCACCAGCGTGCGCAGCCGCGCCAGCTCGTGCGCCATCAGGGCGCGCCGCGCCGGCAGGTCCGAGCCCTCCGGCTGCAGGCCGAAGCGCGCGCTGAAGTGGAAGGTCGAGCCCCGGTCCGGCGCGGACTCCAGCCAGATGCGGCCGCCCATCATCTCGACCAGCTGCTTGCAGATCGCCAGCCCCAGGCCGCTGCCGCCGTACTTGCGCGTGGTCGAGCTGTCGGCCTGGCTGAAGCTGCGGAACAGCCGCGCCTGCTGGTCCGGCGTCATGCCGATGCCGGTGTCGCGCACCCAGAAGTGCAGCTCGACCTCGGGCTCGGGCGGCGCGTCCAGGCCGGCTCCGTCGGCGGCGCGCATCGCGGGGTTGGCCTCGATGCCCACGATGATCTCGCCACGGTCGGTGAACTTGGCCGCGTTGTTGCCGAGGTTCACCAGCACCTGCCCGAGGCGAAGCGGATCGCCGATCAGCGCGGTGGGCAGCTCCGGCGGCAGCTGCAGCAGCAGTTCGAGGCCCTTGTCCTCGACGCGGAAGCCGATCAGGTTGACCAGGTGCTCCAGCACCTCCTCCAGGCGGAAGGGCACGCGTTCCAGGCTCAGCTTGCCGGCCTCGATGCGGCTGAAGTCCAGGATGTCGTCGATCACGCCCAGCAGGTTCTCGGCCGAGCGATGCACCTTCTCGATGTAATTGCGCTGCCGCGCGTCCAGCCCTGTCTGCAGCGCCAGGTGCGACATGCCGATGATGGCGTTCATCGGCGTGCGGATCTCGTGGCTCATGTTGGCCAGGAAGTCGGACTTGGCATGGGCGGCGGCCTCGGCCGCCTCCTTGAGCGCCTGCAGCTCGCGATGCTGGTCCTGCAGCTGGCGGTGCTGCTCCTGCAACTCCAGGTCCTTGCGGTCGCGCGCGGCGCGGTGCGCCAGGCCTCGCAGCGAGGCACCCATCAGGCCGAAGGCCAGCAGCGCCACCAGCGCGCCGATCGCCAGCCGCGTGCTCATCGGCTCCAGCGCGGACAGATCGCCCAGCAGGACCAGTTTCCACGGGCCGGCCGGGTCGTTCCAGGCGATGTCGGCGTGCACCACCGCATGGGACTGCCCGTCGACCTCGGCGCCCGTCTGCCCGAGGTCGAAGGGCAGGCGGTGGATCTCAGCCGGCACGGCGAAGAGCTTGCCGAACTGGCGGCTGGCGGTGAGCGCCGCGGCGCGCGCGGGCGTGACGTCGCCGTTCAGGCTCATGCGCCATTCGGGCCGGCTGGCGGCCAGCACCACGCCGTGCGGCGAGACCAGCAGCGCGCCGGCGTAGCTGCGGGTGTCGAGGAAGCGGTCCAGCGCGTCCGCGTAGAGCCGGGCCGCGACCACGCCGATGATCTCGCCCGTCTGGCCGGGGACGCGGTAGACCGGCGCGGCCAGCCAGTAGGCGCGCTCGCCGGTGGTCAGGCTGATGCCGGCGAAGACATTGGGCTGGCCGCGCATGGCCTGCCGGAAGTACTGGCGGAAGCTGACGTCCAGGCCGATGGGCGGGGCGCCCTCGTCGTCCCACTCGCCCACGATCCGGCCCTGGGCATTGACGACGTAGGCCTGCTGCGCGCCGACGCTCAGCGCCAGCACCTCCAGCGCATCGGCGGCGGGACGGGTGCGGCGGGCGAGCTGGGTGTCGGTGACGAGCGCGGCCTGCTTGATCGCGGGATTGAGCTGGCCGGACAGCACCACCGCGCCCATGCCCTTGCCGGTCAGCGTCAGGCCCTGCAGGCCGAGCGCCTCGCGCTGCGCGGCATTGGCGAGCGTGCGGCGGAAGTCGTGCTCGAGCGAGCGGCGATGGGCTTCGCTGACGACCGCGCCCAACGCGATCGCCGTCAGCGCGGCAAGAGTCCAGGCGACCCGGCGATGCCCGAGCAGCCATTCCGACACACGACCCATCCCTTTCCTCCCCAGGAAAGCCCGGTCGGCGGGCGCCGGGCCTGTTTGGATGCTGGTTGCGAAGCCTCGGGGCAGTGTAGGGGAGCGCGGGCGGGCGTCAACGCCCGTCGCGCCACAACGCGTCGCCGTCCTACACGGCCGGTCCGGCGGGCTGGCTAGGATCGCCGTCATGGCCGACCCGCATCCGGACCGATCGCCCCGCGAGCCCGGCCCCGACGACCTGGTGATCGCCCGGCCCGAGGGGCTGTACTGCCCACCCGGCGATTTCTACATCGACCCTTGGCGCCCCGTCGACCGGGCCGTCATCACGCACGGCCACAGCGATCACGCGCGCCGGGGCCATGCGCATTACCTCGCGCATCGCGACAGCGCCGCCATCCTGCGGCGCCGGCTGGGCGAGGACATCACCCTGCAGACGCTGGCCTACGGCGAGGTCGTCACCCATCACGGCGTGCGGCTGTCCCTGCATCCGGCGGGTCATGTGCTGGGCTCGGCCCAGGTCCGGCTGGAACACGCGGGCCGCGTCTGGGTCGCGTCGGGCGACTACAAGCTCGAGGCCGACGGGACCTGCGCGCCCTTCGAGCCGGTGCGCTGCGACACCTTCATCACCGAGTCCACCTTCGGCCTGCCGATCTACCGGTGGCCGTCGCAGGCGGCGCTGTTCGCCGAGATCGACGCCTGGTGGCGCGCCAACGCGCGGGCGGGACGCGCCTCGGTGCTGTACGCCTACGCGCTGGGCAAGGCGCAGCGGCTGCAGCATGGCGTGGACGCGTCGATCGGGCCCATCGTCGCGCATGGCGCGGTCGAGCCGCTGAACGCGATCTACCGCGAGGCGGGCGTGACATTGCCGCGGACGTTCCACGCGATGGATCCGGTGCTCGACCGGGCGGCCCTGTCACGCGCGCTGGTGATCGCGCCGCCCTCGGCCGCGCGCTCGCCGTGGCTGCGGCGCTTCGGCGCGGATCTCTCGGACGCCTTCGCCAGCGGCTGGATGCGGTTGCGCGGCACGCGGCGGCGGCGGGGCGTCGACCGCGGCTTCGTCGTGTCGGACCACGCCGACTGGCCCGGCCTGATGGCGGCGATCCGCGGCACGGGCGCGGAGCGCGTCTTCGTCACGCATGGCAGCGTGCCGGTGATGGTGCGTTGGCTCAACGAGCAGGGCCTGCGCGCGCAGGCCTTCGCCACCGAGTACGGCGAGGAGGACGACGCCCCGGCGGCCGGCGAGCCTCCGGAGGTGGGCGATCCCCAGGAGGGCGGCGCATGAGAGCCTTCGCCGCCCTCTACCGCGATCTGGACGCCTCCACCTCCAGCCTCGCCAAGCAGGCCGCGCTGCAGGCCTTTCTGCGCGCCGCGCCGCCGGAGGACGCCGCCTGGGCCGTCTACTTCCTCGCGGGCGGCAAGCCGCGGCAGCTCGTGCCGACGAAGCTGCTGCGCGAGCAGGCCCGGCTCGCCGCCGGGCTGCCCGAGTGGCTCTTCGACGAGAGCTACGAGGCGGTCGGCGATCTGGCCGAGACCCTGTCGCTGCTGTTGCCCGAGCCCACGGCGGTCGTCGAGCGCCCCTTGTCCGTCTGGATGGCCGAGCATCTGCTGCCGCTGCGCGGCATGCCGCCCGAGGCGCTCGCCCCCACGCTGCAGAGCCAATGGGCCGCGTTGGCCGTCGAGCAGCGCTTCGCCTACTTCAAGCTGATCACCGGCGCGCTGCGGGTCGGCGTCTCGCGCTTGCAAGTGACGCAGGCCCTGGCGGCGGTGAGCGGTGTCGATGCCAAGCTCGTCGCGCAGCGCCTGATGGGCTATACGCATGTCGGCGCGCGTCCCACCGCCGAGGACTACGCGGCGCTCGTCGCGCCGCCCGGCCCCGAGGCGGAGACCGGCCCCTCGCGCGGCGCTCAGCCGTATCCCTTCTTCCTCGCGCACCCGTTCAACGCGCCGATCGATGACTTCGACGCGCAGCTGGGGCCGCCCGCGGACTGGCTCGTCGAGTGGAAGTGGGACGGCATCCGCGCGCAGCTGGTCCGGCGGGCCGGTGAGGTCGCGATCTGGTCCCGCGGCGAGGAGCTCATCACCGACCGCTTCCCCGAGCTCCGCGCCCTCGGCGAGGCCTTGCCCGAGGGCACGGTGCTGGATGGCGAGATCCTGATCTGGCGCGACGACCAGGTCCGGCCCTTCGCCGAGCTGCAGCAGCGCATCGGCCGCAAGACCCTGAGCGCCAGGCTGTTGCGCGAACTGCCGGCGGCGCTGTGCGTCTACGACCTGCTGGAGGAGGGCGGCGACGACCTGCGCGCACGGCCCCAGCAGGAGCGCCGCGCGCGGCTGGAGCAGCTGGTGGCGGTGCATCCGCTGCCGGGCCTCATCCTGAGCCCGCTCGTGTCCGGCGTCGACTGGGCCGACCTGGCGCGGCAGCGCGAGCAGGCGCGGGCCCGGGGCGTCGAGGGCTTCATGCTCAAGCGGATCGACGCGCGCTACGGCGTGGGTCGGACCAAGGACGTGGGCGTGTGGTGGAAGTGGAAGATCGATCCGCTGTCGGTCGACGCGGTGCTGATCTACGCGCAGCGGGGCCACGGCCGGCGCGCCAGTCTCTACACCGACTACACCTTCGCCGTCTGGAACGGGCCGCGGGACGACCCGGCGCGCCAGCTGGTGCCCTTCGCCAAGGCCTATTCGGGCCTGACGGACGCGGAGATCCGGGAGGTGGACGCCGTCGTGCGCCGCACCACGGTGGAGAGCTTCGGGCCGGTGCGCAGCGTCACGCCGACGCTGGTGTTCGAGCTGGGCTTCGAGGGCATCGCGCGCAGCGGTCGGCACAAGAGCGGCATCGCGGTGCGCTTCCCCCGCATGCTGCGGCGACGCGAGGACAAGCCCGTGGCCGAGGCCGACACCCTCCAGTCCCTGCAGGCGCTGCTGCCCGAGGGCGACGCGTGAAGCGGGCCGCGCCGCCCTCGGCGAACGACGCGGCGGACTCGCCGGCGGGCCCCGGCGCGCGAGCGTCCTCCGTCATCGAGGAGTGGCTCGCGGAGAAGGGCTGGACGCCGTTCCCCTTCCAGCGCCGCGTCTGGGCGGAGATGGCCGCCGGTCGCAGCGGTCTGCTGCACTCGAGCACGGGCAGCGGCAAGACGCTGGCCGTGTGGCTGGGCGCGCTCGGCGCCCTGCGCGAGTCGGTCGGCGAGGCGACGCTCGCGCGCGGCAAGCCGGTGGCGCCCCCACTGGCCGTCCTGTGGATCACGCCGATGCGGGCGCTCGCGGCCGACACGCTGCGGGCGATCGAGGCGCCGATGGCCGCGCTGTGCCCCGCCTGGAGCGCGGGCCTGCGCAGCGGCGACACCACGACCTCCCAGCGCGCCGCGCAGGACCGGCGCCTGCCCACGGTGCTGGTCACCACGCCGGAGAGCCTGTCCCTGCTGCTGTCCCGGGCCGACGCGAGCGAGCAACTCGGCCGCGTGCGTCTGGTCGTCGTCGACGAATGGCACGAGCTGATGGGCAACAAGCGCGGCGTGCAGACCCAGCTCGCGCTGGCCCGGCTGCGGCGCTGGCGGGCGGCACGTGGCGCCGGCCTCATGACCTGGGGGCTCTCGGCGACGCTGGGTCATCTGGACGAGGCGTTGCGGACGCTGGTCGGCACCGGATCGGCCGCTTCGACGTCCGCTTTCGACGCCGATGCCGATGCCGATGCCGATGCCGATGCCGATGCCGATGCCGATGCCGACGCCGCTTCCCTGCCGGCATCGACCGCCGCGACCGCATCCGGGTCGCGCGTCGGGGCCACCGCGTCGCGAGAGGCCGTGCTCGTGCAGGGCGAGACCGACAAGACCCTGATCATCGACACGCTGCTGCCCGAGACGGTCGAACGCTTCGCCTGGGCCGGACACATGGGCCTGCGCATGCTGCCCCAGGTCGTGGACGCCATCGCGTCGAGCGCGAGCAGTCTGGTCTTCACCAACACGCGCTCGCAGGCGGAGCAGTGGTATCGCGCGCTGCTCGGGGCCCGGCCCGACTGGGCCGGCGTACTGACCTTGCACCACGGCTCGCTGGACCGCGAGCTGCGGGAGTGGGTCGAGCTCGGGCTGAAGGAAGGCCGGGTGAAGGCGGCGGTCTGCACCTCCAGCCTGGACCTGGGCGTCGACTTCCTGCCGGTGGAGCGGGTGCTGCAGATCGGCTCGGCCAAGGGCGTGGCGCGGCTGGTGCAGCGGGCCGGCCGGTCGGGCCATGCGCCAGGTCGACCGTCGCGGATCACGCTGGTGCCCACGCACGGGCTGGAGCTGGTGGAGGCCGCCGCGGCCCGCGAGGCCGTGCGGCAGGGGCGCATCGAGTCGCGACACAGTCCGCGCGAGCCGCTGGACGTGCTGGTCCAGCACCTGGTCACCGTCGCGCTGGGCGGCGGCTTTCGGCCAGAGGCGCTGCGCGAGGAGATCGGCACGACCGTGGCCTACGAGGCGCTGCCGGACGCCGCCTGGCAGTGGTGCCTGGACTTCGTGCGCCAGGGCGGTCCGTCGCTGACCGCTTATCCGGACTATCACCGCGTGGTGCCCGACGAGGACGGGCTCTGGCGCGTGCCCGACGCGCGACTGGCGCGCCGTCACCGGGCCAACATCGGGACCATCGTCAGCGACGCGGCGATGCAGGTGCGGTTCATCACCGGCGGAAGCCTCGGCACCGTCGAGGAGAGCTTCATCGCCCGCCTGAAGCCGGGCGATGCCTTCATGTTCGGGGGCAGGCTGCTGGAGCTGGTGCGCGTCGAGCAGATGACCGCGCTGGTGCGGCGCGCTGCCTCGAGCCGGGCGGCGCTGCCGCGCTGGAACGGCGGCCGGATGCCGCTGTCCAGCACCCTGGCCGATGCCGTGCTACGTGAACTGGCCGAGGCGGACGAGGGCCGCTTCGACTCGCCGGAGATGCGCGCCGTGCGGCCGCTGATCGACGTGCAACGGCGATGGTCCGGCGTGCCGCGCCCGGACACGCTGGTGGCCGAGACGCTCAAGACGCGGGAGGGCTGGCATCTGTTCCTCTATCCCTTCGCCGGCCGCCAGGTGCATCTCGGCCTGGCGGGCTTGATGGCCTGGCGGGCCGCGCAGCCGGAGGCGGGCACCTTCTCGATCGCGCTGAACGACTACGGGTTGGAGCTGCTGAGCGCCCGCCCCATCGACTGGGCCGAGCGCCTCCCGGGCTTGCTGCGCGTGCCGCCCGAGGCCGCCTTGCTGGACGAGGTCCTGGCCAGTCTGAACGCCACCGAGCTGGCGCGGCGCCGCTTCCGCGAGATCGCGCGCATCGCGGGACTGATCTTCCAGAGCCATCCCGGGGAGCGCCGCAGCAGCCGCCAACTGCAGGCGTCGGCGACCCTGTTCTTCGAAGTCTTCCAGCAGTACGACCCCGGCAACCGGCTGCTCGCGCAGGCGGAGCAGGAATTGCTGACGCAGGAGCTGGATCTGCGCCGCCTCGCGGACGCCCTGAGGCGGATGGCGGGGCAGACCTTGCGGATCCATGCGCTCAAGCGTCCCACGCCGCTGGCCTTTCCGCTGATGGTCGAGCGCTTCCGCGAGAAGCTGAGCAACGAATCGCTCGCGGATCGGCTGGCGCGCATGGTGGCGTCGCTGGAACGCAGCGCGGGTGACCCCACATGAGCCGGCATCATGGCGCCATGAACGCCACGCCCCCAGGCATCGACCGCGCGACCGACCGCGATCCGCCGGCCGGGGCCCTGGCGCTGACGCTGGCGGGCGAGCGGGTGTGGCTGCTGCCCGAGCGCGCGCTGTGGTGGCCGGCGGCACGGACGGTCTTCGTCGCCGACGTGCATCTGGGCAAGGCCGCGGCCTATCGGGCGCTGGGCCAGCCGGTGCCCTCGGGCACGACGCGCGACAACCTGGCGCGTCTGAGCGGGCTGCTCGATGGCACGGGCGCCGCGCGGCTGGTGGTGTTGGGCGACCTGCTGCATGCGGCGGCGGCGCACCAGGCGCAGGTGCTCGATCCGGTGCACAGCTGGCGCGAGCGGCATGCCGCGCTGGACTGCGTGCTGATCCGCGGCAACCACGACAGCCGCGCCGGAGATCCGCCATCGTCCCTGCGCATCGTGATCGAGGACGAGCCCTGGCGGATCGGTCCCTTCGCCGCCTGCCATCACCCGCGCCGGGTGGCCGAGGCCCATGTGCTGGCCGGCCATCTGCATCCGGCCGTGACCCTGCGCGGGCGCGCGCATGAGCGCCACCGGCTGCCATGCTTCTGCGAGTCCGAAGGGCTGATGATCCTGCCGGCCTTCGGCGCGTTCACGGGGACGACGCTGGCGGGGCTGCCGGCGGGCGCGCGCTGCCATGCGGTCGGGGGCGGCGCGGTCTGGGCGGCGCCGTAGCGGGGCGGGCCGCGCGACGCGCGGCGTCGATGTCAGAGGTGGAAGCCGCCGACGTCGGTGTGGAAGTCGCCGACCTCGGTCCATTCGCGCAGGTCGGACGGGACGGCGAAGTGCTTGGCGAGCTCGCCGGCCGCTTCCTCGGCGGTGGCGAAGGACTCGCCCCAGGGCATGCTGTCGTGTTTCACGCGCCAGCGCTTGGACAGGCGCGGCTTGATCGTGAAGGTGCCGTCCAGGCTCTGGAACACGTAAGAGACGGTGTCGAGGTCCATGCTGTGCGCTCCGGATCGCCTCCAAGCGGCGACCCTAACGCATGTGGCGGCAACTGTCATGCCCGCGTCGCGCGCGGTGGGGACGGGCGGAGTGGCGGACGGGCCGGTCCCGACGGCCGCGGGAAGGGCCTCGGACTCACGCGGGTGCGCATAGGGCATGGCGCGCGCAGCGCGCGGGGCGGGCGGCATCGCGCTTGCCGCACCATGCGCACCCTATGAAAAATTCCTGGCGATTCTTCCGGGCGGGCGGTGCCGATCAGGCACGCATCAGTACCGCCGACGACCTGCTCCAACTGCGCGACCTCGACCAGAAGCGCTGGGTCGCGCTGGCCTGCCCCACGCGCGGCCTCGAATTCGACGAACGCACCCTCGACCTGATCGACCTGGACCGCGACGGCCGCATCCGCGCGCCCGAACTGGTCGCCGCCTGCGAATGGGTCGGCGCGCGCCTGCGGGACTGGGACCCGCTGCTGCGCGGCGAGTCGCGGCTGGCGATCGCCTCGCTGGCCGACACGGAGGAAGGCCGCGCGCTGGCCGAGGAGGCGCGGCGCACGCTCACACTGGCGGCGATGGACACGCACGCCGATATCGGTCTCGAGGAGATCCGCGAGCGCCAGACCCATCTGACGACCGAGCGCCACAACGGCGACGGCATCGTGCCGGTCGAGTCCTTCGAGGACGCCGCCGAGCGCGCGCTGGCGCGACGCATCGGCGAGACCCTGGGCACGGTGGCCGACGCGGGCGGCGAGCCGGGCATCGACGAGACGCGCATCGCCACCTTCTTCGACCAGGCGGCGACGCTGCTGGCCTGGCATCGCGAGGGCGAGGCCGATTGCGCCGGCCGGCGCGCCGCCGCGATGGCGGTGCAGGCGGTGCATGACAAGGTGGAGGACTTCTTCGCCCGCTGCCGACTGGCCAGCTACGACGCCTCGGCCGCCGCGACGCTGAACGCGACCGATCCGGAGCAGCTCAAGCAGCACGCGTCGGCGCTGCTGTCGCTCGACGCGGGACCGCTGCGGCAACTGCCGATGGCGCCGGTCGCGGCCCACGCGGCGCTGCCGCTGGACGATCGCGCGAATCCGGCGTGGCGCGTCGCGCTGGGGACGCTGCGCGAGCAGGCCGTGCGGCCGCTGCTGGGCCGCGACGCGACGGAGATCACCGAGACCGACTGGCGCCTGCTCAAGGAGCAGGTGCAGGCCTGTCGCGAGTGGCTGTCGCGCCAGCCCACCGGACCGGTGGCCGCGTTGGGCGTGGACGCGGTGGCGGCGCTGGTCGGCGCCGCGGCGGTGGAGGACGCCGCGGGCGGGAGCGCCGATGGCGCCGAGGCGCTGCGGGCACGGCTGCTCCAGCGCATCGAGGAGGACCGCGCGGCCGCGCCGCGGCATGCGGCCCTGAACGACCTCGAGAAGCTGGTGCTGCTGCAGCGCGGTCTGCTGCGGCTGGCGCGCAACTTCGTGTCCTTCGAGGACTTCTACGAGGGCGACGGCGCGGTGTTCCAGGCCGGCACGCTGTTCCTGGACGGGCGCGCCTGCGAGCTGACGGTGGAGGTGGCCGACCCCGCCAAGCACGCCGGCATCGCGGGTCTGGCCAAGGCCTACCTGGCCTACTGCGAATGCACGCGCCTGAACCAGAAGCGGACCATCGTGGCGGTGGTCAGCGCGGGCGACGTGGACTTCCTCTTCGTCGGCCGCAACGGGCTGTTCTACGACCGTGAGGGTCAGGACTGGGACGCGCGCATCGTCAAGGTGATCGAGAACCCGATCAGCGTCGGCCAGGCCTTCCTGTCGCCGTACAAGAAGCTGGTGCGGCTGGTCGAGGAGCAGGTGGCCAAGCGCGCCGCGGCCAGCGACACGATGCAGCAGGGCAAGCTGGGCGACCTGGCTGGGCGCATCGCCACGGCCGACAAGGCGGCCGATCCCGCGGCCCCGGCGGCGCCCGCCGCGCCGGCCGGCGTCCCGGGCGCCCCGGGCCGGCGCGTGGACGTCGGCACCGTGGCCGCCTTGGGCGTGGCGCTGGGCAGCATCAGCACGGTGATCGTGGGCCTGTTCGGGCGCTTCGTGGACCTGGGGTGGTGGATCCCGCTGGCGCTGGTGGGGATCATGCTGTCGATCTCGGGACCGAGCATGCTGATCGCGTGGCTGAAGCTGCGCCAGCGCAGCCTGGGTCCGATCCTGGACGCGAGCGGCTGGGCCATCAACAACCGGATGAAGCTGAGCACGCGTCTGGGCACCTCGCTGACCAAGCGCCCGCCGCCCGTGCCGCATGCGGTGAAGCTGCCCGAGGTGCCGGCGCTGCGCCGGCGCGGCGCACAGGATCCGGACGTCGGGAACGAGGCGACGGCTGGCTGATCGACGCGGACGCGCGTCGAGACCCGAGGCCGGGCACGGGCCGGAACTGGAGCCGGAAACGGAAACGGAAACGGAACCCGAGCACAAGCACGAGCGCAGGCCCGCGTCGGGCCGTGCCGTGCCGAGGGGCGGACGCGGCAACCGGGCGCGAGTCAGTCGAGCTGCGACGGCGTGGTGCCGCGGTGCGCCGGTCCGCCGAGGACATCGGCCTTGCCGCTGCCGTTGCCATTGGTCCCGGGGTGCTTCTTGCGCTTGCGCACGACCTTGGGGCCCCACTCGAGGATGGCGAAGGCCAGGAGGGTGCTGAGCACGGCGGTGGCCTCGCGGCCGAGTCCGCAGGCCACGCCGATGGCGGCGACCATCCAGATGCCGGCGGCGCTGGTCAGGCCGTGGACCTGTTCCTCGTCGGTGAGCTTGAGGATGGCGCCCGCGCCGAGGAAACCGATGCCGGCGATGACGCCTTGCATGACGCGGCTGAGGTCGGTGAGGTGCATCCCGCCTTGCTCGGGCACGAGCACGAAGAGCGCCGCGCCGATGGACACCAGCATGTGGGTGCGCATGCCCGCGGCCTTGCCATGCTGCTCGCGCTGATAGCCGAGCAGCCCGCCGAGCGCGGCGGCCAGCAGCAAGCGGACGGTGATGCGGGTGAGCTGCTGGACATCCGGGATGTCCGAGAACTCGTCACGCAGGGTCGCGAGGATCGCGTCGATCATGAAGGACGGTGGGCGCTGAGGGCCTCCGAGCCGGAGACCGGGCGCGACGCCGCCGCGGGCGCCGCGGGGTGATCGTAGCGGGAGCGCGCGCCACTTTCCTCCAGCCCTCGATCCCGACGCCGATCCAGGCGTGGATTCAATGAAACGCCTTCAAGAACAGCGCGCCGAGCGCGCCAAGCGCGCCAGAGCTCAAGGTCGCCCCTCCGACCCACTTGAACAAGCGGCTGCTGATCCGATCATCGACACGAGAGAGCAGATCCTGGGCGTACTCCCGAAACTCGGCCCTCATCTCTTTCCTGAAGCTCTCGGACTCCGATTTCATCTCCTGCCGGAAGCGTTCGGACTCGGCCTTCATGTCTTGCCTGAACTCGCTGAACTCTTCCCGCATGTCCTGGCGGAACCGGTCGAACTCCGCTCGCATCTCTTGGCGGAACTTGTCCGATTCCGCTCGCATGTCTCGACGGAAGTCGGCGGACTCGGCCTTGATGTCCTGCCGGAACTTGTCGGACTCCGACTTGAGGCCGTCGACCTGCCGCTGCATGTGCTTGAAGTCCGACCTCAACTCCGTGATGTGGAGATCGGTCTGAGACTGTCGGTCATTGAGGCGCTGCAGGCTGGCATGGATGGCTTGCAGATCCTGGAGGTGACTGGAAGGGGGGAGGATCTCGACGGATTCGGGCTTGCGCGTGGGCAGCAGCACGGGTGGGCTGCCGTGCGTGGGCGAGGGTTCGGAAGAAGACGCGGCCATGAAGCACTCCTTGGGGCGACGGGGAGGCTGCAAATCCTAGAAGCGCCTGGACGGGCGTGCTGTCGCAACGACGCCGAAAGCCGAGCCGGTTTGACGAGCCGCAAACTTTTCGCGTTGGCGACCACTGCGCTTCGAACCGCCGCGCCGATCTAGACGAACAGCGCCGCCAGTCGCCGCAGCGCGTCCTCGCTCATGGTCCGGTCCACGCGGCGGTCGGCGTTGTTGAAGTCGTGCTCGCCCTGCGCCTGCACGAGCAGGCCGTCCCGACGCGGGACCACCATCAGGTTGTGGCCGCGCCAGGCCACCATGTAGTCGACCTCCGGCTGCGGCACCAGTCGCGCGATCTGGCCGCGCACCGGGATCAGCGACTCGTCCCCGAACAGCGCCCGCGCGCCGTAGCCGGTGCAGTTCACGATCGTGCGCTCGGGCAGCGCGGCGAGCTCGCGGGGATGCGTGAACTCGCGCGTCACGATCTCGCCGCCGTCGCGGTGGAAGTCCTCCAGCAGCATCCGCTGGTAGGGCCGGATGTTGAAGGTCATCTGCGTGAATCGGCGCGCATGCGGCACCGGGAACGGATGTTCCGCCGGCGACAGCGCCCGCGAGCGCGGATGCAGGTCGGGGATCAGGTCCAGGAGCTCGGGGTAATCGGGCTCGGTGGCAGGACCGTGGGACGGGAGGGGCTGCTCGAAGGGCGTGTCCGAGAGCACGTAGCCGTCGCGCCATTCCACCGGCGAGCCGGCGATTCCCAGCAGGTCCTGCCAGGCCTTGAAGCTGTGCCGCGCCATGCCTTCCCACATCGCGTTGAAGGCCGGCGTGGCGTACGACGCGGCGACGATGCGCGACTCCGGCGACCACATGCCGGTGGCGAAGGTGGAGGCCACTTCGGGTGGCCGCTCGCGGCAGTAGATGCGGACCTGGAAGCCCGCCCGCTGCGCCACGCGCGCCGTCGTCAGGCCCACCGCGCCGGAGCCGATCACCGCGATGCGCCGGGCGCCCGCGGCCCGGATCAGCGGCAGCGCGCCCAGCGTCGCGGAGCCCCAGGACAAGGACCAGCCCGCGCCGCCGTGCCCGTAGTGGTGGACGATGGTCTTGCCGTGTAGCCGCTGCGACTCGATGCGCGGACCGGCCATGCGGAAGGGCCGCGTGCACACGGTGATGTCGACGATGCGATCGGCGCTTACCCGCATGCGCGAGGGACGCGGGAGCTCGGCGAAGGCCAGCCGGCCCGGGACCGGACCGGGACCCGAGGCGGCCGATGCCGGCGCGTTGGCGGCCTCGGCGGCGGGTGGGGTGGGTGAGACCGCTTGCGCGCGGCCGGCGAGCGGCCATGCGGCGGCGCAGGCGCTCGCGGCGCCGAGCCAGTGACGTCGGTTCATCAGGAACTCCAGGGGGCGCCGGCCCGCGCCGGTCCGGGCGAGCCGGGACCTCCCGGCCTGCCCGCGGATCTCAGGCGATCAGGCGATCAGGTGATCGCGCGATCGCGTGATCGGCCGATCAGGTCAGCTCGGCGAGCTTGGACAGCGACTTGCGGATCAGCGACGCGTCCCGCAGCCGCTGGGCCGAGCCGTCGGTGTCCAGCAGCACGACGGTGATCGTGCGGCCGCCGCTCTTCATCCGCATCGCCAGGCAGCGGCCAGCTTCCTCGGTATAGCCGGTCTTGGAGAGCTTGATGTCCCAGCCCTTGGCGCCGACCAGGTGATTGGTGTTGCGCAGCTCGCGCGGCCGGCCGTCGACGGCGACCTCGCTGGACTTGTCGCTGCTGATGCGCGCGATCGCCGGATAGCGCGACGCCGCGGCGGCGATGCGAGCGACCTCGGACGCGGTCGAGGTGTTGGTCGGCGACAGGCCGGTCGGGTCCGCCAGCGAGGTGTGACGCAGGCCCAGCGCGCGGATCTTGGCCTCGACCGCCAGCTCGAAGGCGGGCATGCCGCCGGGGAAGTGGCGCGCCAGCGCCGACGCGGCGCGGTTCTCGGACGAGATCAGCGCCAGCTCCAGCGCCGCCTCGCGGCTCATGGTCGCGCCGACCTTGACGCGCGACTTGCTGTGCTTGAGCCGGTCCACGTCGGCGTCGTCGATGCGGATCAGCTCGGCCATGTCCTGTTTCGCGTCCAGCACCACCATCGCGGTCATCAGCTTGGTCAGCGAGGCGATGGGCACGACGGCGTCCGCGTCCTTGGCCATCAGCACCTGGCCGCTGTCGTCGATCACCAGCATGTGGCGGGCGTTGACCGGCAGCTTCATCAGCGGGGCCGCGGCCTCCACCGTGGGGGTGGGCGCGGTGGGCGCGATCGGCGCGGCCGACGTCGCGGGGGACGGCGCGACGGCCGGCGGGAACTGGGGCGACCGCGCCAGCGGCGGCGTGGCGGCGGGCGCGCTCGCGGCATCCGGGCTCGAGGGCGCGGGCGTGAGCTCGCCGTTGGGGCCGATGGCGGCGGTGGTCGGGGCCGTGGTGGGCACGACGACCTCAGGGTCGCTGCTGGCGGCTCGCACGATCAGGCTGCCGCAGAGCAGCAACAGGGCGGGCAGCGCGAGGCGCCAGTTCGTGTGGGCAAGGGTGCGGAGAGCGGTGTCGCGGATCGTCACGGCGGTCGGGGAGGGCTGGCGGCGAGGTGGGCGGCCAGGGGCCGCTCGGGGGTCATCTGTTGACTGGCGCGGAGTTTAATTTCTTCCGCGTCCGCGTCCGCGCACATGCGGGCTTCCCGTGACGTGCGTTACACGGCGCGCGCGGCGACGGCGCCTTAATCCCAGGCCTTGCGCAGCTTGGCCGCGACGTCCAGCGCCGGCTTGAGCAGCTCGGGCAGCGGCGCCTGCCGCTCGTTGGCCGGGCCGGTCTTGTCGAAGTGGCGAGCGACCTTGCCGGGCAGGAAGCGGGACACGGTCGCATACAGATGGCGATCGCCGTGGCGCGCCTGCTGGGTCACGTAGAAGCGCTGCGGCGCCATGACCGCCAGGTGCTCCTTGGCCCGCGTCATGGCGACGTAGAGCAGCCGCCGCTCCTCCTCGATCTGCGCCTGCGCGCCGGTGCTGAGGTCCGAGGGCATGCAGCCGTCGACGCAGTTGAGCAGGTAGACCGCGTTCCACTCCTGGCCCTTGGCCGAGTGGATGGTGGACAGGATCAGGTAGTCCTCGTCCTTGAGCGGCACGCCGGACTCGTCGCTGCTGGCTTCCGGCGGATCGAGGGTGAGCTCGGTCAGGAAGCGCTCGCGCGAGCCGTAGCCCTGCGCGATGCGGGCGATCTGCTCCAGGTCGGCCTGCCGCACCGGGGCGTCGTCATGCAGGCGCTCCAGGTGCGGGGCGTACCAGGTGATCACCTCCTCGAGGTCCATCGGCCAGCGGTCGGAGGCGCCGTCCAGGCCACCGCCGCCGTCACCGTCACCGCCGCCGTCGCCGCTGTCGCTGTCGCCGTCATCGCCACCGAGCAGGCGCAGCATCAGCGCGCGCAGACTCGCCCAGCCGGCCGCCGCGGCGGCGGGCGGCTTGAAGTCGCGCAGCGCCTGCACGGGGTCGGGGGCGGGCGCCATCTCGTCGAGCAGCCGTCGCGCGCTCGCCGGGCCGAAGCCCGGGAGCAACTGCGCGACGCGGAAGCCCGACAGCCGGCCGCGCGGGTTCTCGGCCCAGCGCAGCACGCTGAGGACGTCCTTCACATGGGTGCTCTCGAGAAATTTCAGCCCGCCGAACTTGACGAACGGGATGTTGCGACGCGTGAGCTCCAGCTCCAGCGGCGCGCTGTGGCTGGAGGTGCGGAAGAGCACCGCCTGGCGCTTGAGCTTGAGGCCTTGCTCGCGGCGCTCGAGCACCTTGTCGGCGACCCAGATCGCCTGGCGCGCCTCGTCGTCGACGGTGACCAGCTGCGGGCGCTCGCTGGAGGTCTTGTCGGTCCACAGGCGCTTGTCGTGGCGGTCCTTGGCCATCTCGATCACCGCGTTGGAGGCGTCGAGGATGGGTTGCGTCGAGCGGTAGTTGCGCTCCAGCGCGACGACGCGGGCGGGCGGGTCGTACTGGGTCGGGAACTCCAGGATGTTGCGGACCTCGGCGGCGCGGAAGGAATAGATCGCCTGCGCGTCGTCGCCGACCACGGTGAGGCGATCGCCGCCGGGCTTCAGGCGCTTGAGGAGGGTCGCCTGCAGGCGGTTGGTGTCCTGGTACTCGTCGACCAGCACATGCTGGAAGCGTTCGCCGAGCTCGGCGGCCAGGGTGTCGTCGCTCATCAGCTCGGACCAGTAGAGCAGCAGGTCGTCGTAGTCGAGCAGCTGCTGGCGCTGCTTCTCCTCGACGTAGGCCTTGAACAGGCGCTTGAGGTCGTCGTGGGCGGGGAAGACCCAGGGGAAGTGCTCCTGGAGCACCTGGTCCAGGCGGGCCTCGGCGTTCACGACGCGCGAGTAGATCGTCAGGCAGGTGCCCTTGAGCGGGAAGCGGTCGGCGGTCTCGGCCAGGCCCAGCGCCTGACGCTGCCAGCCCATCAGGTCCTCGGCGTCCGCGCGGTCGAGGATGGTGAAGTTGGGGACCAGGCCGATGCGGTGGGCGTACTCGCGCAGCAGGCGGGCGCCGACGCTGTGGAAGGTGCCGGCCCAGGGGAAGCGCGGCGGCATCTGGGAGGCGCGCAGGCCGAGGGCGCGATGGAGCATGCGGCCGGCGCGGCGCTCCATCTCGCCGGCGGCGCGGCGGGAGAAGGTCAGGAGCAGGAGTCGTTGCGGGTCGGCGCCGGCCTGGATGAGGCGGGCGACGCGGGCGGCGAGGGTCTTGGTCTTGCCGGAACCGGCGCCGGCGATGACCAGCAGCGGGCCGTGACGGTCCAGCGTGGCCAGGCCGTGCTCGACCGCGGCGCGCTGCTCCGGGTTGAGGTCGGCGTAGACGTCCTGGGGCTGGGCGACGTCGGCGGCGAGGGCTTCGGCGGGGGGCATGGGGGCGGATGATAGCTGTACGTAAAAACAGCCATTCAGGTCGCCCCCACAACGCTCGGCCTCTCGACTCCCTCGCCCGCGGGGCGGGAGGGCGGCAGTCGGCAAGACCCCGAAGACCCTCACCCCAGCCCTCTCCCGCAAGCGGGCGAGGGAGTCGAGGGGCTCGCGGTCTTCGATGTCTCGATGAACTCGGTGCCTTCTCTCTCCCTCTCCCGCGGGGCGGGAGAGGGCGGGGGTGAGGGTGGGAGGGCGGCAGTCAGCAAGACCTCGAGGCCTCGCCGACGACGGGGTATGCGGCTTGCCACGCGAGGAGCAGACTTCCTCGATGCTCATGGTCCAACTGCTCGTCATCCTGTCCGCGCTGTCCATGCCCCTGGTCGCCTGGGCCTCCCAGCGCGGCTACTTCGGCCCCGACAACGGCGCGATCTCCGACCGCTACCCCACGCTGCTGGTCGCCGACGGCTACGCCTTCTCCATCTGGGGCGTGATCTTCCTGCTCGATCTGGTGCTCGCCCTCTGGCTGCTGCGCGGCAACCACCACGTGCCCGATCGCGACGGGCATCGCGACTCCCATCGCTGCCATTGGCTGGTGATCCTCGGCTTCGCGCTCACCGCCAGCTGGATGATCGTCTTCTCCCAGCAATGGTTCTGGCTCGCGCTGGCCGTCATCTGGGCCTCGCTCGTCTGTCTGCTGTGGGCGGCGATGCTGCTCGCGCGGGCGGTCCCGCGCGGCGCGCCATCGTGGCTCGCGGTCCTGCCGCTCGCGCTGCATGGCGGCTGGCTGTCGCTGGCGGCGTTCCTCGACACCGCGCAGACCATCGTCGCCGCGCAGCTGCTGCCGACGGCCGATCAGCTCCCGTGGACGCTGGTGCTGTGGGCGCTCGCGGGCCTGCTGCTGCTGGTGGCCAACGCGCGCCTGCACGCGCCGGGCACGGGGCCCGCGGCGTTGGGCTATGCCGCCGCCGCGGTCTGGGGGCTCGTCGGGGTCCACCTCAAGCAGTTGTCCTCGACGATGCCCGGCGCCCACGTCTCCGCGTGGGTCGCCGTCGCGCTGGCCGTGGTGCTCGCGGCGCAGACGCTGTGGCTGCGCCTGCGCGCGCGGCCGCCGTCACGGCCGATCAGGCCAGGCGACGCTCGTCCTTCGCATCGAACAGATGCGCCGACTCCGCCGCCCATTGCAGGCGCACCGCGTCACCGACGTGGAGGTGGGGATTCCCCGCCACGCGCGACGTGATCGGCCCCATCGGCGTGTCGACCAGCAGATAGGTCTCCGGGCCGGTGGGCTCGATCATCTTCAGCGTGCCTGGCACGCCGTCGTCGGCCAGCCGGATGTGCTCGGGCCGCAGGCCGTAGAGCACGCCGCCGTTCGCGCTGGCCGCGTTCACCGACGCCTGCTGCGCCGCGTTGATCGGCAGCGCCACGCCGTTGGCCGCGATCGCGTCGCCGCGGCGCTCGGCGCTGACGAAGTTCATCGTCGGGGAGCCGATGAACTCGGCCACGAAGCGGTTGGCCGGCCGGGTGTAGATCTCCTCCGGCGTGCCGAACTGCTGCACCAGACCGTCGCGCATCACCGCGATGCGGTCGCCCAGCGTCATCGCCTCGACCTGGTCGTGGGTGACGTAGACCGTCGTGGTCTTCGTGCGCTGATGCAGCAGCTTGATCTCGGCCCGCATCTCGATGCGCAGCTTGGCGTCGAGGTTGGACAGCGGCTCGTCGAACAGGAAGAGCTTGGGATCGCGCGCCAGCGCGCGGCCCATCGCCACGCGCTGCCGCTGGCCGCCCGACAGCTGGCCCGGCTTGCGGTCCAGCAGGTGGCCGATCTGCAGCATCTTGGCCACGCGCTGCACGGTCTCGTCGCGCTGGGCCTTGGGGACCTTGCGCATCTCCAGGCCGAAGGCGATGTTCTGCGCGACGTTCATGTTGGGGTAGAGCGCGTAGCTCTGGAACACCATCGCGATGTCGCGGTCCTTGCTCGGCGCGTAGGTGACGTCGCGATCGCCGATGTGGATGGACCCCGAGGTCGGATGCTCCAGCCCGGCGATCATCGCCAGCAGCGTGGACTTGCCGCAGCCCGAGGGGCCGACCAGGATCAGGAATTCGCCCGCCTCGATGGAGAGGTCGATGCCCTTGAGAATGTCCGCCGCGCCGTAGCTCTTGCGGACTTGCGAAATGGTGAGCGCGCCCATGGCGTGTGACTCCTCTTAACCCTTGACCGCGCCGGCCGTGAGCCCGCGCACGAAGTACTTGCCGGCGACGATGTAGACCACCAGCGTCGGCAGCGCGGCGATCAGCGCCGCGGCCATGTCCACGTTGTATTCCTTGACCGAGCTCGAGGTGTTGGCCAGGTTGTTCAGGCCGACGGTGATCGGCTTGCTGTCCGCGCCCGAGAACACCACCCCGTACAGGAAGTCGTTCCAGATCGCGGTGAACTGCCAGATCAGCGTGACCACCAGGATCGGCGTCGACAGCGGCACCACGATCCGCCAGAAGATCTGCCAGAACGAGGCCCCGTCCAGCGTCGCCGCCTTCACCAGCTCGTCGGGCAGGCCGGCGTAGTAGTTGCGGAAGAACAGCGTCGTCGAGGGCATGCCCGCGAGCACGTGGACCAGGATCAGGCCCCAGACCGAGCTCGCGATGCCCAGGTGACCGAGCACCTGGCTCATCGGCAGCAGCACGACCTGCATCGGCATGAACACGCCGAACAGCAGCATCGCGAACAGCAGCTCGCTGCCGCGGAAGCGCCACTTGGTCAGCACGTAGCCGTTGAGCGCGCCCAGCGCGGTGGAGATCAGCACCGCGGGCACGACCATGAACACCGAGTTCATGAAGAAGGGCGCCAGGCCGCCGCAGTCGGTGCCGGTGCAGGCGCTGGACCAGGCCTTGGACCAGGCGGCGAGGCTGGGGCTCATCGGCAGCGACAGCAGGGTGCCGTTGCGGACCTCGTCCATGCTCTTGAGCGAGGTGCTGACCATCACGTACAGCGGCGCCAGGAAGAAGACCGCGAACAGCGCCAGCGCCGTCCACAGCAGCAGGCGCTGCAGCGTCAGGCCGCGCGCGCGCGACGGGGTGAGGGGGGAGGATGCGTGCATGTCGCCTCGCTCAGGACTTCGAGCGCAGCTCGGAATAGAGATAAGGGACGACGATGGCGGCGATGGTCGCCAGCATCATCGTGGCGCTGGCCGCGCCCAGGCCGATCTGGCCGCGGGTGAAGGCCATCGTGTACATGAAGGTCGCGGGCAGGTCGGTCGCGTAGCCGGGACCGCCGGCCGTCAGCGCCATCACCAGGTCGAAGCTCTTGATCGCCAGGTGGGCCACCACCATCAGCGTCGAGAAGAACACCGGTCGCAGCGTCGGGATGATGATGCGCCAGTAGATGCGCGGCAGCGAGGCGCCGTCCACCTGCGCGGCCTTGATGATCGAGTCGTCGATGCCGCGCAGCCCCGCCAGGAACAGCGCCATCACGAAGCCCGAGGACTGCCACACGCCGGCGATGACGACGCAGTAGATGGCCATGTCCGGGTCGACCAGCCAGTCGAAGCTGAAGTGGGGGAAGCCCCATTGCTGCATCAGGTGCTCGATGCCCAGGCCGGGGTTGAGGATCCACTTCCAGGCCGTGCCCGTGACGATGAAGGACAGCGCCATCGGGTACAGGTAGACGGTGCGCAGCACGCCTTCGCCGCGGATCTTCTGGTCCAGCAGGATGGCCAGCAGCAGGCCCACCACCAGCGCGCCGCCGATGAACAGGCCGCCGAAGAGGCCCAGGTTGGTCAGGGCCAGCCACCAGCGCTCGTTGTCGAACAGGGCCCGGTACTGGTCCAGGCCGACGAACTCGTAGTTGGGCAGCAGGCGCGAGGCCGACAGCGACAGATAGCCGTTCCAGGCCATCAGCCCATAGATGAAGAGGAAGGAGACGAGGAAGGTCGGCGCGACCACCAGCTTGGGAAGCCAGGGACTGCGAGGGGCTCTTGAGGCGGACATGCGTGGGCGGACCTGCGGCGCACGCGGGGCGTGCGGGATGAAGCTTCTGAACGGAGCGGAGGAACGGACCTGCGATCGGATCGAGGGGAGGGGCGGCCCCGTGCGGCGCCGCCCCGTCCGTCTCAGATCGTCACCGGGTTCAGCGGACTCACTTGGACTTGGCGGCGGCGGCCAGACGCGTCTGCGCGTCCTTGGCCGTCATCTTGTCGCTGTTCCAGAACTGGCTCACGACGTCCTTCATCGCGCCCTCGGCGGCGGCGTGCACCGCCATGCCGTGCGCGATCGAGGGCACCAGCGTGCCGGCCTTGGCATCGGCGGCGAAGTCCGCGGCCGACTGCTTGGCGCAGTCGTCGAACTTGTCCATCTTCATGCCGGTGCGCACCGGGATCGAGCCCTTGTTCAGGTTGAACAGCTCCTGGAACTCCGGCGACATGATCGCGGTGGCCAGGTCCTGCTGGGCCTTCTCGTTGGCGGCGTTCTTGAGCTTGAACATCGCGAACGAGTCGATGTTGAAGGTGAACGCCTTCTGCGTGCCGGGGGCGGCGGCGCAGATGAAGTCCTTGCCCGGCACCTTGCCCGCGGCGACGAACTCGCCCTTGGCCCAGTCGCCCATCAGCTGCATGCCGGCCTCGCCCTTGATCACCATGGCGGTGGCCAGGTTCCAGTCGCGGCCCGGGGCGTTCTTGTCGGTGTAGTCCTTGATGCGCTTGAAGGTTGTCAGCACCTTCTCCATCGTCGGGCCGGTCAGCGTGACGGGATCCAGCTGGACCAGCGCCTTCTTGTAGAAGTCCACGCCGCCGACGCCCAGGGCGACGGATTCGAAGGTGGTGAAGTCCTGCCAGTTCTGGCCGCCATGGGCCACCGGGACGATGCCGGCCTTCTTGAGCGCCTCGGCGGTGACGAAGAACTCGTCCCAGGTGGTCGGCAGCTTGGCGCCGGCCTTCTTCAGGGCCTCGGGGTTGGCCCAGATCCAGTTGACGCGGTGGACGTTGACCGGGGCCGCGATGTAGTGGCCCTGGTACTTCATGATGTTGGCCACCACGGGCGGGATGACCTCGTCCCACTTGCCGGCCTTGGCCACGCCGTCGATGTTGGTGAGCACGCCTTCCTGCGCCCATTCCTGCAGCGAGGGGCCCTTGATCTGCGCGGCCGCCGGGGCGTTGCCCGACACGACGCGGGACTTCAGCACGGTCATGGCGGAGTCGCCGCCGCCGCCGGCCACGGCGAAGTCCTTCCAGGTGTGGCCCTGCTTCTGCAGCGTGGCCTTCAGGGCGGTGGCGGCCTTGGCCTCGCCGCCGCTGGTCCACCAGTGCAGGACCTCGACCTCGCCGGCCTGGGCCGCGCCCGCGGCCAGCAGCGCGCACAGCGCCGCGGCGCGAGAGAGATGCTTGAGCTTCATCATCGTGTTGTCTCCTTGTTCCGGGGGGAAGATGCGGTCAGTGTGTCACTCAGAACCACACTTCGACCTGGGCGCCGAAGCTGGTGCCCGAGGTCTCGTTGTCGAAGCCGGGCTGGCCGGTCACGTTGCCGGCGGCGCGGTTCCACTTGGCGTGGGTCACGTAGAGGCGGAACTCGGGACGGTCCATCAGGGCCGGGCCGGTGGACAGCGTGGGGGCGAAGGTCACCTTGGTCAGGCGCGCGGTCTGGCCGCCGTCGGGCTTGTACTGGGAGACGCCGGCCTCGGTCAGCAGCTTGAAGTTGCGGGTGACGCCGTAGGACACGCGGCCGCCGACGGAGGTCGAGACCGTCGCCTTGCCGGCGTTGTCCTTCTCGTTGGCCCACAGCAGCATGCCCATGCCGCCCCAGGCGCCTTCCTGGAAGTTCACCGACTCGACGATGCGGAACTTCTTGGCCGCGGAGGTGGCGGTCTGGTCGCCGAAGTTGGAGTTCAGGCCGGCCGAGCCCTGGGCGTACTGCACCCAGACCACGTTGTTCAGCGAGCTGCCGAACAGCTTGTTCTGGTTGTGGCGGATGGCCAGGCCCCAGCCGTTGGTGCCGCCGGCGAACTGGGACTTGGTCACCGTGCCGAAGACGTTCAGCGCGCCGTCCTGGCCGGTCGCGATGTCCATGTACTCGAAGTTGCCGCGGTGGCCGGGGCGCTGGTTGTTGTCCTTGTCGTTCGTGTAGTAAGCGACGCCGAACTTGCCGGGGCCCAGGTTCAAGCCCTTGAAGCCGGCGCCGATGCCGGCCATCTCGGTGAAGTAGGTGTCGACGATGTGCACGTCGCCGCGACGGCCGCGTTCCTTGCCGGCCCAGACCGTCATCTCGGGCGCGAAGTCGAAGCCCTTGGCCTCGGTGTACATCTGGGCCAGGCGCAGGTGCTTGGTGTCGTCGGCGTCGGAGTGGGGGTTCCAGTAGTCCGTCATCAGCACGACCTTGTAGTCGATGCCGTCCTTCTTGAAGCCCTGGGCGAGCTGGAACTCGCCGTAGATGTCGCACTCGTTGCCCAGGCGGTACTTCATGCCGTTGGTGCCGCCGTTCAGGGCGTAGCAGGCGCGGCTCTCACCGTGCTGCGTGCCGCCGGGACCGGCCCGGAAGTAGCCGGTGAAGTCCACCGCGCTGGCGGAACCGGCGGCGAAGAGCAGGCCGGCGGCGATCGAGAGGGGCGCTCGCAAAAGCGGGAAGCGGGTCATGTTCAGGTCTCCGTTGTGGGTCCGCGAAACGCAGCTCCGGGCGTGCGTCGTTAAGCAGACGTTCATTTTTCTTGCATGCGGGCTGAACTTTAATTTTTCATTAATCAAACTATATTGGTGCTTACCACTACCGTTGTATGAGCTTGTTTGGGGATGTTTCGTGCGGTATGCGCGCGAGTGGGCCGGTCAGGTGCGGGGGGCCGTTTGCGATAGAGCGCTGGAGACTCCCTCTCCCGCTTGCGGGAGAGGGCAGGGGTGAGGGTCTTCGGCGGCCGCTCAGGCCGCCGGCACGCTGAGCGTCACGCGCAGCCCACGCGGCTCCGCGTCGGAAAGCGCGATCCGCCCCCCGTGCCGCTCGACGATCTCCTTGACGATCGCCAGCCCCAGGCCACAGCCGTTGCCCTCGTGGGTGCCGCGGAAGAAGCGCTCGAAGACCTGCTCCCGCAGGGCCTCGGGCACGCCGGGACCGTTGTCGCTGACGATCAGCTCGACCTCGGCGCCGGCCCGCCGGACCTGCACCGTCACGCTCGAGCCGCGACCCGCGTAGCGCATCGCGTTGTCGACCAGGTTCACCAGCGCCTCGCGCAGCAGCAGCGCGATGCCGGTCACCTCCACCGATTCGGATGCCGTGGCCTGGTCCGCCCCGTCGTCATCGCGGTCGCCGCAATCGGGACCGTCGTAGCCCAGGTCGACCTGCTGCTGCAGCGCGCGCGGCACCAGCTCGGCCGTCACCTCGCGCGCGAGCCGCCCCAGGTCCAGCCTCACCGGCGTCTGCCGCGTGACCGATTCGGGCTCGGTGCGCGCCAGCGCCAGCAACTGGTTCACCAGATGCGCGCTGCGGGCGGCGCTCTCCTGCACCCGCGCCAGCCGCATGGTCAGCGGCCCGGGCGGGGCCTCGGCCAGCGCGAGCTCGCTCTGGCTCTTGAGACCGGCCAGCGGCGTGCGCAGCTGATGCGCGGCGTCGCTGATGAAGCGCCGCTGGCCCTGCACGTTGTGGCGCACGGCGTCGAGCAGGTCGTTGATCGCCTGCGCGAGCGAGCGCAGCTCCTGCGGCGCGGCGTCGAGCTCGATGGGCCGCAGGTCGTTGGGCTTGCGGCCCTCGACCAGCCGCCGCAGGCGCGCGATCGGGGCGAGCCCGGCGCCGACGCCGGCCCACACGATCATGCTCATCAGCACGATCAGGACGGACAGCGGCAGCATGGTGTCGATCAGCAGCCGGCGCGCGAGCAGCTCGCGGTTGGCGCTGGAGCGCGCCACCTGCACCAGCATGGTCTGCTGCGCCTTGGGGTTCTCGCCGAACTGCAGGTACAGCGCGGCCACGCGCACCGGGGAGGCGGGCTGGCCGTCACCGTCGGCGCCGTCGAGCTCCCCGTCGTAGAACTGGGCCTCGCCCAGTGGCGGGCTGGCCGGCTTGGCCGGCGGGCTCGGCAGGTTGCGGTTGCCCAGGATGAACTGGCCCGGCGGCGAGCTCACGGTGTAGAGCAGCTTGTCGCTGGGGTCGGCCTCCAGCACGTCCTGCGCGGCGCGCGGGAAGTCGATCAGCAGGCCGTTGCCCATGGGCTTGACCTGCCGCGCCAGCGAGCGCGTGGCCTGCAGCAGCGTGGCGTCGACCGCCTCGTTGGCGTAGCGGCCCGCCAGGCGATAGCTGAACAGCGCCCCGGCCAGCCACAGCACGATCTGCGGCAGCAGCAGCCACAGCAGCAGCTGGCGCTTGAGCGAGAAGCGGGACGAGGGGCCCATGAGCGCGAGCGGACGGGGTGGGGGGCGACGCGGGCAGGGGCGACGGGACGGGCGCGGCGAGCCCGCCCTCAGGCGCGCTCGAGCTCCAGCAGATAGCCCAGGCCCCGCACCGTGCGGATCGCCACCTGCGCGCCCTCGAGCTTGCGGCGCAGGCGGTGGATGTAGACCTCGACCGCGTTGTTGGCGCCGGCCCCGTCGCCGGCCGCGCTCGCGCCGCCCGACCAGGCCTGGTTGATCTGCTCTTTCGTGATCACGCGGCCCTGGTGGGTGAGCAGCAGATCCAGCAGGTCGAACTCGCGCGGGCTGAGCTCCAGCATGTCGCCGCGCACCTGCGCGCTGCGCGTCTCGCGCTGCATGCTGAGCTGCCCGAGCTCGGTGCTGGCCTTGAGCGCGCGGCTGCGACGCAGCAGGGCGCGCAGCCGGGCCTCCAGCTCAGGGAAGTCGAAAGGCTTGGTGAGGTAGTCGTCGGCGCCGGCGTTCAGGCCGGCGACGCGGTCCTCCAGGCTGTCCAGCGCGGTGAGGATCAGCACCGGCAGCGAGGCATCGGTCTGGCGCAGCTGCCGCAGCACCTCCAGGCCGTCGACCATCGGCAGGCCGATGTCGAGCACGACCACGTCGAAGGTCTGCTTGGCGAGCAGGTACTGCGCGACCGCGCCGTTGGGCGCGTGCTCCACGCTGAAACCACAGGCGCGCATCTGTTCGCACAGGGCGTCGGCCAGGATGGCATCGTCTTCGGCGAGCAAAAGATTCATGAACGGCAGATTAACAGGCCCGGGCCACGCCCCTGCATGGGGCAAGCCCGGGGCGTGCAACGCCCGCGCGCCTCATGACGGGGCGTGACCTCCGTCACGACGAGCCCGACCGGATGGGCCGTGCGGGCCATCGACCGACGTGGACTTGCGACTTCGTCGCTTGCCGGCGGGCCGGCGCGGGAGGAACATGCGCCCTGTCGTACACCCTCCGGCTCAGCCGCCCGCCACGCCACCATGAACGCCGCCGACCTCAAGCAGCCGCTTTGGCGCGTCGTCTACACGAAGGCGGCGAACCTGCACAGCAGCGGGGATGCCGCCGGCCCGTGGCACCCCGACAAGGACCATGTCGAGCGCTGCGCCGCGTTGCTGCGCCACATGGAGCAGACGGTCGGCATCCAGAGCAACGCCCAGGCGGCCAACAACGCGTCGACCTGGTTGAAGCAGAGCTGAGCGTCTCGGCCTCGCGCGGCCTCAATCGTCCGCTTCCGCTTCCGGTTTCGTCGCGCATGGGCCCGCGCAGGCGTGCCCGCGTGACGGCCCTCGCATAAGCACAGACGATTTCCTCGCTTCGGCCGATGCGGCCGCGCGGGAACACTCGGCGGCATCGCGCCTTCCGGCGCTCGAGCTTCCCCGCCGATGACCGCACCCGTCCTGCGTCGTGCCGACGCCCCCGCTTCGCCCCCCTCCGGACCCGCCGGCGCCGCGCCGCCGCTCGCCGAGGTGCTGGGCCCCGGCCTCGACCGTCTGGCCGCGCAACTGGACGAGACCGCCATCCGCCGCGATCGCGAGGGCGGCCATGCCGCCGCCGAGCGCGAGCTGATCCGCGCCAGCGGCCTGCTCGCGCTGACGATCCCGACGGCGCTCGGCGGGCTGGGCGGCGACATCGTCGATTTCTACGGCGTCGTGCGGCGCCTGGCCCGCATCGACAGCGCGCTCGCGCATGTGCTGGCCTTCCACCATCTGCAGCTCTACGGCGTGTCGCTCTACGGCGGCCCGGCCGCCATCGCGCACGGCGCGCGCCATCTGCGCGAGACCGCCGAGCAGCGCCTGTTCTGGGGCAATGCGCTCAACCCCGCCGACACGCGCCTCGTCGCCGCGCGCGAGGGCGGCGGCTGGCGCCTGGACGGGACGAAGAGCTTCTGCTCCGGCGCGCTGGGCTCGGACCGGCTGACGATCTCCGCGACGACCGAGGACGGCGGCTTCCTGATCGGCATCGTGCCGACGCGACGCGAGGGCGTGACGGTCGAGGGCGACTGGGATGCCTTCGGTCAGCGCCAGACCGACAGCGGCACGGTGCGCTTCGACCGCGTGCGGCTGGACGGCGACGAACTGCTGCAGGTGCCCGGTGTCAGCCCGACGCCGCGCGCGACGCTGCGGTCCCAGATCGCGCAGCTGATCATGAGCCACCTCTACCTCGGCCTGGCCGAGGGCGCCTTCGACGCGGCGCGCCGCTACACGGCGACGCGCGCCCGCGCCTGGGCCGCCTCGGGCGTCGCCCGCGCGGTCGACGATCCGCTGGTGCAGCACCGCTACGGCGACCTCTGGCTGAAGGTGCGCGCGGCGCAGTCGGTCACCGCCGAGGCCGTCGTCCGGCTGCGCGACGCGCTCGATCGCGGCGAGGCCCTGACGGCGCCGGAACGTGGCGAGGTCGCCATCGCCGGCGCCGAGGCCAAGGTCCTGGCGCATCGCGCGAGCGTGGAGGTCGGCAGCCAGCTCTTCGAGCTCACCGGCGCGCGCAGCACCTCGGCCGAGTTCGGGCTGGACCGCTACTGGCGCAACGCGCGCGTCCACACGCTGCACGACCCGGTGGACTACAAGCTGCGCGACCTCGGCCGCTTCCAGCTCGACGGGCGCGTCCCCGAACCCACCGGCTACGCCTGATTCCCGCCGCGCGGCGTCCGGGTCTCGGCCCGGCGTGCCCCGCGCTCCTTCGTCCGACCGCGGAGCCTTCCCCATGACCGACCCGCTCATCCGCCTCGACGGCGTCTCCAAGTCCTTCACCTTGCCGGATGGCGCTCGCTTCGACGCGGTCCGCGACCTGAGCCTGAGCGTGCACGCGGGCGAGATCCTCGGTCTGATCGGCAAGAGCGGCGCGGGCAAGTCCACGCTGCTGCGGCTGATCAACCTGCTGGAGCGGCCCGATGCCGGCCGCGTGCATCTGAACGGCCGCGACCTGACGGCGCTCAAGCCGGCCGAGTTGCGCCGCGAGCGTCAGCGGCTGGGGATGATCTTCCAGCAGTTCAACCTGCTGCAGAACGCGACTGCGGCGCAGAACGTCGCCTTCCCGCTGGCCTTGCATGGCGGCCGCTCGCGCCGCGAGATCGCCGATCGCGCGGCCGAATGCCTGGCCCTGGTCGGCCTGGCCGACAAGGCCGACCACTACCCGGCGCAGCTGAGCGGCGGCCAGAAGCAGCGCGTGGCGATCGCGCGGGCGCTCGCGCCGCAGCCCGACGTGCTGCTCTGCGACGAGCCGACCTCGGCGCTCGATGCCGAGACCACGCGGGAACTGCTCGCCACGCTGGGCGACATCAACGCGCGCCTGGGGGTGACCCTCGTGATCGTCACGCACGAGCTCGAGGTCGTGCAGACCCTGTGCCGACGCGCCGCGGTCATCGCGGATGGCCACCTCGTCGAGCAGTTCGACGTGGCGGATGCCGCGCGCGCGGCGGTGTCGCCGCTCGGACGGGCGCTCGCGCGCCTGCAACGCCAGGCGGCGCTGGTGTCGACCCTCGACGCGCCCGTGGACGAGCCGCCTGACGCGCGTCCCGCCCCCGTGGCGCGCCTTCCGGTCGAAGTGACCGCCACCGGCGCCGGCTCGGACCACGGTCCCGCCGCCGCCCGTTCGCCCCGAAACGTCGATGCCCGCCAGGAGGCCGTGAATGTCTGACGCCCTGATCGAACTGCTGCCCGAGCTCTGGACCGCGCTCGGCCAGACCGCGCTGATGCTGGCCATCGGCCTGGGCGCGGCGGTGATCGTCGGCGGCCCGCTGGGCGTGCTGCTGTTCCTGCTGAGCCCCGGCCAGTCGCTGTCCGGCCCTCGTGGCGCGAGGGTGCTGCATCGGCTGCTGAGCGCGCTGGTGAACACCGTGCGCAGCTTCCCTTTCATCATCCTGCTGGTGGCGCTGGTGCCGATCACGCGCGTGGTCGCCGGCACCTCCATCGGGCCGCTGGCGGCGGCGGTGCCGCTGTCCTTCGCGGCGATTCCGTACTTCGCGCGGCTGGTCGAGCAGTGCCTGCGCGAGGTCCCCCGAGGCGTCATCGAGGCCGCCCAGGCGATGGGCGCGTCGGAGCTGCAGATCGTCTGGCGCGTGCTGGTGCGCGAGGCGAGGGCGGGGCTGGTGAGCGCGCTGACCGTCCTGTCCATCAGCTTCCTGTCCTATTCGGCGGTGGCCGGCGTGGTCGGTGGCGGCGGCATCGGCGACCTCGCGATCCGCTACGGCTACTACCGCTTCCAGACCGACGTGATGGTGATCACCGTGGCCATCCTCGTCGCGCTCGTGCAGCTGATCCAGTTCACGGGCAACCGCCTCGCGCGCCGGCTCGACAAGCGATGAGCCAGGCCGCGCCCCACGCGGCCCACGCCGCCGATCCGCGCGCCGACCTCGGCCGCGGTGATCGCGCCCGACCCCATTCCAACCACCCGAGGGACCTTCCGATGACCATTGCCCGTCGCACGCTGCTGACCTTGACGCTGGCCCTGAGCGCCGGCGCGCTGACCGCGCCCGCGCTCGCGCAGGACAAGAAGGAGCTCACCATCGGCGCCACCGCCGGCTCCAACATCGAGGTGCTGAGGCTGGGCATCAAGCCGCTGCTGGAGAAGCGCGGCTACAAGGTCAAGCTGGTCGAGTTCAACGACTACGTGCAGCCCAACATCGCGTTGGCGCAGGGCGCGCTGGACGCCAACTTCTTCCAGCACATCATCTATCTCAATCGCTTCCGCGAGGACCGCGGGCTGGACCTGGTCGACGTGGTGCAAGGGCCGATGGCGCCTTTCGGGATCTACTCGAAGAAGCGCAAGAGCCTGGCCGAGGCGCGGCCCGGCGATCGCATCACGCTGGCCAACGATCCCGCCAACCTGGCGCACGGCCTCGCGCTGCTGGCCGAGCAGAAGCTGATCACCCTGAAGCCCGGCGCGGATCCGATCCGCGTGACCGAGAAGGACGTGGCGGCGAATCCGCTCAAGCTGAAGCTGCAGCCCATCGAGGCGGCGCAGATCCCGCGCACGCTGGACGACGCGGAGTACGCGATCGTCAACGGCAACTTCGCGATCTCCAGCGGGCTGAAGCTGACCGACGCGCTGGTGCTGGAGAAGACACCCGACCACTACCTGCTGGTCGTGGCGGTGAAGTCCAAGGACAAGGCGCAGCCTTGGTCCCAGGCCATCGTCGAGGCCTTCCACGCGCCGGAGTTCAAGACGGTGCTGGACCAGAAGTTCCCCGGCTACGCGCGGCCGGCCTTCCTGCAATGAGCGGCCCTTCCGAGCGATCGCCCGCGCGCGACGACGACGCCGACGCGGCGCCGGACGCGGCGTCCGCGGGCGCCGCCACCCCGACCCGAGCGCGGCGGATCCGCTTCAACGCCTTCGCGATGAACACGGTCGGGCACCAGTCGCCCGGGCTGTGGACGCATGCGCGCGACGAGTCGCATCGCTACACCGACCCGGACTACTGGGTCGAGCTGGCGACGCTGCTGGAGCGCGGCGGCTTCGACAGCGTGTTCCTCGCGGACGTGCTGGGCGTGTACGACGTGCACGGTGGATCGCCCGACGCGGCGCTGCGCCACGCGACGCAGGTGCCGCTGAACGACCCACTGCTGGTCGTGCCGCTGATGGCGGCGGCGACGAGGCACCTGGGCTTCGGCGTCACCTGCGCGCTGACCTACGAGCAGCCCTACAGCTTCGCGCGCCGCATGTCGACGCTGGACCACCTGACGCGCGGCCGCATCGGCTGGAACATCGTCACCGGCTACCTCGACAGCGCCGCGCGCAACCTGGGCCAGTCGCAGCAGCGCGCGCACGACGAGCGCTACGACCTCGCGGACGAGTACCTCGAGGTGGTCTACAAGCTGTGGGAACTGAGCTGGGAAGAGGGCGCGGTGCGGCGCGACAAGGCCGCGCGGGTCTTCGTCGATCCGGCGAAGGTCCATGCGATCGGGCATCACGGCGAGCATTACCGCGTGCCCGGCATCCACCTGTGCGAGCCCTCGCCGCAGCGCACGCCGGTGCTCTTCCAGGCGGGGACATCGAGCCGCGGCCGCGCCTTCGCCGGTCGGCATGCGGAGTGCGTCTTCGTCAGCGGCCCCAGCGTCGCGGTGCTGCGGAGCTATGTCGACGGCCTGCGCCAGGCGACCCGCGAGGCCGGCCGATCCGGCGAGGACGTGCTGATCTACGGCCAGGCGCTGATCGTCACCGCGCCGACGAGCGCCGAGGCCCGGGCCAAGCACGAGGCGCTCAAACGCCACGTCGATGTCGAGGCCGCGCTGACGCTGCTGTCCGGCTGGACGGGCGTGGACTTCAGCCGCTATCCGCTGGACGCGACCATCGACTACCTCGACACGCAGGCGGGCCGCACGGCGCTGGCCTCGTTCAGCAGCGCGGATCCGACGCGGCGCTGGACGGTCCGCGAGGCGGCCGAGTTCATCGGTCTCGGCGGCCGCGGTCCGGTCTTCGTCGGCGATCCGGCGGAGATCGCGGATCAGCTGATCGCCTGGCAGGACGCGACCGGGCTCGACGGCTTCAACCTCGCGTACGCGCTGGCGCACGAGACCTTCCGTGATGTCGTGGACCTGGTCGTGCCCGAGCTGCGCCGCCGTGGCCGCTATCGACCGGTGGACGGGCCGGGCGCCGATGACGATGCGCGGCCGAGGACGCTGCGCGCCCGGCTCTTCGATCGCGGTGACCGCCTGCCCGCGACGCATGCGGGGCGACTCGTCCGCCTTGCCGAGGTCGCGCCCTCCGGGCCGGGGGCGTCGTCCGAGGCGGCCGTGCCGGCGCCGGACGGTGCCGACTTGCCTGCCCTGACCATTCCCTTGACGGAGCCCGTCGCATGACCCGTGAGACTTTCCCGACCCGCCGCGAGGCACTCGCCTTGGGCCTGAGCGTCGCCGCCGGCCTGGCCGCCGGTCCGGCGCGCGCGCAGACCGCGGGCGCCCCCAAGGAGTTGCGGCTGGATTACGCCTACTACTCGCCGACCAGCCTGGTGCTGCGCCGCTTCGGCTGGCTGGAGGAGGACCTGGCCAAGGACGGCATCGGCGTGCGCTGGGTGCTGAGCGCGGGCAGCAACCGCGCGCTCGAGTACCTCAACGCGGGCAGCATCGACATCGGCTCCACCGCCGGCCTGGCAGCCCTGCTGGCCCGCGCGAACGGCAATCCGATCCGCGCGCCCTACATCTTCTCGAGGCCGGAATGGACCGCGCTGGTGGTGCGCGGCGACTCGGGCATCCGCTCGCTCGCGGACCTGAAGGGCCGCAGGATCGCGGCGACCAAGGGCACCGATCCCTACCTGTTCCTGCTGCGCGCGCTGCACACGGTGGGCCTGAAGCGGACCGACATCGAGCACGTCGCGCTGCAGCACGCCGATGGCCGCGCGGCGCTGGAACAGGGGCGCGTCGACGCCTGGGCGGGGCTGGATCCGCTGATGGCGGCCAGCGAGCTCGACGCCGGATCGAAGCTGCTCTACCGCAACGTCGGTTTCAACACCTACGGCTTCCTCAACGTGCGCGAGGAGTTCCTGACCCGGCATCCGCAGGTCGTCCGTCGCGCGATCGCGGCCTACGAGCGCGCACGCGCCTGGACGCTGGCCAACCCCTCGGACGCCGCGAGGATCCTCGCGGAGGAGGCCAAGGTCAGCCTGCCGGTGGCCCTGCTGCAGGTGAAGCTGCGCAGCGACTTCCAGCATCCGCTGCCGGGCGACGAGCACCTGAAGGCCTTGCAGGCCGCGTCGCCGATCCTCACGGCGGAGCAGCTGGTGCGACCGGGCGTGGACCTGAACCGCACGATCGCCGACCTGGTCGACACGCGCTTCGCGGCCGGCCTGGTGAAGGCCTGAGGCCCGGCCCATGAGCGCGGATCCCGATCTGATCGCGCGGGCGGTGGCCTCGCTGGGTCCGGTGATGCCGGAGCCGCTGGCGAACGACGCGCGGGTGGCGCGAGGAACGCTGGCGTCCGGGGCCATCGCCGCGGGTCTCGATCCGCGGCGATGGCCGGCCTGGCTGCTGGGCGCGCTGCCGCCAGTGGCGGTGCTGATGCTCGCGGAGGCGGCCGTGCGGCTTGGCTGGATCGCGCCGCATCTGTTGCCCGCGCCCAGCGATGTGCTGGAGGCGCTGGTGCGGATGCTGCGCGACGGCCAGCTCTCGCAGCATGTGCTGGCGAGCACGCTTCGCGTGGCCGGCGGCTTCGCGCTGGGCGCGGGGCTGGCGGTGCTGCTGGGCGCGCTGGTCGGGCTGTCCGGCTTCGCGGCCGCCTTGCTCACGCCGAGCTTCCAGGCCTTGCGCGCGATCCCGTCGCTCGCGTGGGTGCCCTTGCTGCTGCTGTGGCTGGGGATCGACGAGGCGTCCAAGGTGGCGCTGATCGCGATCGGCGCGTTCTTCCCCGTCTACATGGGCGTGGCCTCGGGCATCCGTGACGTGGATCGCAAGCTGGTCGAGGTCGCCCGGCTGCGCGGGCTCGGGCGGATCGCGCTCGCGCGGCGCGTGCTGCTGCCGGCCGCGTTGCCGGCGGTGCTCACGGGGCTGCGCAACGGGCTCAGCCTGGCGTGGATGTTCATGGTCGCCGCGGAGCTGATCGCGGCCAGCCGCGGCCTGGGCTATCTGCTGACCGATGGCCGGGAGACGGGGCGTGCCGACCTGGTGCTCGCGGCGATCGTCCTGCTGGCCGTGCTGGGCAAGCTCAGCGACGGGGCCATGGCCGCGATCGAGCGCCGCGCGCTGCGCTGGCGGGACAGCTTTGGAGGAACGACATGAGCTTGGTCGAGGTGGAGGTGAGGGCGAAGCGGTTCTTCGCTGGGACTGCCGCTCCCGCCACGATCGCCGGCGAGGGCGGCGTGGCGGCGTCCGGCGGGCGGCGAGGCACTGCGGTGCTGACGGATGTCCGCTTCGAACTGGCCGCGGGCGAGGTGCTCGGCGTGGTTGGCGCGAGCGGCTGCGGCAAGAGCACGCTGCTGCGCATCGTGGCCGGGCTGGATCCCGACTTCGAAGGGGAGGTGCGCTTGGATGGGCGTGTCCGTCGCGGGCCGGATCGGGACATCGGGGTCGTCTTCCAGGAGCCGCGGCTGTTCCCTTGGCTGACGGTGGCCGAGAACGTCGGCTTCGACCTCGGCCAGGGCCATGACGAGGCCTGGGTGCGGACGCTGCTCGACGAGGTCGGCCTGGGCGAGCTGGAGGACGCGCTGCCGCGCCAGCTCTCGGGCGGTCAGGCTCAACGGGCCGCGATCGCCCGGGCGCTCTACACGCGGCCGCGCGTGCTGCTGCTCGACGAGCCGTTCTCGGCGCTGGACGCGTTCACGCGGATGCGGCTGCAGGATCTGGTGAGGGAGGTCGCCCGATCGCATGGGACCAGCCTGCTGCTGGTCACGCATGACATCGAGGAGGCGGTGCTGCTGGCGGATCGGGTGCTGGTGCTCGGATCGTCGCCGGGGAGGATCGTGCGGGAGATCGAGGTCACGCTGCATCACCCGCGCGGTCGAGGCAGCGCCGAGGTGGCGGCGCTCCGGGGGCAGGTGTTGTCGGAGCTGGAACGGGTGGCGTGACGGCAGCCCGAAGACCCTCACCCCAACCCTCTCCCGCAAGCGGGCGAGGGGGCAAGAGGGCTCGCTGACTTCAACGGCCCTCACCCCCAACCCCTCTCCCACCCCGTGGGCGAGGGGAGGCCCGCACCAGGCATCCTCGCAACCGCAACGCAACCGCAACCGCAACCGCAACCGCAACCGCAACCGCAACCGCAACGGCAACGGCAACGGCAACCGCAACGGCAACGGCAACGGCAACGGCAACGGCAACGGCAACGGCAACGGCAACGGCAACGGCAACGGCAA
>NZ_BCYP01000011.1 GCF_001598255.1 Mitsuaria chitosanitabida ATCC BAA-476 = NBRC 102408
CGGCAACGGCAACGGCAACGGCAACGGCAACGGCAACGGCAACGGCAACGGCAACGGCAACGGCAACGGCAACGGCGATGGCGATGGCGATGGCGATGGCAACGTCTGGTCGCCAGCTCTTCAACGAAGGTGTCTGAGCGCTGGCGGCTCCCTCGCCCGCTTGCGGGAGAGGGTTGGGGTGAGGGTCTTCGGGCTCTCCCGCGCCCCTCTCCCGGGAAGGCGTGATAGCCGATTTACGCCTATCCATCGACGTTCTGCTTCGTTCGGTGAATGACCGACGCTTCGCAGAATGACCCGGTCACTCCTCATCCCCGACCGCCATGTCCGTCCTGCTCATCGCCGCCAGCCCCAGTCTCCACTCGCGCTCCGGCGCGCTGCTGGGCGCCGCGGCCGAACGTCTCCACCACCACGGCCTTCCCACCCGCACCTTGAAGCTGCGCGATCTTCCCGCGCAGCCGCTGCTTCATGCGGATTTCGAGGATGCGACCCTGCGCGACGCGCTCCGCACCGTCGCCGAGGCCCGCACCGTCGTCATCGCGACGCCGATCTACAAGGCGGCCTACAGCGGTCTGCTGAAGATCTTCCTGGACCTGCTGCCGCAGGACGGCCTGGCCGGCAAGTCGGTCTGGACGCTCGCCACCGGTGGCAGCCTGGCCCATCTGCTCGCGCTCGACTACGGCCTGCTGCCGGTCCTGTCCGCGCTGGGGGCCCGCGCCCACATCGACGGGGTCTACGCCGCCGATGCCCACATCGTGAAGCAGCCGACCGGGGAGTACCAGGTCGCCGACGAGATCCAGCGCCGCCTGTCCGTGGGTGCCGCGCAAGTCCTCGACCGCACGCCGCGCCCAGCGCCGGTCACACCGCCCGCACTCGTCCTCTGAATCCCCCGGCCGTGGCCGCGTGCCGCCGCCATCGTTGCCACCAGACCGGCAGACCGGCAGACCGAGAAGCGGGCGAGCCGCCAGACCCTCGAACCGCCAGGCCACTTGACCGCCGCGGTCTCCACGCCCTCATCGACCACCGTCCTCCACGAGTACCCGCCCATGAGCATCGATCTTCATCGCCGTCACGCCCTGGCCCTTGCCGCGGCTGCCTCGACCCTCGGCCTGACGGGGATCGCCCGCGCGCAGGCCAATCCCGCGGAGCTCCGCATCGGCTTCCAGAAGTACGGCACGCTGACCGTGCTGAAGGCCAAGGGTGATCTCGAGAAGCGCCTGGCCCCGCTGGGCGTCACGGTGAAATGGACCGAGTTCCCCGCCGGCCCGCAATTGCTGGAGGGACTGAACGTCGGCTCCATCGACTTCGGTACCGTCGGCGAGGCCCCGCCGATCTTCGCGCAGGCCGCCGGCGCGGACCTCGTCTACCTGGCCAACCAGCCGCCCGCGCCGACGGCCGAGGCCCTGGTCGTCCCCAAGGACTCGCCCATCCGCGGCCTGGCCGATCTGCGCGGCAGGAAGGTCGCGTTGAACAAGGGCTCCAACGTCCATTACCTGCTGGTCAAGCTGCTGGAGAAGCAGGGCCTCAAGTACACCGACATCCAGGTCGTCTACCTGCCGCCGGCCGACGCGCGCGCGGCCTTCGAGCGCAAGGCGGTCGATGCCTGGGTGATCTGGGATCCCTTCCTCGCCGCGGCCGAACGTCAGCTCGGCGCGCGCGTGATCGCCGATGGCACCGGCGTGGTGTCCAACCTGCAGTTCTATCTGGCCGCGCGCGGCTACGCGGACAAGCATCCGCAGGTCGTGCAGGCCGTCATCGAGGAACTGGGCAAGCTGGACCGCTGGGCCGCGTCGAACGGTCGCGCCGTGGCGGAGCTGCTCGCGCCGCAGATCGGCCTGGACCTCGCGACGACCGAACTCGCCGCGAACCGCTTCTCCTACGGCATCCAGCCGATCACCTCGGCCGTCGCCGCCGAGCAGCAGAAGATCGCCGACGCCTTCCACGCGCTCAAGCTCATTCCCAAACCCATCCGCATCGCCGACGCGCTGCCCGCCTCGCTGCGCACGGCGACCCGGTGATCGCGTGATCCACCGCGTTCACGCCTTCGACGTCCGTTCCATCGACCACCCCCTCCAGGTCCTGCCATGAAGATCCTCTGGTTCATCCCCACGCACGGCGACTCGCGCTACCTCGGCACCTCCAAGGGCGCGCGGGTGGCCGACTTCGACTACTACCGGCAGGTCGCGATCGCGGCCGACAGCCTCGGCTACGAGGGCGTGCTGCTGCCCACCGGCCGCAGCTGCGAGGACAGCTGGATCGTGGCGGCCAGCCTCATCGAGGCCACGCGTCGCCTGAAGTTCCTGGTCGCGCTGCGGCCGGGGCTGGTGCAGCCGGTGCAATCGGCCCGCATGGCGGCGACGCTGGACCGGCTCTCCGGCGGCCGGCTGCTGGTGAACCTGGTCACCGGCGGGGACCCCGAGGAGCTGGCCGGGGACGGCCTGTTCCTGCCGCACGAGGAGCGCTACGCGCTGTCCACCGAGTTCCTCACCGTGTGGCGCGACGTGCTGCGCGCCAGCCATGACGGCGAGTCCGTCGACTTCGACGGCGAGCAGCTGCGGGTCAAGGGCGGCAAGCTGCTGTATCCCCCGATCAACCGCCCGTATCCGCCGGTGTTCTTCGGCGGCTCGTCGGGCCCCGCGATCGACCTCGCGGCCGAGCAGGTCGACACCTACCTCACCTGGGGCGAGCCGCCGGCGGCCGTCGCCCAGAAGCTCGACGAGGTGCGGCAGCGCGCCGCGGAGAAGGGCCGCACGCTCGAGTACGGCATCCGTCTGCACGTCATCGTCCGCGAGACGGAGGAGGCGGCCTGGGCCGCCGCCGGCGACCTGGTCAAGCACCTGGACGAGGATGTCATCGCCGCGGCGCAGGCCAAGTTCGCCTCGATGGATTCGGTCGGGCAGCGGCGCATGGCCGAGCTCCACCGCGGGTGCTTCGACCGCGACGACATCCGCGCCGGTCTCGAGATCGCGCCCAACCTGTGGGCCGGCGTGGGCCTGGTGCGCGGCGGCGCGGGCACGGCGCTGGTGGGCAATCCCCAGCAGGTGGCCGACCGCATCCAGGAGTACGCGGCGCTGGGTTTGAACTACTTCGTGCTGAGCGGCTATCCGCATCTGGAGGAGGCCTATCGCTTCGCCGAGCTGGTGTTCCCGCTGCTGCCCCTGGACGTGCGCGAGAAGCTGGCCGCGCCCAAGCTGACGGGGCCCTTCGGCGAGATCGTCGCCAACAACTACGTCCCCGGCGCGCCCAAGCTGGCCGCGGCGAGCTGAGATGAACGGGCCTTCCTCGACGTCGGCGTCCGCGCGATCGGTACCGGCGGCATCGACATCGACATCGGCGTCACCGTCGACCGCCTCCGCCGCTGGTGCGGCGGGGCGAAGCCGGGGCTTGCCCCTGGCGCCGCTCGCGCCCTGGCTGGTGCCGCTGGCGGTGCTGGCGCTGTGGCAGCTCAGCGCGCAGGCGGGCTGGTTGTCGACGCGGGTGCTGCCCGCGCCCTCGGCGGTGGCGCGCGCGGCCTGGGACCTGGCGGTCTCGGGCGAGCTCTGGCGGCATATGGTCGTCAGCACGGGCCGCGCCTTCATCGGCTTCGCGATCGGTGGCGGCGCGGGGCTGCTGCTGGGCCTGTTGACCGGCTCGCAGCGCTGGGCCGAGACGGCGCTGGACACGACGCTGCAGATGCTGCGCAACATCCCGCCGCTGGCGCTGATCCCGCTGGTGATCCTGTGGTTCGGGATCGACGAGACAGCCAAGCTGTTCCTGGTCGCGCTGGGCGTGTTCTTCCCGGTCTACCTGAACACCTTCCACGGCATCCGCGGCGTGGACCGCGACCTGATCGAGATGGCGCGCTCCTATGGCCTGAGCGGCTGGGCGTTGTACCGGCGGGTGATCCTGCCGGGGGCGATGGCGTCCATCCTGGTGGGGCTGCGCTTCTCGCTGGGCCTGATGTGGGTGCTGCTGATCGTGGCCGAGACCATCTCGGCGCAGAGCGGCATCGGCTACATGACGATGAACGCGCGCGAGTTCCTGCAGACGGACGTGGTGCTGGTGGGCATCCTGATCTACGCGCTGCTGGGCAAGCTGGCCGACGTCGCGGCACAGGCGCTGGAGCGCGCCTGGCTGCGCTGGCATCCGGGGTACTCATCATGATCAGCGTGACCGAGATCGACGTCCTGCACGACTGGCAGGATTCCCAACCCGCGGCGCTGCCCGAGCCGGATCGGGCGGTCGCGCCGGCGAGGCGAGGGAGCCATCGCGAGGCCGACGCGGAGACCCTCGACGCATCGCCCGCCGACGCGCCGCCCGCCGGCGCTCCTGCCGTGACCACCGCGCGGTCCTCCCTGTCGCCACGCGGCGGCCAAGGCGTGTCGCTCGAAGGTCTGGGCAAGTCCTTCGGCGAGCGCCAGGTCTTGCGCGACCTGGACCTGCGGGTCGGTGCGGGCGAGTTCGTCGCGGTGATCGGCCGCAGCGGCTGCGGCAAGAGCACCTTGTTGCGGTTGCTGGCCGGACTCGACGCGCCGAGCGCCGGAACGCTGGAGGCCGGCGAGACGTCGGACACGCGCTTCATGTTCCAGGACGCGCGCCTGCTGCCCTGGGCGCGGGTGGTCGACAACGTCGCCCTCGGCCTGGCGGGCGAGGACGCGCGGGACCGGGCGCTGGAGGCGCTGGCGCAGGTCGGCCTCGCCGATCGCGCGAACGAGTGGCCCGCCCGCCTGTCCGGCGGCCAGCGTCAACGCGTCGCCCTGGCGCGGGCGCTCGTGCATGCGCCAAAGCTGCTGCTGCTCGACGAGCCGCTGGGCGCGCTGGACGCGCTCACCCGCATCGACATGCAGCGTCTGATCGAGCGCGTCTGGACGCGCCACGGTTTCACCGCGCTGCTGGTCACGCACGACGTGGCCGAGGCGGTGGCGCTGGCGGACCGGGTGCTGTTGATCGAGGAGGGGGGTCTTGCGCTGGACCTGCGCATCGACCTCCCGCGCCCACGCCGCCGCGATGCGGTGTTCGCGGCGCTGGAGCAGCACCTGCTCGATCGGGTGCTGAGCACGCCTGATCGCGACGAGCGCGCGCCGCCCTTCGAGCGGGATCGGCTGCCGGTCGCCGTGCCGGCGCCGCGGCTGCGGTGGGCGGTCTGACGGAGGCCGCCGGCGGACTGTCGGGTGGGCCCCGGTGGTGTCCGACCATACCCATGCGGCGTCGCTTCACCGTCGCCCCCGCGCCTCCAGCACGAAGTACGCCGTCGCGGCGATGAGCAGCGGTCCGAGGTAGTACAGCGCCCGGTATGCGATCAAGCCGGCCAGCACCTGGCCATGGCCGAGCGTCGGTCCGAGCAAGGCGATGAACACGCCTTCCAGCACGCCCAGCCCGGCCGGCACATGGGTGACCGCGCCGGCCACCGCCGCGGCCAGCAGCACGGCCAGCACTTGCGGGTAGGGCACGCCCTGGCGCAGCAGCACCCACACGATCGCGCCCATCACCATCCAGTTGGCGGCCGAGATCGCGATCTGCATCAGCGCGATGCGTGGCCCCGGCACGACGATGTCATGGCCGCGGACGCTGAATCCGCGTCCCTGCGCGAAGGCGCAGACGGCCACGTAGCCGACCACGACCAGCCACATCAGCGCACCCAGCCCACGCAGCGCCGCGGTGCCCACCGGCCACGTGGGTGGCGGCGCGAGCCACCCCGCCATCAGCAAGCCGCCGGCGAGCGCGCCATAGCCCAGCCAGTTGCTCGCCAGGCTCAGGCCCAGCACCTGCGTGGGGATCGGCTGCGCCAGGCCTTCGCGCGCGTACAGCCGCAGCCGCATCGCGATCGCGCCCACCAGCGAGCCGAGGTTCAGGTTGAACGCGTAGCTGATGAAGGTGATCAGCATCACCCGACGCGCGGGCACCGCATGCCGGGTCCAGTGTTTGCCGATCAGGTCGTAGCCGCTGTAGACCAGATGGCTCAGCGCGCAGAGCGCCGCGGCGGTGGCGAGGACGCCGGCCGGGAGCTGGCGCAGCGCATCGCCCACCTGGTCCCAGGCGACATGGCTCGCCGCCCAGGCCAGCAGCGCGACGATCGCGATCCCGAAGATCGCGCCCAGCCATCGACCCGGGCGACGCGCCGGCGGGTCGCGGCGCGGGTGGTCGGCCGCGGAACCGTCCGCCCTCACTCGAGCGCTTCCTCGCCCAGCCGCCGCATGCCGTGCCATTGCCAGGCCTGCGCCGGTCCCGTCGACGGCGCGGGCACCACGACGGGCGTCTCGGCCGCCGGCTGCACGCGCTGGGGCTGCACCGGCAGACGGGCCAGCCAGCGCGGGAAATGTCGCAACACGTGGAAGACCAGCGCCCCGACGCCGAAGCGCCACCACCAGCGCCTGACCGCCGTGTCCTCGACCCGCAGGCGCCGGCAGCTGTCGCGCATCAGCGGCTGCAGCTTGTCCCGCAGCGCCCGGTTGAAGCCGCGGTCCTCGATGATCAGGTTGGCCTCCAGGTTCAGCGAGAGGCTCAGCGGATCCAGGTTGCTCGAGCCCACCGTCGCCCACGCGTCGTCGACCAGCGCGACCTTGCCGTGCATCGGACGCTCGCAGTACTCGTGGATGTGCACGCCCGCGCGCATCAGCTGGCCGTAGACCATGCGCGCCGCCCATCGCGCCCAGGGGATGTCGGGCTGGCCTTGCAGCACCAGGTGCACCGCGACGCCGCGACGCGCCGCGCGCTGCAGGCTGCGCAGCAGCAGGAAGCCGGGAAAGAAATAGGCGTTGGCGATGATGACCTCGCGCTGGGCGGCATGGAGCGCCAGACGATACATGCGCTCGATGTCGTCGCGGTGCCGATGGTTGTCCCGGGTGACGACCACGGCCCTCGCCGGACCCGCCGCGGGCGGCGGGGAGGCGGGCGCGGTGGGCGTGGCGCCGCGAGGCGGCCACCAGCGGCGCGGCTCGTCCCCCGGCTCGAGCAGAGTCCTCGCCGTGTGCCGCAGCTGCGCGACCACGGGGCCGCGCACGCGCACCGCGTAGTCCTGTTTCGATTCGGGACCGTAGTCCATCAGGTGGTCGGCCGAGAAGTTGATGCCGCCGATGAAGCCGATGCGGCCGTCGATCACCGCGATCTTTCGGTGCAGGCGGCGGAAGGGCCGCAGCCGGCGCGACAGGCGCGGCGGCGGATCGAAGACGTGGAGCCGGACGCCGGCCTCGGTGAGCCCGCGCACGAAAGTCTCCGACAGCGCCGGCGAGCCGAAGCCGTCGACGGTCACGTCCACGCGCACACCCCGCCGGGCCGCGTCGACGAGCACCTCGCGCAAGGCGAGCCCGACCTTGTCCTCGAACAGGATGAAGGTCTCGATCAGCACCTCGTGGCGCGCGGACTCGATCGCGGAGAAGAGGGCGGGAAAGAAGGACTCCCCGTTCTCCAGCAGGTCGATGCGGTTGCCCGCGGTCCATTGCGGGCGCTTCACAGCCGGATCTCCGCGGCGAGCGGCGCATGGTCGGACAGGTGCGACCACGGACGTCGCGGCAGCACGATGGGCTGGCGCACCGAGGCGCCGCGCACGTAGATGCGGTCCAGCGCGAGCAAGGGCCAGCGCGCCGGGAAGGTCCGCGCCGCCGCGCCGCGCGCGTGGACGAAGACCTCCTCCAGACCCGCGCAGCGGCTCAGCAGGCGGTGCGCGCGCTGGCGCCAGTCGTTGAAATCGCCCGCGACCACCACGGGCGCGTCGGCGGGCAGGCTGTCGATCAGCTGGCACAGGCGCTCGACCTGACGTTGGCGATGCGACTCGCGCAGGCCCAGGTGCACGCAGATGGCGTGCAGCTCGCGGCCCTCGGCCAGGCGCAGCACGCTGTGCAGCAGGCCGCGTCGCTCGGGACCCTCGATGGAGACGTCGTGGTTGCGGTGATGGGTGATCGCGAACTTGGACAGCAGCGCGTTGCCGTGATGACCCTGCGGATAGACCGCGTTGCGCCCATAGGCGAAGTCGGACCAGAGGCTGTCCGCGAGGAATTCGTAGTGGGGGGCCAGCGGCCAGGCGGGGATGCGGGCCGCGTGCAGCTCATGCTCGCCGAGGACTTCCTGCAGGAAGACCACGTCGGCGGACACGGCCCGGACGGCTTCGCGCAGCTCGTGCAGGATGAAGCGCCGGTTGAAGAAGCCGAAACCCTTGTGGAGGTTGACGGTGAGGACGGTCAGTTGCATGACCTGCCGTCGCGGCAAGCCCTGTGCCCGCGCCCCGATCGATAGCCACGCGCTATGCGCCGCGGCGCCGATCGGACCGGGCCGACCCGGAGGATCAGGCGGTCAGCGACCGCCTCATTCCTCGGGCGTCAGCATCATGGGTCCGACGCAGAGGACCCCGAAGGTGAGGGCGAAGGCGCCCACCAGAATCGCGCCAATCACTTCAAGCATGGGAAGCTCCTGAGAGGCCATGGAGCGACCCATGCTAGACCCGCATTCCCCGGCCCGCAATCGCGGGCAGCGGTGTCCCACCGCCGATTCAGGGGATTCAGCGGGCACCGGCGTGCGATGCCGCACGGATGCTCAATCGCGGCCGCCCTGACGCACGCGCTTCTTCTGCGCCTCGTCATCCATCAGCTCGAACCACATCGCGTTCAGCACCGCGAATCCCGCCGCCAGCGGCAGGCCCAGCAACCAGGCGAAGTACCACATGAGCTCTTCCTTTCAAGTCGTTGACGCGGAACGGGATTCCCGCTCCACGTCGAGGTTGGTGGAGCGATCGCGTCAGTACGCGTGGTCGCCGTGGGTGATGTCCTGCGGTCGCACCTTGCCCCAGATGACGCTGTAGACCCAGGCTGTGTAGATCAGGATCAGCGGCACGAAGATCACCGCGCACACCAGCATGATGAACAGTGTCAAGTGGCTGGAAGAAGCGTCCCAGACCGTCAGGGCCGACGCCAGATGGGTCGACGAGGGCACGATGAAGGGGAACATCGAGGCGCCCACGCTCAGGATGATCCCGGCGATGCCCAGCCCGCTGAAGATCACCGTCGGGCCCTGCCAGCGCGCGCGCAGGCCGACCAGCGCCAGCAGCGTTCCGGCGAAGCCCAGCACCGGCGCGGCGAGGGTCCACGGGTGCGCGGCGTAGTTGTTCAGCCAGCCGGCGGCGACGCCCGATTGCACGGTCTTCATCAGCGGATTCGACGGGCCGTTCTCGGGCAGCGGGCTGGTCCAGGCATAGCCCCCCACCAGCTTCCAGATCAGCAGACCGGCGAGGGCGTAGAGCACGACCGTGACGATCGCCGCGAGGCTGGCGAAGGCGCGCGAGCGCTCCGCCACCGCGCCTTCGGTGCGCACCGTCAGCCAGGCGCCGCCGTGCATCACCAGCATGGCCACCGAGACCAGTCCGCACAGCAGCGCGAAGGGATTGAGCAGCGCGAGGAAGGAGCCCTCGTAGATCATCCGCATGTCCGGCGTGAAGTGGAACGGGACGCCCTGCAGCACGTTGCCGATCGCGACGCCGAAGATCAGCGACGGTACGAAACCCCCGATGAAGAGGCACCAGTCCCAGGTCGCGCGCCAGGCGGGGCTTTCCTTCTTGCTGCGGTACTTGAAGCCCACCGGTCGCAGGATGAGCGCGAACAGCGCGGCGAACATCGCCAGATAGAAGCCGGAGAAGGACATCGCGTAGATGTGGGGCCAGGCCGCGAAGATCGCGCCGCCGCCCAGCACCAGCCAGACCTGGTTGCCTTCCCAGATCGGGCCGATGGTGTTGATGACGACGCGGCGCTCCACGTCCTCGCGGGCGACGAAGGGCAGCAGCGTGCCCACGCCCAGGTCGAAGCCGTCGGTGACGGCGAAGCCGATCAGCAGCACGCCGAGCAGCAGCCACCAGATGACGCGCAGGACGTCGTAGTCCAAGAGCGTGTGAAGAATCATGTGTCGCTCCTCAAAGGGCGGGAGGGATGAGGGACGGGATCGAACGGCGGGCGTGGACGGCGCTCATGCGGTGTGCACCTTGCCGATCAGAGGCACGTCGGCGCTGGCGGGACGCGGCGCGTCGGGCTGCGGGCCCTTGCGGATCGCACCCAGCATCAGCTTCATCTCGACCACGATCAGCACCGTGTAGACCGCGACGAAGCCCAGCAGCGTGAACAGCACCGTCTCGGCGCCCAGGTGGGACACGGCGACGGCGGTCGGCAGCACGCCTTCCACGGCCCAGGGCTGGCGGCCGAGCTCGGCCACGATCCAGCCGCACTCGGCGGCGATCCAGGGCAGCGGGATGGCCCACACCGCCACGCGCAGCAGCCAGCGGTGCCGGTCCAGCGTGCGACGCGCCGACAGCACGAAGAAGGTCGCCGTCAGCAGGATGAAGAACATCCCCAGCCCGACCATGATGCGGAACGACCAGTACAGCGGCGCGACCTGCGGCACCGTGTCCCAGGCGGCCTTCTGGATCTGCGCGTCCGTGGCCTGGCGCGGGTCGTCCACGTAGCGCTTGAGCAGCAGCGCGTAGCCCAGCGTCGGACTCTGCGCGTCGAAGGCCTTGCACATCTCGGCCGGCACCGCGGTGCCGGGCGGCAGCCCGCGGATCTTCTCGAGCAGGTCGTAGGCCTGCTGGCCCTCGCGGATGCGCTGCTCGGCGAGCTTGACCAGATCCAGGATGCCGGGGATCTGCTCGGTCAGCGAGCGCGTGCCGATCAGGCCCATGACCCAGGGGATGTGCACGGCGTAGTGGGTCTCGCGCGCTTCCTGGTCGGGGAAGCCGAAGGCGGTGAAGGAGGCGGGCGCCGGCTCGGTGTGCCACATGGCCTCGATGGCGGCGAGCTTCATCTTCTGATGCTCGGAGGACAGGTAGCCGCTCTCGTCGCCCAGCACCACGACCGACAGCGAGGACGCCAGCCCGAAGGCCGCGGCAACCGTCAGCGAGCGCTTGGCCAGGTCGACGTGCCGGCCCTTGAGCAGGTACCAGGCCGACACGCCCAGCACGAAGAGCGAGGCCACCACGTAGCCGGCCGACACGGTGTGCACGAACTTGGCCTGCGAGACGGGGTTGAAGACGACCTCGGCGAAGTTGCTGACCTCCATGCGCATGGTCTGCGGATTGAGCTTGGCGCCGACGGGGTTCTGCATCCAGCCGTTGGCGATCAGGATCCACAGCGCCGAGAAGTTGGTGCCCAGCGCGGTGAGCCAGGTCACGATGCAGTGCGCGCGGCGCGACATGCGTTCCCAGCCGAAGAAGAACATGCCGACGAAGGTCGCCTCCAGGAAGAAGGCCATCAGCCCTTCGATCGCGAGGGGCGCGCCGAAGATGTCGCCGACGTAGTGGCTGTAGTAGCTCCAGTTCATGCCGAACTGGAACTCCATCACCAGGCCGGTGGAGACACCGATGGCGAAGTTGATGCCGAACAGCACGCCCCAGAACTTGGTCATCTGCTTCCAGATGGGACGGCCGGTCATGACGTAGACCGTCTCCATGATGGCGAGCAGGATCGAGAGTCCGAGCGTGAGCGGCACGAACAGGAAGTGGTACAGCGCTGTCATCGCGAACTGAAGTCGCGACAGGCCGACGATGTCGAGGTCCATGGCGGGGGTTCCTCCTGGCGGATCGGTGAGGGTCAGGTGATGCCGGGCGCGGTCTGCGGCGCGGGGCGGGGGGACGGGGACGGTGAAGGAGGTGGCGCCGCGCGCATTGCGGGCGAGGGCGCGGGCGTCGCCGCGGGCCGCGGTCCTGGAGGCGAGCGGTCGGTCCGCAGCGAGCGCAGCGCGCGGTCGAAGGCCGGCGTTCCACGGACCAGGTCGGCGACGAGCCGGCCCGCGTCGAGCACCAGCAGGCGGTCGGCCAACTCGGCCTCGCGCCGCAGGTGGGTGGCGATCAGCAGCGTGCGGCCCGTCGCTGGCGCGCGCAGGCGCCGCAGCACGTCGGCGGCGGTGTCGGCGTCCAGGGCCTCGGTGGGCTCGTCGAGCAGCCACAGCGGCGAGGGACGCAGCAGCAGGCGAGCCAGCGACAGGCGTCGCGCCTGGCCGCCGGACAGGCCCAGGCCGCCTTCGCCCAGCGGCGTGTCGAGCTGGCGCGCGAATCGCCGAACCTCGTCGGCGAGGCCGGCATCGCCCAGGGCGTGCCAGAGTCGCTGATCGTCGGCCCGTGGGGCGGCGAGGCGCAGGTTGTCGGCCAACGAGTCCTGGAAGAGCTCCACGCGCTGCGTCATCCAGGTGGCGGGCAGCGCGCGCACCAGGCCCGTCGAGGCCGGGAGCTCCCCGGCGATCAGCGCCATCAGCGTCGACTTGCCGGCGCCGCTCGCGCCGATCAGGGCGACGCGCTCGCCTTCCGCGATGCGCAGGTCCAGCGCGTGCAGCGCGGGGTGATCGGCGCCGTCGTGAACGACGCCGACCGCGCTCAGCGAGACCGCGAGACCGGGCAGGGGGCGAAGGCGCGGGGCCTCGTGGTCATCGAGCTCGTCGCGCTTGTCGTGTTTCTCGCGCTGGTCGCCGCGCCGGTGCCCGCCTTCCGCGCCGGCGATGGCGGGGGAGCTGGACGAGCTCAGAGAGGCCGGCCGGAACGAGGCGGGAGTGGCGCCCAGGCGAGGCGCCAGACGCCGAGCGGCCAGCGCGGCGCGGCCGGCGTCGATCGCGCCGCGCCGCAAGGCGGCGAAGGGCTCCATCGCGGCGAGCGCGACCAGCAGGCCCAACGCCGCCGCCGGGGCGCCGATGAGGCGCTGTTCCATCAGCGCGGCGACGGCGATCAAGGTCGCGGCCAGGGTGAGGCTGCCGGCGATGGTGAACGCGCCGCCCGCGCGGGTTTCCAGCCGATGCAGCGCGCGATCGGCCCGCGCGAGCCGCGCGTCGGCGGCCATCACCGCATCGCGCTGGGCGCGCAGCCGGCCCGCCATGACGAGGTCGGTCTGACCGGCGACGAGATCGATGGCGCGCTCGCGCAGACGCTCCAGCGCGACGGCGCGGCGCAGGGCCAGGGGGCGGGCGCGGCGCGCGGTCATCCCGGTCACGACGCCCCCGACGATCGTCAGCCAGACCGCGATCGCGAGGCCCAGTCGCGGGTCCAGCGTGCCGAGGAGGGCGCCGGCCAGCAGGGCCGCGCCCACGGCGACCAGGACCGGCACGCCGACGCGCAGGTAGAGCGACTCCAGCGCGTCGATGTCGGCCGTGAGGCGGAACAGCAGCCGGCCCGGGCGACGCAGCAGCTGCCGCGCGGCGCCGGGTCTCGCCCAGCCGCGGAAGAGGCGTTCGCGCAGCGCGGCGAGCACGGCCAGCGTCGCGTCGTGGGTGACGACGCGCTCGCCGTAGCGGGAGGCGGTGCGACCCAGGGCGAGGAGGCGCACACCGGCGCTCGGCAGGAAGACATTGAAGGCGACGGCGCCGGCGGTCGCGCCCGCCAGGCCGGCAGCGGTGATGAACCAGCCCGACAAGCCGAGCAGGGCAATGCCCGCCAGCGCGGACAACCCCGCGAGGATCACGCCGAGCGCGAGCCGCGTCCCCGCGGCGCGTCGGAACGCGCGCAGCACGAGGCGGAGGTCGGCGCGGTGAGCCGGCTTGGCGCGGTTCATGCGGCGCTCCTGACGCTGGCATCGAGGGGGCTGAGGAGGACGTCGGCGTCGGCGTCGACGTCGGCCGCCAGCGTGATGACCCGATCGAGGCGCTCGATCAGCGCCGTGTCATGCGTCGCCACGATCAGCGTCCGGCCGCGCGCCAGTCGCAGCAGCGCGTCGGTGACGCGCTCGGCGGTGTCGGGGTCGAGGTGGGCCGTCGGCTCGTCCGCCAGCACGAGTCCGGCGTCGTGCGCGATCGCGGCGCGCGCCAGCGCCAGCCGGACCTGCTCGCCGCCGGACAGGCCGGCACCGCGCTCGCCGAGCGGGCTGTCGAGCGAAGCGTTCAGGACGTCGTCCAGCCCCGCGAAGGCGATGGCGTCGCCGGCATCGGCGCGTGTCGCCCCGGGGCGATCCAGCGTCACGTTGCGCAGCACCGAGCCCGCGAACACATGCGGATGCTGACCGATCCAGGCGATGCGACCGCGCGCGGTAGGCACGGAGAGACCACCGGCTTCGCCGTCGGTATCGATGCGGGTGGGGCCACCGAAACGCACCGTGCCGGAAGTCGGTGTGGCGAGTCCGGCGATCAGCGCCAGCAGCGTGCTCTTGCCCGCGCCACTGGCGCCGGTGAGGGCGACGCGCTCGCCCACATGAACGTCGAGGTCCACCCCGTGATCGCCGAACAGGGGTGACTCCCCGGCGTGAGCGAAGCGCAGACCGCGGAGGGAGACCGCGATGGGGCCGACGAGTCCGATGGACCCGATGCGGGCGTCAGCGCGGGGAGCGACCGGGATGTCGGTCTCATCGAAGCGACCCGGGGCTGCGGGCTCACGCGCTTCGTCGACGCCATCGTCCAGTGCGCCGGGCAGCGGCGACCCCGCCTCTCGATGCCGCTCGAGCAATGCGAGCGCCGCCTGGCCGGCGGCCTGGTCGTGCCAGACGGCGGCGAGATCCCTCAGGGGCTCGAAGAACGCCGGCGCGAGCATCAGGATGAACAGGCCTTCACCCAGGCTCAAGCGACCGGACCAGGTGCCGACGTGGAAGGTGCCGAGCAGGTGGAAGCCGACATACACGGCGACGAAGGCGACGGCCAGCGCGGAGAACAGCTCCAGCGCCGCCGACGACAGGAAGGCGATGCGCAGCACGCGCATGCTGCGCTCGCGCAGCGATTCGGCCGAGGTCCGCAGGCGCCGCGCGGTCGCGTCGACCGCGTCCAGCGACCGGATGGTCGACAGGCCGCGCAGCCGGTCCAGCAGGAAGGCGTTCATCTGGCCGAGCTCGACCATCTGCGCCTCGCTCGCGGCCTTGGCGCGCCAGCCGATCAGCGCCATGAACAGCGGGATCAGCGGCATGGCCACGATCAGGATCAGCGCGGCCACCCAGGATTGGCTCAGCACCGCCAACGCGATCAGCGGGGGCACCAGCATCACGCGCCAGCGCGCGCCGCGGTAGCGCGAGAGCCAGGGCACCACGGCCTCCGCCTGCTCGGCCAGGGCGCTCGCGGCCAGACCCGAGGCGGGCCGGTCGCGGTCCAGCGGGGAGCGACGGGCGAGGGCCTCCACCGTGGCGCGGCGCAGGCGGGTCAGGAAATCGCGTGACTGGTCGAAGACGCGGCGCGCGCCCCAGCCCTCGATCAGCGCCCGCATCACGCCCAGCAGCGCGATCAGCGCCGCCGGCATCAGCACCGCGCGCGCGCCCGAGCCCTCGGCCAGGTCTTGCACGGCCCCGGCCAGCAGGCCGGCCTGGGGAATCCACAGCAAGGCCGCGGCGCCCTGGGCGAAGGCGCCCGCGCCTGCGCGTGGCGGCTCGCCGAGCGGATCGGACGGCGCCGCGCCTGCGGGCGGGCAAGGCCGGTGACGGGCACCGGGGCTGGAGTCGGAGCTGGCCTTCACGGGTCTGTCTCTCCGCTGACGGGGACATGAGGACCGGGGACTGCGTACTGCCGGGGCGCGGTCGGTGGGACGGGCCGACCGCTGGCTCGCATCGCGCGGAGTCCTGGGGAGGCAAGACCCGGCACGGCACGGCTGGCGCCGATTGTGGGTGAAACGCGGGCGGAAAGGTGTATCCGCGCGTCGTGTTCCAGGGACGCTCCCGCCGGGGAGCGAGCGCGTCGATCCGGTGCGGGCGGCTGGCCCTGGCCGTCGACCCGGGGACGGCCGTGGAGGACCGGGGGAGGTTCGGCGAGGGTGGGTGCGGAGACCATGGAGACGGAGGGCGGAGACTGCTGCCAGGCATTCTCCGAGCGCCCCAGCGGGCTTTCACGGACCTCGGTCCGAATCCGTCAAAGGCGGCGCGACGCGTTGTGCGCTGAGCGCGTGCCCGCCGACCGCGCCGCCGAATGCGCCGCCGAATGCGCCGTCGAACGCGCCGTCGAACGCGCCGTTCGCGGCGCCCCGAGGCACCCGCAGGCACGCATCGATGAACCGGGGCGGCTCAGCCGCCGCTGGCCGCGACCGTGGAGGCCGCGCAGGTCGCCGGCTGGAACCAGACCCGATCGCCAACCGCGACCGGCGCACCCGCGTCGACGGCGATCAGCGCGTGCTTCCAGTGGCGCGAGCGGCTGTAGCGCACCAACGCGTAGTCGCCGCGCGAGGCGGCGCCGTGATCCCGGCAATCGAGCGTCGCGGTCTCGACGGGATCGTCGGCATGCTTGAGGGCCATGACCCAGCCGGCGCGCCAGCCGGCGGCTTGCGGATGGTCGGCGTCGTCGCGCTGCACCGCGGCGCAGCCGTGCAGCAAGGCCGCGGCGGACACCGCCGCGAGACCCAGGGAGAGCAGCGCGCAGGAGCGCGCCAGGCGCGTGACGCGCAGGTGGTCGTTAGTCATCACCGGGCTCCGGCAGCAGGGGACCGCCGCGGTCGGGACGTGGCGGCGAGGACGTGGGGGGAGTGGCGGACGGCGAGATCGAGCCCGGCTCGCGATCGTCGGCGGCGCCCGGCCCGGCGCCACGGGAGCGGCCGCCGGCGACGCTCGCGTCCGCCGGCGCGAACCAGGCGAGGTAGAGCGCCGGCAGGACGAGCAGGGTCAGGAGCGTGGCGCTGACCAGGCCGCCGATGACGACGATGGCCAGCGGCCGCTGCGTCTCGGCGCCGATCTCGTGCGACAAGGCCATCGGCAGCAAGCCCAGCGCCGCCAGCAGCGCCGTCATCAGCACCGTGCGCAGGCGCTGCAGCGCGCCCTCGCGGACCGCCGTCAGCGCATCCATGCCGCGCTGGCGCAGCTGCTCGAAGACCGTCAGCATCACCACGCCGTTGAGCACCGCCTGCCCGGACAGCGCGATGAAGCCGATGGCCGCCGACACCGACAACGGGATCCCGCACAGGGCCAGCGCCACGATGCCCCCGATCAGCGCCAGCGGCACGTTCAGCAGGATCAGCGCGGCCAGCCGGAACGAGTTGAACGCGTTGAACAGCAGCACGAAGATGAGCAGCAGCGAGATCGGCACCACGATGGCCAGCCGGCGCATCGCGCGTTCCTGGTTCTCGAACTCGCCGGACCACGCCACCTCGTAGCCTTCGCCGACCTTCACGTGGGCGTCCAGCCGCGCTTTCATGTCCGCGACCACCGACCCCATGTCGCGGTCCTTGATGAACACGCCGATGGCCATGGTGCGGCGGCCGTTCTCGCGCGCGATGTTCATGACGCCGGTGGTCTCGCGGATGGTCGCGACCGCGTCCAGCGGCACCGTCCCGCCGGGGGCCGAGATCGGCGTGCGGGCCAGCTCGCCCAGCGCGCGATGCGCCTCGGGCAGGCGCACGGTGACGGCGAACTTGCGCTCGCCCTCCCACAGGTAGGTCGCGGCGCGGCCGGCCAGCGCCGCCTCGATCACGTCCTGCACGTCGGCGACGTTGAGTCCCAGGCGCGCGGCGCGGTCGCGGTCGATGTCGATGGCCACCTGCGGGAGCTCGCCGATGCGGTCGATCTCGGCCAGCGACACGCCCGGCACCTGACGGATCTCGCGCTGCATGTCGGTGACGATGCGGCGCAGCTCGCCCAGGTCCTCGCCCGAGACCTTCACCACGATCTGGCCCTTGATCTGCGAGATCGATTCCAGCACGTTGTCGCGGATGGGCTGCGAGAACTCGGGCTCGATGCCGGGCAGGTCGGACAGCGCGGCGCTCATCTCGGCGATCAGGCGCTCGCGCGTCAGGCCGGGGCGCCACTGCTCCTGCGGCTTCACGTCGACGAAGACCTCGGCCATGCTGAGCGTCTTCGGATCGGTGCCGTCCTCGGGCTGTCCCGCCTTGGAGACCACGGTGCGGACCTCCGGCACCTGGCGCAGCCGCTCGCGCGCCAGGCGCAGCACGCGGATGGCCTCGGCCTGCGAGAGGCTGGAGGGCATGTTCCAGTTGACCCAGTAGGTGCCCTCGTCGAGCTCGGGCAGGAACTCCGAGCCCAGCCGCGTCGCCAGCACGGCGGCGCCGGCGAAGGCCAGCGCGGCGACCGTGAACAGCACGCCGCGGCGTCGGATGGCCCAGTCCAGCGCGGGCCGGTACAGGCGCTTGGCGGTGGCGACGACGCGGTTGTCGCCATGCGGCAGGCGCCGGCGCAGCAGCCGGTGCGCCAGCAGCGGCACCACCGTCAGCGAGCAGATCAGCGCGCCCACCAGCGCCATGCTCACCGACAGCGCCATGGGCTGGAAGATGCGGCCCTCGTGGCGCTGCAGCGCGAAGATGGGCACGTGCGCCGCGATGATGATCAGCATCGAGAACAGCGTGGGCCGGCCGACCTCGTCGGCGGCGTCGGCGACCAGGCGCAGCCGCGTGCGCGCGTCCAGGTTCTCCCCCTGGCCGGCCAGGCGATGCATGATGTTCTCGACCACGATGACCGCGCCGTCCACGACGATGCCGAAGTCCATCGCGCCCAGCGACAGCAGGTTGGCCGGCACGCCCATGACCTTCAATCCGAGGAAGGTGGCCAGCAGCGCCAGCGGGATCACCGCCACCACGGCCAGGCTGGCGCGCAGGTTGCTCAGGAACAGGTAGAGCACCAGGGCCACGAGCAGCGCGCCCTCGACGAGGTTGCGGAACACGGTGGACAGGGTCTTGTCCATCAGCCAGGTGCGGTCGTAGAAGGGCTCGATGCGCACGCCGCGCGGCAGGCCGCGGGCGTTGAGCTCGGCGATGCGCGCCTTGACGCCGCGCAGCACCTCGGCGGCGTTCTCGCCCTTGCGCATCACGACGATGCCGGTGACCGCGTCGTCGTCCTCGTCCTGGCCGACCACGCCCAGCCGTGGCACCGCGCCGACGACGACCTGGGCCACGTCGCGGATCAGGATGGGCGTGCCGTTGCGCGCGCCGACCACGATGTGGCCGATGTCGTCGGCCGAGCGCAGCAGGCCCAGGCCGCGGATGGCGTACTGCTGCGCGCCTTGCGCGACATAGGAGCCGCCCGCGTTGGCGTTGCCGCGGCCCAGGGCGTCCAGCAGGTTCTGGAAGCTCAGGCCCATGGCGCGCAGCTTGTCCAGGTCGGGCTGGACCTCGTACTGCTTGATGAAGCCGCCCATGCCGACCACGTCGGCCACGCCGCCGACCTGGCGCAGCGCGCGCTCGACGGTCCAGTCCTCGATCGATCGCAGCTCGGTGCTGGTCTTGCCGTCGCCGCGCAGGCGGTAGCGCAGGATCTCGCCGACCGGCGTGGCGTTGGGGGCGATGTCGGCGGTGACGCCGGGCGGCAGGTCCACGCCGCGCAGCCGCTCGACCACCTCCTGCCGGACCTGCGCGACCGTGGCCGCGTCGTCGTAGGTGACGACGGTGTAGGAGAGCCCGAACTGCGTGTGCGAGAACACCCGCACCGCATGCGGCAGGCCCGACAGCGCGACCTCGACGGGCAGGGTGACCTGTTTCTCGACTTCCTCGGCCGCGTGGCCGGGGTGCAGGGCGATGACGGTGACCTGCGTGTCGGTGACGTCGGGAAAGGCCTCGACCGGCAGGTTCTGGAAGGCGATCAGGCCGGCGCCGGCGAACAGCAGCACCGCCATCAGCACCAGCACGGGCTGGCTCAGCGCGAAGGTGATGAAGCGTTTCATCCGCGCGGCTTCCGTTGAGCCGAGACGTCGGCGCGGGTGTCGGCACCGGCGGGCGCGCTGCCGGCGGCCGCCGCGGGCGTCGCGTCGTCCGCGAGGCGCAGCTGGCGGGCCAGCAGCAGGGCGTTGTCGATCACGATGGGCTCGCCGGGGCGGACGCCGCCGGCCAGCGCGGCCTCGCGCGCGCCCAGGCGGGCCACCTTCACGGGGCGGGCCTCGAAGACACCGGGACCGGTCTGCACGAAGACGAGGTGGCGATCGCCGTCCAGCAGCACGGCGGCGGCGGGCACGGTGACGTCATCGGCCCGAGGGCGGCGCACGCGGGCGCTGCCCAGCATCTCGGCCTTGAGCAGGCGCTCGCGGTTGTCGACCTCGGCCCGGACCTTGATGCTGCGGGTCGCGGGATCGATGGCGTCGGCGGTCGCGGTGACCACGGCGTCGAAGGCGCGACCCGGCCAGGCGGGCACCTCCAGCGTGAAGCGCGTGCCGGGCCGCAGCGCGGCGAGGTCGTTTTCGCGCGCGTCCACGACCACCCACAGGCGCGACGGGTCGCTGATGACGAACAGTGCCGGCACGCCCGGGCCGGATTGGTCGGGCCGGATCTCGGCGCCGGGGTTCAGGTTGCGCTCGACGATCACGCCGGCGATGCCCGCCCGCAAGCCCAGTTGCTGGTCGACGCCGCCGGCCGCGCCGTACAGGCTCAGGCGGCTGCGGGCGCGGGCGGCCTCGGCATTGGCCCGGGCGCTGTCGGCCTCGGCCTGCTCCAGGTCGCGGCGGGCGACGATGCCGGCCTCGCTGAGCTCGCGCTGGCGCGTCAGCTGCTGCGCGGCCAGGCGCTGGTCGGCGAGCGCGCGGGCCGCGTCGGCCTGCACCTGGCCGAGATCGGCCGAGGACAGTCGCGCCAGCAGCGCGCCGCGCTGCACGGTCTGGCCGACGTCGGCGCTCAGCTGCTCGACCCGGCCGGCCAGCGGCGCATACAGGCGCTGGGTGCGGGACTCGTCCCAGACCACGTGGGCGGGGAGCTGGAGCTCGGCGTCCGTCTCGGAGCGAGCGGGCGCGACGCGCAGCAGCCGCAGCTGCGAATGGCCGGCGGGATAGCGCAAGACCTGGCCCTCGGCGACGGGCGGTGCCTCGGCGGCGGGCGCGGCCTCGTTGCGATCGCAGCCGGACAGGCCCAGCGACAGCACCAGCGCGGCGGCCAGCGCGAGCACCAGCGGCGCGCTCATCCCGGGAACGAGCTCGGGGAGCCCCTCCGGGAAGGTCCGCTTGAGCGCGCGCCGCAGGGCGCTGCGGGGCAGGCTGACGAGCAGGCAGCGCAGGGTGTGCGGATGGGGGGTGAGGCGAGGGGTCATGGTCACGGTCCGGTGAGCAGCCGCCACTGCGCGAGGGCGACATCGTGGTCATGGCGCGCGGCGAGCGCCTCCATCAGCGCGCCGCGCAGCGTGCGGCGGGCCTCGATCAGGTCGGTCAAGGTGCTGGCGCCCTTGCGGTAGGCGAGCTCGGCCTGGGCCAGCAGCGCGCGGGCTCGCGGCAGCAGGTCCTGCTCGTGCGCGTCCAGCAGGGTCCGGCTGGCGCTCAGCGCGGTCCAGCGTTGGCGCAGGTCGGCCTCGGACTCGGCGCGCGCCTGCAGGGCTTGCTCGCGGGCCTGGTCCAGCTGGGCGCGGGCACGGCCGATCTCGCCCTGTTGCGCGTAGCCGATCTGCAGCGGCATCTGCAGGCGCAGCTCCAGCAGCCGGGTCGAGGTGCCGGGGTAGTGGTCCAGCGACATGCCCACCGTCACGTCCGACTTGCGGCTCGCGCGGGCCAGGTCGTAGGCGGAGAGCGCCGCCGTCTCGCGGGCCTGCGCGGCGGCGACTGTGGGGCTGGCGTCGATCGCGGCGTTCAGACCGGCGGCATCGGGGAAGGCGTCGGGGAAGGTGTCGGCATCCGTCGCCTGGGCGATGAAGCGCACGCCCGGTCGGCCCAGCAGGCGCGCCAGCGCCAGGCTGGCGCCGTCGCGATCGGCCTGGGCGGTGACGACGTCGTTGCCGGCCTTGCGGGCCTCGATCTCGGTCCGGGACAGGTCCTGTGGCGCCGCGTCGCCGGCGTGCACGCGCTGGCGCATCAGGCCGGCGAGCGATTCGGCGCTCGCGGCCAGTTCGGTCAGATCCTCGACCCGCGACTGGGCCAGCAGCAGGTCGTGGAAGGCCGCGGCGGCCTGCAGGCGCTGGTCGCGTCGCACGGTGCGCCAGTCCTCGCGCGCGGCGCCGGCCGCGGCCTGGGCCGCGGCGGTGCGGAGCTCGCGCTTGCCGCCACGCTCCCAGGTCCAGTCCACGCCCAGGGACTTGTCGACGCGCTTGTCGTTCAGCCAGCTGCCCGGGCCGACACCGTGCTGCAGGTCCATCTGGCTGGCCTTGGCGGTCAGCACGGGCAGCGGGGCGTGATCGGCCGTGGCGATGTCGGCCTCGGCCGCGTCGACGCCCAGCCGGGCGATGCGGGCGTCCGCGTTGGTGGCCGCGCCATCGAGCACGTCGCGCAGGGTGACGGCCACGCCGGTGGCGACGCCTGCGCCGGCTGAGGTGGCGGGGGGGCTCGCTGGGAGGGGGGGCTCGGCGGCGGCCCGCGCGCTCGAGACGGTCATGGCGACCAGCGCGGCGAGCAGGGCGACGACCGCCGGCGGTCGATGCGCGGCGGGTGGGGAGGGCGGGGCTTTCCTCGGCATGGCCGGCGTTATCGCAAACCAAGCCTGACCGGATCCTGACCTTGGCGCGGTGCCGGAGGGCGGGGCCGGGTCTTGGTTCGTCTGTCATCGAGCCTGGGTTACCGTCGCGCCCATGCGAATTCTTGCCGTCGAGGACGACGCCACGCTGCGGACCATCGTGCAGCGCAGCCTGAACGAATCCGGTCACCACTGCGACGCGGCGGCCACCGCGGCCCAGGCCGCCTACCTGTGGCGCATCCAGGTCTTCGACGCCGTGCTGCTGGACCTGGGGCTGCCCGACGGCGACGGCCTGCGTCTGCTGCGCGACGCGCGGGCCCGGGGCGACCGCACGCCGGTGATGGTGCTGACGGCCCGCAACCGGACCGACGAGCGCATCGCCGGCCTGGACGCCGGCGCCGACGACTACCTGGGCAAGCCCTTCGACCTGAACGAGGTCGAGGCGCGGCTGCGGGCGCTGATCCGGCGCCGCATGGACGTCAGCGACGACGTGCGCGTGGGGCGCCTGCGCCTGGACCGGCGGGCGCGCCGGCTCGCGATCGGCGACCAGGCGCTGGAGTTGCCGGCCCGGGAGTTCGACGTGCTGTGGGAGCTGCTCACGCCGCCGGGACGGGTGGTCAGCAAGCAGCAGCTGTCGGACAAGCTGTCCGGACTGGACGACGCGCTGGGCATGAACGCGCTGGAGGCCTTCATCTCGCGGCTGCGACGCAAGTTGGCGGGCAGCGGCGCCGGCATCCGGACGCTGCGCGGGCTGGGCTACCTGATCGAGGAGGAGGCCGCATGAGCGACCGGGGCGTGTCGCTGGCGCGGCGGCTGTCGCTGCACCTGATCCCGCCGCTGCTGGCGATCTGGGCGCTGGGCGGCGCGATCACGCTGGTGGCGGCGCACCAGGCGACCCAGCGTGCCTATGACCGCTCGATGCTGGACGACGCGCTGGTGCTCAGCGCCCATGTGATCCGGCAGGACGAGAAGCTCGCGCTGGTGATGAGCCATGGCGACCTGGGGACCATCCTGTACGACCAGAGCGAGCAGATGTTCTTCGCGATCCATGCGGCGGACGGCCGCCTGATCGCCGGCGAGGCCGACCTGAAGCCGGTCCGCCCGCCCGAGGCCGCCATCGCCTTCAGCGACGCGGTCTATCGTGGTCGCGAACTGCGGCTGGTCACGCTGCGCCGGGATGCGCTGGACGACGCGTTGATCGTGGTCGGCCAGACCACGCGCAGCCGCACCGCGCTGCTGCATCGGCTGCTGTGGGCCTCGCTCCTGCCTCAGGCGCTGCTGGTGGCGCTGATGCTGTGGTGGATGCGCCGGACCATCGCCGCGGACCTCGCGCCGGTCACGCGGCTGCGCGACTGGCTGGAGCGTCGGGGGCCGGGTCGCCACGACCCCTTGCCGGAGGCGCTGCGCTCGCCCGCCCAGACGCGCGAGGTCGCGCAGCTGAGCTCGGCCATCGACCGCCTGCTGGCGCGCATCGAGGCGGGCGCGGCGGCGCAGCGCGAGTTCGCCGGCACGGTGGCGCATGAGCTGCGCACACCGCTGGCCGGCGTGCGCGCCGCGGCCTCCTACGGTCTGGCGCAGCGCGACCCGCAGCGCTGGCGGGCCCAGCTGGAGGCCGTGCTGGCCAGCGAGGCGCGGGCCTCCCACATGATCGACCAGCTGCTGGCGCTGGCCCTGGCCGAGGAGAGCGAGGCGGGACTGAACCTGCAGCCGATGGCGCTGGACGCCTGCGTCCGGCAACTGCTGATCGACTGGCTGCCGCGGCTGGACCAGGCGGAAGTCCACCTGGACGCGCAGGGGCTGGACGAGCGCGTCCTGCTGCTGTCGGATCGCGCGCTGATCGAGGGCATCCTGACCAACCTGCTGGACAACGCGGTGCGCTACGGCCGTCCGGAGGAGGGCGCGCACCTGCTGTTCGTCGCGCTGCGCGACGGACCGGACGCGGCGGTCCTCAGCATCTGGGACCAGGGGCCCGGCCTGCCGCCGGAGGAGCTCGAACGCACCGCGCGGCGCTGGACCCGCGGCCGTCTGGCGCGCGAGACCGGACAGGGCACGGGCCTGGGCCTGGCCATCGTGCGGCGCTATGCGGAGCTGCTGGGGGCGACCCTCACGATGGCGCAGGGGCCGGGCGGGCATGGGCTGCGCGTGGACGTGGTGCTGCCGCATCGACGCGTGGAGACGCCGCCGCCGGTGGCGCGATGAGATCGCGACGCGGTCAATCCTGACGCCCGCGGGTCCCGACTTCCGACGCCGGACTTGATTTCGTTCAAGGACGGCGGGGGTGGGAGCGGGCACATTCGCGCGTCCGACTTCCTCCCCGCACCGCCATGTCCAGTTCCGCTTCCCTGTTCGATCGCCTGGGCGCCGCGCGCCTGCAACCGCTGATGCTGGCCGGCCGGCGGCTGCTGCCCATCGTGCAAGGCGGCATGGGGGTGGGGGTGTCGGCGCACCGGCTGGCGGGCAGCGTGGCCGCGCTGGAGGCGGTGGGGACGCTGTCCTCCATCGACCTGCGCCGGCATCACCCGGACCTGATGGCCCGCAGCAGCGGTGAGCGGGATCTCGAACGCCGCAAGGCCTTGATCGTCGAGGCCAACCAGACCGCGCTGGCGCGCGAGATCGGCAAGGCGCGCGAGCTCTGCCGCGGCAGCGGCCTGCTGGCCGTGAACATCATGCGGGCCGTGAGCGATTACGCGGCCTCGGTCCGGACGGCCCTGGAGCAGGGCGTGGACGCGCTGGTCGTCGGCGCGGGCCTGCCGCTGGAGCTGCCGGACCTGGCCCGCGAGCACCCCGGGACCGCGTTGATCCCCATCCTGTCGGACGCGCGCGGCGTGTCGCTGCTGTGGCGCAAGTGGGAGCGCCGGCAGCGCGTGCCCGACGCGATCGTCATCGAGCATCCGGCGCATGCGGGCGGGCACCTGGGCGCGGCGCGGGTGGAGGACCTCGGGGAGGCGCGCTTCGACTTCGAGCGCGTGCTGCCGGCGGTGAGGCAATGGATCCGCGAGGCCGGCATGGAAGGCCGCGTGCCGTTGATCGCCGCGGGCGGCGTGCGCCGCTGCGAGGACATCCAGCGCCTGCAATCGTTGGGCGCGGACGCGGTGCAGCTCGGCACGCCCTTCGTGGCCACGCACGAATGCGACGCGCATCCCGAGTTCAAGCGCGTGCTCGCGGAAGCGGGCGACGAGGACCTGGTCGAGTTCACCAGCGTGGCGGGCCTGCCCGCGCGCGCGGTGATGACCCCGTGGCTGCGCAAGTACCTGGGCGCGGAGATCCGCCTGCAGGCGAGCGCGCAGGTCAAGAAGCACTGCACGATGGCCTTCGACTGCCTGGCGCAGTGCGGGCTGCGCGACGGGTTGAAGGGCTGGGGTCAGTTCTGCATCGACCAGCGGCTCGCGGCCGGGCTGCGCGGTGACGTCGAGAAGGGACTGTTCTTCCGCGGGAAGGGGATGCTGCCTTTCGGCGCGGGGATCGCGTCGGTGCGGCAGCTGATGGAGCGGCTGCTGACACCGGGGGTGGCGCTCGGGACGCCTGCCACGACCGCTTGAGGTCGAGCGCCCACGCCACCCCTTCGGCGTCAGATCTTGCCGATGGTGCTCTGCGGCGGGGGGGCTGTTGTCGAGGTCCTGGCTGCGCCCGAGGGGAGCAGGTCCCGGTGGAAGCGCACGAGATCGAGTGCCGGGTGAGCCGACGCCTCGCCCACGAAGCCCATCAGACGAAGGGCGCGGAGGAGGCCGTCCGCACAGGCGTCGAATCGGGCATTCTCATTGGCGGCGTGGGCGGGGCTGGGCGCCGCGAGGGTGCCGAACCCGACGACCCGACGCGAGAGCTGCTGCGCGGCGGACATGATCGTGCCCTCCCGGTCCAGTAGTTCCCCGATGCACAGCGCCCGGGCGAATGCCTCGACCTCCAAGGCATCCGCGGGCCCGGTCGAGTGGATGAAGGTCTCGATGCGCGCCTGCGACGCGTCAAGCTCGGCGAGGGTCACGGAGCGCCACCACCGGTGGGTCGGGCGCTCGAACTGGAAGCCCAGCCAGTCGTTGGACGGCGAGAGCATCAGGCAGGCGCAGGCCCCGAGCGCGAGCCGGTCCACCAGGCGAAGCGCCTCGTTCACATGGGGGAAGGTGAACGCATAGTCCGCCTTGTCGGCCTGGAGCAGATAGGTCTTCGTCGTGTCGTGGAACACGTGGGTCCGCCAGAGATCCCGCTCGTAATGGAGCAGCATGTCGCGCGGCTTCGGCCAGGAGGTGAGCAGGTACAGGCCGGTCATCGCGCTGTGGACGACCTCGCCGCGCGGCCGGTCGGCCCACCAGGCCACCTTCGACGACAGGCGCAGCCCCAGGTCGTACGCTTCCTGCGCCATCCACCGGAGCGCGACGACGGAGAGGCCGTCCTCGCCTTCCGCATAGCCTCCGCCCACGTCGGAATGCGCGCCGGGGAACCAGACCTGCTTCAGGCGCGGATCGGGGTGCCAGGGCACGACCTCGAAGTCCGGCCGGATCTCATGCAAGGCGAGCGCGTGGCGCGCGTGCATGACCTGCGGGGGCAGGTCGTGATGGTGGAACTCCGTGAAGTTCGCGGTCAAGCGGGTGACGCGGGAGGGCAGTCCCAGCGAGCCCACCGTGTCCCAGACCCCCAGGAAATGCAGCGGCAGCGGCCGGTCGTCGTACCCCTGGATCCCTCGGAGCGGCCGCAGGAAGTCCTCCAGGGCCGATTGGGCGGGATCGGTGCCGCGCTCGTACAGCGCGTAGGCCTCGTCGACCTTGTCCAGGTGATTCGACAGCAGCATCCCGACCTTGTCGACGAAGCCCGCCAGCGAGCGCACGGCGAAGGCGCCTCGGCTGAAGCCGAACAGGAAGACCTGATCGCCGGTCTCGTAGTGCTGGCAGAGGAACGCGTAGAGCGCCTTGATCCGGGCCTCGGTGCCCCGGCCGAAGGCGCCTCCCATCAGGCCCTGGAGAAAGTCGTTGTCGTCGATGGGCAGGTCCTCGCCCAGGTGGCGCGAGAGCAGCACCGCATAGTCGGCTTCGGACAGGTTTCCGGCGTCCACGAGCGGCGCGGTGCCGACGCCCTGGACATACAGCTTGATCTGCGGCTTGCCCTCGCGGTCGACGTCGTCTACGGCGTCGAACAGCCGGGCGACGTTGGTGGGGGACTCGGCTTCCTTCTCGTTCCAGGTGCCGTCGATGAACAGGCAGATGTTCTTGCCGTTCGAGGGGGTGTTGCGGTCGTCCATGGCGTCCTCGGTGGGGTGTCGGTGTCACGGACATCGGGGTGATCCGGCCGCGCAGCCGCGCTTATAGCAAGGTGAGTGCTGCGCGGGTACACCCCCCGAGGGGTGGGTGGAGAGGGAGCGTCAACGGACGACCAGCTTCCCCACCATCCCGGCCTCGAAGTGACCGGGCTGGAGGCAGGCGAACTGGAACTCGCCGGCCTGGGTGAACTGCCAGACGATGTCACCGGTCTGGCCGGGCTTCACATGGGCCATGTTGGCGTCGGCGTGCTCCATGCCGGGGAAGCGCTGCATGAGCGCGGCGTGTTGCTTCAGCGCCTGATGCGTGCCCAGCACCATCTCGTGCAAGACCTGACCCGAGTTGCGGACGACGAAGCGAATCGTCTCGCCGCGCTTGATCTGGAGGTCTCCCGGCGTGAAGCGCATCGTGTCGGTCATGTCGACCGGGATGGTCCGGGTGACCTTCGCGGGGTTGCCTTCCTGGCCGAACTCGGTCGGTTCGACCTGCTTCGCGTCATAGACGCGCGGAGCGGCGTGCTCGTCACCGTGGGCTTGGGCGCCGGTCGCGATGACCCAGGCGGCGATGCCGATCGCGGCGAAGGGGGTGAGCGGGAAGGTCAGGAGAGGGCGTGCGTTCATGGCGAGGTCTCGATCGTCGGGAAGTCGACGCCGCAGTCTGGAGCTTGCCCCCGTGGGAAGGTCAAGGGGGCACTCGCCTTCCCTGAACCTTGCGTCTACCTATTTGTCAGCGCTTGTTGGATATCGTTGTCGCTGGTGGATGCCCTAGGGCGTCAGCCCATCTTTCACCCTGAACCGCAGGATCGACCGTCTGTCGCAAATGCGCTGAGCATCGCTGTCGGCTTGCCTACGCTGCACGCCATTCAAAGACAGGGAGCTGCCGTGCTGCGAATTCAAGATGTCACCAAGACCTTTGGCAAGGTCAATGCGGTGGACAGCGTATCGCTGGACCTCTCGCCAGGCGTGGTGGGGTTGATCGGCCACAACGGCGCGGGCAAGAGCACGCTGATGCAGATGCTGGCCACGCTGACACCGCCGACTCGTGGACGCATCTTGCTGGATGGCCAGGACATCGTCGCCAAGCCCGAACTGATGCGCCACCGGCTGGGCTACTTGCCGCAGGACTTTGGCGTCTATCCGCACCTCACGGCCCTCGAGTTTCTGCAGTACTTCGCTGCACTCAAGGGCGTGCGAGACGCCAAGCGCCTGCAGCACCTGCTCGAACTGGTGAACCTGCATGAGCAGGCTCACCGTCCGGCCGCCGGCTTCTCGGGCGGCATGAGACAGCGCCTGGGCATTGCGCAGGCGCTGCTGAACGATCCCGATGTGCTGATCGTCGACGAACCCACCGCGGGGCTGGACCCGGAAGAACGTCTGCGCTTTCGCCGCCTGCTCGGCGATCTGGGCCGCAAGCGCCTGGTCATCGTGTCCACGCACATCGTGTCGGACGTCGAGAACATGGCGTCTTACCTGGCCGTCCTGCGTCAGGGTCGACTGGTGGCCTTCGAATCACCCGACGCCGTGTTGAGGCGTGCTGAAGGCACCGTCTGGACGGCGCTGCTTTCGCCCTCCGCCTACGAGGCCCTGCGCGAACAGGCCGCGGTGCATGTGCTGCAGGCGCAGCCGCTGGGTGCGCAGGTGCAGGTGCGCATGGCTCATGCCTCCCGACCCTGCGCCGAGGCCGAGCCGGCGCAGGCAAGCCTGGAGGAAGCCCTGATGGCGCAACGCTATGCCGATGCGCGGTTGGCGGCATGAACGGCGCTCTCTTCGGGGCCCTGGTACTCAACGAGTGGCGGCTGCGCAGCCGGCGTCTCAGCAGCCTCGTCATCCTGCTCGCCGTGGTGGCCTTGAGCTGGCTGATGGTGCTGGATCCGAAAAGCGGTGCGGCCATGATGGTCAGCCACCGCCAGCGCTACGCCTATGACAGCCAGGCGCTGGCGTTTGCCACCACGCTGATCGCCTCGCTGTTGTTTGGCCTGATGGGCTTCTACCTTGCGCGTGGCCGCAGCCAAGAGGACATGCGCTGCGGGACGGCCGCCGCGCTGGCCGCCACGCCGGTGGGCAATGCCCAGCTGCTGGGCGCGCGATGGCTGGGCGCCTTCGGCTTCCTGCTGTCCTTGGGGACGGTGGTGATGCTGACCATCTGGGTGCTGCAACTTGTGCACGGCGAGGGGCCGCTTCAGCCGCTGCCTTATCTGCAGATGCTCGTTCTCGGTCTGGCACCTGGGCTGATGCTCTGCGCCAGCCTGGCGGTGCTGGCCGATGCTTGGGCACCGTTGATGGGCAAGCGGGGCGATGCGCTCTACTGGATTTTCTGGATCGCGCAGTTCGCCTTTGTGCCGGCCGTGCTCGGGCAGAAGGTCATCGAGATGAGTGCCTGGCAGGTGTTCGACATCAACGGCATGTCGCCCCTGCTCGTCGGCGTCAGCCGCCTGCTTGATGTCAGCCGCATCAGCGTAGGCGGCGCCCCTTTCGACGCGACCTTGCCGGTGCTGCGCATGCCTGCCGGTCTTTGGAGCGCGGAGCTGGTGGCCCTGCGCGTGGGGGCCATGATGCTGGCCTTGCTGCCGCTGTTCCCGGCGGTGCTGCTGTTTCACCGCTACGCGCCGGATCATGTGAAGCCGCGCCATGCGAGCGGGCATTCGCGCATCGTGCAGGCCTTGCACTGGTCGTTGCAGCCGTTGATGCGCCCCCTGATGCTGGCCCTGCGCCTGCTGATGCGCGTCAGCGCCGGGCTGCCCGGCTTGCCCGGCCGCTGGCTGGCGGACCTGAGCCTGATGCTGCTGAGCCAACCGCTGCTGACCTTGGCGATGCTGAGCTGCAGCGTCGCCACGGTGCTGGTTCCGGCACAGCAACTGCCGGCCGTGCTGGCGGGCCTGCTGGCGGCCTGGGGGATAGCCGTGGCGGATGTCAGTTCGCGTGATCGGCAATACGGCACCCTGGCCTTGGTGAGCGCCGCCCCGGGTGGCGCGCGTGAGCGAGGTTGGCGTCAGGCGCTCGTCGCCTTCGGTTTGGGCTTGCTGCTTGCCACGCCGGCGCTTCTTCGTTGGTCGGCATCGGCGCCGCTGTCAGCGTTGGCCTGCTTGGCGGGGCTGCTCTTTCTCAGTTCGGCCGCCACCTTGTTGGGCCAGCTGACCCAGGGCTCGCGGACCTTTCTGGCGCTGTTTCTGTTCGGGCTCTATCTCAGTCTGCAGAAGACCGGCCTGGCGGTGTTGGACATGCTCGGCCTTTCTGGTGTGGCGACCTTCGGCAGCGTGGCCAGCTACGCGCTGGCGGGGGTGCTGGGATTCGCTCTGCTGCAGGTGCGATCCACGAGCCGTCCAAGCCTCGGCCTGGCGCGGCAGGCGTGAACCCGCATCGTTCGCTGCATTCGATCGACGGGGAAGAGGTCGGTATCGCAGCGAGAGCGGACAGGCAGGATTGACCCGGCTGGGCGCTACGGGCAAGAAAAAAGCTCTAGAGCGGTGATTCTCTAGAGCTTCTTTGGTTTCCAGAGACGGCTTGGGACCGTCTGGAATGATGTGTTGGTGGAGAGGAGGAGGATCGAACTCCCGACCTTCGCATTGCGAACGCGACGCTCTCCCAGCTGAGCTACCCCCCCAACGAAGACTCAGACTATAGCAGAGATTCCTTGGCGACTCATCATTCCGTCGAGGCGCGCACGCGAATCGCACGATTCGCCGAAGACCCGGGAATCCGGCGTCGCGGTCACCACCGGCAACCCTTGTCGCGCATCGCGTCGCGCGCCAGCGGAACGACCGCCAGCAGGCCCTTGTCGGCATAGGCCTTGCGGCAATCCTGCTGGCCTGCCTTCCTCATCTCCTCGGCCAGGGCGTCCTTGTCGATCGGCGGCTTGGGGAGCGCCTGGATCACGCCGGAGCCGTTGCCGCGCTGCGCCATCGGGCCGCGGGCCGGGTTCAGATCCAGATTGAGCTTGGGGGCGTTGGGGGGCGCCGAGGCGGGCGTCGCGACGTCGTGACCGACACGCGCGCCCGCGTCCGGCGCGCCGACGCTTGGCTGGGTCGAGCTCTGTGACGTGGAGCCGTCGAGCGACACGCGATTCGCCGGGGCCTGCGTGGGCGTCGGGGTCGGCGCGCTGCGGGGCTGCGGGGTGGTGGTCGAGGGCGTCGCGGCAGGCGTGGTCGCGGCGGGTGGCGCGGTGGTGGGCGTCTGGGTCTGCGTGGGCGCAGGGGGCGTCGGTGCGGGCGCGGGTGTTGGCGTCGGAGCGGGCGCCAGCGGCGGCAACTCCGAGGGCGCCTTCAGCTCCGATGGCACGGGCTGGGGCGTCGAGCGCTCGACCGGGGCGCGATCCAGGCGACGCAAGGTGGTCGGTGTCTCGCTGAGCATGGGGGCGGGACGCTCGGGCAACTGGACCGGCGCGGGCGCTTGCAGCGCCTCCGGCGTCGGGGCCGTCGCTCGCGTCGGTTGGACCTCACGAGCCGGCGCGATGCGCGTCGGCGTGGCGATGGCGGAGTCGCTCGGCATCGTGAGGGGTGTCGGAGTCGGCACCGGAGGCGGCAGGTCCACGGGCGGCGTCGGGGTCGGCTCCGCGGCCGGTGCGGGCGAGGTCTTCGCCGCGGGAATCGGCGGTGCGGGAGCAGGCGCGGGTGCCGGGGCCGTGGCCGCGGGAGGGGCCTTGCGGTCGCTGGGCGCGTCGCCCGTCAGTTCGTCGCCGGGCTGTTGGCGCCACTGCCCTTGGCGGGCGGCACCGGGGGTCTTGTGCTCCTCGGGCGTGAGGGGCTTTTCGCGTACGGCGCCGCCGGAGCGGGCCTGCTTCGCGTCGCCGATCGGGCCGCGATCCGGGATGACGATCGCCGGTTCGCCCGAGCCGGGTTCGTAGCGGTCACCCTGCAGTCGGATGTTGATCGGGCCCCAGGCGCCTTCGCCGGGCTTGGCGCTGCCGCCCGGCGCGGTCCCGACGATCAGGATCAGCAGCACATGCAGCAGCACCGCCAGCAGCAGGGCCTGGCCCATCTGGTCGGGAATGCGGTGCGGGGAAGCCTGGACGGGGTCGAGGACGGCGGACAAGGGGGTGATCGCGGCGGTCGGCGCTGGGGCGCAGCATAGCCGCCTTCGATGGCCGCCAGTGTCAGGGCTTGTCTCCGACCGCCCGGTCGCTCAACGGTCGCTCGCAGGATGGGGAGTAGTCCCCGGAGCGGGAGATCAGCCCGGATTGGCCTGGTTCAGGTCGGCGCGACGCGCGCCGGTGAAGCGCTTGGCCCAGTAGGCCTCGCGCATGTCCTCGACGCGGACGGCGCCACCCACGCGGGGCGAGTGGATGAACTTGCCTTCGCCGACGTAGATGCCCACGTGGGAGAAGGTCTGGCGCATGGTGTTGAAGAACACCAGGTCGCCCGGCTTCAGGTCTTCCTTGCGGATGGGGACCAGGCTGGACATCTTGGCCTGCTCGTCGGCGCGGCGCGGCAGGACCAGGCCGACCGACATCTCGAAGATGTGACGGGTGAAGCCGCTGCAGTCGAAGCCGTTGGAGACCGAGTTGCCGCCCCGCTTGTACGGGACGCCGAGGAAGTTCATCGCCGACAGGACCAGGTCGGAAGCCTTGTCGCGGACCTGGTTCAGCAGGCCGGGATTGGTCGAGGCATTGACCGGCGCATCGGCCTGCGGCGTCTGCGTGGTGGCGGCCTGGGCCTGGGCGACGATGCCGCGCGACTGCAGGAAGCGGGCGACCGAATCGCCGGCGTTGCCGGCGGCGGCGCCCATCATCGCGGTGGCGGGCAGGGAAGCGTTCTGTGTGCCGGTCTGGGCGGCCGGCGCCGGCTGCGCCGCGGCCAGCGTGGCGGCGGTGCCCGCGGCGACCACGGTCGCGGCCGTCGCCGTCGCGGCGCCGGGCGAGCGCATGAGGCTCTGGCCGTAGGCGCCCATCATCGTGCCGGGCGGGGGCGAGGCCTCCGCGCGGACGTCGGGCTTGGCGTCTACCTTGGGATCGGTCTTGGCGTCCGACTTCTGGTCGGCGACCTTGGTGTCAGGCTTTGCGTTGGCGGTCGACGGGGTGTCGGTCGGCTTGTCCGCGGCGTGGGACTTGGTGTCCTTGGTCGCGACCTGCTTGCCGCCCTTGGCCGACTTGTCCGCCTTGGAGGGGGACTTCTGCGCCTGCTGCGAGGACTTGACCTTGGCGGCCGGCTTCGCGGCGGCCTTGGCGTGGGTCTTCTGCGGGGTGTTCGTTGACGATGTCGACTGTTGCGCCCAGCAACTTCCGCTCGCGAAGACGCAAATCAGCCCCAGTGCGGCCATGGCGCGCTGGAGCGGACGTCGACGGGGGGAGAGGGGGAAGGAGCGAACGGTTCTCATCGTTGTTGGGCGCGGAGGTTAAAAACCCTCTCCGCGCCGGTCAAGCGCGTATGCCCTCGGGAACGCGCTTGGCTAGGGAAAATCCGGGCATGGCCGTGACCTTCCCCAGGAGAAACCCGGATTGGACCACAGCCCTGTGACGAAACGCTGTGAAGCTTCGTTTCGGAAAGCCGCATTCCGTGCGTACTTCGCGCGGGTCAGCGTGACGTCAGACCGTCTGCTTGAAATCGCCCGCCAGAGCCCGCCCGATCCGATCGCGAACTCCGCGCCCGGATCGCGGACGGCCAGCACGACAAGGAGACAGCGATGACCCCCTACGAGGCGTTCTACCGGCGCTCGATCGACGATCCCGAGGGTTTCTGGACTGAGCAGGCGGCCCTGATCGACTGGCAGCGACCCTTCGACCAGGTCTGCGACGACCGCCGGCCGCCGTTCGCGCGCTGGTTCGTGGGTGGCCGGACCAACCTCTGCCACAACGCGGTGGATCGCCATGCGGCCCGGCGGCCCGACGACGCGGCGCTGGTGTGGGTCTCGAGCGAGCTCGGCCAGGAGCGGGTCTACAGCTTCGCCGCCCTCAAGGACGAGGTGGAGGCCATGGCCGCGATGCTGCGCGAACAGGGCGTGGGTGTCGGCGACCGCGTGCTGATCTACATGCCCATGATTCCCGAGGCGGCCTTCGCGATGCTGGCCTGCGCGCGGATCGGGGCGGTGCATTCGGTGGTGTTCGGCGGCTTCGCCAGCCATGCGCTGGCCAATCGCATCGATGATGCGGAACCGGTGCTCATCGTCAGCGCGGACGCGGGGAGTCGCGCGGGGCGGATCGTCCCCTACAAGCCGCTGCTGGATGAAGGGATCCGGCTGGCCGCGCATCCGCCGGCCAAGGTCCTGATGGTGGACCGCGGCCTGGCGGCCTTCGAGCGCGTCGAGGGGCGTGATCTGGACTACGCCGAGCAGCGGGCGCGGCTGCTGGGGGCGCGTGTCGCGTGCGAATGGCTGGACGCGGATGCGGTCAGCTACACGCTCTACACGAGCGGGACGACCGGCAAGCCCAAGGGCGTGCAGCGCGACGTGGGCGGCTACGCGGTCGCGCTGGCGGCGAGCATGAAGCACATCTACGACGGCCGGCCGGGGGAGACCTTCTTCTCGACCAGCGACATCGGCTGGGTCGTGGGGCACAGCTACATCGTCTACGGGCCGCTGATCGCCGGCATGGCGACGCTGATGTACGAGGGCACGCCCGTCGCGCCGGACGCGGCCGTCTGGTGGCGGCTGGTGGAGCGCTTCAAGGTGACGGTGATGTTCAGCGCGCCGACGGCGGTGCGGGTGCTCAAGAAGCAGGATCCGGCCTGCCTGACGCGGCATGACCTGAGCTCGCTGCGGACGCTGTTCCTCGCGGGCGAGCCGCTGGACGAGCCCACGGCGCGCTGGATCGCCGACGCCATCGGCAAGCCGGTCATCGACAACTACTGGCAGACGGAGACCGGCTGGCCCATCCTGACCTTGGCGCGGGGCGTCGCGCCGGCGCAGGCGAAGTTCGGCTCGCCCGGGGTGCCGATGTACGGGTATCGCGTGCAGTTGCTGGACGAGCAGACGGGAGAGGAGCTCACCGAGCCCGGCCGCAAGGGGCTGCTCGCGATCGGCTTCCCGCTGCCGCCGGGCTGCATGCAGACGGTCTGGCGCGACGACGATCGCTTCGTCCGCACCTACTGGAGCGGGGTGCCGGGGCGGCAGGTCTACTCGACCTTCGACTGGGCGCTGCGGGACGAGGACGGCTACTTCTTCATCCTCGGCCGCAGCGACGACGTGATCAACGTGGCCGGACACCGGCTCGGGACCCGGGAGATCGAGGAATGCATCGCCGGCCACCCGGCGGTGGCCGAGGTCGCGGTGGTCGGGGTGGCGGACACGCTCAAGGGTCAGGTCGCGATGGCCTTCGCGGTGCTCAAGGATCCGGGGCTGGCGTCGACCGGGGAGGGCGCCCGCGGGCTGGAGGCGGAGATCATGAAGCGCGTGGACCGGACGCTCGGGGCGGTCGCGCGGCCGGCGCGCGTGCGGTTCGTGGGGCTGCTGCCCAAGACCCGCTCCGGGAAGCTCCTTCGGCGCGCCATCCAGGCCGTTTGCGAGCAGCGCGACCCGGGGGACCTCATGACGCTCGACGATCCGTCCGCGCTCCAGCAGATCAAGGACCTGGTCGGCGAGCAGGGCTGACATCGGGGCAGCTCCCTCGCCCGCTTGCGGGAGAGGGTGGGGGTGAGGGTCTTCGGGCTAGCCGGATCAACCCTCGAATGACGGCTTCCGGCGACAGCCGATGTCCGGAGACGTCAGGACTTTCGGGACCGGGTCGGGCGGAGCGGAGAATCCGCCCCGCCGTCGCCGCCCACCCGGTCGCGCCGGCGCCATCCGACCAGGAGATCCCATGTCCAAGAAGAACGCCCTCATCCTGAGCGCCGGTGCGCTGCTGGCCGCCGCGCTGGCGCCGGCCGGTGCCCTCGCCGCGACCCTGCCCACGCCCGCATTCCCGACCTTCGCCGACGCCAAGGCGGTCGACAGCTTCTGCGACACCGGCCTGAAGGCCGCTCGCGCCGATCTGCGCAAGCTCGAGCGCCGCAAGGTGGACGCCGGCTGGCTGGGCGCCTACGACGCGATGATGGCGCGCCAGGAAGACGCCCACAGCCCGACCGACTTCGTGCTGAACGTGCATCCGGACAAGGCGGTGCGCGACGCGGCGCAGGCCTGCTCGCTGCGGTGGGCGGACTTCGCCAACGGCCAGGCCCAGAACGAGACCCTCTATCGCGCGCTGCGCAAGGCGCCGGCCGCCGATGCGATCGATCGCGAACTGGTCCGCCTGGCCGCCGGGGCCTTCGAGGACAGCGGCGTCGCCCTGCCCAAGGCCAAGCGCCTGCGCGCCAAGCAGATCCTGGACAAGCTCAACGAGCTCGATCAGCAGTTCAACAAGGCCATCCGCGACGCCGGCGTGAAGGTGGTCTTCACCGAGGCCGAGCTCAAGGGCGTGCCCGAGAGCGTCTGGAAGAGCAAGCCGCGCGACGCCGAAGGTCGCGTCGTGCTGGGCGTGGACTACCCGAGCTTCGTGCCGGTGATGCAGCAGGCCGAGTCGGCCGTGGCCCGGGAGCGCATGTTCCGCGCCAAGTTCACGGAGGGCGGTCAGGCCAACCTGGACCGTCTGGCCGAGATCGCCAAGCTGCGCAAGGAGTACGCGGGGCTGTTCGGCTACTCCAACTTCGTCGACTTCAACCTGCGCCGCCAGATGGCCAAGGACGCGGCGACGGCCTGGCACTTCCTGGACGACGTCAAGGGCGTGGTGGCCGACGGCGAGCGCGCCGACCTGGTCGAGCTGCGCAAGGCCAAGGCCGAGCACCTGGGCACGCCGCTCGACGCGACCACCGTCGAGCGCTGGGACGCCACCTTCTATGCCGAGCGCATCCGCAAGGCCCGCTACACGGTGGACCAGGAAGCCTTCCGCGAGTACTTCCCGCCGGCGGAGAGCCTGGCCTTCGCCCAGCACGTGATCGACAAGATGATGGGCGTGAAGCACACCGAGGTGGCCAATCCCTCGGTCTGGCAGCCCGAGGTGAAGACCTTCGTCGTCAGCGACGCCGCCAGCGGCCAGCCGATGGCGACGCTCTACGTCGACCTCTACCCGCGCGAGGGCAAGTACAACCACGCCGCCGTCTGGCCGCTGCGCGCCAGCAGCACGGCGCTGGGCCGCAACCCGGCCTCGGCCCTGGTCGTCAACTTCGACCGCAAGGGCCTCACGCTGGACGAGCTGGAGACGCTGCTGCACGAGCTGGGCCATGCGGTCCACAACAACCTGTCCCACACGCGGTACGCGCTGCAGGGCGGCACGGCGGTGATGCACGACTTCGTGGAGGCGCCGTCGCAGATGCTGGAGGACTGGGTCTACGACCCGAAGGTGCTCAAGCTGATGGCCGACGTCTGCCCGACGTGCAAGCCCGTGCCCGACGAGCTGATCGCCAAGGCCCGCGCGGCCCGTGATTACGGCAAGGGCTCCAAGTTCGCCCGCCAGCATCTGTACGCGAGCTACGACCTGGCCCTGCATGGCAAGGACACGCAGGACCCGATGGCGCTGTGGGCCGCCATGGAGGGCGCCACGCCGCTGGGCTATGTGAAGGGCACGATGTTCCCGGCCGGCTTCGCGCACATCGCGGGCGGCTACGGCGCCGGCTACTACGGCTACCTGTGGAGCCTGGTGGTGGCGATGGACCTGCGCACCGCCTTCGCGCCGGACAAGCTCAGCCCCGAGGTCGGCAAGCGCTATCGCGAGAAGATCCTCCAGCGCGGCGGCGAGCTCCCCGCGCCGGAGCTGGTCCACAACTTCCTGGGCCGGGACTCCAACTCGAAGGCCTTCTTCGACTATCTGAAGGCGCAGTGAACCTGCGGACCTGCCCGGAGCGACGGGCCGGCCTCCGGTGTCCCGGCGCTGATCGGCGGGGGCGATCCCGGATCTGAATCCGAGCCTGGACCAGGACCCGGGCCTGGGCCTGGGCTGAACCCGGATCAGGGCTTGATGCGGGTCGCCCAGTCCTCGCGGATGAAGTGCACCACGGCGTCCTCGTGATGAGGACCGATCACGCGGTGCGCGGCCAGCTTCACGTCGTCGCTGGCGTTGGAGACGGCCACCGCATGGTGCGCCGCCTTCAGCATCGACAGGTCGTTCACCTGATCGCCGAAGACGACCAGCTCCCGCTCGTGCAGGGCATAGCGCTCGGCCAGCGTCTTGATCGCCTGGTCCTTGCTGGCGCGCCGGTCATGGATGTTCAGCCAGGGCCAGCCGGGCATGTACAGGTCCTCGGCCAGGTGCGTCGTCACCCGGTCGCCGCACAGCGCATGGATCTCCGCCTGCAGCGCGGCGAGCGGCTCCATCCGCGCCACCACCAGCATCGTCACCAGCGGATCGTCCAGCTCGTCCTGGATCCGCGCCGCGTGGCGCAGCCGCGGGTCGGCGTTGCGCTGGCGCTCGGTGACGAAGCGTTGCTGGCCTTCGTTCTGGACCTCCTGCCAGAAGAGCTGGTCGCCCTTCGCCCCATGGGTGGCGACGAAGGGCATCAGGCCGTGGCGCCGCACCAGGGCGAAGATCGCCTGGCCCAGCGACGGCTCCATCGCATTGACCAGCTCGTGCCGGCCGGTGCGCAGGTCGCTGATGTAGGCGCCGTTCGACGACACCACCGGCAGGCTGATCGGCAGCCCGTCCAGGATGCGGGCGATCGAGACGACGTGCCGCGCGCTGGCGACGGTGAAGGCCAGGCCTTCGGCCAGCAGCTCGGTGAGGTGGGCGCGGGTGACGCTCGAGAGCTGCGCCTGCGGGTCGAGCAGGGTGCCGTCGAGATCGGAAACGTAGAAGCGCATGGCAGGCGGGGACCGGTGGGCGAGGAGCGGGAGCGGCGGGTGAGGGCCGGCGAGGGTGTTCGGCGGCGGTGGGGCGCTGAGCGGCATTCGTACGCCGCGGGAAGGGTGGACATCGTACGCCGGGTGTGGCGGCCGATACTCGGGCCATGTCCGCCGACGCTCGCCTGCCACAGGACGGTTCCTCCGCGACCGATCCCGCCGCCGCTCCCCCCGCTCAGCCCATTCGCGTCGATCACCCGGCCGCGCCCGGCGCCTCCTCGGGCGCCGCCGCGCCTCCCAGCGCGGCCCTGGCCGCCGCGGCCGCGGGCCGTCCACCGCTGGACGAGCCGACCCGGCGCTGGTTGCCGTGGGTGGTGGCGCTGGCCTTCTTCATGCAGACGCTGGACACGACCATCCTCAACACGGCGCTGCCGGGCATGGCCCGCAGCCTGGGCGAGGATCCGCTGCGCATGCAGTCGGCCGTGGTCGCCTACCTGCTGACGGTGGCGCTGCTGATCCCGGCCTCGGGCTGGCTGGCCGACCGCTTCGGCACCCGCACGGTGTTCATGTGGGCGATCGGGCTGTTCAGCCTGGGCTCGCTGGCCTGCGCGGTGTCGCCCAGCCTGCATGTGCTGGTCGTCGCCCGCATCGTCCAGGGCGTGGGTGGCGCGCTGCTGGTGCCGGTCGGCCGGCTGGCGGTGCTGCGCGCCTTCCCGAAGTCCGAGTTCCTCTCGGTGATGACCTTCATCAGCCTGCCGGGCCTGGTCGGGCCGTTGCTGGGGCCGACGCTGGGTGGCGTGCTGACCCAGTTCGTGAGCTGGCACTGGATCTTCCTGATCAACCTGCCGGTGGGATTGGCCGGCGCCTGGGCCTGCCGCCGCTACATGCCGCAGATCCTCGGGCCGGTGGGCCGGCGCTTCGATTGGGGCGGGTATCTGCTGTTCGGGGTCGGGCTGATGCTGATGTCGCTGGCGCTGCAGGGCTTCGGCGAGCACGTGGTGAGCATCGCCGTCTGCGTCGTGATGCTGGTGGCCGGCGTGGCCTGCATGATGGCCTACTGGCTGCATGCGACCCGTACCGAGGAGCCGCTGTTCTCGCCCGCGCTGTTCAAGGTGCCGACCTTCCGCATCGGGCTGCTGGGCAATGTCTTCGCCCGGCTGGGGAGCGGCGCCACGCCCTTCCTGACACCGCTGTTCCTGCAACTGGGCCTGGGCTTCACGCCCAGCGAGGCGGGGCTGTCCATGATCCCGTCCGTGCTGGGGGCGATGTTCACCAAGACCTTGGCGACCCGGCTGATCCGCCGCGCCGGATACCGCCAGGTGCTGATCGTCAACACGCTGCTGCTGGGCGGGTTGATCGCGAGCTTCGCGCTGATTCCGCACGATGTCGGCCACGTCTGGCTGGCCATCCACCTGGGCGTCTTCGGCATGGTCAACAGCATGCAGTTCACCGCGATGAACACACTGACGCTGGGCGACCTGGACGAGCGCACCGCCAGTGGCGGCAACAGCCTGCTGGCGGTGGTGATGCAGCTGTCGATGAGCCTGGGCGTGGCGACGTCCAGCGCCTTCCTGCTGCTGTTCTCGCACGGGTTGCCGCGCAGCGAGGGCACGGCGCTGGTGCCCGCCTTCCACATGACCTACCTGGCGCTGGGCGCCATGGCGGCGATGGCCGCGTTCATCTTCTACCAGCTGCGCCGGGATGAGGGAACGGCCGAGGAAAGCGCGGACTCGAAGCTGGCCGGGGAGTGAGCGCGGCCGCGACATCGCGTCGCGGCGCCTGACCGCCGCCTGCGTCCCCGGGTTCTCTCGCGCCCATGAAAAAAGCCACCCCGAGGGGTGGCTTTGTCGTTGCGGAGCCCGTGCCGGGGCAGGGCGCCCGCGGCGTCGATCAGAGGACCTCGGAGGCGAAGTCCGCCAGGCGCGAGCGCTCGCCGCGCGCCAGGGTGACGTGGCCGCTGTGGGCCCAGCCCTTGAACTTGTCGACCGCGAAGGTCAGACCCGAGCTGCCTTCCGTCAGGTAGGGCGTGTCGATCTGCGCCAGGTTGCCCAGGCAGACGATCTTCGTGCCCGGACCCGCGCGCGTGATCAGCGTCTTCATCTGCTTGGGCGTCAGGTTCTGCGCCTCGTCGATGATCACGTACTTGTTCAGGAAGGTGCGGCCACGCATGAAGTTCAAGCTCTTGATCTTGATCTTGCTGCGCACCAGGTCGTTGGTGGCCGCGCGGCCCCACTCGCCGGCGGTGCTGTCGCCGCGCGCCAGCACTTCCAGGTTGTCGTCCAGCGCGCCCATCCACGGGCTCATCTTTTCCTCTTCCGTGCCGGGCAGGAAGCCGATGTCCTCGCCCACCGGGACGGTCACGCGGGTGACGATGATCTCGCTGTAGCGGCGCTCGTCCAGCACCTGCGACAGTCCCGCCGCCAGCGTCATCAGCGTCTTGCCGGTACCGGCCGAGCCGGTCAGCGTGACGAAGTCGCAGTCGGGATCCATCAGCAGGTTCAGGGCGAAGTTCTGCTCGCGGTTGCGTGCGGTCACGCCCCACACCGAGTGCTTCTGGTGGCCGAAGTCCTTCAGCGTGCGCAGCACCGCGGTCTTGCCGGTGATCTCCTGGACCTTGGCGTACAGCGGCGCGGCGCCGGGCGCTTCCAGGTAGACCAGTTGGTTGACCAGCAGCGTCGGCACCAGCGGACCGCTGATCCGGTAGAAGGTGGTGCCGCCTTGCTGCCAGCTCTCCATGGTCTTGCCGTGGCGCTCCCAGAAGTCCGCCGGCAGGGCCTGGACGCCGGTGTACAGCAGGTCCGAGTCCTCCAGTGTCTTGTCGTTGCGGTAGTCCTCGGCCGGCAGGCCCAGCGCCCGGGCCTTGATGCGCATGTTGATGTCCTTGGACACCAGCACCACCTCGCGGCCCGGCTGTTGCGCCTTCAGGGCCTGGACCACGCCCAGGATCTGGTTGTCGGCCTTGCCTTGGGGCAGTCCCTGAGGCAGCGGGGTCTCGAACAGCGTCGTCTGGAAGAACAGCTTGCCGCCGGCCTCGCGGTGGCCGGTCTGGTCCAGCGGCAGGCCCTTGGACATCTCCTCGATGGAGCTGGACTTGAGCGACGCGGCCAGCGCGTCCAGATCACGGCTGACCTGGCGCACGTTGCGGGCGACTTCCGTCATGCCCTTCTTGTGGCCGTCCAGCTCCTCGAGCGTGATCATGGGGAGGTAGATGTCGTGTTCCTCGAAGCGGAACAGCGACATCGGGTCGTGCATCAGCACGTTGGTGTCGAGCACGAACAGCTTGGGGTCACCGACCGTCTTGCGCGTCTTGGCGCGACTCGGGGCGGCTTTCTTGGCGGGGGCTTTCGGGGTCGACGGGGCGACCAGCGCCAGCGACGGCGAAGTGCCGCCGCGGGCTTCCACGGGCTCGGCGCGCGACCGGCCTGCCGCGGCCCTGGGCTGCGGCGCGGCGGCCGACGGCAACTCCGCGTGGGCGGTGTTGACGGCGGCGGTGACGGTCGTGGGGGCCTCGAGCGCGGGAGGACGTTTGCTGGGCGACAGATCGGTCGCGAAAGCTTCGGGGTCTAGGCGACTGGCGCGCTTGGTCGGAGGCTTGGGCAGTGGCATGAGCGGGAATGTCGTTCTTGCTTGGGGAGCCTGGGTCCACGCGGACCAGGGGTCATGCCCCGACCCTGACGGGCGGTGGCGGTGCCGGAGGTGTCGGCGGCACCGGGGGCCTCGAAGCCGTCAGCGCTGCCCAGAAGACAAAAAGCCGCACCGGGGGCGGTGCGGCTCGTCCGAGGGGATTGATTCGCTGCGTTCAGGGGCAGGGGCATGCGGCCGATTATGCACAAGTCGCCGCCTGTCCAAATGACGGACAAATTGCGTGCCCGCCGACCCGCGTCGCCCCGGTCCGGGCAATGAAAAACCCGCGGACGCGGCCTCGGGCGAGACCGCATCGGCGGGTGGGCGGATCGCCCCGAGACCGGGGTGATCAGGCGTGATCAGCGGATCAGGCGGCTTCCTTCTTCAGGGCCTTGACGGCCTTGAGGACCTCGTCGACGTGGCCGGCGACCTTGATGCCGCGCCATTCTTCGCGCAGGATGCCCTGGGCGTCGATCAGGAAGGTCGAGCGCTCGATGCCCTTGACCTTCTTGCCGTACATGATCTTGTTCTTCACCACGCCGAACATGTGGCAGAGCTTCTCTTCGGTGTCGGCGATCAGGTCGAAGGGCAGTTCCAGGTTCTGCTTGAACTTGTCGTGCGAGGCCATGTTGTCGCGGGACACACCGAGCACCACCGCGCCGGCCTTGACGAATTCCTTGTGGTGGTCACGGAACTGCATCGCCTCGGTGGTGCAGCCCGGGGTGTTGTCCTTGGGGTAGAAGTACAGCACCACGACCTTGCCCAAAAAGGCTTGCGGGGTGAACTTCACGCCTCCCGTGGCAAGAGCTTCAATGTCCGGGAGAGGTTTGTTGAGCGCTGGCGTCATGTGGAGTTCTTCAGAGAGATGTGCCCGGGCGGGCATAGCCAGCGATTATACGTTGAATGGGTCGTTCCTCGCCCCAGGTGGCCTGTACCTGTGCCTCGCTCCCCAGAGAGAGGGATAGGTGCGTCCTATCTCCACGCCAAGTCGGCGATGGACGCGGGTGGCCGATGCCGCGACCCGCGGCGGGCCGCCTACGCTTCGATCAGCAGCGCCGCCAGCACGGCGCGCCCTTCGCTGGCCAGGACGTTGTAGGTGCGGCAGGCCGCGCCGATGTCCATGGTCTCCATGCCGATGCGGGCCTGGATCAGCGGTCGGTACAGGTTGGGCTTGGCGAAGCGCAGCTTGGGCCCGCTGCCGAAGATCACCAGTTCCGGCTTGAGCGCCAGGATGCGCTCGAAATGGGCCTCGGTGAGGTCCTCGAAGCGGGTGACTTCCCACAGCTCGGGCTTGTCTTGCCACGGCACCAGCAGGCTCTGGCGGTGCTCCACGCCGTTGACCCACACGTGATGCAAGTCGTGCTTGGAGATGTTGTTGCCGCCCTGCGGCTGGTCGAGTTGAAATTTCATTGAGGCTGATTTTGGCAGCGACGCAGGGTGGGCCCGCGCATGGGCGGGATTACCCGGGATGCCCCTGTGTTTAAATCGACGGTTCGCATTTTCCCCTCTGAAACTCACCGCCGGAGTCATCTTGAGAACCGTCACCAAGTCCAGCAAATTGGCCAATGTCTGCTACGACATCCGTGGACCCGTGCTGGACAAGGCCCGGCAGATGGAGGAAGAGGGCCAGAAGATCATCAAGCTGAACATCGGCAACATCGCCGCCTTCGGCCTGATGCCGCCGGACGAGATCGTCCAGGACATGATCCGCAACCTGCCCGATGCCGCGGGTTACACGGACTCGAAGGGCCTCTTCGCCCCGCGCAAGGCGGTGGTGCATTACTGCCAGGAGAAGGGCATCACCGGCGTGGGCGTCGACGACGTCTACCTGGGCAACGGCGCGTCCGAGCTGATCGTGATGTCGCTCAACGCGATGCTGGACAACGGCGACGAGGTGCTGCTCCCCGCCCCGGACTACCCGCTGTACACGGCCGCGGTCGCGCTGTCGGGCGGCACGCCCGTGCACTACATCTGCGACGAGTCCAGCGACTGGTTCCCCGACATCGCCGACATCAAGGCCAAGATCACGCCGCGCACCAAGGCGATCGTCGTCATCAACCCCAACAACCCGACCGGCGCGCTGTACCCCGAGCCGCTGCTGCGCGAGATCGTCGAGATCGCCCGCCAGCACCAACTGATCATCCTGGCCGACGAGATCTACGACAAGACGCTGTTCGACGGCAACGTGCACACCAGCATCGCCTCGCTGGCCGAGGACGTGCTGACGCTGACCTTCAACGGCCTGTCCAAGAACTACCGCAGCTGCGGCTACCGCGCCGGCTGGATGGTGGTCTCCGGCGACAAGCGCCACGCGACCGACTACATCACGGGCCTGAACATGCTGGCCTCGATGCGGCTGTGCGCGAACACGCCCGGCCAGCTCGCGATCCAGACCGCCCTGGGCGGCTACCAGTCGATCAAGGACCTGGTGGCCCCGGGCGGCCGGCTGGCGCGTCAGCGCGACCTCGCGTACGAGCTGCTGAGCCAGATTCCCGGCGTGAGCGTGGTCAAGCCGCGCGCCGCGCTGTACATGTTCCCCCGCCTCGACCCCAAGATCTATCCGATCGAGGACGACCAGCAGTTCGCCTATGAGCTGCTGGCCGAAGAGAAGGTGCTGATCGTCCAGGGGACGGGCTTCAACTGGAAGTCTCCCGATCACTTCCGACTGGTGTTCCTGCCGAACACGGACGATCTCCGTGAGGCCGTGGGCCGCATCGAACGCTTCCTGGCGACCTACCGCAAGCGCCACGCGCGCTGACCTCCCGACCTTCTGAAAGAGATAGCGATGAAACCGATCAAAGTTGGCCTGCTGGGCATCGGCACCGTCGGCTCCGGTACTTTTCAAGTGCTGCGCCGCAACCAGGAGGAGATCCGCGGTCGCGCGGGCCGCGGCATCGAGATCACCATGGTGGCCGACCTGGACGTCGAGCGCGCCCGCAGCATCGTCGGCGATGCCTGCACGGTGGTGGGCGACGCGCGCGAGATCATCGCCAATCCTGAGATCGACATCGTCGTCGAGCTGATCGGTGGCTACGGCGTCGCGCGCACCCTGGTGCTGGACGCGATCAAGGCCGGCAAGCACGTGGTCACGGCCAACAAGGCGCTGCTGGCGGTGCATGGCAGCGAGATCTTCGCCGCCGCCCGCGAGCAGGGCGTGATGGTGGCGTTCGAGGCCGCGGTGGCCGGCGGCATCCCCATCATCAAGGCGCTGCGCGAGGGCCTGACCGCCAACCGCATCGAGTGGATCGCCGGCATCATCAACGGCACCACCAACTTCATCCTGTCGGAGATGCGCTCCAAGGGCCTGGACTTCGGCACCGTGCTGAAGGAAGCCCAGCGGCTCGGCTATGCCGAGGCGGATCCGACCTTCGACATCGAAGGCGTGGACGCGGCGCACAAGGCCACGATCATGAGTGCCATCGCGTTCGGCATCCCGGTCCAGTTCGAGCGCGCCCATGTCGAGGGCATCACCCAGCTGCAGGCCGCCGACATCAAGTACGCCGAGCAACTGGGCTACCGCATCAAGCTGCTGGGCATCGCGCGCCGTCGCGAGAACGGCATCGAGTTGCGCGTGCATCCGACCCTGATCCCGTCGGGCCGCCTGATCGCCAACGTCGAGGGCGCGATGAACGCGGTGCTGGTGCAGGCCGACGCGGTCGGCACGACGCTGTATTACGGCAAGGGCGCGGGCGCGGAGCCGACGGCCTCGGCGGTGATCGCCGACCTGGTCGACATCACCCGCCTGGCGACCGCCGACCCGGACCACCGCGTCCCGCACCTGGCCTTCCAGCCGGATCGCATGAACGACACGCCCATCCTGCCGATGGACGACGTGCAGACCGCGTTCTACCTGCGCCTGCGCGTGGCGGACCAGGCGGGCGTGCTGTCGCGCATCACGACCATCCTGGCCGAGCACCAGATCAGCATCGATGCCGTGCTTCAGCGCGAGTCGGCCGAGGGCGAGAGCCAGACCGACCTGATCATCCTGACGCACGACACGCAGGAAGGCCGCATGGCCAAGGCGCTGGCGCAGATGCAGGCGCTGGAGACGGTGCTGGCGCCGATCGTGAAGCTGCGCAAGGAAGAGTTGGCCTGACGGGCCGGCCCCGCGCGCGAGACCGATGAGCGCCTCCCCGCTCGCCCTGCTGCTGGACGACTTCGCCCGGGTGCTGGCCAACGACCCGGGCGCGCTCGACGTCGACAGCGGGCTGTACGTGCCCAACCTCCACGGCGTGGCCGCGGAGGACGTCATCGCGCTGCTGCAGCGGGAGATCCTGCGCTCGTCCGACGAGGGGCACCTGCATTACTTCAGCGGGCAGCGGGGCACCGGCAAGAGCACCGAGCTCAAGCGCCTGGCCTCGATGCTCAATGGACACGCCGAGGTCCGGGCCTACATCGTCGACGCGCTGGAATACATCAGCGACACCCATCCGCTGGACACGCTGACGCTGTTGCTGATCACCGCGGTCGCCTTCGCCGATCGGCTGGCGGCGGCGGACGGGCTGGGCGGTGACGCGCCCGGGCGCGAGGAAGGGTTGCTCGCGCGCTTCGTGCGATGGCTGGACACCGAGGTCGAGATCTCCGGCGTGTCCGTCGGCGCGGTGAAGGCGGAGTTCCGCAACCAGCAGCAGAGCATCGTGCAGCGCCTGCGCGATTTCGACATGAACCGCCAGGAGCGGGTCATGGCCGACTGCCGCCGCTACATCGGCGAGATGGCCGACGCGGTGCGGGCCAAGTGGGGATGCCGCAAGGTGATGCTGGCCATCGACTCGCTGGAGCGCCTGCGCGGCATCGGCGGCGAGGCCTCGGAGATGTTCGATCGCGTCGTGCGCGTCTTCGACGGCGGCATCGGCCAGCTCCGGATTCCCGGTGTCCACATGGTCTACGCCGTCCCCCCGTATCTCCCGTACCTGACCAACGTCAAGGTGCTGGTGCGGCTGTTCATGCTCGCCTCGGTGCGGGTCTGCCGCACGCCCCGCGACGGCCGCCGGCAGCCCCGCGAGGCCGGCATCCACGCGATGCGCGAGGTGGTGCAGCGGCGCTGCGCCCGCTGGCGCGAGCTGATCACCGAGCCGGCGATGGACCGGCTCATCCTGGCCTCCGGCGGCGACCTGCGGCAGCTGCTGCGCCGCCTGCTGCTGGACGTCCTCGACGAGGCCTACTTCCAGCAGGACCGCCTGCCGCTGCGCGCCGACGATCCCATCCTGGACGTGGTGCTGCGCCGTCACGGCAAGGAGCTGGCCAACATGGTCGTGGGCGACGAGTACCCGCTGCTCAAGGGCATCGCCGACTCCAACGACCTCAAGCTGAATCGCCGCGAGGACCTGCCGGTCGCGGCGCATTTCTTCAATCTTCGCGTGGTGCTGAACTACCGCAACGGCGAGGAATGGCTGGACCTGAACCCGCTGCTCTGGGACCTGATCGACCACTGGGAACCCGCCGCGACGGGTGCCGGCGAGGTGCCGGCCGGTGGCTGAGTCCGGGCTGGATCCCGCTTGGCGCCCCATCGAGCGGCGCCTGTCGCAGTTGGACGGATTCGGGCTTCTCGTGGTGTTCGTGCGGGACACGCGACGCGTGCCGGCGCTGCGCCGGGCGGTCGAGGACTGGGCCGCCGCGCGGCATCGTCCGCTGGTGAGCCTGGCCGAGCGCGATCGTGAAGGCTTTGCGGCGCGCATGCTCACGCAGCTGTACGCGTCGCTGACACCGGGCGCGCGGCCGATGCTGTGGGTCGAGGCGCAGCGCGAGGAGGGCGACCCCCTGTGGGACGAGGAACGCGCCCGTCTCCTGAATCGCCTGAACGAACAGCGCGGCCGCCTCGAGGCCGAGGTCGGTCCGATGCTGCTGCTGGTGCCCGCCGATTTCATGCGCGAGACGATCTCGCTGGCGCAGGACCTCTGGCATGCCCGCTACCTCAGCCTGGAGCTTGGCGCGGACACCGCGCCTGAAGCCGCCGCGGCGCCGGACGGACGTGGTGGACCCGAGGCCGCGAAAGGCCTCGAGGGCAGCGGCGCCGAGGCGTCCTGGCTCTCGCAGGTCGACGAGGTCGAGGAGCTCCCGCGCGACGTGGACGAGGAACTCGCGCGCTGGGACGCCGAGCTCGGTCCCCGGCTGGCGACGGTCGAGGACCTGAAGTCCGGTGCGCTGCGCGATTTCTGGATCCCGGACGCGGTCGCGACGGTGCGCCGCGCGGTGCGGGATGACCGCCTCCCTTCGGCGAAGCGACTCGCCGGCCGGCTCGTGTCGCTGGCGCGTGCGCGCGTGCAGGCCCAGGCCGGCGTCTTCGGTGTGTTCGCCGCGCGGGACCTGGTCCGCGCGCTCCAGGTCGAGGGCTATGTGCGCTGGTCCGATGGCGCGCTCGACGAGGCGGCGACGCTCTACCGCGAGGCGGCGGCCGTCTGCCGCGCCTCGCTGAACACCGCGCCGGACGATGCCGACGATCAGCTCCTGCTGGCGCGCGTGCTGGACGATCAGGCCCAGCTCACCGAGCGGCTCGGCGATCTGGAGGCCGGCATCGCCCTGGCCGAGGAGGCCGTGTCGCTGCGCCGCCGGGTGCTGGCGGCCGCCGGCGACGAGCCCGCCCTGATGCGAGAACTGGCCAGGGGGCTCGAATCCGCGGCGCGTCTGTACCGGCGCCACGGCAATTTGTCGCGCGCCTCGCGCACGCTGACCGAGGCCGTGGACCTGCGTCAGGCCGCCACCGAGGTCGAGGCCGCCCTGGGGATCGACGATCCCCAGGCGACCCGTCGTCTGGCCGATGCCCGGCAGCAGCTCGGCGACCTGCGTCTGCAGCGCGGCGAGCCGGACCTGGCCGTGGCGGAGCACGCGCTCAGCGTCGAGATGCGGCGCGTCCTGGCCGATGGCGGTGAGGATGCCGAGGCCACCCATGCGCTGGTGCTGGGCCTGGAGTCCCTGGCGATCGCGGCCGGCGCCGCGGGCCAGTCCGATCTCGCCGAGCAGGCCTGGGAGGAGGGCATCGCCATCGCCCGCGATCAGCTCGGCGCGGACGGGCCGACCCGCGCGGCGCTGGAGACCCTGGGCGAGCTGCTCGTCAACCGCATGTCCGCCGACCCGGCGCGCCAGCAGCGATGGCGCGCCGAGGCCCTCGATCTCTACGCGCGACTCGTGGAACGATTCCCCGAGGACGCCAAGACTTCCCTGTACGCGTCGATACTCCAGGAACTCCGGAGTCCGACGCAGGCCTGAGTGGCCACCCGAATCCTGCATCCCCGCTTTCGAGACCGACCCATCGTGAAATACCTCAGCACCCGCGGCGACAAGGCCGAACGCCACTTCAGCGACATCCTCCTCGAGGGGCTGGCCCCGGACGGCGGCCTGTACCTGCCGATCTCGTATCCGCAGGTCGACGCCGCGACCCTCGCGCGCTGGCGCGGCCTGTCCTACGCGGATCTGGCGATCGAGATCCTGTCGCTCTACATCGACGACGTGCCCGCCGCGGACCTGCGCGCGCTGGTCGGCCGCACCTACACCGAGGCCGTCTTCGGCACGCCGCAGATCACGCCGCTCAAGCCGCTGGCGCCGAACCTCGCGCTGGTGGCCCTGTCCAACGGCCCGACGCTGGCCTTCAAGGACATGGCGATGCAGCTGCTGGGCCAGCTGTTCGAGTACGAGTTGAAGCGCCGCGGCGAGACGCTCAACATCCTCGGCGCGACCTCCGGCGATACCGGCAGCGCCGCCGAGTACGCGATGCGCGGCAAGGCCGGCATCCAGGTCTTCATGCTCAGCCCGCACGGCCGCATGAGCCCCTTCCAGCAGGCGCAGATGTTCAGCCTGCAGGAGCCCAACATCCACAACCTGGCGCTGCAGGGCGTGTTCGACGACTGCCAGGACATCGTCAAGGCCGTCTCCAACGACCTCGAGTTCAAGCGCAAGTACCGCATCGGCACGGTCAACTCGATCAACTGGGCGCGGCTGCTGGCGCAGGTCGTCTACTACTTCGCCGCCTACTTCCAGGCGACGACGAGCGACACGGCGCGTGTCAGCTTCACCGTGCCCTCGGGCAACTTCGGCAACGTCTGCGCGGGCCACGTGGCGCGCCAGATGGGCCTGCCCATCGAGCAACTGGTCGTCGCGACCAACGAGAACGACGTGCTGGACGAGTTCTTCCGCACCGGCGTCTACCGTCCGCGCGGCGCCGAGCGCACGCTGGAGACCTCCAGCCCCTCGATGGACATCTCCAAGGCCAGCAACTTCGAGCGCTTCGTGTTCGACCTGCTGGATCGCGACGCGGCCCGCGTGAAGCGCCTGTTCGGCGAGGAGCTGGCCTCCAAGGGCTTCTTCGAGATCACACCCGAGGAGCGCGCCCGCATGTCCGAGCGTTACGGCTTCGTCTCGGGCCGCAGCACGCACGAGGACCGGGTGAAGACCATTCAGCTCTGCCACCAGCGCTATGGCGTGGTCATCGACACGCACACGGCCGACGGCCTGAAGGTGGCGCTGGAGACGCGCCGCGAGGGCGTGCCCATGCTGGTGCTGGAGACGGCGCTGCCGGCCAAGTTCGCCGCCACCATCGAGGAGGCGCTGGGCATCGTCCCGCCGCGTCCGGCGGCGCTGGCCGACCTCGAGGACCGACCCAAGCGCGTGACCGTGCTGCCGGTGTCGGTGGATCTGGTGAAGCAATTCCTGGTCGACCATGTCTGACGAGAAGAAGCCCGCCGCGCCGGTGCGCGCGCCCATGCTGCCGATGGACGAGGCGGTCGAGCGGCTGCTGTCGCAGGTGGTGTCGCTGGGTCGCACGGAGTCGGTGACGACGGCGCTGGCGCGCGGTCGTGTGCTGGCGCGCGACCTGATGTCGCCGCTGGACGTGCCGCCCTACGACAACAGCGCGATGGACGGCTATGCGATGCGCGCGGCCGATGTCGCTGCCGCGGGGGGCGAGGGCGCGGTGCTGCCGCTGTCCCAGCGCATCCCGGCCGGCACCGTGCCGACGCCGCTGCAGCCCGGCACGGCGGCGCGCATCTTCACCGGCGCGACGGTGCCGGAGGGCGCCGACTCGGTGCTGATGCAGGAGATGTGCGAGGCCGTCCCCGACGCCGCGGGCGGGCTGGGGCAGGTCCGCATCCTCGGGCCGCTGGTCGAGGGCCTGCACATCCGCCGCCGGGGCGAGGACCTGCGCGTCGGCCAGGTCGTGATCCCCGCCGGCGCGCGCCTGAACGCCGCCTCGCTGGGCCTGGCCGCGACGGCCGGCGCGGCGACGCTGGAGGTCGCGGCGCGGCCGCGCGTGGCGCTGTTCTCCACCGGCGACGAGCTGGTGCTGCCGGGCCAACCCCTGGGCCCGGGGCAGATCTACAACTCCAACCGCACGACGCTGCATGCGTTGCTGCTGGCCATGGGCTGCGAGGTGCGGGACCTGGGCATCGTCCCGGACTCGCTCGAAGCGACCCGCGCCGCGCTGCGCGAGGCGGCCAAGGACGCGGACCTGATCCTGAGCTCGGGCGGCGTGTCCGTCGGCGAGGAGGACCACCTCAAGCCCGCGCTGGAGCGCGAAGGCCGCCTGGACCTGTGGCAGATCGCGATCAAGCCGGGCAAGCCGCTGGCCTTCGGCGAAGTCACCAGCGTCGGTGGCCGCACCTGGTACATGGGCCTGCCCGGCAATCCGGTGTCCAGCTTCGTGACCTTCCTGCTGTTCGTGCGGCCGGTGCTGCTGCGGATGCAGGGCGCGACGCAGCTCTCGACGCGCGGCTATCAACTGCCGGCGGAGTTCACCTGGACCAAGGCCGACAAGCGCCGCGAGTTCCTGCGTGCGCGGGTGACGGAGACGGGGGGGCTGGCGCTGTTCGGCAACCAGAGCTCGGGCGTGATGAGCTCGGCCGCCTGGGCCGACGGCCTGATCGACCTGGCGCCCGGCGCGACGGTGGAGCCGGGTCAGCTGCTGCGCTTCCTTCCCTTCAACGACCTGTTCTGACGACTGAAGAGCTGTACCGACATGACGATCACCGTCCGCTATTTCGCCTCGCTGCGCGAGGCCCTCGGAACCGACGAGCGCATCGAGCATCACGCGGGCGCGACGCTGGGGTCGATCCGCGATGCCCTGATCGCGAAGGACGCGGCGCACGCCGAGGCGCTCGCCCGGGGCCGCGCCATCCGCTGCGCGGTGGATCAGCAGATCCAGCCGGAGGACACGCCGGTCAAGGACGGATCGGAAGTGGCGTTCTTTCCGCCGGTGACGGGCGGGTGACCTGCCGCTGATGGCTGGCACGCGATGGCGTGCCAGGTCTTGCCCGATCGACGAGGCCCTCGCGAAAGCGGGCGCTCGTCGTGGCTGACGGGCTCCCCGTCGAACAAGCCCCGCGGATTCCAGTGAGTCGAACCGCCATCCGTGTCGGTCATGAGTCCAGGTCGTGCAAGATGTTCTGATTGGCGGATTCCGTCGCGCGGAACATGCTGTGGCATGATCTGCTCATTCGCCTGTGCCGACACCGAGGCACTGTTCCTCAGCCGAGCGGTGCCTCGCTTCATGCGCATTGAGCGAGTAGCGAGACGAAAGCTGCTGATGCTCAGCGCGGCGACGGTGCTGGGGGCGCTGAAGGTTCCGCCCGGCAACCGCCTCGAGGCCCTGCTCGGAGACAGGAAGGGACAGCACAGCATCCGGATCAATGATCAGTGGCGCATCTGCTTCGCCTGGCGGCCCGATGGTCCGCATGACGTCGAGATCGTCGACTATCACTAGGACTCTTATGGCGACGTTGCTCGACGAGATTCACCCCGGGGAGATCCTCCTCGAGGAGTTCATGAAGCCCATGAAGCTGACTGCGAGGCAGTTGGCGGCCGATATCGATGTGCCGCCGAGCCGGGTGAGCGATCTGGTGAACGGCCAGCGTCCCGTGACCGTGGATACGGCCATGCGCCTCGGATTGTTCTTCGGCATGGACCCGAGGTTCTGGCTCAACCTCCAGGCGGAGTACGACATCCGCGTCGCGACGCGTGAACTCAGGCCGCTGCTGGAGTCGAGGATTCGTGTCTATCAGCCCGTGCCGCTCACTCCTTGAAATAGACCATCTGATGCGTCGAGGCCAGCATCTGGCCCTCGTCGCTCCAGACCTCGGCCGTCTGGTCGAAGTAGCCGTTGCGGAAGTTGAGCGCCTTGGCCGTCGCGAGCACGTGGCGGTCGCCCTGTTGCGCGAGCATGGCCGTGTCGGCGTGGAAGTAGGTCGACAGCGTCACCGTGCCGATTGGCGCGGGACGGCGGCGGCGGATGAAGATCCGCGGGAAGAAGCAATCGCAGATCGCCGCGAGGGAGGGGAAGTCCATCGGCCGAGGCGGCTCGTCGCGGACCCAGAAGCGGCTCGTCGAGTGCGACTGCTCCTCACCGTTGAACGGGCCCGGCGCGTAGCCCGGCAGGAAGCGCATGTCGTAGCGCGACACCCAGGCCGGCGAGCCCGCCGTGGGCAGACGCCTGAGCTCGGAAGCCGGTGGCACGTCCGGCGGCAGTGCGGCCTCCTGCGCCGACCAGGTGTCGCGGCGCTGCGCGAAGACGGCGCTGCCGGTGGCGGCCACCTCGCCGTTCTGCGTCAGCGCCAGCACCCAGTGCTGGGTCGAACGGTTCGTGCGAGCGGGGCGGGCGTCGATCTCGAAGGCGCCGTCGGCGAGGGCGCTCGCGAAGTTGACGGTCAGCGCGATCGGCTCGCCGATGCGCTCCGGATGCAGCAGCACCGCGTTGAGCATCGCCGCGCTGGTCGTGCCGCCGAAGGGGCCGACCATGTTGGCGTAGGCCGGCGTCGTCGCGCCGGCGAAGCGGTGGCCACCGGCGGGCGCCAGCAGGATGGCCTGATCGAGGTCGTGAGGCATGGGCGGCTCATGGCGAATGAAGATCCGCCGATTCTGGGCAAGGCCGACGCCCGGCGCTGTCACGTCGAGGACCGATGGACTGGAGACTCGTCTCTAGACGCACGCGTGGACAGCGATGGGGTCCCGCGCGTCGGGCTCAGCGCGTGCGCGGACCCGCCGACGAGCGTGCCGCCTTGAGCAGCCGCGCCGCCACCATCTCGCCCTGCGTGAACGCCTCCTCGAAGACCGAGTAGCCCGCCAGGTCCGCATGCGCGACATGCAGTCGACCTTGCGCCTGCTCGCGCAGCGCCGTCAGCGCCGGCGAGCCGCGCAGGCCCGGATGCGGGATGCTCATCGCGTGGCCGTAGCGCATCAGCTCGACGCGCTGCAGCCGCTCCGGGAGGTCCGGGTGCAGGGGCGCCATGTCGGCCAGCACGCGCGCGGCCCAGGCGCGCCAGTCGTCCTGGAGCAGGTCCTTGCGTTGCGACTCGCGCAGCGCGCGGTAGGCGGTCAGCACCATCGGACCGCGGCTCGGGTCGAGCGATTGCTGGTTCGCGTTGACGTAGCCCAGCGACTCGCCCCCGTAGACCACGTTGTCCCAGGACAGCGGCGCTCCCAGCCGCTCCAGCGGATCCGTGTCCAGCAGCAGGTTCGCGACCAGCCACGGGGCGTAGCGCATGCCCGACGCGGCGTCGATGAGCGCCGCGGGCGGCTGCTCCACCAGGCGCGACGCGATGAACAGCGGCATCGCGAGCACCACCTGGTCCGCCTCCCAGCGCTCGGCGATCTGCTCGCGGTCGTTCCAGACCAGCACCGACACGCCGTGCCGTTCCTCGCGCACGCGCAGCGCCGTGTGACCGCCATGGAAGGCCTCGGCCAGCGGCGCGGCCAGGCGCTCGGACAGCCAGCCATTGCCTTGCGGCCAGGTGAGCACGGCCTCGCGCTCCTCGCCGCTCATGAAGCCGTGGCGGCTGCCGAAGTAGTGCAGCCCGGCCCAGGCCGAGACCTGCGACGCGTCCGCGCCATAGTCGTCGCGGCAGCAGTAGTCCAGGTACCAGCGCAAGGGGGCCGCGTCCAGGCCGTGCTCGTCCAGCCAGGAGGCGAAGGTCCGCGCGTCCAGCGCCTGATGCGCGGGCGTCCAGGCATGACGCGGCGTCGGCATCGAGAACCCGACCTCGTGGCGCGCCTGCTCGACCCGCTCGCCGAAGCGGCGGTACTGGGCGAGCACCTCGGGTGACTCCGCGGGCGGCAGCAGGCCGTCGACCCACTGGTCGTGCCACCAGAGCCGCTCCTGCGGGCTGTGACAGAGCCAGCGTTCCTCGTAGACCCAGCGGCCCGCCTCGTGGCGCGCGAGCCCGAGGTCCTCGAGCAGCGCCTGCACCTCGACGGCCTCGGGATTGGGCGTGGGCAGGTAGTGCGCGCCGAGCGGGCAACGCAGGCCCTCGCCGAGCTCGGGGCCCGCGCCGATGCGATGCCCGCGGCTGTTGCCGCCGGGCCGGTCCTCCAGGTCCAGCAGGGCGACGTCCACGCCGCTCAGGCGCAAGCGGCGCGCGCAGGCCAGGCCCGCGATGCCGGCGCCCAGCACCAGCACCTGCGCCCGCTTGGGCGTGTCCTTCGCCGCGGCCCAGACGGGCAGGGCGCCGCGCAGGCGATGGCCGCGTTCCCAGGCCGCGCCGGTCCAGCCGCCGGGCAGCTCGGCCACGCGGGCGGCGAGGCGATCGGCGACCGGGCGCGCATCGCGGCCGCAGGCCGAGAGCAGCGGCAGCAGCGACAACGCCAGCAGGTCGCGGCGCTTCAATGCAGCTTGCCCCATTCGCGCTCGAACTCGTGCACCAGCACCTGGTTGGACAGCCGATTCACTTCCAGCCCCTCGGGCCGCGCCATGTCCGGCGGGAAGTTCATCAGCGACGGGATGCCGGCGATCGTCAGGAAACGCAGGCCGGGCGGCAGCTGACGGGGCATCGACCAGGGCCGGCGGCTGGCCAGCACATAGCCCCATTCGCCGAAGCTCGGCACATGGGCGTGGTACGGCGTGGCGATCAGACCGACCGATTCCACCGTGTTCACCACGGTCCAGTAGGCGCGCGGCGCCACCAGCGGCGAGGTCGCCTGGATCACCGCGTAGCCGGACGCGGCCAGGTGCTGGTCCATCAGCTTGTAGAAGCTGGCCGTGTAGAGCTTGCCCAGCGCGAAATTGCTGGGATCGGGGAAGTCGATGACGATGACGTCGAAGGTCTGGTCCGTGGTCTCCAGCCAGCCGAAGGCGTCGGTGTTGACGATCTTGAGCTTGGGGCTGAGCAGCGCATCCTGGTTCAGCTGGCGCAGCAGCGGCATGGTCCCGAACAGCCGCGTCATGTGCGGATCGAGCTCGACCAGCGTGACATGCTCGACCGAGGGATAGCGCAGGATCTCGCGCACGGCCATGCCGTCGCCGCCGCCCAGCACCAGCACGTTGCGCGGCGCGCCTTGCGCGGCCATCGCGGGATGGACCAGGGCCTCGTGATAGCGGTACTCGTCGCGCGAGTGGAACTGCAGGTTGCCGTTCAGGAAGAGCCGCGTGCCGGCCGCGCCTTGCGTGACGACGATGCGCTGGTAGTCGCTGCTTTCCTTGAACACGATGTGCTCGCCGTAGAAGCGGTCCTCGGCCCAGGTGCTGAGGCGGTCCGCGCCGGCCATGGCCACCACCAGCACGAGCACGCTGCCCGCGCAGGCCAGCGCGTGCGAGCGCCAGGCGCGCAGCTCCGGCCGGAACAGCCACAGCGCCCACACCGCGACCGCGACGTTCAGCAGGCCGAAGAACAGGCCCGTGCGCACCAGACCGAGGTTGGGTACCAGCAGCAGCGGGAAGGCGACGGCGACCAGCAGCGCGCCCAGGTAGTCGAAGGTCAGCACCTGCGAGACCAGTTCCTTGAGCGCGTAGCGCTGCTTGAAGTGGCGCTTGAGGATGCGCATCACCAGCGGGATCTCGAGCCCGACCAGCGTGCCCACCAGCAGTACCAGCCCGTAGAGCAGGATGCGGAAGGCGCCGACCTGGGAGGGGGGCAGCAGGCTGTGCGCGGTGAACAGCGCCGCGGGCATCAGCCCGCCGACGACACCGACGAGCAACTCCAGCCGCAGGAAGTGCGCGACCAGTTGCCGGTCGATGTAGCGCGACAGCCAGGACCCCAGGCCCATCGCGAAGAGGTAGCTGCCGATGATGGTCGAGAACTGCAGGACCGAGTCGCCGAGCAGGTAGCTGGCGAGCGCGCCCGCGGCGAGCTCGTAGACCAGGCCGCAGGCCGCGATGACGAAGACGCTGGTCAGCAGCAGGACCTCGGGCAGCGAGGTGCGGCCCGGGTCGTGGGCGCCGCCGTCGTGGGGCGACGGGGGGGCGATGTGGGGTTCGGACATGGGGCGCGAGGCTATCACGCGCCAGGGCGGGCGAAGGGCACCCGAGAGGGTGAGATCCGCCCCGCGGGATCACATCCCGGTGATCTTCTTCTGCAGCGCCTTGTACTGGTCCAGGCGGGGGCCGCCGAGCGCCACCGCGCGCTCGATCGCGAGCGAGGCCTTGTAGCGCATGCCTTGCTCCATCAGCACCTGCGCCAGGTTGTTCCAGCCGTCCGGAATGTCCGGCCGCACGTCGGTCAGGCGGGCATAGGCCTTGACCGCGGCACGGCGGTCCTTGGCGGCATAGGCGGTGTTGCCGGCGCCCATCAGCAGCACCGGCTCGCCGGGCCAGCGCGTCAGCGCGGACGCATAGCCCTTGCGGGCCGCCGGCGCGTTCAGGCGCTCCAGCGCGGCCAGCGCCGCGCCGGCCTGCGCGCCATCCAGCGAGGCGGGCAACTGGTCCAGCGGCATGGTCGTCATGGCCCAGTGCTCGCCCCGGGCCCAGGTGCGCTCGAAGACGGCCAGTTCCACTTCCTGCCGTTCGGTCGTGCCGCTGTGCAGCAGGATCGTGCGGCGCTCGCGGTCGTAGCCCACGGCCACGGCGTAGTGCCACACCGGCGCGATGTCCAGCGACAGGTTCTGGAACACGACCACCGGGTGACCCGCCGCGACTTCCGTCAGCAGCGCGTCCAGCCGCGGCGGCAGCACGTAGGCCGGCAGACCCTGGCGGCGCGTGGCCACCAGCATCTCGGTCTGCAGCGAGCCCTTGCGGCCAGGCAGGAAGACCTGCGGCTTGAGCTGCTCGATCGTGGCCGGGCGGCCCGCCGAGCGCAGCAGCATCGCCAGCGCGGCCGGGCCGCATTCGTAGTCGTCCTGCGCGATGAAGGGCGTGCGCGAGGACAGGTCCGCGCGCGGCGGCAACTGGGCCGGCCACTGCGACTCCAGCGCGCTGACCTGCGGGGGCATGCTCGCGCAGCCGCCCAGCAGCAGGGTCGTCGCGACCGTCAGCGCCAGCAGCGCCGACGACGCGGACGATCGACGCGGGAGGCCGAAGGAGCGGACCGCGGCGCGCATGTCGACCTCAGCGGATCGAACGGGTGAACGGGAAGACCTTGGTGAAGCCGAGGATGTCGGTCACCAGCAGGATGACGAAGACGGTGAAGATGATGCCCAGCACCTCGCCGCCGGCCGGGGCCTGCGCGATGCGGCCGTCCAGGGCGCGGATCTCGTCGTCGGACATGGCGTCCACGCGGGCCTGCGCGGCGGCGCCGTCCACGCCTTCCTTCACCATCGCGCGGCGCACGTCGTCGCGGGCGAAGAAGGCGTTGACGCGGGCGCGGCTGTCGGCGATGTCACCGGTGGCCTGCGGCTGGACCAGCGCGTCCGTCGGGACGACCTGGGCGCTGGCGTGCATCGGCACGGCCATCAGCGAGCACGACGCGATCAGCGCCGAGGCGATCGTGCGCTGGGTCAGGGAAGGACGGGAGGCTTGTGGTTCGCGGTTCATCGGAGGACCTTGGAAGGAAGATTGGTGAAATCCTAGGTCCCCGCCCGCCGCTGTTACAAGTTCGATTACCGGGCGTCACATCGGATGCAACTCCGCTTCCCGAACACGCGAGCGGAACGTGTTAAGGCGGCGTCAGGGTTCGCAGCGGGCGCCGCTGGCGCTGCGCAGGATCCAGTGGTCGGTCTTGCGCGAGAGCAGCGCGGTCGAGGCGACCGTGCCCAGGCCACAGGTGGACGGATCGACCTGGGCGAACTGGGTCAGCTCGGCGGTGTCCGCGTCGCGCCAGCGCAGGAAGCGGAAGCTGATGGCGTTCTGCTCCGGCGTGGGTTGGAAGCGGTAGCGCTGGACCAGCCGGCCGTCCTCCAGGCTCCAGAGAACGACGCCGCTGAACTCCGCGCCGCTGGACGCATGCGTGACGATCAGGTGGCGGCCGTCCGGCGAGGGGTGGACGTTCCCATGCATCGCGTAGCGCGTGCCGTCCGCGCGCGAGATCCACAGCAGCTCGCTGCCGGCCAGCGTGGTCGCGCGCACGACGTAGAAGCCGCGGTCCGGCGAGAGGCCGTCGAAGCGGTAGTCGACGTAGGGGATGGCGCTGTCGATGGGATCGGGGCGCAGGCTGTCGAGCACCACCGGGCGGCCCTTGGCGACGGGCATCCACAGCCGCAGCGACTCGCGCCGCACGGGGAGGGCGAGACGGCGCAGCACGTCGCTCTCGGCCTGGGCGCGGAACTCCTCGTCGGAGCCCGCCTCGGCGGCCGGGACGGTGTCGCGCGCGGTGGCGACGTCGGGCGCGATGAGCTCGCCGCGCGGGGCGATCCCCATCGCGCGGACCGGCGTCGCGGGGCTGGGCATCGTGCTGGCGACGGCGGTTGCGCCGATGCCGACGACCCAGGGCGACAGCGCCAGCAGCAACGCCGCATGGACGCGGCGGGCAGGGGGGAGGGACGAGGCAGACATCGAACGCGGGACGGACGCCGGGAGCGGTGGAGGCGCGGCAGTCTAGAAGCGCTCTGTGCGGTGGTCCACCCAGGGTTACCTGCGGTGACAACACCTGACCCCACGACCCGTCGGATCGTGAAGTCGGTCACGCTGGATGGGCGGTGACGTCTGGAGGGTCAGGTCTTGCAGCGGAGGGCGGTCAGCTCCTTGAGCGTCCAGCGGTCGCCGTCGCGGACCAGCGCCGCCAGCGATTCGCCGGTGCCGCCGCCGCAGGTGCTGCCGTCGATGACCAGGCGCTCGAGCTCGACCGTGCGGTTGTCCTTCCAGCGCATGACGCGATAGAAGCCGGACTGGGCGCCCTCGGGCTCGAGCCGGAAGCGCTCGACCAGCCGGCCGGCGCTGCGTTCCCACACGATGATGCCGTTGAAGTCGCGGGCGGCGGAGCCGTGGGCCATCACCAGCAGGCTGCCGTCCGGCGAGGCCTGCGGCCGCCCGTGGACCGCGTAGCGGGTGCCGTCCTGGCGCGAGACCCAGTAGACGTCCGAGCCTTCGTAGAAGGTGACGCTGACGACGTAGAACTCCCGGTCCGGCGACAAGCCGTCGAAGCGGTAGTCCTGGTAGTTCTCGCCACTGGCGTCGGTGGTGGCGCCGATGACGCTGTCGAAGACCACGGGCCGGCCCGTCGCGGTGGGCAGGATCAAGCGCGCGCCGGCGCGCTTGATCGGCAGGGCGCTGCGGCGCAGCGCGTCGGCCTCGGCCTTGGCGCGGAAGGCCTCGTCGGAACCTTCCTCGGGTGCCGCGCCGCTGGCGGCCGGCGGCAGCCCCGCGGTGAAGTCGCCCTTGGGCGCGACCGCCGTCGGCTTGGGGCCGGGCGGCGGCGTGTAGGGCCGCTGCTGGGCGAGTGCCGTTTCCGTCGTCAGGAGCGAGAGGCAGGCGACCACGCCCAGCCCCAGGCCGCTCCGGAGGCCACGCGCGGCCGTTCGCAGGACGCGGGGGGCGCGGATGGCACGGGCGCTCACGAGGCGGGCGGCGGGTCGGCGCATCGGATCAGCCGTGGATCGCCGCGGCGACGATCTGGCCGATGGAGATGCACATCGCCGCGACCACGACGGCCAGGGCCATGTTCTTGTGCTCGACGATCTCCTCCCACAGTTTGTAGGGGGTGAGCTTGTCGATGATGATGAAGCTGATCCAGAAGACCAGCACGCCGATCACGGCGTAGAGGATGGAGCCCAGCACGATGCTCGGCTTGAGCCAGTCGAATCCGTCCATGTCGCTCTCCTGAGAATTCCGTTCGATGCCTGATCTGTCGCCGTCCGTCGTCGCCCCCGACGGGGCGGATCGCCGGCCACTGTAAGCGGCCGGGGCGGGACGGCGGGCCTGGGGCGCGGCCTACTTGTGGCCGCCGCCTCCGCTGCTGTAGCCGCCGTAGGAGCCGCCGCTGGAGCCGACGTAACCGACCCCGCTGCCGCGGCTGCTGCGCTTGCACTGCTGGTACTCGGCGCTGCTCTCGCCGTAGGTGTCCTTGTAGCGCTGGCAGTCGTCGCTGCTGCAGGCCTTCACCAGCGCGACGATCACCACCAGCACCACCAGCGCGATGATGAAGTTGCGGATGATCTTGCCCTGGTCCATGCCGGACGAGACGTCGCGCGCCAGCGCCGGCATCTGGTCCTCGGGCAGCGAGAAGAAGCGGCGGACTTCCGCCGCCTCGACCGCCCGGCCGTGACTCCAGGTGACCTCGTTGCCGGTCTGCTCGCTGCTGAGCAGCTCCAGCCGGTTGCCGTTGCGCCATTCGAAGTCACGGACCAGCGCGCGTTCCTCGCGCTTGACGCGCCAGTAGAACTCGCCCAGGACGTAGGTGACCTTGGCGGTGTAGGTCCACTTCTTCTTGAAGGGCTTGTCCTGGTAGCTGACCACGCCACTGCCGGACACCGAGGGCGCGCCGGTCATCGGACGGACGATGCTCCAGCCATCCTCGGTGTCGACCAGGAAGCAGAAGCCTTCCATGCGGTTGAACAGCAGGTACTCGCGCCAGAAGGTCTGCTCGTCCTCGGCGGTCTCGGGGAGGTCGCAGCGCTCCATGTAGCCGACGACCTGCCACTCCTTGGGGGTTCCGCCGCTGACGGCCAGCAGGCCGGTCGTGCCCAGCGGGATCTGGGGCGGCGTGCCGTTGGTCTGGCGGTAGGCGGCCAGATCCGAGCCCGCGCCCTGGGAAATGTCGACCACCGACTGGCACTGGGCGCAGACGATGGATTGCGTGGTCTCGAGCTTGGGCTCCAGCGAGGCGCCGCAGTTGGGGCAGGGGATGGCCTTGGATTGCAGCGTCGCGCCGCTGGCCTCGCGCAGCCCCGTCAGCGACAGATCCGCGAGCGCGACGGCGCGCCCCACCGACCAGGTCGGCTGGCTGGGGTCGCCGTACTCAAGCGTCCCGACCTCGTTCTGCGTGTTGCGCAGGTCGACGATGGGATAGCTGGAGGCCATCCGCGGCGGGTGCGGCAGCTCGCCCTGCGCGGCGGCGATGGTGGCGTCGACGATGGACGCGACCTGCCAGGCCGAGCCGGCCAGGAACTGCATGCCGGCGGGGCGCAGGGAGGCGGGATCGGGCGCTCGCTCGGTGAGCGGGGCCTCGAAGCTGACGACGAAGCTGCCGTTGTCCTCGGCCAGCCAGCCGCTGCGGGGCGGCTGATCGGCGTTGGCGTCGAACAGGATGTGCCACTCGTTCCAGCTGCCGTCGGCATAGGCCATCTGCAGCCGGCCGACCACAACGAAGGACGCGCCCGCGTAACGGCCGGCGGCGCCGATCTGCAGCGGGGAGTAGTCCTCGAAGAGCTCGGCGCTGGTGCCGATCTTGCGGAGCGTGTCACCGTCACGCAGCAGCGTGGAGCGGCAATAGCTGCAGACCGCGCTGGCGGAGGCGGCGGAGGCGAACTCGACGGGCGCACCGCAATTGGGGCAGTGCGCCTGCCAGCGGCGCTGGGGAGACGGGGTAGCCAATCAGGTTCCGGAATCGGTCAGGTCAGCGATCAGTGAAACGGCGAAGGGACGGTGGCCCGAGCCTGAGCTCGGGCCCGGTCAGGCTCAGGCCAGCTTCTTCAGCAGCTCGGCCTTCTTGGCGGCGAATTCCTCGTCGGTCAGGATGCCCTTGGCCTTGAGGTCGCCGAGCTTCTCCAGCAGCAGCAGGACCTCGTCGGCGCCCTGGCTGGCGGGCTGCGGTTGAGGGACCGGCTGCTGGGCGGCCTGAGCGGCCGCGTTGGCGCCGGTCAGCCCGGCCTGCAGTTGCTGGGCCATGGTCTGGCCGAGCGCCAGACCGGCGCCCAGCCCCATTGCGTCGCCGGCGATGCCGGAGCCGCCGCCGGAGCCCACGCCTTCGGCGAGCTTGGGGATGGCCTGGGCGGTCTGGTACTGCATGAACTGGCCCATGTTCTGGCCGATCATGCCCATGCCGATCTTCTGGTCGAGGATCTTCTGCAGTTCCTCGGGCAGCGAGACGTTCTGCAGGGTGACCATCTCGAGCTTGAGGCCGAGCGCGTCGAAGGCGGGCTGGGTCGCTTCCTGCAGGGCCTTCGCGAACTCGACCTGATTGGCGGCGAGGTCGAGGAAGGGGATGCCGGACTGGGCGACGGCGTCGCTGATGTGCTGGAGCATCAGGCCGCGGAGCTGGCCGTCGAGCTCGGTGACGGTGTAGCGCTCGCGGGTGCCGGAGATCTCGGTGTGGAACTTCTTCGGATCGACGATGCGATAGCTGTAGTTGCCGAAGGCGCGCAGGCGCACGGCACCGAAGTCCTTGTCGCGGATGGTGACGGGCTGGGTGGTGCCCCAGCGCTGGTCGACCTGCTGACGGGTGGAGAAGAAGTAGACGTCGCTCTTGAAGGGGGATTCGAAGAGCTTGTCCCAGTTCTTGAGATAGGTGAGGACCGGCAGGGTCTGCGTGGTCAGCTTGTACATGCCGGGTCCGAAGACGTCGGCGACCTTGCCTTCGTTGATGAAGACGGCCATCTGGGATTCACGGACCGTGAGGGAGCCGCCGTACTGGATCTCGAAGTCCTGCATCGGGAACCGGTAGGCCAGGACGCCGTTGTCGTCCTCGGTCCACTGGATGATGTCTATGAACTGTTTCTTGATGAAGTCCATCAGGCCCATGGCGCTGCTCCACGAAATGGCACGGTCCAACTCGACCGTCGGCGGGGAGTATCCCTCAGGGCGTCAAGGACGAAGGTCACCCTCAGGGGGGAGGTTCCACGGATGGTTCGGCGCGAAATGGGGCCTTGGACGTCGGCGGAGCGGACTCCGGTATCGTGCGGCGCGGTGATCGCGAGATCGAGGGGCCGAGGCCGTCTTGATCGGGCAGGTCATCCGCAGAACTGAGCCGAATGAGCCTAGGGAGACGAAGATGAACGCATTGATCACCGGTGGCCTGCTGGCCATCGCCTGCCTGGCCGCGCCCGTCATGGCGGCTCAGACCGAGCCGTCGCCGCTTGTCGGCGAATGGGCGCTGGACGTCGCCACCTTGCCGATGCCGCCCGAGGTCCGGCCCAAGCGCGTCGCCCTTGAGTTCCGCGACGCCGCGGAGGGCAAGTGGTCGACCAAGGTCGAGATCATCGATGCGCAGGGCCAGCGGCTGTTCTCCGAGTCGACGATCCCGCTGGACGGCTCGCCCGGGCGCGCGACGGGGACCTACTTCGTCGACGTCGTCGCCGCGAAGATGCCGTCTCCCAGCGTGTTGGTGATGCAGTTCGTCTTCGAGGGCATCCCGCGCTCGACGCGTGTGTTCTCAGTCAGTGCCGACGGCAAGGTGCTGACGGAAACCGAGACCTTCTTCCTCAAGGACGGCACGCCGAAGATGAGGACGGCGCATTTCACGCGGGCTGCCGCGAAGGCCGAAGTCCCCGGGAAGTGACGCGAAGCCGGGGCTGTCCCTGTGCCGAAGCCGGCCTCAAGCTCTCGGCCGGCACACGTCGACGACCAGCCCCCTGAGCCACCGATGCCCCGCATCGCGCTCCGTCCTCGGATGCCACATCTGGGAGATCGTGATGGGCTCGGTTTCCACCGGTAGCGGGACGGCGCGCAGCGCGCCGAGTTCGTGGTCCTGGACGAAGTAGGACGCGGGGACCAGGGCCACCAGGTCCGTATGCGCCGCGATCGACAAGGCGGCGCGGAAGCTCGGCACCACGACGGCGACCTTGCGCGCCAGACCCATCGCCGCGAGCGCCCCGTCCACCGGCCCCGTGCGGCGGCCGCGCCGCGAGGTCACCACGTGTCCGAAGGCGGCGTAGCGCTCGGCGCTGCACTCGCCTTCGTCCATCAGCGGATGCCCCTTCCTCACCGCCGCGACGTAGCGGTCCCGGTACAGCGTCTGCAGCCGGACCTCCGGGCCGGTCTCGCCGAGCACGCCGATGTCCAGGTCGATCAGCCCCTCCCGCAGCGGGCGGATGTCCTTGTCCGGCTTGGGGGCGAAGCGCAGGCACACGCCCGGGGCTTCGGCCGCGGCGCGCTGCACGAGCGTCGGACCGAAGGCCTCGATGAAGCCGTCGTTGGCGCGCAGCGTGAAGCTGCGCTGCACCGTCCGCAGGTCCCAGCCGGCGCCGGCCGGCTGCAGCACCGCGCGGGCGCCTTGCGCCAGGTCGCGGACCTGGTCCCGCAGCGCGAGCGCATGCGGCGTGGGCACCATCGTGCGGCCTGCGCGCACGAGCAGCGGATCGCCGGTGGCCTCGCGCAGGCGGGCCAGGGTGCGGCTCATGGCCGACTCGGAGAGGTGCAGCCGCTCGGCGGCGCGAGCGACGCTGCCCTCGGCGAGCAGCGCGTCCAGCGCGGTCAGCAGATTCAGATCGATGTCGTCGGCCATCCGGCGACGCTAGCACGAGGGAGGCCGTGCGGATGGCGTGCCGTGCAGGGACTCCTTGCGCGCCACGCTCTGGCCCCGACGCCCCTCGGCTCCTATGCTGATCGCACCACCTCCCGAGACCGCAGTACCGATGTCCTCAGCCACTTCCACGTCCCCCGATCCCGCCGCGCTATCGCACACGGGGGCGACTGTCGCGCCCACCGTGACCCCCGAAGCGTCGCCCGCCGCCGCGACGCTGAACCTGGCGACCACTACGTCGTCCTCGGCCGAGCCCGACGGCGTGCCGCTGCCGCGGCGCTACGCGGCGGTGGCGGCCATCCTCGGCGCGCTGGTGCTGGTCGTGCTGGACGGCGCGATCGCCAATGTCGCGCTGCCCAACATCGCGCAGCGCCTGGACGCGTCACCGGCCGACACGGTCTGGGTCGTGACCGCCTATCAGCTGGTCGTTGTGATGTTCCTGCTGCCGGCCTCGGCGCTGGGCGAGAAGCTCGGCTATCGGCGCGTCTTCATGAGCGGCGTCGCGTTGTTCACCCTGGCCTCGGCGCTCTGCGCGATGGCGCCGTCGCTGCCGTGGCTCGTCGCGGGGCGGTGCCTGCAGGGCCTGGGCAGCGCGGCGGTGATGCCGCTCGGCCTGGCGCTGCTGCGATTCACCTATCCGAAGCGGATGCTCGGCCAGGCCATCGCCTACAACGCGCTGACGGTGGCGGCGGCGTCCGCGGCCGGTCCGGCGGTCGGCGCGGCCATCCTGTCGGTGGCGAGCTGGCCCTGGCTCTTCGCGGTGAACCTGCCGGTGGGCCTGCTGGTGCTGCTGGCCGCGCGCGGACTGCCGCGCACGCCGGGCTCCAACCGGCCGCTGGACCTCTGGAGCGTCGCCCTCAACGCGGGCATGTTCGCGACCTTCGTGCTCGGCGGCGACCGCGTGCTCGAGCATCCGGTGGAGGGCGGGGCGCTGCTGATCGCGGCCGTGATCTGCCTGACCCTGCTCGTGCGTCGGGAGCTGCCGCGCGCGGCGCCGCTGATTCCGCTGGACCTGCTGCGCTCGGCCCCGTTCCGGATGTCGATCATCGCGTCGGTGTGCTGCTTCACGGGCCAGATGGCGAGCTACGTCGCGCTGCCGTTCTACATGCATCACGTGCTCGGACTGAGCGTGCTCGAGACCGGTCTGCTGATGACGCCCTGGCCGCTCGCCGTGATGGCGGCCGCGCCGATGGCGGGCCGGCTCGCGGACCGCATCTCGACGGCGAAGCTCTGCGCCGCGGGCGCCGGGCTGCTGGCGACCGGCTTGGCGCTCTGCGCGGTCTGGCCGATGCAGACGGATCCCAAGCTGCTGCTGGTGGTGTTCACCCTGCTCGCGGGCCTGGGCTTCGGGTTCTTCCAGACACCCAACAACCGCAACATGCTGATGTCCGCGCCCAAGGAGCGCAGCGGCGCGGCCGGGGGTGCCCAGGGCGTGGCGCGCCTCACGGGACAGACCGTCGGGAGCTTGCTGATGGGGCTGCTCTTTGCGTGGCTGCCGGCCTCGAAGGCCTCGCACCTGGGCCTGGGCATGGCGGCGGGCTTCGCGCTGATCGCCGGGCTGGTCAGCCTGGGGCGCGGCGAGACCCACCACCGCAAGTGATCACCGCGCCTTGACGATGCCCCGATAGAGCAGGGCGGTCGCGGCCAGGCCGACGGCGGCGGCGCCGCTCATCCAGAGACCGGGGGCGGCCTTGTCGCCGGTGGTCTGGATCAGCCAGGTGGAGACCAGCGGCGTGAAGCCGCCGAAGATCGCCGTGGCCAGGCTGTAGGCCAGCGAGAAGCCCGTCGTGCGGACCTCCACCGGCATGATCTCCGTGAGCGCGACGATGGTGGCGGCGTTGTAGCTGGCGTAGAGGAAGGACAGCCAGAGCTCGACGGCCAGCATGCGCTCGAAGGACGGCGCCTGGACCAGCCAGGACATCGCCGGATAGGCGGTCAGCAGCGTGAGCAGGCTGAAGACCACGAGCAGCGGCCAGCGGCCGATGCGGTCGGACACCGCGCCCATCACCGGCAGCCACACGAAGTTGGACAGGCCGACGCAGAAGGTCACCAGCAGCGCGCTGGTGGCGGACAGGTGCAGGACGGACTTGCCGAAGGTCGGGGTGTAGACGGTGATCAGGTAGAAGGACACCGTGGTCATGACCACCAGCATCATCCCCGCGCCCACCAGCGCCCAGTTGCGCAGCATGGAGGCGACGATCTCCCCGATCGACGGATGATGCTTGCGGGCGAGGAAGGATTCGGTCTCGGTCAGCGAGCGACGGATCTGGAACACGAAGGGCAGGATCAGCGAGCCGATCAGGAAGGGGATGCGCCAGGCCCATTCGCTGATCTGGGCGGTCGTGAACCACTGGCTGATGCCGTAGCCCAGCGCCGCGGCGACCATGATGGCGGCCTGCTGGCTGGCGGATTGCCAGCTCACGTAGAAGCCCTTGCGGCCGGGTGTGGCCATCTCCGCCAGGTAGACGGACACGCCGCCCAGCTCGACGCCGGCCGAGAAGCCCTGCAGCAGGCGGCCGATCAGCACAAGCACGGGCGCCAGCACGCCGATGGTCGCGTAGGCCGGCGTGAAGGCGATCAGCACGGTGCCGCAGGCCATGATGGCGAGCGTCAGGATCAGGCCCTTGCGGCGACCGATCTTGTCGATGTAGGCGCCCAGGATGATCGCGCCCAGCGGGCGCATCAGAAAACCGGCGCCGAAGGTCACGAAGGTGAGCATGAGCGAGAGGTACTCGCTGTCGCTGGGGAAAAAGGTCTGCGCGATGTAGGTCGCGTAGAAGCCGTAGAGAAAGAAGTCGAACATCTCCAGGAAGTTGCCACTGGTCACGCGGAGCACCGCGCCGAGCGCGGCCCTGCGGGGCATCCTGGGGGGCGGGGAAGGCGGGGCGGACGCAGTCAGGACGGTCATGGCAGTCTCCGGAATCGGTTTTATCTTGCGCGGCATCATGCTTTCCCGGCAAAGTTGCGAGAAGTGCAAAGAACGGAACGATTGATGCGCCATGAGAATCAATTTTGACCTGGGTGAACTGGCGGCCTTCGTCGCGGTGGCGGAGCGGATGAACTTCCGGGCGGCGTCGGAGGCGCTGTTCATCTCGCCCTCGGCGCTGAGCCGGCGCATCGACCGGATCGAGGAAGCGCTGGGCGTGCGGCTCTTCGACCGCACGACGCGGCGGGTGAGCCTGACCGAGGACGGCGAGCAGTTCCTGACCCATGCGAGCGAGGCGCTGGCCGCGCTGCAGAACGCGATCTCCGACGTGGGCGACCGGGCGGAGCGCCGGGCGGGGCTGGTGACCGTGGCCTGCATCCCCTCGGTGGCGAATCACCTGCTGCCCGAGGTGCTGGCGCAGTTCGCCCAGTTGCACCCGGACACGCGGATCAAGATGCTGGACCACAGCGCGCCACAGGTGCTCAAGGCCGTGGTGGAGAAACAGGCCGACTTCGGCGTCAACTTCCTCGGCGCGCAGGAGCCGTCGATCGACTTCGCCGCCATCGTGAAGGAGCGCTACGTGCTGGTGGTGCCGGCGCGCCATGGACTCGCGAAGTTGCGATCGGTGGGGTGGGAGGAGTTCGTCGGCGAGCGCTTCATCTCGCTGGCGGCGGACAGCGGCAACCGGATGCTGCTGGACAACGCGGTCGCGCAGGCCAAGGGCCGGCCGGCGACGCACGTCGAGGTGAATCACGTGGAAGGCGCGCTGGCGCTGGTCCGGGCCGGACTGGGCGTCAGCGCGATTCCGCGGCTCGCGCTGACGGGCACCTCGTCGAAGGACCTGGTGGGCGTGCCGCTGACCCGGCCGCTGGTGAGCCGGACGCTCGGGCTGATCACGCGCAAGGGGCATCGGCTTTCAGCGCAAGCCGAGGAGCTGGCGAAGCTGCTCGTGCAGGCGCTCAAGATGGCCGGCGCGGCGCAGGAGGCGACGCCGAAGGCCGGTCGAAGGGGTTGATGCGTGCCAAGCAATAAATGTTCAGAACGTTGCACTGGACGCATCGGAGAGGTGACCTCAAGATTCAGGCACCTTGATTCCGGACCTCCCCATGCAACGCCAGTCCTCGCTCCTTCGCCGTCGTTTCGTCCTTTCTGCCGTCATGGCCGCGGCGATCTCCACCGCGCCGCTGGCGCAAGCCGCCGATCGCCTCGTCGCGGTCTCCTCGGGCGGCTTCGCCGAGGCCTTCAAGGAGCTGGCCGTCCGCTACGAGAAGGACACGCCCGGCGTGACCGTGGATCGGCAGTTCGGACCCTCCATGGGGGAGACGAAGCAGGCGATCCCGGCGCGGCTCGCCCGCGGGGAGCCGCTGGACGTCCTGATCATGGTCGGACCGGCCTTGGACAAGCTGATCGAACAAGGGCTGGTCGACGGGGCGACGAAGGTGGTCCTCGCCGATTCATACATCGCCTGCGCGGTGCCGGCGGGCGCGGCAGCGCCGGAGCTGGGCACGGTCGACCAGGTCAAGGCCGCCTTCCTGAGCGCCCCGTCGATCGCCTGGTCGGACAGCGCGAGCGGTGAGTACATCCAGAACGTGCTGCTGAAGCGGCTCGGCATCGAGGCCGAGGTGAAGGCGAAGGGCCGGCAGATCCCGGCCACGCCGGTGGGCGAGATCGTGGCCTCCCGCCAGGCCGCCTTCGGCTGCCAGCAGCGCAGCGAACTCCAACCGGTGAAGGGCATCCGCATCGTGGGCGAGCTGCCGGCGGAGCTCCAGAAGATCACGCCCTACGCGGCCGGCATCGTCGCCTCCAGCCGGCATCGCGCCCAGGCTGAGGCGTTCATCCGATATCTGGCGTCCGGCGGGAGTGCCGAGACGCTGACGCGCAGCGGGTTGCATGCCAGGACCCGGTGATCGTCGACAGATGATTCGCGGGAATGGAAAGGGCCGCTCACCGAGCGGCCCTTCCTCATGCGGCGTCCAGCGGACTCACTGCTTGCGGCGACGCACCGCGGCGAGACCTGCCACGGCGATGCCGAGCAGCGCGAGCGAACCCGGCTCCGGGACGTTCGCGACGGCCATGGACGTCAGGCGCAGCTGGTCGCCCGTCTCGGCGGCGGTGCGGATGGTGAAGATCGCATTGCCACCCGGTGCGGAGGCACTGCCGCAGGCGGCGCTGATGGCGCACCAGTTGAAATCGTTGAAGCCGATCTGGCCCACCAGATCCAAGGCCAGGTTCAGGGGCTGCGAAACGTTCAGCACCCAACCGTTCGGCGCAGCGCCGAAGTCGCTCAACTGGAAGGTCCCATTGCCGCCGGCGGCGCCGTTGACGGTGATCTGGAAGGCCGTGATGCCGAGCGCCGCCGGCGACACGTTGCCCACGTTCGTCGCGTGAGTGAACGAGTCGGACTCCAGCGTGATGAAGCCCGTGGCCACGGCTTCGTTGCCGAACGACAGGCCGGAGTACGACAGGTTGAACGTGACCGGCGAGGCCTGAGCCGAGCCCAGGGCCAGGGCCAGGCCGGCGGCGGCCAGCGATTTGACGAGGCGGGTCGTGATCATGATGTTTCCTCCTTGATGAAGCTGGTGGCCATAGCAAGACGCTTGCCACCCTTCTGAATCAAGGGGTTGCGCGATGTCCCTGACCGAGGTGTCAAGACTCCCGACTCCACACTTTCACGGATGCCGGGCATCTTTATGGAATCTTGATACCGACCCGCGGAGCTTCTACAACCCCTTGATCCGCTGATTCTTAGAGTCCATCCATCCCATCCCGCCCTCACTCGAGAGGGCATGGGTTTTCAAACATGGATGCACTCTTTCTCGGATTGAGCGTCGTCTTGTTCCTCGTCGCGGTCGGTCTGGCAGTCGCCAGCGACCGGTTGGGGAGCAAGCAATGAGCGCGCTCTACTGGTTGACCGGCCTGCTCTCCGCGGGCCTGTTCGTCTATCTCCTGATCGCGCTCTGGCGCGCCGAGGAGTTCTGACATGACGAACCTCGCCTGGGCCAACCTGGCCCTCTACCTCGTCGTCACGCTGCTGCTCGCGTGGCCGCTCTCCCGCTGGATCACCGCGCTCGCCCAAGGCCGGATCCCTCGCTGGCTCGCCGCCATCGAGCGTCCGATCTTCCGCCTCTGCGGCATCAAGGCCGACGAGGGCATGGGCTGGAAGCAGTACGCCATCGGCCTGCTGATCTTCAACTTCATCGGCGTCATCGCCGTCTACGCCCTGCAGCGCCTGCAAGGCGTGCTGCCGCTCAACCCGGCAGGGATGGCCGCGGTCTCACCCGACTCGGCCTTCAACACCGCCATCAGCTTCGTCGCCAACACCAACTGGCAGGGCTACGGCGGCGAGTCGACGATGAGCTACCTGACCCAGATGCTCGCGCTGACGGTGCAGAACTTCCTGTCCGCCGCCACCGGCATCGCCGTCGTCTTCGCGCTGATCCGCGGCTTCGCCACGCGCCTGTCCGGCCACGTCGGCAACTTCTGGGCCGACGTGACGCGCTGCACCCTGTGGCTGCTGCTGCCGCTGTCCTTCCTCCTCGCGGTCGTCTTCGTCCAGCAAGGCGTGATCCAGAACTTCGACGGCTACAAGACCTTCCAGACCGTCGAGGCCCAGGACTTCCAGACGCCCAAGCTCGGCGCCGACGGCCAGCCCGTCAAGGACGACAAGGGCCAGCCCGTCATGGAGAACCAGCGCACCCAGGAGCAGACGCTCGCCATGGGTCCGGTCGCCTCGCAGGAGTCGATCAAGATGCTGGGCACCAACGGTGGCGGCTTCTTCAACGCCAACTCGGCCCATCCGTACGAGAACCCGACCCCGCTCAGCAACCTGCTGCAGATGGTCGCGATCTTCGTGATCCCGGCCGCGCTGTGCCTGAGCTTCGGTCAGCTCGTCGGCGACCGCCGGCAGGGCGCCGCGATCCTGGCCGCGATGAGCGTGATGTTCATCGTCGGCGTGCTGATCGCCACGCCCGCCGAGCAGGCCGGCAATCCGCTGGTCGCCGCGCAGGGCGTCGACATCCAGGCCACCGAGCTCCAGGCCGGCGGGAACATGGAGGGGAAGGAGACCCGCTTCGGCATCGGCGCCAGCTCGCTCTTCGCGGTCATCACCACGGCCGCCTCCTGCGGCGCGGTCAACGCGATGCACGACAGCTTCACCCCCATCGGCGGCGCCGTGCCGCTGGTGATGATGCAGCTGGGCGAGGTGGTCTTCGGCGGCGTCGGCACCGGCCTGTACGGGATGCTGATCTTCGCGATCCTGGCTGTCTTCATCGCCGGCTTGATGATCGGCCGCACGCCCGAGTACCTCGGCAAGAAGATCGAGCCCTTCGAGATGAAGATGAGCGCCGTCGCCATCCTCGTCACGCCCATCGTCGTGCTGGCGGGCACCGCCATCGCGGTCCTGGCGGGCGACGGCAAGGCCGGTATCGCCAACCCCGGCGCCCACGGCTTCAGCGAGATCCTCTACGCCTTCACCTCGGCCGCCAACAACAACGGCAGCGCCTTCGCCGGCCTGTCCGCCAACACGCCCTTCTACAACACGATGCTCGGCATCGCGATGTGGCTCGGCCGCTTCCTGGTCATCGTCCCCGTGCTGGCCATCGCCGGCAGCCTGGCCGCCAAGAAGCGCATCCCCGTCGGCGAGGGCACGCTGCCCACCCACGGCCCCCTGTTCGTCGTGCTGCTCATCGGCACCGTCCTCCTGGTCGGCCTGCTGAACTACGTGCCCGCGCTCGCGCTCGGCCCCGTCGTCGAGCACCTGATGCTCTGGAAGTAAAGCTTCGGAGCCCGTCATGACCAATCAACTCAAGACCCTTCACACCTCGGTGCCGGCCTCGGCCCGCACCGAGGTCCTCGGCGGCGTCAAGGCCACCGGTCCCGCGCCCCAGGGCCCTCAAGGTCCGCAAGGCCAGGACCCGCAGACGCCCCGCGCCAACGCCCGCACCGGACTCTGGGATCCCGCGCTGATGAAGCCCGCGATCGTCCAGTCCTTCGCCAAGCTCGCCCCCGCGGTGCAGCTGCGCAACCCGGTGATGTTCGTCGTCTACGCCGGCAGCATCCTGACCACCGGCCTGTGGCTGGCCAGCTTCTCCAAGCCGGAACTCGCCGGCGCCGAGGGCCCCGGCTTCATGCTGGCGATCGCGCTGTGGCTGTGGTTCACCGTGCTCTTCGCCAACTTCGCGGAAGCGCTGGCCGAGGGCCGCTCCAAGGCGCAGGCCGCGTCGCTGCGCGGCCTCAAGGCCAAGACCTGGGCCAAGAAGCTGGAGCAGCCGCGCCACGGCTCGTCCTGGCATCCGGTCAGCTCGGAAGAGCTGCGCAAGGGCCACGTCGTGCTGGTCGAGGCCGGCGACCTGGTCCCGCTGGACGGGGAGGTCATCGAGGGCGTCGCCTCGGTCGACGAGAGCGCCATCACCGGTGAATCCGCGCCCGTGATCCGCGAGTCCGGCGGCGACTTCTCCGCCGTCACCGGCGGCACCCGCGTGCTGTCGGACTGGGTGGTCGTGCGCATCGCCGTGAATCCGGGCGAGGCCTTCCTCGACCGCATGATCGCGATGGTCGAGAGCGCCAAGCGCCAGAAGACGCCCAACGAGATCGCGCTGACCATCCTGCTGGTCGCGCTGACCCTGGTCTTCCTGGTCGTCACGGTGACGCTGCTGCCGTACTCACTGTTCAGCGTGGAAGCGGCCGGCGCCGGCACCGTGGTGTCCATCACCGCGCTGGTGTCGCTGCTGGTCTGCCTGATCCCCACGACCATCGGCGGGCTGCTGTCCGCCATCGGCGTGGCCGGCATGAGCCGCCTGATGCAGGCCAACGTGATCGCGACCTCGGGCCGCGCCGTGGAAGCCGCCGGCGACGTCGACGTGCTGATGCTGGACAAGACCGGCACCATCACGCTGGGCAACCGCCAGGCCTCGGCCTTCCTGCCCGCGCCCAACCTGCAGGAGCAGGTCCTGGCCGACGCCGCGCAACTGGCCTCGCTGGCCGACGAGACGCCCGAGGGCCGCAGCATCGTGGTGCTGGCCAAGCAGCGCTTCAACCTGCGCGAGCGCGAGCTGGCCACGCTGCAAGCCCACTTCGTCCCGTTCACAGCCCAGACCCGCATGAGCGGCGTCGACTTCGGCGATGTCGACTCGCCCAAGCGCCAGCTGCGCAAGGGCGCGGTCGATGCGATCCGCCGCTTCGTCGAGCTGCATGGCGGCCAGATGCCGGCCCAGGTCACCGCGGTGGCCGAGGAAGTCGCGCGCCGCGGCTCCACGCCGCTGGTGGTGGCCGATCTCAATGAAGGCCAGGCCCGCGTGCTGGGCGTGGTCGAGCTCAAGGACATCGTCAAGGGCGGCATCAAGGAGCGCTTCGCGCAGCTGCGCAAGATGGGCATCCGCACGGTGATGATCACCGGCGACAACCGCCTCACCGCCGCCGCGATCGCGGCCGAGGCTGGCGTCGACGACTTCCTCGCCGAAGCCACGCCCGAGGCCAAGCTCAAGCTGATCCGCGATTACCAGGGCGAAGGCCGCCTGGTGGCGATGACCGGCGACGGCACCAACGACGCGCCCGCGCTCGCGCAGGCCGACGTGGCGGTGGCGATGGCCAGCGGCACGCAGGCCGCAAAGGAGGCCGGCAACATGGTCGACCTGGACTCCAATCCGACCAAGCTGCTGGAGATCGTCGAGACCGGCAAACAGCTCCTGATGACGCGCGGATCGCTGACGACCTTCTCGATCGCGAACGACGTGGCGAAGTACTTCGCCATCATCCCGGCGATGTTCCTGGGCGTGTATCCGCAACTGGCCGCGCTCAACGTGATGGGCCTGCACAGCCCGGCGTCCGCGATCCTGTCGGCGGTGATCTTCAACGCGTTGATCATCGTCGCGCTGATCCCGCTGGCCCTGAAGGGCGTGGCCTACCGGCCCATCGGCGCCGCCGCGCTGCTGCGCCGCAACCTCTGGATCTACGGCCTGGGCGGCCTGATCGTTCCCTTCATCGGCATCAAGGTCATCGACCTGCTGCTGGTCGCGCTGCACCTCGTCTGACGCGCGGAAAGGACTCACACCATGACTTCGACTCTCAAGATGCTGCGCCCCGCGCTGACGGGCTTCGTGCTGCTCAGCGCGGTCACCGGGCTGCTGTACCCGGCGGTGGTCACCGGCGTGGCCAAGACCCTGTTCCCGTTCCAGGCCGAAGGCAGCCTGATCGAGCAGGACGGCAAGGTGGTCGGCTCCGGCCTGATCGGCCAGAGCTTCTCGTCCCCGCGCTACTTCTGGGGCCGCCCCTCGGCCACCGCGCCGATGGCCAACAACGCGACCGGCTCCGGCGGGTCCAACCAGGGGCCGCTGAACAGCGCGCTCACCGACGCCGTCAAGGCGCGGCTGGACGCCCTCAAGGCGGCTGATCCGCAGAACCCGCTGCCGGTCCCGGTCGACCTGGTCAGCGCCTCGGCCAGCGGCCTGGATCCGCACATCTCGATGGCCGCCGCGCGGTACCAGACCGCGCGCGTCGCCCGCGAGCGCGGCCTGCCCGTCGCGGCCGTGGAACGCCTCATCCAGGCGAACACCGAAACCCGCGACCTCGCCGTCCTCGGCGAGCCCCGCGTCAACGTGCTCAAGCTCAACCTCGCGCTCGACAAGGCGCAACCTGCCCATTGATCCGATCTTCATGAAAACCCGTCTTCTTTCCCTGTTCCTGATCTCCTCCTGCTTCCTGCACGCCGCCGCGCGCGCCGAAGGCGAAGCCCCGGCCGCCGCGCCCGCGCCGGCTCCCGCCGCCGCGGAGCACACCTTCACCGGCAACCTGGGCTTCGTGTCCGACTACCGCTTTCGCGGCATCAGCCAGACCTGGAAGCAGCCCGCGATCCAGGGCGGCTTCGACTACAGCCACAGCAGCGGCCTGTACGCCGGCACCTGGGCGTCCAACGTCTCGGGCAACAGCTACAACAACGGCGCCGGCATGGAATGGGACCTCTACGGCGGCTGGAAGACCGCCGTCGCCGACGGCGTCACGCTGGACCTGGGCGCGCTGGCCTACGTCTATCCCGGCGCGAAGCTGAACGCCGCGCCCGGCCAGCCGACCTCGCACCGTTACGACAACGTCGACCTCTACGCCGCGGTCAACGCGGGCGCCTTCTCGGCCAAGCTGTCCGTCGCCGCGACCGACTACTTCGGCCTGGACAGCGACACCGCCGGCTACGCCTACTTCAGCGCGCTGACGCCCAAGGGCTCGTCCAAGGGCACGTCCTACCTGGACCTGAACTACAGCGCGGACCTGGGGCAGGGCGTGACGCTGGGCCTGCACGCCGGCCACCTGTGGGTGCGCAAGTACGGCGACCTGTCGTACACGGACTGGAAGCTGTCGGTGAGCAAGGAGCTGAAGGACCTCGGCGGCGTGGTCGTCAGCCTCGCGGCGGTGGGCACCGATGCGAAGAAGGACCTGTACCAGGCCGGCGACTCGGCCGCCGCGCGTGCGAAGCGCGTCGGCGGCACCGGGGTCGTGCTGGGTCTGAGCAAGGCGTTCTGACGCATCTGAGGAGAGAATCGCCCGATGCCCGCCGCGCCCGACGAAAGACCTGACCCCGACAGCCTGCTGGCGCAGATCCGCCAGCAGGAGGAGGCGCAGTCGCGCGGGCGGCTCCGGATCTACTTCGGCGCCTCGGCGGGCGTGGGCAAGACCTTCGCGATGCTGCAGGCGGCACGCCACCTGCGGGAGCAGGGCCGCGCGCCGCTGGTCGGCGTCGTCGAGACCCACGGCCGCGCCGAGACCGCCGCGCTGCTCGAGGGCCTGCCGCGCCTGCCGATGCGGCAGGTGGCCTACCGGGACCGCACGCTGCCGGAGTTCGACCTCGACGGGGCGCTGGAACGCCTCAAGGACCAGCCCGAGGCGCTGGTCCTGGTCGACGAGCTGGCGCACTCCAACGTCGCCGGCTCGCGCCATCCCAAGCGCTGGCAGGACGTCGAGGAGCTGCTGGCCAACGGCATCAGCGTCTACACGACGGTCAACGTCCAGCACCTGGAGAGCCTGAACGACGTCGTCGGCGGCATCACCGGCGTGCGGGTGCAGGAGACCCTGCCCGACACCTTCTTCGACCGCGCCGACGAGGTGGTGCTGGTCGACACCCCGGCCGACGAACTGCTCTCGCGCCTGAAGGCCGGCAAGGTCTATCAGGGCGCGCAGGCGGAGCGGGCGGGGCAGCACTTCTTCCGCAAGGGCAACCTGATGGCGCTGCGCGAGCTCGCGCTGCGCCGCACCGCCGACCGCGTCGAGGACGACGTGCAGGCCTGGCGCAGCAACGAGCGCATCGCGCCGGTCTGGAAGACCGAGGCCGCGGTGCTCTGCGCCATCGGCCCGGGCGCCGAGGCGGAGAGCATCGTGCGCAGCGCGGCGCAGCTCGCGCAGCAGCTGGCGGTGAGCTGGCATGCGGTCTACGTCGAGACCCCGGCGCTGCATCGCCTGCCGGACGAGCGCCGCGGCCGCATCCTGCGCGTCGTGCGGCTGGCCCAGGACCTGGGCGCGACGACGGCCGTGCTGGCGGCGCAGGACCCGGCCACCGCGCTGGCCGACTACGCGCGCGAGCACAACCTCTCCAAGCTGCTCATGGGCCGCGGGGCGCCGTCACCGCGCCGCTGGGGCAGCCGCGACCTGGCCGCCCATCTGGGCCGCGCCGCGCCGGAACTGGACCTGATCCAGGTCGGCGCCTCGGCCACGCAACGGGAGACGGACGACGAGGCCGGTCCGAGCTTCGGCGACACGCCGCGCCGCTACCTGTGGGCGACGCTGGCCTGCCTGGCCGTCGCGCTGGCCTGCTGGCCGCTGGCCGGCCGCATCGCGACGGACAACATCGTCATGCTGTTCCTGCTGGGCGTGGTCGCGGTGGCGATGCGATGGGGGCGGGGACCGGCGGTGCTGGCCAGCTTCCTCAGCGTGGGGCTGTTCGACTTCTTCTTCGTCGCGCCCCGCCTGAGCCTGGCGGTCAGCGACGTGCAATACGTGATCACCTTCGCGGTGATGCTGGCGGTCGGCCTGATCACCGGCCAGCTCACCGCGGGGCTGCGCTACGAGGCGCGCGTGTCCTCGGAGCGCGAGGCCCGCGCCCGCGGCCTCTTCGAGCTGACCCGCGAGCTGGCCGGCGCGCTGCAGATCGAGCAGGTCGTCGCCACGGCCGAACAGCAGCTGTCGCAGCAGTTCGGCGGCCGCGCGCTGCTCTACGTGCTGGACGACGACGACCGGCTGCTGCCGTCGCCGACGCAGCCGGCACTACCTCCGGACGATCAGCCCGACGCGGGCACCGCCCGCTGGGCGCTGGACCATGAGCAGGCCGCGGGCCTGGGCACCGACACGCTGCCGGGCAGTCAATGGTTCTACCTGCCGCTGCGCGCGCCGATGCGCACGCGCGGCGTGCTGGCGCTGCGGCCCGGCGAGGCCGGCACGCTGATGCTGCCGGAGCGCCGCGCCCAGCTGGAGACCGCCGCGCGCATCGCCGGCCAGGCGCTGGAGCGGGTGCATTACGTCGAGGTGGCGCAGCAGGCGCTGCTGCAGATCGAGTCGGAACGGCTGCGCAACTCGTTGCTGTCGGCGCTGTCGCACGACCTGCGCACGCCGCTGGCCGCTTTGCAGGGGCTGGCCGAGACCCTGGCCCGGCGCGAGCTGGACCTGGCCGCGGCCGAGACGGCGCGGGCCATCGAGCAGCAGTCGCTGCGCATCAACGCGATGGTGCACAACCTGCTGGACATGGCGCGGCTGCAGAGCGGCGCGCTCAAGCTCAACCGGCAATGGCAGCCGGTGGACGAGGTCATCGGCAGCAGCCTGCAGCTGATGGGCTCGGCGCTGACGCGCCACCGCGTCGTGCTGGACGTGCCGGCGACCCTGCCGCTGGTGGAGCTGGACGCGGTGCTCATCGAGCGCGTGCTGGCCAATCTGCTGGAGAACGCCGCCAAGTACACGCCGCCGGGCAGCGAGATCCGCGTGATCGCGCGCACGCATGGCGCGTCCTCGAGCGACGGGACGTCCGGCGAGATGCGGCTGTCCGTCGAGGACAACGGCCCCGGCCTCCCGCCGGGCCGCGAGGAGGCGCTCTTCGAGAAATTCGCGCGTGGCCACAGCGAGTCGCACCTGCCCGGCGTGGGTCTGGGCCTGGCCATCTGCCGTGCCATCATGCAGGCCCATGGTGGCCGCATCTGGGCCGAGCGCGCCACGCCCGAGGGCGGCGCGCGCTTCAGTCTGGCGCTGCCGCTGGGCGAGCCGCCGGCCCTGCCGACCTTCGACGAGGAAGGCGAGCCGGGTGGCGACCCGGGCCGTGATCCGGGTCATGACGCGACCGGCGCTTCCGTCGCCGGCAGGAATCCGAAGGACAAGGAGTCGCATCCGTGAGCGAGCCGCAGCCGATCGCGCTGATCGTCGAGGACGAGCCGAACATCCGCCGCTTCGTGCGGCTGGCGCTGGAGGGGGAGGGCTGGTCCGTGCACGAGACCGGCACCATGCGCCAGGGCCTGATCGACGCCGGCACGCGTCGGCCCGATGTCGTGATCCTGGACCTGGGGCTGCCCGACGGCGACGGCCAGGACTTCCTGCGCGACCTGCGGGCCTGGTCCTCGGTGCCGGTGATCGTGCTGTCGGCGCGCGGCGGCGAGGAGGACAAGATCGCCGCGCTGGACCACGGCGCCGACGACTACCTGAGCAAGCCCTTCGGCGTCGGCGAGCTGATGGCGCGGGTGCGCGTCGCGTTGCGCCGCAGCCAGGCGCGGGCCAGCGAGCAGCAGGACCCGGCCTTCCGCTTCGGCGATGTCGAGGTCGACCTGGCCGCGCGCCGGGTGCGCCGCGCCGGCGAGGACGTGCACCTCACGCCCATCGAGTACCGGCTGCTCAGCCACCTGATCGGCAACGCCGGCAAGGTGCTGACGCATCGTCAGTTGCTCAAGGCGGTCTGGGGGCCCTCGCATGTCGAGCAGAACCACTACCTGCGCGTCTACATGGGCAACCTGCGGCAGAAGCTGGAGACCGAGCCGGCCAGTCCCGCGCATCTGCTGACCGAGACCGGCGTCGGCTATCGGCTGATGCCTTGACCCGGGCTCGGGCCGCCGAGCGAGCACGCGGCGCGCGTCGCCTGTAGGATGGCCCGCACGCCCGTGACCGGAGGCTCGATCCCTCCGACGATCAGGGGCGATGACTCGACCACTCGCTCAACAGGAGATCGCTCATGATTCAGCAGGCCCAAGTCGAACTCGCCAAGACCTTCTTCGAGCAGTCGAAGCAAGCGTTCGAACACAACTATTCGGCGTGGCGCACGGTGCTCGCGTCGCAGAAGTCGATCATGGACTCGATGCGTACGGCGGGAGCGCCCTTCGCGGTGGCGGCCGATGAGTTCCAGAAACTGATCGATTTCCACGAGCAGCAGTTCCGCGCGAGCTACGACTTCATGACGAAGATGCAGGCGGACTACGCCAAGCTGGTCCAGCAGAAGACCAAGTGAGCGCCTGACGTCGTGACGGCCTTCGACGACGCGCCCGGCGCGCGCTTCAATCGCGCGCACGGGCGCGTCTTCGTTTCCGGGCGCCTGACTTTGGGGCTGATGACGCCGGTGGATGCGCGGCCCGACCGCATGGCCGATGTCGACGAGGCGCTCGCGCTCGCGGCGCTCGCGGACCGGCTGGGCTTCGCGGCGCTGTGGACGCGGGACGTCCCGCTGATGGTGCCGCAGGGCAGCGACAACACGGCGAGCGCGCTCGACGACCCCTTCCTCTGGTTGAGCGCGATGGCCGCGGCCACGCGCGACATCGCGATCGGCGCCGCCGCCATCGTGCTGCCGCTGCGGCATCCGCTGCACGTGGCGAAGTCCGCGCTGTCGCTGGACCGGCTGAGCGCGGGCCGCTTCGTCCTCGGCATGGGCTCGGGCGACCGGCCCGCCGAGTTCGCCGCCTTTGGCGAGGACCTCGACCAACGCGCCGAGACCTTCCGCGAGCGCTGGGCGACCGTGCGCGCGGCGCTGTCGCCGCTCGCGTCGGAGCGCGAGGCCGTGGTCGCGGCCAGCGGCGGCTACGAGCTGATGCATCCGCCGTCGTCGCGCATCCCGATGATGGTGGTGGGCTCGGCGCGACAGTCGCTGCAATGGATCGCGACGCACGCCGATGCCTGGGCGACCTACCACCGCGAGGAGGCGCGGCAGGAAGGGCGCATCGATCTCTGGCAGCGCGCGCTCGCGCAGAAGGGCGTGGGCGGGAAGCCGTTCGTGCAGTCGGTGCAGCTGGAGCTGCTCGACGATCCGCACGCGGCGCCGGAACCGCTGGCGCTGGGGCTGCGCACGGGGCGGCATGCGCTGATCGCCTACCTGCGCCGGATGCACGCGATGGGCGTGGGTCATGTGCTGTTCAACCTCGGACGAGGGCGTCCCGCGCGCGATGTGATCCAGGAGCTGGGCGCCGAGGTGTTGCCGCGGCTGGCGGACCGTCCCTGATCCTGGTGTCGGCGGAGGACCTCACCCCGGGTTGACGCCGCCGAGCGTGCAGTGGAAGAATCGCGCCTCACGCCGGGCGGCCCCGCCCGCGCGCCTGTCCAACCTCTTCGATTCCAGGAGGTGTCCCATGAAGTTCCGTACGTCCATCACCTGCTGATTGCCGACGACTGCTTCCCAGCAGCATCGTGTCGGCGCCGTCTGCGCCCGCGAAGGCTGCGGCACCGGTTCCTGATTCTCCCGACGCCTGCCATGAGGCCGATGGAGCACGAATCTCCCGCTTCTTCCTGCCGCGACGCCCCCCGGTCCTGAGCGACCCGGTGGCGATTCGACCGCGCCTGTCACACGTCCGTCGGTTCCCTGACTCCACCAGGACCCGCCCGCGCCAAGAACGCGGCGGGTGACGGATTCCCATGCATTTGCAATCCCTGCCGCTGCTGCGCTATCCGCGCACGGCGCATCTCGAAGGCAGCCGTCTGCAGGACGGCGATTCCGCGCACGACCAGATGCCGCTCGCGGCGCTCGCGGGCCGGCATGTCGTCATCGAGGAGAAGCTCGACGGCGCCAATGCCGGCGTCTCCTTCAGCGAGGGCGGCGACCTGCTGCTGCAGTCGCGCGGTCACTACCTGACCGGCGGCTTCGGCGAGCGCCAGTTCAACGCGATGAAGATCTGGGCCCTGGCCCATGAGCATCGCCTGATCGAGCGCCTGGAGGACCGCTACGTGCTGTACGGCGAGTGGGCCTATGCCAAGCACAGCGTCTGGTACGACCGGCTGCCGCATTTCTTCAATGAGTTCGACGTCTACGACCGCGCCACCGGCCAGTTCCTGTCGACGCCGCGCCGGCATGCACTGCTGGCGGGATCGCCGGTCCTGTCGGTGCCGGTGCTCTATGCGGGACCGATGCCGACCCAGGCCCCGCTGCTGTGGCGGCTGGTGCGGCGATCGCTGGCGAAGTCGGCCGGCTGGCGCGAGGCCTTCGAGGCCGCGACGCGGCGCGAGTCGCTCGCGCTGGACCTGTGCTGGAAGCAGACGGACAAGTCGGACCAGTCCGAAGGGCTCTACCTGAAGGTCGAGGACGACGCGCAGGTGCTGGGCCGCTACAAGCTGGTCCGGCCGTCCTTCACGCAGACCATCCTGGACAGCGACAGCCACCATGCCCGGCGGCCCATCCTGCCCAATGCGCTGGCCCCCGGCGCCGACCTCTTCGCCGAGCGGCCGACGGTGACCTGGCACGACCTGGGCCTGAGGACCCTGCACGCGATCGATGCGCTGAAGGTGCTGGCCGGCGAGGGCGCCGGACGACGATGACCCCGAGCGGGTCGAGGGAGAACAAGATGAACATGACCTGGAAGGACGTGCGGGCCCTGGTGCCCGCCGATGGCCGGTCCGTGGACGAGCAGGCCTGCCTGGCGGCGTTCCCGGTGCTGGAGCTCGCGAAGACCACGCCACAGGACCCGCGCCACCACGCCGAGGGCGATGTGTGGACGCACACGAAGATGGTGCTGGACGCCTTGCTCGCGTTGCCGGACTACGCCTGCGCCTCGCGCGAGGATCAGGAAGTGCTGTTCCTCGCCGCGCTGCTGCACGACGTGGCCAAGCATGCGGCGACCGTCATCGATCCGGTGACCGGCGCGATCGGTCAGCCGGGGCACTCGCGCATGGGCGCGGTCGACGCGCGCGTGCTGCTCTGGGACGCGGGCATGCCCTTCGCCCCGCGCGAGGCCGTCTGCCGCCTGATCGCCGTGCATCAGGTCCCCTTCTTCGCGATGGCGGATTCGCGGCGGGCCGTGCCGCCCGAGTACATCGTGCGCGAGCTTTCGTGCGCACTGGACCTGTCGCTGCTGGCCACGCTGGCCGAGGCCGACATGCGGGGCCGGATCTGCCAGGACCAGTCCCGCGTGCTCGACAACATCGAGCTGTTCCGCGAGCTGGCGCGCGAGGAGGGCTGCTACGGTCAGGCGCGCGCTTTCGCCGACGCGCACACCCGGGTGAGTTACTTCCGCGGTGCCGACGTGCATCCGGACTACGCGCTGTTCCAGGAACCGGGCTCGCGCGTGACGGTGATGTGCGGGCTGCCGGCCTCCGGCAAGGACACCTGGGTCGCGGCGCATCGGCCGGCGCTGCCCGTCGTGTCCTTCGACGACGCGCGCGAGGCGCTCGGCCTGCGTCACGGGCAGAACGAAGGCGCGGTGGCGCACGCGGCGGTGGACAAGGCCAAGGCGCTGCTGCGGGCACGGCAGCCCTTCGTGTGGAACGCGACCCACCTCAGCCAGCAGATGCGCGACAAGACGCTGGACCTGCTCTACGCCTACGGCGCGGAGGTCGAGATCGTCTACCTGGAGCGCCCGCGGGCGGAGCTGCTGCGGCGCAACGATCGCCGCGACAGCTCGCTGTCCAACAAGGCGCTGCTCGGCATGCTGCGCAAGTGGGAGTTGCCGATGCCGACGGAAGCGCACGCGGTGCACTACCTGCCGGACGCCTGAGGCGCGAGGCGGACGATTCGATCGTCGTCCGCTCGCGTCCCGCTCGGGGGGAGAGGCCCGGTTCAGCGACCGCGCAGCTTGACCGCCGGGAAATCGACCGGCACGTCGAAGGCGACGTTCACGTAGTTGGTGAACAGGTTGAGCGCCACGTGCGCGAGGATCTCGACGATCTCCTCGTCGTTGAAGCCGACGTGGCGCAGCGACTGCACGTCCGCGTCGTTGAGCTGGGCGCGCTCGTGGACGACCTTGAGCGCGAAGCGCAGCGCGGCGTTGGTCTTGGGATCGCTCGATTCGCCGGCTTGCGCGGCGCTCATCTCCTCGGCGCTCGCGCCGGCCTTGCGACCCAGCGCGGTGTGGGCCGCCAGGCAGTACGCGCAGGCGTTGCGGTCGGCGATGGCGACGGCGATCTGCTCGCCGAGCTTGGCCGGGATCACGCCGCCGCCGAGCGCGCCGAAGCTGCCCCACAGGCTCTGGAGCGCGGCCGGCGAATTGGCCACCACGCGGAACATCGCCGGCGTGGCACCGAACGCGCCCTGGATCTGCGCGAGCAGTTCCTGGCGTTGGCCTTGGGCGGTCGTGGGATCGATCAGGGGAATGCGGGACATGGGAATGCCTTTCGGAAGGGATGGTTGAAGGGGTGATCGGAGGAAGGGATGAGCAGCTGCCGGAATGAAATGTGGCGCGTCGGTCAGTAGAATCCGTCGCGATTCGTCCTGGTGTCGTATCCATTCATCCAGATTCATCTGTCGCCTTCACGCCCATGTCCGATCTGCCCGATCCCGCTTCGCAGCCCGCCTTCGATCGCCTGTCCGGCTTGCTGGAGCGGTTTCGCGTGCGGGCGCGGCTGTTCCACAACGGCCCGCTGTGCGGGGTGTCGGTGTTCGACGCGAAGCCCGGACGGGCCTTCCTGCATGTGCTGCGTCGAGGGGAGATGGAGCTGCGTCATCGCGGGCCCGGCCTGCCGAGACGCGTGAAGGTGACGGAGCCGACGCTGCTCTTCTATCCGCGGCCCGTGCTGCACGAGTTCCGCAACCCGCCGCGAGACGGTTCCGACTTCACCTGCGCGGAGATCGAGTTCGACGGCGGCGACCAGCATCCGCTGGTGCGCGCGCTGCCGCCGGTGCTGCTGTTGCCGCTGACCCAGGTCGAGGGGCTGGATCTGTCGCTGCAACTGCTGTTCAGCGAGACGGAACGGCTGCGCTGTGGCCAGCGCATCCTGGCGGACCGGTTGTTCGAGGTCGTGCTGATCCAGCTGCTGCGCTGGCTGGTCGATCGCCCGGAGGTCTCGGAGGTGCGCACCGGTCTGATGGCGGGGCTCGCGGATCCGCGGCTGGCGCGGGTGCTGACCGCGATGCAGGAGTCGCCCGGCGCGGCCTGGACGCTGGACCGGATGGCCGATCTCGCGGGCATGTCGCGCAGCGCCTTCGCTGCGCGCTTCAAGGACGTGGTCGGCGAACCGCCCGCGGCCTACCTCGCCGACTGGCGCATGGCGCTGGCGCAGCAGGCGCTGCGGCAGGGGCGACCCGTCAAGCAGATCGCCGACGAGCTCGGCTACGCGAATCCCTCGGCGCTGTCGCGCGTGTTCACGCAGCGCGTGGGGCAGTCGCCGCGTGCGTGGAAGGAGGGCCTCAGCGCTCCAGCCAACGCGCCATGACCTCGCTCAGCGCCTTGCGCAGACCGGGGCCGTGCGCGGCCGCGTCGCGTCGCAGTTGATCGAGCGGGACACCCGCCTGGGCCAGTTCGCCGGCGTGGCCGATCAGCCATTGCTCCAGCCGGGCCGGATCGCCCTCCAGGTGGAACTGAAGGCCCAGGGCGTAGTCCTCGATGGCGAAGGCCTGATGCGGGCACAGCGGCGTTTCCGCGAGGCTGGAGATGCCAGGGGGCAGGGCGAACTGATCGCCGTGCCAGTGCAGGACGGGCTGACCGCCCGCCAGCGGCGCGAGCGCGGAGTCCCGGCCAGCGTCGGTGAGCCACAGCGGCGAGTAGCCGATCTCCTTCTTCCCGTGCGCCATCGGCTTCACGTCGGCGCCGAGCGCGCGCGCCATCAGCTGCGCGCCCAGGCAGATGCCCAGCAGGGGGCTGCGGTCGGCGAGGCGGCGCTCGATCAGCGCGAGCTCGTCGCGCAGGCAGGGGTAGAGCGCGTCGTCATACGCCCCGATGGGGCCGCCGAGCACGACCAGCAGATCGACCGCGTCCAGGTCGACATCGCGCAGGTCGTCGACGCCGGCATCCAGGGTGATGAAGCGCTCGAAGCCTTGGGACTCGAGCACGGGACGGAGCAGGCTGAGGTCCTCGAAGGCGAGGTGGCGCAGGGCGAGGACGGTCTTGGCGTGCGGCATGGCGAAGGCGCGGCGGGCCGCGCGCGGGAAGACGGACGAGCGGCGAGTATCCCCGCCGCCGTCGCCTCGCGACGCACCGGATCGTCCAGCGGACCTATCGATTCGTACAGGTGGCGCGAGGTCGAATCCGAATCCGAATCCGAATCCGAGCCTGGGTCTGGGTCTGGGTCTGGGTCTGGGTCTGGGTCTGGCCCTGAGCTTGGGCTTGGGCTTGGGCTTCGGCGGGGCTGGGCCGGACCTAGGTCCAGTTCCGGATCAGGCCGGCCGCGGCTGGCCGGCGGTCGCGCCGCCCTTGTGGATCCGCCAGGCTTGCACGGCCATGATGAGGACGAAGACCAGCAGCACCACGTTGACCGCCTGCTTGAAGGCCGGATCGTCCGGGCCGGTGAAGAGCGGCGCCCCGGCGGGGAGTCGGGAGAAGGTCTCGTTGAGGCCCGGGATCATGTGGAAGAACAGCGTGGCGCTGAAGCCCAGCGTCTCCACGTAGGGCGAGAGCCGGCCCAGCACGCGGGTCCGGCGGGCCAGCAGGGCGATGGCCAAGGTCACGAGCGTCACGATGGCCAGCCCGTGAGCGACATTGAAGCCGCCATGCCGGAAGATGCCGAAGGCCGTGAGGCAGGTGAGGACCGTGCTCCAGAGGTAGACGCGGGCGAGGCCGGTCGGCGCGTTGACGCGGCCGTGGCGCAGGAGGCAACCGTAGCCGGCGACCAGCGCGATCAGCGACAAGGCCGTGTGCACGGCGCCGAGAGGGGTGAGACCGAACATGCGAGCTCCTGCGGATTGAGGACTTGTCCGGTCTGGACCGGACCCGCGCGGCGGGCCCGGGTCAGCCGGCGCGGGACACCGGGACGGGACGGCGTCCGCCCCAACCGGGAAAGATAGGCGACGGCGCGCGGATCCGCATTAGTCGAAAGAGGGAGACCGCGACTGGCCCTGGGCGCAGCTGCGATCGAAGAGGCCCTGCACCGGCGCGTCCGCGGTGCCCGGCGGTGGCAGGGCGGGGAGGCTGGCCTGCAGCAGCGAGACGAGGATCTCCTGCGAGCGCCGCTGCCCATGGCCGCGACCGTAGGCCTGGGAGGTGATCGCCACCACCAGGCGCGCGCGCGGCACCACATAGATCTTGTTGCCGCCGTTGCCCGACGCGAACCAGACCGGCACGACCTGGGATCCCACCGGCAGCAGGCGGAAGTACCACATGCGGCCGTAGGCGTCGGCATAGGGATCCTTGTCGGCGATGGACACGCGGGGCTTGAGCATCATCGCGATGCCGCCGGCGCTGACGATGCGGCGCCCCTGGTACTCGCCGGCGCAGCGCACCATCTCGCCGATGGTGGCCAGCCCGCGCGTGGTCAGCCACAGGTTGCCCTGGCCCTTCGTGTGGCCCGCGGCGTCCTTGTCCCAGCGCCAGGCGCCGAGACGCAGCGGGCCGAAGAGCGCCTTCGCGCCGAAGTCGGCGAGGTCCTCGCCGGTCGCGCGGGCGACGACAAGGCCCGCGGCCGAGGCAGTGAGCGAGTTGTAGCGATAGACCGTGCCAGGCGCTTCGCGGGCCGGCACCGACAGCGCGAACGCGGCTGGATCGGGCGCCTCGTCCATGCGGTCCTCGTGGCCGGGCGACGCGGAGACCTCATCTTCCGCGTCCAGACCGGAGCGCATGGTGAGCAGATCGTCGATGGTGGCGGCGCCGATCGGCGATCGCGCCGCCTCGGGCCAGTACTTGCCGACCGGATCCTGGGCGCTGGCGATCGCGCCGCGGTCCAGCGCGATCGTGGCCAGCAGGGCAGTGACGCTCTTGCCGGCGGAGCGGACGTCGTTCAACGAGTCCCGGGTCGCGCCGTTGTAGTAGCGCTCGGCGACGACATGCCCGTTGCGCAGCACGACCACGCCCTGGAGCGTCTTGTCCGGGTCCTGCTCCCAGCGCGCGAGTGGTGCCGCGAGGTCGATGCCGCCGCGCGGGTCTTGACCTCGACCTGCGCCGCGCTCGTCGGCGGTCGAGGTCGACCGGCAGCCCGCCAGCGCCACGAGTCCGATGACGAGGATGACCCCGAACGCTCCGATGGTCGGCCTCCGGCTGGCCACCAGATGCCGGTCGGTACTGACACCGACACCGACACCGGCACCGGCACCGACGCCGACTCCTACGCCTACGCCGGCAGCGGCAGCGGTGGTGCCAGCGGCACTGACTCCGACTCCGACTCCGACTCCGACTCCGCCACGACGAACGCCATCGCCATCGCCATCAGCCTCGGTCTCGGTCTCGGTCTCGGTCTCGGTCTCGGCTCTCCCTGGGGCGCCGACGAGGGCGGCGGGAAGCGCGGGGCCCGTGAGGCGGGCGAACGGGCGTGCGAAGGCGAGTCTGCGCATGGGGTCGGCTCCGGGAGCTGCGGCGGGACGGAGGCTCGCATGCTCGCCGGACCGGCGAGGAAAGTCACGAGGGCCTTCCGCCCCTGGGGCTCAGGCCGCCCGCGCGCCGCCGAAGACGGGTGGCCGGTCCAGCTGGCCGATCCAGTGGCGATAGAGCGTGCCCGCCGCCTGGCGCAGCCGGGCCAGGCGTTCCGGCAGGCCGGCGAGGATCTCGGCCTCGCTCTGCACGGTCAGGCCGCGACCGCGGCGGAGCTCGTCGCGGCCATGGGCGCACCAGTCGCGCAGGCTCTGCTCGGTGACCTCGAGGTGGCTTTGCAGGCCGATGTGCGGACCCAGCGCGAAGCCCTTGTTCAGACAGTTCGAGCCGAACAGCGTGCGTGTCGCGCCGCGCGGGATCTGGAAGCTGTCGTAATGCCAGTTGAAGCTGAGCAGCCGTTCCTCGCCGCCGAACTGGTCGCGCGCGGCGGGCGTGATCCAGAGCTCGCGCCAGCCGATGTCGGGGCGGGGATTGCGAGCGACGCCGGCGCCCATGGCGCGGGCCAGCTGCTGCGCGCCGAAGCAGTGGCCGAGGATGGGGCGGCTCAGGCGCAGCGCGTCGATGAGCAGCGACTGCTCGGCGCGTATCCAGGGCAGTCCGTCATGGACGCTGTGGTCGCTGCCCAGCATCACGACGCCGCTGAAGGCCGCGGCGGTGCGGGGCAGGGGCTCGCCCAGATCGGGGCGGAGCAGGTGGACGGGGATGTCGTGGGCGCGCAGGCACTGCAGCAGGTAGCCGGGCCCTTGCGCGGCCTCGTGCTGAAGGATCAACACCGGTCTCATGCGGAGGGGCGCCGGCTGTCGCTCGGCGCCATGGTTGCGAGGCCTTCAGCGTAGGGAGCTGCGCATCAAGGCCGAGGCAAGACCTGGCGCGGGGGTGTCAAGAAGGTATCAAGGGCGACGGCGAGTGCCCTGCGCGTCGTGGCAATGGCGCAGACCGTCGCGCAAGTGCGATTCGCCTCGACGCCCACCCATGTCGATCACGGGGCCGACTTGAATCGGTGGGCGCTCGTCGCGCGATGTCCCGATGCCACAATCGCCGGATGAATCCGCAGCCCTCGCGCCCGCCGCGCGTCACCATCCAGACCGCCGATTTCGACCTGTCCGCGGAGACCCTCGCGCTACGCGCCGAGGACGGTGGCGTCGGCGCGGTGGTGAGCTTCGTCGGCACGGTGCGCGACGGCGCCGACGGCACGCCCGTCTCGCTGATGGAGCTCGAGCACTACCCCGGCATGACCGAGGCCTCGATCGAGGCCATGATCGACCAGGCCTTCCAGCGCTTCGACATCCGCGGCGCGCGCGTGATCCATCGCGTCGGCCCGCTCCGGCCGCGCGACCAGATCGTGCTGGTGCTGGTGAGCTCGCGTCATCGTGGTCAGGCCTTCGAGGCCTGCGAGTTCCTGATGGACTACCTGAAGACGCAGGCACCGTTCTGGAAGAAGGAGCACGGCCCCGACGGCGCCCGCTGGGTCGACGCCCGCGTGTCCGACGACGAGGCGCTCGCCCGCTGGGGCATCGCCGTCCAGGGGAACGGGCCATGAGCGCGGGACCAGCCGCCATTCGCTTTCCGCGGCCGCTGAAGCGGGGCGATGTGGTCGCCGTCGTGGCGCCGTCCTCCGGTGTGCGGGACCCGATGCACGGGCGGCTCGACAGGTCCCTCGACATGCTGCGGGAGCGCGGGTTCATCGTGCGCGAGGGCCGCTCCCTGCGGCAGCAGCTCAAGGGCGCGAGCGCCAGCGGACGCGAGCGCGCCGCGGAGTTGATGGCGGTGCTGCTCGACCCCGATGTCGCCGCCGTGATGCCGCCCTGGGGGGGCGAGCTGGCCATCGAGGTGCTGGAGTTTCTCGATTTCGAGCGCCTGGCCGCCTCGGCGCCCAAGTGGTTCAGCGGCTTCTCGGACCTGTCCACGGTCCAGGTGCCCTTGCTGATTCAGGCGGGCTGGGCCTCGCTGCATGGCCCGAACCTGATGCAACTGTGGGATCCGGCGCTCGACGCCGTGTCCGCGCGGATCTTCGACCTGTGGACGGGCGCCGGTGACCGGCGCCAGCCCGCCGCGCCGTCGACCGTCGCGCGCCGGCTGGAGGGCGGCGACCTGCCCACGGTCATCGAAGGCCGGCTGATCGGCGGTTGTCTCGATGCCTTGTCTCGTCTGGCGGGAACGCCATTTGGCGACATGGCCGTCTTCCGCGGCCGCTTGGCTGGCGAGCGCCCCATCGTCTTCTTCGAGATCGCTGAACTCCCGCCCTTCGAAGTCGCCCGCGCGCTGCGCGGGCTGCGTCTGGCCGGCTGGTTCGAGGAGGTCGCCGGCGTCGTCTTCGGTCGCAGCGCCGTGGCCCCGGAGATCGCCTCGGGCGGCGACTTCACGGAGCTCGACGCCATTCAGCGGGCCCTCGGCGACCTGCCTTGTCCGGTGCTGCTGGACCTGGACATCGGCCATGTCGCCCCGCAATGGTCCATCGTCCAAGGTGCAAGGTCTCGACTGGACGTGCGAGAGGGCCAGGTGGCGCTGATTCAACAGCTCGAATGAAGTCTTTCACCCGCCCCGTGGGCGCTCACGGCAAGAAGTTGGGCGCATCTCTTGCCGAAGCCATGTCTTGAAAATAAGGGACACAGTCCCATTTCGGTTCGCAACGGAGGTTTTTCCCATGCGAGTAGACAAGCTCACCACCCGATTCCAGGAAGCGCTTGCCGAGGCCCAGAGCCTGGCGGTCACGCGCGACAACCCCTACATCGAACCCGTCCACGTCCTGTCCGCCATGCTGGCGCAGGACGAGGGCCCCAGGGCGCTGCTCGAGCGCGCCGGCGTCAAGGTGCCGGCCCTCAAGGCCGCCACCGATTCCCTGCTCACCGCGCTGCCCCAGGTGCAGGGCGAGGGCCAGCAGGTCCAGCCCAGCCGCGACCTCATCGGCCTGCTCCAGTCGGCCGAGAAGGAAGCGTCCAAGCGCGGTGACCACTTCATCGCCAGCGAGATGTTCCTGCTGTCGCTCGCCGACGCGAAGTCCGACTTCGCCGGCGTGGTGCGCGGTCACGGTCTGACCCGCAAGGCGCTCGAGGCTGCCATCGAGGCAGTCCGTGGCGGCCAGAAGGTCGACAGCCAGGAGTCCGAGAGCAACCGCGAGTCGCTCAAGAAGTACACGCTGGACCTGACCGAGCGCGCCCGCCAAGGCAAGCTCGACCCGGTCATCGGCCGCGACGACGAGATCCGCCGCGCCATCCAGGTCCTGCAACGCCGCAGCAAGAACAACCCGGTGCTCATCGGCGAGCCCGGCGTGGGCAAGACCGCCATCGTCGAGGGCCTGGCCCAGCGCATCGTCAACGGCGAAGTGCCCGAGTCGCTCAAGGACAAGCGCGTCCTGGTGCTGGACATGGCGGGGCTGCTCGCGGGCGCCAAGTTCCGCGGTGAATTCGAGGAACGCCTGAAGTCCGTGCTCAAGGAAGTCGCGGCCGACGAAGGCCGGATCATCCTGTTCATCGACGAGATCCACACCATGGTCGGCGCCGGCAAGGCCGAGGGCGCCATCGACGCCGGCAACATGCTCAAGCCGGCGCTGGCCCGCGGCGAGCTGCATTGCATCGGCGCGACCACGCTGGACGAGTACCGCAAGTACGTCGAGAAGGACGCCGCGCTGGAGCGCCGCTTCCAGAAGGTGCTGGTCGACGAGCCCAGCGTCGAGGCGACCATCGCCATCCTGCGCGGGCTCCAGGAGAAGTACGAGGTCCACCATGGCGTGGAGATCACCGACCCGGCCATCGTCGCCGCGGCCGAGCTCTCGCACCGCTACATCACCGACCGCTTCCTGCCCGACAAGGCCATCGACCTGATCGACGAGGCCGCCGCCAAGATCAAGATCGAGATCGACTCCAAGCCCGAGGCGATGGATAGGCTCGACCGCCGCATGATCCAGCTCAAGATCGAGCGCGAGGCCGTGCGCAAGGAGACCGACGAGGGCTCCCAGCGCCGCTTCACCCTGATCGAGGAAGAGCTGCTCAAGCTCCAGCGCGAGTACAACGACCTGGAGGAGATCTGGACCGCCGAGAAGGCGCAGGCCCAGGGCTCCGCGCATGTGAAGGAAGAGATCGACCGCATCAAGTTCCAGATCGAGGAGCTCAAGCGCAAGGGTGACTTCAACAAGGTCGCGGAGCTGCAGTACGGCAAGCTGCCCGAGCTCGAGAAGCGCCTGAGCGAAGCCCAGGCCAAGGAAGCCGGCAAGGCCAAGGACAAGACCGTCCCGCAGCTGCTGCGCACCATGGTCGGCGCCGAGGAGATCGCGGAAGTCGTGGCCCGCGCCACCGGCATCCCGGTCGCCAAGCTGATGCAGGGCGAGCGCGACAAGCTGCTGCAGATGGAAGACAAGCTGCATGAGCGCGTGGTCGGCCAGGACGAGGCCATCACCGCGGTGGCGGATGCGATCCGGCGCTCGCGCGCCGGGCTGTCGGATCCGAACAAGCCGCTGGGCAGCTTCCTGTTCCTGGGCCCGACCGGCGTGGGCAAGACCGAGCTGTGCAAGGCGCTGGCGGGCTTCCTGTTCGACAGCGAGGACCACATGATCCGCATCGACATGAGCGAGTTCATGGAGAAGCACTCGGTCAGCCGGCTGATCGGCGCGCCTCCGGGCTATGTCGGCTACGACGAGGGCGGCTACCTGACCGAGGCCGTGCGGCGCAAGCCCTACAGCGTCCTGCTGCTGGACGAGGTCGAGAAGGCGCATCCGGACGTGTTCAACGTGCTGCTGCAGGTGCTGGACGATGGTCGTCTGACCGACGGCCAGGGCCGGACGGTGGACTTCAAGAACTGCGTCATCGTGATGACCTCGAACCTCGGTTCGCAGCACATCATGGCGCTGCAGGGCGAGTCCGACGAGGTCGTGCGCGAAGCAGTGTGGGGCGAGGTCAAGGGCCACTTCCGGCCCGAGTTCCTGAACCGCATCGACGAGACCGTGATCTTCCATGCGCTGGGCGCGTCGCAGATCAAGTCCATCGCCAAGATCCAGCTGAAGCAGCTGGAGCAGCGGCTGGACAAGCTGGAGATGAAGCTCGACGTCAGCGAAGAGGCGCTCGACGAGCTGGCCAAGGTGGGCTTCGATCCGGTCTTCGGCGCGCGTCCGCTGAAGCGCGCGATCCAGCAGCGGATCGAGAACCCGCTGTCCAAGCTGATCCTGCAGGGGCGCTTCGGACCCAAGGACGTGATCCCGGTCGGGGTCGAGTCCAGCGGCAAGGGCGAGCCGGGCGAGTTCAGCTTCGGACGGGTGGTCCACTGACCGCCTGACCCCGGCAGGACGACCACGGCATCCGCACGGGGTTCCGGAAACGACAAGGCCCGCTTCGCGCGGGCCTTGTCCTTGGTGGGCGCGACGCGCGCGGCGCCTCAGGCGCGCAGCACGTCCAGCACCTCGGAGCGGAACTCGCGCTGGTACAGCACATAGATCACGCCCGCCGTGGCGAGCGCCAGGGCCCAGGGCGAGAAGAACCACGCCACCACGGGGAAGGCCAGGTAATAGCCCCGAAGGCCGTCGTTGAAGGCCTCGGCGGCCATGCCGACCACCGCGCCGGCGCGGTCCGCGAAGTGCTCGCGCGCCGCGTCGCCCTGTTCCTGGAAGGTGCCGGCCTCCGGCGCCGAGGCCACCAGCAGCGCGCCGAAGGTGTACTGGCGCATGCTCCAGGTGAAGCGGAAGAAGGCGTAGACGAAGATCGCCGTCAGCAGCACCAGCTTGAGGTCGAACACCAGGGCGCTGGTGCGCACGGTGAAGGGCAGTTCCAGCACCATGGCGCTGGTCTTCTCGCTGGCGCCCAGCGCGGCCAGCAGGCCGCCGATGATCAGGATGGTCGTGGAGGCGAAGAAGGACGGACTGGACAGCAAGGCCTGGCTGACCGCGCCATCCAGCACCCGCATGTCACGGTAGGTCAGCTGCAGCATCCATTGCCGGCGCACGCGGTTCGTGATGGCCAGCAGCGATCCGCGGCTTTCCGCATGGCGCTTCGAGAACTGCGCGTACCCGATCCAGCCGACGAAATAGAGCACCAGGGAGACCCAGTCGAACAGCGGAAGCGTGGCGAGCAGCGAGCGAAGCGATTGCATCGCGGCAGTGTAGGCGGCGCCCGGTGACGGTCGCATCGGGGACAGCCGCAACACGAGGGGCCCGATATGGCGACGGCGGGTCCGGCACGCTTGGCGCCGGACCCGCCGTCGGGCGGTCTCGGGAGATCCTGGACCCCGGCCGGCACGGCATCACGCCGTTCCGGCCGGGCGGGCCGATCAGACCGGCAGGTCGAACACCAGCACCTCGGCGTCCTGGCCGGCCTCGATCACGAGGCGGTCTTCCTTGGCCAGCTGCAGGGCGTCCCCGGTCTCCAGCGCCTCGCCGTTGACCGTCAGCTTGCCGCGCACCAGATGCACGTAGGTCAGGCGGTCGGCGGCCAGCGGCCGCTCGGTGCGTTCATCGCCGTTGAACAGTCCGGCATAGAGCCGGGCGTCCTGGTGGATGGACACCGAGTCCTGCGCGCCGTCCGGCGAAGCCACCAGGCGCAGCTGCCCGCGCTTGTCGGCCTCGGCGAAGTGCTTCTGCTCGTAGCCCGGGGTCACGCCCTGGCGGTCCGGCATGATCCAGATCTGCAGGAAGTGGGTCTGACCGTCCTTCGAGTGGTTGAACTCGCTGTGCCGCACGCCCGTGCCGGCGCTCATCCGCTGCACGTCCCCGGGGCGGATCACCCCGGCGTTGGCGCCGCCCGGCGTGCCGTTGCCCATCGAGTCCTGGTGCGCCAGCTCGCCGCTCAGCACGTAGCTGATGATCTCCATGTCCCGGTGGCCGTGGGTCCCGAATCCGGTGCCGCCGGCGATGCGGTCCTCGTTGATCACGCGCAGCGGGCCGAAGCCCATGCGGCGCGGGTTGTGATAGTCCGCGAACGAGAAGCTGTGGAAGCTCTTCAGCCAGCCGTGATCGGCATAGCCACGGTCCGAGGACTTGATCAGTTCACGCATGTCGTTGCTCCTTGTTTGCTTGCGATGGGTCTCACTGTAGGGATGCCGACCTCCTCCGAGGGGGAGGGGGCTTGAAGCCAGCATTCAAATAAGATGAAGGGATGTCACAGCAAGACAAACGACGAGTGCTGACGCCCGAGGCGCTGGCGATGATGGACAGCATCGCGCGCAGCGGGAGCTTCGCGGCGGCGGCCCGGGAGATGGGGAAGGTGCCCTCGGCGCTGACCTATTCGGTGCGGCAACTGGAGGACGCGCTGGACGTGCTGCTGTTCGACCGCAGCTCGCGCCAGGCCGTGCTGACCGCGGCCGGCCACGAGCTGCTCACCGAGGGCCGCCGGCTGCTGCAGGAGATGGACGCCGTCGCCAATCGCGTCAAGCGCGTGGCCACCGGCTGGGAGAGCGAGCTCACCATCGCCTTCGACGACGCGATCGCGCGGCGGGCGCTGTTCGACCTGATGGACGCCTTCTACTCGCAGGCCGAGGACGGCAAGCCGCCGCCGACGCGGCTGCGGCTGCGCACCGAGGTGCTGTCGGGCACCTGGGAGGCGCTGACCTCTGGCCAGGCGGACCTGGCCATCGGCACCAGCGCACAGCCGCCGGGGAGCTCGGTGGTGTGCGAGGTGCTGGGACCGATGGAGATGGTCTTCTGCGTCGCGCCGCACCACCCGCTGGCGAGCTTCGAGGGCGTGCTGACCTCGGCCGACATCGCCCGGCACCGCATCGTCGCGGTGGCCGACACCGCCCGGCATCTGACGCCCATGACCATCGGCGTCGTGCCGGGGCAGGAGGTCCTGACCGTGCCCTCGATGGCCATCAAGCTCGAGGCGCTGCTGCGCGGCCTGGGCGTGGGCTCGCTGCCGACGCCGATGGTGAGGCGGCATGTGGACGCCGGGCGCCTGGTCATGAAGGAGACCTTCCAGGGGCGGCGGATCTCGCCCATGCATTACGCGTGGCGCAACACGGGTCACCGGCCGGCCAAGGCGCTGGCCTGGTGGCTGGAGCGGCTGCGCAGCGAGGCGACCCGCAAGTCGCTGCTGGAGCAGCACGAGGGCCTGCTGCTGTGAGCCGACCGCCTGGAGCCCGCGACGGCTCGGGCCACGGGCCGGGGCCGGAGCAGGCGTTGCCCGAGGCGCCGGACCACGCGCGCGGGGGGCTCCGCTATGTCGGTCGCTTCGCGCCGTCGCCGACCGGGCCGCTGCACGAGGGCTCGCTGGTCGCCGCGCTGGCCAGCTGGCTCGACGCACGGGCCCACGACGGACGCTGGCTGGTGCGGATCGAGGACGTCGACGGCCCGAGATGCCCGCCGGGCGCGGACGCGGTGGTGCTGTCGCAGCTCGCGCAAGCGCGACTGCTGCCGGACGAGCCGCCCGTCTGGCAGTCGCGGCGGAACACGGCCTACGAGGAGGCGCTGGCGCGTCTGAAGGCCGCGGGCTGGGCCTACCCCTGCGGATGCTCCCGCAAGGACATCGCGGAAGCCGTCGCGGCGCGCGGCGATCAGCGCGAGCGCCATGGCGAGCTCGTCTATCCCGGCACCTGCCGCCACGGCCTGAACGGCAAGCCGGCGCGCGCGTGGCGACTGCGCAGCACGGCGAGCCGCGCGGGCGACAGCGATGGCGCGGACCGCGTCGGCCACGCCGCGGACGGCGATGGCGAAGGCGCGCACGACCTGCGCATCGACTGGATCGACCGCCGGCTCGGCGCGCAGACGCAGGACCTGCCGGCGGAGGTCGGGGACTTCGTGCTCAAGCGCGCCGACGGGCTGTGGGCGTATCAGCTCGCGGTCGTCGTCGACGACGGCTGGCAGGGCATCACCGACATCGTCCGCGGCGAGGATCTGGCCGACAACACGCCGCGCCAGATCCGGCTGCAGCAGCTGCTGGGGCTGCCGACGCCGCGCTACCTCCACACCCCGCTCGTGCTCGGCGAGAACGGGGAGAAGCTCTCCAAGCAGAACGGCGCCCAGGCGCTGGATCTGGGCGATCCGCTGGCGGCGCTGCGGCGTGCCGGCGCCCGCCTCGGACTGCCCGCGATCGACGCCACGACCCCGCCGGACTGGCTGGCCGGCGCGGTCTCCGCATGGCGCTCACACCTGCACACGGGCCAGGGCCTTGCGCGGCTGGCATGATCGCGGTTTCGCATTCGCGCATTTGGGCGCCCGTCCGGGCGCCCGCATCAAGGAACCAGCAATGAAGACGACCGACAGCGGCCTGCAATTCGACGACACCACCACCGGCACCGGCGCCACCGCGCGCGCCGGGCAGGACGTTCAGGTCCATTACACCGGCTGGCTCTACAAGGACGGCGAGAAGGGCGCCAAGTTCGACTCGTCCAAGGACCGCAACGAGGCCTTCGAGTTCGAGCTCGACGGCGGCATGGTCATCAAGGGCTGGGACGAAGGCGTGCAGGGCATGCAGGTCGGCGGCACCCGCGTGCTGGTGATCCCGCCCCATCTGGGCTACGGCGCCCGCGGCGCCGGCGGCGTGATCCCGCCGAACGCCACGCTGATGTTCGAGGTCGAGCTGCTGGGGGTCTCCGGCGGCGCCGAGGCCGTCGAGCTGAACGGCCTGGTCAAGACCGCCAGCGGCCTGCAGTACGAGGACACCGTGGTCGGTGAAGGCGCCGTCGCCGAAGCCGGCAAGCGCGTCACCGTGCACTACACCGGCTGGCTCTACAAGGACGGCCAGCGCGGCCGCAAGTTCGACTCGTCCAAGGACCGTCGCGACCCGTTCCGCTTCCACCTGGGAGGCGGCGAGGTCATCAAGGGCTGGGACGAGGGCGTGCAAGGCATGAAGGTCGGCGGTACCCGTTTCCTGGTGATCCCGTCGGAACTCGGCTACGGCGCCTACGGCGCGGGCGGGGTGATCCCCCCGCACGCCACGCTGCTGTTCGAGGTCGAGCTGATCGCCGTCTGATCGCGGTCCGATCCGACTCGACCGCATGCCCGCGCTGACCCCGTCCTGGCGTCGCGGCGGGGTCAGGCCGGCGCTGCCGAGCCCAGATCGATCAAGGCCCGTGCGCCTCGCGCCAGTTCGGCCGCGCCACCGTCGAGGAGCTCGATCCGGGGCGCGCGGGCCAGCGCGGGGAAGTGGTTCATCAACGAGCGCTCGTAGCCCGGGTCGTAGTGATCTCGCATCAGCTCGCCGAAGACCTCGGCCCAGTGGCCCTCGCGCGCCAGGGCCTGCCAGCGTCCGACGCGCTCGCGGCCACGGAGCGCGACCAGTCCGCCGATCAGCGTGTTGAAGCCTTCGGGGTTCAGCTGGAAGTGGGCGTAGTCCTCGAGCAGCAGCTCGACGCGGCCGGCCTCGGCCATGTCGATCCAGACGCAGCGCCCGTGCTCGCGCAGGCGCAGATGCAGCGGCTCCGGCAACTGGACGCCACCGATCTTGCGGCTCTCGCTCTCGACGAAGACGGGGCGCGAGGGATCCAGCGCCACCAGGGCCTGCCAGAGGCCGGTGTCGAAGGCTTTCTGGCTCGGTTGCGGCTGATCCGGCAGGCCGCCCAGCACGGAGCCGCGGTGGCGGGCGAGGGCCTCCAGGTCCAGCACCTGCGCGCCGGCGCTCGACAGCGCCTGCAGCAGCCGCGTCTTCCCCGAGCCGGTCCGTCCGCACAGCACGACGAAGTCGAAGCGCGCCGGCAGCGCCGCGAGGGCCTTGATCACCTCGCCGCGGAAAGCCTTGTAGCCGCCGACCAGCTGCAGCGACTTGAAGCCGATCTGGTTGAGGAACCAGTTCATCGAGCCCGAGCGCTGCCCGCCGCGCCAGCAGTACACCAGCGGCCGCCAGTGCTTCTGCATCACGTCGCGGTGCGCGTCCAGCTGCGCGGCGATGTTTCTCGCGACCATGGCCGCGCCGACCTTGCGGGCCTCCAGCGGGTCCTGCTTGTAGAGCGTGCCCACGATGCGCCGCTCGTCGTTGTCCAGCACCGGCCAGTTGACCGCGCCGGGCAGGTGGTCCTCGGCGAACTCGGCGGGCGAGCGCACATCGATGACGGTGCTGAATCCCACCAGCCGGGCGAGGGCCTCGGCGGGCTGGATGAGGTGGTACTGGCTCATTGGACGGCGAGGGCGTCCAGCAGCTCGCCCTCGATCTGCAGCTGCATGCGGCTCTGCTGCAGGGCCGCGCCGTCGAGCAGGAAGGTGTCCTCGACGCGCTCGCCCAGGGTCGAGACCTTGGCGAGCTGCAGGTTGATGCCGTGTTGCGCCAGCACGCGCGCGATCGCGTACAGCAGGCCGGCGCGGTCGGTCGCGCTGACCGAGAGCAGCCAGCGCTGCGCGCGCTCGTCGGGCCGCAGCGCGATGCGCGGCGTGAAGGGGAAGCTCTTGACCCGGCGCGACAGGCGGCCCTTGCGCGGCTCGGGCAGCGGGCCCTGCGCGACCAGCGCCTGGCTCAGCTTGGACTCGACCAGGGCGGTCAGGTCGCGGTGATGGAGGTCCAGCTCGGGTGCGATCACCTGGAAGGTGTCGAGCGCGTAGCCGGTGCGCGTGGTGTGGACCTTGGCGTCCAGGATGTTGAAGCCCGCGCCGTCGAAGTAGCCGCAGATGCGGGCGAACAGGTCCTGCTGGTCCTTCGCGTAGACCAGCACCTGCAGGCCTTCGCCGACGGGGGAGGGCCGCGACCGCACGACGGGCTCGGTGCTCTCGACATGCCGCCAGAGGGCCCGCGCGTGCCAGGCCAGGTCCTGCGCGTCATGCCGCGCGAAGTAGCTCAGGTCGAGCGTCTTCCACAGCGCGTCCTCGGTGCCCGGCAACTGCGCCTTCAGCGCGAGCGCCTGCCGCGCCTCCTGCTTGCGGCCTTCGATCTCGGCCGCCATGTTGAGCTTGGCGCCACCCAGCGCGCGCAGCGTCAGGCGGTAGAGGTCCTCCAGCAGCTTGCCCTTCCACGCGTTCCAGACCTTGGGGCCGGTGCCGCGGATGTCGGCGACGGTGAGCAGGTACAGCGCCGTCAGATGCCGCTCGTCCTTGACCTTCCGCGCGAACTGCAGGATGACCTCGGGATCCGAGAGGTCCTCCTTCTGCGCCACGCGCGAGAGGGTCAGGTGATGCTCGACCAGGAACTCGACCAGCGCGGCGTCCGCCTTGGGCAGGCCGTGCGCGCGGCAGAAGCGCCGCGCCTCGACCGCGCCGAGGTCGGAGTGGTCCCCGCCGCGGCCCTTGGCGATGTCATGGAACAGCGCCGCGATGTACAGCAGCGCCGGCCGGTCGAACTGCGCCGCCAGCTGCGAGCAGAAGGGGTACTCGTGCGTGTGCTCCGGGATGAAGAAGCGCCGGATGTTGCGCAGCACCATGAGGATGTGCTGATCCACCGTGTAGACGTGGAACAGGTCGTGCTGCATCTGCCCGACGATGCGCCGGAACACCCACAGGTAGCGCCCCAGCACCGAGGTCTGATTCATCAGCCGGAACGCGTGCGTCTGCCCCTGCGGCTCCTCCAGGATGCGCATGAACATCGCCCGGTTGGCCGGATCGCGCCGGAAGGCGCTGTTCATCAGCCCGCGCGCGTTGTACAGCGCCCGCAGCGTCTTGGCCGACAGGCCCTTGATGCCGGGCGTCTGCTGGTAGATCAGGAAGGTCTCGAGGATGGCGTGCGGCTCGCGCTCGTAGAGATCGTCGGTGGCGATCTCCAGCATGCCGCTGCGCTCGAGGAAGCGATCGTTGACGTGGCGCAGCTCGTTGCCCTGCGTGCCGTTGATCTGCTCCTCCAGATTCAGCAGCGTGATCTGGTTGAGCTGCGTCACCGCCTTGGCCGCCCAGTAGTAGCGGCGCATCAGCTTCTCGGACGCGCGCAGCGAGCGCGTCGACGCGTAGCCGAAGCCCTCCGCCACGGCGGTCTGCAGGTCGAAGACCAGCCGGTCCTCGCGCCGCTTCGCGACCAGGTGCAGCTGGCAGCGGATCAGCTTGAGCACGCCCTCGTTGCGCTGCAGCTGGCGGGCCTCGAAGGGCGTGATCAAACCCTTGGTCGCCAGCTGGGGCCAGGTCTTGCCCAGGCCCGCGCCGCGCGCGATCCAGATCAGCACCTGCAGGTCGCGCAGGCCGCCGGGGCTTTCCTTGATGTTGGGCTCGAGCGCGTAGGGCGTCTCTTCGTACTTGGTGTGACGCTGGCGCATCTCCAGCGTCTTGGCGCGCATGAAGGCGCGCGCGTCCAGCGCCTGGCGGAAGGCCTTGTCGAACTGCTTGACCAGCGCCTTCGAGCCGCCCAGCCAGCGCGACTCCAGCAGCGCGGTCTGGATGGTGACGTCGCCGGCGGCCTCGTCCAGGCACTCGCGCAGCGTCCGCACCGAGGAGCCGATCTCCAGGCCGATGTCCCAGCACGCGGTGATGAAGGCCTCGATCGCCTGCTTGAGCGGGCCGGGCTGGTCCGGTGACAGGCCCTCGGGCAGCAGGACCAGTACGTCGACGTCGGAGTGCGGGAACAGCTCGCCGCGGCCGTAGCCGCCGACCGCCACCAGCGCCGCGTCGGGCGCCTCGGCGGCCAGGCCGGACTCGGCCCACAGCGTCTGCAGCGTGCCGTCCACATGCCTGGCCAGCTGCCGCATCAGCCGCGTCGCCGCCGACACCGTCGGATGGGCCGCGGCGAAGTCCTGCAGCAGTTGCTGCTTGCCGGTCCTGAAGCGCTGGCGAAGCTCCGCCACCGGGGTGGGGGCGGAGGTGGGGGAAGCGGCGGCGTCGCCGGATGGAACGGCGCTCATGACGAGGTCCTGGCGGGCAAGGTGGGCAAGGGCGAGCCGGCGACGCGGGCGCCGGGGATCAGGCCTGCGCGGCCTTGGGCTGGACGAAGTCCGGCACCGGCGGCGTGCCGGCCGACTGCGTCAGGATCTCGTAGCCGGTGTCGGTGACCAGCACGGTGTGCTCCCACTGCGCCGACAGCGAGCGGTCCTTGGTCACGATGGTCCAGCCGTCGCCCATCTCGCGGATCTCGCGGCGGCCGGCGTTGATCATGGGCTCGATGGTGAACACCATGCCGGGGACCAGCTCCTCCAGCGTGCCCGGGCGGCCGTAGTGCAGCACCTGCGGGTCCTCGTGGAACTTCTGGCCGATGCCGTGGCCGCAGAACTCGCGCACGATGCTGAAGCCGGCGTTCTCGGCGAAGGTCTGGATGGCGTGGCCGATGTCGCCCAGGCGCGCGCCCGGCTTGACCTTCTGGATGCCCTTCCACATGGCGTCGTAGGTGAACGAGCACAGGCGCTTGGCCGCGATCGAGCCGTCGCCCACCACGAACATGCGGCTCGTATCGCCGTGCCAGCCGTCCTTGATGACGGTGACGTCGATGTTGACGATGTCGCCGTTCTTCAGCGGGCGGTCGTTGGGGATGCCGTGGCAGACCTGATGGTTGATCGAGGTGCAGATCGACTTCGGGTACGGCGTGTAGCCCGGGGGCTGGTAGTGCAGCGGGGCGGGGATGCCTTGCTGGACGTTCACGATGTAGTCGTGCGCCAGCTTGTCCAGGTGCTCGGTCGTGACGCCCGGCTTGACGTGCGGGGTCAGCATGTCCAGCACCTCGGACGCCAGGCGGCCGGCGATGCGCATGGCGTCGATGTCGGCGCCGGTCTTGATCGTGATGGTCATAGGGCCGGCATTTTAGGCGCTCGCCCTTCCCCCTGCCGGGGGATCGTCTCGCGGAAGTGGGGGAGGCCGCACGGCGGCCTCCCGAGGGGCGTCAGTCCGCCCAGACGATCATGCCGGTGTACGAGGTGACCAGCACCAGCACGCCGAAGGCGATGCGGTACCAGGCGAAGGGCACGAAGCTGTGGCTGGCGACGTAGCGCAGCAGCCAGCGGACGCAGACCCAGGCCGCCAGGAAGCTGACGATGAAGCCCACGGCGAACATCGGCAGGTCGGCCCACGACAGGGCGTGGCGCTCGCTCCACAGGCTGAATACGCTGGCGGCGATCAGGGTGGGGATGGCCAGGAAGAAGCTGAAGTCCGTGGCGGTCTTGCGCGACAGGCCCAGCAGCATGCCGCCGATGATGGTCGAGCCCGAGCGGCTGGTGCCGGGGATCATGCCCAGGCACTGCACCAGGCCGACCTTGAAGGCGTCCATCGGGGTCATCTCGTCGACCGACTGGATGCGGGCCTCGGTCTGCGGACGGGCGCGGCGCTCGACCCACAGGATGATCAGGCCGCCCACGATGAAGGCCGAGGCCACCACGGGGGCGTTGAACAGATACGGCTTGATGAAGCGCTTGTAGGCGAAGAAGCCGATCACCGCGGCCGGCAGGAAGCCGATCGCCACGTTGGTCACGAAGCGGCGCGCCTGCGCGCTGCTGCCCAGGCTGGTCAGGGAGCCCCAGACCCGCTGCCAGTACACGATCACCACGGCGATGATGGCGCCGCTCTGGATCGCCACGTCGAAGACCTTGGACTTCTCGTCCGTCATGCCGAGCAGCGAGCCCGTCAGGATCAGGTGGCCGGTCGACGAGATCGGCAGGAATTCGGTCAGGCCCTCGACGATCCCCATGATCGCGGCCTTGATCAGCAGCAAGGTGTCCACAAATGCTCCATCCACAGAAAAAAGGCCTGGCGACTCGCGCGGACGCTCGCATCCGCATCTCGCACCGCCGGGCCGCGCGGATGATAGCCGCGGCCCCGTGAGGGTTTCGTGGTCTGGAACACCTTGAGACGTGGGTTGCGTCCGCTCCTCATCCTCAGCGTCCCTTCAGGTCGGGGCGCCCTCGGGCTTTGCCTCCTTGACCGCCTCGAAATCCCGAGGCTACATTACTGACCGGTTAGTCAGTTACGCTTCCCTTTCCGTCGCCTCGCGGCGGACCCGCAGTTCCCTCATCGCCATGCCCCGCGCCCCAGCTCCCTCGACCGCCCCCGCCACGGATTCCGCGCCCGACCTGTCGTCGGCGCCGGCGCCCGCATCGGCCCGGCAGCGCCGCAAGGAGGCGCGCCCGCAGGAGTTGCTGGAGGCGGCGCTGGCGCTCTTCGTCGAGAAGGGCTTCGCCGCCACCCGTTCGGAGGAGGTCGCCGCGCGGGCGGGGGTGTCCAAGGGCACGCTGTATCTGTATTACCCGTCCAAGGAAGAGCTCTTCAAGGCCGTGGTCCGCGAGGCCATCGGCGCCAAGATCGCCGAGGGCGTCGAGGAGTTCGGCAAACATCAGGGCTCCATGGCGGAACTGCTGACCTGGATGCTCTGGAGCTGGTGGGAACGCATGGGGCTGACGCCCGCCGGCGGCATCCACAAGATCATGCTGAGCGAGGCTCGCAACTTTCCGGAGCTGGCCCGCTTCTATCAGGAAGAGGTCATCGAGCCCAGCTGCGGTCTGCTGAGCGAGGTGGTCAAGCGCGGGATCGCCTCGGGCGAGTTCCGCGAGGTCGACCCGGAAGCCACGGTGATGGTGCTGATCGGCCCGGTGCTGCATCTGGTGCTGCATCAGCACTCGATCGGCGCGGCCGGCATCGACCACGCCCACAAGCCCCCGCCGGAGAAAGTCCTGCAGCTGCAGCTGGAACTGATGTTCGAGGGACTTCTCAACCGCCCGCGCGAGGCGCCGACGCCCTGAGGTCCGCCTAGAATACCGCCCGCATCGGTGCGCCATGGGGCCGCCAGAGGATTGAACATGAACTTCGAACAAGCCCGTTTCAACATGATCGAACAGCAGATCCGCCCCTGGGATGTGCTGGACCCCTCGGTGCTGGCCCTGCTGGCCGTGGTCAAGCGCGAGGACTTCGTGCCGGCCGCCTACCGCAACATGGCCTTCACCGACGTCGAGCTGCCGCTGGGCAACGGCCAGAAGATGCTGCCCCCGCGCGTCGAGGCGCGCTGGATGCAGGAGCTGCAGATCGAGCGCCACGAGAAGGTGCTGGAGATCGGCACGGGCAGCGGCTACATGGCCGCGCTGCTGGGCCACAAGGCGCAGCAGGTCTTCACCGTCGAGCAGGATGAGCAACTGGCCGCGCAGGCGCGCGACGCGCTGCGCCGCAACGGCGTGCTCAACGTGACCGTGACCACCGGCGACGGCGTCAAGGGTCTGCCGAGCGAAGCCCCGTTCGACGTGATCCTGCTGTCGGGCTCGGTGCCGCAGGCGCCGCAGGCCCTGCTGGACCAGCTCAAGATCGGCGGCCGCATGGGCGTCGTCGTCGGCGACGATCCGGCCATGACGGCCCGCATCATCACCCGCGTCGGCGAGCGCGAGTTCAAGACCGAGAACCTGTTCGAGACCGTCGTGCAGCGTCTCGACGGTTTCGACACGGTCTCGCACTTCACGTTCTGATCGGTCCCGCGTCGATGCATCAACTGGACGTCCATCAGGTCGCGGCGCTGGCTTCCAGCGCGCCGCGCGCGCTGCTGCTGGACGTGCGCGAACCGTGGGAGGTCGCGCTCGCCCGCATCGACGTGCCGGGTCTTGACTGGAAGCATCTGCCGATGGGGCAGGTGGTGGATCGGGTGGAGGAACTCGATCCCCAGCAGCCTGTCGCGGTTTATTGCCATCACGGGGTGCGAAGTCTGCAAGTCGTCGCATTTCTTTCGCGGCAGGGTTTCGATGTGGTCTATAACCTCGCCGGCGGCATCGACGCCTGGTCGGAGGAGATCGACCCGTCGGTGCCGCGCTACTGATCGCGCCGGACGCGGCCCGCATGCGACGGGCCCGGCCGGATCGGCGATCCGCTCTGAACGATCCGAGAACCATTACATCGATACGAGGATGCCTCATGGCCGCTGACCGCCGTCCGTCTCTGACCTCCCGCCTGCCGCGGATGACCCTTGTGGCCGCGGCGCTCGCGCTGACGGCCGGCGCGGCCGGGGCGCAAAGCCTGCAGGAGCTGTACGACGCGGCCCGCGCCTACGACGCCACGTATCTCGCCGCCCGCGCGACGGCCGATTCGGCCCAGTACCGCTACGGCCAGGCGCAGGCTCTGGCGCGCCCGACGGTGGGCCTGGGTGTCGGCGCCACGCGCACCGAGCTCGATCCCCCCAACAAGGTCTCCGACGGCCGCCTCGGCAACACGACCAGCAACGCCGGCCTGAGCGCCAAGTACGCCGTCTTCAACCGTCCGAACGCGGGCAGCATCGACCAGGCCCGTCTGGGCGTGGACGTCGCGCAGTCGGACCTGCAGTCCGCCGAACAGGACCTGATCGTCCGTGTCGCGCAGGCCTACTTCGACGTGCTGGCGGCGCAGGACGCGCTGGGCACCTCGCGGGCCAACAAGGCCGCGATCGCCGAGCAGCTGGCCTCGGCCAAGCGCAATTTCGAGGTCGGCACCGCCACCATCACCGACACCCGTGAAGCGCAGGCCCGCTACGACCTGGCGACCGCGCAGGAGCTGGCGGCCGACAACGACCTGCGGGTCAAGGGCGTGACGCTGGACCAACTGGTCGGCCGCGTCGGCGTGCAGCCCAAGCCGCTGGCCGTGCCGGTGGCGCTGCCGCCCGTGACGCCGTCGACCGTGGAGCCCTGGGTGACGACCGCCGAGGGTGGTCACCCCGCGATCCGCAAGGCGCAGCTCGGCCTGGACATCGCCAAGATCGAGATCGACCGCGCCAAGGATGCGCGGCTGCCGACCGTGGACCTGAACGCCACCCTGGGCCTGCAGCGCCAGACGGGGCAGGGCGTGAGCTACACCGGCAACACCGGCCAGGCCTCGCTGGGCGTGCAGGTGAACATGCCGATCTACAGCGGCGGCGCCATCACCAATCGCATCAAGGAAACCGTCGCGCTGGAAGAGAAGTCCCGCAATGACCTGGACTTTGCTCGCCGCAGCGTCGAGGAGGGCACCAAGCGTGCGTTCTTCGGCGTGCAGTCGCTGATCGCGCAGGTCAAGGCCTACGAGGCCGCGGAGGCGTCGTCCAAGCTGGCGCTGGAAGCGACGCAGCTGGGCTACAAGGTCGGCGTGCGCGTCAACCTGGACGTGCTGAACGCCCAGACCCAGCTCTACACCACGCAGCGCGACCTGGCCAAGGCTCGCTACGACGTGCTGGTCAACGGTCTGAAGCTGCGCCAGGCCTCCGGCCAGCTGCGCCCCGAGGACGTCACCTCGGTCAACACGCTGCTGGCGAAGTAAGGCCCGGACGCCTCGACCATCGAGCGCTCCAGTGCCCGCACGAAGGCCGCCCTCGCAGGCGGCCTTCGCGCTTTCCGGGGCCGCTGGGGTCAGGCTTTGCTCTTCTTTCACGCGACAATCCGCTCCCATGCTGTATGTGATTTCTCCCGCGAAGTCCCTGGACTACGAGACCCCCACGCCCGACGAGGTCGCCGCGCTGGCGGGACGTCCGCAGTTCGTGCCGCAGGCGGCCGAGCTGATCGAGATCCTCAAGACCAAGAGTCAGGCCGACATCTCCGGTCTGATGGACATCTCCGACGCGCTGGCCACGTTGAACCTCGCGCGCTACGCCGCCTGGTCCACCCGGTTCACGGATCACAACAGCAAGCCGGCCGTGCTCGCCTTCAACGGCGACGTCTACGACGGCCTGAACGCGTCCTCGATGTCGATCGACGACCTGCAATGGGCACAGCGGCACCTCGCCATCCTGTCCGGCCTCTACGGTGTCCTGCGGCCGCTGGACCGGCTGCAGCCGTATCGGCTGGAGATGGGCACCTCGCTGAAGAACGCCAAGGGCGGCAACCTCTACGCCTACTGGGGCGACACCATCGCCGAGCACCTGAACGCGCAGTGCGCGCAGATGGCCTCGCCGGTGATCGTCAACCTGGCCTCGCAGGAGTACTTCAAGGCCGCCGCGCGCAAGGTGCTCAAGCCCCGCGTGATCGAGTGCCAGTTCGAGGACTGGAAGGGCGGCCGCTACAAGATCATCAGCTTCTTCGCCAAGCGGGCGCGTGGCCTGATGGCGCGCTATGCGATCGACCATCGCATCGGCACGCCGGCCGGCTTGCAGGACTTCGCTGTCGACGGCTACGCCTACGCCCCCGAGGCGAGCGCGCCCGATCGGCTGGTCTTCCGCCGTCGCATCGCCGACTGAGGCCGGGGCGTCCTGCCCGGGCCCGATCCCCCGGGTCGCGGGCCGACGGGGTCGACGCGATCAATCCCCGCTGGCTTGTCTGACTTTGGTCCTCCGGGCTGGTCCCGACCTTTGATACCGTCGCGAACATGAGCACCTCGCAATTTCTGACTCCCGAACTGCGCGAGTGGGTGGCCGCGCAACTGCGCAACGGCATCACGCGCGAAGCGCTCTACCAGGCCATGCTGTCCAGCGGGTGGCAGGCCGACCTCGCGCAACAGGCGCTCGCCGAGCACCGTCCCTTCGAGCCGCCGCTCACGCTGCCCGAGCTCGCCGAGCCGGCCATCGAGCCCGGCACGCTGCCCGAGCCCGACCTCGGCGACCAGCGTTCGGTGCTGCTGCCCGACGGTCATCGCGTCGAGATCCTGATGGCGCTGCAGCGACCGCGAGTGATCGTCTTCGGCGGCCTGCTGAGCGTGGCCGAGTGCGACGCGATCATCGAGTCCGGCCGGCAGCGGCTGGCGCGCTCGGAGACCGTGGCGGCGCAGAAGGAGGGCAGCGAGGTGAACTCCGCCCGAACCAGCGAAGGCATGTTCTTCGAGCGCGGCGAGAACGACACCGTCGCCCGCATCGAGCGTCGCATCGCGTCGCTGCTCAACTGGCCGGTGCGCAACGGCGAGGGGCTGCAGGTGCTGCGCTACCGGGTCGGCGCCGAGTATCAGCCGCACTACGACTACTTCGATCCGCGCCACGCCAGCTCCAAGGCCATCCTGGAGCGCGGTGGTCAGCGGGTCGCGACGCTGGTGATGTACCTGAACACGCCCGAGCGCGGCGGCGCGACGGTCTTCCCGGACATCAAGCTCGACGTCATGGCACAGAAAGGCAACGCCGTCTTCTTCAGTTATGACCGGCCGGACCCGGCCACGCTGACGCTGCATGGCGGCGCGCCGGTGGTCGAGGGCGAGAAGTGGGTGGCGACCAAATGGTTACGTCAAGGCGAGTTCGTGTGACGCGGCCTTGACGGGCGAGTTGCTAGACTCGGCTCCGTCGCGCCGACCCCGAGGGCGGCGCTTGTTGTTCACGAAGAAGGAAATCCGCATGAAGTCGTTGATCGTCGCCCTGAGCACCGCGTTGCTGGCCACCCTGGCGCAAGCCCAAAGCGAGCCGATGCCCCCGGCGACGGCGCCGGTCGCCGCCGCCCATGCCGACATGGCCGGTCCGGCGGTGCAGTCCGGCAAGGCGGGCAAGGCCCACAAGGCCAAGAAGTCCAAGCATGCCGCCAAGAAGACGGGCGCGAAGAAGCATGCGCAGCATGCCTCGTCGGGCAAGTCGGGCGCCAAGAAGGTCGCCCAGGCTGGCAAGGGCAAGAAGGCCAAGCGCCACGCGGCGGCCTGATCGCCACGCAGGCAACAAAAAAAGCAGCCCGAGGGCTGCTTTTTCATTGGGGTCGGAGCGTGATGCTCAGACGCGCTTGCGGTACTCGTGGGTACGCGTGTCGATTTCGATGTTGTCGCCTTGCGCCACGAAGATGGGCACGGGGATCTCGAAACCGGTGGCGATCTTGGCGGGCTTCAGGACCTTGCCCGAGGTGTCGCCCTTGACGGCCGGCTCGGTCCAGGTCACTTCACGCACGACGCTGGTCGGCAGTTCGACGGAGATGGCCTTGCCGTCGTAGAACACCACTTCCACTTCCATGCTGTCCTGCAGGTAGTTGATGGCGTCGCCCATGTTCTCGGCTTCCACCTCGAACTGGTTGTACTCGGTGTCCATGAACACATACATCGGATCGGCGAAGTAGGTGTACGTGCACTCCTTCTTGTCCAGGATGATCTGGTCCATCTTGTCGTCGGCCTTGAAGACGACTTCGGTGCCCGAGTTGTTCAGCAGGCTCTTCAGCTTCATGCGCACGGTCGCCGCATTGCGGCCGCCGCGGCTGTATTCGGTCTTCAGCACGACCATGGGGTCCTTGCCGTGCATGATCACGTTGCCGGCGCGAATTTCTTGAGCGATCTTCATGATGATTCCGGGAGATTGGGTCCGGGCACAGTCACATGGATGCTTGGAGATCCGAACTGTTCCGGCGGTGTGAGGCGTTCCGCGGCGAGGCTCGTGGACCGCGTCGCGGTCCTTCGAGATTCGCGCGTTCTGAACGCGAAAAGCCGCGCATTCTAGCTCGAAAGACCCGTCTCCCGCCAGGCAAAGGCCCTGAGCGCGGTGACCAGGTCCGGCTGCGCGCTCAATTTGGCACGCCAGGCGCGGGCTTGCGCCTCGGCGGCAGGGCGCTCGCGCAGCGCGGCGGCGCAGGCCGGCGTCCAGGCGGAGAGGCCGTTCCAGGCCTGCGACAGCGCGCGCCAGTCGGCGGCCCATGCGGAATCCGCGCCCGCCAGCGAGGCGTCGAGGAAGGCCTCCAGCTTCGGCCCGTGCGCGCCATCGTCCTGGAAGTAGATCTGCCAGAGCATCGGCTGCCCCGCCCACTGGCCGCGGACGAACGAGTCCTCGCCGCGGACCAGGTTGAGGTCGCAGGACCACAGCAGGCGGTCGTAGTCGTTCTGCGTCAGAGGGGGCAGGGCGATGGCCCGTTGGCCGCGGCGCAGCAGGGGCGGCACGGCGGTCTGCGGCGCGCCTGGGCACAGGAGCAGCAGCCAGCCCGGCCCGAGCGCCTCCAGGAAGTCGTCGAGCGGGGCTTGCGGATAGGCGAAGAGGCTCAGCACCCGTTCGCGACCCTCGCCTGGCTGGCCGGATCCGGTGGGGCTGCCGGCGGCTGGCGCCCAGCCACGTTCGGCGAGCCAGGCGGCACCGTCGTGAGCCACGGCGTTCTCGATCAGGTCGGGCTCGCGCAGCAGCCCACCCGTCCGTTCGTTGAAGCCCGGATAGAAGAACCACTTGGTCAGGCCAGCGCCCGGCCCCGAGAACTGCGGCGACTTCAGGCCATGGCTGCGCTCGACGTAGTCCTCCGCGCTGAGGTACTCCAGATTGATCCACACCGGCGCCGTCGCCCGGGCGGCCATCGCGGCGACGAAGCGCGCCGGCAGCTCGCAGCCGAAGGTCTCGACGACGACGTCGCCCGGTGCGGCCTGCTCGCTGTCGGCCCAGGGCAGGCAGCGCAGCCCGTCGATCGGCGTCGCTTGCATCCAGGCGAGCGGCGTGAGGTCGTCGCACCAGAGTCGCACCGCGTCGCCGCGCTGGGCCAGGTCGCGCGCCAGGCGCAGGCTGACGCCGATGTCGCCATAGTTGTCGATGACGCGGCAGAACAGGTCCCAGCGCAGCGGGCGAGTGCCGTTCGTGGCAGGAGTCGGGGAGGCGGGGAAGGATTCGGCGGTCACGTCGGGCATCGCGGAATTATCCGGCGGCACAATCGCGCCCCATGAGCACGATCCCTCCCGGCGCCAGCGAAGTGCCGGATTCCACTCCCGCAGCGTCTCCCGAGTCCTCCGAGTCCGGCGCCCCGGACGCGACCGCGAGCGCCGCGCCCGAGTCCGCCTCGAAGCGCGCCTCCGAGTCGGCTCCCGCATCCGCCGCTGACCCCGCCGCCGGCCACGCCGCCGAATGGAACGCCCAGGGCGACGCCATCGAGGCCGCCGAATCGCGCCGCGTCGCCGACATGGAGCGCGCCGCCCGCGAGGTCCGCGAACGGGTGCTGGCCGAGGTCCTCGCGCTGCCGGCGCTGCCCGGCGTCTATCGCTACTTCGACGCGCAGGATCACGTGCTCTACGTCGGCAAGGCGAAGAACCTGAAGCGTCGCGTCGCCAGCTACTTCCAGAAGGACCACGGCGGCACGCGCATCGGCATGATGGTCGCGCGCATCGCGCGGCTCGAGACCACGGTGGTGCGCACCGAGGCCGAGGCGCTGCTGCTCGAGAACAACCTGATCAAGGCGCTCAATCCGCGGTTCAACATCCTGTTCCGCGACGACAAGAGCTACCCCTACCTGCGCCTGAGCGGCCACGCCTGGCCGCGCATCAGCTACTACCGCGGCGCGGTCGACAAGCGCCATCGCTACTTCGGTCCGTTCCCCAGCGCCTGGGCGGTGAAGGAGTCGATCCAGCTGATCCAGAAGGTCTTCCAGCTGCGGACCTGCGAGGACACCGTCTTCAACAACCGCAGCCGGCCCTGCCTGCTGCACCAGATCCACCGCTGCACCGGGCCCTGCGTGCCCGAGGGCCAGACCGAGGACTACCGCCGCAACGTCAGCAACGCCGAGCGCTTCCTGCTGGGCGAGACGCAGGAGGTCATGGACGCGCTGCAGGCGTCGATGATGGCCCACGCCGAGCGCTTCGAGTACGAGCAGGCGGCCGGCGTGCGCAACCAGATCACCGCGCTGTCCAAGGTGCTGCAGCAGCAGGCCGTGGACGAGAACAGCGCCACCGGACGCGATCGCGACGTCGACATCCTGGCGGTCAAGCTGCAGGGCGGGCGCGCCTGCGTGAACCTGGCGATGGTGCGCGGCGGCCGGCATCTGGGCGACCGCGCCTACTTCCCGAAGCACGTCGACGACGCGACCGCGGTCCGCCTGCTGGACGACGACGATCTGCAGGCGGGCGAGGGCACCGAGCCGCCCAGCGCCGAGCGCCAGGTGCTGGAGGCCTTCATCGCGCAGCACTACCTGGAGTCGGCCGTGCCTTCGCTGCTGGTGTTGTCGGACGCCGTCGATCCGGCGCTGGGCGAAGCGCTCAGCGCGCAGGCCGGCTTCCGCGTGACCACCCAGGCGCAGCCACGCGGGCAACGCCGCATCTGGCAGGAGATGTGCGTCAAGGGCGCCGAGCTGGCGCTGGCGCGCTTGCTGTCGGAGGAGGGCTCGCAGCAGGCGCGCACGCGCGCGCTGGTCGACGCGCTGGATCTCAGCGGCGCGGAGCTCGACAAGTTCCGCATCGAGTGCTTCGACATCAGCCACACGGCCGGCGAGGCGACGCAAGCCTCCTGCGTGGTCTTCGAGGGGCACCAGATGCAGAGCAGCCAGTACCGCCGCTTCAACATCGAGGGCATCACCGGCGGTGACGACTACGCCGCGATGCGCCAGGTGCTGACACGCCGTTACAGCAAGTTGGCCGAGGGCGCTCAGAATGGCGGCGCCCGCATGCCGGACCTGGTCCTGGTGGACGGCGGCAAGGGGCAGGTGTCGATGGCGCGCGAGGTCTTCGAGGAACTCGGTCTGGACCTGTCGCTGATCGTCGGCGTGGAGAAGGGCGAGGGGCGCAAGGTCGGCCTTGAGGAGCTGGTCTTCGCCGACGGGCGCGAGAAGGTCTACCTCGGCAAGGACTCCGCGGCGCTGATGCTGGTCGCGCAGATCCGGGACGAGGCGCACCGCTTCGCCATCACCGGCATGCGCGCCAAGCGCGCGTCCATCCGCACCGGCGGCTCGCGTCTGGAGGACGTGCCCGGCGTCGGTCCGAAGAAGCGCGCGCAGTTGCTGCAGCGTTTCGGTGGCGTGCGGGGCGTGGCGGGCGCGAGCGTCGACGAGCTGTGCAGCGTGAAGGGCATCTCGCGCGAGCTGGCCGAGGAGATCTATCGCGCGCTGCATTGAGCGGCGGGCGAGGCGATGAAGGAGCGCCGCGAGGAACGCGGCGCGTGATCGAGACGTGAGCGACGAGGCTCACGGGTGAGCAGGACGGACGGAATGAACGCGGTGGACGTTGGGATCGGGACACAAGACATGAAGTCGACCAATCGGAGTGCGCGGGCGCTGGCCTGGACGGCACGAGCGGTCCTGGTGCTCGCGCTGGCGGGCTGCGGCACGCCGACGCAGCGGCCGCTGGATCGCTCGCCGATGGGCGAGGCGCCGCGGGTCGAGCAGCCCGCGCCGGCGCCGGACGCCGCCGCGCATCCGCCCGCGCGCGGTCTGCCGCTGGCGCCGCCGCGCGCCGTCAGCACGCACGACGAGCTGCGCCGCCAAGCCGCCGAGCGCATGGTCGCCGCCGATCCGAACGGGACCTACCTGGGCGAGGTGCCTGCGGTGCTGCTGGCGATCCCGGTGCTGGAGGTCGAGCTCAACCGTGACGGCAGCGTCAAGGCCATCCGCGTGCTGCGCCGCCCGAGCCAGGCCGAGGACACCATCGACCTGGCCATCGCCGCCGTGCGCAAGGCCGCGCCCTTCGGCGACGTGAGCCGCCTGCCCAAGCCCTGGAAGTTCAACGAGGTCTTCCTCTTCGACGACGATCGCCGCTTCAAGCCGCGCACCCTGGACGATTAAGCGAATACCGAGGGCCGGACCGTCCGAAACGTGGGCACAATGCCGCCCATGTTCTGGACGCTGCCAACCTTGTTGACCTGGGCCCGCATCGTGGCCATCCCGCTGATCGTCGGGGTGTTCCACCTGCAGATGGCGCCCGCCCATCAGAACCTGCTGGCCACGGTCCTGTTCATCACCGTGGCGTTGACCGACTGGGCGGACGGCTATCTGGCCCGCAAGCTGAACCAGACCTCGTCCTTCGGGGCCTTCCTGGACCCGGTGGCGGACAAGTTCCTGGTCTGCGCCGCGCTGCTGGTGCTGCTGGAGCAGCACCGTGTCGACGCGCTGGTGGCGCTGGTCATCGTGGGGCGCGAGATCGCCATCTCCGCGCTGCGCGAGTGGATGGCCCAGATCGGCGCCTCGCGCTCCGTCGCGGTGCACATGCTGGGCAAGCTCAAGACGACGGTCCAGATGGTGGCCATCCCCTTCCTGCTCTTCGACGGCCGCCTGTTCGGGGTCATCGACACCGCGCTGTGGGGCACCTGGCTGATCTATCTGGCCGCAGTGCTGACCATCTGGTCGATGGTCTATTACCTGCAGAAGGCCTTGCCCGAGATCCGCGCCAAGGTGCGCTGATTCCGCGTCGCGCTGTCCCCTGGGCGACTGGCGCGTGCGTCGCCGGTATCGGGACTTTTCCCTGATCGGTCGACGCCGGCAATGCGCATAGAATCCGCTTCCCGCGCCGCTCCGGGCGGTCATCGGGAGGCTCGCGAACACGAGCGTCCCGGCCCCGGACGACGCGACCGGATCGGTGTCCGGCGATGTCCGTTCGCTGAAAGGGTCCGAGGACCTGGACGCGTCGCCGCGGTGAAACCAAAGAGGGGGTACCTTCGTGAACAAGTCCGAATTGATCGAGCACATCGCCAAGCAGGCGGACATCTCCAAGGCCGCCGCGGGGCGCGCGCTGGAGGCGTTGATCGGCGGTGTGAAGACCACGCTCAAGAAGAACGGGTCGGTGTCGCTGGTGGGTTTCGGGACCTTCAGCGTGACCAAGCGGGCCGCGCGCACGGGCCGCAACCCGCGCACCAACGAGGCGATCAAGATCAAGTCGGCGAAGGTGCCCAAGTTCCGTCCGGGCAAGGCCCTGAAGGACGCGGTGAACTGAGACACCGCGGCCGCCCGCGCGATCGGGCGGCGGCAAAAAATTCGGGCGCTTAGCTCAGTTGGTAGAGCGGCTCCTTTACACGGAGTAGGTCGGCGGTTCGAGACCGTCAGCGCCCACCATTCCCGAGGCTAGAATGCCGCGGCGCAAAGGCGAACCCAGGTTCGCCTTTGTCGCGTTGAGACGTTCAAGACGCTGGTGACACCGGGGAGGTCCGTCGCGATGACGGCGGGCCGGTGTCGCTTCCCGTGATGACCCGAGGTTGTTGATGTTCGATTTCGTACGCAAGCACACGCGGCTGTTCCAGTTCCTGCTGCTGATCCTGATCCTGCCGTCCTTCGTGCTGTTGGGCGTGGAGGGCTACAGCCGCTTCATGGACGGCAGCAACGCCACGGTGGCGTCAGTCGACGGCCACAAGATCACGCAGGCCGAATGGGACCAGGCCCAGCGCGTGCAGGTCGACCGCATGCGCCAGCAGATGCCGCAGGCGGACGCGAAGCTGCTCGACTCGCCCGAGGTGCGCAAGGAAGTGCTGGAGAGCCTGCTGCGCGAGCGCGTGCTCGCCGCGGTCGTCGCCAACGAGCACCGCGCCATCTCCGATGACCAGTTGCTCAACCTGATCGCCACGGACCCGCAACTGGCGCCGCTGCGCAACCCGGAAGTCGCCAAGCAGATCGCGGCCCAGCAGGGGCTGTCGGTCGATGGCCTGCTGCAGCGCCTGCGCCAGGACCTGCAGACGCAGGGCGTGCTGGCCCCGGTCGCGCAGAGCGCCGTCGCCACCGAGACGAACGCGACGCTGGCCTTCGATGCGCTGCTGCAGCAGCGTGAACTGCAGTTCCAGGTCTTCTCGGCCAAGGACTTCTCGGCCACGCTGAAGCCCACCGACGCCGAGCTCGAGGCCTACTACAAGGACCCGAAGGTCGCCGCGAAGTTCCAGCTGCCGGAAAGCGCCGACATCGAGTACGTGGTGCTGGACGCCGCCGCCCTCGGCAAGGCCGCGACCGTCACCGAGGCGGACCTGAAGGCCTTCTACGACACCAACATCAAGATGTACACGGCGGCCGAGGAGCGTCGCGCCAGCCACATCCTGGTGAAGGCGGGCGAGGACATGTCGGCGGCCGACAAGGCCAAGGCGAAGGCCAAGGCCGAGCAACTGCTGGCCGAGGTGCGCAAGAACCCCGCGAGCTTCGCCGAAGTCGCGAAGAAGAACTCGGACGACCCGGGCTCCGCGCAGAACGGTGGCGACCTGGACTTCTTCGGCCGCGAGGCGATGGTCAAGCCCTTCGCCGATGCCGCCTTCAGCATGAAGAAGGGCGAGATCAGCAACCTGGTCGAGTCCCCGTTCGGCTTCCACATCATCGAGCTGACCGACGTGCGCGGCGGCCAGGCCCGTCCGTTCGAGACGGTCAAGGCCGACATCGAGGCGCAGTTGCGCAAGCAGCTGGGCCAGAAGCGCTTCTCGGAAATGTCGGAGGAGTTCAACAACACCGTCTATGAGCAGAGCGACAGCCTCAAGCCGGTGGCCGACAAGTTCAAGCTGACGATCCAGAAGGCGACCGTGCTGCGCAAGCCGGGCGCGGACGCCACCGGCGTGCTGGCCTCGCAGAAGGTGCTGGACGCGGTGTTCACGAACGACGCGCTGAACAACAAGCGCAACACCGAAGCCACCGACGCGGGCAACAACCAGCTGGTCTCGGCGCGCGTGCTCAAGCACCTGCCGTCGCGCTCGCCGGCGCTGGCCGACGTCAAGCCCGCGGTGACCGCCGCCTGGGTGCAGGACAACGCCGCCAAGGCCGCCGCCAAGGCCGGTCAGGCGCGCCTGGCCGAGCTGCAGAAGGGCGGCGACGCCAAGGGCTTGGGCGACGCGCTGACCGTGTCGCGCGCCAAGCCGGGCCCGCTGTCGCCCAAGGCGCTGGACCAGGTCCTGCGCGCCGACGCGACCAAGCTGCCGGCCTATGTCGGCGTGGACGTGGGCGACACCTACCTGGTGGTGCGCATCGACAAGCTGGTGCCGCGCGATCCGGCGCTGATCGACGCGGCGCGTGCCAAGGACCAGTACGCCCGCGCGTGGGCGATGGCCGAGATGGCGAGCTACTACAACGTGCTGAAGGCCGAGTACAAGGCCACGATCAAGCCGTCGGCGCTGAAGGCGACCGCGGCGGCGTCCGCGCCCTCGAACTGAGGGCGTGACGCCCGCGCAGCGGGGCGGCGCTGAAGAGATTCAAACTATTTTCAAAAGAATCTCAGAAAGTGCTTCCTCCAGAGAGAAAACTGCGCCATAATCTCTTTCTTCGCCGGTGGCTGTAGCTCAGTTGGTAGAGTCCCAGATTGTGATTCTGGTCGTCGTGGGTTCGAGTCCCATCAGCCACCCCACCGAATAGAAGAAACGCCCGCAAGACGCAAGTCTCGCGGGCGTTTTGCTTTGCGCCGTCTCGTCCGCCATGACGACACGCACGCGCGGCAAATCGCGACATCATGCGTGCGGCTCCCGGCGACTCCAAGTCGCGCGAGCCCAGTCCGACTTCGCTCACCTGCCGCCCCTATGCGCCGCCTCGCCCAGCCTCACGACCTCGAGCCCGTCTTCGCGATCTACTCGCATCCCCAGGTCGTCCCTTACCTGACCTACGAGCCGATGGACCTCGCGTCCTTCGTCCCGATCTTCGACGAGCTCGTGCGCAGCGGCTGCTTCTGGATCTGGGAGCTCGACGGCGCGATCGCCGGCTTCTACCGCGCGACGCGCTACCCGGGCCGCGTCAGCCACGTGCTGCTGCTCGGCACGCTGGCGGTCGATCCGGCGCGGCATGGACGAGGCGTGGGCCGCGCCATGATCGATGACGCGCTCGGCCACTTCCGCGCCGCGGGCATCCGACGCGTCGAGCTCTACGCCGAAAGCGACAACGATCAAGCGCTGGCCTTCTATCAGCGGCTCGGATTCGTCATCGAGGGGACACTGCGGGACTTCTACAAGCGCGCCGACCAGCCGCACTACGTCGACGAGCACGTGCTGGGGTTGCTGCTCGCGTAGTACCCTGTCCGCCAGTTCACACGATCCGTCCGATGTCCCACAGCGCCACCGTCCCCGTCGACCGCCCCCAGACCCTGGGCGAGGAGATCGCCAACGCCATCAGCCACGGGCTGGGCGTGGCGCTCGCCATCGCCGCCTTGCCCATCCTCGTGATGCGCGCCATCGGCCACGGCAGCGTGGCCGACGTGGTCGCCGCGGCGATCTTCGCGTCCACCGGCATCCTGCTCTACGGCATCTCGACGCTCTATCACGCGCTGCCCGCGTCGCTCGCCAACGGACGCGTCAAGTCCTGGCTGATGCGCCTGGACCACGCGGCCATCTACGTCTTCATCGCCGGCAGCTACACCCCGTTCACCCTGGGCGTCCTGCATCAGGGCCCCGGCGTGACGCTGCTCATTGCCGTCTGGGCCGCGGCCGCCTTCGGCGTGACGATCAAGCTGCTGAACCGCCTGCGCCATCCGTTGGTGTCGACGGCGCTCTACCTCGCGATGGGCTGGGTCGTGGTCTTCGCCATCGGCCCGCTGATCGACCGCACGCCGGAGCCAGGTCTTGCGCTCCTGGTCGCCGGAGGCTTGAGCTACACGCTCGGCGCCGTCGTGTTCCTGCTCGACAACAAGGTGCGCTACGCCCACTTCGTGTGGCACCTGTTCGTGCTGGGCGGCAGTGTCTGCCACTTCTTCGCGGCGCTGTTCTATGCCTACGGCTGACCGGACTTCCGGCCCATGAGCGCCTCCACCGGCGCCGATGCGAAGCCCCGGGCGCTTGTCGCGCTGATCGTCCTGGCGCTCGGGGTGGTCGCGGCGATCGTCTTCCTGCGCGCGAAACCGGGGGCGACGTTGTCGATCGAGGACAAGGTCAATCTCTCCGCCGTCGCCCACCGCATCTGCAAGGCGGCGGCGGTCGACACCTGTCCGATCTCGTGGGTCTCCGACGGCAAGGGCGGGGCCGCGATCGCGGGTCAGGTCGGGCGGCCGATCGCCTCGCGAGAGCAGCTGCGAGGCGTGCTGCCCGCGCCGCAGTGGCGGGAGTCCGCGGACGAGGCGACCGTCTTCCGGAACGGCAAGTACGCCGTCTCGATCGAGGCGGCGACGGGCGTCATCCTCATCGCGCCGCAGTGAGGCGAGCGGGCGGCGCGAACACGATCACCGCGACGGCTCCCTGACCCGTGGAGAACCCGGGCGGCCAGCTGGTGGGTGGCTGGCCTCGAGCCTCCGCGGCTCAGGTCCCGGGAATGCACACCATCGCGATGCTCGCCCACACGCCGAAGCTGAAGTAGGGCGTCAGCCACAGCGCATCGGCCTTCCAGGCCACCCAGCTGCCACTGGGCACGCGACGCTGCCACGCATCCCGCGCGCCTTCATCCAGGCGCATGTAGACCATCCCCCGCGCGCGGCCCTGCCGATAGCGCCGGCAGTACATCGGCACGTCCACCGTCAGCACGTAGGCGACGAAGGCCATCGCGCCCAGCACGCCCAGCAGCGCGAGCGACTGCACCCAGCCGCTGCCGTGCAGCGCGACCGCGCCGAGCAGCGCGGCGATCCACGAGAAGCCGGCCGCCCACAGCGTGGACTCGACGGCCTGCGTGATGTGGTTGAGCGTGAGCACGCTGTGCCAGCAGAAGGCCTGCGCGACGATCATGAACACGGGCACGCCCCAGGCGGCGTTCTGCACCCAGGCCAGGCCCGCGTGCGCGCCGAGCTGGTGGACCATCAGTCCCAGCTGGAGGGCGAAGCAGATCTCGGCGATGGTGGCCGCGCTGCGGCCCAGGAAGATGCTGGACAGATGGGTGTCGACGACGACCAGCCGTTCCAGGTCCACGCGCGGGAACAGCGAGCGGTAGGCGCAGACCAGGACGTAGACGCCGGAGAGCGCCAGTTGCAACTGCGCATGGACGCCGCGCGAGGGGCCGGCGATCAGCACGGCGAGCCACAGGCCGACGTTGAGCGCCGCGAGCGCGCGCAGCGCCCGCCACCAGGACAGCGTCGCGGGATCCGCGCCGACGCTGCCTATCGACAAATGATGACGAAAAGATGACATGGCGCGCCAGCCTAACCCCGCGCCGAGGGTCGCGGCAAGCCCCTGACCGCCGGTTCATCCGCCCATCGCCGCGTGGGGGCAATCGACGAGAGGGCCGATGGCGACGGGGAATGGCTCGTTCGGGCTATGTCCGCTTCCGCGGCGGGAGCAGGGCCTTGGGCACCCGCGCCGCGACGCCGACGCTGCGGCCGGCGAGGTTGGGCACGCTGTAGCGGACGGCGCTGCCGAGGACCTGCGCGGCCTCGGACAGCGTCAGGCCGTAGTCCTGCTCCAGCCAACGGATCAGCCCCGTGCTCGCGGCCTTCAGCGCCTCGTCCAGCGAGCCCGCCTGGCCGAGCGCCATGAGCTCGGTGTCCGACTCCACGCGCGGCAAGGGCAGCGACCGGCCCTTGATCAGCTCGACGCGAAAGCTCACGTCCATCGAGGTCTCCAGCGCGTACTGCGAGGTCTCGCCGTCACCCTGCAGCGCATGCGCGTCGCCGAGGTAGAGCAGGGCGCCCGGCTGCTGGACGGGCAGGTAGACCGTCGCGCCCGCGACCACTTCGGGGAAGTCCATGTTGCCGCCCGAGCGACCGGTATCGCCCGTGGACATCGGCGCCGAGCCGAAGCCGGGCGCCAGGCCCAGGCCGCCCAGCATCGGCCGCAGCGGCGCCGCGAAGTCCTTCAGCGCACCGGTCGCGCCCTCCGGCCGCGCGACGCCGGCCTTGCGGTCCAGGATCCAGCGCACCGGCTTGCCGAGCTCACCGGCGCGGGCCACCAGGCTGCCGCCCAGCGCGCGTCCGACGATGCTGTCCAGGCTGTCGGCCCAGTCGCGGTTGGGCGTCAGCGACACCAGGTGCACGACCAGCGTGTCGCCGGGCTCGGCGCCGCTGATGAAGAAGGGGCCCGTCTGCGGGTTGCCGAACAGCGCGCGCGTCACGCCGCGCTCGTCGACGCCGCCCGAGTCGATGGTGCGTGTGCGCACCGTGTCGCCGGGCCAGATCGTCAGTACCGGCTCGCGGTCCGCGGTGAAGAGGTTGGAGAAGTCGCTGGGCTCGAAGCGGTGCTCGCGGGCGCCACCAGCGGGGCGCTCGGGCAGCAGCCGCGCGTGGAAGGCATGCCGCAGACGCACGCCGGGATGGTTGGAGTCCGGCCAGTCGGCTTCGCCGATGAAGCGCTGACCGTCGATGCGGCCCTCGTAGGTGTAGGTCTCGCCCTTGCGGTCGCGGGCGGTGAAGCGCAGCGTTCCCGCGTCCTCGGTACCTTGCAGGGCGTCGCCGTCGAGCGTGCCGCTCAGCCGGGGGCCGTCCCGCACGAGACTCAGCGTGGCGTAGGCGCGCGTGCCCCACAGGTCGGTGGCCACCAGCCAGTGCTGGGTCGTGGTGGCCAGCGCGGCGAGCGGCGACAGCAACAGGATGGCGGCGAAACACGAGAACGAGCGCATGGGGCGGATCCTCCTGGGGTCGCGGAGCGTAGCAGCACCGCCGAGCGTGCCCCCAAAGGTCATGCGCCAGCACCGGGCTTGCGTGAGACCTCATCGGCGTGGCGCTCGTCGCCTCGAGGGATCTCGGATGCCGCCCAGCGGTCAGCGCGTCAGTCGCACCGTCTCCGGCGTCAGCCGGTAGCCGCTCGTGGCCAGCGCCGATGCGCTCGCGTGCACATCGAGGCGGCCGGTCACCGTGACGATCGCCATCGACCGCACGCCGGGGATTCGCCGCGGCGCCTTCACGTGGACGATCTGGTTCGGCGGCGGTGGCGGGCTGTGGATGCAGGCACCGTAGTAGGGCACGAGCAGGAACTCGTCGGTGCCGCCCCAGCCCACGGCCAGCGGCACGACGTAGCCGCGCAGACGCACGCGTTGCCCGTCGAGATCGGGCCTCACCGGCGCGCGCTCGAAGGCGTCCCGCATCTCCGCCATCAGCCGGCGTGCCTGGGGATCGTCGTCGGCCATCGCGGCGAGCGCCTCCGTGTCCAGCGTCCCGGTCGCGCCGCTGTCGCGTCCCGCGGGGTGCCGGGGATCCCAGCCCGGCGGCATCAGGTCCGTCCAGGCGAGCTCGCGCACGCCGGCCGGCAAGGGTTCCTCCGGGGAGCGTCGGGACTGTTGGTCGATGCGGGTCGAGCTCAGGTCGCGGATCGCCAGCACGGTGGGCACCGCGGTCGCGATGGCGGCGACCAGGCCCACGCGGGCCCACCAGGGCCAGCGGCCCGTCGCTCCGGCGCGGCCGATCAACGCGGCGGACTCCGGTAGGCCTCGACGCGGCCCGCCTCCAGGCGGTAGCCGCTGACCCCCATCTCGCTCGGCTGGCGATCGAGCTTGAGCACGCCGCTCGCCCAGACCGTGTCCATCGCCCGCAACTGCCTAGCCGGCTGCGCGAGCCGCACCAGCACGATCTGGTTGGCGGGCGGCGGAGGCATGTGGATGCAGGCGCCGAAGTAGGGAACCAGCAGGAACTCGCGCACGCCGTCGCGGTCCGCCTGCAGCGGCACGACGTAGCCGGGCAGGCGCACCGGGGCGTCCTGCAGCGACTCGACGAGCGGCGCGTTGTCCAGCTCGTCGCGCAGGTCCGCCATCAGCGAGGCCGTGCGCGGGCTGCTGTCGCTCAGCCGGCCGAGGTTGAGGTCGCGGAATCGCTTCATCGGATCCCAGCCGGGTGGCACCAGCTGGAGCCAGGTGAGCTCGCGATAGCCGGTGGCCGGCGTGCTGGCCGCGGGGGCGCTCGGCGCCGTCGTGCCGGGCGCGGCCGCCGCCGCGAGGGTGGGCGTCATGACGAGCGCCGTGATCGCAGTGAGCGCGGCGGCCACGTTGAACGTGGCGATCGCGGCGATGACGGTCGTGGCGCGGGCGGCGATCCGTCCCCGAGGGCGACGACGGCGCGCCGCCGTGGTGCTGTCGACGATGATGGGATCGGAACAGGGCATGGTCAGACTTTCGGAGAGAGCCCGTCGCTCAGCGACAGGGCGTAGGCCCGCAGGCCGGGCAGGAGGCTCGCGGCCCAGCCGAGCGCGGTGATCTCGCCCAGCAGTCGCCACTCGGCCATCGTCGGCAGGCCGGCCGTCAGCCCGATGCCGAAACGCAGTCGCACCCATGGCCCCAGGCCCGCGATCAGCAGCAGGCACAGCACCGCGCCCAAGGCGACCCCGCAGAGCGTGACCCCCATGCCTTCGGCCGCCAGCAGGCTGAAGATCCGCATCGGGCTGGCGCCGACGGCGCGCAGGATGGCCAGCTCGCGCCGGCGCTCGTTGAGGCCGGCCAGGATCACCGCCACCAGCCCGCACAGGCTGACCGCGGCGACCAGCGCGCTCATCAGCGCGAGGCTGCGCTCGCCGAGGGCGACGACGTCCCAGAGCTCGTCCAGCGCGACGCCGGGCAGTACCGCCATCAGCGGCTCGCCCGGGAAGTCGTTGATCCGCCGCTGCGTCGAGAACACTGCCGTGCGACGCTTCAGACCGACCAGCGCGGCGGTCACCTGATGCGGTGTCAGGTCTTGTCCACGCAACGCGTCGACCGCGACCGCGGCGCCAGGGATGGGCGCGCCGGCGACCCAGTCCAGGTGGATGGCCTCCATCGCCGCCAGGCCGATGTGGAGCGACCGGTCCACCGGCGTCCCCGTACGGGCCAGCACACCGATCACCTGGAAGGGCTTGTCGGCATGGTCATTGGCCGCAAGGGCGCCATCGCCATGGCTGAGCACCAGCTTGTCGCCGAGCCGGTAGCCCAGCGACGCGGCCACGTCCGCCCCGAGCACCACGCCGAACAGGTCCGGCGGCAGGCCCCGCGCGGGCATCGTGTCGTCGAAGGCCCGCCCTTGCGCCAGCGCGAGGGGCAGATCCTCCCCATGGCGGAAGTGGGTGAAGTAGGCGCTGCTGGTCGCCACGACGGGGAAGCCGCGGTGCGAGTCGCCCAGCGAGATCGGCACCACCCAGTCGACCGCCGGCAGCCGGCTCAGCGCCTCGACGCTGGACCACTGGATGTTGTTGGTCGCGCCGCCGATGCGGAACACCGAGTACAGCAGCAGCTGGACCGAGCCCGTACGCGCGCCCACGATCAGGTCGGTGCCGGAGACCGACTGGGCGAAGTTCTTGCGGACGTCGTCGCGCAGGCGTTGCATGCCCAGCAGCAGCATCGTGGACAAGGCGATCGACAGCCCCACCAGCGACAGCACGAAGCGGCGGTTCCAGGCGCTCTGCGCCGCGAGCCGGATCAGCGCGCTCATGGCCGTGCTCCCCCTTTGGCCGCACGGGACAGACCGTCGTCCGCGGCCTGGCCGGGACCGCCGCGTGACGGCGGGCGCTGCAGCATCGGCAGGTCCAGTACGCGCGGGAAGCGGGCGGCGAGCCGCGCGTCATGGCTGACGAAGAGCAGGGCGCTGCCGGACTCGAGGCAGGCCTCTCGCAGGGTCGCCATGAAGCCGTCGCGATGCGCGTCGTCCAACGCGGAGGTCGGCTCGTCGGCGATCACCAGATCGGGATGGCCGATCAGCGCGCGCGCCGCGGCCACGCGCTGCTGTTGGCCGACGGACAGCGCGCTCGCCCGGCGGGCGATGAGTTCGTCGCCCAGCCCCATGCGGCGCAGCAGCGTTCGTGCGCGCTCGCGCGGCTGACCGGCCAAGGTCGCGCGGCGGCGGGAGAACTCGCAGGCCAGGAGCACGTTGTCCAGCGCCGAGCGGTAAGGCAGCAGGTTGAACTGCTGGAAGATGTAGCCGACATGGTCGGCCCGCAGCCGATCGCGCTCGCGGCCGGAGCAGGCGCCCAGGTCGCGGCCGAGCAGCCGCACGTGCCCGCTGCTCGGCGCGAGCACGCCGGCGATCAGCGACAGCAGCGTGCTCTTGCCCGACCCGCTGGGGCCGCGCAGGAAGACGGCCTCGCCGGCCTCCAGGCGCAGGCCGCCGATGTCGAGGCAATCGTGCGTGGCGCGCGGCCAGCGGAAGGTCAGCGCCTCCACGTCGACGACCGGGACCAGCGCGCGGGCGGGCGGGCTCATCGGTCGCCGCCGATCGAGAGCGTGGCGGCGGGGCGCTTCAGCACCTGACGGCTCTGGCCCCGGGGCGTCGCGATCCGCGCCTCGACGCGCTGGATGCGCGGGAACACGGCAAAGAGCTGGTGCGTCAGCTGCGTCAACGCCGGGCTCGACGCGCAGCGGAAGCGATAGCTGGCGTCGACGTCGAGGTGCTCGTGTTCCCCTTTCGGTGCTGTCGTCGCTGTCGTCGCTGTCGTCGCGGCCGTTGTGGTCGACGTGGTCATTGCCGCCGTTGCAGCCGGCGCGGGCTTCGTGTCGACGATCAGTCCCGATTCGATCTGCACGTCCTCGAAGCGGCAACCCGCCGGGGCATTGGCCGTGAACAGCGCCGCGCCGTCGCGCAGGCGCTGCAGCATCTGCTCGACCGCGGCGCGCTGCGCAGGTGTTCGGGGCTGGTGCTCGAAGCCCAGCACGCTGTCCAGCGGCGACTCCAGCTGCAGCGTCAGGAGGTCGCCCTCGACGGCGACATCCAGGTGGACGACGCCGTGCTCGTGCTTGTCGCCGTGGGCCTGCGCCGACCCGAGCAGCGCGAGGCCGGCGACGATCGTCGCGACGTGAATAGCGGCGCGGGCGGCGGACGAGGTTCGCGCGACGCGAGTGGGACGAGCGGCGCCCCGGTCGGGGGCGAAGTGGTGGATCTTCATCACGAAAGGTGTCCTTCTTCGATCAGGTCGAGGTCCCAGGCCGGCCAGGGATCGGGCCGGGGGACGGTGGGGCGGGTGAGGGCGGTGGGCGTCAGGCAGGCGTCGAGCGCCACGCGCAGCGCGCCGACATCCAGGTCCTGGCCGATGAGCACCAGTTCCTGGCCGCGCTCGGTGACGGGCAGGTTCCAGCGGCCCACCGGATCGAGCTGCAGTCCGCGCCCGGCGCCGGAGATGCAGGCCAGCCAGGATGGCCGGCTCGCCAGCCAGACGTAGCCCTTGAAGCGCAGCAGCCCGGGCCGGGGCCGCGACAGCAGCGCGTGCAGGCGGGCCGCGTCGAAAGGACGGCTGGCGCGATAGACGACGCTGGACAGCCCGTAGGCATCGGCCTCGGCGTGGTCGTGGCCTTCCAGCGCCTGGATCCAGCGCGGCTGGGCTTCGGCCTGCGCCTGGTCGAAGAGGCCGGTGCCGAGCAACTGCTCGATCGGTACCTGTCCCTGCCGGGCGTCGACGATGCGCGCGCCCGGGTTGAGCGCCCGGATGAGCGTGTGGACGCGCGCCAGATGCGGTGCGTCGACCAGGTCGGTCTTGCTGACCACGATGACGTTCGCGAACTCGATCTGCTCCACCAGCAGCTCGACCAGACGGCGCCGGTCCTCGGGGTCCACGCCCGGGTCGCGCTGCGCCAGGAAGTCCGCGCTGTCGTAGTCGTTCAGCAGATTGAGCGCATCGACCACGGTCACCATCGTGTCGATGCGCGCCAGGTCCCGCAGGCCCTGACCGGTTTCATCGACGAAATCGAAGGTGGCGGCCACCGGCATGGGCTCGGAGATCCCGGTGGATTCGATGAGCAGGTAGTCGAAACGGCCTTCGCGCGCCAGGCGGCCGACCTCCTTCAGCAGGTCCTCGCGCAGCGTGCAGCAGATGCAGCCGTTGCTCATCTCGACCATGGCTTCCTCGGTGCGCGACAGGCCCACGCCGGCGCGCTCGGCGCCGTCGCGCACCAGGCTGGCGTCAATGTTGAGCTCGCTCATGTCGTTGACGATGACCGCCACGCGCAGGTCCTGGCGCTGGCGCAGCAACTGGTTGAGCAGCGTGGTCTTGCCGGCGCCCAGGAAGCCGGACAGGACGGTGGTGGGCAGGCGGACCGGCGCGGGTGACGCGTCGGTGGAATCGGTGGGCGTGGACATGGGTGGCTCCGGAGTGGGGGCGAGGGGTTTCGCGGGCGATGCGGGTCTTTGTTGCTAATGCGAAAGCGTTCGCAATATAGCAGCATGACAGAATGCGCGAACGTCTCTTCCGTCCCACCGCGATCGCAGGATCGCCCTTCGCCTCCGCCCTTCATGGAACGTTCGACCCGCCAGCGCAGCGCCATCCGCACCGTCATCGATGTCGCGGGGCGACCGCTCTCGCCGCAGGAAGTGCTGGACGCCGCGCAGGGCGAGGTGCCGGGGCTGTCGCTGGCCACCGTCTATCGCAACCTCAAGCAGTTGCTGGAGGCGGGCGAGATCCAGACCGTGTCCCTGCCCGGGGACAGCCCGCGCTACGAGTCGGCCCATCACGACCACCATCACCACTTCCAGTGCCAGGACTGCGGCCGGGTCTTCGACATCCATGCCTGTCCGGGCGACATGGCCCAGCTCGCCCCCAAGGGCTTCACGGTCGCGAGCCATGAGCTGACCCTCTATGGACGCTGCGCCGATTGCGGCGCCGCGAAGAAGGCGGCGCCCAAGCGGGTCGCGGCGAAGACCACCGCGGTCAAGCTCGCCGCCCCCAAGACCTCGACCACGAGGGCCGCCGCCTCGACCGGGACCGCCGCGCCGGCCAGGACCGCGGCGCGGGCGAGAACCGCCAAGCCTCGAGCCTGACCAAGGTCATCGCTGGTAGTGCTCCTAGTCGACCCGGGCCCGAAGCCCTGACACAATCCGCCCCAAAAATGACCTTGAGGGAGGTTTCCATGTCGGTTTCCACGGATGATCGTTTCGCGCCGCCGCAGGCGCCCGTCGAAGATCTCGTCGATCCCAACGCGCCGGAAGGCAACCTGGCCGGTCGCGGCATCCGCCTGGTATCGGCCATCGTCGACGCGCTGATCGTCTTCGCCATCATCTGGGTGGCGGGCAAGGTGGTCCCCGCGCTGACCGCGATGCTGCAGCCCGCGGCCGACGGCGGTTTCGGTTCGTTCCGTCTGCTGCCCGCCCTGATCGGCTTCCTGCTCTTCGCCCTGGTGCAGGGCTGGACCCTGGTCGCCCGCGGCCAGACCCTGGGCAAGATCATCTTCGGTCTGCGCATCGTGCGCTCGGACGGCTCCAAGGTCGACGCGGGCCGTCTGCTGGGCCTGCGCTACGGCATCGGCAGCCTGGCCGCCATCAATCCGGGCCTGTCCATGGTCTACGGCCTGCTGGATTCGCTGCTGATCTTCCGCGAGTCGCGCAAGTGCCTGCATGACACGATCGCCGACACCAAGGTGATCAAGCTCTGAGCGGGCAAGACCTGGCCCCGGCCGCGCGCATCGACACGCTGGCCCTGGCCGAGACGCCCGAGGGCATCGTCCTGTCCCTGCAGCCCGCGGGGCTGGTCGGCCGGACCGTCGCCTTCCTGATCGACCTGCTGATCCGCCTGGTGGTGGACATCGGCGTCGTCATCGTCATGGGGCCGATGGGCAAGCTCGGCTACGGGCTGATCCTGATCACGCTGTTCTGCATCGAGTGGCTCTATCCCATCGTGTTCGAGCTCGCCCGCTCCGGCGCGACGCCCGGCAAGCAGGTGATGGGGCTGCGCGTGGTCATGGACACCGGGCTCCCCGTCACGCCGGCCGCGTCCATCACCCGCAACCTGCTGCGCACCGCCGATTTCCTGCCGATGGCCTATGCCTTCGGCATCGTCACGATGCTGCTGAACCGCCAATGCAAGCGCCTGGGCGACCTGGCCGCCGGCACGCTGGTCGTGCACGTGCGGCCGGTGGTCCTGCACGACGAGCCGCCGACCGCGCCCAGCCTCGCCCCCGCGCGGGCCTTGAGTCTGCGCGAGCGCGCCGCCATCCGCGCCTGGGCCGGACGGGCCCGGCGCCTCACGCCCGAGCGCTTCGAGGAGCTGGCCCGGATCGCCGAGCCGGTGCTGCCGCCGGTGCCCGCGGGCGAGCCCCGCCGCACGGCCTCCGAGCGGCTGCTCGGCGTGGCGCAGTGGCTGATGGGAAGCCGCGGCTGAGGCCGCCCTCGATGAGGCCGATGCCATGAGCCCCTTGCATTTCGCCGCGACGCACGGTCCGCTGTGGGACGCCTTCGCGCTGCAGCTCGTCGACGCGAAGCGCGGCGCCGGCGTGGACGGCGCGCTGCTGGCCGAGCGCTACCGCCGGGTCTGCGAGCACCTGGCGCTGGCGCAGTCGCGCGCCTATCCGATCCACCTGATCGCGCGCCTGGAATCCATGGCGCAGGACGCGCACCAGCTGATCTACCGCCGCCAGGACTACGGCCTGCGGGCGCTGGGCCGGCTGCTGCGGGTGGACCTGCCCGTGGCGGTGCGGGCGCAGCGGCGCTACGTGCTGCTGGCCTTCCTGCTGTTCACGGTGCCGCTGGCCCTGGCCTTCCTGCTGTCCTGGCAGGGCCCCGACTTCGCGCTGCGTCTGGCCAAGGCGGCGCAGCTGCGCGATTACGAGACCATGTACGGCGACGGCCGCCACGCGGTCGGCCGGATGCGCGAGGCCGCGACCGACTGGCAGATGTTCGGCTTCTACATCTTCAACAACATCGGCATCGGCTTCCGCACCTTCGGCGCCGGCATCCTGGCCGGCGTGGGCAGCGCCTTCGTCCTGCTCTACAACGGCCTGCTGATCGGCGCCGTGGCCGGCCACCTCACCCGCGTCGGACTGGGCCACAACTTCTGGCCCTTCGTCGTGACCCATTCCGCCTTCGAGCTCACCGGCATCGTGCTGTCCGGCGCGGCCGGGCTGCGCCTGGGGCTGGGCTGGATGATGCCCGGACGGCAGCGGCGGCTGGAGGCGCTGCGCAGCGGCGCGCGCGAGGCCGTGCCGCTGGTCTACGCGGCCTTCTTCCTGCTGCTGGTCGCCGCGGCCTTCGAGGCCTTCTGGTCCTCCGCGGCCTGGGTCTCGCCGCCGGTGAAGTACGGCGTCGCCGCCGTGTGCTGGCTGCTGGTGCTGAGCTGGCTGTGCCGCATGGGCCGGGGAGGCGCGCATGCGCGTTGAAGGCCTGGCCGTCGTCCTGCGTCCGCGCAGCCAGAGCGAGGCTTGCGACCTCGGACTGGCGCTGGTGCGCGCGCACTGGCGATCGGTGTGGCGCTGCTTCACGCCGGTCCTCCTGGTCGTCGCGGCGCTGGCCCTGTGCACCGTGGACACCCGCGGCTGGCTGCCGTTCCTGATCGTGTTCTGCCTCAAGCCCTGGCTGGACCGCACGCTGCTGTTCGTGATGGCGCGTGCCGTCTTCGGGCAGGAGACGCGCTGGGCCGATGTCTGGCGCGCGCGGCGCCAGGTCTTCGGCGGCCAGTTGCTGCGCACGCTGTTCTGGCGGCGCATTTCCCCGTGGCGGTCCTACACGCAGCCGGTCGAGCAGCTCGAGGGCCAGCGCGGCAGCGCGCGCCGCAAGCGCGTCAAGCTGATGCTGCACGACAACCGGGGCGCCGCCACGGCGCTGCAAGTCGCGTTCGCGCATGCCGAGGGCGTGATCACCTACGGCCTGATCGCGCTGCTGTGGTGGTTCGCGCCGGAGAACCGCAGCGGCGACGTGCTGGACTGGTTCTTCCGCCCGGAATCGCATGCGGCCGGCCAGCTGCTGCTGGACCTGCTGCTGGCCTCGGTCTACCTGGTGACGGTGTTGTTCCTGGAGCCGTTCTATGTGGCCGCGGGCTTCGCGATGTACCTCAACCGCCGCGTGGTCCTCGAGGCCTGGGATGTCGAGCAGGAGTTCCGCCGTGCGTTCGGGTGAGGCCATGTCCCTGATCGGGCGGATCGCGCGGCGTGTCATGACCGTGGCGATGCTCGCCGGGATCGCGAGTGTCTCGGCGCAGACCGCCCCGGCGGCGTCCGCCGAATCCGCCGAATCCGCGGCGCCCGCCGCGTCCGACCTCGGCGTGAGGTTCTCGGTGTCTCCGTCGCGCGCCTGGACCTCCGCGATCCCCGCGTCCGCGGTGATGGCGGCGGCGAGCGACGTCGGCGCGGATCCCCTGTTGCCCGGCACCGACAAGACACGTGCGCTGCGCTTCAAGAAGCACGACGAGGAGAAGAAGGATCCCGCCGACAAGGTCGATGCCGGCTGGTGGCGGGACTTCTTCCAGAGCCTGTCCGCGGGCCTGCGGATCGCGATGTGGCTGGTCGTCGCGGGCCTGTTCGTGTTCGTGCTGCTGCGGCTGCGCGACTGGTTCCAGACGCGCGACCGTGATTCCCGACCCCAGGTGAAGGCGCCCACGCACGTGGGCTCGCTGGACATCCGGCCCGAGAGCCTGCCCGACGACATCGGCGCCGCCGCCCGCGCCTTGTGGCAACGCGGCGAGACGCGCCCGGCGCTGTCGCTGCTGTACCGCGGCGCGCTGTCGCGCCTGGTCCATGGCCACGGCGTGCCGATCCGCGCGGCCAGCACCGAGAGCGATTGCCTGGCCCTGGCCTCGTCGCGGCTGCGCCCCGACGCGCAGGACTTCCTGGCGCGGCTGGTGAGCGGCTGGCAGTCGGTCGCCTACGCGCGGCGCGAGCTGGCACCCGAGGACTTCGAATGGCTGTGCGCGGGCTTCAACGCGCGCATGGCGCCGGAGCGGCGCCCATGACCCGCGATCGCGTGATGGCCGTGATCCTCGTGATCCTGCTGGCCCTGGGGGGCTGGTGGATCGCGGTGAACACCGAATGGGTCGACGAACCCGGCACCCGTCCGGCGCGGGGCGAGGCGCGCGACAACCCCGTCTATGCCTTCGAGCAACTGCTGCGCAAGCTGGGCATGCAGGCCCGGCACTTCGAGCAGCTGGACGGTATGCCGCCGGAGGGCGCGCGGCTGCTGCTGCTGTCCAACGAATGGAACATGGTGCCCGGCCGGGGCGATCAGCTGCGCGCCTGGGTCGAGCGTGGCGGGCACCTCGTGCTGGTGCAGGGCGCCAACTGGGACGAGACCTCGTTGAAGGACTGGGTGCCGATCGTCGAGATCGCGGCGTCGCGTGCGCAGAAGTCGTCGCCGGCGACGGCCGTCCGGTCAGCGCCAGCCGCGGCCTCGCAGGCCGCCTCGAGCGCCATGGACGACGAGGACGAGGACGACGAGAACGACGACGAGCAGAAGGCCGATCGCGCCGCCCCCGTGCCGGCCGCGACGGCGGCCTCCGGCGTTCGTGAGGTGCCGTTGCCGGTGAGCGGCGGCTCGACGCTGATGTCGACGCCACGCGTCTTCGGCGCTGACGAATGGCTCAAGCTCTGCGGCCCCGTCCGCTGGTATTCACGGCTGGCGCCCAAGGCGGGTGACCGGCCGCTGGACTGGGTGGTGCTCGGACGCTCGGGAGCCCAGGTCATGCGTCTGCCGGTCGGACAGGGCACCGTCACCGTGCTGAACGTCAACGCCGGCTTCTTCACCGACGCCTCGCCGCTGCGCTGCGAGGACCCGCTGCTGGCCGCCGCCGCGATGCGGGCGGAACCGGGCGCCGTCGCGTGGATCTACTTGAACGAGAGGCGCGAGGCGCTGCTCCCGTGGCTGTGGCACCAGGGCTGGGTCGCCGTGATGATCCTGCTGACCGCGCTGGCCGCCGTGCTGTGGCGCGGCGCGGTGCGCTTCGGCCCGCTGCGGGCGGTGCCCTCGCGCGGACGGCGCTCGATCGCCGAGCAGGTCCGCGGCCTGGGCGCCTACCTGCATCGCCATGGCCGCGACGCGCTGCTGCTGGCGCAGCAACGGGCGCTGGACGAGGCCGCCGCGCGCCGCCTGCCGGGCTACGCCCGCCTGAAGACCGCCGATCGCGCGCAGGCCATCGCCCGGGTGACCGGGCTGCCGGCCGAGGCGCTGTCGGTCTCGATGGCCATGAAGGCCTGCGGCCGCAAGGCCCTGCCGCATCACCTGCAATTGCTGGAGTCGGCGCGCCGCCGGCTGTTGACCTCTCAAGACGAAAGACACTCGCCATGATCAAGCCCGAGGAGCTCAAGCTCGCCACCCAATGGCTGCATGCCCTGCGCACCGAGGTGGGCAAGGCCATGATCGGCCAGACCCAGGCGGTGGAGCAGATGCTCGTCGCCCTGGTGGCCTCGGGCCACGTGCTGGTCGAGGGCGTGCCCGGCCTGGGCAAGACGCTGCTGGCGCGCGCGCTGTCGCAAGCGCTGCAGCTCAAGTACGCGCGGGTGCAGTTCACGCCGGACCTGATGCCGGCGGACGTGGTCGGCCACAGCGTGCTGGACGACACCGGCCCCGGCCTGGGCCGGCTGCGCGTGCGCCAGGGGCCCGTCTTCACCAACCTGCTGCTGGCCGACGAGATCAACCGCGCGCCGGCCAAGACGCAGAGCGCGCTGCTCGAGGTGATGCAGGAGTACCAGGCCACGCTGGAAGGCGAGACCCTCGCGCTGCCGCGGCCCTTCATCGTGATGGCCACGCAGAACCCGGTCGACACCGAGGGCACCTATCCGCTGCCCGAGGCCCAGCTGGACCGCTTCCTGCTGCAGATCCGCATCGGCTATCCGACGCATGAGGAGGAGGCCGCGGTCGTGCAGCTGGTGACGGCGGGCCGCGCCGGCCACCAGCTGCCGCTGGACGCGGTGCAGGCGGTGCTGGACGACGTGCAGGTGCTGGAGCTGCAGCGCCTGGCCGGTCTGGTGCATGCCGACGAGCGCGTCATCGACTACGCCGTCCGCGTGGTGCGGACGACGCGCCACTGGCCCGGCATCGAGTTCGGCGCCGGCCCGCGCGCCAGCGTGGCGCTGGTGCGCGCGGCGCGGGCGGTGGCGCTGATCAACGGCCGCGACTTCATCACGCCGGATGACATCGCGCGCCAGGCGCTGGCCGTGCTGCGTCACCGCGTGACGATGGCGCCCGATGCCCAGATCGAGGGCCGCGACCTGGACGAGATCCTCCAGGCGGCGCTCGACAGCGTGGAGGCGCCGCGCCTTTGAAGCCCGCAGCCCGTCGCGTCGTCGTGCCCTCGCGGGCCAGCATCCGGGTGCTGGCCGGGCTGGGGCTGCTCGTCGCCCTGGCGCTGTCGCTGGGCGCGCCCTTGCGCGTCATGGCGCCGCTCGGCGTGGTGGCGCTCGCGGGGCTGCTGGCCGCGGCCGGCGTCGACCTGTGGCGCAGCCTGCGTCTGTGGTCGACCGCGGGGCTGCGCGTCGAGCGCGGACTGCCGGCCGCCTTCGCCATCGGCGCGGCGACCGAGCTGAAGCTGAACCTGATCAACGCCGGGCCGCTGGCCTGGCGCGTGACCGTGTTCGACGAGCTGGATCCGCTCTTCGATTTCGAGGGCCTGCCGTTGACGCTGGTGGCCGCGCCGCACGCGCGCAGCCCGCTGCGCTTCCGGGTCACGGCACGCCAGCGCGGCGTGGCGCAGGTCGGCGTCACGCAGTTGCTGTGGCGCACGCGCGCCGGATTCTTCGAGGTGCGCGATCGCGTCGGCGAGGCCCAGGGCCTGCGGGTCTATCCCAACTTCGCGGCGCTGGCCCGCTATGCCTGGCTGTCGGGCGACCGGCGCCTGGCGCAGATCGGCATCAAGAACTACATCCAGCGGGGGCAGGGCACCGATTTCCGGCAACTGGCCGAGTACCGTCGCGGCGATCCGCTGCGGCACCTGGACGTGAAGGCCTCGCTGCGGCATCGCAAGCCGGTGGTGCGCGAGTTCCAGGACGAGCGCGACCAGTGCGTGATGTTCCTGCTCGACTGCGGGCGGCGCATGCGGGCCGACGAGCAGTCGGCCGGGGAAGGGCGGTCCAGCCACTTCGACGACGCCCTGGATGCCCTGATGCTGCTGGCCTACGTCGCGCTGTCCGAAGGCGACGAGGTGGGGGCGATGACCTTCGGCTGCGAGGAAGGCACGCGCCGCGACTGCGCGCCGCGCAAGGGCATGGGCACGCTGAACGCGCTGATGAACAAGATGCACGACCTGCAGCCGGGTGGACACCACTCCGACTACCTGGCCGCGGCGGAGGCGCTGTCGCACCGGCTGCGGCGGCGCTCGCTGGTCATCGTGCTGACCAACTTCCGCGACGAGGATTCGCCCGAGCTGCAGCCGGCGCTGCGCCTGCTGCGCCGCCGTCACTTGGTGCTGCTGGCCAGCCTGCGCGAGACGGCGCTGGGCCGCATGGCCGCGCAGCCGATCGGCACCGACGAGGACACGGTGGCGGTGGCCAGCGCGCACCTGCTGGCGCAGGCGCGGCACGACGCCTTCGCCCGCGTGGTCGATCACGACCGGCTGTCCATCGACGTCGAGCCGCAGGCGCTCGCATCCGCGCTGGTGAACCGGTATCACGAGGTGAAGCGGGCCGGTCTGCTTTGAGCGATCGACCCGATGAGGGCAAGGACAACGGCCGACCGTGGCCATGACGAGGGAGAAAGCCATGACCGAACAGACCTTCAACCAGTACGCGCCGCCGATCGCCGGCGTCGCCGACATCCGCCCTGACGACGACCGCGTCGGCGAAGTGAATCTCTTCTCGGCGAAGGGCCGGATCGGGCGCCTGCGCTATCTGGCGTACTCCACCGGGGCCTGGCTCGTCTACACGGTGGTCGTCTTCGCCGTGGCGGCCGTGCTGGGAACGGGCGACGCGGCGGCCGTGTGCAACGTGGCGGCCTTCATCGGGCTGCTGTGGTTCGGCTTCCTCACCAACATCAAGCGCTGCCACGACATGGGCATCAGCGGCTGGTGGTCCATCGCGTCGGTCATCCCGTTGGTGACGCTGATCTGGGCCATCAAGGGCGGCGATCAGGGCGGCAACAGCTTTGGTCCGATGCCTCCGCCCAACACCTGGGGTGTGCGCATCCTGGCGGTGATCCTGCCGGCCTTCGTCGTCCTGGGCATCGTGGCGGCGATCGCGCTGCCGGCCTACAAGGGCTACACCGACCGGGCCCGCGCGGCCCAGGCCGCGCAACAGCAGCAGCCCTGATCGACCTCGGTCGAGGCAGGGCGAGTCCCAGAATCACAATCCGGGATTCGCCCTGAAGCCGAGGCCAGAGGCGGCAGGGCCAGGGCTGGACCCGGAACTGCGCCTCAGTGCCTGCCGGCCAGCACGCCGCCGGACAGCGTCGCCGCCACGGCGACGACCAGGGCCAGTTCCTCGCCCGCGAAGAACTGCTTGTCGAAGGCTTCCGAGTCCAGGATGCCGGCGACGCGGCCGCCCGCGCCGAACAGCGGCAGGCAGGCCTCGGCGTTCACCTTGGGATCGCAGGTGTAGTAGCCGCCGCCCTCGGCCACGAAAGCCGCGACGTCGTTGATCAGCCGGCCCTGGCCGCGCAGGCCGACCCAGCTGTTGTTGCTGCCCTGGGCGAAGTCCTCGGTCAGCGGGAACTCGGCGCGGCTCTCGGCGCCGAAGTAGGCCAGCTTCACCAGCACCGGCTCGCCCGCGACATTCGGACGCGCCTGGTAGACGCCGAACCAGTGGCTGCGGCTGTGGCGCTGGTAGTAGTCGACGACGCGCGTGGCCTCGGCCACCAGGCGCTGGGCCTCGGCGGTCCGGCCGCCGAGGATGGCCGTCAGGTCATAGGGCTTGTCGGCCAGCTGACCGAAGAGCGAGCACGCGCCGCCTTCGCCCAGCTCGGGCACGCGGTACTGCCAGGTCACCGGCGTCGCGGCGAGCGACTCGGGCGTGATCAGGGCGTCGAGCGCCGCCTGATGGGCGCGCGCCGATTCCGCGAAGCGGGTGGCGTCAGCGGCGTCCAGCGCGCCGGTCAGCGCGGCGAGCCCGCTCAGTTCCAGATAGGCATCGATCTTCATGGGGTCCTTCCAATCCGGCGCGGATTGTCCGCGACATCCGGATGCCCCCTCGTGGTGACGGGTCGCTGGGTCAGCGCGGCGCCGGCAGCAGCACCGAGAAGCGTCCGCCGCCGAGCGGCGAGTCGTCGATGTCGATCCGGCCGCCGGCCGCGCGCACGATGGCGTCGCACAGGGCCAGACCCAGGCCGGTGCCGGGCACCTCCGAGGCGCGCGCGCCGGCGCCACGATAGAAGCGCTCGAACAGGCGAGGGCGCTCCTCCTCGGGGATGCCGGGGCCGTCGTCCTCGACGACGATCGCGGACCAGCCCTCGCGGGTGCCCAGCGACACGCGCACCGTGCCACCGGCCGGCGCGAACTTGACCGCGTTGTCCACCAGGTTGGTCGCGACCAGCACCAGCAATTGCCTCGGCAGGTGCGCCGCGATGGGGCGTCCGGCCGAGGCCGCGGGGACGGGCTCGCCGTCGGCGTCCTCCGAGGCGGCCGGGTCCGCCGTGGCGAGGGTGTCCAGCTGCAGGTCGACGTCGCGCCGCGTGGCGGCGGGCCGCGCCCGGCGGACGACTTCCTCGAGCAGCGGCGCGATCGCCACCGACGCCGCCGTCGCCGATTCCTGGCCGGAGTCCAGCCGCGCCAGCGTCAGCAGCTCTTCCGCCAGCGTGGTCAGCCGCACCACCTCATCGAGGCTGGAGCGCAGCGCATCGACATACTCGGCCGGCTCGCGCGGGCGGCGCAGCGTGATCTCGAGCTCCGTGCGCAGCCGCGACAACGGTGATCGCAGCTCATGCGACGCATCCGCGGTGAAACGGCGCTGCGCCTCGAAGGCCTGTTCCAGCCGGGCCAGCATGTCGTTGAGCGTGTCGATCAGGCGGCCCATCTCGTCGTGCGGCCCCGGATGCGGCAACCGGTCCGACAGCGTCCGGTCCCCGATGCGCTGGGCCTGGCGCGTCACGTCGTCGATGGCGCCGAACACGCGCCCCGTCATCAGCGTGCCGGTCACCGTGAGCACGACCACCAGCACCACGCCCATCGCCCCGAAGATCCAGCCCGCGGCGTCAATGTTGTGGTCCACGTCGTCCAGCGAGCCCGCCACCTGCACCGCCAGCGCGCGTCCGCCCCGGACCGGCACCGAGACGCGCCGCGTCGGCTCGTCGCCATAGGCGAGGTTCTCGAAGACCGCCTCGCCGTCGGCCAGCCGGGCCAGCAAGGCGGCGTCGCTGGGCAGCGTCGACGCGCCCAGGTTGGCACTGCGCGCCAGCACCTGGCCGTCGCGGTCGATGATCTGCACCAGCCGGTCCAGTCGCGCGTAGGAGGGCGGCGGCGCCGTTCCCGTTCCCGTCCCCGAGGCCGAAGCCGAAGCCGACACCGCGGACGGGGCCTCGTGCACCGTCACCGGCAGGTCCGGGTTGGCGGCCAGCATGCTGGCCTCCTGCTCGGCCAGCACCAGCAGCGCGCCGTCCAGCTGCTGCCGCAGCGAGGCCACGAGGCTCAGGTAGGTCAGCGTGGCGGCGATGGCGAGCACCGCCGTCACCACGACGACGTGCGCCAGCGCCAGCCGGCGTCGGAAGCTAAGCATCCTCGCTCCCGCGAATGCGGAAGCCGCGGCCGCGCACGGTCTCGATCAGCGGGCGCTTGCCCTCGCCGTCGATCTTGCGGCGCAGCTTGCTGACATGGGCGTCGATGAGGTTGTCGATGGCCAGCGGGTCGCCCTGCCAGATCTGCTCGGCCAGGCGCTGGCGCGACACGACCGCGCCGGGCTGGCGCATCAGCGCCTGCAGCAGCGCGAATTCCTTGGGCGTCAGGTCGATCGCGACACCGCCCCGGGTGACCTGCTGCGAGGCCGGGTCCAGCGAGAGGTCCTCGGCCTGGAGCACCGGCGGGCGGGTCATCTCGGAGCGCCGCAGGAGCGCGCGGACGCGGGCCAGCAGTTCCTCGAACTCGAAGGGCTTGGTGAGGTAGTCGTCGGCACCGGCGTTCAGGCCGGCGACGCGGTCGGAGAGCGCATCGCGCGCGGTGAGCATCAGCACGGGCACGGACTGGCCGCGCGCGCGCAGCGTGCGGCACAGCGCCACGCCGTCGCCGTCCGGCAGCATGCCGTCAAGCACGATCAGGTCGTGGGTGGTGACGAAGGACGCCTCGTCCGCTTCGGCGATCGTGGCCGCGTGGTCGACCACGAAGCCCTCCTCGCGCAGCCCGCGCGTCAGCAGCGCCGCCGCCTTGCGGTCGTCCTCGACCAGCAGAATCCTCATCGCGCCTTCCTCCTCGGCATCCGTCTCTCCAGCCGGCGCAGTCTCGCACGGCGCCGCGCCCGTCGATAGCCCGGCGCCGCATGACCCCCTCTCCCACGGCGTGGGAGAGGGCGGGGGTGAGGGCCGATGCAGGCAGCGAGCGCCCGTCGACGGACCCCGAAGAGCGCTCTGGCCGTGCGACGGCCCTCTCCCCCAACCCCTCTCCCACGCCGTGGGCGAGGGGAGATTCATCGGCCACTCAATCCTCGCTCGACGCGTTCCAGAAGGCCTGCGACACGCCGGGCAGCGCCTCCAGCGCGAGCATCACCGCGTCGAGCTCCTCCGGCACGACGGCCGTGGCGAACAACACCGCCTCGATCTCCGAGTCGGTCTGACCGAAGGGATGCTGCTGGAGATCGCGCGCCGGATAGTGCGCGGCTTCCAGCCGCTCGGCCAGCGCCTCCAGCACCTCGGCGCGGCGGGCGCGCTCGCAGATGACGTAGACGGTATAGGTCGCCTCGGAGGTCTCCTCGCGCAGCGGGCGGCGGTTGATGCGGTTCACCACCGGGCGCAGCAGCGTGTTGGCCGCCAGCACATAGCCCGCGGCGAGCAGCGCCTGGGCCATCAGTCCCGCGCCCGCGCAGGCGCCCACCGCCGCCGAGCCCCACAGCGTCGCCGCCGTGTTGAGCCCGCTGATGTTGGCGCCTTCCTTCATGATCGCGCCCGCGCCCAGGAAACCGATGCCCGAGATCACATAGGCGATCACCTGCATCGGTCCCGGCCCGCCGTGCTGCGCGCTGACCTGCACCGCCAGGTCGACGAAGACGGCGGCGCCGACGGCCACCAGCGCATTGGTCCGCAAGCCCGCGGTGCGCTGGCGCATCTGGCGCTCGAAGCCGATCACGCCGCCCAGCACGAAGGCCAGGGTCACCGCCTGCAGGCTGGCGAAGAAGGCCTCGAGGTCAAAGTGCATCAGATGCATCGCTTCTCCCTGTTCATCTCATCGTTGTTGTTGATCGTGACCATCGATCACCGATCACCGATCACCGATCACCGATCACCGATCACCGATCACCGATCACCGATCACCGATCACCGATCACCGATCACGGATTGCGGATTGCGGATTGCGGATTGCGGATCACGGATTGCGGATCTCCGACCGCCGACCGCTGACCGCGGACCGCCGACCGCCGACCGCCGACCCTGACGTCGGGCCGGCCGCACGCCCCGCGCTGGGCGCTCAGAGCGCCGGCTGGCGGCCCAGGCTCAGCTGCAGCTTGACCGTGGCGGTGGCCAGGTCGCTGCGCGCCTGGAGGTAGGCCAGGTGCGTGTCGTCGGCCGCGCGCTGCGCCGACAGCAGCTCCAGCAGCGAGGCCGAGCCATGCCGGTACGAGGTCCGCATGCCGTCGAGCACCTTGTCCGAGTCGCCCAGGGTGCTGTCGCGGTAGCGGGTGAGGTTCTCCAGCGCGGCGTTGTACTGCGCGAATGTGACACGCACATCCGCCTGGGCCTTGAGCTCGGTCTGCCGCAGCGCCAGCATCGCCTGCGTCACCGCGGACTCGGCCTGCACCAGATCGCCCTTGTCCAGCCGTGACAGCGGAATCGGCACCGACAGCGACACCGACAGCGTGTTGGACCGCGGCGTCGGATCGGTGGGCGCGCCGTCGTCGCCGATGCCGCGGCGGCCCTGCGGCGTGTAGCCGTAGCTCAGGCTGACATTGGGATCGACCTTGCGGTTGGCGCGGGTCAGGTCGGCGGCGGCCCGGGCAGCGTCCAGCGCGGCCCGGGCGCCGCGCACGTCGTCACGCTCGTCCAGGGCGCGGCTCACCAGCGCGTCGACGTCCTCGGAGGCCGGCCCTGGCTGGAAGGCGCAACCCGGCAGCCGCGTTCCGAAAACCTCGGACCAGCGCCGCCCCATGGGCGCGGAGAGCCCCTCCATCGCGGCCCGCGCATCGGCGCGCGCCTTCACGACGGTGGCCAGGAACTGGTCGCGCTCGTTGCGCGATTGCAGCAGCTCGAGGCCGCCGAGGTCGCCCGCACTGTGGCGCAGCTCGTTCATCCGCACGATGTCCGACAGCGATTTCAGCGAGGCCTCCTGGCGCTGCAGCGCCTCGCGGGTCCGGCAGGACTCGATGAAGGCATCGGCCGCGTCGGCGAAGGCCTGGCGCTTCGCGCCTTCCAGGGCGACCTCGCTGACCCGCAGCTGGCTGTTGGCCACCGCGATGCGGCGCTCGCGCTTGCCGCCGGTCTCGATCGTGTAGGACAGGCCGATGCTCTGCGCCAGGCGTGGCTTGGGATTCACCTCGCGGCTGAACTCGACCGGTCCGGCGCCCAGCGACAGCGAGGGATCCGGCCGCAGGCCGGCGATGCCGATGCCGGCGCGGGCCGAGCTCACGGCCTCGCGCTGCGACGCCAGGTCGTTGCTCGTGCGGACGATGGCGTCCAGGTAGGTGGCGAAGTCGACGAGGCCGTCGCGATCGGCGGACTGGGCCTGCGCCGAGGCGACGCAGAGCCCCGCGAGCAGACCGACGAGAGAGCGATGCAGAGGCAGGCGGATCATGCGAGGGACTCCGTGGCGTGATCGTCGAGCGCGGCCTTGGCCGCGCGCTTCGCGGCGGCGCGCTCGGCGCGTTGCTCGATCCAGTAGTAGAGGGCGGGCATCAGCAGCAGCGTCAGCAGCGTGGCGGTCGCCAGGCCGCCGACGACCACCGTCGCCAGCGGGCGCTGCACGTCGCTGCCCAGGCCGGTGGCCAGCATGGCCGGCGTCAGACCCAGCGCGGCGACGGTCGCCGTCATCAGCACCGGCCGCATGCGCGACGCGGCGCCTTCGAGCACCGCCTCCCGCAGCGGGCGTCGGTCCTCGTTCCGCAGCCGGTTGATCTGCGCCACCATCAGCACCCCGCCCAGCACGGCGACGCCGAACAGCGCGATGAAGCCGACCGCGCTCGACACGTTGAGCGTCATCCCGCGCAGATGCAGGGCCGCGAAGCCGCCGATCATGGCCAGCGGCACCACGCCCAGCACCAGCAGCGGCTGGCGCAGGTTGCGGAACTCGGCGAACAGGAGCAGCAGCATCACGCCCAGCGTGGCCGGGAGGATCACCGCCAGCCGGCGCTGCGCGCGCTGCAGGTTCTCGAACTGGCCGCCCCACTCGAGGTGGAAGCGCTGGTGGTCGAAGCGGACCTCGCGCTCCAGCGCGGGCTCGGCCTCCGCCAGGAAGGTCGACAGGTCCCGGCCGCGGGTGTTCAGGCGCACGATGATGTGGCGCTCGCCCATCTCGCGGACGATGACGCTCTCGCCGACCGTGGTGCGGATGCGGGCCACGTCGGACAGCGGCACCTGCGCGCCGTTGGTCCCCGTCAAGCGCAGATCGCCGATGACCTGGGGGCTCGCGCGCGACTCCGGCGTGAAGCGCACCGTCATGTCGTAGTTCTTCTCGCCCACGTAGAGCTGACCGATCGACGTGCCGCCGATGCCCGTCGAGATCAGGTTGGCCACGTCGGCCGCGTTGATGCCCAGCCGGGCGGCCGCGGCGCGGTCCAGGTCGATGCGCAGGTTGGGCAGCGGCGGCTCCACGTCCACCGCCACGTCCGCCGCGCCGGGGATGCCGCGCAGCACCTCGGCCACGCGGGCCGCGATGCGCCGGCCCTCGTCCAGGTCGTCGCCGAAGACCTTGACCACCAGGTCGCTGTGCGCGCCCGACAGCTTGTCCTGCACGCCGTCGATCATGGGCTGCATGAAGGACACCGAGTAGCCCGGCATGCGCGCGAAGCGCTCGCCCATGCGCCGGATCAGGCCCTGCTTGCCACCGGGCGTGGTCCAGGTGTCGTAGGGCTTGAGGCCGACGCTGGCCTCGATGTGGGACGGCGTCCAGTAGTCGGTGCCGTCGTCGTTGCGGCCGGTCTGGGTGACGATGGTGGCGACCTCGGGGAATTCCAGCGCCGCCTTGCGCAGCTCGTCGGCCATGCCGGCGGCCTTGTCCAGCGTGATGCCCGGCGGCATCTGCACCTGCAGCCAGATCGAGCCCTCGTCCAGGTAGGGCAGGAAGTCCCGCCCGATGGTCCCGGCCAGGCCGACCAGCAGCAGCGCCGCGACGGCCACCGCCAGCGCCAGCCGGCGGTGCGCGCCGACGGCCCCGTCGAGGAAGCGGGCGTAGCGCGCCTGCAGCGCCTCCAGCGGCTGGTTGCGGAAGATCCGGCGCGGCCGGCGGAAGGCGAGCCAGGCCAGCGCGGGCGTGAGCATCAGCGCCACCAGCAGCGCGCCGACCAGCGCCGCGCCGACGGCGTAGGCCATCGGGCTGAAGAGCTTGTACTCGATGCGCTCGAAGGCGAAGAGCGGCAGGTAGGCCGCGGCGATCACGGCCATGCCGAAGAAGATCGGCCGCGCCACCTGCAGCGTCGCGGTGATCGCGTCGCGCGGCGTGAGCAGGCGCTCGGCCTCGTGCTCGCGGCGCCGCAGGATGTTCTCGACCACCACCACCGCGCCGTCGACCAGGATGCCGAAGTCGATCGCGCCCAGCGACAGCAGGTTGGCCGGCACCTTGGCGTGGTGCATGAAGATGAAGGCGAACAGCAGCGCCAGCGGAATCGTCGCCGCGACCACGATCGCCGCGCGCGGGCTGCCCAGGAACAGCAGCAGCACCAGGGTGACGACGACCATGCCTTCGATCATGGTGTGGCTGACGGTGTGGGCGGTCTTCTCGATCAGCGTGGCGCGGTCGAGGTAGGGGACGATCTTGACGTCGCCCGGCAGCAGCTTGCCGTTGAGCTCCGCGACCGCCGCATGCAGGCCGTCCAGGGTCTGCGAGGGATTGGTCTCCTTGAGCAGGAGCACGATGCCCTCGAGGGTGTCGCCGTTGCGGTCCTTGCCCAGGATGCCGCGCCGCTCGACGTTGCCGTAGCGCAGCCGGCCCAGGTCCTTGACCAGCACGGGCACGCCGCCGGCGGTCTTCACCACCACGTTGCCCATGTCCTCCAGCGAGTGCAGCAGGCCCACGCCGCGCACCACGTAGGACTGCTCGCCGCGGTCCACGACGCTGCCGCCGCCGCTGTTGTTGTTGGCGTTGACCGCGTCCACCACCTGGCTCAGCGTCAGGCCGTACTGCGTGAGCCGCGCCGGGTCCAGCTCCAGCATGAACTGCGTGGTCAGCCCGCCGAAGTTGGTCACGTCGACCACGCCCGCGACCTTCTTCAGGCGCGGGATGACGGTCCAGAACTGCAGCTCCGAGAGCTCGCGCAGGCTGCGGGTGGGGCTCTCCAGCGTGTAGCGGTAGATCTCGCCGGTGGGCGAGGTGTAGGGATCCAGGCCGGGCTTGGCGTTGTAGGGCAGCGAGAGCTCGGCCAGCCGCTCCTGGAGCCGCTCGCGGGACCAGTAGCCCTCGACGCCGTCCTGGAAGACGACGGTGACCAGCGACAGCCCGAACAGGCTGCGCGTGCGCAGCACCTGCATGCCGGGTGTGCCCAGCAGGGCGCGCTCGATGGGGATGGTGATCTGCTGCTCGACCTCCTCGGCGGCCAGGCCGTTGACCTGGGTGACGATCTGGGAGGTGACGTCGGCGATGTCGGGATAGGCCTCGATGGGCAGCTGCCGGAAGCTGTGCACGCCGTACAGCGCGGCGAAGGCGAAGACCAGCCAGACGATGCCGCGGCGCTCGAAGCAGAGGGAAACCAGGCGCTCAATCATTGAGGAGCACTCCTTCGCGCACGACGACGCGCTCGCCCGGCTTCAGGCCGGACACGATCTCGACCGCATCGCCCAGCGACGCGCCGACGTTGACGTCCCGCGCGCGGTAGCGGCCGGGCGACTGCTCGACGAAGACGCGGGTGAACAGGCCGCTTTGCAGCAGCGCGGAGGACGGCACCACCGGTGCGTCGTGCGAGGGGCCGGAGAACTGGACCTTGGCGAACATGCCGGGACGCAACCGGCCGTCCGCGTTGTCCAGGATCAGGCGGACCTTGACGGTACGGGTGTCGGCATCGAGCACCTCGCCGATGTAGCGGACGGTCCCGTCGCGCGGCGCGTCTGGCCAGGCGTTCAGGCGCACGCGGGCCTTCTGGCCGACGAAGACCTGCGCGAGGTCCTTCTCCGGGACGGCGGCGGTGACCGAGACCTGGCTTAGATCCGCGATGGTCATCAGCGGGGCGTTGATGTCGTTCCAGTAGCCGCCGGGCGCGGCGCTCATCTCGATGACGCGGCCGGCCAGCGGCGCGCGCACCAGCAGGCGGCGTCCCGTGGCGTTGCCGGCGCCCAGCTGCGCGAGCTTGGCCTGCGCGGTGGCGAGGTCGCTGTCGGCCTGCGTGCGGGCGAGCTGCGCCGCCTCCAGGTCCTTGCGGGGCGCGATGTCGGCGTCGAAGAGCAACTGCTGCCGGTCGAGGTCGCGATGCGCCTGCGCCGCCGCGTTGCGGGCCTTGGCGGCGTCGCCCTGCGCGGCGCTGACGTCGGCCGAGTCCAGCGCGAACAGCACGTCGCCCGCCTTGACCGAGTCGCCCAGCGCGCGCTGCAGCCGCTCGATGCGGCCGCTGACCGGCGGGGTGATGCGGGCCAGGTGATCGGGGAGGGCCTCGATGGTGCCGGGCGCGGTGATGGGCTGCTCGACGGCGCGCTGCTCGACCGCGGCGACGACGATGCGGCCGCGCAGCGGCGAGCGTTCGGGCACGACGACGTCGGCGCCGTCATGGCGCAGCGCGGCGGGCGCGGCCGCGGAGCCGGCTTCCGCGCCGATGGCGGCGGAGGCGGTGCTCGCGCCGGTCGAGCCGGCGGCGGCCTGGCCGTCACCGCAGCCGCTCAGCAGCAGGGACGGAAGCAGCAGCAGGCACAGGGGCGTCAGCGCGAGCCGCGACGCGCGCGCGGTCGGGCGGGGTCGAGTCGGCAGGGGGCGGGCGGGTGTCCTCATGGCGAGGTTCTCCAGAGAGGGGTGGTCTGAGACAGGGACGGGCGAGACCGGACCGCATGCGGCGCCCGCCGAGGGCTTCGGCGGGCGTCGCGCGGTCTCGCACGAGGGACAGGGGCGGCACGGGGGCGGCCGCGAAGGACGGGCCCGGCCGGCATCAGCCGATCGACCGGGCGGGCCGTGCCGAGGGGCGTGGTCCGCCGTCGGTCAGGACGCCAGCGGCAGCAGCAGCCCTTGCAGCGAGCCGCGCGCCGGGGGGGCGAGGTGCTCGCGCGACTTGCCGAAGGGCAACTGGGCGCGCACCCGGCCGGGCAGACGGGTCAGCACGGCCTGGCGGCGCGGCTCGGGCAGGACGGACAGGGCATCGGCGGCGACGCGCGGGGGCAGGGCGCTCACCGCCAGAGCGAAGGCCTGCGGGCCGTGCAGCGAGAGCAGCGTGTCGATGCGCTCGACCCGGCGGCGGGCGACGGCGCCGGCGAGCAGGTCGCGCAGCACGTCGCGGCGCCGGACACGGGCAGCCAGGAAGCGGCGGAAGGCGCCGAGGGCGGCCACGGCGCGCAGGGGGCCGAAGGCGCGCAGGGCCGAGAGGGTGGAGAAGACGGAAGCGGCGAGAAAGAACAGCATGAGGGGCTCCTGCGGGCGGCGCCGCGGCCCCTCGGGTTCAAGCGAGAGGGATCCGGACGCGCGTGTCCCGCGATGACGGCGAGAAACGGGAGGAGGCGGCGCGTGCCGCCGGTCGGCGACTACTAGGGTCGGGATCCATGAACGCTCCGTGGCTTGAGGGATGGGCGTCGTGCGCGGGAAGCCGGCTCGACGGGACGGGCGGAAGAGTACGAGCGGGCGTCTGAAGGAATCCTGAACGCGCGATCAGGATCGAGGGGTTTCCCTCGGGTGTCATGAGATCGACATCGACATCGACATCGACATCGACATCGACGGCGACATCGACATCGGCACCGCCACGGCCACCGACACGGCCACCGGCCGACATCGACGGCGACCGCCGCGGCAGCGGCAGCGGTGGCGGTGGCGGTCGCAGCGGCGGCGGTGCCGGCCCGCAGGCCGCAGGCCTCGCACCGTGGTCCCCGACGCGCGACGCACGACGCACGACGCGCGACGCAAGACCTGGCGCGGCGGGCGGCGCAAGACCTGACATGGCCGGCGGTGCAAGACCTGGCACGGTCGGCGGTGCAAGTCCTGGCACGGGGCGTACGGCGGGCGCGGAACGGGCGTCGGCTCCTGCATACTCCGGCGACCATTTCCTCAGGGGGAGAGTTCCATGACGACGATCGTGACGACGCGGCACCAGGTGCGGAGCCGGGTGCGGATGCTGGTGGCGGCGGGACTGATGGTGGCGTCCACGCTGGCCGTGGCGGGCGAACGCGGGGTCTTCGGCTTCGGCCTGAACATCGAGAGCGAGGGCTTCTTCCTCAACCCGACGCTGAAGTCCGTGAAGATCTCCAAGGTCACGCCGGGCTCGCCGGCCGAGCACGGCGGGCTGAAGGTCGGCGACGAGGTGCTCGAGGTCGAGGGCCGCGCCGTGGCGGGCGCCAAGGCTCGCGAGATCCAGGCGCTGGCCGAGAAGGACGTCGGCCAGGCGCTGGTCGTCAAGGTGCGCCACCTCGGCGGCGAGATCGCCGCCATCACGATGGTGCCGGTGGCGAAGCTCGAGTCGAAGTGAGCCGCGTCTGAGCGCGCCGCTTCAGCCGCCGGGCTGAGCGCTCTGGACGTCCGTGCTCCCGGTCCTGCACGGACCGCCAAAGCCGTGCGGGCCGTTCGAACCGGCTGGGCCGCTGGGACCGTCCTGTGCGTCGGGGCGAGCGGGGCCGTCATAGGTCCAGAGGTAGTTCCTCGGCATCGGCCCCTTGTTGCGGCCGCCTTGCTGCGTCTGTTCCCAGGCGTGAGCCAGGATGCCCACCGAACGCGACAGGCAGAACAGGCCGCGCGCCAGCGGAGCGGGGAAGCCCAGCTCCGCGTAGATCACCGCCGTCGCGCCGTCGATGTTCATCGGGATGCGGCGGCCGTTCTTGCGGCGCTCGAGCGCCTGCTCGACCGCGCGCCCGATGCGGGCGAATCGCCCCGACACGACACCCCGCGCCGCCGCCGCGTCGACCAGCGCCAGCAGCGGCGCCGCCCGCGGATCGACCGGGTGGAAGCGGTGACCGAAGCCGGACACGAACTTGCCGTGGCGGTCGATGGCCTCGTCGAGGCCCTGGGCGACGGCGTCCTCCAGCGGCAGGCCCGCGTCGACGCGATCGGCGATCGCGCGGTACATCTCCACCGCCTGCTCCCCCGCGCCGCCGTGCACGTCGCCCAGCACGTTGAGCGCCGAGGCCATCGCATTGTTCAGGCCGACACCGCAGGTCGCGGCCATGCGGGCGATGGCAATGCTGGGCGCCTGCGGACCGTGGTCGACCGCCGACATCAGGGCCGCGTCGAGCAAGCGGGCCTCGTCCTCGCTCGGCAGCGCGCCGCGCGTCATCAGCCAGATCATCTGGGCGAAGCTGGTCCGGCCGATCAGGTCCTCGACCGCATGCCCGCGATAGCGGATCACGCCGGGCGACATCTCGATGATCGAGGTCGTCCACCAGTCCGAGACGCTGGGGTCCCTGGCGGCCTTCACCGCGCCCGCGCCCGCGACCGCGCTTGCGCCACCAGCACCAGCGCCACTAGCACCAGCGCTAGCACCAGCACCAGCACCAGCAGCGCCAGCGCCAGCAGCACGAGTGCCAGAGCCAGAGCCAGTGTCGAGGACCTCGGCGGATCCTCGGGACGTGGGGGTGTCATCCGGGGTCATGTCTTGCCCGCTCATATCGCCTTCTCCTCGCGCAGCACGGCGCGCGCCGCCGCGTCGTAGCCGAGCGAGGCCAGGATCTCGTCGGCGTGCTCGCCCAGTTGGGGCGGTGGGGTGTCGACCGTCGGCGCGCGGCCGTCGATCTTGATGCCGGTGCGGACGACGCGCACATCGCGCTCGATGCCCGGCATGTCGCGGAACTCGCCCACCAGGCCACGGTCCGCGATCTGGGGCTGCGCGAGCGCTTCCTTCACCGTCAGCACCGGGCCGGCCGGCACGCCCGCGGCGTTGAAGCGCTCCCACCACTCGTCCGCGCGCCGCGTCGCGAGCGCCTGCTCCAGCAACTGCTTGAGCTCGGCCCGGTGGCGCAGCCGCGCATGGCGATCGGCGAAGCGCGCATCCGTCTTCCACGCGGGATGGCCGACGACGTCGCAGACGGCCTCGAACTGCTCCTGCTTGTTGGCGGCGATGTTGAGCAGGCCGCGACCGGTGCGGAAGGTGCCCGAGGGGCTGGCGGTGACGTTGTCGTTGCCCATGGGCTGCGGCTCGCGACCGGCGACCAGCAGGTTGGACACGGCCCAGCCCATGGTCGCCATCGCGGCCTCCAGCATGGAGATGTCCAGGAAGGTGGCCTCGGTGCGATGCCGGTCGGCCAGCGCCGCCGCGATCGCGAAGGCCGCAGTCATGCCGCCCAGCGTGTCGGCCACCGGATAGCCGACGCGGCAGGGCGCGCTGGTGGCGTCGCCGGTGATGCTCATCATCCCGGACATGCCCTGGATGATCTGGTCATAGGCCGGCAGGTCGCGCAGCGGGCCGTCCTGGCCGAAGCCGGAGATCGCGCAGTACACGAGCCTGGGGTTGTGCCGCTTCAGGACCTCGAAGCCCGCGCCCAGGCGCGCCATCACGCCGGGGCGGAAGTTCTCGACGACCACGTCGGCGCCGGCGACCAGGCGGCGGAAGACCTCCAGGCCGCGCGGGTGCTTGAGGTCGATCGTGATCGAGCGCTTGCCGGCGTTCTGCGCCAGGAAGGACGCGCCCATGTGGCGCCGGTTGAGCTCGACATCGGCGCCGAGCTGGCGCGCCAGGTCGCCGCCCAGGCGCGCCTCGACCTTGATGACGTCGGCGCCCAGATGCGCCAGCTGGTGGCACGCGAAGGGGCCGGCCAGCACGTTGGTGAGGTCCAGCACGCGGATGCCGCGCAGCGGCCGCGGTGGTGTCCGGGGCGAGCTCGATGCCGTTGCAGCACCAGCACCAGCACCAGCACCAGCACCGGCACCAGCACCAGCACCGGCACCGGCACCGGCAGCACCAGCACCAACAGCAGCAGTGCCCGTGCCCGTGCCCGCGCCCGTGCCGGTCCCCGTGCCGACGGGGGCAGCGGTCTTGCTTGTGGAGGAGTCGTCGGTCATGGCGGGCTCAATCCAGCTTCACGTGGGCGCTGCGGACCAGGTCGCCCCAGCGCTTCTGCTCGGTCTTGAGGAACTGCGCGGTCTGCTGCGGCGAGGCCCACATCGGCACGCTGCCCTCGGCCTGCAGGCGGCCGATGGTGGCGGCCTTGGACATGGCCTTCTCGACCTGCGCGTTCAGGCGCTGCACGACGGCCGGCGGCGTGCCGGCGGGCGCGACGATCATCTTCCAGTCGCTGGTGTCGAAGCCCGGGAAGCCGCTTTCGGCCACGGTCGGGACGTCCGGCAGCACCGGCAGCCTCTTGGGCGAGCTCACCGCCAGCGCGCGCAGCCGGCCCGACTTGATGAAGCCGATCACCGTCTGCGGCGTGGCGAAGTAGTAGTCGACCTGGCCGCCCAGCAGGTCCGTCGCGGCCGGTCCCGCGCCCTTGTAGGGCACATGCGTCGCGTTGATGCCGGCCTGGCGGGAGAAGAGCTCTCCGGTCAGGTGGCCGACGGTGCCGTTGCCGGCGGACGCCATGGTCAAGGTGCCAGGCTTTGCCTTGGCGGCGGCCACCAGCTCGGCGACGGTCTTGAATTTCGAGCTGGGCCCGACCACCAGCACCACCGGCTGACCCGCGACCAGCGCCACCGGCACGAAGGCCTTGGTCGGGTCGTAGGGCATCTTGGGATACAGGGCCGGGTTGATCGCCAGGTTGGCGGTCTGGCCCATGCCCAGGGTGTAGCCGTCGGCCTTGCTCTTGGCGACGGCGTCCAGCCCGATGTTGCCGCCCGCGCCGGCCTTGTTGTCGACGATGAAGGTCCACTGGGTGTCCTCGCGCATGCGGTCCACGACCAGGCGGGTCACGATGTCCGTGCCGCCGCCGGGCGGGAAGGGCACCAGCATCTTGATCGGCTCGGCCGGGTAGGGCGACTCGGCCCGCGCGGCGGTCAGGGGGAGCATCGAAGCGGCGCTGATCGTCACGATCGCCGCGACGGCCAGGGAGGCACGGAAGCTGGGCATGAGGGTTGTCTCCGGGTTGTGATGTTCTATTGGATAGAACTATGATCTGCTAAACAGAACTTTAGAGATCGATGCGGAGGGCTGTCTTCGGGGTTAACCCGAAGGATGGGCGCTGCTGGGACCGCGCGTGTCTGCGCGGCGAGCCCGGACAATCCGCGTCCCGAGGACCATGCATGCCCAAGAAAAACATCGAGAGTTCCGAGCGCGGTCATGAGGCCGCGGAGGCGAACGGCGCCGGCAGCGGCGTCGCGGTGCTGGATCGCGCGTTCGCGCTGCTGGCGGCGTTCGGGCCGGACGACGACCGCTTGTCGCTGACCGAGCTCGCTCGACGGACCGATCTCTACAAGAGCACCGCGCTGCGGCTGCTCGGCGCGCTGGAGCACGGCGGCTTCATCCGCAAGCTCGCCGACGGCAGCTACGCGGTCGGTCCGGCGCCGCTGCGGCTGGCGGCGGTCTACCAGCGCTCGTACCACGTCGGGCATGTGATCGAGCCGCTGCTCAAGCAGCTCAGCGTGGCGACCGGGGAGACCGCGTCGTTCTACGTCCGGCACGGCGACGCGCGGGTGGCGCTGTTTCGCGCGGAACCCTCGCGGTCGGTGCGCGCGGCGGTCGTCATCGGCCAGCAGTACACGCTGGACCAGGGCGCCTCGGGCAAGGTGCTGTGCGCCTTCTCCGCGGACAAGGCGGGCGGCCATGAGGTGATCCGGCGCCAGCTGTGGTCGTTGTCGCGCGGGGAGCGGGATCCGGACACGGCCTCGGTCTCGGCGCCGGTGTTCGGCGTGGGCGGCGAGGTGATGGGGGCGCTGGCGATCTCGGGGCCGCGCACGCGGCTGGGGCCGCCCGACGCCATGCGCGAGGCCTGCCGGCAGGTGCTGGAAGCCGCCCGCGAGGCGAGCCGGCAACTCGGCGGTGACGCCACCGGCCTGGATGCGGCGCTGCGGGCGCTCAAGGACGAGGACTTCGCCGGGGCCTGAGGCTCAAGCCGCCCCCGGGCTCGCAGGCCAGCCCCTGCTCAGGCTCAGGCTCGGACTCGGACTCGGACTCGGACTCGGGCTGACGGCCCGAGGCCCGTCGGTTCACGAAGGCCCCAAAGAAAAAGCGCCCGGTGTCGGGCGCTTCGTCGTCGAGGTGGTGGGCTCAGCCGATCACACCAGCCCTTGCTTGCTCGCCAGCACGGCCGCTTCCGCGCGGCTGGAGACATTGAGCTTCTTGTAGATGGACTTGATGTGGTCGTTGACGGTGAACCACTTGATGCCCATCAGGTTCGCGATCTCCTTGATCGTGAAGCCCTTGCTCAGGTAAGTCAGCACCTCGTTCTCGCGGGGCGTCAGGCGCTCCCATTCCGGCTGCGGGTCCAGCGTGACGCCGCGGCCGAGGGTCGTGGCGCTGGAGGTCAGGCTGCCGAAGCCGGAGTTCAGCCCCATCGGGCCCGAATCGCCGCTCGAGCCCGGGCGGAAATGCTGCAGCAGGCGCCGCGCGATCGCCGGCGACAGCGGCGGCTGGCCGCGGACGATGCGTTGCAGTTCCTCGACCAGCACCTCGAAGCGGTCTTCCTTCAGCAGGTAGCCGTCGGCGCCGCGCTGCAGGGCGGGGAAGAGGTGGTCGTCGTCGGAGTACAGCGTGGTGACGATCTTGACCGCCGGCTTGCCGGCGAGCTCGCCCAGGAACTCCATGCCGTTGCCGTCGGGCAGCTCCAGGTCGACCAGGATGAGCTTGAAGCCCGCCGCGCCGGTTTCGGCCTCGACCTTGGACAGCTGGCGGCGCGCGCCTTCCAGATCGCCGGCCTCGGTGATCTCCATGCCGTCGCTGAAACTCTCTCGCACCACGCGGCACAGGAAGCTGCGGGCGACGGGGTTGTCTTCGACGATGAGAACTTTGACGGCCATGGTGTGGAGAGCGAAAGCTGGCCGCATCCTAGCAGGGGCCCCCTCGCTTGCATGCCCCGTGAAGAAGGGTGTCGCCGCGCCTGCGACAGGCCGCCTTTCCCTCTGGCGTCCCCCCGATGGAGGATGGCGAGGCGCCGCTCCGGTGATCGAGGGGCTTGGATGGGCGGTCGCCCCGATCCGCCGGACGGCGGGAGGGCGGGACGGCCGCGCGTCCGTTCAGTCGTTGACGACCACCAGCTTGCCCACGACCTGGCGAGTGCTCATGCGCGCGAAGGCCTGTGGGAGCTGCGTCATGGGCAGCACCTGGTCGATGACCGGGCGGATCTTGCCGGCGGCGTACCACTGGGCCAGTTCCATCATCATCGCGGCGTTGCGCTTGGGTTCGCGCTTGGCGAATTCGCCCCAGAACACGCCCACCAGCGACGCGCCCTTGAGCAGCGCCAGGTTCAGCGGCAGCGCCGGGATCGCGCCCTGCGCGAAGCCCACCACCAGATAGCGGCCGCGCCAGCCGATCGAGCGGAAGGCCGCCTCGGCGAGGTCGCCGCCGACCGGGTCGTAGATGACGTCCGGACCCTTGCCCTCGGTCAAGGCCTTGATCTCGTCGCGCAGCGAGCCGGTGGCGTAGTTGATGGTGGCGTCCGCGCCGATCTCGCGGCAGCGGGCCAGCTTCTCGTCCGACGAGGCCGCCGCAATCACGCGCGCGCCCGCCGCCTTGGCGATCTGGATGGCCGCCGTGCCCACGCCGCCGGCGGCGCCCAGGATCAGCACGGTCTCGCCGGGCTGCAGCGCCGCGCGGTCCATCAGCGCGTGGTGGCTGGTGGCGTAGGTGCAGATGAAGGCGGCCGCGTCCTGGAACGGGAAGCCCGGGGGCAGCGGCAGGGCCAGCGCGGCCGGGACCAGCGCCTCGGTGCCGAAGCCGCCCGTGCCGGTGAAGGCCGCCACCGCGTCGCCGGGCTTGAACCCGGTCACGCCGTCGCCCACCGCCTCGACCACGCCGGCGAACTCGGTGCCGGGGACGAAGGGCAGCGACGGCTTCATCTGGTACTTGTTCTGCACGATCAGCAGGTCGGGGAAGTTCAGGCTCGCGGCCTTGATCGCGACCTTCAGCTGGCCCGGGCCGGGCTGCGGGGAGGGCAGTTCCTTCCATTGCAGCGCCTCGACGCCGATCGGGTTCTCGCACAGCCATGCCTTCATGGGGATCTCCTGGTTCCGGGTCCGTCTCGCGGGCCGGTTCGTGGTGTAGGGATCGGGTGGCCGCCGGCATCCGTCCGGCCCGCGTCCACCCGGGGTCGGCCGGATGGTAGGGGGCGGGCATCGCTCCTCGCGTCGCTGAGGTGACGGTGCCTACAATGCCGCCCATGCGCATCCTCATCGCCAACGACGACGGCTACCTGGCCCCCGGCCTGCATGCCCTGGTCCGCGCGTGCGAAGGGCTCGGCCAGATCGACGTGATCGCGCCCGAGCAGAACGCCAGCGGCACTTCCAACTCGCTCACCCTGAGCCGCCCGTTGTCGGTCTACACCGCGGCCAACGGCTTCCGCTACGTCAACGGGACGCCGTCCGACTGCGTCCACCTGGCGCTGACGGGGCTGCTGGACTATCGCCCGGACCTGGTGCTCTCGGGCATCAACAACGGCGCCAACATGGGCGACGACACGCTCTACTCGGGCACGGTCGCCGCCGCCACCGAGGGCTACCTCTTCGGCATCCCGTCGATCGCGTTCTCGCAGGTCGACAAGGGCTGGGGCCACATCGACGCCGCGGCCGCGACCGCGCGTCAACTGGTCCAGGACGTCATCGCCGGCGGGCTGGGCCACCCCTTCCTGCTCAGCGTGAACATTCCGAATCGGGCCGACGCGGCCGCGCTGCCGCGGCAGATCACGCGCCTGGGCCGCCGCCATGCGAGCGAGGCCACCATCCAGCAGCGCAGCCCGCGCGGCGAGATGATCTACTGGATCGGACCGGCCGGGAACGCGCGCGAGGCGGGCGAGGGCACGGACTTCCACGCCACCGCCAACGGGGCCGTGTCGGTCACGCCGCTGCAGGTCGACCTGACCGAGCACGCGACGCTGGGCGACTGGAGCCGTCGTCTGCGGACCGACGGACGCGCATGACCCAGACGCCGCCGCGGCCCAAGCGCTTCCCGCTGTCGCTGAACCAGCTCGGCACGACGCCGCGTCCGAGCGCCGCCGCGGCCGCCGAGGCGCGCGAGCCCATCAAGCCGCAAGGCCACTGGCAGCAGGCCGCCGCGATCAAGGCGCGCCAGTCCACGCCGATCGGCATCGGCCTGGACTCGGTGGGCGTGCGTCAGCGCATGGTCCAGCGCCTGCGGCGCGAGGGGCTGAGCGACGAGCGCGTGCTGCAGTCGCTGGCGACCGTCCCCCGTCACGAGTTCGTCGACTCGGCGCTCGCGACGCAGGCCTACGAGGACACCAGCCTGCCCATCGGCCATGGGCAGACGATCTCCAAGCCCTCGGTGGTCGGCCGGATGATGGCGCTGATGATGGACGCGCCCGGCGCGCGCCAGCGCGGCCATCTGGGCAAGGTGCTGGAGATCGGCACCGGCTGCGGCTACCAGGCCGCGCTGCTGATGCAACTCTCGAAACAGGTCGTGTCCATCGAGCGGCTCAAGCCGCTGCACGACAAGGCCCGGCTCAACCTCACCGGCTATCACCAGATCCGGCTGGTCTACGGCGACGGCATGCTGGGCCATGTGCCCTCGGCCCCGTACGACAGCATCATCGCGGCCGCGGGCGGCGACGACATCCCGCAGGCCTGGCTGGACCAGCTCGCCCCCGGTGGTCGTCTGGTCGCGCCGATGACGGCCCCGGGCGGTCGCGGCCAGGTCCTGGTGCTGATCGATCACGTCCGCGACGCCTCGGGATCGCGCTTTGTGCGCAGCCTGCATGAGGCGGTGCTCTTCGTGCCCCTAAAATCCGGCGTCATGTAGCGCACGGCCGGGCCGCCACCGCGGCCCACGAATTCGCCCCGCTGCACGATTCCCCAAACGAGACCTCACGAGCGCATGCAACAACTTCTCCGTCTTCCGCTGCTTTGGACCTCCGTGGTGTTGCTGGCGCTCGCGGGTTGCACGTCGACCCCGCATCGCGCGCCGGTCGAGGATCGCAGCGTCGGCAAGAGCGCGGGCGCGTCCTCGTCGATCACCGGCACCGCCGTCACGCCGGCTCCCGAATCCAAGCCGCTGCCCGGCGCCGAGAACGCCGGCAAGCCCGGCTACTACACCGTCAAGCCGGGCGACACGCTGATCCGCATCGCGATGGACAACGGCCAGGGCTGGCGCGACGTCGCCAAGTGGAACGGCATGGACAACCCCAACCTGATCGAGGTGGGTCAGGTCTTGCGCGTGGCGCCCCCGGGGGTCGATCCGAGCGCCGTGACCACGCGCCCGCTGGCCGCCTCCAAGGTCGAGACCCGCCCGCTGGACAGCAAGACGCCCGCGACGAGCCCGGCGGCCTCCGCCGCCACGTCGACCCCGACGACCACCGCCTCGTCCAGCCCCGCGACCAAGGACGACGACGACATCAGCTGGGGCTGGCCGGCGTCCGGTCAGGTCGTGGCGGGTTTCGACGAGGTCCGCAACAAGGGCATGTCCTTCTCCGGCAAGGCCGGGGATCCGGTGTTCGCCGCCGCCGATGGCCGCGTGATGTATGCGGGCGCGGGGTTGCGCGGATACGGCAACATGATCATCATCAAGCACAGCACGAACTACCTGACGGCCTACGCGCATAACCAGACGCTGCTGGTGAAGGAAGACCAAGTGGTGCGCAAGGGCCAGAAGATTGCCGAGATGGGTTCGAGCGACGCGGACCAGGTCAAGCTGCACTTCGAGGTGCGCAAGCAGGGCAAGCCGATCGATCCTTCGAAGCTGCTGCCCGCGCGCTGAGGCGCTCAAGGAGGCGCCGCGACATGAACATGCAACGCGCCTCTTCGACAGACGGTCACCTTCCGACCGACGGCCTGGACCATCCAGGCCGTTTCGCGTTGCAGCCCTCGATCGCCGGCACGGATCCGGCGGCCGGCGGGCACGACGCGCATGCGGCGCGTGATGCGCATGAGCCCCGGCGCTCGCATGATGGCCACGAGTTGGCCGATGGACACGAGGCTTCCGCCGGACATGACGGGTTCGATGGCCATGAGGGCCGCGATGGTCATGAACCGCTTGAAGGGGACGAGACGCGCGCCGACGGATCGGCCGGCGACGGCGAGCCCGCGAGCGACCCCGACGAGGATGACGAGGCCCGCGCCCTGCGCGGCGAAGGCGCCGCCGGCGCGCGCAACGGCCGCGCCAGCAAGGGGGATCTCGGTCCCGCCGATGGCGACGCGACCAATGCGCTGCAAGCGTATCTGCGCGACATTCGGCGCACGCCGCTGCTGACGCCGCAGGAAGAGTTCGACACCGCCGTGAAGGCGAGGGCGGGCGACTTCGACGCTCGCCAGGCCATGATCGAGCACAACCTGCGCCTGGTCGTGAGCATCGCCAAGAACTATCTGGGCCGCGGTCTGCCGATGAGCGATCTCATCGAGGAGGGCAATCTCGGCCTGATGCACGCGATCGGCAAGTTCGAGCCCGAACGCGGCTTCCGTTTTTCCACCTACGCGAGCTGGTGGATCCGTCAGGCCGTCGAGCGCGCGCTGATGCACCAGGCACGGCTGGTCCGCTTGCCGGTGCACATCGTGCGCGAACTGAATCAGGTGCTGAAGGCGCGCCGCGCGCTGGAGGCTGTTGCCGCGGAGCGGGGTGGCGAGGGCGTCGTGCGGGCCGAGGACGTCGCCCAGGCGCTGGGGCGGCCGGTCGACGAGATCGCCGAGCTGCTGGCCTATGCGGAGTTGCCCAGTTCGCTGGATTCGCCCGTCGACCGCAACGGCGAGGGCGGCGAATCGATGCTGGACCTGGTCGCCGACGAGACGGCCATCGACCCGGCGGGATTGCGGCTCAGCCACGAGCTGGAAGACTTGCTGAAGACAGGGCTGGCCTCGCTCAGCGATCGCGAGCGCGAGGTGCTCGCGGGGCGCTACGGGCTCGCGGACCGCGAGCCGGAGACGCTGGACATCCTGGCCGTGAGGCTCGGGTTGACGCGGGAGCGCATTCGGCAGATCCAGATCGAGGCGCTGGCCAAGCTCAAGCGCAACATGATGCGGCAAGGCATCTCGCGCGATTCGATCTTCTGAGGGAGTGCCCCATCGCGCGCTGGGATAATGCGCGCCCATGACTGATGTATCGGAATGGCTGAAGGTCGAATCGCTGGACCTGGAAGCGCAGGGCGTCGCCCATAACAGCGAAGGCAAGGTCGTCTTCATCGAGGGCGCCTTGCCCGGCGAGGAAGTGCAGGTCGCCGTCGGCCGCAAGAAGAACAACTGGGAGCAGGCCGCGTTGGTGGCCATGCGCCGCGAGAGCTCGCAACGCGTGCGGCCGGTGTGTCCGCATTTCGGCCTCCATGCCGGCGCCTGCGGGGGCTGCAAGATGCAGCATCTCCACCCGGCGGCCCAGGTGGCGGTCAAGCAGCGTGTGCTGGAAGACAACCTGTGGCACCTCGGCAAGGTCAAGCCCGAGCAGTTGCTTCGTCCGATCGAGGGTCCCGCGACCGGTTATCGCTATCGCGCGCGCCTGTCGGTGCGCTACGTGCCGAAGAAGGGGCATGTGCTGGTGGGCTTCCACGAGCGCAAGAGTCGCTACATCGCCGACATGCAGGTCTGCAAGGTGCTGCCCGAGCAGGTGAGCGCGATGCTGATGCCGCTGCGCGAGCTGATCGGCGCGATGGACGCGCGCGATCGGCTGCCGCAGATCGAGCTCGCCATCGGCAACAACGACGGCCAGGAAGTGATCGCGCTGGTGCTGCGGCATCTGGAGCCGCTGAGCGCCGGTGACGTCGACAAGCTGCGCGCCTTCGCCGCCGAGCGCGGTGTGCAATGGTGGCTGCAACCCAAGGGGCCGGAGACGGTGCATCTGCTCGATGCCGACGGTCCGGAGCTGGCCTACACGCTGCCGGAATTCGGCGTCGTGATGCCCTTCAAGCCGACCGACTTCACGCAGGTCAATCACCACATCAACACGGTTCTTGTCGGCCGCGCGCTGCGTCTGCTGGCTGTGCAGCCGGGCGAGCGCGTCATCGACTGGTTCTGCGGTCTGGGCAACTTCACGCTGCCGCTGGCGACGCAGGCCCGCGAGGTGCTGGGCATCGAGGGCAGCGAGGCGCTGGTGCAGCGGTCGCGAGAGAACGCGGCGCGCAACCAGCTCGATCACAAGGCGTCCTTCGTCGCGCGCAACCTGTTCGAGATGACGCCGCAGCTGCTGGCCGCCGACGGCGAGTCGGATCGCTGGCTGGTCGACCCGCCGCGCGAGGGCGCGTTCGCGCTGGCCAAGGCGCTGGCGGACCTGGTGCAAGATCCGTCGTTGGCGCCGGGCTGGACGCCACCCAAGCGCATCGTCTACGTGTCCTGCAACCCGGCCACGCTGGCGCGCGACGCGGGCCTGCTGGTCAACGTGGCGGGCTACCGCTGCACGAACGCGGGCGCGGTCAACATGTTCCCGCACACGGCCCACGTCGAGAGCATCGCGGTGTTCGAGCGCTGAGGCAGAGGCTCGAGGGCGCGACGGCGCTCGGCCAGCAAAGCAGAAAGGGGTCCGACGGACCCCTTTCTCGTTGGCGCCGACCTCGTGGCCGAGGTGGCGCGAAGGTGGCTGTCGCCGGATTACTCGCGGTCGCCGCCGAAGATGCCCAGCAGCTGCAGCAGCGCGGTGAACACGTTGTACAGGTCCAGGTAGATGTTCAGCGTGGCGCTGATGTAGTTGGTCTCGCCGCCATCGACGATGCGCTTGACGTCCACCAGCAGGAAGGCCGAGAAGATGCCCAGCACGGCCACCAGCAGCGCCAGATGCACGCCGGTGGACTGCAGGAACACGTTGGCGATGCCGGCGATCATCGCGATCACGGCGCCCACGAACAGGAACTTCTGCAGGCCCGACAGGTCGCGCTTGACGACGGTGGCCAGCGTGGCCATCGCGAAGAAGATCGCCGCGGTGCCCCCGCCGGCCATCATGATCAGCGAGCCGCCGTTCTTGAAGCCCAGCGTCCAGGCCAGCAGGCGCGACAGCATCAGGCCCATGAAGAACGTGAAGCCCAGCAGCGCGAACACGCCGGCCGACGAGTTCTTGGTCTTCTCGATCAGGAACATCAGGCCGAAGGCGCCGGCGAAGAACACGATCATCGACAGGCCCGGGCCCATCGTGGCGAAGATGCCGGTGGCGACGCCGATCCAGGCGCCCAGCACCGTGGGGATCAGCGACAGCGCCAGCAGCGCGTACGTGTTGCGCAGGACGCGCTGGCGGTCCGCGGCCAGCGACGAGCCGTAGCCGAAGTCGCCGGTTTGAGGTTGGTAGCTCTGGTTGCTCATGTGCGTGCGCCCCATGAAAAAAGTGTTGCGACCATTGTAGGCGGCGACCTTAAGGCTTCGTTAAAGTCGGCGGCCAAGAAGCCCATCACTTTCTTCACCCGGAACACGAGGAGCCCCCATGAAGCAGAAGCCTTACCTGAGCCTGGACGAGGTCAAGCGCATCGCCGCCGCCGCGGAAGCCGAGGCGCTCAAGAACAACTGGCCGGTGACCATCGCCATCGTCGATGACGGCGGCCATCTGCTGTGGTTGCAGCGTCTGGACAATGCCGCGGCGACGTCCGCCGTGATCGCCCCCGCCAAGGCCAAGACGGCCGCGATGGGTCGTCGCGATTCCAAGGTCTACGAGGACATCGTCAACAACGGCCGCAACGCCTTCCTGAGCGTGCCGCTGGAAGGGATGCTCGAGGGTGGCGTGCCGGTGATGGTCGACGGCTTCTGCATCGGTGCGGTGGGCGTCAGCGGCGTGAAGTCCAACGAGGACGCGCAGATCGCCAAGGCAGGCATCGCCGCGCTGGGCTGATCCCTGGCTTCTTCGCGCCGAGATCGGTTCGCCGCGTCGGCTGATCTCGGCCGATTCCCCCGTCGCCATCGGGGTTCACGAGGATCGCGCGCGGCGCGACCTCGCGGCTGGCGGCCGGCTTTCACGTGTCGACGTGATGACCTGTTTGCGCAAATCTTCTCGGTAGATACCCTGGCGGGTTATACTTTGCAGGTTTACCCGCAACCTACCGCGCCCCGCACACTTCATCCCCGAACGCATCGGATCCCCACGGGATCCACTCCTTCACAGGAGTCCTGAGCGCACCCGCACGCCGAGTCGTCCAAGGCGTGCGCGCGATGCGCGTCGGAGACCCCGAAGCAGAGCTGGGCGCGCGCACAACAACGGAGTTTCCCGTGCTGCCCGATCTGCTTTCCGCTCCTCCCGCGATTCTTGCCCTGGCAGACGGCACGGTCTTCAAGGGTTCGTCGCTCGCCGCGAGCGGCCGAACCGTCGGTGAAGTGGTGTTCAACACCTCGCTCACCGGCTACCAAGAAATCCTCACCGACCCGAGCTACTGCCGCCAGATCGTCACCCTGACGTATCCGCACATCGGCAACTACGGCGTCAACGATGAGGACGTCGAGGCGTCGAAGATCCATGCCGCTGGCCTGATCATCAAGGAGGCGCCGGTCCTCGACTCGAACTTCCGCAAGAACCGCACGCTGCGCCAGTACCTGCGCGACGAAGGCACGGTCGCGATCGCGGACATCGACACGCGCCGCCTGACGCGCGTGCTGCGCGAGAAGGGTGCCCAGAACGGCTGCATCCTGGCGCTGGACGCCGGTGAGCAGATCACGCAGGCCCACATCGACGAGGCGATCGCCCTGGCCAAGGGCGCGCCCAGCATGGCCGGCCTGGATTTGGCCAAGGTCGTCAGCCGCGCCGAGCGCGAGACCTGGACCGAGACCGAGTGGACGCTCGGCCAAGGCTACGGCGACCAGACCGCCCCGAAATTCCACGTCGTCGCCTACGACTTCGGCGTGAAGAGCAACATCCTGCGCATGCTGGCCTCGCGCGGCTGCAAGATCACGGTCGTGCCGGCGCAGACGCCCGCGTCGGAGGTCTTCGACCTCGAGCCGGACGGCGTCTTCCTGTCCAACGGCCCCGGCGATCCGGAGCCCTGCGACTACGCCATCAAGGCGACCGCGCAGCTGATCGAGGCGGGCATCCCCACCTTCGGCATCTGCCTGGGTCACCAGATCATGGCGCTGGCCTCCGGCGCCAAGACCTTCAAGATGAAGTTCGGCCATCACGGCGCGAACCACCCGGTGAAGGATCTGGACAACGGCCGCGTCAGCATCACCAGCCAGAACCACGGCTTCGCGGTCGATCCCGACACGCTGCCCGCCAACCTGCGCCCGACGCACGTCAGCCTGTTCGACGGCACGCTGCAGGGCCTGGCCCGCACCGACAAGCCGGCCTTCTGCTTCCAGGGTCACCCGGAAGCGAGCCCCGGCCCGCACGACATTTCGTATCTGTTCGACCGCTTCATCGGTCTGATGTCCAAGGCCTGATGAAGGGGGAGACGAGTTATGCCCAAGCGTTCTGATATCAAAAGCATCCTCATCATCGGCGCCGGCCCGATCATCATCGGCCAGGCCTGCGAGTTCGACTATTCGGGCGCCCAGGCCTGCAAGGCGCTGCGCGAGGAGGGCTACAAGGTCATCCTGGTGAACAGCAACCCGGCGACCATCATGACGGACCCGGACACCGCGGACGTCACCTACATCGAGCCCATCACCTGGCAGGTGGTCGAGAAGATCATCGCCAAGGAACGTCCCGACGCGATCCTGCCGACCATGGGTGGCCAGACCGCGCTGAACTGCGCGCTGGACCTGCACAAGCACGGCGTGCTGGACAAGTACAAGGTCGAGATGATCGGCGCCAACGAGCACGCGATCGAGAAGGCCGAGGACCGTCTGAAGTTCAAGGACGCGATGACCAAGATCGGACTGGGCTCGGCCCGGTCCGGCATCGCGCATTCGCTGGAAGAGGCCTGGGGTGTGCAGAAGCGCATCCACGCGGACATCGGCGGCAGCGGCTTCCCGATGGTGATCCGCCCCAGCTTCACGCTGGGCGGTACCGGCGGCGGCATCGCCTACAACCCGGAAGAGTTCGAGGAGATCTGCAAGCGCGGCCTCGACCTGTCCCCGACCAATGAGCTGCTCATCGAGGAGTCGCTGATCGGCTGGAAGGAATACGAGATGGAAGTGGTCCGCGACAAGGCGGACAACTGCATCATCGTGTGCTCGATCGAGAACCTGGACCCGATGGGCATCCACACCGGCGACTCGATCACCGTGGCTCCGGCGCAGACGCTGACCGACAAGGAGTACCAGCTGCTGCGCAACGCCTCGATCGCGATCCTGCGCGAAATCGGCGTGGACACCGGCGGCTCCAACGTGCAGTTCTCGATCAATCCGGTCGATGGCCGCATGGTCGTCATCGAGATGAACCCGCGCGTGTCGCGTTCGTCGGCGCTGGCTTCCAAGGCCACCGGCTTCCCGATCGCCAAGATCGCCGCGAAGCTGGCTGTCGGCTACACGCTGGACGAGCTCAAGAACGACATCACCGGCGGCATCACCCCGGCCTCGTTCGAGCCCAGCATCGACTACGTCGTGACGAAGATCCCCCGCTTCGCCTTCGAGAAGTTCCCGATGGCCGACTCGCGTCTGACGACGCAGATGAAGTCCGTCGGCGAAGTGATGGCCATGGGCCGCAACTTCCAGGAGTCCTTCCAGAAGGCGCTGCGCGGCCTGGAGACCGGCATCGACGGTCTGTCCGAGGTCAGCACCGACCGCGAGGAGATCGTGCAGGAAATCGGCGAGCCCGGCCCGTCGCGCATCCTGTTCCTGGGCGACGCCTTCCGCATCGGCATGACGCTGGACGAGGTCTTCGAGGAAACCAAGATCGATCCGTGGTTCCTGGCCCAGATCGAGCAGCTGATCAAGATCGAGCAGAGCCTGAAGGGTCGCGAGCTGGCGGGCCTGTCGGTCGACGAGCTGCGCCTGCTGAAGAAGAAGGGCTTCTCGGACAAGCGCCTGGCCAAGCTGCTGGGCACGAACCAGCACGAGGTCCGCAAGACCCGTCATGCACTGAACGTGCGCCCGGTCTACAAGCGCGTCGACACCTGCGCCGCGGAGTTCGCGACGCAGACGGCCTACATGTACTCCACGTACGACGAGGAGTGCGAGGCCAATCCGACCGACAAGAAGAAGATCATGGTGCTGGGCGGCGGCCCGAACCGGATCGGTCAGGGCATCGAGTTCGACTACTGCTGCGTCCATGCGGCCCTCGCGATGCGCGAGGACGGCTACGAGACCATCATGGTCAACTGCAATCCCGAGACGGTCTCGACCGACTACGACACCTCGGACCGCCTTTACTTCGAGCCGGTGACGCTCGAGGACGTACTGGAGATCGTGGCCAAGGAAAAGCCGGTCGGCGTGATCGTGCAGTACGGCGGCCAGACCCCGTTGAAGCTGGCGCTGGACCTGGAAGCCAACGGCGTGCCCATCATCGGCACGACCCCGGATTCCATCGACATCGCCGAGGACCGCGAGCGCTTCCAGAAACTGCTGCATGAGCTGGGTCTGCGTCAGCCGCCCAACCGCACCGCGCGCAACGAAGACCAGGCCGTCGCGCTGGCCAACGAGATCGGCTACCCGCTGGTCGTGCGCCCCAGCTACGTGCTGGGCGGTCGCGCGATGGAGATCGTCCACGGCGACAAGGACCTGGAGCGCTACATGCGCGAGGCCGTGCGCGTCAGCGAGAAGTCGCCGGTGTTGCTGGACCGCTTCCTGGAGGACGCGGTCGAGGTCGACGTCGACTGCATCTGCGACGGCGAGGACACCATGATGGGCGGCATCATGGAGCACATCGAGGCGGCGGGTATCCACTCGGGCGACTCGGCCTGCTCGCTGCCCCCGTACACGCTGTCCAAGGAGCTGCAGGACGAACTGCGCCGTCAGACCGCGGCCATGGCCAAGGCGCTGAAGGTCGTGGGCCTGATGAACGTGCAGTTCGCGATCCAGGGCGACGTGACCAAGGGCCTGGCCGAGAACACGGTCTACGTGCTCGAAGTCAACCCGCGTGCCTCGCGCACCGTGCCCTTCGTGTCGAAGGCGACCAGCCAGCCGCTGGCCAAGATCGCCGCGCGCTGCATGGCGGGCGTCAAGCTCAAGGACCAGAAGGCCGCGGGCGGCAAGCCCCCGGTCGAGATCCAGCCCCCGTACTACAGCGTCAAGGAAGCCGTCTTCCCGTTCAACAAGTTCCCTGGCGTGGACCCGATCCTCAGCCCGGAAATGCGTTCGACCGGTGAAGTCATGGGCGCCGGCCGGACCTTCGGCGAAGCGATGCTCAAGAGCCAGCTGGGTGCGGGCTCGCGCCTGCCGCGTCAGGGCAACGTGCTGATCACGGTCAAGAACAACGACAAGGACCGCGCGGTGGTGCTGGCCCGCGACCTGGTGGCGCTGGGCTTCGGCGTCGTCGCGACCAAGGGCACCGCGGCCGCGATCGAAGCGGCCGGCGTGCCGGTGCGCGTCGTCAACAAGGTCAAGGACGGCCGTCCGCACATCGTCGACATGATCAAGGGTGGTGACATCCAGCTGGTCTTCACGACGGTGGACGAGACCCGCGCCGCGATCGCCGACAGCCGTCACATCCGTCAGGCCGCGCTGGCCAACCGGGTCACGTACTACACGACCATGGCGGGCTGCGAAGCGGCCGTCGAGGGCATGAAGCACAAGGACGGTCTACTGGTGCAATCGCTGCAAGAGCTGCACGCCGAACTGCATTAAACTGCCCCATCCATTCCGCCGCCGCCTGCTCAGGCCCCCTGAGCGGCTGCGGCGGTTTGTTTTGTTTTTCAAGGTTCTAGAGACATGGCCACGATCCCATTGACCAAGCGCGGTGCTGAGAAGCTCAAGGAAGAACTGCATCGACTGAAGACGGTCGAACGTCATGCCGTGATCAACGCCATCTCCGAGGCGCGCGCCCAGGGCGACCTGTCCGAGAACGCCGAGTACGAGGCCGCCAAGGACAAGCAGGGCTTCATCGAAGGCCGCATCCTCGAGATCGAGGGCAAGCTGGCCGCGGCGCAGGTGATCGACCCGTCGTCCGTGGATGCGGGTGGCAAGGTGGTGTTCGGTACCACCGTCGACCTGGAAGAGGAAGAGTCCGGCAACGAGGTCACGTACCAGATCGTCGGCGACGACGAGGCCGACCTCAAGCAGGGTCTGATCTCGATCAGCTCCCCGATCGCGCGTGCGCTGATCGGCAAGGAAGCCGGCGACGTCGCCGAGGTGCAAGCCCCTGGTGGCATCAAGCGCTACGAGATCGTCGAAGTCCGCTACATCTGAGGGTTCGACGGCGATGCTGCTGCGCATCCGTGCCCTGCTGGCGGCCCTCTGGGCCGGCGAGCTGCTGACGGTGGCCCTGCTGGCCGCGCCGAACGCGTTCGCGACGCTGGAGCGCGCGATGGCGGGTCGCTACGTCGGTCGTCTGTTCGAGCTGGATGCGCGCTTCGCGCTCGCCGCGGGCATCCTGCTGATCCTGATGGAGCGGCGGTTGCATCGCGATGGCGACGTGGGCGGCTCGGCCATGAACCTTGGGTTCCTGCTGCCGTTGTTGGCCATCGGCTTCACCGCCGCCAGCTATTACGCGCTCGAGCCGATGATGGAGGTCGCGCGGCAGGGGCAGGGCAGTTGGACCTTCCTGCAGTTGCACGCCGTCTCGATGGTGTTCTTCGGGCTCCGGATGATCACGGTGCTCGTGCTGGCGTGGCGGGTGATGCCGCGCATCGCGCCGGCACCCGCTCGCTGACAGGGGTGCTCGCCGGATCTCGGCGCCCCAATGCAAAGACGGCCCGTGGACCGTCTTGTCGTTGAGGCCCTCGCGAGCCGTCGGGCGCGCGCGGCCGTCGTCGAAGTTCAGCCTTGGCTGGCCTTCTTGACGCTGGTCTGGCGCGGCTTCTTGGCGCGTTTGACCTCGCCGCCTTGCGTGACGCGCTGGTTGCCCAGCACGGTGACCTTCTTGATCTGAGGACGGTTGTTGCCGCTCTTGGAGAACTTCACGATCTTCACCGTCTTCGGAGCGGGGCGGGCGTCTTCCTTGACGGCCTTTTCCTTCTCCGGCATCGGGCGCCACAGCACCAGCAGCTTGCCGATGTGCTGGATGGGGGCGGCGTCGAGCGTGTCCGAGAGTTGGGCGAGGATCTCTTCGCGGTTCTGGCGATCGTCCGACATCACGCGGACCTTGATCAGGCCATGGGCCTTGAGCGCGGCGTCGACCTCCTTGGTCACGGCGGCGGTCAGACCATCGGCGCCGATCATCACCACCGGGTCGAGGTGGTGTGCGTCGGCGCGCTTTTCCTTGCGCTGGGCAGGGGTCAATTGAATAGCAGGCATCCGCCTATTATCCGTGCAATGAAAGTCGATACCAAAAGCAAGAAGGTGAACAAGGCGTGGCTCAACAACCACGTCAACGATCCTTACGTGAAATTGGCGCAGAAAGAGGGCTATCGCTCCCGCGCCGCCTACAAGCTCAAGGAGATCGACGAGGAGTTCCAGTTGATCCGTCCGGGTCAGGTGGTGGTGGACCTCGGCGCCTCGCCCGGCGCGTGGAGCCAGTACCTGCGCCGCCGTTTCGCGCCCAAGGAGGCGGGAGCGGGCGGGGCGGCCGTCGGTCAGCTCAACGGTCGCATCATCGCGCTGGACCTGCTCGATTTCGAGCCGATCGAGGGCGTGGAGTTCATCCAGGGCGATTTCCGCGAGGAAGAGGTGCTGACGCAGCTCGAGGCCGCGCTCGGTGGCGCGAAGGTGGATCTTGTGGTGTCGGACATGGCGCCCAATCTGTCCGGCATCGAAAGCACCGACGCGGCCCGCATGGAGCACTTGATCGAACTGGCGCTCGACTTCTCGAAGCAGCATCTGAAGCCGGAAGGCGCGCTGGTTGCCAAGGTGTTCCATGGCAGCGGGTACGACCAACTGGTCCACGCCTTCCGGGCGCAGTTCAAGAAGGTCAAGACCAGCAAGCCCAAGGCCTCGCGGGAGCGCTCGTCGGAGAACTTCCTCGTCGGCATCGGGCTCAAGTCGTCCTGAGTCGCGGCCGGCGCGGCGCCGGGAAGGGCGGAAATCGTCACGTTTCGCCCGCGGCAGGGCGATCAGCCGGGGAAGTCGGCCCCGCTTCTTCCTGTCGAAAGGGTGGGGGCGTGGCAATATCTATCGAGGCGTGTGGAATTGCCAATCAAGGCGAGGGACTTGACTGTCCTAGAATCAACCCTATATGCCGTGAAAGACTGCCTCCGCCGCTGATCGGCGGGCTTGGGCAGTGATGGAATGACAAAGGAGTCGCGGTGAACAATCAGTGGTTCTCGAAAGTGGCTGTGTGGATGGTGATCGCCCTCGTGCTGTTCACTGTCTTCAAGCAGTTCGATCGCAGCGCAACCCAGGGGAATCCGATCGCCTACTCTGACTTCCTCGAGGAAGTCCGCGCGAAGCGCGTCAAGCAGGTCACCCTGCAGGAGACCCCGGCCGGCACGGAGATCGTCGCCCAGACGAGCGACGGCAACAAGCTCCGCACCACCGCGCCGTTCATGGATCGCGGTCTGGTCGGCGACCTGATCAACTACGGCGTCAAGTTCGACGCCAAGCCCCGTGAGGAGCCCTCGGTCCTGATGAGCATCCTGCTCAGCTGGGGCCCGATGCTGCTGCTGATCGCCGTGTGGGTCTACTTCATGCGGCAGATGCAGGGCGGCGGCAAGGGCGGCGCCTTCAGTTTCGGCAAGTCCAAGGCGCGCATGCTGGACGAGGCCAACAACAGCACCACCTTCGCCGACGTCGCCGGTTGCGACGAGGCCAAGGAAGAGGTCAAGGAACTGGTGGACTTCCTGAAGGATCCGCAGAAGTTCCAGAAGCTGGGCGGTCGCATCCCGCGCGGCGTGCTGCTGGTCGGCCCTCCGGGTACCGGCAAGACGCTGCTGGCCAAGGCCATCGCGGGTGAGGCCAAGGTCCCGTTCTTCACGATCTCGGGTTCCGACTTCGTCGAGATGTTCGTCGGCGTGGGCGCGGCCCGTGTGCGCGACATGTTCGAGCAGGCCAAGAAGAGCGCCCCCTGCATCATCTTCGTCGATGAGATCGACGCGGTCGGCCGCCATCGCGGCGCCGGCCTCGGCGGCGGCAACGACGAGCGCGAGCAGACCCTCAACCAGATGCTGGTCGAGATGGACGGCTTCGAGACCAACCTGGGCGTCATCGTGATGGCCGCGACCAACCGTCCGGACATCCTTGACCCGGCGCTGCTGCGTCCGGGCCGCTTCGACCGCCAGGTCTACGTGACGCTGCCGGACGTGCGGGGTCGCGAGCAGATCCTGAACGTGCACATGCGCAAGGTGCCGGTGAGCCAGGATGTCAGCGCGAACGTGCTGGCCCGTGGCACGCCGGGCATGTCCGGCGCGGACCTCGCCAACCTGGTGAACGAGGCTGCGCTGATGGCCGCCCGCCGCAGCGCCCGCATCGTCGAGATGCGCGACTTCGAGATGGCCAAGGACAAGATCTTCATGGGACCCGAGCGTCGCTCGGCCGTGATGGATCCGGAAGAGCTGAAGAACACCGCGTACCACGAGGCCGGCCACGCGCTGATCGGCTGGCTGCTGCCGAAGTCCGATCCGCTGCACAAGGTGACGATCGTGCCGCGCGGCCGCGCGCTGGGTGTCACGTTCACGCTGCCTGAGAAGGATCGCTACGGCTACGACAAGATCTGGGCGCTGTCCAAGATCTCGATGCTGTTCGGCGGCCGTATCGCGGAAGAGGTCTTCATGGACCAGCGCACCACCGGCGCGTCCGACGACTTCAACAAGGCCACCCAACTGGCCCGCGACATGGTGATGCGCTACGGCATGTCCGACGCGCTGGGCCCGATGGTCTACAGCGAGAACGAGGGCGAGGTCTTCCTGGGCCGTTCGGTCACGCGCACGACCAACATCAGCGAAGAGACCATGCAGAAGGTCGACGTCGAAGTCCGTCGCATCCTCGACGAGCAGTACGCGATCGCGCGCAAGCTGATCGAGGACAACAAGGACAAGATGCACGCCATGGCCACGGCACTGCTCGAGTGGGAGACCATCGATGCCGAGCAAGTGCAGGACATCATGGATGGCAAGCCTCCTCGGCCTCCGAAGGACTGGACGCCGCCGAGCAACAAGGCTGACAACGGCGGCACGCCGGCCGTCAGCACGGGCAGCGCGCCGGCCGCGGCCTGATCGACGACATGTCCCCGCGGCGCGTGTGGCGCGCCGCCCCGAAGGCCGGTCCCAGGACCGGCCTTTTGCATGGGCGGACGGGAATCATCGGGCGGGGAGCCCTGCGACCGATCCTGTCCGGTGCCCATGCGCCCAGGGTCCTTTCGGCTTACGTCATACTGCCGGCTTGGCCGCGGCGCGCCGAGCGCGCCTCCGCGAGCGCGACACACTTTCGCCCATGACTTCCCCGCAGATCTGGAAAACCACCCGCTTCGACCTTGACCTGGCGGAGCGGCCGCTCGTGATGGGCATCGTCAACGTCACGCCGGATTCCTTCTCGGACGGCGGTCGCCATGATGACGCGTTTCGCGCCATCGACTACTGCGAGAGCTTGCTCGGCGAGGGCGTGGACATCCTCGACATCGGTGGCGAGTCCACCCGGCCCGGTGCGCCGCGTCTGGCGCCCGATGAGGAGTGGTCCCGCCTCGAGCCCGTCCTGCGCGCCGCGCTCAATTTCGGCGTGCCGGTGTCGGTCGATACCTGCAAGACCGAGGTGATGCGCCGAGCGCTCGATCTTGGCGTGGACATCATCAACGACGTGCAGGCGCTGCGGGACGAGGGCGCGGTCCCGCTGCTGGCCGAGCATGGCAGTGCGGGCCTCTGTCTGATGCACATGCGCGGCGAGCCCGCCGGCATGCAGCAGTTGACGGACTATGGCGATGTCGTCGCGGAGGTGGCCGACTTCCTGCGGGATCGGCTGGCGCAGGTCGTCGCGCAGGGCATCGCGGCGGATCGCGTGACGCTGGACCCCGGCTATGGCTTCGCGAAGACGGTTGAGCAGAACCTGGCTCTGCAACGTCGGCAGCGGGAGTTGCTCGCGCTGGGGCGGCCGCTGCTGGTCGGCTGGTCCCGAAAGTCCACGCTGGGTGCCGTCACGGGCAAGGCCGTGGACGACCGCGTCGCCGCCAGCGTCGGCGCGGCGCTGGCCTCCGCCACCTTGGGCGCGCGCGTGCTGCGCGTGCATGACGTCGCGCCCACGGTCGATGCGCTGAAGGTCTGGCAGGCGTTTGGCGCGCCGCAGGTCTGAGCGCCGCATTACCGCTTGTCACCGTTGCCTGATCCCGTGATTGCGGGTTCGGGCGGACAGGGCGTCTGGCGCCCGGTCCGCTTGGGCGACAATCCGCGGATTCTGGAAATCCGAAGTCGCAGGAGGTCGAATCAATGAGCCGGAAGTATTTCGGTACCGACGGAATCCGCGGGACCGTGGGTCAGACGCCCATCACCCCTGATTTCATGCTTCGACTGGGTCATGCGGTGGGGCGCGTCCTCAAGCGCAGCTACAGCAAGCCCAGCGTCCTGATCGGCAAGGACACCCGCATCTCCGGCTACATGCTCGAGTCGGCGCTCGAGGCGGGCTTCGCCTCCGCGGGTGTGAACGTGCTGCTGACCGGTCCGCTGCCGACGCCGGGCGTCGCCTACCTGACCCGAGCGCTGCGCCAGCATCTGGGCGTGGTGATCTCCGCCTCCCACAACCCGTTCGCGGACAACGGCATCAAGTTCTTCTCGTCCAAGGGCGAGAAGCTGCCGGACGCCTGGGAGCTGGATGTCGAGGCGGTGCTCGACGAGCCGCCAGTCTGGGTGGATTCGGCCGGTCTGGGTCGTGCCCGTCGCCTCGACGATGCGCAGGGCCGCTACATCGAGTTCTGCAAGGCCAGCTTCAGCAGCGACCTCAGCCTGCGCGGCATGAAGCTGGTGGTGGATGCGGCGCATGGCGCGGCCTATCAGGTGGCTCCCTCCGTGTTCCATGAACTCGGCGCGGAGGTGATCCCCATCGGCACCAAGCCGGACGGCTACAACATCAATGACAAGGTCGGCGCCACCGCGCCGGCGGCGGTGGTCGCGGCGGTCAAGGAACACGGTGCGGACTACGGCATCGCGCTGGATGGCGACGCCGACCGGCTGCAGATGGTCGATGGCCAGGGGCGCCTGTACAACGGCGACGAGTTGCTCTACGTCATGGTCGCGGACCGCTTGGCGCGCGGCGAGCGTGTTCCGGGCGCTGTCGGCACGCTGATGACCAACATGGCGGTCGAGGTCGCGCTGCGCCAGCGTGACGTCGAGTTCGTCCGCGCCAAGGTGGGTGACCGCTACGTGCTCGAGGAACTGGCTGCCCGTGGCTGGCAGTTGGGCGGGGAGGGCTCCGGCCACCTGCTGGCCCTGGACCGTCACACGACCGGCGACGGCATCGTCAGCAGCCTGCTGGTGCTGGAGGCGGTCTGCCGCAGCGGCCGGCAGCTGTCGGACCTGCTGGACGGTGTCTCGCTGTTCCCGCAGACCCTGATCAACGTGCGACTGCAGGCTGACCAGCAGGACTGGAAGAGCAATCCCGCACTGGCGCGCACCGAGGCCGAAGTGACGGCCGAGTTGGGCGATCGGGGCCGTGTGCTGATCCGCAAGTCGGGGACCGAGCCGCTGCTGCGCGTCATGGTCGAGGCCAGCGACGCCGCGCTGGCGCAGCGCTGCGCCGAGCGTCTGGCGGAGGCGATCCGGGGCTGATCCCCACACCCCATCCGCTGGTCGACGCTTGCCGTCGCCAGCCCATGAAGCCGGGCCATCGCCCGGCTTTTTCATGCCCGCGCCAGAAAAAACAGCCACCGACGCGTGAGCGCCGGCGGCTGAACTGCATTGGTTGCGGTCGCTGGAGCGCGACTCTTCGGGGGCTGATTGGGGAGGCCGGGAGACAATCGGCCGGCCCCTTCGATGCCCGCTTGTGGTGCAAGTCAGGTGCCGAAAGGGGTTTCCCCGCACGCCGCGCAGGCTAGGGATCGAAAATGACAACCGGGTGAATCGAATATGACAGGGCGCCTGACAGCTTCGTTTCTCCTCTGGGGCGCTGTGCGTAACGAGATTTTTCCGGTTCCTGAGTGACGTCACGGATGTGTCACATTGGGGTCATAGCATCCGTCCCGTTCGCCAACCAACCCCCTAGCGATAGGACTGAACGACCATGAATCAACTGCGTGCTGGCCTGCTGTTCGCCGCTTGCGCCGCCATGTTCTCCGCGGCTCAGGCTCAAGAGGTGACCGGTGCGGGTGCCTCCTTCCCGGCTCCCGTCTACACGAAGTGGGCCGACTCCTATAACAAGGCCACCGGTGTCCGCATCAACTATCAGTCGGTCGGTTCCGGCGCCGGCATCAAGCAGATCCAGGCCAAGACCGTCGACTTCGGCGCGTCCGACGCCCCCCTGAAGGACGACCAACTGGCCAAGGACGGCCTGGTGCAGTTCCCGACCGTGATCGGCGGCGTCGTGCCGGTGATCAACGTCAAGGGCATCAACCCCGGTCAGCTGAAGCTGGACGGCAAGGTCCTGGGCGACATCTACCTGGGCAAGATCACCAAGTGGAACGACCCCGCCATCGCCGCCCTGAACTCGGGCGTGTCGCTGCCGGACGCCGCCATCGCCGTGGTCCGTCGCGCCGACGGTTCGGGCACCAGCTTCCTGTTCACGAACTACCTGTCCAAGGTCAACGCCGAGTGGAAGGACAAGGTCGGTGAAGGCACGGCCGTGAACTGGCCCACCGGCGCGGGTGGCAAGGGCAACGAGGGCGTGTCCTCGTACGTGACCCGTCTGCCCAACTCGATCGGCTACGTCGAGTACGCCTACGCCAAGCAGAACAAGATGACCTACGTCCTGATGAAGAACGCCAACGGCGCCTTCGTCAGCCCCAGCGACGACGCCTTCAAGGCCGCCGCCGCCGGTGCCAAGTGGGAGCAGTCGTTCTACCAGGTCCTGACCGAACAGCCGGGCAAGGACAGCTGGCCCATCACGGGCGCGACCTTCATCCTGATGCACGTCGCCCAGGACAAGCCGGCCAACGCCGCCGCCACCCTGAAGTTCTTCGACTGGGCCTACACCCAGGGCGACAAGATGGCCGACGAGCTGGACTACGTGCCGCTGCCCGCCAGCGTGAAGGACCTGGTCCGCAAGCAGTGGGCCGCGCACGTCAAGGACGCCGCCGGCAAGGCCATCGCCTACAAGTGATCGGCATCTGCTGACCGCAGCCCGGTGCTCCTGGAAAGGGGTACCGGGCTTTCGCACAAGACGCGTCCGGCGACGCACCGGACGCGACAAGACGTCGTCTGAGATTCAAAACCCCCAGCGGAGGCCCCGTGGCCGCAATACTTCCAGCCAATTCCCTTGACCGACAGCGTGGCGAGGAGCGCGCCCAGCCCCAGGGTCGTCCTCCCCAGCGCCGCCGCGTGGCCCCTTGGGCGGACACGGTGTTCTCCCTCCTGACGCACGGCGCGGCCTGGCTGACGCTGGCCCTGCTGGCCGGCATCATCGGCTCGCTCCTGGTGGGCGCGGCGCCGGCCATCAAGCAGTTCGGCCTGGGCTTCCTGGTGACCACGGACTGGGATCCGGTCCAGGAGAAGTTCGGCGGCCTGGTGATGATCTACGGCACGCTGATGACCTCGTTCATCGCGCTGCTGATCGCGGTTCCGGTGAGCTTCGGCATCGCGCTGTTCCTGACGGAACTGGCTCCGGGCTGGCTGCGCCGCCCGCTGGGCATCGCCATCGAGTTGCTGGCCGCGGTCCCGTCCATCGTCTACGGCATGTGGGGCCTGTTCGTGTTCGGTCCCATCCTGGCGACCTATGTCCAGGAGCCGATGCAATCGCTGCTCAGCGGCATCCCCTATCTGGGCGCGCTGGTCTCCGGCCCGCCCGTCGGCATCGGCATCCTGTCGGCCGGCATCATCCTGGCGATCATGATCATCCCGTTCATCGCCTCGGTGATGCGTGACGTGTTCGAGGTCACGCCGGCGATGCTGAAGGAATCGGCCTACGGCCTGGGCTCCACGACCTGGGAAGTGGTCTGGAAGGTCGTGCTCCCGTACACCAAGACCGGCGTGGTCGGCGGCGTGATGCTGGGCCTGGGTCGCGCGCTGGGCGAGACCATGGCCGTCACCTTCGTGATCGGCAACATGAACCAGCTGAAGTCGCTGTCCATGTTCGAGGCCGCCAACACCATCACCTCGGTGCTGGCCAACGAATTCGCCGAATCCGGCCCCGGCAGCCTGCATCAGGCCTCGCTGCTGTACCTCGGCCTGGTGCTGTTCTTCATCACCTTCGTGGTGCTGGCGTTCTCCAAGGTCCTGCTCAACAAGCTCAAGAAGAACGAAGGAGCCCGCACATGAGCGCCACCTCCGCCAAGCGCATGGCGATGTACCAGAAGCGCCGGCGCATCAACGTCATCGCGCTGACGCTCTCGCTGGGCGCGATGTCCTTCGGCCTGATCTGGCTGGTCTGGATCCTGTTCGAGACCATCACGCAGGGCATCGGCGGCCTGACCTGGGCCACCTTCACGCAGATGACGCCCCCGCCCAACTCGGACGAGGGCGGCATCGCCAACGCGATCTTCGGCTCGGCGCTGATGGTCTGCCTGGCCACGTTCGTGGGCACCCCGATCGGCGTGCTGGCCGGCGTCTACCTGGCCGAGTACGGCCAGAAGACCTGGCTCGGCGCCTCGGTGCGCTTCATCAACGACATCCTGCTGTCGGCGCCGTCCATCGTGGTCGGTCTGTTCGTCTACACCATGGTCGTGATGAAGCTGCGCAGCTTCTCGGGCATGGCCGGCGTGATCGCGCTGGCCCTGATCGTGATCCCGGTGGTCATCCGCACGACCGAGAACATGCTGAGCCTGGTCCCCAACGCGCTGCGCGAAGCGGCCTACGCGCTGGGTACGCCCAAGTGGAAGGTCATCATGACCGTCACGCTGAAGGCGGCCCGCGCCGGCGTGATCACCGGCGTGCTGCTGGCGCTGGCCCGTGTCTCGGGCGAGACCGCGCCCCTGCTGTTCACCGCGCTGAACAACCGCTTCTGGTCGACCGACCTGACCGGCCCGATGGCCAACCTGCCCAAGGTGATCTTCGACTTCGCCATGAGCCCGTACGCCAACTGGCAGAAGCTGGCCTGGGCGGGCGTGTTCATCATCACCATCGGCGTGCTGCTCCTGAACATCGTGGCTCGCGCCATGTTCAAGGAAAAGCACTGACCGGCCCCTCGGTCCAAGACCCCCGCATTCAACGAATTCAAGAGAATCAACATGGACGTCAAAGTCGATATGCCGGTGACCGAGAAGGCCAAGCTCTCGGTGAAGAACCTCAACTTCTACTACGGCAGCTTCCACGCGCTGAAGAACATCAACCTGGACATTCCGGAAAACAAGGTGACCGCCTTCATCGGTCCCTCGGGCTGCGGCAAGTCCACGCTGCTGCGCACGCTGAACCGTATGTTCGAGCTCTACCCGGAGCAACGCGCCGAGGGCCAGATCCTGCTGGACGGCGAGGACATCCTCACCAGCAAGGAAGACGTGTCGCTGATCCGTGCCAAGGTCGGCATGGTGTTCCAGAAGCCGACGCCGTTCCCGATGTCGATCTACGACAACATCGCCTTCGGCGTGCGTCTGTTCGAGACGCTGTCCCGCGTCGAGATGGACGAGCGCGTGGAGTGGGCGCTGAAGAAGGCCGCGCTGTGGAATGAAGTCAAGGACAAGCTGAACCAGAGCGGCTCGGGCCTGTCGGGCGGCCAGCAGCAGCGTCTGTGCATCGCGCGCGGCATCGCCATCAAGCCGGAAGTCCTGCTGCTGGACGAGCCGTGCTCGGCGCTGGATCCGATCTCGACCGGCAAGATCGAGGAACTGATCCACGAGCTGAAGCACGAGTACACGGTCGCCATCGTGACCCACAACATGCAGCAGGCCGCGCGCTGCTCGGACTACACCGCCTACATGTATCTGGGCGACCTGATCGAATTCGGACCGACCGCGGAGCTGTTCATGAAGCCCAAGCGCAAGGACACGGAAGACTACATCACGGGTCGTTTCGGCTGATCACAAGGGGAGCAACAACATGACCGACAAGCATCTCTCTACTCAATTCGACGCCGAGCTCAGCGGCATCTCCACCCGCGTGCTGGAGATGGGCGGGCTGGTGGAATCGCAGGTCGCGCAGGCCGTCGAGGCGCTGGGCTCCTTCAGCGGCGACATCGCCAGCCACGTGCTGAAGCAGGAAGAGATCGTCAACACGATGGAGATCGAGATCGATCGCGATCTGTCGACGATCATCGCCCGCCGTCAGCCGACGGCCCGCGATCTGCGCCTGCTGATCGCCGTGTCCAAGACCATCGCCAACCTCGAGCGCGTGGGCGACGAGGCGGCCCGCATCGCCCGCACGGTGCAGCGCCTGATCAACACCGGCGTCTCCAGCCGCCTGCGCCTGCCGATGTCCGACCTGTCGTACGAGGCCGAGCTGGCGACCGCGCAGCTGCGCAAGGCGCTGGACGCCTTCGCCCGCCTGGACGTGGATCGCGCGCTGGAAGTGCTCAAGGCCGACGACCAGATCGACAAGGAGTTCGACGGTCTGATGCGCAAGCTCATCACCTACATGATGGAAGACCCGCGCACGATCTCGTCGTCGATCGACCTGGTCTTCGTCGCCAAGGCGATCGAGCGCGTGGGCGACCACGCCAAGAACCTGGCCGAAGTGATCATCTACGTGGTCAAGGGCACCGACGTGCGTCACAACACGCCGGACGCCGTCGAGAACATGGTGCGCTGAGCACCGCAGCGATGAACCCGAGCGGGTCGGCCCCGCTCCCATGAGGAGCGCGCCGGCCCGCGAGGAACGAACAAGAGGAGTTACCCCGCATGAGTCGCATCCTGGTCGTCGAAGACGAATCCGCCATTGCCGAGCTGATCTCCATCAACCTGCGCCACGCCGGTTTCGAAGTGACCCTGGCCGGCAACGCCGAGCAGGCCCAGCTCGAAGTCGACCGCGTGCTGCCGGATCTGGTCGTGCTGGACTGGATGTTGCCGGGCCAGACCGGTCTGGCGCTGGCCCGCCAATGGCGCGGTGCCACCCGCACCCGCGAGCTGCCCATCATCATGCTGACGGCGCGCGCGGAAGAGGTGGACAAGGTGTCCGGGCTGGATGCCGGCGCCGACGATTACCTGACCAAACCCTTCTCGACCAACGAGTTGCTGGCCCGCATCCGCGCGGTGCTGCGTCGCAAGGCGCCCGAGGCGCTGGACTCGGCGGTCGACGTCGGTGGTCTGGTGCTGGACCCGGGCACGCGCCGTGTCAGCCGCGAGGGCGTCGAGGTCAAGCTCGGCCCCACCGAGTTCCGCCTGCTGCATTTCTTCATGACCCATCCGGAACGCGTGCACAGCCGCTCGCAGCTGCTGGACCGCGTCTGGGGCGACCACGTCTTCATCGAGGAACGCACCGTCGACGTCCACGTCAAGCGGCTGCGCGAGGCGCTGGAGAAGGTCAACTGCCAGCGCATGATCGAAACGGTGCGTGGCGCCGGTTACCGCCTGACCCAGCAAAGCAGCGCCCTGTCGGCCTGATCCCGCCATGGCCTGGATGTTGTCGCGGGTGCTGATGCTGGTGCTGTGCACCGGCGTCGCGGGCGGGTTGGGGTGGTGGCTGGGCGACTGGATCAAGATGCCGCATCTGGCGGCCGCGCTGGCCGCCGGCCTGGCGGTCGTGCTGATGGCCTTGTGGGACGCGGCGCGAGCGCACCGGTTGGTGAACTGGCTCCGCGGCGACCAGGAGGACGACGCGCCGCGCCTGGGCGGTCTCTGGGGCGAGATCGCCTACCGCGTCGAGCGCGGTCTGCGCGACCGCGAGCGCCGCTACGAGCGTGAGCGTCAGCAGCTCGAGCAGTTCCTGCTCGCGATCGAGGCCTCGCCCAACGGCGTGATCCTGCTCGACGGGCAGGACCACATCCAATGGTGCAACGTGGTCGCGGGCGATCATTTCTCGCTCGACCCGCAGCGCGACAAGCTGCAGCGGATCACCAACCTGGTCCGCTATCCGGCCTTCGTGTCGTATCTGCAGAACGGCAACTTCCAGCAGCCGCTGACGCTGACCAACACCCGGGGGCGGTCGACGCTCCAGGTGCTGGTGCGCGACTACGGCGTCGCCGGCGAATCACGCAAGCTGGTGCTGTCGCTGGACGTCACCGATCGCGAGCGCAACGAGGCGATGCGGCGCGACTTCGTCGCCAACGTCTCGCACGAGATCCGCACCCCGCTGACGGTGCTGGCCGGTTTCATCGAGACCATGGCCAGCCTGCAGCTGACCGAGGCCGAGCGCAAGCGCGTGCTGCATCTCATGCAGCAGCAGACCACGCGCATGCAGACGCTGGTCGGCGACCTGCTGACGCTGGCGCAACTGGAGGGCAGCCCGCGTCCGCCGGCGGATCATTGGATCGCGCTGGATCCGCTGCTGGCGCGCATCGCCGCGGACGCGCAGGCGCTGTCGAACGGCCGTCACGAGCTCATCTGCGAGCGTCAGACCGGCGTCGAGCTGGCGGGCGTCGAGACCGAGGTGCTGAGTTCCATCGCCAACCTGATGAGCAATGCGGTGCGCTATACGCCGGAAGGTGGTCGCATCGAGCTGCAGTGGCGCTGGCTGCCGGATCACGGTGGCGAAATCTCGGTGATCGACAACGGCCCGGGCATCGCGCGAGAGCATCTCCCGCGCCTGACCGAGCGCTTCTATCGCGTCGATGGCAGCCGGTCGCGCGACACCGGCGGCACGGGTCTGGGGCTTTCCATCGTGAAGCACGTCGTGCAGCGTCACGGCGGCGAGCTGCGCATCGAGAGCGAACCGGGCAAGGGGTCGAAGTTCAAGCTGGTCTTCCCGGCGGCCCGCATCCGCCTGGTGGACGCGTCGGCCATGGGCGACGAGTCGGCGCCCGCCGCGCTCGCGGGCGGAGAGGATCTCTGAGGTCCTCGCGGAAACGACCGGGCGGGATCCCGGTGCCATGAAGAAAGGCCGCTCGATGAGCGGCCTTTCCGTTGGTGCCTGGTGTTGTGCCAGGGGCACCGTTTGCCGATGCTTCGCGATCAGCGATCGCGCGCCAGGACCAGATAGGTGCCGAAGCGGTCCGTGGGGCGCCGGACGACGCCCAGCACGTGCCACCCCGACGGCGCGGCCGGCGTCGTCTCGCCTTGCGCGAGCATGCCGAAGGAGCATTGCGAAGCGGTCAGTTCACGGGTGGCGTCGACCTTCCAGTGGCCCTGGAACTCCAGCGCGGCCAGGGTCGGCAAGGGCAGGGCCGGCGCGGCGATGCAGTCGACCTGGGCCGGCAGGTGGGCGGCGATGCGGTCCACCAGCGGCTTGTTGCTGCGGGCGTAGTCCAGCGGATGCAGGCCCAGCGTCATCGCCAGCAACCAGGCCAGGGCGACGCCGCCGGCCGGCAGGGCCAGGCTCTTCCAGATGGCGTGGCGATGGCGCGCGGTGCGCCAGCGCACCAGCCAGATCCAGGCCAGCGAGCCCAGCAGGGCGAGCACGAAGCTCAGCAGCCCGAACTGCGGCTCGTAGCCTTGCGCCAGCCGGCGCACGTTGGCCAGGAACTTGGCCGGCCAGCCCAGTTGCAGCGCGCTGTAGTAGAGCCACAGGAAGATGGCGCCGGCACTGAAGAAGAAGACCGAGAACCAGTCGAGCAGGGCGCTCGCGCTGCGCTGGAAGGTAGGCAGCGCGAAGCTGGCTAGCACGGCGAGCGGCGGCAGGGCCAGCAGCAGGGCGCGGTCGTCGGCGTCCATCAGCAGGCTGCAGAGCAGCGGCACCAGCGACGCCAGCAGCGGCACCGCGATGTGGCGTCGCATCAGGTGCGAGCGCCAGCGCCACACCGACCAGGCCGCCAGCGGCCAGGCGGGCCAGCAGAACCAGCCGATCAGGCGCAACCATTCCAGGACGCTGCGGCCACTGCCGCGCAGGCGCCAGGCCCAGCCGTGCATGGGCCAGGCGATCAGGGCGGCCAAGGCGATCGCGGCCAGGATCCAGGGCAGGAACTTGCGCGCGTCCTCGTAGGTGGAGCGGTGGCTCAACCACAGGGCGCCCACGGCCAGCGCCAGCGCGACCGCGGGGGCGCCGCTCGTGGCCAGGATGGGGAGCGCCGCCAGCATCGCGATGCGGGCCTTCCAGAGCCGGAACGGCACCGCCGCCAGGCTGTAGACGAACAGCGTGATGCCGAGCAGCTGGAGGATCTCGGGGGTGGTCTCGTGGCCTAGGCGCAGCAGGCCCAGGCTGGCGATCAGTGCCAGCAGGCAGCCGTCGGCCATCGCGCGGGCGTAGTCCACGGCCTGCGCCTCGCCGCCGAAGGCGAAGGCCACCGGCTGGGCGGCCTCGGTGCGGGCCAGGTGCAGGCAGCTGTACCAGGCCAGCGCCAGGACGGCGGCCAGCATCAGGCCGAAGGGGATGCGCGCGGCCAGCGAGGGGTCCAGGAAGGGGAGCAGTTTGACGCCCAGCGCGCCGATCCAGTACGGGAGCAGGCCGCCCTCGGCGGGGATGCCGGCGATAGCCGGCTGCAGCCAGGAGGCGTGACCCTGCGCGATGCTGGCGATGAAGCCGAAGGCGGTCAGGTCGGCGTTGCGCCAGGGGTCGCGGCCGAACAGGCCGGGCAGCACATAGGCGGCGCACAGCAGCAGCAGCGCCCAGCGCGGAATCGGATGCGTGCTGCGCTCGGCCACGACGGCCGGGGTGGGCAGGTTCATGCGCTCTGTCTCGTTCTCATGGTTCGATGCTGGGGCGCATCATGCCGCAGCTTGGGCGGCCTCCGGAGAAGAAAGCCGGGGTCCTGTCAGGAGGAAACGCCCGGGTTTTCGTCCCGCGACGCGCGCGAAACAAGCGGACAAGAAAAAAGGCAGCCGAATCGGCTGCCTTTCGTTCGTCGTCCGCGGGCCGGAGGACCCGGCGGAGGGAAGGATCAGGCCTTCTTCGGGACGATGCCGGCAAACTTGTTGCGGAACTTCTCGACGCGACCGCCCAGGCTGTCCACGCTCTTCTGCGTGCCCGTGTAGAACGGGTGGGATTCGCTGGAGGTTTCCAGCTTCACCAGCGGCAGCTCGCGGCCGTCGTCCAGCTTGATCGAATCCTTGGTCGACACGGTCGAACGGATGATGAACTGCGCACCGTTGGATTGGTCCACGAAGACCACGTCACGGTAGTTGGGGTGAATGCCTTCTTTGGCCATCTTGGATACCTCGCTGCGGTGCCGCCAGCCACACTGCCCCTTGCAGTGCACTTGTCGACAGCGGAAAAACGCGGAGTATAGCTGAAAACAACGAAGCCGCCCAGGGGCGGCTTCGAGGAAGTCATGCGACGGGGGCGTGCGCGCGAGACGCGCGCCGTCCCTGGATCGGCGTCGGACCGGCCGCGGGGCCTGTCCTCGGTCCGATCTCAGCCACCTCGGCGCATCATGTCGAAGAAATCGTGGTTGTTCTTCGAGGACTTCATCTTGTCGAGGATGAACTCCATCGCCTCGATCTCGTCCATCGGGTACAGCAGCTTGCGCAGGATCCAGGCCTTCTGGAGGATCTCCGGCTTGAGCAGCAGTTCCTCGCGGCGGGTGCCCGACTTGTTCAGCAGGATCGACGGATAGACGCGCTTCTCGGCCATGCGGCGATCCAGATGGATTTCGCAGTTGCCGGTGCCCTTGAACTCTTCGTAGATCACCTCGTCCATCTTGGAGCCGGTGTCCACCAGGGCGGTGCCGATGATGGTCAGCGAGCCGCCTTCCTCGATGTTGCGCGCCGCGCCGAAGAAACGCTTCGGGCGCTGCAGCGCGTTGGCGTCCACGCCGCCGGTCAGCACCTTGCCGGAGCTGGGCAGCACGTTGTTGTAGGCGCGGGCCAGACGGGTGATCGAGTCCAGCAGGATGATCACGTCCTTCTTCAGCTCGACCAGGCGCTTGGCGCGCTCGATGACCATCTCGGCGACCTGCACGTGGCGGGCGGCCGGTTCATCGAAGGTGGAGCTGATGACCTCGCCGCGCACCGTGCGCTGCATCTCGGTCACTTCCTCCGGGCGCTCGTCGACGAGCAGCACCATCAGATGGGCTTCCGGATAGTTGGCCGCGATCGAGTGCGCCAGGTGCTGCATCATCATCGTCTTGCCGCTCTTCGGAGGGGCGACGAGCAGCGCGCGCTGGCCTTTGCCCAGGGGGGCGATCAGGTCGATGATGCGGCTGGTGATGTTGTCTTCGCTGCGGATCTCGCGCTCAAGCTTGAACTGCTCCTTCGGGAAGAGCGGCGTCAAGTTCTCGAACATGATCTTGTGCTTGGACTCCTCCGGGGTCAGGTCGTTCACGCGATCGACCTTGACCAGCGCGAAGTAGCGTTCGCCGTCCTTGGGGACGCGCACTTCGCCTTCGATCATGTCGCCGGTGTGGAGGTTGAAGCGGCGGATCTGGCTCGGAGACAGGTAGATGTCGTCGGTGGACGCCATGTAGCTGGTCTCGGGGGAGCGCAGGAAGCCGAACCCGTCGGGCAGGACTTCCAGCACGCCGTCGCCGAACACTTGTTCGCCGGCCTTGGCGCGCTTTTTCATGATCGCGAACATCAGCTCCTGCTTGCGCATGCGGGCGACGTTGTCGATCTCCAGCTCCTCGCCCATCTTGATCAGGGCGGAGACGTGAAGCGCCTTCAGTTCAGAAAGATGCATGGGGGGGTTGACCCGGTCTGTCGTCCAGGGCCTGCCAAGGCCAGGGACACAAACAACGGCGAGCCCAAGGGACGCGCGTGCCGCGTTGCTGCGGACTTGAGAAATGCGTGGAGTCTTGGGCGCCGAGTCCACGCGCTCACCCGGAACGGTCAGCGGCGTCCGAGGACGCCGCGGTGCCCGGGAGGGCGTGTTGGCAGTTGACCGCCGAGGTCGCGAGGGCCCCGGCGGATCGGTTGATTATAGATTGGCGTCGAGGAAGGACGTCAACTGGGCCTTCGAGAGCGCGCCGACCTTGGTCGCGGCCAGCTGGCCACCCTTGAACAGCATCAGGGTCGGGATGCCGCGGATGCCGAACTTGGCGGGGATGTCGCGGTTCTCGTCGACGTTGAGCTTGGTGATCTGCAGGCGATCGCCGTAGTCCTTGGCCACTTCGTCCAGGATGGGGGCGATCATCTTGCAGGGGCCGCACCATTCGGCCCAGTAGTCGACCAGCACGGGCTTGTCGGACTGGATGACGTCGCTGTCGAACGAGGCGTCGGAGATGTGTTTGATCTGTTCGCTGCTCATGGAGATGGTCCTTGCTTGATGTCCCTGCCGGGGCGGATGCCTCGGTCGGGCGGCCGGCGAGGTGACAATGCGTCGCCACGAGGGCCCCAGGGCTGCAGGGAGCGACGATTCTCACACAAGCCCGGAAACCTCGGCCCGAGTAGGCGCACCCGCCACATGAAGGTGCGGGCAGCGATTCTCAAGGCGAGGGGCCGATGGCCATTCGCTATCGTCGTCATTCATGCCGTCTCTCAAGACCTGTCGCCCAGCCACGCCCGACGCCTCGCCGATGCCGCCGACCACCCCGTCCCCTGTCCCCGCCGATGCCGCTCCGCAGGTGCCGAGGCCGGTCGATTTCCCGCTCTCGCCGGCCACGACCAGCGCCGCGATCTGGGACGGCGTGGCCCGCCGGGCCGCGGATTGGCTGGAGGCCCGGTGCCTGCCGGCCCGTGACGCGGTGCTGCTGCTGCCGTTCGCGCAGCACCTGCAGCCGGCGCGGCTGGCCTGGATGAAGCTGTCGCGCTGGCAGCCGCGCATCGAGACGACCCGCAGCCTGGCCTCGGCGCTCGGTCCCGCGGCGCTGTCGCAGCCCCTGCAACTGACCGGCGACGCCGCGATCGACGCGCTCGCGGCTCGCACACTGCTGCGAGGACAGACCTGGGCGGAGGCCCTGCGCGAGGAGGATCCCCGCGCCCATGCGGCCGCCGTCGAGCGTCTGGTCGAGGCCGCCCATGCGTTGGCCGCGTCGGCCGCGCTGCGGGCGCCGGACCGTCGGGCCGAGTTCTGGGACCAGGGGCGCCAGCTGCTGGCCGCCCAGAGCGGCGTCGGTCACCTGGAGCGGGCGCTGCTCGCAGTGGCGCTCGAATGGGCCGCCTCGGACCCGCGCGCCCCGGCGACCGACGGCCTCTTCGCGCTGCGTCCGAGCGCCTGGCTGCATCTGCAGTGCGGCGGGCCGGATCTGCTCGCGGACGCGCTGCTCGCCAGCGCCGAGGCGGCCGGCATCCCCTGCCTGCGGCTGAGCGCGGACCTGCCGCTGGACGAGGTCTTCGCCGGCGGCGCGCCGCATGGCCGCCTGGAGCAGGCGGTCTGCGAGGACTTCGAGGACCTCGCGCAATGCAGCGCCGCCGCGGTGCTGGATCACCTGCAGGCCGGCCGCGTGCCGGTGGCGCTGATCGCGCAGGACCGGGTGCTGCTGCGCCGCGTGCGCGCGCTGCTGGAGCGCCAGGGCCTGGGCATCAAGGACGAGACCGGTTGGACGCTCGCCACGACGGCACCGGCCGCGCAGCTGATGGCGATGTTGCGCGCCGCGCGGCGCGAGGCCGGTGTCGACGACTGGCTGGCCTGGTTGAAGACGCCGCTGGCGGCCTCGCTGCGCGAGGTCGGCGGCAGCGGGGCGCTCTCGGCGCTCGAGGCCAAGTGCCGGCAGCGGGGCTGGTCCTCGCCGCTGGCCGTGCGGGTGGAGCGCCTGCCGGCCGCGAGCGCACGGGTCTGGGAACGGGCCCAGCAAGCGCTGGCGCCCCTGCAGCATCGGGGCGCGCAGCCGCTGGAACGGTGGCTCAGGACGCTCAAGGAGGTGCTGGAGCAGCTCGGCGCCGATGAGCAGCTCAAGCGTCAGCCCGCGGGCGGGCCGCAGGTGCTGGACACCTTGTGGCTGAGCAAGTCGCCCTGGCCGGGATCGGCGCACGAGGCGGTGCTCCAGGACGCGCAACTGAGCGCCTCGGAGTTCGTGGCCTGGGTCTCCGACACGCTGGAGGCGGGGCAGTACCAGCCGCCGCTGGAGGGCGGCCTGCAAGTGATGATCACGCCGTTGGCGCGGACCCTGCTGCGACCGTTCGGCGCGGTGGTGCTGCCGGGCGCGGATGCCGCGACGCTCGGTCCGGTGCCGCCCGGGCCGGTGCTGATCGGCGATCGGCTCGCCCGCGAGCTGGGGCTGCCGACCGTCGAGGACAAGCGCCAGGCGCTCGCCTGGCAGTTCGCACAGCTGATGCGCGCGCCGGCGCTGACGCTGCTGCGCCGCGGTCATCTGGGCAGCGAGCCCTTGGCCGCCAGCCCGCTGCTGGATCGGCTGGACCTTGCGCTGCAGGCTGGCGGTCACGGATCGCTGCCGCACTGGACCGATCCCCGCGTCGACGAGTCCGTTCCGGCCGCGCATGCCGGCCGGGCCAGCGCGTGCGCCGAAGGCCGGCTGCCGTCCGCGATGAGCGCCAGCGCCGTCGAGTCGCTGCGCCAGTGCCCGTACCAGTTCTTCGCACGCGTGCTGCTGGGGCTGCGGGAGTCCAGCGAGCTGGAGGTCCAGGCCGACAAGCGCGACTACGGCACCTGGCTGCATGCCGTGCTGCACCAGTTCCACGATGAGCGGGTTCGTGGCGTCGATCCCGAGCTTGGCGACGACGCGCGTCTGGAGCGCGCATCCCAGGACCAGATGCGGGAGCTGGGGCTCTCGCCGGCAGAGTTCCTGCCGTACTCGGCGAGCTTCGCGCGCTTCGCGCCGGCCTACCTGGCCTGGCTCGCCGAGCGCGAGGCCGAGGGCGAGCGTTTCGCCCAAGGCGAGGTCGAGCGCCGCGTGCGGCCCTGGGTCGGGATCGAGCCGGCGCTCGAGGACCTCGTGCTGCTCGGTCGGCTGGATCGCGTCGACGCGGCGGCCGACGGTCGCGTGCTCATCGACTACAAGACAGGCAGCGTCAAGGGCCTGAAGGACAAGGTCGCCGATCCGCTCGAGGACACACAGCTCACCGTCTACGCCGTCCTCATGGGAGCCGGCGATGCCGTCGCGCCCGATGCGAGGTCCGCCCACCCGATGACGCTCCCAAGCGAGTCCGATGCCGCCGTGAACTCCCTCTCCCGCGAGGCGGGAGAGGGCAGGGGAGAGGGTGGGAGCTCCCGAACGTCTCGGTCTCCGATGCTCCGCGCGCAATACCTGGCCCTCGACGACAGCAAGGGCATCGCCGCGATCGAACACGAGGACGTCGCGACGACTGCAACGATCATGCTCGACGGCCTGCGCGCCGATCTGATGGCCATCCACGCGGGCGATCCGCTGCCCGCCTTGGGCGAGGGCCTCGCCTGCGAGTACTGCGAGATGCGCGGCCTCTGCCGCCGGGATGACTGGGAAGGAGCCGCGCCGTGACCGCGCCGACGAATGCCGCCGCCGAGACCGGTCAGGCCGCCTACACCCTCAACAGCGCGCCGGTGGCCCGCGAGCGCTTCTACGAACTCGCCTGCGACCCCGCGCGCAGTGTCGTCGTCGAGGCCTGCGCGGGCGCGGGCAAGACCTGGATGCTGGTGTCGCGCATCCTGCGCGCGCTGCTGGACGGCGCGCAGCCGCAGGACATCGTCGCCATCACCTTCACCCGCAAGGCCGCCGGCGAAATGCGCGCCCGTCTCAGCGAGTGGCTGCACGAGTTCGCCCACTGCGACCACGACGGCCGCATCGCCGCGCTGCGCCAGCGCGGCCTGCCGCCGGCGCAGGCCGAGGCGCTCGCGCCGCAGCTGGCGACGCTGCAGCAGCGCCTGCTCCAGTCGGCGCGTCCGGTGGAGATCCGTACCTTCCATGCCTGGTTCTCGCAGCTGCTGCGTGCCGCGCCGCTGGAGCTCCTGCGCGCGCAAGGCCTGTCCCCGGAGCTGCAACTGCTGGAGGACGAGAGCGACCTCATGCCGGAGCTCTGGCAGCGCTTCCACACCACCGTGCTGGCGGACGAGACGCTGCTGGCCGACTACCGCTCGCTGAGCCTGATCCACGGGCGCAACAAGCTGCTGGGCTGGCTGGAATCGGCCTTCTCGAAGCGGGTCGAACTCCGGCTGGCGCATCAGGCGGGGCGGCTGCTCGACAGCATGCCCACGGCCGCCGAGGTGGTCCCGGAGTTCGCCGCCTTCGGCACGCCGCTGGAGGCCTTCGCCGGGATGCGCGCGGACCTCCAGTCGCTCGCGTTCGAGCTGGGACAGGGCAAGAACAAGACGCAGAGGACCGCCGCCGTCGCGATCGAGACGGCGCTGACGAACTGCCCTCCGGGCGCGGGCACCGATGCCGACGCGCTCGCCGCGGTGCGGGCGGAGCTCTTCACTCAGAAGGGCACGCTGGTGAAGGCGCTGGGCGATTCGCCCCTGCTGATGCAGCTGGGCGATCAGCTCGGCCGCTTGCAGCAGGCGCTGGACCAGGACTGCGCGCGGGCCTGGCATCAGCAGATGTGCGGCCTGGCGCTGGCGCTGCTGGACGAGTTCGAGGGGCTCAAGCGCGAGCGCGGCTTCGTCGACATGAACGATCTGGAGCGCGGCGCGCTGGCGTTGCTGGGCGACCCGGCGCTGTCGGGCTGGGTGCAGGAGCGGCTGGACAGCCAGGTCCGGCATCTGCTGATCGACGAGTTCCAGGACACGAGTCCGCTGCAGTGGCATGCGCTCTATGCCTGGCTGTCGGGCTATGTCGGCGCGGGTGGGGGGGTCAGCGGGCAGCGGCCGCCGTCGGTCTTCATCGTCGGCGACCCCAAGCAGAGCATCTACCGCTTCCGCCGCGCCGAGCCCCGCGTCTTCGCCGCGGCCCGCGACTTCGTGCGCGAGGGCCTCGACGGGGTGCTGCTGGCCTGCGATCACACGCGGCGCAACGCGCCGCCGGTGCTGGCGGCGGTGAACGCGGTGTTCGAGCAGGCCAGCCTGGCACAGCAGTACGCGGGCTTCCGCGCGCACACGACCGAGGCCTCGGAGCCGCAGGCGCTCGACGGCGTGTTCTTCATCGACGGCGATGAGGAAGCGGGCGAGGACGAGGCGGAGGCGACGCGCGACGCGGATGTCTGGCGGCCCAGCCTGACCGAGCCCCGCCGCGAACCCGAGCTGCATCGCCGCGAGGCGGAGGCCGAGCGCATCGCGGCCTGCGTCTCCGACCTGCTGGCGCGCGGCGAGGCCCGGCCCGGCGAGATCTTCGTGCTCGCTCGCAAGCGCGAGGGCCTGCGGGTGCTGGCGCAGGTGCTGAAGGCGCGCGGCATCGCGCATGCGGCGCCGGAGGACATGGCGCTGCTCGATGCGCCCGATGTGCGGGACCTGCTGGCGCTGCTGGATGCGCTGGCGTCGAGCGGTCATCAGTTGTCGCTCGCGCACGCGTTGCGCAGTCCGCTGTTCGGCGCGAGCGAGGCCGATCTGTTGTGGCTCGCCGCCGAGGCGCGGTCGGTGCGTTGGCTGGGCGTGGAATGGCCGGAGGAATCGCCGTTGGGGGCGCCGGTGGCGTCGTCGACGGCAGCACGGATGGATGCGCAGGCTGATGTGGGCCTCTGCAATGAGACCGAAGCCGACGCCGACGCCGATGCCGATGCCGATGCCGATGCCGATGCCGATGCCGGGGCTGGCGTCTCCGTCGATCGGGGCGAGCCGCCCCCCGATGGCGGCGCCGAGAGCGCGCCGGCGGGACCTGCCGCGCCCACCTCGCGCAGTTGGTGGGACGTGCTGCTCCAGTCGGATGCCGACACCCTGAGCGAGCCGCTGCGCCGCGCGCAGTCGCTGCTGTCCCGCTGGGCGTCGATGGCCACGCTGCGCAGCCCGCATGACCTGCTCGATGCGATCGTTCACGAGGGCGATCTGATGGCGCGCCTGGCGGCGGCCGTTCCCGGCAGCGAGCGCCGCGCGCGCCTGCATGCGGTGGAGGCCTTGCTCGCCTTGGCGCTGGAACTCGACGGCGGCCGCTACGCGGGGCTGTACGGCTTCGTGCGGGCGCTCAAGAGCCGCGCCCTCAAGCTCGGCGCGCCGGCGGAGCCCGACGCGGTGCAGCTGCTCACCGTGCACGGCGCCAAGGGCCTGGAGGCCAAGGTCGTCATCCTGATGGACGCGGAAGCCGGCCCAGCGCGCGCGGAGAGCATGGCGCTGGCGATCTCCTGGCCGGTGCATGAGCCGGTGCCGCGCACGGTCGCGTTCATCGTCTCGGAGGCCAAGCCGCCGCCGTCGTTGCAGGCACTGCTCGACGACGAGAAGGATCAGCGTCAGCGCGAGGAACTCAATGCGCTCTACGTCGCGATGACGCGGGCGAGGAACCGGTTGCTGCTCAGCCGCACCCCGGCGCGCCGCGCGGGCGCCAGCGCGAGCTGGTGGATGCGCGTGCAGCCCCAGGCGGCGGCGTTGGCGGTGCCGGCGGTCGCCGAGGGCGTCATGGCGGATGACGCGCGCCTCGCGCGCCTGAAGCTGCTGCCGCGGGTCGCCCCGCTGCCGGCCGACGAGGAGATCGCCGAGGCGGAGATCGCGGTGGGCCAGAGCCCCGACGAGGTCGAGGAGAGCGCCGCGCTCGGCGAGGCGCTGCATCGGGTGCTCGAATGGCGCAGCGGTCCGCAGGGCAGGGCGCATTCGCTGGAGCGCCTGATGGATGCCGCCGCGCAGATGTACGGCCTGGACAAGCGGCGCGACGAGCGTCTGCGCCGCAGCGTCGCGGCCATCCTCGGCAGCCGCGACTGCGCGCCGTTCTTCGATGGCGAGGTGCTGGACTGGCAGGGCAACGAAGTGCCGCTGAGCTGGCGCCAGCACGACATGCGCCTGGACCGGCTGGTCTGCCGTCGCGACGCGGCGGGCGTGCCGACCTGGTGGGTGCTCGACTACAAGCTGCATCCGGCGCCGCAGAACAATCCAGACTACATCGCCCAGCTGTGGCGCTACCGCGAGGCGGTGATGGCGCTGCAACCGGGCGAGCCGGTGCGTTGCGCGTTCATCACGGGGCAGGGGAAGCTGGTGGATTGCACCGAGCGGGTGGCAGGGGCGGCGGATCTGTTCGCGTGAGGGCGGAAGACCCTCACCCCAACCCTCTCCCGCAAGCGGGCGAGGGAGTCACCCCGCGGCGTTGTAGTCGCCTTCGGATGGGCGGCTGTGCCAGGCGACGGAGGTCGTCGTCGGCCAGGGGCCGCCGTCGCCGATGCGCTGGTGCACCGCCTGGGCCGCGATCGCCGCGGCCTCCAGGACCCGGACCAGCGCCTGGATCTCGGTCAAGGTGGGCTCGGGCATCGAGGTGCGCAGGTAGACGTTGCCGCGCAGGCTCAGCAGCACGAAGGGGCGGCCCTCGATCAGCACGTCCTGCGAGGCCTGCGCCAGCCGGTCGGACAGGTCCTTGTCCAGCCAGGCCATCAGCAGCTCGCGGTTGATGCCCAGACAGCCGAAGCGCTGTCGCACCAGCTTGGAGTCGATCTGCGACTGCTTGGGGAACATCACCAGCCAGCGCATCTCTTCCGGGGTGTCGGTGTCGACCCGGGTGCGCAGGGTGTCGGTGTAGGCCTCGAAGACGCTGCGTTCCAGATGCTCCATCAGCTTGCGCTCGATGATCATCATCTGCATGTCGGCATTGAGCTTGAGCTCGCAGCGCATGCGCAGCTCGTGTCCCTCGATGTAGCTGCGCTGGGACGGGCCCCACTCGATGCGGGTGAGGCCGGGCAGGGTGCGCGGCAGGTCGATCACGAGACCGCGGCCGTCGCGCGCGTGGCGCAGTTGGCCGCCGCGGTCCTCGGCCCATTCCCGCAGGGGGCGCCAGCGCGCGGCATTGGCGCGGGCCGTGAGCCACTGTTTGACTTGTTTGATTACCATGAGGTGGGACGATGCGCGGGCGCCGCGGTGCGCGGGCATCGGATGGCCGACGACCGGGGCCTCGCGCCCCAACGGAGAACGCAGAATGATCGAAGTGTATTCATGGCCCACGCCCAATGGCCACAAGGTGCACATCATGCTGGAGGAATGTGGCCTGCCTTACCGGGTCATTCCCGTGGACATCGGGGCCGGCGAGCAATTCGACGCGAAGTTCCTGTCCTTCAGCCCCAACAACAAGATTCCCGCCATCGTCGACCCGGTCGGTCCGGACGGCCGGCCGATGGCCTTGTTCGAGTCCGGCGCGATCCTGCTGTACCTGGCCGGCAAGACCGGCCGCTTCCTCCCGGCCGACACCCGCGGCCGCTACGAGGCGCTGCAGTGGCTGATGTTCCAGATGGGCGGCATCGGGCCGATGCTGGGTCAGACGCACCACTTCCGGCTCTACGCACCCGAGAAGATCGAGTACGCCATCGACCGCTACACCAACGAGGCCAGGCGGCTGTACGGCGTCGTCGACAAGCGCCTGGCGCACAGCAAGTACATCGCCGGGCCGGCGTACGGCATCGCGGACATCGCGATCTTCCCGTGGCTGCGCGGCTGGAAGAACCAGGGCGTGGACCTGGCCGAGTACCCGCACCTGCGGGGCTGGTTCGACGAGATCGCGGCGCGCCCGGCGGTGCAGCGCGGCGTCGCGGTGCTGGAGGAGAAGCGCCGGCCGCTGGTCGACGACAAGGCGCGCGAGCAGCTGTTCGGCGCGACCCAGTACAAGCGCCACTGAGGAGCCGAGGTGAGGCCGCCCGGTCCGTGTGGCCGGGGCCGCGCGCGGGGTCAGATCTTGCCCAGCCGCGCGCGGTCGCCGAGCTCCGTGAGCCAGCGCCTGCCGTCCTCGCGGATCGGCGTGGCCAGGCCCTTGTCCTGCAGGCGCTGCTGCATCTCCTCGCTGACCGGCATGCCGCCGGGCGATTGGGGGATGAAGTAGAGCGCCGCGCGCTCGTCCGGCGTGATGACCAGATCGGCGGGCGGGACGGGGAAGCTGAACGTGGGCGCGGAGGACATGTCGGCGAGGAGGCGGCAAGGGGCGACGCGGGGGTCGGGCGCGGGAGCGCGCCGGCCGGGGCGGCAGTATGCCTCAGCGCCGCCCGGGGTCGGCTGTCCCTGTAATGCGGGGGTAAAGGGGGCGTGGGCAAGCCCGGCGGGCGTGGCGCCGAAACACGCTTGGAGCGACACTTGCCCTGCGTGGCTGCGGCATCCGGCGCCAGGGTCGGACCGACGCCGCGGCAACCCGCACAACCCGAAGGAGTCCCCTCCATGCAGAGCAATACCGAGCAGACCGACAAGGTCGGCGCCGTCGAGAGTCACAACGGACGCTGGTTCGTCCGTGAGGTGGTGGGGGAGGCCGCGCCGTTCCGCGCGCGATACCTGGTGATCGCGGCGCATGCGCAGGCGGACGGGCAGGCGGTGCTCGACGGCTACTGGCACGAGCTGGAGCGCAGCTTCGATTCCTGGAACTACGCGGCCGACGCGGCCCTCGAGGCGGCGCAGCGCGCGATCGACTTCCGGCCCTGAGGCCCGGCGCCGTCGAGGCGCCCATGAAGTGGCCTGCCCGGAGGGACTCGAACCCCCGACCTGCTGCTTAGAAGGCAGCTGCTCTATCCAGTTGAGCTACGGGCAGGCAGAAAGTGATGGCCTGACGGACCAGGCCCCTTGCAGCACGTTCCCATGTCCTCCAAGGGGCCCGAATTGTGCCATGCGGTCGCCGCCATCGACGGCGACTCGCCGGGTGAGCCGGGCCGCCCCTCAAGGGGGCCCGTCACCCGCGGCCTCAGATCAGCACGTTGACGATGGCGTTGCCGATGCCCATCAGCGCCGCGCCCGAGATCAGGCCCGCGCAGACCGGCTCGCAGCCGTCAACCCAGCGCTTCCAGCCGGTCGAGCCGGGCTGCTTCCCGTAGATGCGGCCCATGACCCAGAAGATCATCGCGCCGACCCACATCGCGAAGGTCGACTCCGGCGGCAGCACCACGCCCAGGCCGATCGACACGGACGACAGCGGGAACTTGCCCTTGGTCACCATGCGCAGCACCTCGATGACGATGGCGCAGGCTGCGGCCACGCCCATCGCGATCAGCGCCGAGGTCGGCAGACCGTGCAGGCCCTTGGCGATGATCTCGGCCACGCCGCGCCATTGCACGGCGGCCGGCATCGCGAACTGTTCAGAGATGATGCTCGCGGTCGAGCGCACGCCCTCGGCGTTCTTCGGCAGGAACAGCAGGTAGTACAGCGGGACGCAGGACAGCGCGCCGGCCAGGATCCCGATCACGTGGCCGATGGCCTGGTGACGCGGCTTGCCGCCCAGCATGTAGCCGGGCTTGATGTCCGACAGCAGGTTCGCGGCGTTGGAGGCGATGTCCGAGGTCATGCCCGCCGGGATCAGGTTGGCCGCCGGATTGCTGCGGTCGATCGCGCCCATCGAGAACTGCGTGATCTTGGACAGCGCGCCGGTCGGCGTCCACGAGGTCAGCGCCATCGAGTTGGTGCAGATCACCGTCAGCACGAAGATCAGCGGCAGCGCGATCAGCGCCATGCCCATGGGCACGCCGAAGAACAGGTGCGCGGTGTACGCGGCCAGCACGCCCATCACCGGCACGCCGATGTAGGAGATCCACAGCGGCACTTCGATGTGGGAGAGCAGGTCGCTGCCGGCGGGCGCGTTCTTCTTGCGGCCGAAGGCCTTGAACACCGCCAGGAACAGGTCGGGCTTGGCCAGCAGGCTGGTCAGCGAGCCCGCGACCATCATCGTCACGCCCCACCACATCGACCACTGGTTGACGATCTCGACGCGCGAGATCGGGATCACGGCGCCGGTGGGCGAGATGCGCTGGACGATGTCGCCGGCCTGGATCATCAGCGGCGCCAGCACGACGAAGTTCATCACCGCGCCGATCAGGCAGCTGGTGGCCACGGCGATGCCCATCAGGCCGCCCACGCCCAGCATCGCGGCGTCCAGCGTCAGGCGCAGGCCCAGCACGCGGAAGTCGGTGCCCAGGATCTTGGGGATCCACAGGTCGGCCTTCACGGCCAGGGTGTAGTAGTACTCGTCCAGGCGGTCATGGAAGACCCAGGGCTCGGTCATGCCGGCCCACTTGTCCATGCGCAGCAGCTTGAACTGGATCAGCTTCATCCAGCCGTCGCTGACGATGGCCTGATAGAACGCGGCCAGGCCGGCGACCTTGGCCAGCAGCGCGGCCTTGTACATGCCTTCGCCGCCCTCGCCGTTGTAGAGCGAGTCCAGCACCACGCCGCAGGCGCGGCCCTCGGGGAAGGGGAGCTGGTCCTCGTTGATGAAGCGGCGCTTCATCGGGAAGGCCACCAGCACGCCCAGCGTGGCGGTGATGGTCATCCAGATCATCATCTGCCACCAGGGGATGATGCGGTCGGTGACCAGCATGTAGGCGCCCAGGCTGGAGATCAGCGGCATCACGACGTAGCCGGCGGCGGTCGCGATGGACTGGGTGCAGTTGTTCTCGAGGATGGTGTAGTCGTCGGCCCAGCCCAGCTGCGCCAGGATGCGGAACATCGCGAAGGCCAGGATCACGGACGTCAGGCCCACGCCGACGCTGATGCCGGTCTTGGCGCCGATGTACAGCGAGGTGGCGGCCAGCACGCCGCCCAGGAGGAAGCCCGTCAGGCCGGAGCGCAGCGAGAGCTGCGCCATGTCACCGCGGAAGACGTTCTTGAACCACCACTCGTCCTTCTGCGCGCGCGACCAGGTGCGGACCTGTTCGTCGGTCAAATGCTGTAGCGCCATGCTTGTGCTCGATCCTTCGGGGCCTGCCCGGTGCGGCGCCCCGGCTCCGGGCTCGTGACCTGGAAGGACGCTGTTCTGAAACAAAAAAACAGCGCGCATTGTCCCTGTCTGACATCGTGCTGACATGCACGAGGCATCAGGGTTTCCACCCGGTTTCAGGCTCGGCCGTGCGAATGCGGTGGGGTCAGGGCGACACGGGCGCGACGTCCGTCGCGGCCGGCGCGGGCGGGCGCCCGGCGTCGATCCGGCGCCTTGCCCAGTCCCGGACCGGGACTTCGAAGCCGCGGTAGGCGATCGCGGCCAGCACGAAGGTCAGCCCGACGGCGAGCGCCTTGACCGGAAGCGCCGTGCCCATCAGGGCCTCGACGATCTGGTAGACGGGCAGGTGCCAGAGGTAGAGCGAGTAGCTCAGCAATCCCAGCCACACGACGGGCCGCCACGAGAGCAGCGCCCGGCATCCGAGCATCCCGCTGGTGTCGAGTCCCGCCACCAGCGCGGTGCCCGCGATGCCGTAGAGCGCCGACGAGTACTGCGGTTGATAGCCGTCGGCGAGGAAGAGCAGCCAGATCAGCATCGCCAGCCCGGCCGCGCCCAGCCAGCGCGGCGCGCGCCAGCCGCGCCGCAGCGCCATCGCGGCCAGGCAGCCGTAGAGGATGGCGTCGATACGCTCGATCGTGCCGACGTAGAGCATCAGCGCGCTGCCGGGGCGGTCGACGAGGAGGCCGCGCCAGACGATGTCCAGCAGGGCGATCGCCAGGGTCAGCAGCATCGCGCGCGTCAGCCCGAGCTTGAGCATCGCGAGCAGGGCGACGGGCCACACGAGATAGAAGTGTTCCTCCACCGCGAGCGACCAGGCGTGGCCGAAACCCGGCAGGTGCTGGCCGAAGAAGATGGCGGCGTAGTTGGTCGTGTAGGTCACGGCGAAGAGCCCCGCGAGGACGGGCTTCTTCTGCCCGAGCAGCAGGAAGCCGATCGAGCCGACGATGACGACGAGCACCAGCCCCGGCATCAAGCGCGCGAGGCGTCGCAGGTAGAAGCGCCGCAGGTCGATGGCGCCGCGGCGGGCGCGCTCGTCCATGAGGATGCCGGTGATCAGGAAGCCGGAGATGGCGAAGAACACGCCGACGCCCACCTTGCCGAGCGGGAAGACCTTGAACAGGTTGCTGTGGTCGGCCAGCACGAGCAGCATCGCCAGCGCGCGCAGGCCGTCGATCCACGGGCGGTAGCCGCCGGCATCCGGCGGCGCAGGAGCGGGCGCGGCGCTTGAACCCATCGGGAACTCCCTGTCGTGATCGAGGCTCTGTGGCGTTCGGATCGTAGGAGTCCCCTTCGCGGAGCGGGATTGGGGGTCGCCTGTCGCGGGCGGAGGGCGGATGGCGTCCCGACCAATGTGGGGAATCGCACCTTGAGGGCGGGCGGAACGGATCTACCGAGGGTCGTCCGCCCAGCCGTGACATTTATCAAGATCAAGCCATCTTCCCGTCCGACGTAAGGATCGCGCAGCGCATCGTTCGTACGATGCCGGCGCAAGGGGGTAAGGGGTCCAACGACCCGCCAGCGGGGGGCGATGAAACGTCCTTCGGCGAACTTGGGAGCATGTCAGCGTGCGAAGTGAAGTCGAGATGGGCCCCCTGTTTCCGCTCGACCGGGAGGTCGGGTTTGGAGACGGCCCCGACGACTCGGCCGACGTGTTCGCGTCGCTTCTGCCCGTCGCCCTGATCGAGCGACTCGATCGGCACCGCCGCCGACTCTGCGCCCTGTTGCTGGACACGGCCCCGCAAGGATGGCTTCGACAGCTTCATGACGAGTTGGCGGCGTTTCGGCAGATGGTCTTCATGCGTCCGGACGAGACGCTGTTCTACCTGACGTACGTGAGCGCCCATGACCCGAGCATGTACAGCGCCACCCACGCGATGACCTGTGTCGCCATCGGCGACCTCGTGGGTCAGTGGTGCCGATGGACCCACGACGAGATCACCGCGATCTCCGCGGCGGCCGTCACCATGAACCTGGGCATGACGGCGCTCCAGGATCAGTTGGCCGTCCGCAGCCAGGGCCTCAATGCCGACGAACGGCAGACCATCGACGCGCATGCCGACACCAGCAGGCGGCTGCTGCTGGACGCGGGGGTCGAGGACCCGCTCTGGTTGGAAGTCGTCGAGCGTCACCATGAGCGGCAGGCGGTCTCCCGACTTCGTGATGCGCCCGCCGCTCGCCGCCTGAGCGAGGTCCTGCGTCGGGTGGACATCTATTCCGCGAAACTCAGCCGCAGGCGCCACAGGCAGGCCACCTCGTCGGCGATCGCCGCGCGCGACACCTTCCTCACCGACTCGGGGGCTCCGGACGAAATCGGCGCGGGCTTGCTACGCGTCATCGGGCTCTATCCACCGGGATCCTGGGTGTCCTTGGCCAACGGGGACATCGGCATCGTCATTCGCCGGGGTTGCAAGGCGCATCTGCCCATCGTCGCGTCGGTCCGCCGAAGCGACGGTGGTCTTTATCACAACCCCCAATGCCGGGATACGGCCGACTCGCGCTTCGCCATCGTGCGCGGTCTGCGAGGCGGTGACGCGCGTGTCACGGTGGAGCCGCACAAGATGCTGGCGTGCTACTTGCAGCCCGCCGTGTTCTGAGCGTTAGGCGTCTGGGCGCCGCGTCGCGACCCGCCAGACGCTCACCTGCCCCTTGCCCGCCCGCTTGGCCGCGTACAAGGCCTCGTCGGCCCGATGCATGAGCTCGTCCAGGGCATCGCCCGGACCGCCCATGGCGAGTCCCACGCTGGCGTCGACGCTCACCGTGCCGCCGCTCTCGAGCCGGATCGGCCCGCGGATCGATTGCCGCAAGCGTTCCAGTACCTGTCGGGCATCGGACTCGTCGGCCACGCTGGTCAAGGTCAGCACGAACTCGTCGCCGCCCAGTCGCACCGCCAGATCACCGTCGCGCAACGCGCTGGACAGGCGGGCGCCGACAACCCGAAGCACCTCGTCGCCGGCATCGTGGCCCAAGGCGTCGTTCACGGGCTTGAAGCCGTCGAGATCCAGATAGGCCACCGCCAAGGATGGGGGACGTGACGGGCGCGCGCGGGCCTCGGTGAACCAGGCCCGCAGGCCGCGACGATTCGGCAGCCCGGTCAGCGCGTCGCAGCGCGACAGATGCTGCGCGTCCTCCTCGCTGCGCTTGAGCGCGTCGATGTCCACCAGCATCCACAGGCTCTCGCCATCGCCCACCGAGGTCCCGCTCAGGTCCACCCAGAGGGGGCGGCCATCCTTGCGCCGCATGCGCAGCTGGGTGCGGAAGCGCCGGCCCTCCCTCAACGCCTCGTAGCCGGTCGTGCCGATCTCCTGCCACGATTCATCGTCCAGATAGAGCAGCCGGGTCGGGGTATGCATCAGTTCACCGGGCGCGTAGCCGAACATGCGCTCCAAGGCCGAGTTGTTCCAGGTCGTGAGGCGGTGCCGGACCCGCGACATGCCCACCAGTTCGTTGCGCAGCAGCAGGTCCTGCTCCCGGGCCACCCGCGCGGCGATGTCGCGGGCCTGGCGCTCCGCGCGATGCGCGCGAAACAGGTGCAGCGACAGCGCGCCCATCGCCACCATCACCGCCAGCGCGATGCCCAGGTCCCGCCAGAGTTCTTCCTTCGTCGTCGCGAGCGCCTCTTGCGCGCCCACCCCGGCGACCACGAGGAGCGGGTAGGGGGCCACGCGGCGATAGGCGTTGATCCGCTCCACCCGGTCCAGCGCCGTGGTGGCGCGGAAAGTGCCCTGCTCCGGCGCCTTCTCGACCTGGCGGCGCAACGCGTCCGAGACGGTCGACGAGCCGATGCCCAGCGACGTCGACGCGTCGCGTGGGGCGTAACGCGCGATCAGGCGCAAGTCCGGTCCTCGCACCGAGACCGCGCCGTCGACGCCCAGGTCCAGCATCCGGGGCGACGACAGAAAGTACTCGATGGGGACCTGCGCGAAGACGGCGCCGACCGGCAGCCCGCGCCGGTCGTCGATCCGTCTCGACAGCACGAGCGCCCAGCGGCCCGGCCCCGCCAGCTCCAAGGGGCCGGAGAACTGCATCCCTTCGGCGGCCAGCATGCGGTTCAGGAGCGGCCGGGGCAGGTCCGGGACGCGCGAGCCGTCCGCGGCACGGACGGCGCCGCCGTCCAGGGCCACCAGGCGCAACGCGCCGAGGTCGGGCCCGAGGATCGCGCCCAGTCGCGCGGCGGTCGTCCGGGACGCGTCGAGCCGCGCGGCGTCGGTGGCCGCGCCGGGAGCGCGCGCCTGTGTCGCCACGTCGGCCAGGGCGCGATCCAGCACCGACAGGTCGGAGGCGAGGTCGTGGCTCAGGCTGTGCGCGAGGTTCTGCGCGGCGCTCTCGGTCAGTCGCTGTCCGGCGGCACGCGACAGCGCGACGTTCTGCCAGACTGCGCCCAGGATGGCGCCATCGACCAGGAGGTTCGCGATGATCAGCCAGCCGGCGAAGCGGCGCAGCGGGGTGGTGGGAAGCCGATTCAGGCGCTCCGTGAGCGAAATGGACAACGGCGTCTGCGCGCCCTTCGCATCCCTGGCGATGACGCCCCGGGCGCCCGGCGGGCGGCTCTGGAACGAGCGCCAATATACCGAGCCCGACCCGACAGGAGCCTGACATTCCGCAGCGCGCGCTCGCGCGCCGTGGACGACCGCACCGATGGTCCGCGGCGCCCCCCGGAATGTGGGGTCCGGATCTGCGCGCCGCGCCGCGCGGCACGACGGCCGGGGGCGCTCGACATCGCGGGATGCGTTTGCTCAATCGTCGCGCGCCGCCGCCTGTCCAGAATGAAGTCGCTCATCGCTGGCGGCCGGTGGCGAGCCCGGGAAACAGGCCGCGGGGAGTTCCACATGTATGCACGGATCCTGGTGCCGATCGACGGCAGTCCGACCGCGAACGCAGGGCTGGACGAGGCGATCCGCCTGGCCCTGAAGCTCGATGCCACGCTGGTGCTGCTGCACGTCGTCAACGAGCGGCCACTTATGCTCGAGACCGCGACCGCCGCCTCCTTCGACGAGATCCGTCGGCAGATGCTGGCGGACGGCGACCGCTTGCTGGAAGACGCCGCGCGCCGCGCGCTCGATGCCGGCGTGTCAAGCGAGTCGGCGATCAAGGAGTTGACGGCGGGCCGTGTGTCCGACGTCATCGTGCGCGAGGTGGGGCGGCGCGGCTGCGACCTGGTGGTGATGGGCACGCACGGCCGCCGGGGCGTGTCGCGCCTGATCATGGGCAGCGACGCCGAGCTGGTGGTGCGCGAGTCCGCCGTGCCCGTGCTCATGGTGCGCGACAGCGCGGCGCGTCGCGCGCTCGACCTGCCAGCGGCCGACACCGCCGGCGCGCATTGAGGAGGCGACTCATGTACCGATCTATCCTGGTTCCCGTGGATGGAAGCGCCACCTCGGCACGCGGTCTGCGCGATGCCATCGCGCTGGCGCGGCCGCTGGGCGCCCGCATCACCGTGCTGCACGTGCTGGATGTCTATCCCTTCTTCGGCCATGCCGGCTGGAGCGGCGAGCTGGAACTGCAACTCGCGCCGCGGCGCGAGGTGGCGAACGAACTGCTCGCCTCGGCGGCGCTCGACGCGCAGGAGGCGCAGGTGCCGGTGTCGACCGTGCTGAAGGAATCGCTGGACGTGCACGCCGGCGCGGAGATCGTGCGTCAGGCACGTGAGCTGGGGTGCGACCTGATCGTCATGGGCACGCACGGCCGGCGCGGCCTGTCGCGGATGCTGGTGGGCAGCGACGCGCTGGTGGTGCTGCGCGACAGCACCGTCCCCGTGCTGCTGGTGGGGCCGCCCGAGAAGGCCTCGCTCCCGGGCGGACACGCCGGCTCCTGACGGGGGACGCGGACTCAGGATGCCGCGAGATCCCGTTCCGGGCGCGTGGTGGACTGCCGGGCGATCAGTCCCGGCTCGTCGACGAGATCGACGTCCCGATGCTTGACGCGGATGAGGCCTTCCGTCGACAGCAGACCGAGCGAGCGGCTCACCGATTCATGCGACACGCCCAGCAGGCTGGCGATCTCGCGCCGGCTCATGCGCAGATGGATGCGGCTGCATGGCTGTTCCGGTGAGGCGAGGCGCGCCGACAGCTGCAGAAGGAATCGCGCCAGGCGGACCTCGGCGGCCACGGCCGCCATGTTGTGCAGCGTGGCGCCGCGGCGCGCGAGCTCCAGGCTGGCGGCGCGCGCCTGCAGGCGCGCCAGGGCCGGGGCTTCCCGCATCGCCCGCTGCCAGTCCTTGAGCGCGAGCACCACCACCGAGGAAGGTTCCAGCGCGACCGCACCGGTCTCGTGCCGCTCGTCGTGCAGCCCGTCCAGACCGAGCATGTCCCCCTGCAGGGCGAAGGCATGCACCTGCTCGTATCCGTCGCGCTCCGTCTGGAACACCTTGAAGGTGCCCGAGCGCACGAGGTAGAGGCTCGCCAGCGGCGTCCCCTCCAGCACCAGCGGCTGGCCGGCCTCGAGCCAGCGCACGGGGAAGGTGTGTCGGTCGAGCATCGCGTCGGTCTCGTCGCCCTCGGGCGCGGGCATGCCGCTCCAGCGCAGCAGGTCCGCGGCGCTGCAACGGGCCTGGGGTGCCTCGGGCTTCTCGGGGGTGCACGTGGTCGTCATGTCGTCCCTCCTGGACATGCCGCCAACAGTAGGTCCCCTCATTCTTGTGAACAAGACGCCGGATTGACTTCGATCAATCGCGAGGATGGTCATCACGGAACCAAGGCATCGAGGTTGACATGCGTCATCCGTGGCAGGCCGTTCCGTCGTCCCGCGTTCGCGCCTTCTCGCGGGAGCGGGACTCAATGCGCCATCAGCACCGGCACCGTCATCGCATCCAGCAGCGTGCGGGACGTGCCGCCGAAGAGGTCCTCCATCCAGCGCGGATGACCATAGGCGCCCACCACGATCAGGTCGATGGTGCCGTCGCACGCGGCCGACAACATCGCCTCGCCGAAGGGCGCCGTGGTGGGGGAGATCTGCTCCTCGACGTCCACACCCTGGAACGCGAGCCACTGGCGCAAGCCGTGCATGTGCTGTCGCACGCGGACAGCTTCCCCGCCGTGGTGCCAGTGCGAAAGGCTCACTTCGCCCGCGCGGCGCAGCAGCGGCAATGCCTCGGTCATCGCGCGCACCGCCTCGCGGCTCTCGTTCCAGCCGACCAGCATGCGGTCCATGCCCAGCAGACCGCGCTGCACGTAGGGCACCACCAGCGTGGGACGCGCGCTGTGCATCAGGACCTGTTCCAGCACGGCGCGGTCCTGTCGATGACCGCTGTGCGCCGGGTCCGGCTGGCTCATCACCAGCAGATCGGTGCACTGCGCATGGGTGATGAAGGAGGGCGCGTGCGGTGCGCGGTCCACCAGGGCCTCGAAGGACCGCAAGCGGGCAGCCTTGCAGCGCTCGTGAAACTCGGCCGCGGCGGATTGGGCCTGTTCGATCAGCAGTTCCCAGGCCGTCGCCGCGTCATCGCCGAGCATCGCGGCCGCCTCCGGCGCCGCGGGCAGGTCCACCAGTCCCGTCGGCGCGACACCGATGAGATGCGCGCCGAAGTCGCGCGCCAGGGCGATCGCCAGGTCGGTGCGCGCGAAACGGGTCGGGCTGGCATCCAGGCCGACCATCAACGTTCGGTAGGTCATGAGTGACTCCTCGCGACAGGGTTCAATCGAAGGTGAGCACGGCGCGACCCTCGACCCGGCCGCGGCGCAGCGCATCCAGCACGTCGTTGACCTCGTCCAGACGATGCGTCGTGGTCGACGCCCGCACCTGGCCGTCAGCCGCGAACTGCAAGGCCTCGCACAGGTCCTGACGCGTGCCGACGATGGAGCCCCGCACGGTCTTGGCATTGAGCACCATGTCGAAGATCGGCAAGGCGAAGTCTCCCGGCGGCAGCCCCACCATGGACATCGTCCCGCGCTTGCGCAGCATGCCCAGCGACTGCGCGAAGGACTGGCGCGAGACAGCCGTCACGAGCGCGCCATGCACCCCCTGGAGCTCCCGCTGAACCGCGACGGCGGGATCCTCGTCCGACGCGTTGACGCACAACTCCGCGCCCAGCTTCGCGGCGAGCGCGAGCTTGGCACCGTCGACATCCACCGCCACGACGTGCAGGCCCATGGCCCGCGCATACTGGACCGCCAGGTGTCCCAGCCCGCCGGCCCCCACGACGGCGACCCACTGGCCCGGGCGCGCATCCAGCACCTTCAGCCCCTTGTAGACGGTCAGCCCCGCGCAGAGGATGGGGGCCATGGCTTCGAACGTCCCCTTGGCCGGGAGATGGCCGACGTAGCCCGGATCCGCCAGGACGAACTCCGCGAACCCGCCGTTGACCGTGTAGCCGGTCATCTGCTGGTGGTCGCACAAGGTCTCCCAGCCGGTGAGGCAATGCTCGCAGTGGCCGCAGGCGGTATGCAGCCATGGCACGCCGACGCGGTCGCCCTCCCGGATGTGCTTCACGCCCGCGCCGACGGCGGCTACGGTACCCACGCCCTCATGGCCCGGGATGAACGGCAGCCGTGGCTTCACGGGCCAATCCCCGTCGGCGGCATGCAAGTCGGTGTGGCACACGCCGCAGGCGGCCATCTTGACCAGGATCTGCCCGGGCCGGACCTCGGGGATCGGGACGTCCTCGAGGACGAGCGGCTCGCGGAAGGCATGGGCCACCGCGGCATTCATCGTGCGCATGGAAACTCCTTGGAAGGCAACGATCCGGTGCGGCACGCGTGTCCGCGCCACGACGGGATACGGCCATCTTGATCTCCGCGCAGCGGCGCGGATTGCGCTCGCTCAAATGCGGTCCATCGCCGGATCTGTAGGGTGTCCTCGACCGATGGAGGCGGACCGCGCGTCCACGGTCGACTTCGAGGAGAAAGACCATGTACCGCCATGTCCTGCTCGCCTATGACGGGAGTCCACCCGCGCGCGCCGCGCTGACCGAAGCGCTACGGCTCCTCAAGGGGCAGCCGACGATGCTGTCGCTGGCCTATGTGATGTCGGATCTTCCCTTCGACGTGGAGCTCTCCGCGGGCTCGGTGCTCGACGCATCGCGGCAAGCGCAACGCACCGCGGCCGAGCGCCTGCTCCACCACGCGCGCGATCAAGCCACGCTGGCCGAGGTCGACGCGCAGCCCGTCGTTCTGGAATCGGCGGGGCGTCGCGTGGCGGAGGTGCTCGTCGAGCACGCACGGCGCCTGCACGCGGGGCTTGTCATCGTTGGCTCGCACGGCCGGCACGGCGTGAGCCGCGCGCTGCTGGGCAGCGACGCGGAACTCGTCGCCCGGCTTTCGCCGATTCCGGTGCTGATCGTCAAGGCGAACGAGGCAGGCTGACCGCCTCGATCCTATTGCGCCGGGCGCAGCTCGGCGGTCTCCAGATGCTCGGCCACGGAGACCGACCAGCCGAAGCGCTCCTGGATCGCCTGGCGCAGCGTATGGGCGGCCTCGGGTTCCCCGTGCGTGACGTAGACCCGCCGGGGCGGGCGCGACAAGGTGCCCAGCCAAGCCAGCAACTGCGCCTGGTCGGCGTGCGACGACATGCCGTCGATCGAGCAGACCTCCGCCCGTACCGTCACCCATTGGCCGTGCAAGCGCACCCGATCCGCCCCCGCGACAAGCGCCGCGCCGCGCGTGCCCGCCGCCTGATGTCCGACGAAGACGATGGCGTTCTCCGGATGGGGCGCCATCGCCTTGAGGTGATGCAGTACGCGCCCGCCGGTGGCCATCCCGCTGGCGGCGACGATCACCGATGGATACACCGGGTGGTTGAGCGCGCGCGACTCCTCCTCGCCGCGCACGTAGCGGACCTTCTCCGCCAGGTCGCGCAGGTCCTTGTCGCTCAGGCGCTGCTCGTCGGCATGCGGGCCGAGCAAGCGGCCTGCGCGCGTCGCCATCGGGCTGTTGAGATACAGCGGCAGATCGGGAATGCGTCCGTCCGCCTTCAGCCGCAGGATCGCGTTCAGCACCGCCTGGGCGCGTCCGACGGCGAACGCGGGGATCAGGACGCTGCCGCCCCGGGCGGCCGTGCGCGAGATGGCGGCGGCCAGTTCGCCGTCGCCCGACGCCGGGACGTGGCGTCGATTGCCGTAGGTCGACTCCACCACCACGACGTCGGCGTCGGGGGCGCTGGCGGGAGGACGCATGATCGGATCGTCGACACGTCCGAGGTCTCCGGAGAACAGCAGCGATCCGGCCTCGGAGGTCAGGTGCAGGCTGGCCGCGCCGACGATGTGGCCTGCGTGACTGAAGCTGGCGACGAGGCCCGGGATCGGCTCGAACGCGCGATCGAAGGCATGGGTGCGCAGGTGCGTGAGCGCCTTTTCGGCCTGGGCCTCCGTGTACAGCGGCAGCGCCGGATCGTGCTTGCTGAAGTGGTGCCGGTTGGCATAGCGGGCGTCCTCCTCCTGCAGGTGACCGGAGTCGCGCAGCAGGATCGGGAGCAGGTCCGCGGTGCCTGGCGTGACATGGACCATGCCCTTGAAGCCGTCCGCCATGAGGCGCGGGAGGCAGCCGCTGTGATCCAGGTGGGCATGCGTGAGCACCACCGCATCGATCGACGCGAGCGCCACTGGGAACGGCGCCCAGTTGCGCAGACGCAGCTGCTTGAGGCCCTGGAAGAGCCCGCAGTCGACCAGCAGCCGGCGCCCCTGGTGCTCGACGAGGTAGCGTGATCCGGTCACCGTTCCCGCCGCGCCGAGGAAGCGCAGCGTGGTGGGCAGCGGGGCGCTCATGTCCCGCGCCCGAAGAGCGTGTAGATCGGGCAGTAGCCGGCGAGCCCGGTCAACAGAGGCACCAGGCCGATGAAGCCCCACAGGCCGATCCATCCGAAGCCTGCCGCCAAGGTCAGCGCGGTGCCGACGCCGACACGCAGCAGTCGTTCCGTTGTTCCCACGTTCATCGCCATCGCAGCCTCCGGGTCGGGTCGTCGAGATGAACCCAGCGTAGGGGAGGCCTGGACCTCACCGATTGCGCTCGCTCAACTCCCCATCAAGGTCTTGTCTCGGCGGGAAGCGATGGGCCCCCTCCGCGGGCAACTTGTGCATGCACGCAACGAACAGCGGGTGGACGAGCCAGCCGCTCAACCATGAGCGCACCGCCGCCAGGTCTGGCAGCGCCTCCCACCACGCGGGGTCCACCGCGGCGAACTGGCGGACGAAGGGCATCACGGCCAGGTCGGTGGCGCATGGGTGAGCTCCACCAAGCTGGGGCGCTTCCCGCAGCCGTGCCTCCAGCGGCCGCAGCAGCACCTCCACCGCCCTGTCGCGGTGGGCGTCCGGAGAGAGGGCCTCACCCGTGTAGCGCTGGGGGTACTTCCAACGGTCCAGGTGATGCTTGAAATCGCCGTCGTTGCGCCGCACCCGCTCAAGGTTCTCCGGCGATTGCGCCCGTGCCCACCAGCCCTGCGCGTCGGGCGCGGCGAGCGCCCAGCGCATGATCTCCCAGCTCTCATCGATCACGCGGCCATCGGGCAACTGAAGGACGGGCACCGTCGCCTTGGGCGACAAGGCCAGCAGGCTGGCGGGCTTGTCGCGCAGGCTGACCTCCACCGCCTCGAAGACTTGCCCGGCCTGCAGCAGCGCCATCCGCGCCCGCATGGCGTAGGGGCAGCGGCGGAAGGTGTAGAGCGTCGGCACCTGGCTCATTGAACCCACAACACCTCGAACTGCTGTCGGATGGCGCCGATCTGAATCGACACCTCATCGCCTTCGCATTTGCCCAGCACGGCCCGGCCCAAGGGGGCTTCACCGCTGATGACCTGAACGCGCTGCGTGCCGCTTCCCAACGTCATGCTGCCGCCATCCGGGCCGAGGAAGAGCTGCTGCCGCTTGCCATCGGCATCGGTCAGGCAGACGAGCGCGCCGAGCTGTATGCCTCTGCTGGTGTCGTAGGGGTGAGGGCGGAACTGGCGCCAGTGGGCCATCGCCTGCCGGATGGCCTCGGCGCGACGCGCCTGGCCCGTGGCCAGGTAGGCGGCTTCGAGACCCAGCGTGTCGTACTTGTTCTCGGCGATGTTCTCTTCGTGCGTCGCCGTTTCATGCGCCGCTCGCGCCGCCTGTTCGACACGTTCCAGGTCTTCGGCGAGTCGTTCCAGCACCTGCTGCTGCAGCAAGAATTTGTCCATGAATGAAGGGGGAGGGGGGTGGGCTGCGCGGGGGCGCAAGCTTAATGGCTCAGCCAAGCTCATCGAGCACGCGGCGTTCATGTGAAACGCGCATCTCCCCAGTCTTTAGGACGACATCCTTCGGCGCGCTTCATAGCATCGGCAAACGAGAGCGATGCTGCCCGCATTCATGCCAGCGGCGGCTCGCTCGATTCGCTTGGGCCAGATGTGCCGCGGACCCTCTCTCATGTCGCATCCGATCAAATCCCCGCAGAGAACCTTCATGGCCGCATGGCTGCGGAAGCGCGCCTTCCTTTCCCGGCCGCTGCGCATGGACACCGAGAGCCGAACCGCCCTGAAGGATTGGATAACGATCGCCGCCCTCATGCTGGGCGGTCCGTGGGCGTTGTGGACCTTTGTCTATGAGCAGACGATCAAGCCCGCCCTGGCTGCGCCCTACATGCGTCCTCTCGTGACGATGACGCTGGTGCCGCTCGAGGGCGCCCCGCCACGCGTCGACGCCGTCCCGGTGAAGGTGCACGTGACCCTCGAGAATCCGGGGACCAGAAGTGTTCGCATCCTGTTGGGGGATCTCACGGTCTTTGGCCGTCGACTCGGCGAGAAGCAGGGGCCGCACTTCAACAAGGACGGCCTCGCCAAAGCCATGAACCAAGACAAGGCGGCCAGGGCGCGCTATTGGAACGATCATGGGAACACCCTGATCTTCTCCGGTTCCGCCTTCTTCAGATGGACCTTCGCGCCGGGGGAACGACACGAGTTCACGCGGCAGATCTGGGTGCCGCAGGGGGAATTCGACGAGCTGGAGGCAAGTCTCTACATCACGCTTTCCTCCGATCTCGACAGGCTCTGCGCGGTCAATGACATTGGCGACGATCTGACGACGACCGCCCTGGTGGGAGAGCTCCGTTCCGGCAAATGCGAGGTGGCCGTGTCGAGCGAGGACGCCGCCCGCCTGAATGCCCGGACCCGGAACGTCGAGTCGACCGACTACCTGGCCCTGCCAGGGGCCAAGGTCCGAGAGAAATAGACGCGCTCGCCGGCATTCGATGACGAGCATGCACGCCCGCGCTCGACCCGAGGGCGCGGCGGCATTGGAGTGGCAGCGGAGAATGCCGCCATGCATGTCCGCCATCGCCGATTCCTCGTCCTCACGCGCCGGCATCCGTCGGCCATCCTGCTGCTGGTGCAGCTGGTGGGCCTTCTGCTCTATCCGTTGCTCGAGTCGACGCGCGCCGGGCCGCTGGCGCTGAGCGCCTTCGGCATCACGGTGCTGGTCTTCACGACGCGCATGGTGCGCCGCACGCCCGGCTTGTTCTGGCTCAGCGTGGGCCTCGCCCTGCCAGCCATCGTCATGCTGCTGCTTCAGGTGGGATGGGAGATGCACTGGCTGCGGCCGTGGACGGCCGCGCTGGAGGCGATCTTCTACTTCTACGCCGCCGGCAGCCTGGTCGCGTACATGATGAGCGACATGCATGCGACGACCGACGAGCTGTTCGCGGCCGGCGCCACGTTCACGCTGCTGGCCTGGGGCTTCGCCTACAGCTTCGTCGTGCTGCAGGCGCTGCAGCCGGGCAGCTTCTCGGCCGCCATCCAGCCGGAGCAGCCGCGCACCTGGACCGAACTCATGTTCCTGAGCTTCGCGTTGCTGTCGAGCACGGGCATCGGCGACATCATCCCCGTGCGTCCGATGGCGCGCGCCCTGGCGAGCATGGAGATGTTCGTCGGCGTCATGTATCTGGCCGCCGTGGTGTCACGCCTGATCGGCCTGACCCTGCTGCGGCGTTGAGCCGCACCCCACCTGGCTCGCGCGAAGCGGCCCGTCGTCGATCGCCGAGAACGGCGTGGGCGACCTCCCTAGCGCACCAGCGCCTTCGCGATCTGGCCCAAGGTCCTCAAGGCGCCCTCGACCTGCGCGTTGTCGGGGTGTCCGAAGTTGAGTCTCAGGTGATGCGTGAACCGGTGATCGGCCGAGAACAGATGCCCCGGCGCGATGCTGATGTCATGGGACAGGGCGACCCGGTGCAGCTCCAGCGCGTCGATCTGGGCGGGCAGCTCGACCCAGACGCAATAGCCGCCTTCCGGCTGCGTGACGCGGGTCCCTTGCGGGAAGCATTTGGCGATGGTCCTCAGCATGGCTTGGCGGTTCGTGACGAGCGCGTGCCGAAGTTGCCGCAGGTGGCGGTCGTAGCCGCCTCGCCGCAGGTACTCGCTCAGTCCCTCCTGCATCGGCACGGGGGTGGCCAGCGAGCTCATGAGCTTGCGCCGGCTGACGTCCCGGGCAAACCGGCCCGCGGCCGCCCAACCGACGCGGAATCCCGGGGCCAGCGACTTCGAGAACGAGCTGCAATGCAGCACCAGACCGCTCTTGTCCCAGCCCTTGGCGGGCCTGGGGCGCGAGCCGAAGTACAGCTCGCCGTAGACGTCGTCCTCGATGAGCGGAATCCCGCGCTCGGCCAGCAGCGCCACCAGCGCCGCCTTGGCGGCATCGGGCATCAGGCTGCCCAGCGGGTTCTGGAAGTTCGGCATCAGCCAGCACGCCTTGACCGGATGGCGATCGAGGATCGCCGCCAGCGCGGCGACGTCGACACCGGTGCGCGCGTGGGTGGCCACCTCGACCGCCTTCAGCCCGCGGCGCTCCAGTGCCTGCAGCGCGCCATAGAAGGTCGGCGATTCGATGGCGACGAGGTCGCCGGGTTTCGTGACCGCCTCCAGGCACAGGTTCAGGGCTTCCATCGCGCCGTTGGTCACGACGATCTCGTCCGCGTCGACCTTGCAGCCGGCACCCAGGTAGCGCAGGCCGATCTGGCGCCGCAGCTCGGCGCTGCCCGGCGACAGGTCCTCCACCGTTCGCCACGGGTCCAGCCCGCGCGCGGCCTTGCCCAGCGACAGGGCCAGCTTGTCCAGCGGAAAGAGGGTGGGGCTCGGGAACGCCGAGCCCAGCGGTACCACGGCGCGGTTTCGGGACAGCCCGAGCACCTGGAACACCAGCTCCGAGACCTCGACGCTGCGCTCCTCGGCCCGTGGGTCCGACGCATGGGGCTCGGGGTGGGGGATCGCCGCCTGGCTGACGAAGTAGCCGGACCGTGGCCGGGCTTCGATCAGACCGCGGGCCTCCAGCAGGTAATAGGCTTCGAAGACGGTGGAGGGGCTGACGCCGCGATCCTTGCTCGCTTCGCGGACCGAGGGCAGGCGGTCTCCGGGGCGCAACTGGCCGGCGGCGATGGCGGCCGCCAGGTCATCGGCAAGGACTTCGTAGCGCTTCATGGGGCGGGGCTGATATGGTCCGTGGAGGGGAATGCCGCACTGTATTGGCAGCAGCCCTCTCACTGTTAATTCCCACTCGGATCCCCATCTGATCCGGTGTTTTTCCAGGAATCTGAACCTGTATTTTTCGTGCCGCCGGGCGCACAGTGACAACCTGCGTGGGCGGACGTCGCCTCACGATGGATCGCGTCAAGTAGCAGTCTGGAACATCGACATCATGGAATGGGTCCCCACCGTCTTCATTGCGTTCAAGGTGAGCGTGCTGGCCATCGGCATGTTCTTCGCCGTCAAGTGGCACTACGACAAGGCGAAGCGGGAGAAGGGCGCGGACTCGCAACGCGCGGTGTTGCGCACCACCGGCATCGTGGCCGTGGTCTTCGTGCTGCTGGTCGTCGTCCTGCTGCTCCTGACCTTCGGCCTGGGCCGCGCGCTCGGTTTGGACCTGAGCTTCTCCTGATCGAAATGAGGCCAACACCTGAGGCACGATGGCGGTCCCGCAGCCAAACAGGTATCGATGTCCTCGCTCACCACTGAAGCGCCGGAGCTCCTTCACCTGACGGCGGAGGGCCTTCGCGTGACCGCGGCCCACGCCCACCGGGAGGGGCAGCTCGTCTGGGTACGACGAGGCGCCCTGCTGATCAGCGCCGCCTCCGGGAGATGGGCCCAGCTGCCGGGAAAGGTGAGTTGGATTCCGCCTCGCTGCGCTCACGAAGCGCGGTCGTTCGGCCCACTGGAGGCCACGACCCTCCTGCTGGAGGCGCCCTTGTGCGAACCGTTGCCCGATGAACCTCGGGTGTTCGGGTGCAGCCCACTGGCGGCCTTGATGCTCCAGCGGCTGGAGGCACTCGATGCCGCCAACGACATCGAGTGCCGTCGTCGCCTGCTCCCCGCGCTCATGGACGTGCTCGTCGAAGACCCGCAAGGGGCGTCGCATCTCGCGCTGCCCGCCGAGCCGAGGCTGCAGCGGATGGCCCTCGCGGTCCTGGCCGCTCCCGATGATCGCCGGACGCTCGATGACTGGGCGACGGAACTGGGGTTCTCGCGCCGTACCCTGATGCGTCGCTTCGAACTGGAGACGGGACTGAAGGTGGGCCACTGGCAGCGCCAGGCACGTCTGTTCGCCGCGCTCGATCTCCTCGCGAAGGGCGACGGCGTCACCACGGTGGCGCTGTCGGTCGGGTACTCGTCCGTCAGCGCCTTCATCGAGCAGTTTCGCCGGACGTTCGGCGTCACTCCCGCGCGCTTGCAGGGCTAGGGGCTGATGCCGCGAGCCAGTTGCGGGCCAGTTCGCCGACGAGGCGCCGACCCGGATTCGCGCCGGCGATCCATTGATCGGGCGGGAACAGGTCGAAGAGTCCCACCTTGGCGACGGTCGGGATCGCCACGGCCAACTCCTGCTCCACCTGGCCACGCGCGCCCTCGTTGTAGAGCGCGATGTTGAGGAGCAGGGTCGCCACGGTTCCGGTCTGCACCTGACTGCCATCCTTCAGGGTCACCTGAGGGAGTGACTGGCCGTCGGCGAGGATCTTCTGGTTGATGTCGGCCAGCTCGTGGCCATGTGCTTGCTTGTCGTTCACATCAGACTCCATTCGGTCAAGAGGTGAACCGCATGCTAGAGATCGAGGTCGCGCCCGGCTCGCGGAAAAGGGTCAGAGGGCCCTGCGAAAGTGACGCGGATGGGCCGACGGGGAGGGCGGTGGCCGAGGCGTGTCGTCGGTCGATGCCCAAACGAAAAGAGCCGCAAGAACAAATGTCCTTGCGGCTCTCCGAGATGAA
>NZ_BCYP01000012.1 GCF_001598255.1 Mitsuaria chitosanitabida ATCC BAA-476 = NBRC 102408
ATGCGCTACCAGGCTGCGCTACGCCCCGACGAAGCCTCAGATTGTAGCCTGGATTTCGAGCCTCTCCGATGAAGTCGTCGCGTCGGGCGGGAGCGGGTGTCAGGACGCCTGTTGCGCCAGTTGCCAACCCAGCTCCGCCATCGGCTTGGCGCCCGCCGCGGCCTCGCGGGCCTGGGCGCTGGAGGCGGTGCCGTCCTCGACCCGCTTGGCGATGCCCTGCAGGATCCCGCAGATGCGGAACAGGTTGTAGGCCAGGTAGAAGTTCCAGTCCTTCATCACCGCCTGGGCGTCGCCGCGACCGGTGCGTTCGCAGTAGCGGCGCACGTACTCGAGCTCGTTGGGGATGCCCAGCGGGGCCAGGTCCACGCCGCCCAGACCGCGCGCCGCGCCGCTCTTGCGGATGTGCCAGGACATGCAGTGGTAGCTGAAGTCCGCCAGCGGGTGGCCCAGCGTCGACAGCTCCCAGTCCAGCACCGCCAGCACGCGTGGCTCGGTCGGGTGGAAGACCAGGTTGTCCAGCCGGTAGTCGCCGTGGACGATGGACACCTCGCGCTCGTCGCGGGCGGAGTCCGGGATGTGCGCGGGCAGCCACTCGATCAGGCGATCCATGGCCTCGTTGGGGCCGGTGATCGAGGCCTGGTACTGCTTGGTCCAGCGGCCGATCTGGCGCTCGAAGTAGTTGCCCGGCTTGCCGTAGCTCTCCAGCCCCGCCGCGCGGAAATCCACGCGGTGCAGCGCGGCGATCACGCGATTCATCTCTTCATAGATCGCCGAGCGCTCCGCGTTCGAGGCGTCAGGCAGGGTCTGGTCCCACAGCACGCGGCCCTGCATGAACTCCATGACATAGAAGGCGCGGCCGATGACGGACTCGTCCTCGCACAGCGCCAGCATGCGCGGCACCGGCACGTCGCTGCGGGCCAGCGCCCGCATCACGGTGAACTCGCGCTCGATCGCGTGCGCGGAGGGCAGCAGCTTGGCCACGGGCGCGGGCTTGGCCCGCATCACGTAGGTCGCGCCCGGCGTGATCAGCTTGTAGGTGGGGTTGGACTGGCCGCCCTTGAACTGCTCGATCGTCAGCGGCCCGGTGAAGCCCTCGATCTCGCGCGCCAGCCAGGCGGCCAGCGCGTCGTTGTCCATCGCCTGGGAAGGGGCGCGGGTGCCGGTGAATGCGTCGTCCACGGAGTCTCCTGGTTTGTCGTGATTCTGGGATCGCGACTCCCGGAGGACGTCCGGGAGCGCTCAGCGATTGGCGATGGCCAGCAGCTTCTCTTTGCTCAACACCACCAGCCGGGTCGGCTCGACGCGCACCGCGCCTTCGCGCTCGAAGCCCTTGAGCTCCTGGTTCACGCGCTGGCGCGAGGCGCCCAGCAACTGCGCCAGGTCTTCCTGCGCCAGTTGCAGGCCGATGCGGATCTCCTCCGTCTCGGCCCCTTGCGTCACGCCGTAGCTGCGCGCCAGCAGCAGGATCTGCTTGGCCAGGCGCGAGGCCAGTGGCCGCGTGTTCAGGTCCTCGACGACGTCGAACATCAGCCGCAGGCGCCGGCAGTTCAACCGCAGCAGCGCCTCGTACAGCTCGGTGTGGCGTTGCAGCAGGTCCTTGAAATCGGGCTTGCGGATCACCAGCAGCGTGGTCTCGCCATGCGCGCTGGCGTCGTGGGTGCGGGGCAGGCCGTCGAAGAGGGCGATGTCGCCGAACCAGATGCCCGGCTCCACATAGGTCAGCGTCACCTGCTTGCCCGACAGCGACACCGAGCTCACCCGCACCGCGCCGCGCGCCACGCCGATCCATTCCTCGGCCGGCTCGCCGCGCACGGACATCAGCGCGCCGTCCGTCAGACGTCGCACCGTGGCGCGCGCCAGAATGTCGCTGCGCAGCGGCAGAGACAGCTTGGAGAACCACGGCCCCGACTCGATGTTGTTGCGTTCAGAAATTGTAAGAACCGAGCTGTTCATGCTTTGTCGCTGGCGTGACAAGCCAGCGGTCTCCTGATGTTCATGGTTGTCGCGGCCTATTGTGCGGGACAGCCAGCGGGGCTGCAGGCACGTCTTGACCCCCTGTGCACATCGTCGGGCGATCCCTGATTCGAGGCGGTGCCTGCCTGGGATAGGCGAGAACGGCGCGCAACGGTCGCGGAACCGGGCGCTTTTCCGGGTTTCCACCGGGGACCAGCGTGCTAGAGTGAAACGCACGGCAACATCAACAACAGCGGGAATGAATCGAGACCTTCACGACCCGCGCGGCCTGTCGCCAGCGCTCAGCGTTCTCGTCATCGCCTGTCTTTCGGCCATGTCCACCTCGACGTGGGCCCTCGGCGTGGGGCGTCCGCAGACGGCCTCGTCGCTGGGGCAGCCGCTGAACCTGTTCTTCCCGGTGCAGCTCGCGCCCGGCGAGACCGTCACCCCGGAATGCGTCCGCGCCGAAGTGCTGGCGGGCGACAACCCGATCTCCGCCGGCGCGCTGCATTGGCAGCTCGAGGGCGACGGCCAGCGCGTCACCGGCGTGCGCCTGCGCAGCGCCCAGCGCATCGACGAGCCCATCGTCTCCGTCCAACTGAGCCTCGGCTGCCCCGCGCGACTGACGCGCCAGTACACCGCCTTCATCGATCCTCCCGGCCTGAACGGCGAGGTGCTGGCCGATGCCGGCACGCCCGTGGCGCCCCCCGTCTCGGTCGCGTTGCAGGCCCAGCAGGAAAGCAATCCCGCGCCGGCCCGCGCCGCGGCGCCGAGCGGCACCGCCGCCTCGCGTCCCACGCAGGACCTGGCCCTGGCCGCCGCCGCGAGCCCCTCGACCACGGCGGCCAGCGCGCCGCCGCGCGCGCGTCGACCGGTTCGTCGCGCTTCCGAGGCAACGCCTGGCCCCACCGAGGCGGCCGCCTCCAGCAAGTCCACCCGCACCGCCGCGGCATCGGCCGCCGAGCGCCGTCCCGGCAAAGCCGCGGCCACGACGCCGCGTCTGTCGCTGGAACCGATCGAAGCCTTGTCCACCCCATCGCCCGCGCTGCTGGCCGCCGAGGCCGCCGCCAGCGCGGCGAGCGCCGCCGAGCTCGCGCAGCAGCAGATGGCGGCGATGCAGAAGCAGATCGCCGACATGCAGGCCGAGCAGAAGCGCACGCTGGCCGCGATGGCCGCCTTGCGTCAGGATCTCCAGGCCGCGCGTGAGCAGGCGGCCAACAGCGGCTCGTCCTCGTCGACCTGGGTGCTGGGGTTGAGTCTGCTGAGCCTGGCGCTGGCCGCGAGCAGCCTGCTGCTGTGGCGCAGCAACCGGGCCCAGCGGCGCGAGTCCGAGCAGCACTGGCTGAGCGATTCCCGCATCGACTCGCGGCCGGAAGCGGCGGCCGAGGCGGTGGAACCGGCCATCGGCGCCCCGCTCAGCGCGCCCGCGCCGTTCACGACACAGGTGGCGGAGAGCTCGCCGGCCGCCTTGATGTCGCATGTGGCGACCGATGGGCCGCCCGTGTCGACCGCGCCCACGACGATCCCGATGCCCCTGAGCGTCGCCGAGCCGACGCGTCCGGCGGCGCTGCCGTCCCGCCCCGCGGCACCGGCGCGTCCTCCGACGACGGCGGCCGACGACGCCTTGCAGGCGCTGGCCGCGCTTGACGCGATGGAGCCGCTGAGCCTGCAACTGGACGGCGGTGACACGCGGCCGGCGCCGTTCTCGGCCGATCTGGGGCGCTCCGGCGGTCCGGGCGGCACCGTGACGGTCGAGGAGCTGATCGACCTCGAGCAGCAGGTCGACTTCTTCATGGTGCTGGGCCAGGACGACGCCGCCATCGAGCTGCTCTCCTCGCGCCTGAACCATCGCGACGCCGCCAGCGGCTTGCCCTTCCTCAAGCTGATGGAGCTCTACCAGCGCCGCGGTGATCGAGAGGCCTTTGACCGGGTCGGCGCGCGCTTCGCCGAGCAGTTCCACGCGCGATCGCCCTCGTGGAGCGACGATCTCAACGAAGGGGAGGGCCTGGAGGCGCACCCGGAGCTGATCGACCGGCTGGAGTCTGCCTGGCGCGATCCGGACGGCAGCATGAGTCTGTTGCAGGACCTGCTGTCCAAGCATCAGGAATACAGCGGCGACCTGGGCCTGCCGGCCTATCGCGACCTGCTGATGCTCTATGCCGTCGCCCGCGACCGGTCCGAGCACGAGGTGCACGGCGATTCGATCGACGTGGTGCTGCCGCTGGACGCGACCGCGCCGCCGGACATGATGGCCACGATGGTGTGGCAATCGCCGCCGCCCGCACCGGGCACCCCGCCCCCACCGCGTCCGATGACGCAATCGGTCGACCTGGACCTGTCGCTCGTCGAGGAAGAGGAGCCCCGCGAGCCCAAGGGCCGCTGAGCTCCGGCCTCCCGGCGGGAGGCCCTGGCCCGGGCGCTCAGATCTTCTTCAGCCGCTCCAGCGCGAGATCCAGCGTCTCGTCCTTCTTCGCGAAGCAGAAGCGGATGACCTGGGCCTCGCTGCCCTTCGAATGGAAGGCGGAGAGCGGAATCGCCGCGACGCCGATCTCGCGCGTCAGCCACTGGCACAGCGCCATGTCGTCCATCGCGGCGAGCGGCGCCGGCAGGCCGGCGTAGTCGACGCACTGGAAGTAGCTGCCCGGACAGGGGCGCAGCGCGAAGGCGGTGCCCGCGAGTCCCGCGCGGAAGCGGTCGCGCTTGCGCTGGTAGAAGTCGCTCAGGCCGAGGTAGGGCGCGGGATCGCGCATGTAGTTCGCCAGGCCGTGCTGCATCGCCGAGTTCACGGTGAACACGTTGTACTGGTGGACCTTGCGGAACTCCGCCATCAGCGCCGCGGGCGCCGTGACATAGCCGACCTTCCAGCCGGTCACGTGATAGGTCTTGCCGAAGCTCGACACCACGAAGCTGCGCGCCGCCAGTTCGGGCAGGCGCGACACGCTCTGGTGCTGGTGGCCGTCGTAGACCATGTGTTCGTAGACCTCGTCGCTGAGCACCAGCACCTCGGTGCCGTCCAGCAGCTCGGCGAGCTGCCGCAGGTCCTCGGGCGTCCACACCGCGCCGCTCGGGTTGTGCGGGCTGTTGATCATCAGCACCCGCGTGCGCGGCGTCAGCGCGGCGCGGAGACGGTCGAAATCGGGGCGGAAGGTCGCCGGGTCCAGCGCCACCGGCACCATCACGCCGCCCGCCAGCGCGATGTTGGGCGCGTAGCTGTCGTAGGCGGGCTCCAGCACGATGACCTCGTCGCCCGGATGCACGACCGCCAGCAGCGCCGTCAGGATGGCCTGCGTCGCGCCGGCGGTGACGGTGATCTCGGTGTCCGGGTGATAGGCGTGGCCGTAAAGCGCCTCGATCTTGGCGGCGATGGCCTGTCGCAGCGCGGGCACGCCCGGCATCGGCGGGTACTGGTTGTGGCCGGCGCGCATCGCGGCGTTGACCGCGTCGAGCAGCGCGGGATCGCCTTCGAAGTCCGGGAAGCCCTGGCCCAGGTTGACCGCCTGATGCTGCTGCGCCAGCGCCGACATGACGCTGAAGACCGTCACGCCCAGATTCGGGAGACGGCTCGCGGGAACGGGAGTGTGAACACGCATGGTCGAAAGCTCTTGAGGATCGACGAGATCGAAGGGATCGACGTCGAGGAGGGCGGGGTCGTGCGAGCGGGGGAGGGGGCTCGGGAAACGCTCAGAGATCGTAGTCGCTGGCCTCGCCGCTCATCGCGCGCTGCAGCAGCGTGCGGTTCAGGCGGTCGGACAGCAGCTCCGCGAAGCTGTAGACGTAGTTGCGCAGGTAGGCGCCGCGCTTGAAGGCGATCCGCGCGACGTTCTGGCCGAGCAGATGGCCCAGCGGACGCGACACCAGCTCGCCGCCGGGCGGGTCCTCGCGCATGGCCATCTCGGCCACGATGCCGATGCCCAGGCCCAGCCGGACATAGGTCTTGATGACGTCGGAGTCGATCGCCTCGAGCACGATGTTGGGCGTCAGCTGACGCTGCGCGAAGGCGCGGTCGATGCGGGTGCGGCCGGTGAAGCTGGGGTGATAGGACACCAGCGGCTGCGTCGCCAGATGCTCCAGGTCGATGCGCTCGACCTGCGCCAGCGGGTGCTCGGCGCGCATCACCAGCACGTGCTGCCATTCGTAGGCGGGCAGCGTCACCAGCTCCTCGAACTGGGACAGCGACTCGGTCGCCAGTCCCACGTCGGCGGTCTCGTCGATCAGCATCTTCGCGACCTGGTCCGGGCTGCCCTGGTGCAGGCCGATGTTGACCTGCGGGAACTGCTTGCGCAGCTGCGTGACGGGACCGGGCAGCACGTAGCGCGCCTGGGTGTGGGTCGTCGCGATGGACAGCGTGCCCACGTCCTGCTTGGAGTACTCCTCGCCGATGCGCTTGAGGTTGCCCACCTCGCGCATGATGATCTCGATGGACTTGAGCACCTGGCGGCCGGGCTCGGTGATGCTGCGCAGGCGCTTGCCGTGGCGCGAGAAGATGTCGACGCCGAGCTCCTCCTCGAGCTCCAGGATGGCCTTGGACACGCCGGGCTGCGAGGTGTAGAGCGCCTTGGCGGTCTCGGTCAGGTTGAGGTTGCGGCGCGCGGCCTCTTGCACGAAGCGGAACTGGTGCAGGTTCATGGCGGGGTCACGGCGAGGAAGGGAAGGCCTGGGTGTCCAGCGGGTCGACGGGAATGCGCGCGGCCTCGACCAGATGGAGCGTCGCGGCGGCCATCGCGGCGATCACCGAACGCTGCTCGCCGATGGCGTCGTGCAGCAGGAAGAGGATGCCGGGGTGCGCGGCACGCAGCGCCTCGATCAGCGGCGGCACGTCGCGCCGCACATGACCGCTGGCGCCGAGGAACATCGGGACCACCTGGATGCGCTGGCAACCCCTCGCCGCGAGCGCGCCGGCGGCCGTCGCGATGTCGGGCGTCATCAGCTCCAGATAGGCGAGGGCGATCGGCAGATCGGGGCGGCGCGCCTGCAATTCGGCCGCGATGGCCTGGAAGGGGGCGGCCCAGGCCGGATCCCGGGCGCCGTGGGCGAAGAGCAGCAGTCCATCCATGGCGGTTCCTCCTGAAAGCGGGCCGGCCGCGGGGTCGGCGATGGGGGACGTCATCGATAGCGGACCAGCCAGTAGAACGCGGCCATCGAGATGCCGAGGTAGAACAGGCTGGGGGCCGAGGCGACCAGCCACGGGGTCCAGTCGCGCAGCAGGCCCAGGTGGCCGGTGATCGCGTTCAGCACCACGAAGCTGATGCCCAGCATGATGCCGCCGAACACCTTCACGCTGATGCCGCCGCTGCGGAAGTGCAGATAGGCGAAGGGCAGGGCCAGCGCCACCATCACCATGCAGGCGAAGGGATAGAAGGCCTTGCGCCAGAACTGGATCTCCGGCTGCGCCGACGACTGCTCCTGCGACGAGAGGTGGCGGGTGTAGCGGTAGAGCTCCAGCGTCGACATGTTCCAGGTCGGCTGCACCGCGGCCGACACCACGCCCGAGGGCAACTGGCTCTGCCAGGTGAAGCTGGGGAGCAGGATCTCGCGCACCGTCGGGTTGTCCGACAGCTTGTCCTGCGGCGCGGCCGGGTCCTTGGGCTGCGGGGCCGCGGCGGCGGGCGCGCTCAGCGGCGTCCTCGCGCGCGACCACTGCATCAGGCTCACGTCGTTCATCTGCCAACGGCCGCTGGCGTCCACGGTCGCGTTCTTGGCCGTCAGCCGGGTCGCCATCGCGCCCTTGGCGTCGAACTCGTACACGAGCACGTCCTCCATGGTCCCGTTGGTGCGGGCCCGGCCGACGTGCACCGCATAGCTGAAGTCGCCGTCGCGGTCCTTCATCCAGGCGCCGGCCGAGTTGGAGACGCCGGTCGGCGAGGACTTCAGCAACTGGGCCTGCTTGTCCGCCCACGGGTTCACGAAGTCGCCGACCACGAAGGCCAGCACCGCGAAGCCCAGCGCCAGCGTGCTCAGCAGCGCCAGCGCGCGCTGCGGGCCCAGGCCGCCGGTGCGCAGGATGGTGAACTCGCTGGACTGCGCCAGCCGCGCCAGGCTGAAGATGGTGCCGATCAGCACCGCGATGGGCATCAGCTCGTAGAAGCGGCCCGGGAGCTTGAGCACGCAGGACCACAGCGCCAGGCCCACGCCCAGACCCAGGCGCTGGAAGCGGTCGAGGTCGTCGATGAAGTCGACGAAGAAGAACAGGGCCAGGAACCCGGCCATGACCAGGGCGAAGGAGCTCAGGATGTCGCGGTACAGCAGCCGCCGGACGGTTCTCATGTGGGCATTCCCGGCGTGGAGGTGGACATCGAGGCCGGCGCGATGATCGCGGCGGCCGGCGCGGCGGCGGTGGCCGCGGGCTCGGCCGGCGGCGGGATCAGGCCGCTGCGGGGCGCGCCCAGGCGCGCGCCGTGGTCGCGCCAGAGCAGCAGGAGCATCGTCACGACGAAGGCCGCGCCATGCAGCGTTGCCAGGCCCGGGCCCAGCTTCATCTTGCCGGCGGTCACCCAGCTCTGGCTCAGGTTGATCAGGTTGAAGTAGACGATGAAGGCGAGCAGCGCGAACAGCAGGTTCCAGTTGCTGGCGCGACGCGGGTTGGTCGCCGAGATGCCGATGCCCAGCAGCACCAGGTTCACGCAGCCCAGGATCATGCCGAAGCGCCAGGCCAGCTCGCCGTCGTTGGGGTTGCCGCGCTCGCGCAGCAGGTCCAGCGTCGGGCGGGTCTTGGGCGGCTTGGCGTCGCCGCCGCGCATGACCTCGTCGTCCACCACCACGCGGTACTGCTGGAAACGGGCCACGGCCTTCTCGCCGTTGCGGGTGTCCAGGTCATTGCGCTGGCCGTGCTCCAGCACCAGCACCCGGGTGTTGTCCTGCGTCACCAGCGCGCCGTGGGCCGAGGTGGTCACCGACTCGAGGTGCTCGGTGTTGCTCATGATGAAGACGTTGCGCGCGGCGCTCTCGTCGGCCGGGTCGCGCTCGATGAAGAACACGCGCGAGCCGTCGTTGGAACTCTGGAACTGGCCCGGGGCGACGCGCGAGAGATCGCTGCGTTGCTCGAACTGCTCGCGCAGCTGGGCGCTGCTGTCGTTGCTCCAGGGCCAGACGATGGTCATCAGCACCGCCACGACCACCAGCACCGGCGTCGCCATCGTCAGCACCGGGCGCACGAAGCGCGACAGCGCCAGGCCGCTGGCGAACCAGATGGTCATCTCCGATTCCTTGTACATGCGCCCCAGCGACATGACCACGGCCACGAACAGCGACAGGCTGAGCATCACCGGCAGCTGCGCCAGCGCCAGGTAGCCCAGCGAGAGCAGCACGTGCTGCGGCGCCACCGAGCCCTTGGCCGCCAGGCCCAGGGATCGCACCAGCAGCATCGTCACGACGATGGTCAGGATGACCACGAAGGCCAGTCCGAAACTGCGGGCGAGTTCTTTGCGTACTGATGAATCGAATAACATCCGGGCACTCTATCTACTTCTCGGTATTATGGACTTTCGCTCTCAGACCGCGTCCCTCGACGCGCTGGCGTCGCACGGTGCCGACGCCCTCGTGCTGGTCATCGCCGGCGACGCGTTGCCGGCCTCGCTCGACAAGGCGGTGGCCGCGCTGATCAAGGACGCCGTCAAGCTCGGCGACTTCGAGTTCAAGGCGGGTCAGGTCTTGACCCTGGTGCGTCCGGCCGGTCTGAAGACCGCACGCCTGATCATCGCCGCCAGTGGTTCCGCGTCGCTCAAGGCCGCCCGTGGCGCGTTGTCGGCGGCGCTGGGCCAGCTCAAGGGTCGCGGCGCGGCGGCGGCCTCGGTGATCTACGCCGGCTTCGGTGCGGATCTGACCGAGTCCCTGACCGAGCAGACCGTGCTGGCGGCGCTGGAGGCGACCTACGTCTACCGCGAGACCAAGCCCAGCGCCCCCGCCGCGTCCAAGCTGACGAAGCTGACGCTGCTGGCCGGCAAGGACGACGCCAAGGCCGTCAAGGCCGGTCTGGTGCGCGGCCAGGCCATCGGCGCCGGCGTGGCCCTGGCGCGCGAATGCGCCAACCTGCCGCCCAACGTCGCGACCCCGGCCTACCTGGCCGACCAGACCAAGGCCCTGACCCGTTCGCACGGCATCAAGGTCGAGGTGCTGGACCAGAAGGGCATCGAGAAGCTGGGCATGGGCTCCTTCCTGTCCGTGGCCAAGGGCTCGGACGTCCCCCCGCGCTTCATCGTCGCCAAGTACGAGGGCGCCGCCAAGACGCAGGCCCCCGTGGTCCTGGTCGGCAAGGGCATCACCTTCGACTCGGGCGGCATCTCGCTGAAGCCGGGCGCCGGCATGGACGAGATGAAGTTCGACATGGGCGGCGCGGCTTCCGTGCTGGGCACGCTGCGCGCCGTGGCCGAGCTCAAGCCCAAGATCAACCTGGTCGTGCTGATCGCCGCCTGCGAGAACATGCCCAGCGCCCGCGCCGTCAAGCCGGGTGACGTGGTGACGTCGATGTCGGGTCAGACCATCGAGATCCTGAACACGGATGCCGAAGGCCGCCTGATCCTGTGCGACGCGCTGACCTACGCCGAGCGCTTCAAGCCCGCGGCCGTGGTCGACGTGGCCACGCTGACCGGCGCCTGCGTGATCGCCCTGGGTGGCGTGCGCTCCGGCATGTACGCCAGCGACGACGAGCTGGCCTCGGCCCTGAGCGCCGCCGGCGAGGCCGCGCTGGATCCGTGCTGGCGCATGCCGCTGGACGACGAGTACTCGGAAGGCCTGAAGACCAACTTCGCCGACGTGGCCAACGTGGCCGGTCGCGAGGGCGGCTCCATCACCGCCGCGAAGTTCCTGCAGCGCTTCGCCTCCAAGTACCGCTGGGGTCACCTGGACATCGCCGGCACCGCCTGGAAGGGCGGCGGCGCCAAGGGGGCCACCGGCCGTCCGGTCGGTCTGCTGACGCACTTCGTGCTGTCGCAGGTCCGTTGAGCGAGGGGCAGGTCCGGTGACGGAGGTCAACTTCTATACCGGCGTGCCCGACCGCCAGGTCTATGCCTGCCGCCTGCTGCGCAAGACGCAGGCGGCCGGCCTGACCGTCGGCATCTGGGGTCCCCTGCGACTGCTCGAGCGACTCGATCAGACGCTGTGGACCTTCGAGCCGGGTGAATTCATTCCCCACGTGCTGCTGCGCGGGGAGACGTCGGCGCTGCTGCGGGAGCGCACGCCGATCCTGATGTCCGACCGGCTCGACGAGTTGACCGGGTGCCAGGTCTTGTTCAACTTCGAGCCCGAGGTGCCACCCGGTCTCGAGCGCTTCGAGCGGGTGCTCGAGCTGGTGTCCACGGACGCTGATCAGGTCGCCGCGGGCCGTGCTCGCTTCAAGGCCTACAAGGCCATGGGCCTGACGCTGAACCACCATGTGATGTCGGCCTGAGCGTCGACCGCATTTCCCTTTTCCGAAGCCTGTTCCGCCGCGGTGCGGCCCTGTCGCGTCGCGGCGTGGCGCGGCGCCACGCTGGTGCCGCGGAGCCCTTCGGCGGGGCGCGGATCAGGCGGCGGGCGACGCGTCTGGGCGGAATTTCGCACTCGGTGGGCGAGGGGTGTGCGCGCTGTCGCACTCTTGCGAAAACCATCCGGGTTTGCCCCGGTGACAGGGGCGCGACAACGTCCGGTCCGTGAGCAGGTTCACAGCATTTTCACTATGGAGTCGCCCGAACCTTCGGGGTATGGTCTGCCGCGTTGAGAACTCAACGTCATTCCACATTTCCCCGAGTCGGAGGAACCTGAGATGCAATCGAAGCTGAATGTGATCGTCGGTGCAATCGCCATTACTTTGAGCGGCGCCGCGCTGGCGCAGGATGCCGTGGTCAAGATCGGCCACGTCGGTCCCACCAGCGGCGCGATCGCGCACCTGGGCAAGGACAACGAGCTGGGCGCCAAGATGGCCATCGATGAACTGAACGCCAAGGGCGTCACCATCGGCGGCAAGAAGGTCAAGTTCGAGCTGCTGGCCGAGGACGACGCCGGCGATCCGAAGCAGGGCACCGCCGCCGCCCAGAAGCTGGTCGACTCCAAGGTCAACGGCGTCATCGGCCACCTGAACTCCGGCACCACCATCCCCGCGTCCAAGATCTACAGCGACGCCGGCATCCCGCAGATCTCGCCCTCGGCGACCAACCCCAAGTACACCCGCAACGGCTACAAGACCGCGTTCCGCGTCGTGGCTGACGACGTGCACCTGGGCGGCACGCTGGGCAAGTACGCCGTGACGCAGCTCAAGGGCAAGTCCATCGCCGTCATCGACGACCGCACCGCCTATGGCCAGGGCGTCGCCGACGAGTTCGAGAAGGGCGTCAAGGCCGCCGGCGGCAAGGTCGTCGGCCGCGAGTTCACCAACGACAAGGCCACGGACTTCACCGCCATCCTGACCTCCCTGAAGGGCAAGAAGCCCGACGTCGTCTTCTTCGGCGGCATGGACGCCGTGGCCGGCCCGATGCTGCGCCAGATGAAGCAGCTGGGCATCGAAGCCAAGTTCATGGGCGGCGACGGCATCTGCACGGCCGAGCTGCCCAAGCTGGCCGCCGGCACGGTCGCCGACAGCCAGGTCGTCTGCGCGGAAGCGGGTGGCGTGGAAGGCGAATCGAAGAAGTCGCTGGACGCCTTCAAGGTCAAGTTCAAGGACAAGTACAAGGTCGACGTCCAGATCTACGCCCCGTACGTCTATGACGCGGTCAACGTGATGGTCGACGCCATGGTCCGCGCCAAGTCCTCCGATCCCAAGGTCTACCTGCCCGTGCTGGCCAAGACCTCGGATTACAAGGGTGTGACCGGCACCATCGCCTTCGACGCCAAGGGCGACATCAAGAACGGCGCGCTGACCCTGTACACCTACAAGGGCGGCAACCGCGAACAGCTGGCCGTGGTCCGCTGAGTGCCGATCGCTGACGACGAGAGGGCTCGCGCCCTCTCTGAAAACGCCCACTTCGGTGGGCGTTTTTTTTCGTCCAAGCGCCAAGGACTGTCCCCTGATCGGGGGATCACCCCCCTCACTCACGTGCATTCCCGCACGCGGCCACCCCAAAGCATTCAGTCAGGGGGTTTGCACCTACCGGGCGCTACAGACAATCGCACCCGTCAACCGGCTTCTGGCGCGCATCGGGCAATCAACAGCGCGTCAGCGGCGGTCGGCGACACCGGGAAAGTGCAACCGGGATTGCAAGGCGTGAGCCCCTCCAAACAGGGGGCTTTCAAGCCAGGGGGTGGGAGGCATGATGCCCCCCGCAACAGGCGTCTCCTTCTGTAAGAGGAGGGGGATCAAGCGAAGCAGTCCGAGGTTCAGCCCGGGTCGGCGACAGCGTCCGCAGAGGACGCCGGGACCACTTTGGGGACTGGCAATGATTCGAATTTTTAACCATTACCTCCATCGTCGTACGCTGATCCAGGTGTTGTTCGACCTGGGCCTGATCGTCGCGGCGGTTTTCGCTGTGGCGCTGAGCCAGGGCAGCAGCGAACACATGATGAGCTTCGCCGCGTCCTACGGCCTGTCGCTGGCGGGCGGGATGTTCGTCATCAACTCCGCCTCCGGCCTCTACTCCCAATCGCACAAGCGCTCGCTGACGCAGTCCTGCGCCCGGGCGCTGTTCGCGTTGCTGATCGGTCTGCCGCTGGCCTACGGCCTGTTCAGCCTGATTCCCGCGACCGTCTCGCACCGCGAGCTGCTCACCACCACCGCCATGCTGGCCGTCGCGCTGGTGATGGTGCACCGCGTCTACGCCGCGCACTCGGGGGCCCAGGGCGCCGGCCGGACCAAGATCCTGATCTTCGGCAGCGGCCATGCCGCGCTGGCCGTCAGCGAAAGCCTGCGCGCCGCCGACCCGCACGCGCAGATCGTCGGCTTCCTGCCCGGCCCGAACGAGGTCGACCCGCAGGTGCCCGCCGACCAGGTGATCGCCTCCAACGAAAGCCTGACCGACGCCGCCATGCGTCTGGGCGTGGACGAGATCGTCGTCGCGCTGTCCGAGCGCCGCGGCGGCAGCATGCCGCTGCGCCAGCTGCTGGACTGCAAGCTGTACGGGATCCGCGTCGTGGACCTGGCGACCTACTTCGAGAAGACCCTGGCCCAGATCAAGATCAGCCACGTGCACGCGGGCTGGCTGATCTTCGGTGACGGCTTCAACCAGGGCGTGCTGCGCAGCGCGGTCAAGCGCGTCTTCGACATCGCCTCCTCGCTGCTGCTGCTGATCTGCACCGCGCCGATCATGGTGGTCACGGCCATCCTGATCAAGCTCGAATCGCCCGGCGGCATCTTCTACACGCAGGAACGCGTCGGCATGAACGGCGCGACCTTCAAGGTGATCAAGTTCCGCAGCATGCGCAACGACGCCGAGAAGGACGGCCGCCCCCAGTGGGCGACCAAGAACGACGCCCGCGTCACCCGCGTCGGCAACTTCATCCGCAAGGTCCGCATCGACGAGCTGCCGCAGCTGATCAACGTGCTGCGCGGCGAGATGAGCATGGTCGGTCCGCGTCCGGAGCGTCCGTTCTTCGTCGACGAGCTGGTCGCCCAGATCCCCTACTACGCGGTGCGCCACAGCGTGAAGCCGGGCGTGACCGGCTGGGCGCAGGTGCGCTACGAATACGGTTCCACGATCGAGGACTCCCTCGAGAAGCTGCAGTACGACCTGTACTACGTCAAGAACCACACCCTGTTCCTCGATCTGCTGATCATGCTGGAAACGGTGGCCGTGGTGCTGACGGGCCGGGGGGCGCGCTGAGCGCGGCGACGGAGCTCCGAGCTCCCATTGCCTCGCCCGGATCGCGCCCGACCCGCCCCACTTCCCACGCGGCGCGCGCGGCGGGGCATTGATCCATGTGGCATGACAGTCTGAGCCTGGGCACCGCGTCCGGGATCGTCGCGGTCGTGGCGCATCTGGCGCTGGCGGTCGCGGTGCTGCCGCAGTTCGGCCAGCAGCGTCGGCGGGCGCTGCGCCTGGAGGCCGCGCTGCTGCTGACCGCCCTGTGGGCCGGTCTGGACGCCGCGGTGGAGCAGGGCTGGCTGGGCCACCAGCAATGGCCCGCGCAACTGCTGCTGCCGCTGTGCGACGTCCTGCGCTACGGCGCCTGGTTCGCCTTCATCCTGAGCCTGATCGAGCCCCGCGCCGACGACCTCGCCGCGGGCGGCGGTCATGCCGCGACCGGCGTCGCGCGCCCGCTGCAGGGCCTGGCCGGTGCCGGCGTGGCCGCGACGGTGGCCCTGACCGTCTGGCACTACGTGGGCTCCCAGCCTTTCAGCGAGCAGCAGCGGCCGATGACCCTGGCCTGGCTGGGTCTGGCGGTGTTCGGGCTGGTGCTGCTCGAGCAGATGCTGCGCAACATCCACGTCGACGCCCGCTGGAACGCCAAACCGGTCTGCCTGGGCCTGGGCGCGGTCTTCGCCTTCGACGTCTTCGTGTACTCGCAGGCCTCGCTCTTCCAGCAGTTCGACGGCGACGCACTGAGCGTGCGTGCCGCCGTGCACAGCCTGGCCGTGCCGCTGCTGTGGTTGGCCAGTCGCCGCCACAAGAAGTGGCTGGACAAGCTGCATGTCTCGCGCACCGCGGCCTTCCATTCGGCGACGCTGCTGATCGTCGGCGTCTACCTGCTGGGCGTGTCCGGCATCGGCTACTACGTGCGCTACACCGGCGGCGAATGGGGCCGCGCACTCCAGCAGGTGCTGCTGGCGGTGGGCGTGTTGGCCTTGCTGCTGATGGGGCTGTCGGGCTCGCTGCGCGCCAAGCTGCGCGTCTACATCAGCAAGCATTTCTTCAGCTATCGCTACGACTACCGCCAGGAGTGGCTGCGCTTCACCGCCATGCTGTCGGCCAGCGCTTCGCCCGCCGAGCTGGGTGAGTCGGTGATCCGCGGCCTGGCGCATCTGGTCGAGAGCCCGTCGGGCGCGCTGTGGCTGCGCCGCGGCGGCGGCTCCGAGGACTACCAGCAGGCGGCCCGCTGGAACCTGGGCGACGACCGCGACCCGGTCACGCCCGATGCCGCGATGCTGCACCTGCTGCGCGACCGCGCCTGGATCGTGGATCTGGACGAGTGGCGGCGCCGCCCCGAGGCCTACGAGCGCATCGCGCTGCCCGAGGCGGTGGCCGGCGACGCGCGCCACTGGCTGCTGGTGCCGCTGCTCAACGCCGGCGTGCTGACGGGCTGGGTCATCCTGGGCCAGCCGCGCACCCGCATGGAAGTGAACTGGGAAGTGCGCGACCTGCTGCGCACCGCCGCCCAGCAGGCCGCGAGCTACCTCGCGCAGATGCAGGCCGCCGAGGCGCTGCTGGAGGCCCGCAAGTTCGAGGCCTTCAACCGCATGTCGGCCTTCGTTGTGCACGACCTCAAGAACATCGTCACGCAACTCTCGCTGATGATGAAGAACGCCAAGCGCCTGCGGGACAACCCGGAGTTCCAGCAGGACATGCTGGACACCGTGGAAAACTCGCTGGAGAAGATGCGCCAGCTGATGCTGCAATTGCGCGAGGGCGACAAGCCGCATCACGGCAGCGCCGGCGGCGTGGCGCTGACGGCCATCGCGCGGCGGCTGGCCGCGGCCGCGGTGAGCAAGGGCCGGGCGCTGGAGCTGGAGCTGCGCGACGAGGTCAGCGCGCGCGGGCACGAGGAACGCATCGAGCGCGTGCTCGGCCACGTGGTGCAGAACGCCCTGGACGCGACGCCGATCGACGGCCGGGTGTCCCTGCGATTGCAGCGCACGGGCAGCAACGCGCAGGTGGAAGTGGAAGATACTGGCTGCGGCATGACGCAGGAGTTCATGGACCAGCGGCTGTTCAAGCCCTTCCAGACGACGAAGGCCGCGGGCATGGGCATCGGCGCGTACGAGAGCTATCAGTACCTGCAGGAACTAGGGGGGAAGATCAACGTGGAAAGTGCGCCCGGACGAGGCACCAAGGTGACCATCTTGCTGCCGCTGTTTTTCGCCCAGTCGGGCAGTGACGCCGGACTGGTGGAGATCCGATGAGCGCGCAACCCCCGTCGCTGCTCATCGTCGAGGACGACCTCGCCCTGCAGAAGCAGCTCAAGTGGTCCATGGACCGCTTCGAGTCCGTCACCGCCGACGACGTCGCCACCGCGGTGCTGCAGTTCCGCCGCCACAAGCCGCCCGTGGTCACGATGGACCTGGGACTGCCGCCGGACCAGGACTCGGTGTCCGAGGGCTTCCGGCTGCTCGAGAAGCTGATCGAGCTGGAGCCCAGCACGAAGGTGATCGTGCTCACCGGCCAGAACGACCAGGGCAACGCGCTGCGCGCCATCCGCATGGGCGCCTACGACTTCCTGTCCAAGCCGGTCGACCCGGACGTGCTGGTGCTGACCGTGGAGCGCGCCATGCGCCTGCACGAGCTGCAGCAGGAGAACCAGCGCCTGCTGACCCAGCAGGACGGCGAGCCCACCGGCAAGCTGGTCACGCGCGACGCGCAGATGCAGCGCATCTGCCGTACCGTCGAGCGCGTGTCCGGCAGCGACGCCACCGTGCTGCTGCTCGGCGAGAGCGGCACCGGCAAGGAGGTGCTGGCGCAGTCGCTGCACGACGCCTCCAAGCGCAAGGGCCGCTTCGTCGCGATCAACTGCGCGGCCATCCCGGAGGCGCTGCTGGAGAGCGAGCTCTTCGGCTACGAGCGCGGCGCCTTCACCGGCGCGACCAAGACCACCATCGGCAAGATCGAGACCGCCAACGGCGGCACGCTGATGCTCGATGAGATCGGCGATCTGCCGATGCCGCTGCAGGCCAAGCTGCTGCGCTTCCTGCAGGAACGCAACATCGAGCGCCTGGGGGGGCGGCAGGAGATCCCGGTGGACGTCCGCATCGTCGGCGCGACGCACCAGGACCTGAAGGCCAAGATCGAGCAGGGGCTGTTCCGCGAGGACTTGTATTACCGCCTGGCCGAGATCGTCGTCGACATCCCGCCGCTGCGCGACCGCGCCGGCGACGCGGTGCTGCTGTCCCACGCCTTCCTGCGCCGCTTCTCGTCCGAGCAGCGCCGGCCCATCCTGCGCCTGTCCGACGAGGCCATCCGCGCCGTCGAGGCGCACCGCTGGCCCGGCAACGTCCGCGAGCTGCAGAACCTCATGAAGCGCGCGTCCATCATGGCCGACGGCGACCGCATCACCGCCGATGACCTGGGCCTGCAGGTCCCGGGCGGCGACGCGCCGGCCGGCGACCAGGAGCTGGACCTGCGCACCGTGCGCGAGCGCGCCGAGCGTCAGGCGGTTGTCGCCGCATTGGCACGGACCGATGGCAACATCGCCAAGTCCGCCGATCTGCTGGGCGTGAGCCGTCCGACTTTGTACGATCTCATGGCCCGCCTCGGCATCAAGGCCTGACGGACCCGTCCCCGAGCGCGGACGCCCGCCGCGGGCGCCGCCCCTGTTCCCATCCGATCCACGTGACCGCGAAAGAGACACGCATGTCCCGCAAGAACCAGAACGGCCCCGCGCAGGGGCGACCAGCAGGCGCGGAGGGCGCCGCCAACCGTCGATCGGGGCGCGGCCTGCTGCGCGGTGGCGCGGGCGCGCTGGCGCTGGGCTCGGCCCTGCTGCTGGCCGGCTGCTTCGGTGATTCGGCGCAGGACTTGCTGAAGTCGGCCAAGGAGCATCTGGACAAGAAGGACAGCAAGGGCGCGATCATCCAGCTCAAGAACGCGCTGCAGAAGGACGAGTCGCTGGCGGAGGCGCGCTTCCTGCTGGCGCGCGCGCTGCTCGACGGCGGCGACGTGGCCGGCGCGGCCATCGAGGCCGAGAAGGCCAAGGGCCAAGGCTACGGCGGTGACGCCATGTCGGCGCTGCAGGCCCGGCTGCTGCTGCGTCAGGGCAAGGTCGACGAGCTGATCGGCCAGTTCGGCACCGTCCATCTGGCCACCGCCGCCGAGGAAGCCGACCTGCAATCCTCCCTGGTCAGCGCCTACGCGGCCAAGGGTGACCTGCGCGGCGCGCGGGCCGCCGCCGACGCGGCGCTGCGCGCGGCGCCGGACAAGGTCGCGGTGCAACTGGTCAACGTGCGCCTGCTGGCCGCGGAGGGCAAGCAGCCCGAGGCCCGCGCCGAGATCGACCGCGTGCTGGCCAAGTTCCCCGACTCGGCCGAGGCCTGGGAGTTCAAGGGCGAGCTGCAGGTCACCGCGCAGGAGCCGGCCGCCGACGCGATCACGAGCTTCCGCAAGGCGCTGTCGCTGGACAAGAAGCAGGTCGCCGCCCACTCGGCCCTGGTCAACCTGCTGCTGCGCCAGAACGACAAGGCCGGCGCGGCCGAGGCGATGAAGGAGATGCGCGCCGCCGTGCCGCAGCAGCCGCAGACCCTGTTCCTGGCCGCGATCATGGCGCTGGACGCCAACAACGTGAAGGAAGCGACCGACCTGTCGCAGGCGCTGCTCAAGATGGCGCCGGGCAACGACAACGCGCTGTTCCTGGCGGGCCGCGTCGCGCTGGCCAACGGCGACCTGCGCTCGGCCGAATCCAACTTCGCCAAGGTGCTGCAGTCCGCGCCCGAGGCGGTCAATGCGCGCGTCGCGCTGGCCCAGCTGCAGCTGCGCGGCGGCGACCTGGACCAGGCGATGGCCACGCTGCAGCCCGCGCTGGACGCCAAGATCCCCAACGGCGACGCGCTGGCGCTGGGCGCCGCGATCCGCCTGCGCCTGGGGCAGGGCGCCGAGGCGGAGAGCCTGCTGGCGCGCGCCGCGGAGGCCAACCCGAACGACGTGCGCAGCCGCATCGGGCTGGCCATGGCGCAGATCCAGAAGGGCCAGGAGGCCCAGGGCCTGGCGGCGCTGCGCGCGCTGGCGACCCAGGACGCCAAGGGCACGCAGGCCGACGTCGCGCTGATCAGCGCGCTGGTGCGCAAGCGTGACGACGCCGGCGCGCAGGCCGCGATCGCCGCGCTGGAGAAGAAGGATCCCAAGTCCGCCACCGCGCCCGAGCTGCGCGGCAGCCTGGCCAAGCTGCGCGGCGACAAGGCCGGCGCGCGGGCCCAGTTCGAGGAGGCCTTCAAGCGCGAGCCCGCCTCCATGGCCGTGGCCAACAGCCTGGCCGAGCTGGACATGCAGGACCGCAAGCCCGAGGACGCCGTCAAGCGCTACGAGGCGGTGCTCAAGGCCGATCCCAAGCAGTTGCGCGCCGAGCTGGCCGTCATCGGCCTGAAGCTCAACAACCAGCTGATGGACAAGGATGCCGCCGCCAAGCGCCTGGTCGAGCTGACCAAGGCGCATCCGGAGGACGTGGCCACGCGTTCCGCCGCGGTCGCGCTGCTGATGGAGAAGAAGGACCTGAAGCAGGCCCTGAGCCTGGCGCAGGAAGGCGTCACCGCCAACGCGGACAAGCCGGAGCTGATCGACCTGCTGGGCCAGGCCCAGGCCGCCAGCGGCGACCGCCAGCAGGCCATCACCAGCTTCAACAAGCTGGCGACGCTGCAGCCGCGTTCCCCGCTGGGCCAGATGCGCCTGGCCGAGCTGGCCGTGCAGACCGGCGACAAGGAGGCCGCGGCCACGGCGCTCAAGCGCGCCCAGGCCATCGCCCCGGGCGACGCCGAGCTGGCGCGCCGCGTGGCCGAGCGCGCCATGCAGATCCAGAAGCCCGAGATCGCGCTGCTCGCGGCCAAGGGCCTGCAGACCGCCGCTCCGAAATCGCCGCTGGGCTGGACGCTCGAGGGCGACGTGGCCCGCGCCCGCAAGGACTGGCCGGCCGCGCTGGCGTCCTACCGCAAGGCCGAGCAGGTCGTCGGCGACACGGCGAGCGTCGACCTCGCGATGGCGCTGCACGGCACGCTGTCCCAGGCGGGCAAGAAGGAGGAGGCCGCGGCCTACGCCAGCGCCTGGATGGCCAAGCACAAGCAGGACGCGCTGTTCCTGTATCACCTGGGCGACGTCGCGCTGCAGCAGTCCGACTTCGCGCAGGCCGAGCAGCGCTATCAGGCCGTGCTCGCGATCAACCCGCAGCACGCGGCCGCGATGAACAACGTCGCCTGGCTGCGCCTGCGCGCGGGCAAGCCCGACGACGGTCTGAAATTTGCCGAGAAGGCCAACGCGCTGCGTCCGAAGATGCCGCCTTACCTGGACACCTGGGCCGAGGCGCTGGCCGCCAAGGGCCAGACGGCCAAGGCCATCGAGGTGCAGAAGCAGGCGGTGGAGCTGGCGCCGACGGTGCCCGGCTTCCGCCTGCGCCTGGCCCAGCTGTACGTGGCGGGCGGCAACAAGACGGACGCCCAGGCGGAACTCAAGCGCCTGGCCGATCTGGGGGCGAGTTTCGATCAACAAGCCGAGGTGCAGAAGCTGCAAGCCTCGATCCGCTGAGGCGCTTCGAATCGCCCCGGCGGGCCGACGGCGCGCGGACCACCGCGCCCAGGGAGACGGTCATGAGCCAGATTCGACGTTCCAGTCTGCGCAAGCGGTTCCACCAGGGACTGCGGCGTCTGTTCTCGAGCCTGCCGAAGCCGATCCGCTTCGGCATCTACCGGCGCATGGTCGATTGCGACCCCGCGCCGTCGGAGCGGCTCGAGCTGAAGGTCGCCGACACGCGGGAGGAGCTGGACGCCTGCTTCCGCATCCTGCACGACGCCTACGTCGGCAGCGGCTTCATGAAGCCGGACCCCAGCGGCATGCGCGTGACGCAATACCACGCGCTGCCCACCACGACCACGCTGTGCGCCAAGTACGACGGCGTGGTGGTGGGCACCATCTCGATGGTGCGCGAAGGGGTGTTCGGCTTCCCGCTGCAGTCGGTGTTCGACCTGGAGGGGGTGCGGGCCAAGGGCGGCAAGATCGCGGAGATCTCCGCGCTGGCCGTGGCGCCCGCCTTCCGCAAGACCGGCGGGGCCATCCTGTTCCCGCTGATGAAGTTCATGCACCAGTACTGCACGGAGTACTTCGACACCCGGCACCTGGTCATCGCGGTCAACCCCGACAAGATCGAGCTCTACGAGGCCTTGCTTTTCTTCCAGCGCCTGCGCGAGCAGACGGTCGACAACTACGACTTCGCCAACGGCGCGCCGGCGGTGGGCGCCACGCTGGACCTGCACGAGGCGGACCGGATCTTCGAAAAGGCCTATCGCGGCCGCGCCCCCCGCAAGAACCTGCACCACTACTTCTTCCGCCAGAACCTGGCCAACATCCGCCTGCCCGAGCGGCGCTTCCACACCACCAACGACCCGGTCATGACGCCGGCGCTGCTGGACCACTTCTTCAACCATGCGGTGCCGGTGTTCGCGCAGATGGACGACCGGAAGAAGGCCCTGCTGTGGTCGGTCTACCGGGAGGATGCGCAGTTCCGGGCGGTGCTGCCGATGCTCAGCGGCGGCGGCCAGGACCTGGGCCGGGCGCTGCGGCAGTACCCGCGCTACTCGATCCGCTGCCCGGGCCACCTGGACATCCGCGCCGCCAACGACAGCCAGCTGGGTCACTTCGACCTGGACGTGATCGAGGTGTCGGCGCACGGCTTCCAGGCCGAGTGCGACCATGACCTGCCGCTGCAGATCGACGGCACGGTGGAGATCGAGCTGGGCCAGCACGAGCGCGCCCACGTGACTGCACGCGCCGTGCGCCGCAAGGACACCGAGCAGGGGAGCTTCTACGGCTTCCGCATCGACGAACCCGACCGCCACTGGCGCAGCTTCGTCTCCACGCTGGAGATGGGCACGACCACCAAGGACCTCGCCGCATGACCCGACCTTCGCTTCGCCCTCCATTCGCCCGGCTTGTCGCCGGCCCGATCCGTCCGACGGACCCGTCGACCCTGACGGGCGGGACCGACGCAGGCGAGGGCGGACGGTCGTCGCTGGTGGCGCGCGAAGCGAGCGCCGAGGTCGACTCGCGCCGGCGCGGCGTGCTCGCGCTGGGCGGCGTCGGCCTGCTGGGCGGTCTCGGCGCGCTGTGGTCCGCTCCGGCGCGCGCGCAGGAGATGTCCAGCACCTTGCCCGACCTGATCGACCGCAGCCGCGGCGCGGTCGTGGCGGTGGGCACCTTCGACGCGACGGACAGCCCGCGCTTCGGCTTCCGCGGCACCGGCTTCGCGGTCGGTGACGGCCGGCAGATCGTGACCTGCGCGCACGTGGTGCCCAATCCGCTGGAGAAGGAGCTGATGATCACCGTGCCCGCGTCGGCCAATCCGACGGGCCAGCCGCAGCTGCGGCCGGTGAAGCTGGTGCGGCGCGACGTGCCGCACGACCTCGCGGTGCTGGAGCTCACCGACGGCAAGCCGCTGACCGAGGTGCTGTCGCTCGCCACCCCCGAGGACCGCCAGCCGGCGGTGCGCGAGGGCGCCGCCGTGGCGCTGATGGGCTACCCGATCGGCACGCAACTGGGCGTGACGATGGCGACGCACCGCGGCATCGTCGCCGCGATCACGGTGACGGCGATGCCGGCGCCGACCTCCAACTCGCTGGACCAGCGCGCGCTGCGCCAGCTGCGCGACGGTCCGATGGAGTTCCTCCAGCTGGACATCACCGCCTATCCGGGCAACAGCGGCGGTCCGCTGCTGGACATGCGCACCGGCAAGGTGGTGGGGGTGGTCAACATGGTGGTGCTCAAGGGCACCCGCGAATCGGCGCTCACGGCGCCCAGCGGCATCAGCTACGCGGTGCCGGTGAAGTACGTGACGGCGGTGCTGGGGAAGTGATCGGGATCCGGTTGATCGCTCCATGAAGAAGGGCCCGCGGGGCCCTGCGTGTTCGGCTCACCCCGCATGCCCCATCGGCGCGCCGACGCCGGCCTGCGGCGCGGGCTCGCGCAGCAGCAGCGCCAGCAGGCCGCCCGCCGCGGCGAAGACAGCGCCCACGGCGAAGGCGACGCGATAGCCACCGGCCAGCGCCGCCGGCAGCGCCGCCCCCAGCGCGCCCAGTTCCGCGCTGCGCGAGGCCGCCAGGCTCGCCAGCACGGCCAGGCCCAGTGAACCGCCCATCATGAAGGAGGTGTTCACCACGCCCGAGGCCAGACCCGATTCGCTCGGGGCGACCTCGCTCATCGCGGCCAGCAGCACTGGATTGAAGGCCACGCCGGCGCCCAGGCCCAGCAGCAGCATCCCCGGCAGCACGTCCAGCCAGAAGCCGCCGTCGGCCGGCGCGCGCGCGAACAGCGCCAGGCCCAGCGCCGCGAGCAGCAGGCCGCCGCACAGCGGCAGGCGCAGGCCGTAGCGCATCACCAGCTTGGCCGACAGGCCCACCGAGAAGGCCGCCATGATCAGGTTGGACGGGAGGAAGCCCAGGCCCACGTGCATCGCGTCGTAGCCCAGCACCAGCTGCATGTAGAGCGCCGACAGGAAGAACCACGCGAACATCGCCGCGGCCCAGAGCACGCCGATCACGTTGCTCACCGCCACCGAGCGCAGCCGGAACAGCGACAGCGGCATCAGCGGATGCGCGACCTTCATCTCCAGCACCAGGAAGACCGCCAGCAGCAGCACCGCGCCGGCCAGCATCCCGAGCGTGCGCGGGGAGGTCCAGCCGGCCTCGTTGCCGCCCACCACCGCGTAGACCGCCAGCATCAGCGAGGCGGTGACCGTCACCGCGCCGGCCCAGTCCAGGGTCTCGCCCGGCGCCGTCGGCCCGCCGCGCTCGATCAGCCACAGGCACAGCGCCAGCACGATCACGCCGATCGGCAGGTTGACCAGGAAGATCCAGTGCCAGCTCAGCGTGCTGGTCAGCAGCCCGCCCAGCAGCACGCCGATGCTGCCGCCGCCGGCGCAGACGAAGCCGTAGACGCCCATGGCCTTGGCCCGCTCGCCGGGCTCGGTGAACATGTTCATGATCAGCGACAGCGAGATCGCCGACACCACCGCGCCGCCCAGGCCCTGCACGGCGCGCGCCGCGATCAGCAGCTCCTGCGTGTGGGCCAGGCCGCAGGCGGCGGACGCCGCGGTGAACAGCCCCAGCCCGGCCAGGAACATGCGCCGGTGGCCGTACAGGTCACCCAGCCGGCCGCCCAGCAGCATGAAGCCGCCGAAGGTCAGCATGTAGGCGTTGACCACCCAGACCAGCGAGGTCTCGGTGAAGTGCAGGTCGGCGCGGATGGAGGGCAGGGCGACGTTCACGATGGTCGTGTCCAGCACGATCATCAGCACGCCCAGGCAGAGCACGCCCAGCGCCAGCCAGCGGCGCCGCTTGGAATCAAGGTGGGAAGTCATGGAGAACGGACTTTCGTTGAAGCTCGGCAGGGTCTCGTGAGCACGACGCGCGAGCGTCCGTGAGTTCGACACGGCTCCGGGCCGGGGCGGCCGCGCGAATCGACATCCGGCCGCGAAGGACCGCGTTTGTATCAGCGCGTCCGCGGGCCCGCCAGTGCCGCCGGTCCCGGGGCGCGCGCGTGCTGCCATGGGCTGTCAGCTGTCAGTCGATCGACTACGCGCGCTGGCGACATCGCTGCACCGCGCGATGCGGCGTGCCTGTCTGTCATGCGAACGGGACCCGCCAGATCATTCGCTCATCAACAGGGGGCACCACATCATGAGCATCACGAAACACGCGAAGGCGATCCGGCAGGAGCGCCACAGCAGCTTCAAGACGGCGCTGCTGCTGTCCAGCCTGGCGATCGGCGCCGGCTTGCTGTTCAGCGCGGCGCAGGAAGCGCGCGGCGCCACGCCGGTGACCAGCACCTTCCAGGCGACGGCGACGATCACGAGTTCATGCACGGTGTCCGGCTCCAACCTGAACTTCGGCAACGCGATCGATCCGCTGGCCACCGGTGTGCCGCTGGACGCCTCGTCCAACCTGACCGTCAGTTGCTCCAACAGCACGCCCTATGCGGTGTCGCTCAACGCTGGCGCGAACGCGGGCGGCGCCTCGAACTTCACGAGCCGCACGATGAAGAGCGGCTCCGACACCTTGTCCTATCAGCTGTATCTGGATTCCGGCCGCTCCAGCGTCTGGGGCGACGGGACCTCGTCCTCGGCGACCAAGAGCGGCACGGGCACCGGCAGCGCGCAGACCATCCCGGTCTACGGTCGCATCCCGTCGCTGTCCAATGTCGTGCCGGGCAGCTACACCGACACCGTCACGGTCACCGTCAGCTACTGACGCGCGACCCCGGGTCCGGCGTCAGGGCCGGACCGATCGTTTGCTCGAGTGCTGACGCCCAGCGCCGCACGAGTCGTGATTGATGTGGGAGGCCACGGGCCTCGGACACGCACGCGGCCCGGCCTCCCCCCTGACATGCGGCGTGTCAGCACTCGACAATGTTCACCGCCAGGCCGCCTCGGGCCGTCTCCTTGTACTTGGTCATCATGTCCGCGCCGGTTTCGCGCATGGTCTTGATGACCTTGTCCAGGCTGACGTGGTGGGTACCGTCGCCGCGCAGCGCCATGCGCGCCGCGTTGATGGCCTTCACCGACGCGATCGCGTTGCGCTCGATGCAGGGGATCTGCACCAGGCCGCCGACCGGATCGCAGGTCAGGCCCAGGTGGTGCTCCATGCCGATCTCGGCCGCGTTCTCGACCTGGGCCGGCGAGCCGCCCATGACCGCGCACAGCGCCGCCGCCGCCATCGAGCAGGCCACGCCCACCTCGCCCTGGCAGCCGACCTCGGCGCCCGAGATCGAGGCGTTCTCCTTGTAGAGGATGCCGATCGCGGCCGCAGTCAGCAGGAAGTCGACCACGCCGTCCTCATGCGCGCCGTGCACGAAGCGCGCGTAGTAGTGCAGCACCGCCGGCACGATGCCGGCCGCGCCGTTGGTCGGCGCCGTGACGACGCGACCGCCGGCGGCGTTCTCCTCGTTCACCGCCAGCGCGTACAGGTTGACCCAGTCCATCACCTGCAGCGGATCGCGCAGCGCCGCTTCCGGGTTGCGGGTCAGCTCGCGATAGAGATGGGCCGAGCGTCGGCGCACCTTGAAGCCGCCGGGCAGGATGCCCTCGGTCTTGCAGCCGCGCGTCACGCATTCCTGCATCACGCGCCAGATGTTGAGCAGGCCCGCGCGGGTCTCCTCGTCGGTGCGCCAGTGGCGCTCGTTGCGGCGCATGATCTCCGCGATCGAGCAGCCTTCCTTCTCCGTCAGCGCGAGCAGCTCGGCGCCGGTCTTGAAGGGGTAGGGCAGGACCGTGGTGTCGGGCGCGATCTGCTTCTGCTTGGCGCCGTCGGCCAGCACTTCCTCGGTGACGACGAAGCCGCCGCCGACCGAGTAATAGACGCGGTTCTGCAGCTCGTTGCCTTCGGCGTCGAAGGCGATGCAGCGCATGCCGTTGGCGTGCAGCGGCAGGCTCTGGCGGCGGTACATGACCAGGTCGCGGGCCTCGTCGAAGGCGACCTCGTGGTCGCCGCCCAGGGCGATGCGCTTGTCGGCGCGGATGCCGTCCAGGATGCCGGGGATGGCCTCGATGTCGACGGTGTCGGGCTCATGGCCGGCCAGGCCCAGCAGCACGGCCTTGTCCGAGCCGTGGCCCTTGCCGGTCGCGCCCAGCGAGCCGTACAGCGTCGTGGCGACGCGCACCGTCCGGTCGAGCACGCCCTCGTGCCGCAGGCGCTGGATGAACATGCGCGCCGCGCGCATCGGGCCCACCGTGTGGGAGCTCGACGGCCCGATGCCGATCTTGAACAGGTCGAAAACGGAAACAGCCATGGCATGCCTCGTGGGTGAGCCGGTCGCGCCGGCGCGGTCGCTCGCGCGCCGCGGTCGGTCGACCTGACGAGTCGTCCGGTCGGACCTCGTCGTGATGAAGGACGGACGCGCCCGCGAGCGCGTCGGGGGAAGGGGCGGGCAAAAAGAAGGCCGCGTCAGCGGCCTCCTCGAATCGCTTATTCCTCAGCGTACGCCGACAGCGGCGGGCAGGAGCAGACCAGGTTGCGGTCGCCGTAGACGTTGTCCACGCGGCCCACCGGCGACCAGTACTTCGTCTGGCGCAGCGCGGCGACCGGGTAGGCGGCTTCGTCGCGGCTGTAGCCGTGGGTCCACTCGGTCTTGAGCAGGCTCTCGGCCGTGTGCGGGGCGTTCACCAGCGGGTTGTCCGTCTGCGGCCAGGCGCCCGACTCGACCTTCGCGATCTCCGCGCGGATCTGGATCATCGCGGCGATGAAGCGGTCCAGCTCATGCCTGGATTCGCTCTCGGTCGGCTCGACCATCAGCGTGCCGGCCACCGGGAAGGACAGCGTGGGGGCGTGGAAGCCGTAGTCGATGAGGCGCTTGGCCACGTCCTCGGCCGACACGCCCGAGCTGTCCTTCAGCGGACGCAGGTCCAGGATGCACTCGTGGGCGACGCCGCCGCCCTTGACGCCCGCGACGTTGCCACTGAAGTGGATGTCGTAATGGTCGGACAGGCGGGCGGCCACGTAGTTGGCCGACAGGATGGCGGTCTCGGTCGCGGCCTTGAGGCCGACCTCGCCCATCATGCGGATGTACATCCACGAGATCGGGAGCACCGCCGCGTTGCCCAGCGGGGCGGCGGAGACGGCGCCGATGGCGGTCTTCTCGCCCAGGCCGGCCGAGCGGTGGGCGGGCAGGAAGGGGACCAGGTCCTCGACCACGCAGACCGGGCCGACGCCCGGGCCGCCGCCGCCGTGCGGGATGCAGAAGGTCTTGTGCAGGTTCAGGTGGGACACGTCGCCGCCGAACTGGCCCGGCGCGGCGATGCCGACCAGCGCGTTCATGTTGGCGCCGTCCACGTAGACGCGGCCGCCATGCTCATGCACCAGCGCGCAGATCTCCTTGACGTGCGTGTCGAACACGCCGTAGGTCGAGGGGTAGGTGATCATGATCGCGGCGAGATTCGCGCTGTGCTGCTCGCACTTGGCCTTCAGGTCGGCCAGATCGATGTTGCCTTCCTTGTCGCACTTGGTCACCACGACCTGCATGCCCACCATCTGCGCCGAGGCCGGGTTGGTGCCGTGCGCCGATTCGGGGATCAGGCAGATCTTGCGATGCGCGTCGCCGCGCGATTCGTGCCAGGCCTTGATGATCAGCAGACCGGCGTACTCGCCCTGCGAGCCCGCGTTCGGTTGCAGCGACACGCCGGCATAGCCGGTCGCCTGGCACAGCCAGGCGGTCAGCTGCTGGTCCAGCTGGGCGTAGCCCTGCAGCTGGCTTTGCGGCGCGAACGGGTGGACGAAGGCGAACTCGGGCCAGGTGATGGGGATCATCTCGCTGGTGGCGTTCAGCTTCATCGTGCAGGAGCCCAGCGGGATCATGCTGCGGTCCAGCGCCAGGTCCTTGTCCGACAGCTGGCGGATGTAGCGCAGCATCTCGGTCTCGGAGTGGTGGACGTTGAAGATCGGGTGGGTCAGATAGGCGCTGGTGCGGGCCTGGGCGGCCGGGATCAGCGTCGCGGCGGTGGCGCCGGCGAAGGCGTCCGCGACCGGCTTGCCTTCGGCGAAGACAGTGAGGATGGCCTGGATGTCGGCGCGCGAGGTGGTCTCGTCCAGCGTGATGCTGACGCTCTCGGCGCTGGCCTGGCGCAGGTTCATGCCGGCGGCGACGGCGGCCGCCAGGATCGGGCCGGTGTGGGCGCCGGTCTGCACGTGCAGGGTGTCGAACGAGGTCTCGTGGACCAGCGTCAGGCCCAGCGACTTCAGGCCCTGGGCCAGCACGGCGGCGTAGGCGGTGACGCGCTGCGCGATGCGCTTGAGGCCTTGCGGGCCGTGATAGACCGCGTACATGCTGGCCACGACGGCCGGCAGCACCTGGGCGGTACAGATGTTCGAGGTCGCCTTCTCACGGCGGATGTGCTGTTCGCGGGTCTGCAGCGACAGGCGGTAGGCGGGCTTGCCGTGCGCGTCGACGGACACGCCGACCAGGCGGCCCGGCAGCGAGCGCTTGAACTCGTCGCGGCAGGCCATGTAGGCGGCGTGCGGGCCGCCGGCGCCCATGGGCATGCCGAAGCGCTGCGTGGTGCCGACCGTGATGTCGGCGCCTTGCTCGCCCGGCGAGGCGATCAGCGTCAGGGCCAGCAGATCGGCCGCGGCCACCAGCAGGCCGCCCTGGGCGTGCACCGCGTCGGCGATCGCCTGCAGCGGGCGCACCACGCCGGTCACGCCGGGGTACTGGACCAGCGCGCCGAAGCATTCGGACTTGCCGGCGTCCTCGGCCTTGCCGACCTGGACGGTGATGCCCAGCGGCTCGGCGCGGGTGCGCACGACTTCCAGGGTCTGGGGCAGCACGTCGTCGGCGACGAAGAAGACCTGGCTCTTGCTCTTGGCCATGCGGGCGGCCAGGGTCATGCCCTCGGCGGCGGCGGTGGCCTCGTCCAGCATCGAGGCGTTGGCGATGGCCATGCCGGTCAGGTCGCAGACCATGGTCTGGAAGTTGACCAGCGCCTCCATGCGGCCCTGCGAAATCTCGGCCTGATACGGGGTGTAGGCCGTGTACCAGGCGGGGTTCTCGAGGATGTTGCGCAGGATCACGCCCGGGGTCAGCGTGCCGTGATAACCCTGGCCGATGAAGCTCTTCAGGATCTGGTTCTTGCCCGCGATGGCCTTGAGCTCGGCCAGCGCCTGCGCCTCGGTCACGGCGTCGGGAAGGTCCATCTTCGCGGCGCGCTTGATCGCGGCGGGCACGATCGCGTCGATCAGCGCGGCGCGCGAGGCGGCACCGATGGCCGACAGCATCAGCTGTTCATCGTGCGCGTCGGGACCGATGTGGCGGGCGTGGAACTCGGAAGCGTTCTCGAGCTCGGCGAAGTGGGGCAGGGCGGACATGGCGGGGCGATCCTGGAGATGAAATTCATTGCGGCGCGAGGCCCGCTTCGCCTTCCCCCTCTCCCGCTTGCGGGAGAGGGAGGGGTGAGGGTGGTGGCGTGGCAGCCGGCCTGGGCGAGGCCTCGCGTGCAGGAGGTCGGCGATTAGCTGTTTTTCACCAGCTCGTCGTAGGCCGTCGTGTCCATCAGCTCATCCAGCTCGGACGGGTTGGACAGCTTGACCTTGAAGAACCAGCCGGTCTTCAGCGGATCGCTGTTGGCCAGCGACGGGTCGTCGCGCAGGGCTTCGTTGACCTCGACGATCTCGCCCGACACGGGGGCGTAGACGTCGGCGGCGGCCTTGACCGACTCGACCACGCCGGCCACTTCCTTGGCGGCGAAGCTCTTGCCGACTTCCGGCAGGTCGACGAAGACCACGTCGCCCAGCGCGTCCTGCGCGTGGACCGTGATGCCCACGGTGGCGATGCCGTCGGTGGTGTCGACCCACTCGTGGTCGGGGGTGTACTTGATGCTCATGGAGAGGCTCCGTAAGGGATTCGGTGAGAAGAGAAAACGCGGAGAGAAACGCGACCCAGGATCAGCGGATCAGCCGCGGAAGTATCCGTTGGGCGTGAAGGGCGTGGAAGAGACCGTCATCGGGGTGCGCTTGCCGCGCACCTCGGCGAAGAGCTCGGTCCCGACCGCCGCGAACGCGGTCTGCACATAGCCCAGCGCGACCGGCTTGCCGACCGTCGGGCCCAGCGTGCCGCTGGTGACGACGCCGATCTCGACGCCGTTGGCGTCGACCAGCTTCGCGCCTTCGCGCACGGGCATGCGCTCCGAGCTGACCAGGCCGACGCGCTTCTTCGCGACGCCTTCGGCCAGCTGCTGGTCGACGATGGCCGCGCCCGGATAGCCGCCAGCACGGGCGCCGCCGGCGCGACGCACCTTCTGGATCGCCCAGGTCAGCGAGGCTTCCACGGGGGTGGCGTTGGTGTCGATGTCGTGGCCGTACAGGCACAGGCCGGCTTCCAGGCGCAGCGAGTCGCGCGCGCCCAGGCCGATGGGCATCACTTCCGGCTGGGCCAGCAGCTTGCGGGCCAGCTCGACGGCGCGGTCGGCGGGGACCGAGATCTCGTAGCCGTCCTCGCCGGTGTAGCCGGAGCGGGTGACGAAGGTGGGGATGCCGTCCAGGTCGAAGAAGCCGCCGGTCATGAAGACCAGCTTGGCGACGTCCGGATTCAGGCGGGACAGGGCGGTCACGGCCTGCGGGCCCTGCAGCGCCAGCAATGCCTGCTCGGGCATCGGGCGGACCTCGCAGCGGCCCGACAGGTGCTGCTGCATGTGGGCGATGTCCTGGTCGCGGCAGCCGGCGTTGACGACGACGAACAGGCCGTCGGTGCGGCGCGCGACCATCAGGTCGTCCATGATGCCGGCGTCGTCGTTCAGGAACAGCGCGTAGCGCTGCTTGAACAGGCCCAGGTCGACGATGTCGACGGGAACCAGGGTTTCCAGCGCGGCGGCGGCGTCGTCGCCGACCAGCAGCACCTGACCCATGTGCGAGACGTCGAACAGGCCCGCTTGCGAGCGGGTGTGCTTGTGCTCGGCCATGACGCCGGCGGGGTACTGGACCGGCATGTCGTAGCCGGCGAAGGGCACCATCTTGGCGCCGAGTTCGATGTGCAGCGCGTGCAGCGGCGTCTTGTTGAGCGCGGCTTGCGCGGGGGTGTCAGCGGACATGTCTCACTCCGAGGGCATTCGTCTGGGCAACCCCGGTCAACAGGCCTGCCGGCCCCGGGGTTGGGAGATGCCCTCGCTGTCCGCTTTACCTGAGAGATTGGCCGTCGGTGGTTGACCGTCAGCTTGCCCCTTCGGTGGACGGGCTCGACCGATGGTCCGCCCCGCCTCTCTCCAGTGAGGAACGCCCGAAATCTCGGACGTCTCGTCAGTCCTTTTGCCTGAGCGTTCGCAGCGTGGGATCACCAGTGCCACTGCGCCTTCGGCGGCCCCCGCGAGGGGGCTCTCTCCTGACTGGCGCGCATTGTAGTCATGGAAATGCCCGCCGCCGAGCGCTTGCCCCTCGACCGGGCGAGGGCGTGCACAATCGCGCCCTATGCGACTCCTGCTGGTGGAAGACGACCTGATGATCGGCGAGCAGCTGCTCGAGCTGCTGCGCGCCGAGGGTTACGCGGTGGACTGGGTGCGGGACGGCGAGATCGCCGACACCGCGCTGCAGTCCCAGACCTACGACCTGGTGCTGCTCGACCTGGGCCTGCCCAAGCGCGACGGCATGAGCGTGCTGCAGGCGCTGCGCGCCCGCAAGCAGGCGGTGCCGGTGCTGATCGCCACCGCCCGCGACGCCACCGCCCAGCGGGTGGCCGGGCTGGATGCCGGCGCCGACGACTACGTGCTCAAGCCCTTCGAGCTCGACGAGCTCCTGGCCCGCATCCGCGCGCTGCTGCGCCGCGCGGCCGGCCGCTCCGAGCCGGTCTACGAGCACATGGGCGTGAGCATCAATCCCGCCACCCGCGAGGTCACCGCCCATGGCCACCCCGTGACGCTGTCCGCGCGCGAATGGGCGGTGCTGGAGCCGCTGCTCGCGCGCCCCGGCATCGTGCTGTCGCGCCAGCAGCTGGAGGAGAAGCTCTACGGCTGGAAGGACGAGATCAGCAGCAACGCGGTCGAGGTCTACATCCACGGCCTGCGCAAGAAGCTGGGCGCGGAGCTGATCCAGAACGTGCGCGGCGTCGGCTACCGGGTCCCCAAGGAATGAGCGCCGCACCGGGCAGCCGGCGCTGGACGCTGCTGCCGCGCTCGCTGCGCTACCGGCTGCTGCTGTTCCTCCTGGGCGCGATGCTGACCAGCGCGCTGATCCAGGGCATGAGCGCCTATCGCAACGCGCTCATGGAGACCGACGAGATCTTCGACTACCAGATGCAGCAGGTGGCGCTGTCGCTGCGCGCCGGCATGGGCACGGGCCTGCCGCTGACGCTGGGCGAGGAGCAGAGCATCGACCTGATCGTGCAGGTCTGGGGGCTGGACGGCACGCCGCTGTACCGCTCGGCCGGGCCGGACTGGCTGCCGCAGCGCGCGGTGCTGGGTTTTTCCAACGTGGCGCTGCGCGGCAAGCGCTATCGGGTCTTCGCGGTCCAGGGCCGCTTCCAGGTCGTGCAGGTGGCGCAGGACATCGCCGTGCGCCAGCGCATGGCCGGCCAACTGGCCTGGCGCACCGTGCTCCCCACCGCGCTGATGCTGCCGATGCTGGCGCTGGTCGTGTGGTGGGTGGTGAGCCATTCGCTGGCGCCGCTGGAGCGGGTCCGGCAGCAGCTCTCGCGCCGCGTCGCGCAAGACCTGGCCCCGGTCGACGAGGCCGACGTGCCCAGCGAGGTCCAGCCGCTGGTGACCGAACTGAACGGGCTGCTCGCGCGTGTCGGGCAGGCCTTCGAGGCGCAGCAGCACTTCGTCGCCGACGCGGCGCATGAGCTGCGCTCGCCGCTGGCGGCGCTCAAGCTGCAGCTGCAGTCGGTGCGCCGCGCCCCCGACGAGGCGGCGCGCGCCCAGGCGCTGGAGCGCCTGGGGCAGGGCATCGACCGGGCCTCCCATCTCATCGAGCAATTGCTCGCGCTGGCCCGCCAGGACAGCGCCAAGACGCCCGCGCCGGCGCAGGTGATCGCGCTGGACCAGCTGTGCCGGGACGTCGTGGTGGACTGCGCGACGCTGGCGCAGGGCCGTGGCATCGACCTGGGGCTGGGGCGCTGCGACGAGGTCCGCGTCGACGGGCATCCGGAGGCGCTCACCATGCTGCTGCGCAACCTGGTCGACAACGGCATCAAGTACGGCCGTGGCCGCGTCGACCTGAGTCTGGAACGCAGCGGCGGCCAGGCCCTGCTGGTGGTCGAGGACGACGGCCCCGGCATCCCGGACGCCGAGCGCGGCCGGGTGTTCGACCGCTTCTACCGCTCCGAGTCGCAGGCGCAGCAGGCGCCGGGGAGCGGCCTGGGTCTGGCACTGGTGCGCAGCATCGCGCAGGACCACGGCGCCCTGCTGCGCCTGGGGCACAGCACCGCGCTCGGCGGCTTGCGCGTGGAGATGGCGCTGCCGCTGTCGCGGCGTCCGCAGCCGGCGACGACGCCGCCGGCGATCGCCGCCGCGCCCGCGCCGGAACTGCCGCCGCCCGACGTCGTCTGATCGCGCGAGGCAGCGCGACATCGACGTGATGTCGACGTGATGTCGACGTGATGGTCGTGGGTCTCGCGACGCGGGGCCACGGGGCGAATCGGTCTCTCCGTGGCCCGCTTAAGGGATCGCTAAGCGCCGGATTAAGAGCGGACTAAGGCTCGCTCCTCACACTTCCAGCCATCGAGTCTGCGACGGGCTCCCGCCCCGGCAGGCTCTCCTCACAGGAGGCTCAGATGGCTCAAGTGGAAAAGATGATCTCGGTGAAGAAGCTCGTGTGGGCGCTGGCCGCGGCCGGCGTGCTCGGTGCCGGTGGTGGCGCGCTGGCGATGCGCAACGCCAAGCTGGCGCCGGCGGCGGACACGCGGACCGAGTCGACCGCCTCGTCCTCGACGTCGGGCGGTGATGGCACCCAGGTCGCCGCGGTGACCACCCCGCTGGCCGGCACCGCGTCGCCGGCCTCGTACACCCCGCCGCCCGCCGGCATGCCCGACTTCGCGCAGATCGCCGCGACGCAGGGCCCGGCCGTGGTCAACATCAGCGTGTCCGGCGTCGTGAAGACGCGCGCCGCGCGCGCGCCCCAGATCGATCCCGACGATCCGTTCTACGACTTCTTCCGCCGCTTCGGCGTGCCCGGCATGCCGGGCGGCCCCGGGGGCGAGGACGGCGGCGGCAGCCGCCAGATCCGAGGCCAGGGCTCGGGCTTCATCGTCAGCACCGACGGCATCATCCTGACCAACGCCCACGTCGTGCAGGACGCGCAGGAGGTCGTGGTCAAGCTGACCGACCGCCGCGAGTTCCGCGCCAAGGTGCTGGGCAGCGACAAGTCGACCGACGTCGCGGTGCTCAAGATCGACGCCAAGAACCTCCCCACGGTGCGCCTGGGCCAGACCAAGGACCTGCGCGTGGGCGAATGGGTGCTGGCCATCGGCTCGCCCTTCGGCTTCGAGAACAGCGTCAGCGCCGGCGTGATCAGCGCCAAGGGCCGCTCGCTCGGCCCGGACGAGAGCCGCGTGCCCTTCCTGCAGACCGACGTCGCCATCAACCCCGGCAATTCCGGCGGCCCGCTGTTCAACGCGCGCGGCGAGGTGGTCGGGATCAACTCGCAGATCTACAGCGCCTCGGGCGGCTACCAGGGCCTGTCCTTCGCGATCCCGGTGGAGGTGGCCAGCAAGGTCCGCGCCCAGATCGAGAAGGGCGGCAAGGTGCAGCACGCCAAGCTGGGCGTGATGGTGCAGGAGGTCAACCAGGGCTTCGCCGATTCCTTCAAGCTGGAGAAGCCGGAAGGCGCGCTGGTCGCCAACGTCGAGGACGGCGGTCCGGCCGCGAAGGCGGGGCTGCGCTCGGGCGACGTGATCCTGAGCTTCGGCGGTCAGCGCATCGTCGGCAGCGGCGACCTGCCGGCCCTGGTCGACCAGTCGGCGCCCGGTGACAAGGTGCCCATCGAGGTGTGGCGCGCCGGCAAGCGCGAGACGCTGTCGGCCACGCTGGGCGACGCCAACGACAAGGCGGCCAAGGTCGCCAAGGGCGACGAGCAGGGCGCTTCCGCGCATGGGAAGCTGGGCCTGGCCCTGCGTCCGCTGCAGGCGGAGGAGCGCCGCCAGCTCGGCACCCGCGACGGCCTGCTGATCCAGGAGGTCACCGACGGCAGCGCCGCGGCGCGAGCCGGCGTGCGCCCCGGCGACGTCCTGCTGGCGATCAACGGCACGCCGGTGCAGTCGGTCGATCAGGTGCGCGGCGCGGTGTCGGGCGCGAGCAAGTCGGTGGCGCTGCTGGTGCAGCGCGGCGGCGACAAGATCTTCGTGCCGGTCAGCATCGGCTGACGCGTCCCTCGAGTTTTCCAGTCCCTCAACCAACCGCTGCCTGTGGCGGTTGCTCCGTGGGCCCGCGCGTGGTGGCGCGGGCCCTTTTTTTCTCGCGTCAAACGCCATGCCGGATGGGTTCCAGCCTCTGGGAAAGTCCGGAGCACCGATCGGCGACGGGAACCGAGGGCGTCGGCGACAGGACGAACGCGGCTCGCTCACAGCCTGTCCTGATTGATCATGTCCTCCCACCCTCGCGCGGCGAAGGCCGGCCCCTCGACCATCCGAGCCTCCGCCGACCTCCACGCCGCCCAGTCGGCACTCCGCCGGTCGCTCGAGCGGGCACGGCGAAACGCCGGCCTCCTGGTCCCGCCTGACCGTACACCTCGCCCCGTCGTCGAGCTGACGACTCCCGCGCCCGTACGCGAGGCGCTGCCGTCCCCCCGGCAGGGCGAAGACCACCTTCTCTGGCTGGGCGACCGCGGTCGCGCCCGGCAACTGCGCAGAAGCTTGCGCAGCCTGCTTCTGCGCATGGCCGAACCGCCCGTGCGCCCGCGCCCGGGCGGCTGGCTCGGCCTGCTGGCGCGGCGCGCCCCGGCGGCGCATCGGACCGTGGACAACCAACTGACGGAGCGACTGCTACCGCTCATCCGACGGATGTGTGACGACCATCGTCACGTGCACGATCGGCGGAGAAGCTCCGACAAGGAGCGGCACTTCGTCGTCAGCGTGATGTCCCGGCACGCCGTGGCGGTGCTCCAGGGCTTGGAGGCCGAAGAGGTCGCGCGCATCGACACTGCCTTGCGCGGCCGGGCCGGAGTGCTCGATGTGGCGCTCGCACAGATCCGTCGCCAACTGCGAGAGATCGCCAGCAAGGGCGAGCGGGGCCTGGCGGGCGGCGAGTCCGCGCTCATGCGCTGCGCGCAGCACACCTTGTCGCTGAACTGCGTGAAGGAGGCGCTGCGCCTAGCCCTCCGGGCGATCGCCAACAGTCGCCCGCCGGGGGGCTGAAAGGGCGGTGGCATCATGCGCGGATGTCGTCCCCCATCCCGTCCGAATCGACGCCACTCCCGTCAGGCGCGCCGGAGCGCCAGCGCAGCCAGCGCGCGATCGACACCTTCGTCGAGTCGCTCTGGATCGAGGAGGGCCTGTCGCGCAACACGCAGCTCGCCTACCGGCGTGATCTCCAGCTGCTGGCCGACTGGCTGGCCGCCCACGAGGGGCGCGATCTCGACCACGCCACCGAGCTCGACCTGATGGGCTATGCGTCGTCACGCCATGACGGCGGCAAGGCGACCTCGGCGAACCGGCGGCTGTCCGTGTTCAAGCGCTACTTCCGCTGGGCGCTGCGCGAGCGCCGCGTCGAGCGCGATCCCACGCTCAAGCTGATCGCGGCGAAGAAGCCGATGCGCGTGCCCAAGACACTGTCGCAGGGTCAGGTGGAGGCGCTGCTCGACGCCCCCGACGTCGGCACGCCGCAGGGCTTGCGCGACCGCGCGATGCTGGAGCTGATGTACGCCAGCGGACTGCGGGTCACCGAGCTGGTGACGCTCAAGAGCGTGCACGTCGGCTTGCGCGAGGCGGTGCTGCGCGTCACGGGCAAGGGCGACAAGGAGCGCATGGTCCCCTTCGGCGAGGAGGCCCATGTCTGGCTGATGCGCTACCTGGCCGAGTCGCGCCCGTTGCTGCTGACCGCGCGCGGCACCGACGACCTGTTCATCACCAAGCTGGGCAAGGGCATGACGCGGGAGAGCTTCTGGCGCCTGGTCAAGAAGTACGCGCTGATCGCCGGCATCACGGTGCCGATCTCGCCGCACACGCTGCGGCACGCCTTCGCCACGCATCTGCTGAACCATGGCGCGGACCTGCGCGCGGTGCAGCTGCTGCTGGGGCACGCCGACCTGTCGACCACGCAGATCTACACGCACGTCGCGCGCGAGCGCCTGAAGGTCCTGCACGCCGCGCATCACCCGCGGGGGTGAGCGACCGGCGCGGCGGCGCCGGCCTCAGTCCACAGGGAGTCCCGCCGGCGGCTTGATCTCCTCCAGGCAGATCATCGAGCGCACGTCGGCGACACCGTCCAGCTGCATGAGCCGGTCGGTCAGGAACTTGGACAGCGCCTGCAGGTCGCGCGCGACCACCTTGAGCAGGTAGTCGCAGTCGCCCGACACGGTGTGGCACTCCAGGATCTGCGGGAAGTCGCGGATCAGCGATTCGATCTCCCGCACGCGGCTGAAGGCCTGGGCGGTGATGTTCAGGCTGACGTAGGCCGTGACCCCCAGCCCCAGCGCCATCGGCGCGACGTCGGCGCGGTAGCCGCGCAGCACGCCGCGCTCCTCCAGCGCCCGCACGCGCCGGAAGCACTGCGGCGCCGACAGGTGGACCTGCGCCGCCAAGTCGACGTTGGACATGCGTCCGTCGCGCTGCAGCGCCTCCAGGATGCGGCGGTCGATCGCGTCCAGCGCGCCGGGGGCGGCCTTGGCGGCGCGGCCGTCGGCGGGGTCGGACTTGGGGGTGGAGTCGTTCATCGGCGCGAGGATGCTGGTCGTTTGTTGCGATTCTATGGATCACGACGAACGGATCGTTCATGTCGTGGCTTTCACACGGTGATCACGTGCGGCGAATGGCGCGTTCGCGACAAGATCGCGGACAATCGCGCCCCATGGATCACAGCTTTCTCTCCGCCCTCATCCTGCTGCTGCTGGTGCTGGACCCGCTCGGCAGCCTGCCGATCTTCATCCCGATCATGCGATCCGTGCCGCGCGAGCGCCGGCTGCGCGTGGCCGCGCGCGAGGTCGGCATCGCCTTCGCGGTGCTGCTGGCCTTCATGTTCCTGGGCGACAGCTTCCTGCGCCTGATGCACCTGTCGGAGCGATCGCTCGAGGTGGCGGGCGGCGTGATCCTGATCATCATCGCGATCCGGATGATCTTCAGCCATGCGGGCGAGTCCGCCTACGGCATGGAGACGGGCAAGGAACCCTTCATCTTCCCGCTGGCGGTGCCGCTGCTGGCCGGCCCGTCGGCGATGGCCACGGTGCTGCTGCTGGCCTCGCGCCAGCCCGATCGCGTCGCCGAGTGGATCGGCGCGCTGTTCACCGCGATGGTGATCTCCTTCCTCGCGCTGACCCTGGCCGACCGCATCCGCAAGCTGCTGGGCGACTCGGTGGTCTCGGCGCTGGAAAAGCTGATGGGCCTGGTGCTGACCGCCATCGCGGTCGAGATGATCCTGTCCGGCCTGAAGCGCTACTTCATCGGCGGACTCTGACGCTCCGGGGCGCCGGCCGCGCCCGGCGCACCCAGCCCCTGGCGCCATTCGTCGCGCGTGATCCCGTAGACCGAGCCGTCGAAGTCGTACCAGCGCTCGGTCGCGCGAAAGCGCATGCCCAGCTTCTCCATGACGTGCGAGGAGGCCCGGTTGTCCGCGTCGCAGAAGGCCACCAGCTGCGGCGCGTCCAGCGTGTCGAAGGCATAGGCCGCCATGCGGATCGCCGCCTCGGAGCCATAGCCGCGGCCCCAGCGGTCGCGGCGCAGGCGCCAGCCCAGCTCATGCGGATTGGCGCGGTCGCGGCCCAGATGCTGCACGCAGCCGGCGCCGACGATCTCGCCGGTCTCGCGCTCGATGAAGGTCCACCAGCTGTAGCCCCATTCGGCCCAGCGCGCCTGGACCCGGTCGATCATGGCCTGCGTGTCGGCGATCGTGTCCGGCTTGCCGGTGATGTAGCGCATCACCTCGGCGTCGCGGTTCATCTCGAACAAGCCCTGCAGGTGCTCGTCGCTCATCGGCTCAAGGCGGAGCCGCGCGGTGGTCAGGATGGTCATGGGCCGACTGTACGGGGGCTCAGTCCGCGTGACTCCGGTCACCCCGCGGGGGGCCGGGTTCCTCGCCACCTGTTGCGCTCTCGCCCTCGTCCGGTGCCCGCGTGGCGGTGCCGCGACGCAGCGCTGACAGGTCGATCTCCTGCGCCGGCGCGGCGCCGTTGAGCAGCCGGATCCGGCAGCGCCCCGCGCGCTTGGACTCGAACATCGCTTGGTCCGCGCGGCCCATCAGGTCCTCCGCCGCGAGCGCGTCCAGCGGGTAGTGCGCCACGCCGATGCTGCTGCCGACCTGCACCAGCGCGCCGGTGCTCAGCCGCACCGGCTCCAGGATCGCGCGCAGCAGCCGCTCGCAGACGTTGCGGCTGTCGTCCCGGGTGGGCAATGGGGTCAGCAGCACGACGAACTCGTCCCCACCCAGCCGGGCCGCCGTGTCGGACGCCCGGATGCCGTCGCGCAGACGCCGCGCCACGGCCTGCAGCACCTCGTCGCCGGCGTCGTGACCGTGCGTGTCGTTGACCGCCTTGAAGCCGTCCAGGTCCAGGTAGACCACGCCCACGACGAGTTCCTGCCGCGCCGCCGCCGCGATCGCCTGGCGCAGGCGGTCGGCCAGCAGCACGCGATTGGGCAGGCCGGTCAGCGCATCGTGGAAGGCGGCGCGCTCGACGCGGGCCTCGTACTCCTTGCTGTGGGTGATGTCGACCATCATCCACAGCGTGGTGTCGGCCTCGCGCTCGCTGGGCAGGGCGACGCCGTTCAGGTCGATCCAGACCAGCGCGCCATCCTTGCGTCGCATCTGCTGCTGGCTGCGGTAGTGGCCGCCGCGTTCCAGCAGCGGGTAGGCGTTCTGGCCCAGCGCGACGAAGGCGGCCTCGTCGGCGTAGAGATCGCGCACCGGCAGGTGCTGCATCTCCCCCTCGCCGTAGCCGAACAGCCGCTCCAGCGCGCGGTTGCGCCAGACGATGCGGCGGTCGCGCAGCTTGGCGATGCCCAGGATGTCGGCGTCCAGCATGGCCTGCTGGTCCAGCGTGAGCCGGCGCAGGTCTTCGGTCATCGCGTCGGCCAGCGCCTGGGCGCGGGCCCGTCCGGCCGCCAGCAGATAGGTCGTCACCGCCAGCAGCACCGTGAGCACGATGCCGATCAGGCCCGGCCACCAGCCGGCGGCGTCGATCACGCGGCGCTCGTAGGCGGTGGACATGGCGGCCTCCAGGCGGAAGCCGCGGCCGATGATGTTCACGCGGCGCTCGGCCGAGACCAGCCGGCGCTCGAAGCCCGGCACGGTGTCGGGGCTGGTGTCCAGGGCATGGATGCCGGTGGCGGAGTCGAGCAGCAGGTCCTCGGTCCGCGTGTGGTCCTCGACCATCAGGCGGAAGTCCACCGGTGCTCGTGCCATGCCTTCCTTGAGCCCCGCCAGGATCTCCTGCGCCACCAGCGGCGCGTAGAGCAGGCCCAGCAGGGCCTGCCTGCGTTGGGCGGGATCGATGGGATCGGCGCCTTCGCGAAACACGGGAACCAGCAGCAGCATGCCCGGGCCCCGCGCCCGGTCCTGCACCAGCGCGATCGGCGAGGTCAGCTGCGATTCTCCGGTGCGGATCGCCGCCTCGATGGCCGCGCGGCGGATGGCCTCCGAGCCCAGGTCATAGCCCCAGGCCGGGTAGTTCTGCGAGAGCGGCTCCACGTGGGCGATGACGAACAGGTCGGGGGCGTCGCCGCGGCTGCGCACCGAGAACTGCGGGGCGCCGTCGGCGCGCTGGGCGGCGATGAACGCGGCCAGCCGGTCGCGCATCACGGGCACGACGAAGCCGAAGCCGCGCACGCCCGGGAATTCACGCGGCAGGTCGCGCGACTGGACGTAGGCGCGGAACGCCGCCCGGTCGAGGTGACCGCGCAGCGACGCGATCGCGCCGCGCGCGCCCTTGAGGCCGTAGACCGGCTGGACGAAGCGCTGGACGATGTCGCGCTCCAGGCGCTCCATCTGGGCGTCGAGCTGCAGCCGGGCCTCGACGGTGACGCGGTTGCGATTCCAGAGCATGCCGCTGAGCGTCAGTACCAGGCCGAGGCTCAGCACCAGCAGCGCGCCGACGACGGCGCCCATCGGGGGGCCGTCCCGCGATGACTGGCCGGAGACGGGCGAGCCCGCGGTGCCGAGGGGCTCGGCAGCCCCGGGCGGGGAGGCGGCCGGGATGCGCGCGGCGGGCGACGTGCCACCGACGGTCGTCGGGTCAGCGTCGTCGGGGCCGGAAGCGGAGGCGCTGGGGGTCACAGGCGGGGCGGCCGGAGCCGCGGGCGCTGAACACAGCCGCCGACTGTAGAGCAGCCGGGCCGGCGACGCAGCCCGGATCGTCCCGCCCCGCGCGCCGTCCCGGATTCGTTACATCTGGCTCGCCGCGATCGGGGTGGCGGGCCTATCCTCCCTCGCTCAAGGGGGCGGCGCGTGGCCTGCTCCTGTGCTGCAATCAATCCTCAAATCCGGTGAAAGCGGGCAGCAGCATGGCTCAAGACTCGGACAGGGGCCCCGGGGCCTGGTGGGCGGCCGTACGGCGGCGTTGGCAGGCGCGGCGCGACCCGCCGGCGCGCATCGCCGCGGTCGACGAGGCGCAGCTGATGGACGGCCTCAAGCGCGAGGCCGCGCGCGCGCAGCGGCATGGCCATGACGGCGTGCTGATCCTGCTGGAGCTCGACCCCTGGGTGCGGCTGCAGCAGCAGTACGGCGAGGACTGCATCCGCGCCCTCGACGAGCGGCTCGGGCAACTCGCCCAGCAGCAGCTGCGTGGTGGGGACTGGCTGCTGCCGCTGCCGCGCGGCGTCTGGGCCGCCTACCTGCCGTGCACCGATCCGCTGGGGGCGCTCGACGCCGCCGATCGCCTGCGCGCCCGGGTGGCGACGCTCGACTACCGCTGGCAGGGTCAGTCCTTGCCCCTGAGCGCCAGCCTGGGCCTGGCCCATTGGCAGGACTGGAAACGCGAGCCGCAACAGGGCGCCGATCAGCTCCTGCAGCAGGCGCGCCAGGCGCTGGCGATGGCGCGCGGCGCCGGCTGCAACTGCGTGCGGGCCTATGCGGCGATGCCGTCGGGCCGCAATCGCTACAGCGGGACGCGGCCGGCGTAGCCGGTCATCTCCAGGTAGCCCCAGCCCAGCGGGCGGCCGGCCTCGTCGCTGACGCGGGCGGCGCCTTCCCAGTACGGGAAGCCGGTGCTGCGGCGCGCGTCGATCTCCTGCGCCTGGAAGGCGGCCTCGACGAGGATCACGCCGCGGGGCGTGCGCACCCGCCACCGCACCGGATAGGTCGCGAGGCTGACCGGGCTGCGCCAGTGGGCGAGGGGCTCGAAGCGCAACTGCTGCTCGAAGTCGGCCTGCCGGCCGTCGGCGCCGCGCCAGCTCCCGCCGGTCCAGACCGCCGTCCCGTCGTCGCCGCGCACCTGGAACAGCGTCAGCGCCGAGCCGTCGTCCAGGTTCAGGCCGAGCCAGTCCCAGCCCGCATGGGCCGTGGGCACGGCGGGACCCGAGGCCGCGGAGGACGTCGTCCTTTCCTCGGCGCCGCGGCCGAGCAGGTCGTTGCTCCACTCGTGATCCAGCCAGGCGCGCGCGGCCACCTCGCGGGTGCCGCCGTCGCGCAGCGCCAGTCGACCGGTGCCGGCCAACTGCGGCTCGCTGACGTAGCGGCTGGCCTGCTCCGGGCCGGGGCCCTTGCGAGACCAGCCCTCGCGGCCTTGCAGCAGCGGCGGCAGCGGCGCCCGCAGCGACAGCGAGAGCGCGAAGCCCGCCGTCTCGCTGTGCATGACGAGGTCGTAGCGGCTGCGGCCCTCGCCCGCGTCGGAGCGGCGCAGCTGCCAGTCGCCGAGCCGCACCGCCGTGTCGCCGAGCTCGGTCCGTGCGTTGGCGAAGCCGTGCCGCAGCACGCGCTGGTCGTGCAGCAGGCGCTGGCGGCCCAGGTCGGAGATCGCCGCGTGCGCCAGCATCAGCTGGCCCGGCGCGAAGGCCGAATCGAGCGGCCGAGCCAAGTCATTGCGCAGCCGGAAGAAGGTCAGCTGGAAACCGTGCGTGGGCGGTGGCAGCGGAGTGGCGGCGTTCGATCGGGTCGCTTCCGCGGTCTCGGACGGCGCGCGCAGCACCCCGGTCAGGTACCACCACTCGATGCGGGTCTCGGGATGCGCGCCATGGTCGCGCGGGAAACGCAGCGGCGCGTCGGACAGCGTCTGCGCGCCCGCCATGCCCGGCGAGAGCGCCAGTCCGGCGCCGACTCCGCCCACGGTGCCCAGGCCGGTCAGGCCGACCGGTGCGCCGAGCGCGCCGAGACCGGTCGAGGCGCTCCAGGCGCCCAGTCCCTTCAACAGCGGTCGCCGACCGATCATCACCAGTCCTCCCTCACGGCGCGCAGCGCCTCGCCCTGACCGGCCCGCAGCGCGCGGGCGCTGGCCCAGGCGGCGGTGATGCCGGTGGCGGCCAGGCTCGCGGCGAGCAGCGCCAGCACGCGCCACACCGGCACCTGCCAGTCCATGCTCCAGTGGAAGCTCTGCGGATTGAGCCGGAACACGAGCACCGCGCTGATCGCCAGGCCCACCACCGTGCCCATCAGCGCGCCGGCGACGGCCTGCAGCAGGCTCTCCGCGATCACCAGGCGGCGCAGCATGCCGCGCGTCAGGCCCAGGTGCAGCAGCAGGCCGAACTCTCGCCGACGCGCGAGCAGCTGCGCCGACAGGCTGGCCGCGACACCGAACAGCCCCAGCCCCAGGCCCACCGCCTGCAGCCAGTAGGTGATGGCGAAGCTGCGATCGAAGATGTCCAGCGAGAAGCGGCGCAGCTCTCCGGCCGAGGCGATCTCGAGCGCGTCCGGCGCGCCGGTCATCGCGCGCAGCGCGGCCTGCGCCTCGACGGGATCGGTGCCGGGGCGCAGCCACAGGGCCAGTTCGGTGATCGCGCCGTCGCCGCTGAGGCGGCGCCAGAGATCGCGCTCGATCAGCACGGCGGCGGATTGGCGGCTGTAGTCCCGCCACACGGCCTTCACGCCGACCGGGATCTGGCGGCCGTCCAGCCGCAGCATGAAGCGGTCGCCCGGCTTCAGGCGCAGCGCGTCGCTCATGGCCTCGTTGATGAAGACGGGGGGCAGGCCGTCGGAGAGGGTCGCGGCCTCGCCCTGCAGCGGCAGCCGGTGATCCAGGGGGCGGGCCAGCAGCGTCGCCGCGCCGGTCATGCCGCGCACGGTGATGCCGACGTTGCGGGTGCGCTGCGGGGAGACGCGCTCCACGCCGGGCAGCGACGCCGCCGACGCGGCCCAGGCCGGCGGCATGGGCTGGCCTTGCTGCGTGCTGTCGCGCGCGGTCTGCCGGACGTAGAGGTCGGCCGGCAGCATGTCGGTCAGCCACTGGTCGAGCGACAGGCGGAAGCTCGCCACCATCACCAGCATGGCGACGGCGAGCGCGAGCGCGACCAGCACGCCGGCGATCAGGCGGCCGGCTTCGCCGGCCTGGTCGCGGGCGCGCTCGACGGCCAGCAGCGGCAGCGCGCGGCGGGCGGCCCAGCCGCGCAGCAGGCCGGTCAGCGCGCGCAGCGCCAGCGGCACCGTGCCCAGCGCGCCCAGCAGCAACGCCAGCATGGCGGCGTAGGCGCCCCAGGAGATGCCCAGCACCGGGCGGAACTCGGCGAGGAAGGGGGCGGCCACCAGCAGGGCGGGGCCGAGCAGGTGCCAGCGGCCATCCGGCGCGCCGCTGCCCAGGCCCTTCAGCACCTGGGCGACGGGCAGGCGCCGCAGGCGTGCCAGCGGCAGCGCCGCGGCGCCGAGGCTGACCAGAGGGCCGAGCGCCAGCAGGCCGAGGATGGACGCGGTGGAGGTCTCCAGCGCGGGCCGATGGCCGTGCAGGCCGGTGAGTCCCGCGCCCAGGTCGCCGCCCAGCGCGCGCAGTCCCAGTTCCGCGAGTCCCAGCGCCAGCACCAGGCCCAGCACCGCGCCGGCCAGCCCCAGCAACAGGGCTTCCGACACCAGCAGCGCGAGACGCTGCCGAGCGCTCATGCCGAGCACGCCCAGCAACGCGAGTTGCGGCAGGCGTTGCGCGACCGACAGGCTGTGCACCGCGAAGACCATGAAGGCGCCGACGAACAGCGCCATCAGCGACAGCACGCCCAGGTTGAGGCGATAGGCGCGGGTGATGCGGCGGGCCTCGTCGGCCTGCTGCCGGGCCTGGTCGGCGGGACTCTGCGCCTGCACGCCGGCGGGCCAGACCGCGGGCGCCGCGCGACCCGGGGTCATGCGGAGCAGGATCGCGTCGAGCTGTCCGGGGCGGTTCAGCAACTGCTGCGCCCAGGCGATGTCCATCACGATCAGCGGCTGGTCACGGTCGGGGATGCGACCGACGACCGGCAGCGGCCCCGCCAGACCCGGGAGATCGAGCCGCACGGTGAGGGGCGACGTCGAGGACGCGGAGGCGGCCGTGGTGGTGGGCGACGGGGCAGGGTCCGGGCCGGATGCCAGCGAGGCGGCGCCCGGCGCGGCATGGTCCCAGGGCGATGCAGAAGTCGACGTCGACGTGACGGCGGACGTGGACCTGGACGCGGAGGCGCCGGAAGCGTGGCCGCCCGCGGCATCCGGTCCGGCCGCTGCCAGGCGCAGCCAGGCCGCGTCGCTGACCAGCACGGCGGGCTCGCGCAGCGCGCGCAGGACGTCGGCGCCGGTGGCGCGCGGCAGCCATTGCGGATGGAAGGCGCCGAGCTGCAGGAGGTCCAGCCCGACCAGTCGCACGCGCAGCCATTCGCCGTCGCGGCCCTGCACGCGGACGCTGGCATCCAGCCGTGGCGCGAGCGCGGCGACGTCGTCGCGCGCGGCCAGCTCGGCATAGAGCGCGTCGCCGATCGAGGCCGCACCGGGCGCGGCGGTCAGCTCGAGATCGGCTTGGGCGCTGCTCTGGCGCGCCGCCGATTCGAACTGCGCCAGCGCGGACGCGTTGATCCAGTGCACCGCGCCGGCCAGCGCCAGCCCGAGCGCGATCGTCAGCAGCGCCGCCAGTTGCCGGCCCCATTGCAGGCGCAGCGAGGGCCAGGACAGCTGCCACCACCACCCCCAGGCGCGGCGCAGGCCGATCAGCGGCGGGCGGCGCTCCGCCGCCGGCGGGGCAGGCGGCAGGGGCGGTGGCAGGGAGGCGGACGAGCTCATGGCGCGGGTCGGCGGGGCGATGGCGGAAGCGGCCTCAGACCTCGATCAGCCGGCCGTTCTCGAGGCGCAGGCGGCGGTCCGCCATCTCGGCGGCGTGGGCGGAGTGGGTCACCAGCAGGCAGGCGGCCTGTTGCTCGCGCAACTGCTCGCGCAGCAGGCGCATGACCTGATCGGCGTGGGCGGGATCGAGGTTGCCGGTGGGCTCGTCGGCCAGCACCAGCACCGGACGGTGCACCAGCGCGCGGGCGATCGCCACGCGCTGCAGCTGACCGCCGGAGAGCTGACGCGGCAGGTGACGCGCCTGCGCGCCCAGGCCGACGGCCTCCAGCATCTGCGCGACCCGCTTCGGATCGGGCCGTCCCTGCAGCAGCAGGGGCAGGGCGATGTTGTCCTGGACATTCAGGTGGGGCAGCACGTGGAACGCCTGGAACACGAAGCCCAGTTGCTCGCGTCGCAGCGCGGCCTGGCCGGCCTCGTCGAGCGCCAGGATGTCGCGCCCCTGCAGCACGACCTGACCCCGGTCCAGCGGCTCCAGCGCGGCCAGGCCGTTCAGCAGCGTGGACTTGCCGCTGCCCGACTCGCCCAGCAGGGCCAGCATCTCGCCCCGATGCAGGTTCAGCGAGAGCCGCTCGAACAGCGTGTGGGTGCCGTAGCGTTTGGTCAGGCCGGAAGCGGTGAGGAGCGGGACATCCATCGGCGGGCGAGGGCGCTGGCGCAAGGGGCGGCGCGCGGGTGGCAGGCGATCGGGCGATTGTGGGGCCGTCTCGGCGTGTCTTCGTCGAGGCCGTGCGGGGGATGCTCAACCAGCGCCCACTTGTAACGAAGTTTTACGGCGTCCGACAGCGGGCTGGCGATTCGAGCCGGATCCGCCGGCGCGGTCGGCGTGGCCGAGACCGCCGCAAGCGCCGCGAGGGCCGACAAGGCAGACAAGGCAGACAAGGCAGACAAGGCCGATCGGGCTGGATCGTTCGGAAAGGACGGCCTCGCCAGGGCCGAGCGGCCCCTGAGCGATCAAGCGGAAGGACCGACCCGGGCCATCACCTGAGCGAGCGCATCCGGCGCCTCGGCGGGCACGACATGTCGCGCGGGCATGCTGCGCAGCCAGGTGATCTGACGCTTGGCGAGCTGGCGCGTCGCGGCGGTGCCCAGTTCCTGCAGCGCGGCGAGGTCGGGCGCGGCCTCGTTCGCGTCGAGCAGCTCCCAGGCCTGGCGGTAGCCGACGCAGCGCATCGAAGGAAGGCCCAGGTGCAGATCGCCGCGGGCGCGCAGCCGGCGCACTTCGTCGACGAAGCCTTGCGCGAGCATTGCCGCGAAGCGCTGTGCCAGCCGCTGATGCAGCCAGGCGCGCGCCGCGTCCGAGGGCTCCAGCGAGATCAAGGGCCAGTCCACGCCCTGGCTGCGCTGCCGGCGGTAGAGCGCCGACATCGGCTCGCCGCTCAGCAGGCAGACCTCCAGCGCGCGCTGGATGCGTTGCGAATCGAGCGGGGCGAGCCGGGCCGCCGTCTCCGGATCGAGCTGCGCCAGGCGCGCATGCATCGCGGGCCAGCCCTCGCGGGCGGCGTCGGCATCGAGCTGCGCGCGCAGCGCCGGGTCGGCCTGCGGCAGCTCGGAGAGTCCGTCGAACAGCGCCTTGAAGTAGAGCATCGTGCCGCCGACGAGCAGCGGCCGCGCGCCGCGCGCCTGGATCTCGGGCACGAGCTTCAGCGTGTCGCGGACGAACTGCGCGGCCGAGTAGCTGTCGGTCGGCTCGAGGAGGTCGATCAGGTGATGCGGGACCTCGGCGAGCTCCTCGCGCGTGGGCTTGGCCGTGCCGATGTCCATGCCCCGATACACCAGCGCGGAGTCGACGCTGATGATCTCCACCCGCTGCGCGCGCGCGATCGCCAGCGCGGCCGCGGTCTTGCCGCAGCCGGTCGGGCCGGCGATGCACAGCGGCGCGAGCGGGCCGGTCAGGACCCGCGGGGGCGCATCGGCCGCGTGGACCGCGGCCGCGTCAGGCCGGGTGGCCGTCGTGTCGTCCCGCGACGGGGCGCCGTCCGGCGCGCCGATCAGAAGCGCTCCCAGGGCGCCAGATAGCGCCACTGGCCCTGCGGCAGCTGGCCCAGCGGGATGCGGCCGATGCGCACGCGCTTGAGCGCCAGCACCTTCAGGCCGACCAGCTCGCACATGCGGCGGATCTGGCGCTTGCGGCCCTCGCGCAGGACGAAGCGCAGCTGGTCCTCGTTGGCCCAGCTCACCTTGGCGGGCTTGAGCTCGACGCCGTCCAGCGCCAGGCCGTGGTTCAGCAGCGCGATCGCGCGGGGATCGAGTTGATGCTGCGGATGCCGTTCCGGATCGCCGTTCTCGACGGCGACGCGGACCAGGTACTCCTTCTCGACGTCGGAGTCCTCGCCGATCAGGTGGCGCGCGATGCGGCCGTCCTGCGTCAGGACCAGCAGGCCGGTGGAGTCGATGTCCAGGCGGCCGGCCGGGGCCAGGCTGCGGCCGTGGCCGGGCGCCCACTGGATCTTGGACGGATCCTCGCCCCAGTGCGTGTCGGCCTTGATCAGCACCGACGCCGGCTCGTAGCCGTCCTCGGCCTGGCCGGAGACGTAGCCGATCGGCTTGTGCAGCAGGATGGTGACGCGCTGCGCCTGCTGTTCACGGGCGGCGGGATCGACCTCGATCCTGGCGTCGGGACCGACGCGCTGACCCAGCGTCGCGGGCTCGCCGTCGACGGTGACCCAGCCGGCCTCGATCCACTCGTCGGCTTCGCGACGCGAGGCCAGGCCCAGCTCGCTCATGCGCTTGGACAGGCGCTCGCCGGCATCGGCATCGGCCTGGCGCTCGGGCGCGCGTTGCGGCGGGCCCTCGGGGCGACGCGGCCGGTCGGTGCGTTCGGCGTATTCCTGGCGTTCGGCGCGGGCATGGACCTCGTCCGGGCCGCGGCGCGGGCGGTCCTCGCCGTAGCGCGAGCCGCCGGTCGGGCCGCCATGACGGGAGCCCTCGTCGCGACGCGGGCCCTCGTTGCCGTAGCGGCCGCCTTCGTGCCGCGGGCGATCGCCTTGCGGGCGGTCGCCACGAGGACGCTCGTCACGTTGGCCCTGGGGACCGCTGCCGTAGCGGTCGTCGCGGCGCGGACGGTCGCCCTCGAAGCGAGGACGGTCCTCGAAGCGCGGTCGGTCGCCGAAGGGGCGACGCTCGCCACCTTCGCGATCGGGGCGGCCGTAGCCGCCGCGCTGGGGATCGCGCGGACCGCGGTCCGGCCGATCGCCGAAGCCACCGCCTTCGCGACGCGGGCCGTGGCCTTCGCGGCGTTCACCGAAGCCGCCTTCACGACGTTCGCCGAAGCTGCCTTCGCGACGCTGGTCACCGTAGCGCCCTTCGCGGCGCTCGCCGCCAAAGCCACCCTCGCGGCGCTCGCCGCCGAAACCCCCTTCGCGGCGTTCGCCACCGAAGCCGCCTTCGCGTCGACCCTGGAAGCCGCCCTCACGGCGCTCGCCGAAGCCGCCGCCTTCGCGGCGCGGGCCGCGGTCATCGCCCCGCGGCGGACCGCTGCGGCGGTCGTCGCGACCCTGCGGGCCGCGCGCGTCGCGCTGGCCGTAAGGGCGGTCGCGGCCTTCCTCGGCGCGGCGCTGCTGGAACGCGGCCTCGCGCTCGGCGCGCTCGGCTTGCGCCTTGGCCAAGGTCGGACGCGGCTTGTTCACGCCCTGGCCGCGCAGCGGCGGGCGGCGGGACTTCTCCGCGGGCTTGCCGTCCGGGCCGGCTGATTTGTTCTTGTTGAGTTTGAGCGTGGCCATGTCGGTACTGCTTCAGGTGAAAGTGGGGGAGCGCGTGACGTTCGGGTGCGGCGGTCGAGGCGGACGGTGGTTCGGGGACGGGAAAGCGCGAGGAGTCCCCGGACTCAGCGCCCGCGCAGGAACAGCGCGTCCAGGTCGCGCAGCGTGAGCTGGCGCCAGGTCGGACGGCCGTGGTTGCATTGGTCGGCGCGCTCGGTGCGTTCCATGTCGCGCAGCAGCGCGTTCATCTCGTCGAGCGTCAGTTGACGGTTGGCCCGCACCGCGCCGTGGCAGGCCATCGTCGCCAGGATCTCGTGCTGGGCGCGCTCGATCGCGTGACTGGCGTCGAACTGCGCCAGCTCCGCCAGCACGCCGCGCGCCAGGTCGACGACGTCGCCGCCGGCCAGCAGGGCGGGGCGCTCGCGCACGGCCAGCACCTTGGCCGACAGCGGGGCGATGTCCAGACCCAGGCGCTGCAGGGTCTCGGCCTGCGCCTCGGCGGTGGCGATCTCGGCCGGCGTGGCGGCGAAGGTCACCGGGATCAGCAGCGGCTGCGATTCGATGCGGGTCTCGCCCAGCGCGGTCTTCAGGCGTTCGTAGACGACGCGCTCGTGCGCGGCATGCATGTCGACGATGACCAGGCCCTGGGCGTTCTCGGCCAGCACGTAGACCCCCTGGATCTGCGCGATCGCGCGGCCCAGCGGCCATTCGCCCGCCTGGCTCGCGGGAAGCGGGCCGGCGGGCGCGGTGCCGAAGGCGGCCAGCGCGGAGGGCGATGCGGTGCCAGGACCGTAGGCCGATCGGGCGCCCGCGTCCATGCCGGATTCGGCGCCGGTCGCGGTCGGCAGGCCGCCCTGGGGCGCGCTGGCGTAGAGCGCCTCGGCCTGCTCCAGTGCCAGCGCCGTCTGTGCGCGGGTCGGAATCGGCGCGCGCCAGCCCTCGGGCCCGGCGAATCGCGCCGAGGGGGCGTCGTAGGGCGCGGGCGGCTGGTACGGGGCGGCGGGCTCGCCGGCCACGGCCATCGGGCGTTCCCAGGCCGGGGTGCCGGTCCAGCGCTCGCGACCGTTGCCGGTGGGCGCGGCGGTCGGCGCGTCCGGCGCGGCGGCCTGCGACGACTCGTCGCTGCGCGACAGCGCCAGCGCGGCCACCACGGCGCGGCGCACCTGCTGGTGGATCTCGCGGCCGTCGCGGAAGCGGACCTCGATCTTGGTCGGATGGACGTTCACGTCGACCAGCTCCGGCTGGACGTCGATGAACAGCACGTAGGTGGGCTGGCGATGCCCGTGCAGCACGTCGTCGAAGGCCGAGCGGATCGCGTGGGCGATCAGCTTGTCGCGGACATAGCGGCCGTTGACGTAGACGTACTGCATGTCCGCGCGGCTGCGCGCGGCCTCGGGCAGGCCGACGCGGCCGTGCACGCGCAGCGGGCCGACCTCGTGGAAGACCTCGCGGCTCTGGGCGATGAAGTCCTCGTTCAGGACCTCCGAGATGCGCTGGGGCAGCGGGGCGGCGCGCCACTGGTCGACCAGCTTGCCCTCGTGCCAGACGGCGAAGCCGACATCGGGCCGGGCCAGCGCGTGGCGGCGCAGGGCCTCCAGGCAGTGGGCCAGCTCGGTGCCTTCGCTCTTGAGGAACTTGCGCCGGGCGGGGGTGTTGAAGAAGAGCTCGCGCACCTCGACGCTGGTGCCGCGGGCGCGGGCGGCGGGGCTGAGCTCGCCGCTGCGGGCGTCCAGGCGCCAGGCGTGGCTGGCGCCGGTGTGGCGGGAGACGATGGCCAGTTCGGCGACCGAGGACACGGCGGCCAGGGCCTCGCCGCGGAAGCCCATGGTGGCGACGGCCTCCAGGTCGTCCAGCGAGCCGATCTTGCTGGTGGCGTGGCGCTTGATGGCCAGCGGGAGCTCGCCGTCGGGGATGCCGTGGCCGTCGTCCTCGACGATCAGGCTGCGGATGCCGCCGGCGATCAGCTTGAGCTGGATCTGCGTCCCGCCGGCGTCCAGCGCGTTGTCGACCAGTTCGCGGACGACGGAGGACGGGCGTTCGACGACCTCGCCGGCGGCGATCTGGGAAATCAGTTCATCGGGAAGCTCGCGGATCGCGCGACGGTCGGAGAGCGAGCCGGGCGCTGAAGGTGCGAGCGGCGCCGCGGGGGCGAGGGTGTCGTCCATGGGGCGCGATTGTAGAAGCTGTGGCCCGCGACCCTCCCACCGTCCCCGCTACTTCGGGGGATCGGTCCCCCATCCGGCATCCCGCTACGGGCTGAAACGTCCTGCTTCAGTTTCCTTTCAGATGGATCCACAAAATCCCGGCATCCGCGGTCGCGCGCCGGTCATCTGCCGGTGAACACCGCCCCCCATAATCCGCCCCCATGGATTTCATGCACTTCCTGATCGATTTCATCCTCCACGTCGACGCCCATCTGGCCGAGTTCGTGACCGCCTACGGCATGTGGGTCTACGGACTGCTCTTCCTGATCGTCTTCGTCGAGACCGGTCTGGTGGTGATGCCCTTCTTGCCGGGCGATTCGCTGCTCTTCGTGGTGGGCGCCCTGTGCGGCGCCGGCGTCATGAACCTGCCGCTGGCCATCACGGTGCTGCTGGTGGCCGCCATCCTCGGCGACCAGTGCAACTACACCATCGGCCGCTACTTCGGTCCGAAGGTCTTCCAGTGGGAGCAGTCGCGCTTCTTCAACAAGCGCGCCTTCGACGCCGCCCACCAGTTCTACGAGAAGCATGGCGGCATCACCATCGTGCTGGCGCGCTTCATGCCCTTCATCCGGACCTTCGCCCCCTTCGTGGCCGGCGTCGCCGAGATGACCCGCAGCCGCTTCACCGCCTACAACGTCGGCGGCGCCATCCTCTGGGTCGTGGGCCTGACGGTGGCGGGCTATCTGTTCGGCAACATCCCCTTCGTGCAGACCCATCTGAGCAAGATCATCTGGGCCATGATCCTGATCCCTGGCCTGATCGCGCTGTACGGCGGCTGGCGCGCCGCGCGCAAGCCCGCGGTCCCGACCTGAGCCCGTCCGCGAAGCCGGCTCCGAGCCGGCCCCGGCCCGGCGCTCGGGCCCGGTCTCATCCGCCGGTATGACAGGGAAAGTACCGACGCGCGACGCGCGCAATCGAGCGGGGTGAGCTTCGTCATGGGGAAGGGGCGCCGCTATGCTGGCCCGCTTGCTTCCACCCGGACACAAGCACCTATGCCACTCCGTCCCCTGCGCAAGGCCGTCCCCCTGGCCCTGAGCCTGACCGCCGCCGTCGTCACCACGATGGCCGCCGGTCCCACGCTGGCCCAACAGGCCGCGACCACCCCCACCGCCGCGCTCTCGCGCGCCGTGACCCTGCTGCTGCGCGAGCCGGCGGTGTCCGCCGACCGCCTGGCCTTCGTCTACGGCGGCGACCTGTGGGTCGCCAACCGCGACGGCAGCCAGCCGCGCCGCCTGACCGGCCACGCGGCGTCCGAGTTCGCGCCTCGCTTCTCGCCGGACGGCCGCTGGATCGCCTTCTCGGCCAGCTACGACGGCAACACCGACGTCTACGTCATCCCGACCGTCGGCGGTCAACCCCGGCGCCTGACCTGGCACCCGATGGCCGACCAGGTCACCGGCTGGAGCCCCGACGGCAAGCGCGTGCTGTTCGCCTCCGCGCGCGAGGTGCTGAACGCGCGCAGCAACCAGCTTTATGAAGTGCCGGTCGACGGCGGCGTCGAGCAGAAGGTCATGGAGGCCGTGGCCTACGAAGGCGTCTGGTCGCCCGACGGCTCGCGCCTGGCCTACCGTCCCTACGGCCAGGCCTACAGCGGCAGCAGCGGCTGGCGCCAGAGCCGCGGCGGCACGACGCCGCCGATCTGGATCCTCGATCCCAAGGGCAAGAGCTGGGAGCAGATCCCGCACGTCAACGCCACCGACAAGAACCCGATCTGGATGGGCGACGAGGTGGTCTTCATCTCCGATCGCAACGACGGCGCGGCCAATCTCTTCGCGTTCAACACCAAGACCAAGGCCCTGCGTCAGCTGACGAAGGAAACCGTCTGGGACGTGCGCAGCGCCGACGGCCGCGACGGTCGCATCGTCTACGAGGCCGGCGGTCAGCTGAAGGAAGTCGGCCTGGACGGGGCCGCCCCGCGCGTGCTGAACATCGCGCTGAACGAGCCCAGCAACCAGGCCCGCGAGCAGTGGAAGGACGCGGCCAAGACCATCGAGAACGCCGCGCTGTCCGCCACCGGCAAGCGCGTGGTGATCAGCGCCCGTGGCGAGATCTTCACCGTGCCGGTCAAGGACGGCGTGGTGCGCAACCTGACCAACACCTCGGGCATCCGCGAGAAGGACGGTGTCTGGAGTCCCGACGGCCAGCAGGTCGCCTTCCTCTCCGACGAGCCCGGCATGCGCCACCAGGTCGTGATCCGCGACCAGCTCGGCGACCAGGCGGCCGGCAAGGCCACCCGCAAGATCCTGCTGCCGGAGACCGGCTACTACACGCTGATGGACTGGTCGCCCGACGGCGCCCGCCTGGTCCTGCAGGACAACCACCTGAACCTGTTCCAGCTGGCGCTGGGCGGCGCGCAATCGGGCAAGCTGGTCAAGATCGACACCAGCGAACGCCGCGGCAGCGTGGACATCGGCTTCTCGCCGGACGGCCGCTACCTGGCCTACAACGTCTACGGCAAGAACTTCTTCAGCCAGATCCGGGTCATCGACTTCCAGACCGGCGAGCGCCACACCATCACCGACGGCCTGAGCCACGCCAACGCGCCGGCCTTCTCGCCCAAGGGCGACCTGCTGTTCTTCGCGGCGTCGATCAACACCGGTCCGGCGCAGGTCGGCCTGGACATGTCGACGCAGGAGCGCTCGGTGCGCGCGGGGCTCTACGCCGCGGTGCTGCGCGCGGACGGCAAGTCGCCGCTCGCGCCCAAGGCCGGGGACGAGGAGTCCAAGGACAGGAAGGACGACAAGGACGAGGACAAGGCCGACAAGGCCAAGGACGCGGACAAGTCCAAGGACGGCAAGGACGGTGACAAGGACGTCAAGGCCGGCAAGAAGGACGAGGGCAAGGACGCCAAGCCCAAGGTCAAGCCGGTGCGCATCGACTTCGCCGGGCTGCAGGACCGCATCGTCGGTCTGCCGGTGGCGCAGGCGCGCTACGACTCGCTGGGCGTGGCCGACGACGGCGCGCTGTTCTACCTGGAGCGCCGCCAGCCGGGTGTCTCCATCGAGGCCAACGGCAGCGACGCCGACAAGGGCGAGCTGTACCGCTTCGACTTCGAGGAGAAGAAGGCCAAGATGGTCAAGCCGCAGGTGCAGGGCTACAGCCTGAGCGCCGACGGCAAGAAGATCCTGCTGAACCTGGGCACGGGCCGTCTGGAGATCTCCGACGCCCGCGAGAAGATCGACACCAAGAGCATCGACCTGGCCGGGCTGCGCGTGCGCATCGACCCGCGCGCCGAGTGGAAGCAGATCTTCGACGAGACCTGGTGGATGGAGAAGGAGTACTTCTACGATCCCAAGCTCCACGGCCTGGACTGGAGCGGCGTCTATCAGCGCTACCTGCCGCTGGTGGCGGGCGTGCAGCGCCGCGAGGACCTGAACGAGCTGATGGTCGAGATGATCGGCGAGCTGCAGGTCGGTCACAACCGGCTGGGCGGCGGCGACGTGCATCAGGAGCCGCGCGTCCCGGTGGGCCTGCTGGGCGCCAGCTTCGCGATCGAGAACGGGCATTACCGCATCAAGCAGATCTTCAAGGGGGACCGCTGGGATCCCAACCTGAAGGCGCCGCTGAACGCGCCGGGCCTGGGCGTGAAGGAGGGGGACTACCTGCTGGCGGTGAACGGTCAGCCGGTGGGCGGCACGCGCAACCTGTACCAGCTGCTGGAGAACACCGTCGGCAAGCAGGTGCAGCTGACGGTGTCGGCCAACGCGAACGGGCAGGGCGCGCGCCAGGTGACGGTCGAGCCGACCGGCACCGAGGGCCGTCTGCGCCAGTGGTGGTGGATCGATCACAACCGGCAGGAAGTGGACCGCCTGAGCGGCGGCAAGATCGCCTACGTCTACATGCCGGACACGGCGGGACCGGGCTTCCAGCACTTCAACCGGATGTTCTTCGCCCAGGTCGACAAGCCGGGCCTGATCGTCGACGACCGCCGCAACGGCGGCGGCCAGGCGGCGAACTACGTGATCGAGCTGCTGAACCGGGGCTACCTGGGCAGCTGGAAGGACCGCGACGGCCTGATCTACGACACGCCGGCCGGTGCCATCTACGGCCCGAAGGCGATGCTGATCGACCAGGACGCCGGATCGGGGGGTGACTTCATGCCCTACGCGTTCAAGCGCACGGGCCTGGGCCCGCTGATCGGCAAGCGGACCTGGGGCGGGCTGATCGGCATCTCGGCGAATCCGTCGATGATCGACGGCGGCTTCCTGGTCGTGCCCTTCTTCCGCTTCTTCACGCCGGAAGGCGAGTGGCACATCGAGAACGAAGGCGTCGCCCCGGACATCGATGTGGACCTCGATCCGACCGCGGTGAACGCGGGCCGCGACGTGCAGCTGGAAGCCGCGGTCGCGAACGTGCTGGAACGGCTGAAGACGTGGAAGCCGATTCAGCGCACGACGGCCCCTGCCATGCCGACGCAGCTGGGGCGCTGAATCGGCTGCGCCGGGGAGGGGTGAGCTCCCACCCCATCCCCGCCCTCCGAGCGGGCGGGGCACCCGTGGCCCCACCCCTCCCGCCCCCATGGGGCGGGTGAGCTACCCCCGAAGGGGCACTCTCGTGAGGCAGTGCCCCTTCTTCGTTCCGGCTTGGTCCCCCTCAAGTCGGACGCGCCGTGTCGATGGGGGATGAACGCCCGCAAGCGGGGTTCCACTGCCTACCATCGACCGCTCATGGGACGCCGCGTGGCGGCGTCTGGAACGTGATCTGGAGGTGGTGATGGACCAGCAGATGGAGCCGGCCGCGGAAGCCGTGTCGGTCGAACTCGACGCGGGGCTTGCGTCGGCAACGGAACGGGCCCCGGTGTGGCGACCCGTCGCGCGCGGGCTCGCCAAGACTGTCGGTCGGCCGTTCGAAGTGCGCAGGTTCGAGCAGCAGATCCAGCAGTACCTGGAGGACATGCTGGGCGCACGAACGCCCGGCGCGCGACGCTTGCGGATCGATCTGATCCTGTGGCTCGCGCAGGCCGAGGGCGCGCCGGATCCGGCGCGGCGCCGGCGTGTCGAACGGGAGGCGAGCGATGCGCGGCCGGCCCCGCAGGCGCCGTGAGCAGGAAACGGGCGGTGCACGGCGAGCGTCGCGGAGGTCGCGAGCTGGCGGTGAGCGTCCTACAACGCCCGATGCCGCGAGGCCAGCGGCGGGTTCTTCGCGAAGTAACGCGCGATGCCCGTGGCCAAGGCCTTCACCAGGTCGTCCTGATAGTCGGGGTCGCGCAGCCTGGCCTCTTCCTCCGGGTTGGAGATGAAGGCCGTCTCGACCAGGATCGAGGGCACGTCCGGTGCCTTCAGCACCGCGAAGCCGGCTTGCTCCACGCTGCCCTTGTGCAGCTTGGCCAGCTTGCCGATCTGGCCCAGCACCTCGCCGCCCAGCTTCAGGCTGTCCTTGATCTGCGCCGAGGTGCTCATGTCCAGCATCGCCCGCAGCACGCCTTCGTCCTTGACCACCTTGCTGTTGACGCCGCCGATCACGTCGGCGGCGTTCTCCTTGTCCGCCATCCAGCGCGCGGCGGTGGAGCTCGCCCCGCTGGTCGACAGCGCGAAGACGGAGGCGCCGCGCGCCTTGGGCGTGATGAAGGCGTCCGCGTGGATGGACACGAACAGGTCGGCCTGCACCCGGCGCGCCTTGCGCACCCGCTCGTTCAGCGGGACGAAGAAGTCCGCGTCGCGGGTCATCATCACGCGGATGCGCGGATTGGTGTTCAGCCGGTCACGCAGCTTCTTGCCGATCGCCAGCACCACGTCCTTCTCGCGCAGGCCGCTGGGGCCGATGGCGCCGGGGTCCTCGCCGCCGTGGCCGGGGTCGATCGCGATCACGATCAGCCGGTCCAGCTTGGTCTGGCTCATCTCCGGCGCGATCTCCTTGAGCGGCGGCGCCGGCGGGGCGGGGGGCTCGGCCTGCGCGACCCGGGTCCCGCTCTTGGCCGGCGGTGGTGGCGCGATGGCCGCGCTGGCGGCGTTCTCCGCCACCGAGGCCGCGGTCTGCGGCCGGTCGATGCGACCGATCAACTCGCCCAGCGCGTCGTTGACCTCATGCGCGGCGGCGCGCTCCGCCGCCTCCTTGCCGCGCACCAGATCCAGCAGCGGATCGCGCTCCTGCGTCGGATACAGGTCCAGCACCAGGCGGTTCTGGTAGGCGGCCACCGGCTCGATGGTGAAGACCTGCGGCGCCACCGCCTGCTTGAGGTCCAGCACGATGCGCACCACGCGCGGCGTGTTCTGGCCGACGCGCACGCTGGCGATGTAGGGGTCGTCCGGCTTCACCTTGCCGATCAGGTCGCGCAGGCTGGGATTGAGCTCCAGGCCGTCGATGTCGATGACCAGGCGGTCCGGGTTGGCCGCCATGAAGCTCTTGGCCGCCAGCGGACGGTCCGACTCCAGCGTCACGCGGGTGTAGTCGCTCGCGGGCCAGACCCGAACGGCGACGATGGAGGCGGCGCCCGCCGCCAGCGCGGGCAGGGCGGGCAGCACGGGGAAGCTCAGCGCGACCGCGCCCATGCGGCGCAGCGCCTTGCGGCGTTCGTGGGACGGGGTCTTGAGCATGCCGGTCATGGGGTCGGGCAGGTTTCCCTTCGATCGGATCGAGGTCATCGGGTGGAACGCATCGGCTCAGGGCGCCAGGCGCCGGGAGAGGTCGGCCAGCAGCGCTTGGCCGCGGGCGGTGTGGGCCTCGGCTCGAACGGCGCGGCTGTCGTCGTCGTTGACGTCCAGGTGCAGCTTGAGGTCGGGCGGCGGCAGCATGCCGGCCGCCTTCTCGGGCCATTCGCTGAGCTTGAGCCCCGGCGCCGCGAAGAGGTCGCGGAAGCCGGCGTCCTCCCACTCGCGCGGGTCGCTGAAGCGGTAGAAATCGAAGTGGTGGGCGGGCAGGCCCTCGAGGGCGGGCGGCTGGTAATCCTCGACCACGGCGTAGCTGGGGCTCTTGATGCGGCCGGTGACGCCCAGCGCGCGCAGCAGGTGGCGGACCAGGCTGGTCTTGCCGGCGCCCAGCCCGCCGTCGAGCTCGATGCTCACATCCGCGATCTGGGGACAAGCGGCCAGCGCCTGTGCGAACTGCTCGCAGGCGACCTCGTCGGGCCAATGGAACGGGCGGGTTTCTAGAATGCTCAAAACCTATGCAATCCTTGATCGACATGCCCCGGCCCGATTCGACATCGAGCCTCTCCCGAGACCCCGCCGCGCTGCAGGCGCTGATGGGCGAGGTTCGCGCCTGGGCGCATGAGTTCGGATTCTCACAGATTGGGGTGGCCCACGTCGATCTGAGCGATGCGGAAGCCGGACTGCAAGCGTGGCTGGACGCCGGCCATCACGGCGAGATGCACTACATGGCCGCCCACGGCCTCAAGCGCGCGCGGCCGGCCGAGCTGGTCCCCGGCACGCTCAGCATCCTGACCGCGCGCATGGACTACCTGCCCGAGTCGGTCGGCCCCGACTGGCAGGACCGCGAATGGGCCGCGATGCGCGATCCGTCGCGGGCGCAGGTTTCGCTCTATGCGCGGGGGCGGGACTATCACAAGGTCCTGCGCCATCGCCTGCAGCAGCTGGCGGACCGCATCCAGGCCGCCATCGGACCGATGGGGCATCGCGTGTTCACCGACTCGGCACCGGTGATGGAAGTCGAGCTGGCCACCCGCTCGGGCCTGGGCTGGCGCGGCAAGCACACCCTGACCCTGCATCGCGACAGCGGGTCCATGTTCTTCCTGGGCGAGATCTTCCTGGACGTGGCGCTCCCCCTGACGGAGCCGGTCACCGCGCACTGCGGCCAATGCAGCGCCTGTCTGGATGCCTGTCCCACGCGGGCGATCGTCGCCCCGTACCGGCTCGACGCGCGGCGCTGCATCAGCTATCTGACCATCGAGCAGGACGGACCGATCCCGGTCGAGTTCCGCGAGGCCATGGGCAACCGCATCTACGGTTGCGACGACTGCCAGCTGGTCTGCCCCTGGAACAAGTTCGCGCGCCGCAGCCCGCTGCCGGACTTCGACTGGCGCGAACCGCTGGGGAACGCCTCGCTGCTGGCGCTCTGGGCCTGGGACGAGCCGACCTTCCTGCGCCGCACCGAGGGCTCGGCGATCCGGCGCATCGGCCATGCGCGCTGGCGGCGCAACCTCGCCGTGGCCATGGGGAACGCGCTCAGGCAAGACCTGGCCCCGGCGTTGCGCGAGGACCTTCGCCGGGCGCTGACGGCGGTCCGGCCGGACGCGTCGGCCTTGCTCGCCGAGCACATCGACTGGGCGCTGGCGCAGGACCCGGAGGGCTGATCCCCCCGGCCGGCCCTCGCGCCGGCGCCTCACTCCTGGATCGCCTTGCGGAAGGCGGCGATGAAGTCCGACACCGCCTTGGGCGAGCGCAGCCCCTGGGGCTGGACCGCGCGGACCTCGACCGGCACCTCGGGCAGCAGGGTGCGCAGGTGCAGGTCCTCGCCACGGGCCTGCGCGGTGAAGGAGTCGACGATGGCGGGGCCGAATCCCTGCTCGGCCATCACCATCGCGATGTGGTGGGTCTGCACGGTGATGCCGGCCTGCGGCGTCAGCCCCAGCCGCGCCCACTGATCGGCGAGCACCGCGCCCAGCGGGTCGCGCTCGTCGATGCGGATGAAGGGCTCGCGCAGCACGTCCTGCAGATCGACCGTGGCGCGGCGGTCCGCGCCGGACTTGCCGCGCGCGGAGACACACACCAATCGCCCGGTGGCGACCAGCTCGTCGCTCAGGGCCGGGTGGGGCATGCGCCCATAGACGATGCCGACATCCCCCTCCTGCAGCGCCATCGCCCGGGCGATGTCGTTGGAATGCAGGGTGCGCACGGAGATCGGCAGATCGCCGTAGCGGCGGCGGAAGAGCTTGAGCGCCTCGGGCAGCGCGCGTACCGCGAGCGAGGGCACGACCAGGATGCGGAAGCCCTGGCCCTCGCCGCTGCCCAGCGCCGTGGCCATGCGGCGCACCGATTCCAGCTGCGACATCAGCGCCTGGACCTCCGGATAGAGCGCCTGCGCCTCGCGCGTGGGGATGAGGCGGCGGCGCTGGCGCGTGAACAGCGCGTAGCCGAGCTGCAACTCCGCCAGCTGCAGGGCCTGCGTCACGGCGGGCTGCGTCACGTGCAGCAGCTTGGACGCGGCGCTGACGGAACCCGTCAGCATCACCGCATGGAAGACCTCGATGTGTTTCAGGCGCACGCCGTGCTCCCGGCAAGAACATAAGGCCAGCTTATACGTTGGAGCGGACTTCCGATCCACGGGAGGACTGAGGTTCAATATCGTTCACGCATTGCCACCTTCGCCCACCGCGAGAAAGGAAACGCCATGAAGGCTTTCGTTCCCAGTGCAGTTGTCGTCCTGTCCCTCGTCGCCGCCGGTGCCGCCCAGGCACAGACGGGCGGCACGCTCGAGAAGGTCAAGTCCTCGGGCACGATCACCGTGGCCTACCGGGACTCCTCGATCCCGTTCTCCTACCTCGACGCCGAGGCCAAGCCCACCGGCTTCGGCTGGGAGATCTGCGGGAAGATCGTCGACCAGGTGAAGAAGGCCACCGGCCGCGCGGACCTGAAGGTGGCCACGCAGGCGGTGAGCTCGCAGAACCGCATCCCGCTGCTGGCCAACGGCACCATCGACATCGAGTGCGGCTCCACCACCAACAACACCGAGCGCGCCAAGCAGGTCGATTTCGCGATCAACTACTTCTACACGGGCACGCGGCTGCTGGTAAAGGCGAACTCGGGCATCAAGTCCTTCGCGGACCTGAAGGGCCGCAAGGTGGTGTCGACCACGGGCACGACCAACTTCCAGGTGTTGCGCCGGCTCAACCAGGAGAAGGGGCTGGGCTTCGATCTGATCAGCGCCAAGGACCACGCCGAGTCCGCGCTGCTGGTGCAGGCGGGCCGCGCCGACGCCTTCGGCATGGACGACATCCTGCTGTACGGGCTGAAGGCGAGTTCGGCCAACCCGGCGGAGCTGGCGGTGGTGGGCGACGCGGTGCAGGTCGAGCCCTACGCGATCATGCTGCGCAAGGACGATCCGGCCTTCAAGCAGCTGGTGGACGGGGTGCTGACGCAGCTGATGAAGAGCGGCGAGTTCGAGGCGCTCTACAAGAAGTGGTTCCAGTCGCCGATCCCGCCGCGGGGCATCAACCTGAACGCGCCGATGAGCCGCGAGCTGCAGGACAACCTGAAGGCGCTGTCGGACAAGCCGGCGCAGTAAGCCTCCCATGACGCAGACAACACCGCGCCCGGCGCGCGGCGCGGGCGGAGCCATGCCGGGCCCGCCCGGCGTCGTGGGCATCCTGGGGGGCATGGGGCCGCTGGCGACGGTCGACTTCATGCGCAAGATGCTCGCGGCCACGCCGGCGGTGACGGACCAGGACCACGTCCCGGTCGTGGTCAGCAGCATCCCGCAGGTGCCCGACCGCACGGCCGCGTTCCGGGGCGAGGGCGTTTCGCCGCTGGACGCGATGATCGCCAGCGGCCGGCGCCTGATCGCCGCGGGCGCGGACATGGTGGTCGTGCCCTGCAACACGGCGCACCTGTGGTTCGACGAGCTCGAGCGGGCGCTGGGCCTGCCGATGATCCATCTGGTTGATGCCGCGATCGCCGAGGCCCTCGAGCGCGTGCCGGACGGTGGCAAGGTCGGCCTGCTGGCGACCGACGCGACGCTCGCCTCGGGGCTCTACCTGAACCGGACCGCGCTGGACGGACGCCGCGTCCAATGGCTGCTGCCGACGGCCGGCGAGATGCTCGACCTCGTCATGCCCGGCATCGCTGACGTGAAGGCCGCTCAGCTGCCCGCGGCCGCGCAGCGGCTCGCGCAGGCCGCGCGGGCCCTGCATCAACGGGGCGCCCGCGCGATCGTGCTCGGCTGCACGGAGATCCCGCTGGTGCTCGACGCCGAAGCGGCCGGCCTGCCGGTCATCGACGCCACCGCCGCGCTCGCCCGAGAGGCCGTGGCCTGGGCGAGCGCGCGGCGATCGGACCACTGATTCGAGTCAGGCATCCGACTGGGATATGCGACGAGTTTTCCAGAATGGTCGATGCGACCGGTCACGACGACCATGAATTCGACGGCGCGCATGCCGTCGCTTTCAGGAGTTGTGAATGTTGAGAACGCTGAACAAGGAAGAGATCGCAAGGGTGCATGGCGGCTTGGCCGCCGTGCCAGTCGGCGTCATCGTCGGGGGGACCTTGGCGGGAGCGAACTACCTCGCGGGGAGTCGGCGCACCCTCATGGGTTTCGGGGGCGCCGTGATGTACGGGGCCATTGGGGGTGCCGTCTCGGCAAGTGGCGCCGGCATTGCCATGAAGCTCTTTGGCGGCGCGTTCGGAAGCGCCGGTCAGTGGTTCGCGAAGAAGGTCTGAGGCGATGGGCGTCGCGTTGGATTGGCAGACGGTCCTGATGCCCTTGGCCACCGGGGTCGGCGTGCTGTCCTACTCGCGGGCCGTACACGCCCAGCGAGGTGGCCTGGTGCTCGCCGGTCTCGCCACGGCGCTTTCCGTGGGTGCCGTCGTGGTTCCCAAGGAGGGCGGGGGCGGCGAGTGGTGGCAACTCGCCCTCGCGTCGGCGACCGGGCCGCTGGCTTACGGTGTCGCGCGGTGGGTACGACGGAGATCCACCTCGACCTGATGCTGAGCGGGCGCCGCCTTGGAGCGTCTCCGGGCGGCGTCCTTATCTGATGGCGACCTCCAGCCACATCGGCAGTGCCACCATCCCGAGCAGCGTCGAGACCGTGACCAGTCCCGCGACGAAGGGGCCGTTGCCACCCATGCGGACGGCCAGGACGTAGGCGCTCGAGGCCGTCGGCAGGGCGGCGAAGGCGATCAGCAGCGCGGCCTGCGGGGCGGGCAGGGCGAGCGCCTGTCCCAGCGCGATCGCCGCCAGCGGCAGCATCAGGTGCTTGATCGCCAGCAGGGTGGCCGCGAGCCAGGGGGCGTCCTTCAGCGCGCCCAGCCGCAGGCCGGCGCCGACCGCCATCAAGCCCAGCGGCAACGCCGCCAGGCCGATCTTCTGCAGGGTGATCGCCGCCGGTTCCGGCAGGCGCAGGCCCAGCAGGTTCGCCGCGAGGCCCGTCAGCGTCGCCACGATCAGCGGATTGCGGGCGAGCTCGCGCAGGTAACCGTGGCCGCCGTGGCGCGCCAGCGGATACACCGCCGCGACGTTGGCCACCGGCACGCACACCGCGACGATCATCGCGATCCAGGCCACGCCCTGCGCGCCGTGCAGCCGCTCGGCCAAGGCCAGTCCGACGAAGGTGTTGAAACGGAAGGCCACCTGCGACCCGGACGCCAAGGTCCTGGGGGCAACACCTGGCACCCACCGCAGGGCGTACGCCATCGCGATGCCCGCGCCCATCACGCCCAGCCCGGCGCCCATCAGGGTCATGGTGTCGCCCGGCGACAACGTGCTGCGCGAGATGGAGTTGAACAACAGCACAGGAAAAAGCAGGAAGTACACGAGCTTTTCCGCCGCCTCCCAGACCGGCCGGTCCAGCGGCGTGTATCGGCACAGCAGGAATCCCGCCGCGATCAGCAGGAAGTCGGGCAGCAACAGCAGCATGCGGGGGTGTTCGTCCAAGGGGCGCACGAGTGTGCCAGTCCGATCGCACACGCCTTGACGAAGTCTCTACGTAGTTCCGCTAGCGCCCCCCGGAGGCCGGGATACTTAAGCTCGCCCGATGGCCGGTCCCCCGGCCTCGCATCAACGTCCCCCTTTTTCAGAAGACGAGGAGATCATGAACCGTCGCTCGATCCTTCAACGCGGCCTGGTCCTGGGCACGCTGACCGTCAGCTGCTCGCTCGCCCTGGCCGACGGCTATCCCAACAAGCCGGTCAAGCTGGTCGTGCCCTTCGCGCCCGGCGGCACCACCGACATCGTCGCCCGCGTGGTGGCCCAGCACATCGCGGGCCCCCTCGGTCAGACCATGATCGTGGAGAACAAGGCGGGCGGCGGCGGCATCATCGGCGCCACCGACACCGCCCGCTCCGCGCCGGACGGCTACTCGCTGGGCGTGGCGACCGTGTCCACCACGGCCACCAACCCCGCCATCAACCCGAAGACGCCGTACAACCCGCTGACGGACTTCACGCCCATCATCAACCTGGCCGCCACGCCCAACGTGATCGCGGTCCACCCGTCCTTCCCGGCCAAGGACTACAAGGGCTTCATCGCCGAGCTCAAGAAGAACCCCGGCAAGTACAGCTACTCCACCTCCGGCACCGGCGGCATCGGCCACCTGCAGATGGAGCTGTACAAGAGCCTGACCGGCACCTTCGTCACCCACATCCCGTACCGCGGCGCCGGCCCGGCCCTGAACGACACCGTGGCCGGCCAGGTCCCGATGATCTTCGACAACCTGCCGTCGGCGCTCCCGTTCATCAAGGACGGCCGCCTGATCGCCATCGCCGTGGCCGCGCCGCAGCGCCTGGCCGTGCTCCCGAACGTCCCCACCTTCAAGGAACTGGGCCTGGAGCCGGTCAACCGCATGGCCTACTACGGCATCCTGGGCCCGAAGAACCTGCCCAAGGAAGTCGTGGCCAAGATCAACGAGGCCGCCCGCAAGACCATCGAGATGCCCGAGGTGAAGAACCGCATCGAGCAGACCGGCTCGATCGTCATCGGCAACACGCCCGAGCAGTTCACCGAGCAGATCAAGGCCGAGTTCGCGGTCTACAAGAAGGTCGTCGAGCAGCAGAAGCTCAAGCTCGACTGATCCTCCGCGGATCCGGGGCCGGTTCTCGGCAGAGCACCGACGAGAAGGGGCGTCCCACGGGACGCCCCTTTGTCATGCCGGCACGCGCGGCCCGGCCGGTCCTTCAGGCCCGGTGGATGCGGAACACGCTGACCGCGTCGACCAGGCTCAGCGCCTGACCCCGCAGACTGGAGGCGGCGGAGGCGATCTCCTCGACCATCGCCGCGTTCTGCTGCGTGGCGGCGTCCATCTCGCTGACCGCGCCCGACACCTGCGACACCCCCTGCGCCTGCTCGGCGCTGGCCACGCTGATCTCGCCGACGATGCGGTGCACGTGGCGGATGGCGTCCACCACCTCGTTCATGGTCTCGCCGGCGCGGTTGACCAGCGCGGTGCCGGCCTCGACCTCGTCCACGCTGGCCGCGATCAGGGTCTTGATCTCCTTGGCCGCCTCGGCCGAGCGGCTCGCCAGCGTGCGCACCTCCGACGCCACGACCGCGAAGCCGCGACCCTGCTCGCCGGCCCGCGCCGCCTCGACGGCCGCGTTCAGGGCGAGGATGTTGGTCTGGAAGGCGATGCCGTCGATCACGCCGATGATGTCGGCGATCCGGCGCGAGCTGCCATGGATGCCCTGCATCCGCGCCACCACCTGCGACACCACCTCGCCGCCGCGCGTGGCGACCTCGGCGGCGGAGTTCGCCAGCTTGTTGGCCTCGCCCGAGGACTGGGCCGTGTGGCCGACGGTGCCGCTGAGCTGCTCCATGGTGCTGGCCGCCCGCTGCACGTTGGAGGCCGTCTGCTCGGTGCGCTGGCTCAGGTCCTGGTTGCCGGCGGACACCTCGTGGCAGGCGTTCTGGATGCTCTCCGAGGAGGAGCGCACCTGGGTGATCGCGGTCTGCAGGCTGGCGCGCATGCGCTCGATGGCCCCCACCATGGTGGCGATCTCGTCGCGGCCCTCGGCCGTGGCGACCCGGGTCAGGTCGCCCTGGGCGACGGACTCCACCAGATCCATGGCCCGCGCCAGCGGCCGCGTCACCGAGCGCGTCAGGGCCCAGGCGAACAGCGCGCCGGCCGCCAGGGCCAGCAGGCCGATCACGAGGATGCGGGCCTGCGCGGCGTTGGTGGCCTCGTCGACCTCCGCGGCCATGTCGTCCAGCGTCTTCTGCTGGAAGCGCAGGTAGCCGGTCATCTTCTCCAGATAGGCGTCGGCCTGCGGGCGGAACTGCTCGGTCAGCAGGCGCTCGGTGGCCTCGGCGTCGCCGGCCTTCTTGAGCGCGGCGATCTTGTCGCGCGTGGCGATGTAGGTCTTGCGCGCCTCGGTCAGCTCGGCCACGACGCGCTTCTCGTCGTCGCTCTTGGGCAGCGCGTCCAGGGACTTGACGATCTCGTTGCCCCGCGCGGTGGAGACCTTCACGTCGGCGGTGAAGTAGTCCGCCAGCGACGGGTCGCTGCTCTTGGCGATCGCGGTGTAGCGCTTCACGCCGACGATGGTCAGCATGTACCACTCGCTGACCAGGCGCTCCTTCTGGAGCGGGACGGCCATCATCGTGCGGGTGGCCTGCTCGGTGCGGTTCAGGCCCAGCCAGCCCACGGTCATGATGGCCGCCACCAGCAGCAGCACCACGCCGAATCCCATCGAGAGGCGGGCTGCCAGGCGCATGTCGTTCAACTTCACGTCTTGTCTCCGTCGGTTGCTCCGGCCCGGTGACGCGTCATGGCGATGGCACCGGTACCAAATGGAGTCGCGACTGTAGGCGGCAGGCCCCCACGCGGGACGAGGTCAGCACCGCCAAAACGTGGCGTTGTACCGGGTACGGCAGGCGACCCGACGAATTTCAATAGATGAAAAGGGCGTCGCGGCATGCAAAAAACCGTCATGCTGCGCCGCCGCAAAATTTCTCATGATGGAGGAGGTCATCTCACCATCCGGTTTATGAATCGCAACCTGTTGATTTTGTTGGTGAAAAAATTCAGTCTTATATAAGACATAGCGCGAACCTGACCGGTCGGAGGCGCCTAGATTTGAGTCCATCGGTTTCGCATCGCGAGCTGATTCCCAGGAGGCTCCCGGGAAGCGGTTCCGGCGAGGCGATCCCAGCGAGTTCATTCAAGCGACTTCATCTAACCAGGAGATTGATCATGACGACCCTGACCCGCGACCAGCAGATTGCCGCCCTCGAGAAGGACTGGGCCGAGAACCCCCGCTGGAAGGGCATCCAGCGCGGCTACTCCGCCGCCGACGTGGTGCGTCTGCGCGGCTCGCTGCCGATCGAGCACACGCTGGCCAAGCGCGGCGCCGAGAAGCTGTGGAACCTGGTGAACACCGAGCCCTTCGTCAACTCGCTGGGCGCCCTGACCGGCAACCAGGCGATGCAGCAGGTCAAGGCCGGCCTGAAGGCCATCTACCTGTCCGGCTGGCAGGTCGCCGGCGATGCCAACAGCAACGGCGAGATGTACCCCGACCAGTCGCTGTACTCGGTGGACTCCGTGCCGAAAGTGGTCAAGAAGATCAACGCGACCTTCAAGCGCGCCGACGAGATCCAGTGGAGCGAAGGCAAGAACGACATCGACTACTTCGCCCCCATCGTGGCGGACGCGGAAGCCGGTTTCGGCGGCGTGCTGAACGCCTTCGAGCTGATGAAGAGCATGATCGACGCGGGCGCCGCGGGCGTGCACTTCGAGGACCAACTGGCCGCCGCCAAGAAGTGCGGCCACATGGGCGGCAAGGTGCTGGTCCCCACGCGTGAAGCGGTGGCCAAGCTGGTGGCGGCGCGTCTGGCGGCCGACACCATGGGCGTGCCCACCGTGCTGCTGGCCCGCACCGACGCCGAGGCCGGCGATCTGGTCACCAGCGACATCGACGACAACGACAAGCCCTTCTGCACCGGCGAGCGCACCGTCGAAGGCTTCTTCCGCACCCGCAACGGCGTGGACCAGGCCATCAGCCGTGGTCTGGCCTACGCCCCCTACGCCGACATGATCTGGTGCGAGACCGGCAAGCCCGACCTGGCCTTCGCCAAGGCCTTCGCCGAGGCCATCCACGCCAAGTTCCCCGGCAAGCTGCTGGCCTACAACTGCTCGCCCAGCTTCAACTGGAAGAAGAACCTGGACGACGCCACCATCGCCAAGTTCCAGCGCGAACTGGGCGCGATGGGCTACAAGTTCCAGTTCATCACGCTGGCGGGCTTCCACAGCCTGAACTACTCGATGTTCAACCTGGCCTACGGCTATGCGCGCAACAACATGAGCGCCTTCGTCGAGCTGCAGGAAGCGGAATTCGCCGCCGCCGAGAAGGGCTTCACCGCCGTGAAGCACCAGCGCGAGGTCGGCACCGGTTACTTCGACGCGGTCACCACCACGATCGAAGCGCAAGCGTCGACCGCGGCGCTGAAGGGCTCCACCGAGGACGAACAGTTCTTCGACGCCAAGCACGGCTGATCGCCGTGCGCCGGGCGGCCTAATCCGGGCCGCCCGGTCACACCGCGCGCACGCCGTGCCTCGGCGCGGCGCTGGCCGACGCGGCCCCGTCGCCGGTGCCCGCGTCGCGGCGCCGCCATTCCTGGATCAGCTCCACGACCGCATCCGGATCCGCCGGCTTGACCAGGTGCACGTCGAAGCCGGCCTCGTGCGCGCGTCGCCGGTCGTCCTGCTGGCCGTAGCCGGTCAGCGCGATGAGCAGGCAGCGATCGCCGCCCGGCAAGGCGCGCAGGCGCCGCGCCACCTCGTAGCCGTCCAGTCCGGGGAGGCCGATGTCGAGCAGCACCACCTGCGGCATCCGGGCCGAGGTCCGGGCGATCGCCGACGGGCCGTCCAGCTCCACCGCCGACTCGAAGCCCGCGAGCTCCAGGAACACCGCCATCGAATCCGCCGCGTCGCGGTTGTCGTCCACGACGAGCACCCGGCAGCCGCCGTTGCCGGAGGGCGTGTCGCCAGGCCCCGGCGATTCGGCCGATGCGATCGATGCGGACGGGACGGAAGCGCCCGCCGCGCCGATCGTGACAGCCGAGGACGAGGGCGCCATCGCGTCGCTCTCGCTGTGCCCCGCGCCTTCGGCGACGGGCAGCCGCACGATGAACTCGGAACCGCATCCCGGTCCGTCGCTGCGCGCCTCGACCTCGCCGTGATGCAGCTGCACCAGCCGCTGCACCAGCGTCAGGCCCACGCCCAGGCCGCCCTGGTTGCGGTCCAGGCTGCGCGGGCCCTGCTCGAAGAGATCGAAGACGTGGGGCAGCAGCTCCGGCGCGATGCCGCGCCCGTCGTCCCGCACCGACAGCGCGAGGCCCTGCGTGCCCGCGTCCAGCCGCAACTCGATGCGGCCGCCGGGATCCGTGTACTTGGCCGCGTTGTGCAGCAGGTTGGTGACGACCTGGATCAACCGCGCCGCGTCGCCGCGCACCCGCGCCGGCTGCGCGGGCAGCGTCAGCCGCAGCTGCTGGCGCTGCGCGTCGATCAGCGACTGCACCGGCTCCAGGCCCTGCCGCACGATGTCCCGCAGGTCCAGCAGCGCCGTCTTCAGCACGATCTTGCCCTGGCTGATGCGGGCCACGTCCAGCAGCTCGTCGACCAGCCGGGTCAGGTGCCTCGTCTGCCGGTCGGTGACGGCGACGGCCTCGGCCAGACGCCCGTCTTCGGTCGAGCGTGGCCCGTCCTGCGACCCGCGGGCGTCGGCCAGCGAGCGCATCACCTCGACCGCATTGCGGATCGGCGCCAGCGGATTGCGCAGCTCGTGCGACAGCATGGCCAGGAACTCGTCCTTGCGATGGCTGGCCTGCAGCAGGGCCGCCTCGATCTGACGGCGCTCGACGATCTCCGCCTGCAGCGCGCCGTAGAGCCGCGCGTTCTCGAAGGCGATGGCGGCGCGGCCGGCCAGTTCCTCCAGCGTGGGCCAGTCGGTGGGCGGATGTGGATCGGCCAGCAGCAGGCCGCCGACCACGCGCTCCCCGGCGACCAGCGGCAGCACCGAGCCGCTGGCCGTGTCGCGGCGCGGCGGCGCGCCCGGCGGCGGGGTTTCGCCGGTATCGAGGGCGTGCAGGGACGGCGCCACGGGATCGAGCGCATGGCGCGTGGCGTTGTAGAGCGCCTCGGACAGCATCTGCTCCCGACCTTCCTCGAACATCGGCGGCTCGTCCGGCCGGGTGGGCGCGTCGCAGCGCAGGACGCGCTCGTGGCCGTGGCCGCCGTCGCGCAGCCACAGCAGCGCGCGTGGCGCGAAGCGCGGCACCAGCAGCGCCAGCAGCCGCCGCATCGCGATGTCCGCGTCCAGCGAGTGCGCCAGCTCGTGGCCCGCCTGGGCCAGGAAGATGGAGCGGCGCGTGTTCTCCTCGGCGGCGCGCTGGGCGGCCTCGGCGCGGGCGATGGCGATGCGCTCCAGCGCCTGCTGCCGCAGCCGCTGCTGCATGATGAACAGGTCCACGAAGACCCGCACCTTGCTGCGCAGCACGTCCGGGATCACCGGCGACAGGATGTAGTCCACCGCCCCCAGCGAATAGCCCTGCGCCAGCTGCAGCTCGTCCGCGTAGGCCGTGACGAAGATGATGGGCGTGTGCGCCGAGCGCCGGTAGCCGCGGATCAGCCGGGCCGTCTCCAGCCCGTCGATGCCGGGCATGTTCACGTCCATCAGGATGACCGCGAACTGCTGGCGCAGCACCTCGCGCAGCGCCTCGCTGCCGGAGCGGGCGATGACCACGTGCTGGTCCAGGTCGGCCAGGATGGTCTCGAAGACCAGCAGCTTCTCGGGCAGGTCGTCGACGATGAGGATGCTGGCGCGCTCGGCCGCGTCGGGCGTGGCGTAGCCGTCGAAGAGGGCGCTCAGTGGCATAGCCAGCCCCGCAGCACGGTGAGCATGTAGGCCGGGTCCACCGGCTTGGACAGGTAGTCCCAGGCGCCGGCCTCGATGCACTTCTGGCGGTCGCCCTTCATCGCCTTGGCGGTCACCGCGACCATGGGCAGCTCGCGCCCGCGCGGCAGGCGGCGGATCTGCTGCATGGTCTCCAGCCCGTCCATCTCCGGCATCATGATGTCCATCAGCACGATGTCGATGGCGGGGTCCTCCTGCACCAGCCGGATCGCCTCGCGACCGTTGTCGGCCGAGACGATCACCATCCCGTGCGAGTCCAGCACCGTGGCCAGCGCGAAGATGTTGCGCATGTCGTCGTCGACGATCAGCGCCTTCTTGCCCGCCAGCCGGCAGCGCGCCTCCTGCGCCTCGCGCAGGGCCTGGCGCTCGTGCTCGTCCAGGTCGGCCTGCGGGCGATGCAGCGCCACCGCGAGGTGGGCCGTGGCTTCCTCCAGGTCCGACGCGATCCGCGTGGGCAGTCCGTGCACCTGATGCCAGCGCGTGGCCTCGGTGGGTTCCGCGTCCGCGGAGGAGGGCGCCGCGTGCAGCGCGACCACGGGCAGCGGCAAGGTGCCGGGACGGCGCTCCAGCGCGTCCAGCACGTCCTGCGGACCGAAGGGGCTGGCGGCGGCGTCCACCAGCAGCGCGTCCGCGCCGGGCAGCAGTGCGCGGGCGTCCTCGGCGGAGCCCAGCAGCACGGTCTCGAACTCATGCGCCATCGCGGCGAAGGGCGCCAGCAGCGTCTGGCGGTCCGGCCCGTCGCGCATGGCGACCGCGAGCCGCCGCACGGGGCGGTCCAGGTAGAGCTGCAGGTCGCGCAGCGCCGCGTCGACGTCGTCGCGCGACTGCAGCGGCTTGGACAGGAAGCCCAGCGCGCCGGCGCGCAGCGCGCGCTCGCGCGACTCGTCGGTGGAGACCACGCACACCGGCAGGTGGCGGGTGTCGGGATCGGATTTGAGCCGGTCCAGCACGCGCCAGCCCTGCATGTCGGGCAGGAAGATGTCCAGCGTGATCAGCGCGGGGCGGAACTCCTGCGCCATCGTCAGCGCGCCCGCGCCGGTGGTGGCGACCAGCCCCTTCATGCCGGCCTGGCGCGCCGATTCCAGCAGCACGCCGGCGAAGGCCAGGTCGTTCTCGACGATCAGCAGCACGCGGTCGCCCGAGACGATCTCGTCGCGATCGTCCTTGGCGACGTTGGCGAAGACGATGCTGTCGGGCGGCGCCTCCAGGTGCGGCCGGTCGGCGTCGATCGGCAGCGGGGCGTCGGCCGAGCCGGCCGGTGAGGGCGACCCGTCGCCCCGGGCCTCGATCCGCGGACGCCGCGCGGCGGCGCGCTGGACCGCGGCCTCGGCCAGCGCCGCGGCGCTGATCTCGCCGGTCGCCGAGGCGGGCAGGGCGGGCCGGCCCGCGGCGCCGTCGCCGGCGTCGCTCGCGCTGGTGCGCAGGCGCGGATTGCGCGGTGGCGCGTAGTGCTGCGGCAGGTAGAGCGTGAAGGTCGAGCCGCGGCCCGGCGCGCTCACCAGGCGGATCTCGCCGCCCAGCAGCCGCGCCAGCTCGCGGCTGATCGCCAGGCCCAGGCCGGTGCCGCCGTACTTGCGCGAGGTCGAACCGTCCGCCTGCTGGAAGGCCTCGAAGATGATCTGCTGCTTGTCCGCGGAGATGCCGATGCCGGTGTCCGACACCGCGAACGAGATCACCTGGCCGGCGTGGTTCAGCACCTCGCTGTCGGGCGACCAGCCCTCGGTCGCCGCGGCCACGGTGAAGCTCACCTGGCCCTGGTGCGTGAACTTGAAGGCGTTGGACAGCAGGTTCTTCATGATCTGCTGCAGCCGCTTGACGTCGGTCACCAGCGACTTGGGCAGCGGCTGCTCCACCTCCACCGCGAAGCCGATGTGCTTGGACTCGGCGAAGTGCCGGAAGCTGCGTTCCACCGAGCGTTGCAGCTCGTCCAGCCGCAGCTCGCTGACGTCCACGGCCACCGTGCCGGACTCGATCTTGGACAGGTCCAGGATGTCGTTGATCAGCATCAGCAGGTCGTTGCCCGACGCGTGGATGGTCTTGGAGAACTCCACCTGCTTGCCGGTGAGGTTGCCCTCGTTGTTCTTGCAGAGCTGGTCCGACAGGATCAGCAGCGAGTTCAGCGGCGTGCGCAGCTCGTGCGACATGTTGGCCAGGAACTCCGACTTGTACTTGGAGGTCAGGGCCAGCTGCTCGGCCTTCTCCTCCAGCGCCTGGCGGGCCTGCTCGACCTCGGTGTTCTTGCGCTCGACTTCCTGGTTCTGGTGGGCCAGCAGCCGCGCCTTCTCCTGCAGCTCCTGGTTGGTCTGCTGCAGCTCCTGCTGGCGGCGCTGCAGTTCCTCGGCCAGCGACTGCGACTGGATCAGCAGGTCCTCGGTCCGCGTGCTGGCCTCGATGGTGTTGATCACGATGCCGATGGACTCGGTCAGCTGCTCGAGGAAGGCCAGGTGGGTGGAGCTGAAGCGCTCGATCGAGGCCAGCTCCACGACGCCGCGCACGCGGCCCTCGAAGATCACCGGCAGCACCAGCACCTCCAGCGCCGCGGCCTCGGCCAGGCCGGAGGCCACGCGGAAGGCGTCGCCCGGCACGTTGGCCAGCAGGATCTTCTCCTGGTCCAGCGCGCACTGGCCGACCAGGCCCTGGCCCAGCGCCAGCTCCTTGCCGTGCGTGGCCAGGCCGCCCGAGGCGTAGCTGGCGATCAGCTTCAAACGCGGCATCTCGCCGCGCATGCTCAGCACGTAGAACTCGGCCTGCTGCACGCCGACCACGGGCGCGAGCTCGCTCAGGATCAGCTGGCCGACGGTCACCAGGTCCTTCTGGCCCTGCAGCATGCGGCTGAACTTGGCCAGGTTGGTCTTGAGCCAGTCCTGCTCGGTGTTCTTCTGCGTCGTGTCCTTGAGGTTGCGGATCATCTCGTTGATGGTGTCCTTCAGCGACGCCACCTCGCCCTGCGTGTCGACGGTGATCGAGCGTGTCAGGTCGCCCTGGGTCACGGCGGTCGCGACCTCCGCGATCGCGCGCACCTGCGTGGTCAGGTTGGCGGCGAGCTCGTTGACGTTCTCCGTCAGGCCCTTCCAGGTGCCCGAGGCGCCCGGCACCTTGGCCTGGCCGCCCAGCTTGCCTTCCACGCCCACCTCGCGCGCCACGGTCGTCACCTGGTCCGCGAAGATGGCCAGCGTGTCTGTCATCGAGTTGATGGTGTCGGCCAGCGCCGCGATCTCGCCCTTGGCCTCCACGGTCAGCTTCTGCGCCAGGTCGCCGTTGGCCACGGCGGTCACCACCTTGGCGATGCCGCGCACCTGACCGGTCAGGTTGCCGGCCATGAAGTTCACGTTGTCGGTCAGGTCCTTCCAGGTGCCCGACACGCCGCGCACCGTGGCCTGGCCGCCCAGCCGGCCCTCGGTGCCGACCTCGCGCGCCACGCGGGTCACTTCCGAGGCGAAGGAGGAGAGCTGGTCCACCATGGTGTTGATGGTGGTCTTGAGCTCCAGGATCTCGCCCAGCACGTCCACGGTGATCTTCTTGGACAGGTCGCCCGCGGCCACCGCCTTGGTCACGTCCGCGATGTTGCGGACCTGCGAGGTCAGGTTGGACGCCATCGAGTTGACCGAGTCGGTCAGGTCCTTCCAGGTGCCGGCCACGCCCTGCACGTCGGCCTGGCCGCCGAGCTTGCCCTCGGTGCCGACCTCGCGCGCCACGCGGGTCACTTCCGCGGCGAAGGAGCGCAGCTGGTCCACCATCGTGTTGATGGTGTTCTTGAGCTCCAGGATCTCGCCCTTGACGTCGACGGTGATCTTCTTGGACAGGTCGCCCGCGGCCACGGCGGTGGTGACCTCCGCGATGTTGCGGACCTGCGAGGTCAGGTTGCCGGCCATGAAGTTGACCGACTCGGTCAGGTCCTTCCAGGTGCCGGCCACGCCCTGCACGTCGGCCTGGCCGCCCAGCTTGCCCTCGGTGCCGACCTCGCGCGCCACGCGGGTCACCTCCGCGGCGAAGGAGCGCAACTGGTCCACCATCGTGTTGACGGTGTTCTTGAGCTCCAGGATCTCGCCCTTGACGTCGACGGTGATCTTCTTGGACAGGTCGCCCGCGGCCACAGCCTTGGTCACGTCGGCGATGTTGCGCACCTGCGAGGTCAGGTTGCCGGCCATGGAGTTGACCGAGTCGGTCAGATCCTTCCAGGTCCCGGACACGCCCTCGACGCGGGCCTGTCCGCCGAGCGAGCCCTCGGTGCCGACCTCGCGCGCCACGCGGGTCACCTCGGACGCGAAGGAGCGCAGCTGGTCGACCATCGTGTTGATGGTGTTCTTCAGCGTCAGGAACTCGCCCTTGACGTCGACGTCGATCTTCTTGGACAGGTCGCCCTGCGCGACCGCGGTGGTCACGTCGGCGATGTTGCGCACCTGGTCGGTCAGGTTGCCGGCCATGGAGTTGACCGAGTCCGTCAGGTCCTTCCAGGTGCCCGCCACGCCCTTGACCTCGGCCTGGCCGCCGAGCTTGCCCTCGGTGCCGACCTCGCGCGCCACGCGGGTCACCTCGGCGGAGAAGTCGCCCAGCTGCTCGACCATGCGGTTGATGGTCTTGGCGGTGTGCAGGAACTCGCCCTGCAGCGGCCGGCTGTCGACCTCCAGCGCCATGGACTTGGTGAGGTCGCCTTCGGCGACCGCGCCGATCACGCGCGCGGCCTCGCTGGTGGGGTGGACCAGGTCGTCGATCAGGGCATTGATGCAGTCGATCTGCTGGCCCCAGAAGCCGCGCATCTCGGGCAGCGCGGCGCGCTGGCGCAGCCGGCCTTCCTTGCCCACGACCTGGCGCAGCCGGGCCAGTTCCGCGGCCATGGAGGCGTTCTGCTCGACCACGTCGTTGAAGGCATCGGCCAGCTTGCCCGCCACCCCGGTCCAGTGGAACGGGAGCCTCACCTCCGGGTCCCCGCGACGCAGCGCATGGAGCGCGAGCAGCATGGCGGTCAGGTGCTCGGCCGGAACGACGGCCACCCCTTCCTCGAGGACACTCATGGGCTTCTCCTGCCGTACTGGTGACGGCTCGACGACGTCCAGCAGGTGCTGAACCGGCGGACTTTAGCGCCGGGTCCGTGACGGGTGGGCCTGGGTTTTGGAGGGCCCGCGCGGGCACGCCGGTTGCCAATCCTGGTCGTCCGACGGGCCGTGTCCTCGCCCGGGCGGAGCCGTATCCAGGGAGACCGATCCAGATGCCAGATTCCTCGCCGCTCGGCCCGCATGCCCTGCGCGTGCTCGTGATCGACGACGACCCCGAAGGCGCCCGCAGCCTCAGCGAGCTCTTCCGTTGCTATGGCTGCGCGACAGCCGTCGCCTACAGCGGCCGCGTGGGCCTGCGCCTGTCCAAGCTGTTCAAGCCGGAGCTGGTGTTCGTCGACTTCGAGATGCCGGACATGAACGGCCTGGAAGTCGTGGCCGAAGCCAAGCTCATCGACGCCGAGGAGGCGCGCCAGGTGATGTACGTGTGCCTCACCGGCGGCGGCCCGGCCATCACCGAGGAGAACGCCGGTGCCGCGGGCTTCAACCGCCTGCTCTACAAGCCGCTCAAGGTCACCGACCTGCTGGCGGTATTGCTGGCGGCAAGACCGGGCAATTTCGTGGCCGGCGCGACCGCCCCGACGATCCGCCCCGCGCGCCCCGCGTACACGGATCGCACACCGCGGCATTGAGGACCGCGCGGCGTCGCCGGCGCGCGTATCGCTTCGTTCCATCTGTCAGCCGGTGTGTCGGCACGGAGGCCGCCGGATGGGCCTCCGCGCCGATCCGGTCCTCAGCCCGCGAGGTCCTGCTCACGCAGCTCGCAGGCGCGGCTGACCTCCTGCACCGTCGCCGGCGCCGCGAGGTCGAAGCGCTCGGACAGGCCGCGCTCCAGGCGCGAGGCCCGCACCGCGCGCTTGACCGCCAGGAACACCGTGGCGGCCAGCACCAGCGGCGGCTCGCCGACCTCCTTGGAGGACAGGATGCCGTCGTTGGGACCGGCCGGCACCTGCGCGAGGTCGCGGGGGAACAGGTGGGTGTTGAACACCAGCGGGATGCTGGTCACGGCGGGCGGCTTGTAGGTCCAGGTGTTGAGCGTGTTGAGCCGGCCGGCCTCGTCGCCGGTGGGCTCGAAGACCAGCTGCTCCGACAGCACGAAGCCCGTCCCCTGCATGAAGGCGCCCTCGACCTGGCCGATGTCGACCGCCGGGTTCAGGCTCCAACCCATGTCGTAGACCAGGTCGGCGCGCAGGATCTTGGTTTCGCCGGTGAGGATGTCCACCTCCACCGTGACGCAGGCGCCCGAGTAGGTGAAGCCCATGAACTGGTCGAACTCGCCCGGGCTCTGCCCCGGCACGGCGTGGTAGCCGGCCAGGCGCGGCTGCTGGTCGTAGGGCTTGAAGCCGAGGTTGGTGCAGGGCGTCTCGCCGCCGCGCACGGGCGCGGTGAAGGCCTCCACCAGCGGTTCGCGCCGCGCGTAGGCCAGCGCCACCAGCTTCTGCCAGAGCAGCGGAGGCGGTGGGGTCGGCGTGCCGTCGGGGCCGATCACCGGAGGCAGCTCGTCGTCCGGCAGGTCGGGGCCGCCGACGCGGGCGCGCCAGCCCATGCGCGGGTAGTTCCAGAAGTCGATGCCCTGCTCGCGGCACCAGTCGGGGCCGTTCTCGTCGCGCAGGTCCTGGGCGAAGGCCGCCAGCCGGTCCCGCATGCGGGCACACAGCCGCTTGACCGCCTCGCCGTTGTAGGCGGTGCCGGTGGAGCCGCCGGTGCTGGTCGGGTTCGGGATGACCGCCGTGCGGGGCGCCATCACCTGGATCATCTCCATCGGCACGTTGAGGATGTAGGCCGCGATCTGCCGCATCTGCGTCACCAGGCCCTGGCCCATCTCGACGCCGCCCTGGTGGATGACCAGCGTGCCGTCGCCCTGGTAGATCGAGATCGTCGCCACCGCCTGCTCGAGGTTCACCAGGTTGTAGCCCGAGCCGTACTTCACCGGCAGCATCGCCACCGCGCGCTTGCGCCAGCGGTTGGCCGCGTTGAAGGCCTCGGCCTCGGCCGATTGCCGCTCGAACTCGCTCACCTGCTTGAGGTAGTCCCACACCGTGCGGATGTAGCAGTCGCCCAGCGGCTGGCCGAAGGGCGTGGTGTCGCCGAGCCGATACAGGTTCTTCTCCCTCACGTCCTCGGGCCGCATGCCGATGGCGAAGGCGGCGTCGTCGATGGCGGTCTCCAGCACCAGCTTGCTCTGCACGTCGCCGAAGGCGCGGAAGGCGGTGCTGGGCGCGGTGTTGGTGCGGCAGACATCGACCTGGCTCTCGAAGTTGGCGATCAGGTAGGCGTTCTCGGATCGGCCCTGGATGCAGTTGGCGACGATGAATGAGCAGTCGTAGAACGCGCCGCCGTCCATCCACATGCGGTTGAGCACGCCGCGCAGCAGGCCGCGGTCCTCGGCGCGGGCGCTGCCGTCGTCGATGGCCACCTGGTACTGGCCGTACAGGCCGTGGCGCTTGCCGATCATCGCGGTGTCCTGCTCGCGGGACAGCGTCAGCCGCACCGGCAGCTTGGTCGCGTAGGCGGCGACGGTGGCCGCGGCGGTGACGAACTTGGCCTGCTCCGTCTTCCCGCCGAAGCCGCCGCCCACCGGCGGCACGTCGACCTCGATGGCGTTGTGCTGCACGCCGATGCTCATGGCGGCGGTCTGATGCATCTCCATCGGGCTCTGCGTCGAGGGCCGGATGGTGAAGCGCCGGCCGTCCGCGGGCTCGACCAGCGCGGCCTGCGGCTCCATGTAGAAGTGGATCTGGCCGCCGACGCGCTGGGTGCCGCCCACCACCACGCAGGAGGCGCCGGCGAGGGTCCGCGTCGTGCGGGTGAGGGCCTTGTCCAGCGGCGGCCGCGCGTAGTCGCTCCACTCGAAGCGGCTGCCGGGCCGGGTGATGCGCCAGATGTGCGAGGGCCAGATGGCCGTCTGCGGCCAGTCGGGATAGACGCTGCCGACGGCCAGGGCGTCCTCCAGGTCCAGCACCGGCCGCGACCACCAGGGCGGCTCGCCCGCCTTCGGCGCGAGCGCGGCGTAGCGCACGCAGCGTCGCCCGACGAAGTCCGCGATCCGCCGCGCCTCGAGCTCGGAGCTCGCGAGCACCAGCGCCAGCACCTGGCCGACGTACTGCACCGGCCCGTTCGCGAACACCGGCTGGTCGCTGCCCATGCCCATCAGGTTGATGCCGCCGGCCGGGATGTTGGCCTGGGTGATCAGGTCGACGAAGCCCGGGAAGCGCTCGGACAGGTGCTGGCGGATCACGGCCAGGCGCTCGGCCGCGCGGGCGGGATCGCCGCCATCCGGCGGCAGGTCGTGGTCCGGATGGTCGAAGCGCCAGTCGGCCAGGGCCCGGGCGCTCAGCACCGGCGAGGCCTGCAGCGTGCGCGGCGGCATGGGCAGCTCATGCGCGTAGCGGACCTGGCCGCTGGCCTGCTCCATCGCCATGACCTTGATGAAGGGCTGCGCGACCGGCGCCTTCCAGGCCTGCGACTTGAAGGACTGGCGACCGGTGCTGGGCGCCCAGCGGCCCCAGGTCACCACGCCGGCCGAGCGGTCCGCCGGCGGCACCTGGCCGCCACGCGCGGTCAGCGCGTGCACGACGTCCTTGTAGAGCGCCGCCACCGCCAGGGTCGTGCGGTAGCTGTCGCTGAAGCCCTCGTCGGGCAGGCCGTGCAGGCGGTCGGCCCAGCGGGCCAGCTCCTCCTTGACCTCCTCGGCGAGCAGGCGCGCCCAGTCCTGCACGCTCGCCAGCGAGAGCCGCTGGCCGGTCATCGCCGCCGCGGTCCGCCGGGCGAGCCAGGGGTAGGGCGCGATGCCGCCGAAGCTCAGCGCCGCGCCGGTGATCTGGCCGTCCTCGCGCACCTGCAGCAGGGCGCAGTGGTTGACGATGCTGTGGGCGTTGATGTCGCGCAGCGCGACCTTCTGCGGCAGCAGCACGTCGTCGGTCGGGCCGGCCGGCCGCAGCGGCACGCGGTAGCGCAGCAGCACGAGGCGGCGGTGCAGCCCTTCGTCCTTCAGGCATTCCTCGATGAGCCCGACCAGCGACGCGTGACGCGTCCGGTAGCCGCCACGGCCGTCGAGCTCGGCCACGTCCAGCGTGGCGCCGACGGCGACCAGCGCCGTGGCGAGGTCGCTGGGGAAGGGCGCGCCGCGACGCAGGTGGGCCAGCACCAGCATGGTGTTGCCGCCCAGCGAGGCGGCATTGCGCACGATGCGGCCGGCGGTGCGATGCGCCATGAAACGCAGCGCCCCCAGCGCGGTCGAGACCGGCGGCAGCTCGGCGCCGTCGGGGCCGCGCTCGAGCTCTCCGCGCGCGCGGATCTGCGCGTCGAGCTCGTCCATGAAGCGCGCGTAGCTCATGCCGGCCGGCACTTCCAGCGCGTCCGGCGTGACCCGAGGCGGCGCGAAGAGCTCGCGCACATAGGCCAGGCTGATGCGATCGCGCGCGGCCTCGGTCTCGTCGGTGTAGACGCCGGACGAGGTGTTGCCCTGGGTGAGCCGCGCGTCGGGGTGCTCGGCCGCCATGCGGGCCAGCTCGGCCAGCGAGGTCGGCGACAGCCACAGGCCCTGGCCGCGCAGCGTGGCGCCGGAGGCGGGCTCGCGGGCCGCGTCGGGGAAGGGGATGACCAGGTCCCCGGTGGGCCGCTGCGCGGCGGCCTCGGGCTCGGGCAGGCACTTCATGCGCTCGGCCTCGTCCTGCGGCGTCCAGTCCGACGCGAAGGTGTGCATGCCCGTCACGATGGACCGATAGCCCGTACAGCGGCACAGGTTGCCGTCCAGCGCCTCCTCGATCTCGCGCTTGGTCGCCTGGGGGTGGTTGGCCAGGAACTCCGACATGTTCATGACGAAGCCCACGGTGCAGTAGCCGCACTGCGTGCCGTTGTTGATGGCCAGGCGCCAGGCGATCGGGTTCATGCCCTCCTGGCTGCGCTCGGAGGGCGCCTCGGCGAGATCGCCGCGCAGACGGGCCGCCGGGGGCGCGTCGGCGCTGCCATGCTGGCGCTGGGCCTGCAGGGCGGCGGTGAGGACCTGGTCCCGCTTGGCCACGGCCGCGTCGCGCGCGTCGGCCATGGCCGGCGGCAGCACGCCCTGCGGCGCCACGCCGCGACCGGCGGCGACCACCTGGTGCGGATGGCTGGGGTTGGGCCGGCGGACCGAGCCGGTGCCCTCGACCGTCGTGATCACCAGGCCGTTGAGGCTGGCGACCGGCCGCAGGCAGGCGTTGATGGCGGCATGGCGCGCGCGTCCGGCGGCGGTGTCCCAGTCGGACAGGATCACGGTGCAGCCGCCGCAGCCGCCCTGGCCGCAGGGCTTCTTCGGACCGACCAGGCCGACCTCGGGGCCGCGCAGGTAGTCGATCAGCAGGAGGGAGGGGGCGGGCTGGTCCAGGTCCACGCGCCGTCCGTTCAGGAAGAAGCTCACCCGCCCATCGGGGGGCAATCCGTTGTCAGCCATGTCAGAGCCTTTCGGTGGGTCGATGTCACGTCGGGCCGGTCAGTGCCTCTGACCGTGCCGGACGTCGCGACGCCTCTGACGGGCGTGATGGGAGGGGCCTCCGGCTCGTTGCGGCGGCTCGCGCCGCCGTCCCGTCCGAGCGGGGGCTGACGCATTGTTGGCGCCCGCGCGCGGCGGACGCATCCACAAGCTTGACGATCCCGAGGGCGCGCCGCGTCCCGCGGCCCCTCGCGGATCCGGCCGCTCACATCGACTCGTCCAGCATCCTGCGGTAGTCGCTGGGCGAGGCCTCGCGCGGGTTGGTCTTGTGGCAGTGGTCGTGCAGGGCGCGCTCGATGATCTGGTCGTACAGGTCGACGGTGACGCCCATCTCGCGCAGTCCCGAGGGCAGGCCCAGGCGGGCGTTCAGCCCCTTGACGGCGCCGGCGAGCTCGTCCGGCGGCGTGCCTTCCTGCAGGTTCATCGCGTGGCCCATGCGGGCGATCTTGTCGTCGCGGCGCATGGACTCGTGCGCGCCGTTGAAGCGGATCACCGCGGGCAGGAACACCGCGTTCAGCGTGCCGTGGTGCAGCCGCGGCATCAGTCCGCCCAGCGCGTGGCTGAGCGAATGCACGCAGCCCAGGCCCTTCTGGAAGGCGAGCGCGCCCATGGTGCTGGCGGCCATCATGTCCAGGCGGGCGTCGACGTCGTGCGGATGCGTCACGGCGCGCTCGATGCGGGACCAGCCGCGGCGCAGGCCCTCCAGAGCGATGCCGTCGGCTGGCGGGTTGAACGCGGAGGACATGAAGGTCTCCAGGCAGTGCGCGATCGCGTCCATCCCGGTGGCGGCGGTCAGGCCGGCGGGCAGCTTGAAGGTGAGCTCGGGATCGCAGATGGCGGACTTGGGCATCAGCTCCCAGTTGTGGAAGCCCAGCTTGCGGCCGTCGTCCACGATGATGATGGCGCCGCGCGCGACCTCGGAGCCGGTGCCCGAGGTGGTGGGCACCGCGATGACCGGGGCGACCTTGGCCGTGATGTTGCCGGCGCCGCCCAGGATGGTCGCGTAGCCGGTGAGCGGGCCCTCGTGGGTGGCGGCGATGGCGACGCCCTTGGCCAGGTCCAGGCTGGAGCCGCCGCCGATGGCGATCAGCCCGTCGCAGCGGTGGTGGCGATAGAGCTCGGCGGCCTCGCGCACGGCGGCCTCGGTGGGATTGGGCGGGGTGCCGTCATAGACGGGGAGGGCGGCCGGATCGACCGGCGAGCCGGTCCAGTCGGCGATCACCTGGTCCAGCACGCCCGCGGCGCGCACCCCCTTGTCGGTGACGATCAGGGGCTGGCGGATGCCGATGCGGGCGCATTCGGCGCCGATCACGCGGCGCGCGCCGGCTTCGAGATGGATGTGGGTCAGGTACTGGATCAGGGCCATGTCGTGTCCTCTGGCGGGCGGGGTGACGATGTCTGGGAAAATCCCGCCGTTGCGGCTCGGCGGACGGCTGAGCCTACGTCCTGGAGTTCCCGTTGAGTAGCACCTTGTTGACACCGCGGATGGCCGCGGTGCTGGAGCGCATCCACCGCGCCAACCGGCCCAAATACCAGAGCCTGTCGCCCCGTCAGGCACGCATCGCCTACCTGATGGGCGCCGAGATCCTGGACCTGCCGCGGGCCCCGCTGGCGCGTGTCGAGAATCTGGCAATCCCCGGTCCCGCCGGAGACATCGCGGCCCGGCTCTACGCGCCGTTGGCGCGCGAGGACGGCCTGGCCCGGGACCCCCGCGGCCTGCCCGTGCTGCTGTACTTCCACGGCGGCGGATTCGTCATCGGCAATCTGGAGACCCACGACAGCCTGTGCCGGCAGCTCGCGCTGCGCAGCGGCGCGGCGGTGGTGGCGGTCGATTACCGGCTCGCGCCGGAGCACCCGTTCCCGGCCGCCGTCGACGACTGCTGGGCCGCGCTGGCCTGGCTGGCGAAGACGGCCCCCGCGCTGGGGCTGGATCCGGCCCGCATCGCCGTCGGCGGCGACAGCGCCGGCGGCACGCTGGCCGCGGTCGCCGCGCTGCACGCGCGCGACATCCGGGACGAGCTTGGCGTCTCGCTCGCGCTGCAGCTGCTGATCACGCCGGGCGCGACCGCGCACGCGGACACCGATTCCCATCGCCGCTTCGCCGAGGGCCACCTGCTGGAGGCCGGCACGATCGCCTGGTTCTTCAACCAGTACATCCCGGAGGATCGGCGCGACGACTGGCGCTTCGCGCCGCTGGAGGCCGAGGACCACGCGGATCTGGCACCCGCCTGCCTGATCCTGGCGGAGGCCGATCCGCTGATCGACGAGGGCATCGCCTATGCCGACCTGTTGCGCGCGAACGGCAACGAGGTGCAGCTGGAGCTGTACCGCGGCGTGACACACGACTTCATCAAGATGGGCCGTAGCATTCCGGAGGCCGAGCAGGCGCTGGATGCCTGCGCCGCCGCGCTGCGGCAAGCCTACGACCGGGATCCCTCATGAGCCAAGACCGCACCGCGCCGACGCGCGCCAGCTTCCGCTTCCTCGACCGCCTGCGCGTGCGCTGGGCCGAGGTCGACGCGCAGCAGATCGTCTTCAACGGGCATTACCTGACCTACTTCGACACGGCGGTGGGCGGCTACTGGCGCGCGCTGGCGCTGCCCTACGCGCCGACGATGACGGCGCTGGAGGGCGACCTGTTCGTGCGCAAGTCGACGGTGGAGTACCTGGGCTCGGCGCATTACGACGACCTGCTGGACGTGGGCGTGCGGACCGAGCGGGTGGGGACCAGCTCGATGACGGTGGCCTGCGCGGTCTTCCGCGGCGACGAGTGCCTGGTGCACGGCGAGCTGATCTATGTCTTCGCCGATCCGGTGGCCCGCGTGCCCAAGGCGGTGCCGGAGCGCCTGCGCGAGCTGCTGCTGGGCTTCGAGCGGGGCGAGCTGATGACCGAGGCGCGCGTCGGTGGCTGGGCCGCGGTGGGCGAGGACGCGCAGCGCATCCGCCAGGCCGTGTTCGTCGAGGAACAGAAGATCCCGGCCGAGATGGAATGGGATGCCGCCGACGAGAGCTGCACGCATGCGGTGGCCTACAACCGGCTGGGCCGGCCGCTGGCGACCGGCCGTCTGCTGGAGCACGTGCCCGGCGTGGCCAAGATCGGCCGGATGGCGGTGCTGTCGCCGATGCGGGGCAGCCGTGTCGGCCGTCAGGTGCTGGACGCGCTCATGCAGGCCGGCCGCGAACAGGGCTACCGCGAGGTGCTGCTGCACGCGCAGCTCAGCGCCGAGGGCTTCTACACGCGGGCGGGCTTCCAGCGCCGCGGCCCGGTCTTCGAGGAAGCCGGCATCGCCCACGTGGAGATGGTGCGCAGCCTGTGAGTCCCCGCGCCGCCGCCCGGCGCGCGCAGATCCGCTGAGCCTCCGACGCCCTCTCCCGTGGGGCGTGAGAGGGCGGGGGAGAGGGTGGGAGCCCCCGCCCGCCTCGGTGGCTCAGCGCGCGGGCCCGCTCAAGCGACCGACGCGTCCCAGCCAGGCCTGGGCCGGTCCCACCAGCCAGGCGCGCGCCGCCTCCGACTGACGCAGCTGCAGGTCCAGGAAGGCCACGCTGACCTGCTGCGCGGCGATCAGGCCCAGTTGCTGCTCGTGCAGCCGGCGGTAGTCCGGCACGGCAGGTACGGGCGCCAGACGCGTCGGCCCTTCCTGGCCGCGGCCGCCGCGCCCGCCGCCGCCTCCGCCGCGACGTCCCTGTGACGGGCCCTGGTTCTGGTTGGCCTCCTCGCGGCGACGCATCGCCGCCTCGCCCTCGGTCTCCGGCCGCGGCTCGTTGCCGGCGAAGGCCGCATGGGCCACCTCGCCGACGCTGAGCAGCCAGCGCCGATCCGCCGGCATCGCCTGGAAGGGCGCCTCACGCCAGCGCGTGTCCTTGACGTTGTTCAGCAGGTCGTTGTCCTCGGGGCTGGTCAGGCTCAGCACGGGGATGGCCAGCTCGCGATAGCGCTCCGGCTGGGGCGTGGCCATCACCTGCGGGCTGATCACGATCACCGCGCGCGGCTGCAGGCTCTTGAGCGCGAGCACCGCGCCATCGGGCTGGCGTTCGCCCGCGAGGGCCAGAGCCGCCTGCGCGCCGAGCTCATAGCCCGCGACCACCGCGCGCGACCAGTCGAAGGCGCGCCACGGCGCCTCGCCCTGACGGCCCAGGCGCTGGGCCTCGGCCAGCAGCTCGTCCAGCCGCGCCAGGCGCTTGCGCATCTCGGCGTCGGCGTAATGGCGCCGGCCGAGCTCGTTGAACTCCGCCGCGCGGGCCCGGTCGGAGGACCAGGCCGCCGCGTCCTCGTCCAGCGGCTGCAGCGACAGCACCGCATAGCCGGCCGCGGCCCAGGCGCGGCGCCAGCGCAGACCGGCGGCTTCCGTCTCGCCCAGGCCCGGCAGGTAGAGCACCACCGGCCGCGGCGTCACGCCCGGGCTCCCGGCGGTGGTGATGGACAGGCGCACGTCGTCGCCGCGCAGGCGCCAGCTGATGGCCTGGATCTCCACCGGCGCGCCGGCGGGCGCGTAGCCGCTGGCCGCGAAGTCGCGTTGCTGCTGCTGTTCCTCGACCCGCGCCTTGGGGGGCGAGCCCGCGCAGCCGGCCAGCGACAGCGCCACGCCCAGCGCGATCGCGCCCAGAACGGACGCGGCCGGCGCGTGAAGGCGCCGGCCGTGGGGAAGGGAGGACGAGGAAGTCAGGCTGTCGGTCATGGGCCGCGACGCTATGCGAGGGATGTAAAGCCGCGATTGCTGGTCGCGGCCACCGGGCTGGCGCGGGATGCCCGTCCCGCGTCCGGCATGGGGATCCGGGCCGGGCGGGCGCCGCGCGCGGCCCCGCCCGCGGCGCGTCAGTGCGCGTTGCCCATCAGGGGCGCGATGTCCTCGGGCATGGGCGCGTTGAAGCGCTGCAGCACGTGACGGCTCATGCCCTTGGCGAGTTCCTCCTCGCCGTAGAACACCGTGCCGAGTTGCTCCTTGCGCAGCAGCGCGGACTCGTCCTCGCCGTGCGTGCGCAGCACGATCTCGATGCCGGGGTTGAGCTGGCGGGCCGTCTCGGCCATCTGGCGCGCGCGCATCGAGTCGGGCGTCGCCACGACCAGCATCGCCGCGTTGGCGATGTGCGCCTGCACCAGCACCATCGGGTCGGCCGCGTCGCCGCTCACTGCCGCGATGCCGCGCTTGCGCAGCGCCTCGACGGTCTCGCGGCTCTGCTCGGCGACGACGAAGGGGATCTCCCGTTCCTGCAGCGCGTCCGCGATCCGGCGACCCACGCGGCCGAAGCCCACCAGCACGACCTGACCCTCCAGGTACTGGCGCTCGGTGGTCTGCGGCAGCTCGGCGTAGGGATCGTCGCGGGCCTCGAGCTTGCGCGCGAAGGCCGAGCGCGCCAGCACCCAGGACCGCAGCGGCTTGACCATCGCGAACATCACCGGATTCAGCGCGATCGAGATCAGCGCCGCGGCCAGCACCAGGTTCATGCCCGCCTTGGGCAGCAGCCCCAGCTGCAGCCCCAGGCCCGCGAGGATGAAGCTGAACTCCCCGATCTGCGCCAGGCTGGCCGACACCGTCATCGCCGTGTTCAGCGGATAGCGGAAGGCGATCACCAGCAGCGTCGCCGCCAGCGCCTTGCCGACCATGACGATGGCCACCACGCCCAGCAGGTGCCAGGGCTGTTCCACCAGCGTCATCGGGTCGAACAGCATGCCCACCGACACGAAGAACAGCACCGAGAACGAGTCCCGCAGCGGGAGCGACTCCTGCGCGGCGCGGTGGCTGTACTCGGACTCGCGCATCACCATGCCGGCGAAGAAGGCGCCCAGCGCGAAGGACACGTGGAAGAGCTCGGCCGCGCCGTAGGCGATGCCGATCGCCACCGCGATGACCATCAGCGTGAACAGCTCGCGCGAGCCGGTGCGCGCCACCTGCCACAGCAGCCAGGGCAGCACGCGGCGGCCCACCACCAGCATCAGCACCACGAAGGCGGCCATCTGCGCCAGGGTCTCGGCGATGGTGCGCCACAGCGGGGCGCTGCTCGAGGTGTCCAGCGAGGCGCCGCCGAGCACCGGCGCCAGCGGCGGCAGCAGCACCAGGATCAGCACGGTGGCCAGGTCCTCGACCACCAGCCAGCCCACCGCGATGCGGCCGTTGACCGATTCCAGCGTGCCGCGCGCCTCCAGCGCCTTGAGCAGCACCACCGTGCTGGCGCAGGACAGCGACAGGCCGAAGACCAGCGCCGCGCCGGTCGACCAGCCCCACCACAGGGCCAGGCCCATGCCCAGCAGCGTGGCCGCGCCCATCTGGACGATGGCGCCGGGCAGGGCGATGCGCTTGACCGCCATCAGGTCGCCCAGCGAGAAATGCAGGCCGACGCCGAACATCAGCAGCATCACGCCGATCTCGGAGAGCTGGGCCGCGATGCCCACGTCGGCGACGAAGCCGGGCGTGGCCGGGCCGATGATGATGCCGGCGATCAGGTAGCCGACCAGCGCGGGCAGCTTGACTCGCTCCGCGATGAAGCCGAAGACCAGGGCCAGGCCGAAGCCCATGGCCAGGGTCGAGATGAGGGAGACGTTGTGTTCCATCAGCGCGCCTCCCCGGAACCGGCGACGGCGCGGAAGGCCTCGCGGTGGCGGGGTCCCTGCGCGAAGGCGCTCAGGGCGGCGGCGATGTCATGCTCCGCGGCGGCCGGGTCGGGCAGCCCGGGGCCGTAGATTTCCATCCAGGTGCTGAACACCGGATCGTTGTCCTGGCGCTGCAGCAGCCGCACCGGACGACCCTCCCGGGCCTGCTCGAAGGCGGCCTGCGCGGCCGCCAGCTGGTCCGCATGGACCTTGTAGTAGACGTAGAGCTCGATCGACGCGGCGGCGGCGGTCGAGCGATCGGCAGGATGGGCGGTGCGCGTCGGCGGCGAAGAGGTCATTCAGGGGCTCCAATGAGGTAGGGAAGGGGACGGGGGCTCAGCAGCGGGCCTTGCGGGCCGCCCAGGTGCAGCGTGCCGGACTCCAGCGCGGCCAGCTTCACCTCGGCCAGCAGCAGCGGGCGGCCTTCCTGGCGGCCGAAGCCGGCCACCATGCCGGCCGGCTGCTCGCCGTCCTCGCTATGGAAGATCTCCTGGCCCGGGCGGACGTCGGCGTCGACCCCGTCCAGCGCGAACAGGTGGGTCCGGCGCTTGATCGTGCCACGGTACTGGCTGCGGGCGACGATCTCCTGGCCGGGATAGCAGCCCTTCTGGAAGTTCACGCCGCCGATCAGCTCGAAATTGATCATCTGGGGGACGAACTGCTCGACCGTGCCCTCGCGGACCCAGGCCAGGCCGGCGGTGACGTCCAGGCCCTGCCATTCCTCGGGGTCGATCAGCGGCAGCGCCGGGGCGGGCGCGGCGGCCGGCTGCAGCAGCAGGAAGCGCGGCGTGAGGCCGTCGTCGGGCAGGCGGGTGGCGTAGCCCTCGCCGCCGTCGGCCAGGGCCAGGCGGCCCACGGACCAGACCTCGGCCGGCGCGGCCTCGCCCAGCCAGTCGCGCGCCTGGGCGCCGGACAGGCCCCAGACGGCCCAGGCGGCGCTGTCGTCGCTCAGCTTGGTCTTGGCGCGCAGCACGAACATGGACAGGCGCTTGACCGTCGCCGGCAGGACTTCCGCGGGCAGCGCCATCAGCACCGACTGATCGTCCGGCTTGATCGCGAGCATGCTGGCCAGCAGCCGGCCCTTGGCCGAGCAGAAGCCCGCCAGGCGCGCCTGCCGCGGGGTCTGGAGGGCCAGGTCTTGCGTCAGCTGGCTGTGCAGGAACTTGGCCGATTCCTCGCCCTGGGCGCGGATCACGCCCCAGTCGGCCAACCGGACGGCGCCCAGGGCCGAACCCGGGACGGCGGGAGATGCATGGTGGAGGTCTTCGATCATGGGGCCGATTATCATCAGCCCCCGCATCACATGAGAGGCGTTGGGTCTTGGCACGCGCGAAGAGAAGAACGAACAAGGGGTCCCGGAAGCAGGGGGGACGGATCGGCCGCTGGCTGCTGTCGCTGCTGGTGGGCCTGACCGTGCTGGCGGCGGGCGCCGCGGGCGCCGTCTGGTGGTGGCTGCAGCAGCCGCTGTTGCTGGAGAAGCCCAGCGTCGAGCTGTCCATCGAGCCCGGCACCGCGCCGATGCAGATCGCGCAGGCCTGGGTCGGCGCGGGCGTGCGGACCGATCCGCGCTTCCTGTACGAGTGGTTCCGCTGGTCGGGCCAGTCCAAGAAGATCCGCGCGGGCAGCTACGAGGTCCACGCCGGCATCACCCCCCGCGAGCTGCTGGACAAGATGGTCAAGGGCGACCAGACCCTGGAGCAGCTGCGCATCATCGAGGGCTGGAACTTCCGCCAGCTGCGCGCCGCGGTCGCGGCCGCGCCGGCGCTCAAGCAGACCCTGGCCTCGATGACGGACGAGCAGGTCATGGCCGCCCTGGGCGCGCCGGGCCAGGCGGCCGAGGGCCGCTTCTTCCCCGACACCTACGCCTACAGCCGCGGCGTCAGCGACCTGACCGTGCTGCGCCGCGCCCATGCGCTGATGCAGAAGCGGCTGGACAGCGCCTGGGCCGGGCGCTCGGACGGGCTGCCGCTGCGCAGCGCGGACGAGGCGCTGATCCTGGCCTCCATCGTCGAGAAGGAGACCGGCGCCGCGGCCGACCGCGGGCTGGTGGCGGCCGTGTTCGTGAACCGCCTCAAGGCCGGCATGCCGCTGCAGACCGACCCGACCGTGATCTACGGGCTGGGCACGGAGTTCGACGGCAACCTGCGCAAGATCCACCTGCTGACGGACACCCCGTTCAACACCTACACCCGCGGCGGCCTGCCCCCCACGCCGATCGCGATGCCGGGACTGGCCGCGCTGCAGGCGGCGCTGCATCCGACCCCGTCCAAGGCGCTGTACTTCGTGTCGCGCGGCGACGGCACCAGCCAGTTCAGCGACGACCTGGCCGCGCATAATCGCGCGGTCAACAAATACCAGCGCGGCCGCTGAGCGTCCGCGCTGCGCTTTTTCCAGAGAGCTTTCACGCGTGAGCGGCAGATTCATCACCTTCGAGGGCATCGACGGGGCCGGCAAGTCCACCCACATCGAGCGCGTCGCCCGGCACCTGCGCCAGGGCGGCGCCGAGCTCGTGCAGACGCGCGAGCCGGGCGGCACGCCGCTGGCCGAGTCGCTGCGCGAGCTCTTCCTGCATCGCGACATGGACGGCCTGACGGAGGCCCTGCTGGTCTTCGCCGCCCGCCGCGACCATGTCCGCAACGTGATCGCGCCGGCGCTGGCGCAGGGCCACACCGTGCTGTGCGACCGCTTCACCGACGCGAGCTTCGCCTACCAGGGCGGCGGCCGCGGGATGGACTGGCAGGTGCTGGGCACCCTGGAGCGATGGGTCCAGGAAGGCCGCGAGCCGGACCTGACCTTCTGGTTCGACGTCGATCCCGCGGTGGCCGCGCAGCGGCGCGCCCAGGCGCGTGACGCGGATCGGTTGGAGCAGCTGGACCTCGCGTTCTTCGAGCGCGTGCGCGACGCCTATCGCCGCCGGGCGGAGGGCTCGCCGACGCGCTTCGTCCGCATCGACGCGGGCGACACCATCGAGGGCGTCGGCGCGCAGGTGATCGCGGCGCTGGAGCAGCGGGGATGGTGAGCGAGTCCGCGATCAGCGGCGGAGCCGACACCGAGGTCGCGCTGGCCGACGGCGGCGCGTTGCCGCTGCCCTGGCTGGCGGGACCGCTGCATCAGGCGCTGACGCAAGGCCGCAGCCATGCGCTGCTGCTGCAGGGGCCGGCCGGCGTGGGCCAGTTCGACCTGGCGCTGCTGCTGGCGCAGGCCTGGCTCTGCGAGGCGCGCACCTCCACCGATCAACCGGGCTGCGGCCGTTGCGCCAGCTGCCACCTGCTGCGTTCGCGCTCGCATCCGGACTTCCAGGTGCTGCTGCCCGACGCGCTGCGCGAGCCGCTGGGCTTCGGCGCGATGGAGGGCGAGGAGGGCACGGCCAAGGCCAGCAAGACCAAGCCCAGCCGCGAGATCAAGATCGAGGCGGTGCGCCAGATGCTGTCCTTCGCGCAGGTCAGCGCGGCGCGCGGCAAGGCCAAGGTCGTGGTGGTCTACCCGGCCGAGGCGCTGAACACCGTCGCCGCCAACGCGCTGCTCAAGACGCTGGAGGAGCCCGCCGGGCTGCTGCGCTTCGTGCTGGCCAGCGCGGCGCCGCAGCAACTGCTGCCGACCATCCGCAGCCGCTGCCAGCCGCTGCAGATGGCGCTGCCCGCGCGCGACGAGGCGCTGGGCTGGCTGGGCGCGCAGGGCGTGGACCAGCCGGAAGTGCTGCTCGCGGCCACCGGCGGGCGCCCGCAGGAGGCGCTGCAGTGGAGCGAGGAGGGCATCGCCGCCAGGACCTGGCTGGAGCTGCCGCGCCGCATCGCGCGGGGCGAGGCCGTCGCGCTGACCGACTGGCCGGTGCCGCGTGCGATCGCCGCGATGCAGCGCCTGGTGCACGACCTGATGCGCATCGCCCACGGCGCCACGCCGACCTTCTTCCCGCGCGACGCGCTGCCCAAGCTGCCGGCCGTGCGCGCGGCGCTGGAGCGCTGGGCCAAGGTGCTGCAGGACGCCGCCCGTCACGCGGACCATCCGCTCAACGCCGGCCTGCTGATGGAGTCCCTCGTGGCCCAGGGCCAGCAGGCGATGCGCCCGGCCCGCTGAGGGCCCGGCCGCGCGAGTAGACTCGACCCTCGTTCCGGATCCCGCCGATCCGACCCGACCACCCCCATTCCCCGCGACGCCCATGACCTCGACCACGCCCGCTTCCGCCTCCGCCCCCGTGCCGGCCCCGGCGGGAGGCGCCCGGCCCAGCGTGATCCAGCTGGTGTTCAAGGAGAAGGGCGCGCTCTACGCGGCCTACATCCCGATCTTTTCCGAGGGCGGCGTGTTCGTCCCGACCAGCCGGGACTACAAGCTGGGCGAGGACATCTATCTGCTGATGACCCTGCCCGAGGACCCGAACCGCTATCCCGTCGCCGGCAAGGTCGCCTGGCTGACCCCGGCCAACGCGTCGGGCGGCCGCACGCAGGGCGTGGGCGTGCGCTTCCCCGGCGACGAGAAGACGCGGCTGATCAAGCTCAAGATCGAGGAACTGCTGGGGACGGCGATCTCCTCGGCCAAGCCGACGCAGACGATCTGAGCGGGACCGTCGGCCCAGGGCCGACGAAGCGCCGATCGCTGCCGATTCCTGATGATTCCGACGCCGCCTCGCGCGGCGTCGCGCCTTCCGGGGCGGACCCGGACGAGTTGCCCCGATGTACATCGATTCCCATTGCCACCTGAGCTTCCCCGAGCTCAAGTCCCAGCTCCCCGATCTGCTCGCCGCCATGGACGCGGCCGACGTGCGTCAGGCCATCTGCATCTGCACGACCATGGAGGAGTTCCCCGAGGTCCGCGGCCTGGCCGATGCCCATGGGCAGCTGTTCGCCACGGTCGGCGTGCACCCGGACAGCGACGAGGTCCACGAGCCCAGCGTGGACGAGCTGGTCGCCGGCGCGGCCCACCCCAAGGTGGTGGCCATCGGCGAGACCGGGCTGGACTACTACCGCCTCAACGGCCGGACCATCGAGGAGATGGAATGGCAGCGCGAGCGCTTCCGCAACCACATCCGCGCGGCGCGGCGCACCGGCAAGCCGCTGGTGATCCACACCCGCTCGGCGGCCGAGGACACCCTGCGGCTGATGCGCGAGGAGCAGGCCGGCGAGCCCGGCGGCGTGGTGCACTGCTTCACCGAAACCCTGGACGTGGCGCGGGCCTCGCTGGACCTGGGCTTCCATATCTCGTTCTCGGGCATCGTGACCTTCAAGAACGCCGCCGACCTGCGCGAGGTGGCCAAGATGGTGCCGGCCGATCGCCTGCTCATCGAGACCGACAGCCCCTACCTGGCCCCGGTCCCCTTCCGCGGCAAGCTGAACCAGCCGGCCTACGTGCCGCATGTGGCCAAGCTGATCGCCGAGGTCCGCGGGGTGCCGGTGGAGACCCTGGCCGAGCAGTGCACCGCGAACACGCGGCGTCTGTTCCAGCTGCCCGAGGCGGCCTGAGATGGCCGGGCGCCTCGTCATCACCCTGGCCCTGGGGCTGAGCCTGACGCTGCCCGCGGCGGCGCAGAGCCGCTTCTCGCCCGAGCCACCGGCGGCCGCCGCGTCCGCGTCGACGCCGTCGCCCGAGTTGCATGTCGCCGCCCGCAACGACCATGCCGGCACGGTGATGTCGCTGCTGCTGGCCGGCGTCGACCCGAATCTGCGCGACGGCCAGCGCAACACGGCGCTGCACGTGGCGATCCGCGAGGAGTCGGGCAAGGCGCTGGAGGTGCTGCTCAAGAGCCCCGGCACCGACGTCAACGCCATCAACCAGGCGGGCGAGACCCCGCTGATGCTGGCGGCGATCCACGGGCGGCTCGACTGGGTGCAACTGCTGGTCAAGCGCGGCGCGCTGGTCAATGACGCGGGCTGGACGGCCCTGCATTACGCCGCGGCCGGCCCCAACGAGCACGTCGTGCGCTGGCTGCTGGAGCAGGGCGCCGAGATCGATGCCCGTTCTCCCAACGGCACCACGCCGCTGATGATGGCCGCCGGCTATGGCGGCCTCAGCGGGGCCGACATCCTGATCGACGCGGGCGCCGACGTGACCCTGCGCAACGACCACCGGATGAGCGCCGCCGACTTCGCCCGGCGCGCCGGGCAGGACGAACTGGCGGAGCGGCTGGACCAGCTCGCCAAGCGGGCGCCCAAGCCCGAGGCGCGCTGAGCCCGCGCCCGTCCCGGCTGACGGCCGGTCGAGGCGGCGAGCCCGCGGCCGGACCCTCGGTTGTGAGGCGGCTGCTGGCAAATCCCTAGGAATCCGTCTGACACGCCGTTTGGCCGGGCGCCGACTCTTGCCGCCCCGGTCCGGTCTCTACAGTTCATCCCATGCCGGCACCCCTCGCCGGACCCCTCATGGCCCTGGACTTCCGCTGGAGACCGACATGCTGACCTCGACTCAAGACTTCGCCGCCAACCCGTTCGCGATGCTGCTGGACCCGGAGCGCGTCGCCCACGAGGTCGCCTGCTCCGAGCGCCTGGCGCGCCTGCGCAGCCGCGTCTACCGCCCGCTGGACAAGCCCCTGATCGCCCATCGCGGCGCGGCCGACCAGGCCAGCTTCGACGAGATGATCGACGCCACCGAGCTGTCCGAGGAAGACCTGCTGCCGCTGGACGACGAACCGGCGATCGGCGAGGTCTCGATCGACGCCTGACCCTGTCGACCGGCCTCGCGGCGCGACGGCCGGACCCGCCCTTGTCGGCGGTGTCTGACTTCCGCTTCCGACCGCCGACTACACCCGGCGCATGACCGCCTCCTTAGCATGGCTTCCACAAGGTCCCGAAAGACCGTCCGACGCTCAGCTGAACTGGAGATGACCCCATGCGCCATACCCCCTCGCTTCCCCGCCTGACCGTCGCCGCGGCGCCCCTGCGCCGCCGAACCCGGCTCCAGGCGACCGCCTTGCCGGTGCTGGCCGCGGGCCTGCTGCTCGCGCTGGGCGGATGCGGGACCATGAACGAGCGGGGATCGAACACTTCCGGCGGCGCCGCGATCGGCGCCTCCGCGAACCTCTGGTCGCGGCCCCTGGAACACAAGCGCGAGGTCCTGACCCGCGCCAGCGCTGGCACCGGCATCGTGGTCGTCAAGACCGCGGACAACCAGCTCAAGCTCCTGATTCCGGCGGATTTCGGCTTCGATGCCGGCAAGTCGGACCTGAAGCCGGCCGTGCGGCCGGTGCTCGATGAACTCGCGCGCGGCCTCGACGGCGAGGTCCGGGTGACGGTGGTGGGCCACACCGACAGCACCGCCCCGGCCGACGTGAACGATCCGCTGTCGCAGGATCGGGCCGAGGCCGTTCGCGAATACCTGGTTCAACACGGCGTCCAGCGTGGACGCCTGCTCGTCGAGGGGCGCGGCGCCCGGCAACCGGTGGCCAGCAATGCCACCGAGGCCGGCCGGGCCGCCAATCGTCGGATCGAGATCTTCCTGTCGCAACCCGCGTCATAAGCTGTATCGACCTTGGGAGTGAGTCATGAATGCCTTCTTCCCTCGTCCCCACGCCGGCCGGCCCGCCGCCGCGGTTCCAGCCGTCTGCGTGTCGCTGCTCGCCGCCTGGCTGCCGCTGTGCGCGGCGGCCGATCCTGTGGCGGCGCCGTCGGCCTCGAGTTCGCTGGATGACGCCGTCGAGCTGAACGGCCACAGCCTGGCCGATCGGACGCACTGGCAGTCCAGCGCGCGCGAGGCGTCGTCCGGCGGTGCGCGGGTGACCGTGACCCGCAGCGCCGCCGAGCCGCTGGCCACCGCCAACCAGGCCGCCGGCGCGGCCGGCTGGTACGGACGCTCGGGTCAGGCGACGCAGACCATGATGTGGGGCCGCCCCTGGAGTCGCAGCGCGCTGCGCGTCGGCCTGGGCGTCGAGCAGCGGGGCATGATGCCCAGCGGCGGGCTGTACGCCACGCCCTATCAGAACCTGCGCCCGGGCGTGGCCGGTGATGCCGGCGTGCTGGTCGGCCTGGCGCTGCCCACCGGGCCGCGGTCCCACGCCTTCGTGCAGACCTCGCTGGTCGACGCGCCGCATGCGCAGATCGATGACCTCAATCTGCCCGGTGCCGCCAATCGCGACGGCCGCCAGGTGCGGGTCGGGCTGGTCTTCAACTCGCGCAAGCCTTATGCGGACCTGCGCAAGGGCTTCCGGATGGAGCTCAGCGGGCAGTCCTCGCTGACCTTCCGCCCGGGCGGCGGCAAGATCGGGATGTCCTTCCAGAAGACCTGGTGAGACCCGTATCCCCTGAACGAGCAAAGCCGGCATCCGCCGGCTTTGTCGTTGCTGGAGACTGGCTTCGCCCGCTCGAGCCGGATGGCGCGAAGGAGAAGCCGGCACGAAGGTGGAGGGCCGGAACCCATCGGCGGGCAATCGATCCGGCCGGGCGGTCGTGACGGCGGCCGAGGAAAGGGAAACGGCGCCCGCGAGGGGCGCCGTTCCGAAGAGGGTCGACAGGGGGATCCGGGCTGTTGTTCGATTTGGAACCCGGATCCGCCGGTTCAACGTCGGGTGGTCACCGAAGCACTGGATCGACGACCACCTCCCACGGGGGAAGTGAGGGATCTCGAGATCACTGGTTGTAGCGGGCCTTCGCGGAGGCCACGCACACGTCCTTGGCATCGCCCGACAGCGTGTTGCACTTCTCGGAGGCCAGCTTGTAGTCGGCCTTGACGCGCGCTTCCTCGGCGTCATCGACCGCCGCGGCGACCTTCTTGTTCATCTTGTGCTCGGCCTTGGCCTTCTCGTAGGCGGTCTTGGCCTCGCGGTTGCACAGGTCCTTGGCCTCGCCGGAGCGGTCGTCGCAGCGTTCCTTGGCCACGTCGTAACGGGCCTCGTAGCGCGCCTCGATCAGCTTGCTCTCGTCCTTGGCCTTGCCGGTGTAGTTGTAGTCCAGCTGCGCCAGCGCCACCTTCTCGCGCCCCTTGGCTTCCTCGACGCAGATGTCCTTGGCGTTGCCGGACAGCTTGCCGCAGGCGTCCTTGTCGGCCGAGTAGGTCTTCTTGATGTCGTCCTTCGCGCCGTCGTAGACCGACTTGGAGAAGTTCTCGGCGTGCGCGAGGCCCGCGCACAGGCCCAGGGCGGCGGCGATCAGGGAGGTGGTGAGCGACTTGGTCATGGCGATCCTTTCTTTCTTTTCTCAGGGGGATGTCATCGATGTCCGCGCAAGGCGGTCACTTTCGGAGCAGGCTCATCACGAAGGTCGCGACGGCCATGATCACGAACACGAAGAAGAGAATCTTCGCGATGCTGGCGGCGCCAGCGGCGATGCCACCGAAGCCGAACAGCGCGGCGATCAGGGCAATGACGAAAAAGACGACGGCGTAGTGCAGCATCTCGGTCTCCTGCGCGGCGACGTGCCGCGATGGAATCCACTGTAGGGACTGCCCTGGTCCGAATGGGCAGTCCCGGGCCGCGACCGCTCGTCGGAGCGGAAAACGACGTGCTGTAGGAGGCCGCCTACCGCGCCGGGAAGCGGTCGCTCATGACGTCCCCGCGCCCCCGGTCGAACCGCGGTCCCGAGGACGCGGACCGCTCAGTTCAAGCCGGCCTTGTCCAGCCCGTACATGCGGTCATAGGTGCCCGGCACGCCGCGGGTGGCGACGTTGAGGCGGTTCCAGGCATTGATCGTGGCGATCAGGTAAGTCAGGTCCGACAGCGCCTTGTCGTCGAAGTGCTCCCGCACGCGATGGAAGAGCGCGTCGGAGACGCCGTCCTCCGGGATGCGGGTCAGCGCCTCGGTCCAGGCCAGGGCGGCGCGCTCGCGCTCCGAGAACAGCGGCGACTCGCGCCAGATCGCGATGTGGTGCAGGCGCAGCGGACGCTCGCCGCCGATGGTGGCCTGCTTGATGTGCATGTCCAGGCAGAAGGCGCAGCCGTTGAGTTGCGAGGCGCGGATCTCGATCAGGCATTGCAGGCCGTGCTCGATGCTGCTCTCGCGGTTGGCGGCGGACAGCTCGGCCATGGCCTTGAACTGGGGGCCGGACAGTTGGTCGTGCTTGAAGCGAAGGGTCATGGAAGGCTCCGTGAGGGTGTTGCTGAGGTGTTGCCGCCGCGCTTCCCGACCGTGAATCGGGCGGCGTTTCGGCGTCCACATCCACAAGACGACGCAGCCTCCGCGCTTGTGACATCGCCATGCGCCCAGCGGCGAACGCTCGCGCGCGGTCCGCCCAGCCCCCATCGGTAAACTGGCCCGCGCCCGCCCAAGAAGGCCCCGAAGAGCATCTCCCGCCGTGACCACGCCCAGTTCCCCCTCGACGCCTCCGTCTTCCTCGTCGGCCGCCAGCGCGGCATCCCCGTCCGCGCCCGACGCGAGTGCCGCCGGCGCGAAGCCCAGCATCTTTCGCCACCAGGGCGTCGCCGCGTTCCTGATCGCGCGGCTGATGGCCGTGGTCGCGCAGCAGGTGCAGGCGGTGGTGGTGGCCTGGCAGGTCTACGACCTGACGCGCGAGCCGCTGGCCCTGGCCTATGTCGGCCTGGCGCAGTTCATCCCGATGCTGCTCCTGCTGCTGCCGGCCGGCGACCTGATCGACCGCGTCAGCCGCAAGCCCATCCTGGCCGCGAGCTGGGCCGTGAGCGCGGGCTGCAGCCTGGCGCTGTGGTGGCTGTCCGGCCATGGGAGCGCCGGCGTCACCGGCATCTACGCGGTGCTGGTGGTGTTCGGGTGCTCGCGGGCCTTCTCGGGCCCGGCGCTGCAGAGCCTGCTGCCGCAGATCGTGCCGCGCGAGCAGCTCGCCCAGGCCATCGCCGCCAACAGCATGCTGCTGCGCATCGCCAGCATCGGCGGCCCCTTCCTGGGCGGTCTGCTGTACGGCTTCGGCGGCGCCACGCTGACCTTCCTGGTCTGCCTGGTCTGCTTCACCATCGGCACCGCGCTGCTGGTGACCCGCGTGCCGGTGCGCTTCGCGCCGCCGCTGAACCCGGCCGCCGGCAACATCTGGCAGCGCTTCGGCGCGGGTATCCATTTCATCCGCACCCGGCCCATCATCCTGGGCACGATCTCGCTGGACCTGTTCGCGGTGCTGCTGGGCGGCGTGGTCGCGCTGCTGCCGATCTACGCGCACGAAGTGCTGCACGCCGGACCCGAGGGCCTGGGCGCGCTGCGCAGCGCGATGGCCGTGGGCGAGGTCACCGCCGGCTTCTACCTGAGCCTGCGGCCCTTCAACCGCCACGTCGGCAAGACGATGTTCGCGGCGGTCGCGGTGTTCGGCCTGGCCAACCTGACCTTCTCGCTGTCGACGACCTTCTGGCTGTCCTTCGCCGCGCTGGCCGTGGCGGGCGCGGCCGACATGGTCAGCGTCTACATCCGCGGGGCGCTGGTGCAGTTCTCCACGCCCGACGAGATGCGCGGCCGCGTCAACGCCGTGAACATGCTCTTCATCGGCTCGTCCAACGAGCTCGGCGAGTTCCGCGCCGGCAGCGCCGCCGCGGCGCTCGGCGCGGTGCCCGCGGCCGTGACCGGCGCCTTGTGCACGCTGGGCGTCGTGGCCGGCTGGGCCGCGCTGTTCAAGCCGCTGCGCACCGTGGACCGCTTCGAGGAAGCGACGCCCGCCGTCACGCGCTGAACGCGTCCTCATAAAAAAGCCGCGCCGACCCGGAGGGTGAGGCGCGGCAACAGGGAGGATGCAGTCAAACAGTCAGAGCGTCGGAAACACGGAGCAATCGTCGGGGAGGGCGCCTGCGCGCCCGCCCGGCATCAGCTGAGCCAACGGTCGTTGGCACCCTTCTGCCATTGATCCAGCTGCTTGTCGGCCTCGTCCTTGGCGATGCCGTAGCGCTCCTGGATCTTGCCGGACAGCTGGTCGCGCTTGCCGGCGATGACGTCGATGTCGTCGTCGGTCAGCTTGCCCCATTGCTCGCGGACCTTGCCCTTGAGCTGCGTCCAGTTGCCTTCGATGCGGTCCCAGTTCATGGTGAACTCCTTTCGGTTGGGTGGGGGTGAATCGATGGCTTCAGTCTATGGAGCCGCCCTCGCGCCGTGGGTCGGACGGTTCAGGCATTCGCTGTAGGACGGCGAGCCGTCCATCGGCGCGACCTCCTGTCGACTCCGCAAAAGAAAGAGCCGCGACCGTGGAAACGGCACGCGGCTCGAAGCTCGCAAGAGCAGGGAGGAAGCAGAGGAAACGCAGGAATCGGAGACGGGGAACAGGAGGCGGGATGCCGCCGGGGCGCCGATCTCGGGCGACCGGCGCGACGGCTGCGATCAGTGGCTGGTGCGGATCGAGGGCGGCAGGTAATCCTTGCCGACCATGGCGCGGGCGAAGAGGTAGTTGTTGCGGGCCCGGGCCGGCAGGCTGTCGAGGTCGACGTGGCCTTGCTGATCGCAGGGGAAGGACATGCCGCGGCCGGCATCGAAGAGCGATTCAAAACGGATCTCGAACAGCGGCGCGGAGGTCTCAGCGGCGGTGATGTGGAGGAGGCTCATGATGGTTCTCCGGGTGGGTTCCGTTGCATTCACTATCGGCGCCGGCGAGGCCGGTTCCCATAGGCGCATCTCGGTCCGAGATGTCGGTGGGAGTAGCCGGGGTCTGTCCGGCGTCGTCCTACAGCCTGTGGGTTCAACGGAAGCCGTGGCACGACGTTGACGTCCGGTTCACCCCGTCGACACGGCTTTTCAGGACTTCACACACGCGGCCGGCGCGGCCGGATCCGGGGCCCGGCGGACGGTGTGGGACAGCGCCTACAGCGGCTCGCGGCGGGCGCCGCTACGCCGGGACGCGGCCGGCGGCGACGATGCGTCCATCCCAACCCCGAGTCCGGGTGCCGCCATGAACGAGATGCTGCTGCTGATGACGCTCGCGACCTGCACCGCCGCCGCGGTGATGGTCCGGATGTGGCAATGGCTGGACGATCAGCGCGGCCTGGTCTCGGACGATCACCAGGAGGACCTGCCATGAGCGCCCGACCCCCACTTCCCCCGACCCATCCGGCCGACGATTCCGCCGTCGTGCCCGCCGAGGAGCGCCTCGCAGTGCCCGAGCATCCGCTGAGCCAGTCCGCCTTCGTCTGCGGCGAGGTGGACTACCGCACCGGCGACGGCCCGCTGATGCGCATCCGTCCGGGCCCCGTGCATGTCGAGATCAACGAGATCGACGTGACGCTGGGCTGGGAGGATGGGGACGCGCGCCTGAGCGCCGTGATGCCGCGCAGCGAGTACGCCCGCTTCATCGCGGTCGGCGCGGTCAAGCCGGTGGTGACGCACAAGCCCGATGAGAAGGACGACGAGCCGCGCGGCGACGCGCACTGACCGATCGCGGCGACCCGCCATCGCCGCAAACATCGCCGGAAAGAGAAAGCCGCCCTCGAGGCGGCTTTCTCATGGGGGTCACATCCAGGCGACGCCGTAGTAGTCGTAGACCTTGCGGCCATATTCGTCGGTGTACTCCGGACGGTCGGCCTGCGCGTAGCGCGGGGCCTTCTCGAGCTGGTCCTCGCGCAGCGGCACGACGTAGCCATCCAGGCTGGTGTCGTACTTCAGCATGTTCCAGGGGATGGGATAACGGTCGGTGCCGATGCCCATGAAGCCGCCGAACTCCAGCGCGGCGTAGCGCACGAGGCCCGAGCGCTTGTCGATCACCAGGCTGTCGATCGAGCCCAGCTTGTCGCCGTTGCCGTTGTAGACCTTGGTGCCCTCGACGCGGTCCGAGGAAATGGTGGTGCTGGCCATGGAAGTCTCCGGAAGGGTTGGGATAGGCTTGACGAGGCAAGTCGCGTGCCGCCCGGCGCGGGACCTTCCCTTGCCTCGGCAGACAAGTCCCGTTCACGACGTTCAACACCGCCGCGTCCGGCGCGGCCCACACGCATGATGAAACTGCCCGCGCATCTCCAGGAAGCCGTCGAGATCGTCCGCGACGCCGCGCAAGGCTGGAGCGACGACAACGCGCCCAGCATGGGCGCGGCGCTGGCCTACTACACGCTGTTCTCCATCGCCCCCTTGCTGCTGATCGTGATCGCGGTGGCGGGGCTGGTCTTCGGCGAGCAGGCCGCGCGGGGGGAGGTGATGGAGCAGCTCTCCGGCCTGGTCGGCCTCCAGGGCGCGATGGCGGTCGAGGATCTGCTCAAGCGCGTGAACCGGCCCGAGGAGGGCGGCTGGGCCGCGGTCATCGGCACGGTGGTGCTGCTGATCGGCGCGACCTCGGTCTTCGCGGAGTTGCAGAACGCGCTGAACCGCATCTGGAAGGCGCCGCAGGTGCGCAGCGGTCCGGTCTGGCACGGCCTGCTGGCGCTGGCGCGCAAGCGGCTGCTGTCGCTGGGGCTGATCCTGGGCCTGGGCTTCCTGTCCATGGTGTCCATGGTCGCCAGCGCGGCGCTGGCCGCGGCGAGCAAGTGGTGGACCGGCTGGCTGGGCGCGGACTTCGTGCTGCTGGCGCAGATCCTCAACGGCACGCTGGCCTACGCGCTGATCACGGTGATGTTCGCCGTCATCTACAAGTGGGTGCCGGACGTGCCGGTGCGCTGGCGCGATGTCTGGGTGGGCGCGCTGATCACCTCGGCGCTGTTCAGCCTGGGCAAGGCGCTGATCGGGCTCTACATCGGCCGCAGCGGTGTGAGCTCGGCCTACGGCGCGGCGGCCTCGCTGGTGGTCATGATGCTGTGGGTCTACTACTCGACGCAGGTCTTCCTGATGGGCGCCGAGCTGAGCTGGGCCTTCGCCAAGCGCCACAGCCTGCGGGAACAGGCGGCGCATACCGCCGAGCGCACCTTGCAGGACGCCTGATCGCCCGGGATCCCCGATGAACACGTGGTTCCCGGCGATCGGCGATCGCGACGAGGGGGTATGACGATTGCCGATCCCAGGTTCGGATCCGGTGGCGTGATCGACGCTCGCGCGGTGCGGCGGCGGCGGACCGCCGGGTCCCGACAACCGGTCCGGGACCGAAGGAGTCGACATGAACCAGCATGGACAACGTGGCCGCCACGAATCGCGGCACGACGACACGCAATCGGAGCAGGGCGGCGGTGACCGCAGCCACTATGGCGCGCAGACCGGGGCCTACCGGTCCTCGGAGCGCGCCCGCGACGACGCCCGCTCGTACGGAGCCGGGCAGCAGGGATCGGGTTACCAGGGCTCGAGCTACCAGGCGGACCGCGATGACTACGGCGGCCATTACGGGGCCGATTCACGCGAGACGCAGACCGGCGATTACGGCAGCGGCTACGGCAGCAGCTACCGCGGCGGCCAGCAGGGCCGGCCGTCGTACGGCGGTGGTCAGGGTGGCTATGGCGGCAGTCAGCGCGGCAGCGATGGAGGCAACTATGGCGGCGGCTTCGAGGGCCGCGACGAGTACCGGCGGGACTATCGCGCTCACGGCGACCTGCAGAGTCAGGGCGGCTACCGTGGCGGCGCGCAAGGCAGCGACTGGAACGAGCGCGAGCGCGGCATGAGCGGCGGCTATGGCGGCTACGGCGATGGCTACCGCGATCAGGGCCCCCGCCATGAAGGCTGGCGCGAGGACGCCGGCCGGCGTTCCGACTATGGTGGCCAGGGCGGCGGTTCGAGCGGATATGGCGGCGAGGAGCGCCATGGCGCCGCATCGCCGTCCTCGACGCAGCACAGCCACTACGACCCCGACTACCACCAGTGGCGCACCGAGCAGATGCGCAACCTCGACGAGGACTATCGCGGCTGGCGGCAGGACCGCTATCAGAAGTTCTCGGAGGACTTCAACAAGTGGCGCTCCGAGCGCAGCCGGCAGCCGTCGGGCGGCGGCCAACATGGCGAGACCTCCATCGGCACCGGCAGCAGCGCCGCCGGCTCGACCGGCTCCCTGGGCGGCGAGTCGGGCTTGAGCGCCGGCACTTCCAGCGGCACCTCCGGTGCGCAGGGCTCGCTCAGTTCGAGCGGTTCGATCGGATCGGGCAGCACAGGCGTGCCGGGCGCCAGCTCGGGCACCTCGTCGAGCAAGACGAAGTAAGCGGCTCTCCGCCACGCGCACGTCCGACGTGCACGCGGAGGCGAGGCAGGCGTCATCCGGCATGGCGCTTGCCTCGACCACGGGATGATCTCGACCTCGCTCGACACTCTGCGTCGCCTTCCGGATTCCACCGCGGCGCGACATGACGTCGACCCCGGCGAGGACTCGGCGCGGATCGACCGCGGGACGGAACGCGAAGCCGGAGTTGGACACGAGGTCGGCCGCGAGGCCGGGGGCGAGGACGACGCGCCGACCGCGCGCGAGGCCGCCGTCCGGCTGCGCCACCGCCGCTGGTGCAACGTGCGCCGCGTGCTGCTGGTGCGGCTCGACGGCGTCGCGGGCGTGCTGGCGTCGACGGCGGCCTTCGCCGCCTTGCACGAGACCATGCCCTGGGCCCAGCTGACCTTGCTCGCGTCGCCCGAGGGGCTGGCGATGCGGCCGCATCTGGAGGGCATCGACGACGTGCTGCCCTTCAACGCGTCGTGGACCGCGGACGGCGCCGCGATGCTCGCGGCCGAGCCGCCGACCATGCGCGGCGATGCCGAGATGCACCTGGTCCGCAAGCTGCGCCGCAGTCACTTCGACGCGGCGATCCTCTTCACGTCGGCCGCCTCCAGCGCGCTGCCCGCGGCCCTGCTGTGCCGCATGGCGGGCATCCCGCTGGTGCTGGCGCACGAGCGCGAGCCGGCGCACGGCCTGCTCTCCGACACGCACGCCGAGACCCTCGCGCCGCACGACGACACGCGGCGTCAGCTGGCGCTCGTCGCCCACATCGGCATGCGGACCGACGACGAGCGTCCGCGCTTCCGCCTGCAGGCGCGGGACAGTCAGCTCGCGCGGCAGTCGCTCGGCGCGGCCGGGTTGCGTCTGGGGCAGCGCTACGTGCTGGTCTGCCCCGGCGGCGGCGGCGAGCGCGCGTGCCCGCCCGCGGCCTTCGGCGCGGCGGCTGACGTGCTGCTCGATTCCTGGGCTGACGACACGGTGGCGGTCTTCTGCGCCCGACCGGGCGAGGAGGGCGAGCTCACGGCCGCCCGCGCGGCGATGCATGCGCGGGGTCAGGTCTTGCCGACCGCTCCGGGACTCGGAGAGCTGGCGGCGCTGGCCGCCGGCGCGCGTGTCATGGTCGCCGCGGACGACCTGCCGCTCACGCTCGCCGCGGCCGCCGGCGTCCCGGCCGTGCTGCCGGGCGAAGCGCTGCTGCGTGAGCGCGCCGCGTCCTCGACCTGATTCCCGCTTCCCGAGCGACGCCGACCGGCCCGAGGCCGCGCCTCTGCGCTGCGCTCAGGCTGGCCGCGGATCCGTCGTGCATCGCGACCTCGGCCCAACTCGACTCCGACTCCGACTCCGACTCCGACTCCGACTCCGACTCCGACTTCGATGCCGATGCCGATGCCGATGCCGATGCCGATGCCGATAGG
>NZ_BCYP01000013.1 GCF_001598255.1 Mitsuaria chitosanitabida ATCC BAA-476 = NBRC 102408
CGACTCCGACTCCGACTCCGACTCCGACTCCGACTCCGACTCCGACTTCGATGCCGATGCCGATGCCGATGCCGATGCCGATGCCGATAGGCCGCGGAAGGCGACTGCGCGACTCGGACATGTCCCGGAAACCGGGGTGAAATCGTCACCGGACGTTGCGCCGGGCACGGTGCTTGCCCTTTGGGCGGACCGTCAACACAGGAGTCTTTTCATGCACCTGCGCAAGCTCGCCTGGGCTGTTCCGCTGATGCTGGCCGCGACCGCGGTCCACGCGGAGAACGCCGGCAGTTTCCTGGAGGGTGCCAAGCTCGCGTCGCTGGCGCGTCCGGAGGCCGCGGCCCCGGCCCACGGCCCCTCCGTCCATGCCGGCGGCGCCCATGGCGCCAACGGGACCGCCCCGCGCTCGCCCGCCGCCACGCCCTCGATGACGGAGGTGCTGACCGCCGACGCCGCGGACACGGAATCGCGCTCGTCCTTCGAGATCCGGAATTTCCTGACCCTGGTGGTTGCCCTGGCCCTGGTGGGCTGGATCCAGCGCCGCCGTCGCGATGCCTGAGGACATCGTCCGGATCGACGATCGTCACCGGAATATTTTTCAAATCGATGCGAGGCCGGGGCTGGCAATCCGTCGGGTTGCTGCAAGAATGGCCCGCGCCCCACAAACAAGGATGTACCGGTGACCCATGCGTTGATCGTGGATGACGATGTCGATTCCGTCGCCACTCTGCAAGAACTGATTGCGAGCGAGAAGTTCACCGTCTCGGTGGCCCATACCCTGCGCGACGCGCGCCGCCACATCGCGCTGCAGCAGCCCGATGTCGTCCTGCTGGACCTGCAGCTGCCCGACGGCAACGGCATGGAGCTCTTCCAGGACCCGCAGCTGGTGGCCAACTCCGAGGTCGTGCTGATCACCGGCCACGCCAGCCTGGACACCTCCATCCAGGCGCTGCGCCTGGGCGCCGCCGACTACCTGGTCAAGCCGATCAACATCACGCAGCTGCAGGGCGTGCTGTCGCGCGTGATGAAGCCCGCGGCGCTGCAGGCCGAGGTCGCGGACCTGAACGCCAACCTCGCCCAGAGCGGCCACTTCGGCCTGCTGTGGGGCCGCACGCCGCCGATGCAGCGCATCTACGACCAGATCTCGCGTGTGGCGGGGACCAGCGTGTCGGTCTTCATCAACGGCGAGAGCGGCACCGGCAAGGAGCTGGTCGCGCAGACGGTGCACGACCTGAGCCGCCGTCGCAAGAAGCCCTTCCTGGCGGTGAACTGCGGCGCGATCTCCCCGAACCTGATCGAGAGCGAGATCTTCGGCCACGAGAAGGGCGCCTTCACCGGCGCGGACAAGCAGCACGAGGGCTTCTTCGAGCGCGCCAGCGGCGGCACGCTGTTCCTGGACGAGCTGACCGAGATGCCGCTGGAGCTGCAGGTCAAGCTGCTGCGCGTGCTGGAGACCGGGCGCTTCATGCGCGTGGGCTCGACCACGACGCTGGACGCGGACGTGCGGGTGATCGCGGCGTCCAACCGGCCGCTGCTGCAGGCGGTGCAGGCGGGCAAGCTGCGCGAGGACCTGCTGTACCGCTTGAACGTGTTCCCCATCGAGATGCCCCCGCTGCGCGAGCGCCTGGACGACGTCCCGCTGCTGGCGGACCACTTCCTGCGCGGCATCGGCGCGAAGGAAGGCAAGAGCAAGCGCTTCACCGCGAAGGCGCTGGCGCAACTGCAGACCTACCACTGGCCGGGCAACGTGCGCGAGCTGCGCAACGCGGTGCAGCGCGCCTATGTGATGGCCTCGGGCGACTCGGTCGACGAGCAGTGGCTGCCGCGCGGAGAGGGCGTCGAGCCCGCCGCCGCTGCCGCGCCGGCCGGGGTCGTGGCCTCGACGGCGACCGCGATGAGCGTGGCCGCGCCCGTGGCGTCGGCGCCGGCCGAGTCCTCCGGCTCGTCGGTGACGATGCCGCTGGGCAGCTCGATGGCGCAGGTGGAGAAGGCCTTCATCCTGGCCACGCTGCAGCACTACAAGCACCACAAGGAACAGACCGCCGCGGTGCTGGGCATCAGCCTGAAGACGCTGTACAACCGCCTCAAGGAGTACGCCGCCGAGGACGCCGCCGCGGCCGACAAGGCCGAGCAGTAATCCATCCGCCGCTGCCACCGGGGTGTTGACCTTGCGGCCCGAGGACCCTGTCCCTCTGGGCCCGGTCCGCTGACCCTGACCCCCGACCCTGGTCCGCTGCCCCCGGCTCTCGGACCTCGTCCCAGCGAACCCCGTGGTGCCGAGCCTGGCGTGAGGTCGCTCCTGCGCGGCGCGTGCGGCCCCCTCTCCCGCGAGGCGGGAGAGGGCGGGGGTGAGGGTCGTGGCACGCCACCTGCCTCGACCTGCGCAGGAGGTGCCACATGTCCCTGCGCTGGGTGTCCGATTGCGAACCGGGTCTGCGCCGCAAGCGCGCGGCCAAGGGCTTCCGCTACGTCGATGCCGAAGGCCGCCCGATCCGGGACCCGGTGACGCTCCAGCGCATCCGCGCGCTGGCGATCCCGCCCGCCTACGTCGACGTCTGGATCTGCGCCTGCGACGACGGCCACATCCAGGCCACCGCCCGCGACGCGCGCGGCCGCAAGCAATACCGCTATCACGCCGACTGGATGGCCCTGCGGGGCGAGAACAAGTTCGGGCTGCTGCTGGACTTCGGCCAGCGCCTGCCACGCCTGCGCCGCGCGGTGCAGCGCCGGCTGCGCGAGGGTGGCCTCGATCGCGCGCGCGTCATCGCGGCGCTGGTGCGCTTGCTCGACCGCACCTGGATGCGCATCGGTCACCGCGAGTACGCCCGCAGCAACGGCTCCTATGGCCTGAGCTCGCTGCTCAGCCGGCATGTGAAGGTGAGCGGCGACGCCTTGCTCCTGAGCTTCCCCGGCAAGAGCGGCGTGCGACATCAGCTCGCGGTGCGCGACGAGCGCGTGGCGGCACTGGTGCGCCGCTGCCGCGATCTGCCCGGGCAGGAGCTCTTCGGCTATGAGGACGAACAGGGCGAGGCGCATCGCATCGATGCCGCCGACGTGAACGACTGGCTGGCCGAGCAGGGCGGTCCGACCTGCAGCGCCAAGGTCTTCCGCACCTGGCACGCGAGCGTGCACGCGCTGGACCTGCTGCTGACGCATGCGCGCGCGGGCACGGCGCCGGTCGATGCGGGCAAGCAGACGATCCAGGCGGTGGCCGCGCGGCTGGGCAACACCGTCGCCGTCTGCCGCAAGGCCTACGTGCATCCGGCGGTGCTCGACTGGGCGCAGTCGGATCGGCTGTCGACGCTGCCCGATCAGCGCTGGATGCGGACGCCTCCGGCCGTCGCGGGCCTGAGCCTGGCCGAGCGTCGCCTGATGGGGCTGCTGCGGACGCAGCCCCGCGTGGAGGTCGCTACACCGGCGCCGGCGCCCCGTTCAGCGGCGTCGGTGGCGGACTCGACGCGATCGGCTCATCCGGCGAGCCCGCGCCCGGCACCTCGTCCAGCGCGTCGGGCGGCACTGCGTCGACCGCCGCGGGCAACGTCGTCGTCGTCACCGCGCAAGCCGCCGCATGCGCGGCCAGCAGCTGATCGGTGAGCGACGGCCAGTCGCTGAACACGGCGTCCGGCTCGCGCAGCGGCGAGCGTCGCCAGAGGGTTTCCGCGCCGGTGTCCAGCAGCCAGCCGGCCGTGCCGGCGCGGTGTCCGGCCTCGACGTCGTCCAGCGTGTCGCCGACCATCCAGGATCGCGCCAGGTCCAGCCGATGCGCGCGCGCCGTGCGCAGCAGCATGCCGGGGGCGGGCTTGCGGCACAGGCAGGCCGGGCGGCCTTGCGCATCGGGCGCGTGCGGGCAGACGGCGACGTCGTCGACGATCACGTCGAACTCGTCCCGCAGGCGCTTGACCAGCGCCGCCTGCAGTTGCGCGAACTGGACCCGCGTGAACGCGCCGCGCGCCAGTCCGCTTTCATTCGTGACGATCACGAGCGCCAGGCCCGCCTGCCGCAGACGCGCCAGCGATTCACCGGCGCCCGGGACGAAGCGCAGCCGCGCCGGATCGGCCGCGAGCGCGGGCGGGTCGTCGGGGTCGGGGGGCTCGACGAGGGTGCCGTCCTTGTCGACGAAGAGCGCCGGCCGCAGCGGCGCGTGCAGGGCCGCCTCGCGGCGGTCGCGCTCGAGCCCCAGGTCGGCGATGGAGATGGTGCCCAAGGGGGCGTCGAGCCAGGCACTCATGCGCGGCTCCTGAAGCGGCCTCCCCGCCGCGCGCGGCACGGGCTCATCGCATCCAGCCCATGCTGCCGGCCTGGCGATGCGCCGCGGACAGGCCGGGCCGCGGCCGTGCCGCGAGTCCGGGCGTGTCGTCGCGCCGGACGCCACCGGGCGCCGGATCGACCATCGCGCCGCCGGGCTCGCCGGTGGGCAGCAGCGAGGCGCGCGGCGGCGGCAGCAGTTCGGCGAGGCGGGCCAGGGTGCGGCGCACATCCAGCGGCTTGGCCCACAGCTCCATGAAGCCGGCGCCCAGCGCGTCGAAGTCGGAATCGGCGGTCACCGCGATGGCCGGCACCTGCGCCAGGCTGCTGCGCATGCGCAGCAACTTCAGCAGATCGGAGCCGTGGCAGTCGGGCAGGTTGAGGTCGACCAGCAGCAGCGCGGGCTGCAGCTTGCTGCTCAGGCGCCAGGCGGGCATGCCGGCCTCGGCGATGTGCAGGCGCAGGTCGCGGCGCTGCTCGAACATGGCCTCCATCACGATCACGTTGAGCGGGCTGTCTTCGATGTACAGCACCGAGGTGAGACCGTCGTTCATCGATTCGCTCCTTCCCTGTTCTGATCCAGTTCGTCGCGAAAGAGGGCAAGTGCCGTGCCCGGCGGACCCCCCTGCCTTTGGGGGCATGGAGATACCGCGGTGTTACCGGTGAATGGCCGCCACGTCAACGTCGGCGACCGCTTGACCCGCCGGCGCGCAGGGCGATCCCGGTCGGACCGGAGGGGTCCGGGACGCCTTCCCGCGATATCGGCCCGAGAGGATTGGGCATGAGCCATTCCTGGCGGGCTCCCCTCCAAAGAGGGGACAGGGCTTGCGTGCCTTCGCCGCTCGCAAAGGGCGGATGGCCGATGGGCATGAGGCTTGCCTTCCACAGGATGTCCCCGGGACGTCGCCCGGGATGAAGGAGCGACCATGGCCACTCGCACCGCCCGCCCCGAGAGGCTGGCCAGCAGCTTCGGGGTCTACAAGCCGGTCAACCACCTCGTGATCAGCTTCCCCGGCGCGGCCGAGGCCGGCCAGGCCGGCGCCGCCATCGCCGCGCACGGTGTGGCCGATGCGGACCTCCATGTGTTCACCGATCGCGAGATGAGCGCGCAGGTCGAGCATGACCTGCAACGCGCCAGTCCGCTGGCGGCGATCGGTCAGGAGGTCAACCTGCTGCGCAGCCACGGCGAGCTGGCCAGCCGCGGCTTCCACTTCCTGGTGGTGAAGGCCAGCGACGACGCGCAGGCGCGGGAGATCGCCGAGATCGCGCGCCGCAATCACGCCGAGCGCGCCCAGTACTACGGCCACTTCATCATCGAGGAGCTGATCGAGCCGGAGGGCGGTCGCCCGCAGGTGGCGGAGTCCCCACAGCGCGGGCTGGACACGCATCCCAAGCCGCCGCTGCCGCGCTGATCAGGCGGACCCCCGGCGCTCGCGCGCGTGCCGGGAAGGCCGGCGGGCATCGCCGGCCCGGCGCCGACGAGGGGCGTCGCAGGAAAGTCGAGCGCGGCAAGGTACGCGGCTTGCCGTCGGTGGGGCTCACCCACCACCGCCATCCGCCTCCGCGCGACACGAAAGGACTTCCGCCATGAGCACCACGCCCAACAACGAGAAGAGCGACAAGACCGTCCCGTTCACGACGGCCGAGGATGCCGCCAAGATCGCCAACGGCGCCGCGCCCTCGAGCACGGCGGCCGTGGACATGGTCAATCGTGTCGCCGACAAGGCGCACGCGACCATCGACCGCCTGGCGACGACGGCGGCCCCGGCGGCGCAGCAGTTGCAGAAGAGCCTGGAGGACACGAACGACATGCTGCACGAGCGCGCCGATCGGCTGCGCGCCACCGGCAACGAGTGGTGCGACGGCGTGCGCGCGAACGTGCGCGAGCATCCGCTGATGGCGATCGGCACCGCGCTGGCGGTCGGCATGCTGATCGCGCGTCTGACGCGCTGAGCCCGGCGCGCCCATGAGCGACAGCGACGTTCCGCCGTCCTTCTCGACCGCCGCGGACGCGGGGCCCTCCGGGCCTCCCGTCCCTCCCGGCCCGCCGCCCGACGTCGGCTGGCTGGGCGATCTCCACGGCCTGGGCCGCGCCGCGCGCGGCATGGTGTCGGGCCGGCTGTCGCTGCTCGCGCTGGAACTGCGGCGCGCGCAGCACGGCCTGGTCAGCTTGGTCATCCTGGGCGTGGTCGCCGCGATCGCCGGCACCACGGCCTGGATCGCGCTGTGGGCCCTGATCGCCGCGCTGGCCGTGCATCTGCTCGGCCTGAGCTGGCCCTGGGCCTTCGCCGGCGTGCTGGTCTTCAACCTGCTGGTGATGCTGTGGGTCGTCGCGGCGATGAAGTCGCTGACCCCGCTGCTGTCGCTGCCGGCCTCGCGACGCCAGTTCCACTGGCTGTTCAACGACCCCAACGATCCCCCCGACCCGAGGACGGCCGCCGCCGCGCCGGGTCCGCAGGAGCCCCCCGCCCATGGCCATCCCACCGCCACGCCCTGACCCCCGCGGCATCCCCGACGTCCCCGACCGCGCGCTCGCGCAGCCGCCGGAGTCGCTGGCGGACCTCGCGCTGCGCATCGAGATGGCCGAGCTGCGCGTGGTGCGTCGCGACCTGGAGTTCCGGCTGCATCTGGATTCGCTGCAGCACCGCGGCAAGGCCGTGCTGGTGCCGAGCCGCTGGCTGCTGCCGGCGCTGGGCACCGGCGCGAGCTGGCTGTTCTGGCGCCTCGTGCGGCGGCGGCCCAAGGGCCATCGCGGCGAGGGCCGCCATCGGGACGATCACGCGCACCGGCAGGCGCACGGCCATGGGCATGGCTCGGCGCATGCTCACTCGGCGCATCACGCGCCTCACGCCCATGGTCCTGGCGGCCCGTTCGGGCGCGATCCCGGTGAATCGTCGACGCAGGGGTCTTCGCCTCACGCGCACCAGGACGGCGGCGGCCATCTGCAGCTGCTGACGATGCTGTGGGGCCTGGTGCCGCTCAGCCTGCGGGGGCGCGTGCATCCCGAGATCGCCCAGCTCCTGATGGGCGTGGTGGCGGGCTACCTGCAGGGGCGCAAGGAACAGCGAGCAGCCGCGCACCCCGCGGACACGCCCGCCGCTTCCGGCTCACATCGCGCCGCCGACTGAACCGATCCCCCGCAGCGGCGTGAGCGCCGCCGCGCCGAGGGATCGGGTCGCAGCCCCCCGATATCCGAGCCCCGAGACCGGAGACCGGAGACCGGAGACCGAGAGATCGAGAGACCGGGGCGGGGGGGTCGGGAACGCCCCCGCGGGGGGGCGAACGCCGGATCTCGGCCGATCAGGCGTCGGCGTTGCGCGCCTGATCGCGCAGCAGCTTGATCTGGTCGTGGTTGCGGAGCGCGCCGGCCAGTTGGCGCTGCACGACCTCGAGCACGGGCGCGGGCAACTCCTTCTGCGCGGCCTTGCGGTAGCGCGCGACGGCGCTGTCCTCGCCGCGCTCGCATTCCTCGAGCATGGCCTTGTCGCTGTAGCCGGTCAGCGTGCCCTTGACCGCCACCCAGCCGCGATGCATCGCGCCGGTGGTCGATCCTTCGTCCTCGGGTGTGCCGCCGTGCTGCCGCACCAGCTGCTGCAATTCCGCGCAGGCCTGGCGGCAATCCGCGGCGCGCTGGGCGAAGACTTCGCGCAGGCTGGCGCTCTTCACGTGCTCGGCACAGCTGAGAAAGCCGTATTCGCCGTCCTTGCAGGTCTCGATGAGCGTGTTGAGCTCGTTGATCACGTCCTTGCTGTCCATGGCGATCCTTCCGGGGTGGGAGTGGTGATGCCTGGAATCAGCAAGGGCTGTACCCGCGTGACCTCCGTCAGGCCTCGGTCGGCAGGCCCATCGCGCGGCGCAGGCCGTCGAGGATCTGCGACGGCGACGCGGGCTTGCGCAGCACGATGAACGAGGACTCCGCGGTGAGCGCGGCGCTGTAGCCGCTGATCAGCACCACCGGCAGGCCGGGCCGGCGCTTGCGCAGCTCCCGTGCCAGCGCCTGGCCGTCCATGGAGCCCGGCATCACCACGTCCGACAGCACCACGTCGATCGCCGCGCCGGCGCCGAACTGCTGCAGGGCCTCGTCGGCGTCGCGCGCGCTCAGCACCTGGCAGGAGAAGCTGCGCAACAGGCTGGCGGTGACCCGCGCCAGCTCCTCGTTGTCCTCGACCAGCAGCACCCGCACGCCCGACAGGCTGCCCGCCATCGACGCCACGCCGCTCGCGCCGGCCGGCATCGCCTCGCGCGGCGCGGGCGCGCTGGTCTGCGAGGGCAGCAGCAGCGTCACCGTGGTGCCCGCGCCGGGCTGGCTGGCGATCTTGGCCGTGCCGCCGGCCTGCACGCAGAAGCCCAGCACCTGGCTGAGGCCCAGGCCCGTGCCCTTGCCGACGGCCTTGGTGGTGAAGAAGGGCTCGAACACGCGTGCCAGCACGTCCTCGGGGATGCCCGGGCCGCGGTCGGTGAAGCTGATGGCGACGTACTCGCCCGGCGCCAGGTCGTCCACGTCCCAGGACTCGGCCCGGCGCGCGTCCAGCGTGATCTCGCCCATGCCGTCGGTCGCGTCGCGCGCGTTCAGCGCGATGTTGATCAGCGACAGTTCCAGCTCCGAGGGGTCCACGCGCACGTTGGGCAGCTCCGGCGCGATGGTCACCGTCAGCTGCATGCGCTTGCCCAGCACGGTGGTCAGCAGCTCCTTGGCCTCGCCCAAGGTCGAGCGCAGGTCCACCAGCTGCGGATGCACCGGCTGGCGGCCGGCCACCCGCAGCAGGTGCTGCGTCATGCGGCTGCCCACCTCGACCGACCGGATGATCGCGCCCAGCGGCATCTGCAGCGACTCCGCGGCGGGGCTGCGCTGGATCAGGTGGGCGCTGTTGCTGATCACGCCCAGCAGGTTGTTGAAGTCGTGCGCCACGCCGCCGGTCAGGCGGCCCAGCGCGGCCGTGCGCTGCGAGCGCGAGCTGAGCTGCTCCGCCTCGCGCGTGCGGTCGACGGCTTCGTTGACGCGCTCCTCGAGCTCGGCGCGTCCTTGGCGGATCGCGACGCTGGCGTCCTCCAGCGCCAGGGCCACCTCGTCGCACTCGACCATGCCGGTGGGGGGCGCCTGCACGGGCTCGCCCGCGCGCAGCTTGGTGGCGATCGCGTGCAGCGCGTGGATGGGCTCGGAGATGCGGCGACTGATCCACACCGCGCCGATCAGGCCCGTCAGCACCAGCAGCAGCGCGCCCACCGCGATCGGCTGCAGCGGCGCCACGCGTCCGCCCAGCAGGGATTGGCGCGGCACCGCAGTGATCACGGTCCACCCCTGCGGCGACTTGGCGAAGTAGCCCGTCACCGGCTGGCCGTCGAGGTTCACGGAGTCGAAGACGGCCTCCTCGTGCGACTTCATCAACTGGAGCAGGTCGGTGGTCCCGGGCCGGCCGGCGAAGCTGATGCCGCCGGGATGCCGCGCGACGATGGTCCCGCGGCTGTCCATGATGGTGGCGGTCCAGTCCGGGGGCAGGCCTTGCGCGTCGATGATCTGCTGCAGCTCCTGCGGCAGCAGCGTCACGGCCATGTTGAACCAGACATGGCCGCCACGCTCGATCGGTTGGACCACGGTGGCGCGCAGCTGGCCGGTGGCCGGGTCCGGCAGCAGCGGACCGACGACGGGCTGCTCCAGCAGCGGCAGTCCTTCCTTGACGGTGGCGTGGCCCGCCGGCGTGGGTGGGGGCTCGGGGGGCGCGGTCGGGGCGCTGGCGGCATCGGCGCGGCGGCCCGGGGCCAGCCGGGTGCTGAACAGGGTGCGGTCGGGGGCGTTCAGCTCGACCCAGCCGGACAGGCCCTGCATCGCGCGGCGGGACTGCAGTTCCAGCATCGCCAGATCGTCGGCCGGGATCTGCGGCGCGTTGTCCAGGATCTGCGACAGCGACAGCACCCGCGCGATGCCGGCGCGGCGCGCCAGCTCCTTGTCGACCACCATGGACAGCGCGCGCGTGTTGTCGCGCATGTGGCGCACCAGCGCGTCCTTCTCGTCGGTCCAGGTCTGCCAGCTGACCCACAGCGCGGCGATGACGCCGGGCAGCATCACGGCCAGGACCAGGAGGAGCAGACGGGAGCGGATCGGCAGGGGCATGGGCGCTTCGGGTGGATGGACGCGCCAGCGGGGCCAGGCGGCGCCCGCGTCGCGTCGAGGCGGCAGATTATGGGTGGTGCTGTTCAACGACGTTCCCTTCGCGGCGCCGCTTCACGCAACAGGGTGGCCAGCGGCGGGCAGGGCCGGTCGCTGCCACGCAGGTAGAGCGCCACCGGGCGCATGCGGCGGTTGCGCTGGCTGAAGCTGCGCAGGCAGATCAGCAGCGGCACGGCCAGCACCGCGCCGGCCACGCCCCAGAGCCATCCCCAGAACATCACCGACAACAGCACCGACAGCGGATTCATCGACAGCCGCTTCCCCACCACCAGCGGGGTCACGACGTTGGCCTCCAGGCCGTGGAGGCACAGGTAGGCGGCGACCGGCGCCAGCAGCGCGCCCAGGCCGCCGTCGCCCGGCGACGTGGCCACCGACGCCGCCAGCAGCAGGCCGGCCATGATCAGCGGGCCCAGGTAGGGGATGAAGTTCAGCAGCACGGCCAGCGCGCCCCACAGGCCGGGGTTGGGCAGGTCCAGCAGCCACATCGCGCCGGCGACGACGCCGCCCACCACCAGGTTGATGGCGGTCACCGACACCATGTAGCGCGAGATGTCGCGCTGCGCCGCGCGCAAGCCGCTGAGCACCGAGCAGCGCAATCGGGGCCGGTGCGGCAGCAGCTCGATGCAGCGCGACAGCACCCAGTGCTCGGAGGCGAGCAGGAAGTACAGCAGGATGGTGGTCGCCGCGGCCGAGACCATCAGCCGCAGGCCGCCGCCGACCAGCTGCGCGGTCAGGGCCACGCCTTCGCTGGCCAGGCGCTCGCGCAGCGGGTCGGCCGGCGGCGGCGCGGCCCGACTCGCGCGGCGCTCCGTGGGCGGGCCGAAGCCGGGGATGGACGCGCGCCAGCGGTCGACGCGGTTCAGCCCCTGCGACAGGGCCTGCGGGGCGCGCTCCCACCACTGCGCGGCGGGCTCGGCCAGCAGCGCCGCCGCGAGCACCGTGCAGCCGACGACGGTGGTGACCAGCATCGCCGCGCTGACGGCCTCGGGCACACCGTGGTGGCGCATGGTCCGCACGGCCGGCGCCAGCACGAAGGTCAGGATCAGCGCGACCAGCACCGGCAGCACGATGGCGCTGGCTTCCTTGAGCAGGAAGATCAGCGCGATCAACAGCAGGCCGCGCGTCGCCCAGCGGCGCATCGAGGACGGGGGCAGGGCGACGTCGCGCAAGATGTAAGGAAGGGTCGGGGAAGGGGGGATCCAGCCCCTCGAAGCAAGGCCCGGGCCAGCCCCTGCGAGCCGAACGGGTACGCGGAGTTACGCGCGCGGGTCGCTCGCCCGCGTCCGAACGGACCACGCCGGCTGGCAAAAAGTGCCGAAAAGCTTGCCGCGCCGGAGGGCTCCGGCGGCGCCCGCCGCGAGGGCGGCATGGCCGTGGCGCGCGCGACGGAAATTCTTGGTCGCGACCCTGCGATCACCGGCAGGGCCCATGCCTGTTGACTTTGCGGGGATCGGGCGGGCACGACGGATGGCGCGCGGCCCGCGATGTGAAACCGCCGGACGGTGTCGGCATGGGTCTTGCGTTGAGAGGGCATCGCGCCGGTTCGCCGGCACGGCCTACCAGCGGCAAGGGCACGCGGCGTGCGCCCGAACCCGATGTCGTTGCGGGCCGTTTCATTTGACCCGAACGGATTCAGGAGTTTCACAGTGGGAGCCATGGAACTACGGCACGAGCACAGGCAGTCGCAGACGCTGTCGCCTCGCCTCCAGCACGCCGTGCGGCTGCTGCAGATGTCCTCGCTGGACTTTTCGACGATGGTCACCGACATGCTGGGGCGCAACCCCTTCCTCGAGGTGACCGAGGCGTCCGATGACGCTTCGCCGCTGGAATCCGATGTCGCGGTGGCCCCGGCCCCGGTGATGTCGGAAGCGCCCGAGCCTCTGCCCGACGATCGCGAGATCTGGCGCGCGGAGACCTCCGGCTCGATCCGCCGCGCGGATGACGGCGAGCTCAGCGCCCTGGAGATGACCGCCGCGCAGACCTGCCTGCGCGAGCATCTGCGCAGCCAGCTCAACGTGCTGCGCCTGTCGCCGCGCGACCTGCTGCTGGCCACCATCGTGGCCGAGTCGGTCGACGACGACGGCTACCTGCGCAGCTCGCTGGAAGAGTTGGCCGCGGTCGCCCAGATGCAGCCGCCGGTGGCGCTGGAGGAGATGCAGATCGCCCTCAAGCGCGTGCAGGCCCTGGATCCGCTGGGCGTCGGCGCCCGCAGCGTGGCCGAATGCCTGCTGCTGCAGCTGCCCAAGATCGAGGACACGCGCAGCCGCCTGCTCGCCGAGCGCGTCATCACCCAACATCTGAACCTGCTGGCCTCCCGCGACGTGCCGTCGCTGGCGCAACTGCTGGACGTGAGCGTGGCGGAGGCCGAGGCCGTCTGCCTGAAGCTGCGCCGCTTCGACCCGCGCCCGGGCTGGCGCTACGAGACCACGCAGGCGGCGTACATCGTGCCGGACGTGCTGACGACCAAGGTGCGCGGCCAGTGGCGCGTGCAGCTGAATCCGGCCGTCATCCCCAAGGTGCGGATGAACCAGGTCTATGCGGAGCTGTTCCAGCGCCATCGCCAGCAGGGGCATGCCGAGATGGCCAACCACCTGCAGGAAGCGCGCTGGACCATGCGCAACATCGAGCAGCGCTTCTCGACGATCCTGGACGTGGCCAACGCGATCGTGAAGCGTCAGCGCCACTTCCTGGAGTTCGGCGCGATGGCGATGAAGCCGCTGGGGCTGAAGGAGATTGCCGATGAATGCGGCATCCACGAGTCCACGGTCTCGCGCGTGACCAACAACAAGTACCTGGCGACGCCGACTGGCGTGTACGAGCTGAAGTACTTCTTCTCGCGCGCGATCGTGAGTAGCAACGGCAGCGCGTGCTCGGGCACGGCGATCCGCGGGCTGATCAAGGACATCATCGAGGCCGAGCGACCCGAGAACCCGCTGTCCGACGCCGAGATCACCCGCCAGCTGGCCCGCCAGGGTCTGGTGGTGGCGCGTCGCACGGTGACCAAGTACCGCCAGATGCTGCGCATCGACGCGGTGGAGCGCCGCCGGCAGCACAGCTGATCCCGCATTCCGAGGCGCGATGGAGACAAGGATGGGGCCCCATGAGGCCCCATTTTCATGGGCAGGTCACCACGGCCGGCCGATCACGGGTCGTCATCCTCGAGCGCCCACGTGCTCACGCTGCCATATGGTCGTATGGTCATGCGGCCATGCGGCCATGCAGCCATGCAGCCATGCAGCCGTGCGGCCGTGCGGCCGTGCGGCCATGCAGCCATGCAGCCGTGCGGCCTGAGGCCTGAGGCCATGCGTTCATGCGTTCATGCGGTCATGCGCGCTCAGCGCTTGTCGTCGGGCCGCTTGCCCGGGCGGCGAGTGCCGCCTTCGTCGCTGCCGCTCGTGGTCGTCCCCGCGGTGGCGCCGGCCTCCTTGAGCACCCGATCGCGTCGCTCGGCGTCGAGCCCGGGCGTCGCGCGCAGATCGGTGTCGACCTGGCCACGCTGGAGATCCTCGTGAGCTTGGCCCATGACCGCGTGCTGCTGCTCGCCGGCGGCGCCGGTGCCCATGCCGCCGGTGGAGTCGCCGCCGGTGCTCTGATCGCGTTCGTGCGGCAACTGCGCGTCGTGGTCCGATCCCGTCGGCGAGGGCTCCTCGAGATCGCCGGGCGCGACGGGCGCCTTGTCGAGCAGACGGCGCGGCGCGGCGGCGCCGGTCTCGGCGCATGTCTGGTCGTCGCGCGGTCGGCCGGGACGGGCGTCGGGCGGGGGGCGGCGATCGGTGGCCATGGGGCACTCCTGTTCGTTCTGATGCTCTGAACTCGGCAATCGGGTGTCCCACCGACCGCCGTGCCGGAACGGGACTTGCCCGACCGGCGCCCATGAGCATCGCCATTCCTGGCGGCGTGGCCAGCGCCGCCCACGCCGCGAGCACCGCCCACGCCGCGAGCGCGGCCACTGCAACCAGCGCCGCCAGCGCGGCCGCGGCCGCAAGTGCGGCGGGCGGCGTCACGCCCGCCATCGCCTGGCGGTCCCGGCTCCTGCTGCTCGACGCGGACCTGGTGATCTGGGGTCAGCTCTTGCTCGGCGCGGTGGTGATCGTCGCGGGCGCGCTGCTGCTGCACGCGATCCTGCGGCCGATCGCGCTGCGGCTGACACGCTTCTCGGTACCGCTGACCGCCGTGGTCCAGCGCTGTCTGAGCCCCACGCGCTGGGCGATGCCCATCGTCGGCTTGCTCATCGCGGCGCAGGGCGTGCCCGACACGGTCGCCGGCATCGACGGCGCGCAACACCTGCTGGGCGTGCTGACGCTGGTCGCGTTGGCGGCCGTCGGAATCGGCGCGATCACCGGCGTGGCCAACGGCGTGGCGCTGATGCACCCGGCCGACGTCGAGGACAACCTCGCGGCCCGCCGCATCCAGACCCAGACCAAGGTGCTGGCGCGCATCGCCAAGGGCGCGGTGATGCTGACGGCGCTGGCCTTCATCCTCATGACCTTCCCGCGGGCGCGTCAGGTCGGCGCGAGCCTGCTGGCCTCGGCAGGCATCGCCGGCCTGGTCTTCGGCCTCGCGGCACGCTCGGTCTTCGGCAACCTGCTCGCGGGCCTGCAGATCGCGATGGCGCAGCCGATCCGCCTCGACGACGTGCTCATCATCCAGGGCGAGTGGGGGCGGGTGGAGGAGATCACCTCGACCTATGTGGTACTCAAGATCTGGGACGAACGTCGGCTCGTGATCCCGCTGCAGTGGTTCATCGAGAACCCGTTCCAGAACTGGACACGCACCAGCGCGAGCATCCTCGGCACAGTGATGCTGTGGGTGGACTTCACGCTGCCCGTGCAGGAACTGCGTGACAAGGCGTTGACCATGTGCAAGGGGTCGACCCATTGGGACGGGCGGGTCTGCGGCGTGCAGGTCGTGGAGACCACCGAGCGCACGATGCAGATCCGCGTGCTGGTCAGCGCGAAGGACTCGGGCAAGGCCTTCGACCTGCGGTGCGAGTTGCGCGAGGGGCTGATCGCGTGGCTGCAGAAGACGCATCCGCAGTCGTTGCCGCGGGTCAGGGCCTTGGTCGAGGACATCGCTGCTCCGGCGGCACCCGTGTTGAAGCCCTCATTGCCGCCGTCGCCGGCGCCTTGAACGCTTGTTTGGAGGCTCGGTCCTGCCGCCACCGAGCACCGATCAGGGCGACCGGGTCCCCTTTTCTCCATCTCCCCCCTTTGCTTGCCTCTCGGCAAGCAAATTCCCTCCTTGAGTTCCGAAAAGGGGACCCGGTCCCCCTGATCCCCCTTCACCGAGGACCTCCAGCATCAGTCGCAGCACGTCGTCGATCTCGGCCTGCTCGTGGAGGAAATACCGGGCGTGGCTGTGGTCGAGTCGAGGGCCCACGCGCACGGTGACCCAGTCGTGGCCGACCTGCTCGAAGGCGGGCTCGTCGTTGGTGTCGTCACCGACGAAGAAGCCGGCGTCGGTGCCGTAGCGGGAGGCCAGTCGCAGCAGCGCGTCACCTTTGTGCGGGGCCCCGGTCACCAGGATGTTGACCACGCGCTTGCCGGGCTCGGCCTCGACGCCCGATGGGAGCTCCTGGAGGAGGACGGCGATCGCCTCGCGCGCGATGACGGGATTGGGGGCCAGGCGGTAGTGGATCGCGAGGGAGGCGCCCTTGTCCTCGATGGTGGCGCCGGCCTCGTTCAGCATCGGCTCGAGGCGGCGCGCGATCTGGCGGAACGCCGCCAGCGTGGTGACGACGCGGGGATCGGGGCCGTCGAACTCGTCCTCGGCGCCATGGTTGCCGACGATGTGCGTGGGCCTGAAGCCCAGGCGGTGTCGCACGTCCAGCACCTGCCGGCCGCTGACGACCGCCACCGGGACGCGGGTGGTCAAGGTCTCCAGCAGGGCGGCGGTGGAGGGCGGGATGCGGGCCTCGTCCGGATGCATGACGATGGGCGCGAGCGTGCCGTCGAAGTCGAAGCCCAGCAGCGGCCGCCGCGCCATGAGGCGCCGCAGCGCGTCGCGGCCCTCGGGGTCGAGCAGGTAGCGGGTGGGCATCATGGGAGCGTCGCCTCCTCGCCGGACTCCCGGGCGCGGCGTTGCACGCGGCGCGTGATGCGCTCGCGCAAGCGCCACTGGCCGGCATCGGCCAGCATGCGGCCGGCCCAGCGGTAGACGTTGAACTCGCGCACCGTCATGCGCAGGCTGGCCATGCGCTCGCGCTGTTCCTGCGGGGGCATGGTGGCGGCGCGGTGCAGGGCGTCGGTCGTCTCCTCGACGTGGTACGGGTTGATGACCAGCGCCTCGGGCAACTCGCGCGCGGCGCCGGCGAAGCGGCTCAGGATCAGCACGCCCTGGTCGTCGTCACGCGCCGCGATGAACTCCTTGCACACGAGGTTCATGCCGTCGTGCAGGCTGGTCACGACACACATGTCGGCCGCGCGATAGAGCTCCATCAGCGCCGCGTGGTCATGGTGCTGTGCCAGCAGCAGCACCGGCTTGTAACCCGCCATGCCGAAGCGCAGGTTGATGCGCTCGGTGACGCGGTGGATGCGGTCCTGGAACTCGCGGTACTCCTCGAGCGCGCTGCGCGTGGGCGCGGCGACCTGCACGAGCACGAAGCGTCCCTGCCATTGCGGGTACTTCTCGAGCAGCCGCTCGACCGCGTGCAGCCGCTCCAGGATGCCCTTCGTGTAGTCGAAGCGGTCGACGCCGACGGCCAGCACCGTGTCCGGCGCCAGCTGCAGGTGCTCGAAGATCCCGGCGCGCGCCTCGGCCGGCGTGGCCCAGCCGGCGCGCTCCTGGTCGGTCGGCCACGCGATGGAGATCGGATAGCTCTGCACCAGCGTCGGCTCGCCCTGATAGCTGATGGTCGAGTGCTCGTGCTCGATGCGGGCCTCCAGGTAGCGGTCCACGGTCTCGGTGAAGTTCTTGCAGTGGAAGCGCGTGTGGAAGCCCAGGATCGTGCTGCCCAGCATCCCCTGCAGCAGCTCGCGCCGCCACGGACAGATGCCGAAGGACTCGGGGTTGGGCCAGGGGATGTGCCAGAAGGTGATGATGGTCGCGTTGGGCAGCTTCTCGCGGACCATGGCGGGCAACAGGGCGAAGTGGTAGTCCTGCACCAGCACGACCGGGTCGTCGCCGCGGGCCTCGGCCACGACGGCATCGGCGAAGCGCTGGTTGACGGCGCGGTACTGGGCCCAGTCGGACTCGCGGAAGACCGGCCGCACGTGCGCCACGTGGCACAGCGGCCACAGGCCTTCGTTGGCGAAGCCCTGGTAATAGCCTTGCTCTTCCTCGTCCGTGAGCCAGATGCGGCGCAGCACGTACTCCTGCGTGTCGGGCGGAACGGCGACGCGGTCGTTGGCGTCGACGACGTCATGGTCGCCGCTGCCGCTGCCGTGCGCGATCCAGGTGCCCGAGCAGGCGCGCATCACCGGCTCGACCGCGGTCACCAGTCCGCTGGCGGGCCGGCTCACGGTCACGCCGTCCGGGCCCTTGTGGTGGATGTAGGGCTCGCGGTTGGAGACCACGATCACCTGGTCGCCCCGCAGCTGCGTGCGCAGCAGGCCGCGCAGACGCTCGGGGTCCCAGGGCGTGAGCGGGCCGTGCTCACGGTAGAGGTTGTCCTCGAGTTCGCGGATGTGCTGGCGGATCTCGACCTCCAGCGGCTGGAGCTCGGGCGGCGGACCGCTCTCGGCGGGCGCGGGCCCGCCGGCGGTGTTGAGCAGCGGTCGCACCAGACCTTCGCCGCGCAGGATGGCGCGCATGCCGTTGACCCAGCCACGCCAGCTCAGCTGCGCGACGATCATCGTGATGCCGGCGATCGCCAGGCCCAGCACCGTGATGAAGATGATCATGTAGCGCCGCGTGTCCAGGCTGCGGCGGTCGGGCAGGCTCAGGTCGTGCAGCAGCACGAGGCGGTCGGAATCGGCCTGCTGCGGATTCACCGGGAACACGCCCACGTGCACCGCGCCGCTGGCCAGCTCCAGGCGCGGGTCCTTGAGCTTCGCGGTCTGCTCGGCCTCGCCGCAGCCGAGCGTGTCGGGGAAGCCCTTGGTGCTGAGCACCTGCTTCCCATCGGGCGCGCAGATCGCGATGCCCACGAGGCGCTCGTCCAGCACGCCGCGCTCGAGCAGGTTGCGCAGGCGCTCGCGCTTGGCGCCGGGTTCGATGTCGGAGATGGCGACGGAGAGCGTCTTGGCGACCATCTCGCCGCGGGTGCTGAGGTCGCGCGAGAACCAGCGCAAGGTCATGCGGTCCAGCAGGGGCAGCGCCAGCAGCGCCGCGACGGTGAGGGTGATCAGCAGCGGGACGAGGAAACGGATCTGGAGGTGCAGCGATTTCATGCGTCGGACCCGTCGCGGTCATCGCGATCGTCGTGATCGGCGTCACGGCGCAGCGCGGCGACGCCTCCGAGCGCGAGGCCGGCCGCGAAGCCGCCGTAGATCATCAGCAGACTGAGCGTCGACGGCGGCCGGGTGCCGGCGGCCGTCGCGCGGTGATCGGCGGCGGGCGTGAGCAGACTGGGGGAGACCACGCGGTCCAGGCCGACGGCGACCGCGGTCAGCAGCAGCGCGTCGCCGCAGGCGTTGGCGCGGGTGCGGTGGCGGCGCAACGCGCGCACACGGTCGTAGAGCGCGCCCCACAGGACGGCGGTGGCGGTGTGCAGCGCGATGTCGGCGGCGGAGGCCTTGAGCGGCGGCCGGCCGACGCGGTACTCGGAGGGACCGACCAGGTGCGCCGGATCGGATCGGCTGCCTCTCAACATCGCCAGGCCCGAGAACACGCTGGCGAGCACGCCGCCGGCGCATGCCCGGCGCAGGGCCGGCAGCAGCAGGGGATTCAGCAAAAGCGACTCCTGTCACAGAGGGAAACAACCCCCTGGGGATGGCAATCGCCGTGCCGGGCGCCGTGCGACAGGCTCACTGCACGCCGGTGGGCGGCGGCATGTAGGGCGGCTCGCGAACAGGGATGGGGTCCTCGCCGGGGAGGGGCGGATCGATCACGTCGGGCGGCTCGTGGTCCGGCTCCGGCGTGGGGCCGTGCGGCGGCGGCGGCACGAACGGCACCTCGTTGGGATGAGGCGGGGACGGCGGCACCGTGTGGGCGTGCAGCGGCGGAAGGGTGGGGTGCATGGGCGGTCCTTGGCGGGATGACGCCGCCTTGCAAGCGGCGCGCCCGGCCGCGTGGGGTCCGGGCTTGCCGACCCCTGGTCGATCGGGCCCTCGGTTCCTCGCGGCCCACCCCGTCACATGCAAGGAGTTCCACCATGACGAAGAAGACAGCGCCCCGGCAGGAAGCACCCCGTTCCCGCGCCGACGACACGCAGGCGCGTGAGCGCCATGTGCAGCACGTGCAGGATCTGAAGGACTCGGAGCAGCAGGCCCGGCAGGGCGGCGAGCAGGCAGGCTCGACGTCGGCCAAGGCACCGGTGCAAGCCGGCGCGCGCGAGCAGCCCGGCCGCTTCCCCGCGCAGCATCTGGTCAAGCCGGGCGAGGAGGGCGATCTGGCGACACGGCCCCGCTTCCGCGCGCCGGATTACCGCGGCAGCGGCAAGCTCGAGGGCATGGCGGCCATCGTGACCGGGGGCGACTCCGGCATCGGGCGCGCGGTGGCGGTGCTCTACGCGCGGGAGGGGGCCGACGTCGCGGTGATCTATCTCGGCGCCGACGAGGACGAGGACGCGCGCGAGACCCAGCACCACATCGAGGCCGAGGGCCGCGCCTGCCTGCTGATCCGCGGCGACGTGCAGGACCGGGAGTTCTGTCGGCAAGCGGTGCGGCAGGTCGTTCAGCGCTTCGGCCGGCTGGACGTGCTGGTCAACAACGCGGCGTTCCAGGAGCACGCGGCCTCGATCGAGGACCTCGATGACGAGCGTCTGGACCTGAGCTTCCGCACCAACGTGTTCGGCTATTTCCACATGGCCCAGGCGGCGGTGCCGCACATGAAGTCCGGCGCCAGCATCGTCAACACCGGGTCCGTGACGGGTCTGCAGGGCAGCGCGAGGCTGCTCGACTACGCATCGACCAAGGGCGCGATCCACGCCTTCACCAAGTCGCTGGCGCAGAACCTGATGGACAAGGGCATCCGCGTCAACGCGGTCGCGCCAGGGCCGGTGTGGACCCCGTTGAATCCTGCCGATTCACCCGCGGAGAAGGTGCCCGGGTTCGGCGCGCAGACCGACATGCATCGGGCCGCGCAACCGGAGGAGCTGTCCCCGGCCTACGTGTTCCTGGCGTCGCCGGTGTGCGCGGGCTACATCTCCGGCATCGTGCTGCCGGTGACGGGCAGCGTCGGCGCGATCTGAACGGCAGAAGGCGAACGGGAGAAGGCGCGGGGCGCCGCACGCCGTCCCGTGGGACACCGCGATCGCCGGCCCGGGCGTCGCGCGCGTGCCGATGCGGCACCCCGTTTGCCGGATCGGCCGCAAGGAGGCATCGTCCATGAACGATCAGGCACTGGCGGTCTTGCGGTCGACGACCGTCGCCGCGACGGCCACGGCACCCCTCGCGACGACACCCGCCGCGACGGCGCCGGCACCCGAGCGCAAGCGCTCCGACACGCCGGCGCATCCACCCGCGCGGCCCCCCGAGCCGGGGCCGGAGCAGGCGCCGCACGAGCATCCCGACGACCCCGGCGTGCACCCCGACGGACCGCGCCGCTATCACGACGACCACGGCGCGCCCGCCCGCATGCGATCGGAGGAAGGAGTCCCCGCATGAACCACGCGTTTGCCCAGAACGGCGTGCGCGCGGACCTGATCGCGCGCGACGAGGTGGTGGCGCTGCTGGTGGACGACCATCAGCGCGCCCAGCACGCGTTCCACCAGTTCGACCGGCTGTGGGCCCGGCACGAGCTCGAGTCCTGCGAGGCGCTGGTGCGTCGCACCTGCGCGCTGCTGTCGCTGCACGCGACGCTGGAGGAAGAGTGGCTCTATCCGGCGGTGCGCCGCTGCCCGGAGATCGGCGCCGTCGAGCGCCGCCTCGTCAACGAGGCCGAGGTCGAGCACCTCGTGACGCGCATCCTGATGTCGCAGCTGCGCCGCATGAGCGCCAACGACGACCAGTTCGCGCCGCTGGTGAGCGTGCTGGGGCGCTACGTCGAGCACCACGCCAAGGACGTCGAGCAGGGCATCCTGCCGCGTCTGACGCATGCCTCCTCGGTGGACTGGCGCACCCTGTCCAGCGGTCTGCGCCGCCGCCGCGCGGAACTCGAGCGCCAGTGGCAGGACGACCTGCAGGTCGAGGCAGCGGAGGGCGCGCGGCAGCAGGATGCGTGAGCGCGCGGTTCGCCTCGGTTGAGCGGACGGCTCGCCGCCGCCGCGGGCGAGCGGGTCAGCGCTGAGCGGCCGAGGCCGTGTCGCGCGCCTTCGCCCGCTGCGCGCGACGTGCCAGCGAGGCCACCAGGGGGTGGTCCATCACATGCGCCAGCAGGCGCTGCTTCTGCTGCGGCGTGAGCGCGGACGCCTCGATCATCGCGGGCCATCGGTCGTAGGCGGCCTTGACGCAACGCGAGATGGCCTGCTCGGCGGGTTTGACCGCGATGCGAAGGCGCGCGCAGAACTCCTGCAGCAGCGCGGGCGAGATCGCCTGCTTCGCCGCGGCGCCGTCCTTGCGCGCCTGCGCGGCCGCGCGCCGGGGCAGGTACTCGGTCGGCAGGAGGAGGAGGGCGTGACCCCGGATCCGGTGGAACACCGCGTAGGCCACCAGGTCGTAGGCGGGCGACAGGCTGGGCGTGATGCCGTCCAGGTAGCGCACCCCGAGGTTCTTCAGGTGCATGTCGGCGTTGCCCACCATCTCGTTGACGACCAGACGCCGCAGCAGTTCGTGCACCGCGGCTTCGCCCATCGACGGCTCGGCGAGGAGCACGGCGGCGATGTCCAGGTAGGTCGCCGGCAGGGCCCCTTCCGGGGAGGGCGCGCCGTACTTGTCCTCCGGCATGCGCCCGAAGATCTGCGCGAAGTCCTCGACGTGGAGGCGGCCGCCGGGGCTCCGGTCGAAGCGAGTGACGGCGAGGAAGCGGGTGTGGCCGTCGGCATCGCCGAGGTCGTAGCCATGCGGCAGCCCGAGCCGATCCAGCGGCTCCAGCGTCGCCTCGCAGGTGTCGACGCCGGCCGCGCGCGCCAGGCGCAGGGTCAGGTCCTCCACCTCCGGCAGCAGCGGCTGCCCGACGACCGGCAGCTTCGCGATGATGTGCGTGTCCTGGTCCTTGGTCCTGCCGACGTAGCGGTCGCCCTCGCGAATGACGCCCAGCTTGGGCTGCACGCCCGAGAGCGACACGCCTTCGTCGAGCGGATCGGCCGTGACGGACATCTCCAGGGCGTCCTGGCCTTGCGTCACGTAGCGCGCGAGCTCGTCCCGCGAGAGTTCGACCGGGAGTGCGTACACCTGGCCCGGCAGGTCCTTGCCGCAGGCCGCCAGCATCTCGAAGTGGTCGTCCGGCGCGCAGTGCCGCAGCGCGGCGACATGGTCGCGGAACACGCCCTCGGGCAGCAGGTTCTGGAAGAACGCCGGCAGCAGCCAGCCGTTCTTCGCCGAGTGCCGGCCGTTGAAACTGGCCGACTGCACATCGCGCCACAGGGCCGCCTGAGCCTGCGGGGTGCTGGCGCGCAGCGACAGCGACAGGGTCGGCAGGGTGTCCGCCCCGCGCGCGAGCAGATCCTCGTCGGCGACGAAGCGATTGGTGACCGAGGCGCCCGGCAAGGCGTACTGGAACAGCACGCCGAGCCGCAGCGGGCCGAGATGGATGGACAGGGCTTTGACGTTCATCGACGCGTCTTTCCAGGGCGAGCAGCAGTCCGCGCAGTCGTCGCCGGGTCGCTCGGCGTTCCAGGTCGAGCGTGCAAGGCCGCCAGGGCGTCGGTGACGACGGATCTCACCGGCGGTCCGACCTCCTGGCCGGCCGCCAAGGCCGCGGCGGCGCCCTTGGGCACCAGCAGCAGCTCCAGCCCCAGCCGATCCGCCAGGGCCATCAGGGTGCTGAGGCGGAAATCCTCCTCGCCGCTGAGCACATGCGTGAGGGTGCGCCGGGAAATGCCGGCCGCCTCCGCGAGCCGGGCCTGGGTCATGCCGTTCCGCTGCGAGGCGTCCCGCAGGGTTGTCGCGATGTCGGGGAGGGTGATCATGGCAATAAAGTACGCAATATCGAGTAAAGCGTACTTTGATGCGCTCGACTGGGCAAGCTCTCATGAGCAATAAAGTGCTCAAAAATTTGCATTGAGTACTTTATTACTCATTCTGGACGCGGTGGCCCGGAAGCGCGGGGCGCGGGAACGCGAGGCATCCGCCTTGCCTCATCCCGTCATCCCCCACTTCGAAAGGACGACCATGACAGCGCGATACGGGAAGAAGGCCCACGACGAAGTCGAGAAGGCCGTGCACGAGGAGAAGCGCGGCGAGCTCAAGAGCGGCCGCGGTGGCAAGACGGTCACCAGCCAGAAGCAGGCCGTCGCGATCGGCCTGTCCAGGGCCCGCAAGGCCGGCGGCAAGGTGCCGGCCAAGCGCGCGCATCACTGAGCGTCGAGCCCGCGGGTCCGATCACCGAAGCGGGTCGGATCAGCGCAAGGGCCCGGGAGCGCCCCGGGCCGTCGCTTCAGCGCGAGGCCGGCGCGCTCGGCGCCTGCGCCGCTCGGGGGAAGGCGGCCGTCGGACCGGCCGAGCCCGCGGCGGTCACGCGCCAGATGACGTTGCCGACGTCGTCCGCCACCAGCAGCGCGCCGGCGCGGTCCACCGCCACGCCGACCGGACGGCCCATGGCCTCGCCCTTGGCGTTGAGGAAGCCGGTCAGCACGTCGATGGGCATGCCGCTGGGCTTGGCGCCGACGAAGGGCACGAAGATGACCTTGTAGCCCGCCGGCACCTGCCGATTCCACGAGCCGTGCTGGCCCACGAACATGCCGTGCGCGAAGGCCTGCGTCAGCCGGTTGCCGTCCGCCGAGGCCAGTCCCAGCGAGGCCGTGTGCGCGCCCACCGCGTAGTCGGGCACCAGGGCGCGGTCCACCAGCTCCGGCCGCTGCGGCTTGACGCGGTCGTCGACGTGACGGCCGTACCAGCTGTAGGGCCAGCCGTAGAAGCCACCGTCCTGCACCGAGGTGATGTAGTCCGGCACCAGGTCGTCGCCCAGTTCGTCACGCTCGTTGACCGAGACCCACAGCGCCTGGCTCGTCGGCTCCCAGGCCAGGCCGACCGGATTGCGCAGGCCCGAGGCCAGCACCCGCGTCGCACCCGTCTTGATGTCGATCTCCAGGATGCCGGCGCGGTGCTGCTCGTTCTGCAGGCCGTTCTCGCCCACGTTGCTGTTGGAGCCGATGCCCGCGTAGAGCCGGGTGCCGTCGGCGCTGGCGATCAGGCTCTTGGTCCAGTGATGGTTGATGGAGCCCGCCGGCAGGTCGGCCAGCTTGGTCGGCGGACCGGCCAGACGGGTCTGGCCGTCGGCATAGGGGAAGCGCATCACCGCGTCGGTGTTGGCCACGTAGAAGCTCGGGCCCACCAGCGCCATGCCGAAGGGCGAGTTCAACCCCTCGGCGAAGACGAAGCGTTGATCGGCGATGCCGTCGCCGTTGGTGTCGCGCAGCAGCGTGATGCGGTTGGCGCTCTTGGCGGTGGCGCCGGCCTTCTTCTGGAACTGCTTGGTGATCCAGGCCTTGGGGCCCTTGCCGTCGTCGGGGCGCACCGGCGCGTTGGTCTCGGCGACCAGCACGTCGCCGTTGGGCAGCACGTAGACCCAGCGGGGGTGATCGAGCTTGTCGGCGAAGCGCGTCACCGCCAGCCCGGTCGCCGGCTGCGGCTGCACGCCGACCGGCCAGCCCACCGCCTTGGCGACATTGATCGTGGGCACGAGGCGCTTGTCGGGCTCGGGGAGCGTCGGGTTGGGACCGTAGCCGGGCGGGGTCGCGGGCTGGGCCTCGAGCGCGCGCACCGTCGAGACGCCAGTCGCCGCGAGGGCCACCAGCGCCGCGACCGCCAGCAGCGCCCGTGTCGGCCGGGCCGCGCGAGTCGAGCCGACGGACGAAGCGGACGAGGCGGACGAGGCGGACGAGGCGGACGAGGCGGCAGCGGGAGTCGACGCGGACGAGGTGGGAGCGGCAGGCGAGTGAGACAAGGCGGATGGGGTGGGCTTGTTGTTCATGGGCGTCTCCGTCGAGGGGCGCGCCGAAGCGGGCGCCAGAGGCGGGAACAGCAAGCGGGATGCCCGCGCGATGCGATATGGTCCGCGACCGGCATTCCGTTTGCCATGAGGCCCGCGGGCGCGATCGACGCCATCCATGCATCGGGAGGATCAATGAAGGGATCACAGGGCCGCAGCGGCCTGCGCGCGGTCGCGGCCGCCTGGCTGTGCGCCGCCGGCACGGGCGCCATCGCGGCGACGGGCGAGGCGTCGGTGCCGTCCCAAGGCCCGCCTTCGGAGGTGGCGCCCACGGCGGCGCGGGGCCAGCCTGTGGTGATCGCGAACCGGCGGCAGGCGGACTCGCCGTCGGCCACGCCGCCGGACACGCCGCCGCACACGCTGTCAGGAACGTTGCCGGCCGTGGTGGTCTCGGGCAGCGTGGCCGGGCGGCGGCTCGACGACGCCCCTTACGCGGCGTCCGTGATCGACGCGGACACCCTGCGCGGGGCCGGTCCGCGCATCAACCTGTCGGAAGCGCTGAACCGCGTCCCCGGCCTCACCGCCAACAACCGTCAGAACTACGCGCAGGATCTGCAGCTGTCGACGCGCGGCTTCGGCGCGCGGGCGCCGTTCGGCGTGCGCGGGCTGCGGCTCTACACGGACGGCATTCCCGCCACCATGCCGGACGGCCAGGGTCAGGTCACGCACATGGACCTGGCCTCCGCCGCGCGGATCGAGGTCCTGCGCGGGCCGTTCTCGGCGCTCTACGGCAACAGCTCGGGCGGCGTGATCGCGATGGTCAGCGCGCCGGTGCGCGAGCGCTTCGCGGCGGTGGACCTCGACGCGGGCAGCGCGGGGCTGCGTCAGACGCGCCTGAGCATCGGCTCGCCGCTCGGCGGCGGCTGGGAAGCGCAGGCGGGCGTCTCGCATCTGGCGTTGGACGGCTTCCGTCCGCACAGCGCCGCGCGTCGCGCCTTGGCCAACGGCCGGCTCGCCTGGGCCGGCGAGCGCGATCAGGTGCTCGTGCTGATGAACAGCATCGACCAGCGCGCGCAGGATCCGCTCGGCCTGACCGCCGCGCAGCTCGCCGCGAACCCGGACCAGACCGCTGCTCAGGCCGAGCAGTTCGACACCCGCAAGAACGCGCGGCAGACGCAGCTCGGCGCGCGTTGGTCGCATCGCTTCGACGAGGCCGGCCCGCTGTCGGACACCGCGATCACCGCCTATGCCGGCCGGCGCGCGGTCACGCAGTGGCAGTCGATCACCGTCGCCGCGCAAACCCCGGTGGGCAGCGGAGGCGGCGTGGTGGACTTCCATCGGCGCTACGACGGCGTCGACGCCCGCGCGATCTGGCGGCTCGGCGAGGCGACGCTCGCGACGGGCGTGAACCTCGAGCGGCAACGGGACGATCGGCAGGGCCATGAGAACTTCATCGGCAGTGGCGCGGCTCAACGCCTCGGCGTGACGGGCGCGCTGCGCCGCGACGAGGACAACGAGGCCGTCACTCGCGAGGCCTACGCACAGCTGGAGGCGCCGATCACCGAGACGCTCAGCGCGAGCGCCGGTGTGCGGGCCGGGCGGGTCACGCTGTCCGCGCAGGACCGCTTCCTGTCGAATGGCGACGACTCCGGCGCCGCGCGCTACCGCTATGCCACGCCCGCGCTGGGGCTGGGCTGGAAGGCCGCGCCCGGCTGGCTGCTGCATGCCGCCGTCGGCCGGGGATTCGAATCGCCGACGCTCAACGAGCTCGCCTACCGGGCGGACGGGCAGGGCGGTTTCAATGCGGCGCTCAAGCCGCAGAAGAGCACGCAGCAGGAGCTCGGCCTCAAGTGGCGCGGCGGGCGAGGCGCCGGCGATGGGGCGATCGAACTCGATGCCACCGTCTTCCACATCGACACCCGTGACGAGATCGGCGTGCTGACCAACAGCGGCGGCCGCTCCAGTTTCCAGAACGTCGGGCGCACGCGGCGCGGCGGGATCGAGCTGGCCGGGGCCTGGGCCTTCGCACCGCGCTGGCGGACGCAGGTGGCGCTGGGCACGCTGAAGGCGAGCTACCGCGACGGTTTCCTGACCTGCACCGCCACGCCATGCGCGGCGGCCAGCGTCTCGGTGCCCGCGGGGAACCGCATCGCCGGCACCCACGCGGGCAGCGCCTACGCGGAGCTCGCCTGGCGGCCCGACGAGGTGGCGCGGCATGGGGAGCTCGCCGTCGAATGGCGCGGCGTGAAGCGCACGGCGGTCAACGACCTCAACAGCGAGTGGGCGGCCGGCTACGGCGTGCTGAACCTGCGGGCGCGGCATGCCTGGCGCTTCGGCGCGATGCGCGCCGAGCTGAGCGCTCGCTTCGACAACGTCGCGGACCGCCGCTATGCGGGCAGCGTCATCGTCAACGATGGCAACGGGCGCTTCTACGAGCCGGCGCCAGGCCGGTCGTTCTGGCTGGGGTTGTCGCTGCGGGCCGCGGACGGCGGCTGAGGCCTGACGGGACGGCTCAGGACGCCGGCGTGGTCGCGACCTGTTCGACCAGGCGCATCAGCAGTTGCGGCCTCAGCGGCTTGGCCAGGTGGGCGTCGAAGCCGGCCTGCAAGGCCTGCTGCCGGTCGATGTCGCGCGAGAACGCGGTCAGCGCGATCGCCGGCAGGTGCTCGCCGGGCGCCTCCAGCGCGCGGATGTCGCGGATCAGCTCGTAGCCGTCGCGGCCCGGCATGCCGATGTCGCTGACCAGCAGGTCGAAGACCTTGCCGGCCAGCGCCAGCAGCGCTTCGTCGGCGCTGGTGACCGTGGTCACCTGCACCCCGCGCTCGGCCAGGATCAGCTTGAGCATCGCGCCCGCGTCGGCGTCGTCGTCGACGACCAGCACGCGCATCCCGCCCAGCGCGACCGGCGCGCCGCCCTCGTCGCCCAGCGCCCCGAAGGCGCTCACGCCGCCGGGGCCCGTGTCCCCGTCGACCAGCGCCGGCGCCTGCTCCGCGCCCGGCAGCCAGAAGCTGATCGCGGTGCCGCGGCCCGGGCCGTCGCTGCGCACGTCGACCCAGCCGCCATGCGCCTCCACCAGGCTCTTGACGATGGCCAGGCCCAGGCCCAGGCCGCCGTGCTGCCGGTTGCTGGTCGCGTCGCTCTGCGTGAAGCGGTCGAAGATGTGGGGCAGGAACTCGGGCGCGATGCCCTGGCCCTCGTCGCGGACCTCCACCGAGGCGCCGCCATCGTGCGCCCGCAGCGAGAGCGTGATCGTGCTCCCGCGCGGCGAGAACTTGGCCGCGTTGCCCACCAGGTTCCAGATCACCTGCTGCAGCCGGCCGCCGTCGGCCAGCAGCGCCACTTCCTCGTCGCGCAGGTCCAGCTCCAGCCGATGGCCGCTATCGGCCAGCGTGTGCTGCAGCGCCGCCGCCGCCGCGCGCGCGACCGAGCCGGCCTCCACGCGCTCGCGGGTCAGCGGCAGCTTGCCCACGTTGAGCCGCGACATGTCCAGGATGTCCGCGATCATCCGTGCCTGGATGGAGACGTTGCGGTCGATCGCGGTCAGGCCCTTGTGGAGCAGATCCGGCGGGCTGTGCCGCTGCAGCACATGGGTCCAGCCCATGATCGCGTTGAGCGGCGTGCGCAGCTCGTGGGACAGCACGGCGATCAGGTCGTCCTTCATCCGCGACAGGCGCTCGGCCTCGCCGCGCGCGCTGCGCTCGCGGTCCAGCAGCTCCTGGCGCTGGCGCGCGATCACGAGCCGCTGGGACACGTCGACCGCGGTGGCCATGCACAGGCCGGGCTCGATCGGCGTCGAGGCGGTCCACTCGACCTGCACGGGACCGGGCACCTCCGTGTCACCGTCGCCGCGAGGCGGTGGCAGCAACGGGAACTGCGCGCGCAAGCCGTCATGCCCCAGCGCCGCGATGAAGGCCAGGGCGTCCGGCCGGTGGGCCTCCGCCACGAAGTCGGTCAGCGGCCGGCCCAGCACCTCGTGCTCCTCCCGGCCCAGCAGCGCGAGCATCGCCGGGTTGGCCTCCAGCACGGCGCCGCCGCCGGCGCGCAGCAGGCAGATGCCGTTCGGCGCCAGCGCGTAGACGGCACGGAACTTGGCCTCGCTGCGACGCATCGCGTCCTCGGCGGCGCGCGTGCGCACCAGCGCCTGGATGGTGGAGACCAGCACCGCCGGCTCGACCGGGTGTGTCAGGTAGGCGTCGGCGCCGGCGTCCAGGCCGCGCACCTTGTCCTCGTCGGTCAGGTAGGCGGCGGTCAGGTGGATCACCGGCAGCCGGAAGGTGTTGGGTCGCTCGCGCAGGCGGCGGCACAGCTCGAAGCCGTCGATGTCGGGCAGGTGGATGTCCAGCACCACGGCGGACAGCGCGTCGTCCGCGATCGCGAGCGCCTCGGCGCCGGTGCTGGCCTCCAGCGTCGGGAAACCGGCCGCGTTGAGCAGCCGCACCGTCGTGTAGCGGCCGACGGGGTCGTCGTTGACCACCAGCAGCCGGTGCCGGGACCGGTCGATCAGCCGCGCCGCCTTCGCCTCGCTCATGCCCCGGTCCCCGCGCCGGTGAGCCGCTCGCCGGCGGCGTCCGCCGTGCCGTCCGCGCGGGCCTCGGGCAGGCGCAGCGGCAGCGTCACCGAGAACACCGAGCCCACGCCCGGCTCGCTCGTCAGGTCGACGCGGCCGCCCAGCAGCTCGGCCAGGCGCTTGCTCAGCGACAGGCCCAGGCCGGTGCCGCGCAGCCGCTTCTGGATGGGCGAGCCGATCTGGGTGAAGTCCTGGAAGATGGCCGCGTGGAACTCGGGGGCGATCCCGATGCCGGTGTCGGCGACGGCGAAGGTGACCTGTTCCTCGCCGGTGTCGGAGCGGCCCGGCGTAGCGCTGACACGCACTTCGCCGCGGGCGGTGAACTTCAGCGCGTTGGAGACGAAGTTGCGCAGGATCTGCGACAGCTTGGCGTCGTCCGAGAAGACCTGGCCGATGCCCTGGGGCTCCTCGAAGATCAGCTGCACCTCGGGGTTCACCAGCACCGGCTTGAACATGCCGCGCAGCGCGGCGAAGAGGTCGACCAGCTCGAACCAGGCCGGGGAGACGTCGATGCGACCCGCCTCGACCTTGGCCAGGTCCAGCAGGTCGTTGACCATGTCGGCGAATTCCTCCGAGGTCCGCCGGATGAAGTTGATCTGCTTCTCCTGCTCCTCGGTCAGCGGGCCGTCGACATGGTCCAGCAGCAGCCGCGTCAGGCTGCGGATGGAGGCGATCGGCGTGCGGAACTCGTGGCTCATGTAGGCCAGGAAACGGCTCTTGAGCTCGGTGGCCTGGCGCAACTGCTGGGCCTGGGTGTCGAGCTCGGCATACAGCGCGAGCACGCCGCGGTTGGTCTCGTCGAGCTCTTCCTGCATCGCGGCGATCTGGGCGCGCGCGTTGTCCAGCGCCGCGCGCAGCGCGGTCGGGCTGTCGGCCTCGGAGGGGCCGCCCACGAGGGCGGCGGATGGGTCGCTCATGGTTCTCCCTCGATGACTGGCGGGCCGGCCGTCGCGTCGTCACGCGCCGTGCCCGTCGATGCCCCGCGGCGCACGACCACGACGCAGGCGTCGTCGCGTCCGCGCAGGTGGTCCCGCAGCACCCAGGCGGCGATCACCGAGGGCCCGGCCTGGATCAGGCCGGGCGTGGCCTCCAGCGACCAGCGGCTGACGATGCCGTCGGAATGCAGGACCAGCACCGCATGGGGCGGCCAATCGTAGACCACCTCCTGCAAGCGCCGTACCTGCAGACCCAGCGTGCCGTGCTGCGACAGCAGCGTGCGATCCGACACGCCCGAGATCAGGCGACCGACGATGTTGCCCGCGCCGGCGAAGCGCAGCGACGACTGACCTTCCTCCAGCGCGAGGGCGGCCCCGGCGGCGCCCCGGGTGGCGCGCATGCGCTCGTGAGCGTCTTCCAGGAAGGCCGCGGGTGAGGCGAGCGTGCGATCCGAGGCCTCGCCCAACAACGCCACGAACCGGTCGGACGCCTCCGCTGCCGCGGCGCCATGGCCCAGTCCGTCCGCAAGGCCGACGATCCAGCGCGCGCCCTCGCGGCGCAAGCCCCAGCCGTCCCCGCAAATGGTTTCGCCGGGCGCGGCGAGCGAGACGGCGCCGATGTCGAAAGCGGCGCGACCGGTCACGGGCGGTCCGCCCGCCGGCCACGGAGATCCGGGAATGCGTCCGCGCGGCGAGAAGCTCGCCACGAGCACCGTGCCGCGTCCGGCGGCCGAATGGCCGTCGAAGCGATCGGCCATGCGCTTGACCGCGCCCAGGCCGGTGCCGGAAGAGCCGCCGGTGCTGAAGCCGTCCTGCAGGCAGCGCTGCAGGTCCATGCCGCCCCCCTGGTCCAGCGAGATCACGCGCAGCCCGGTCCCGTCGGGCCGGCGCTCCACGCCCATCAGCAGCGCGCTCTGCCGCCCTGGTCCGACGTGTCGGACCAGGTTGGTGCCGAGCTCGGTCACCGCCAGCGCCACGCGGCCGGCCGCCTCCTCGTGGAAGCCGAGCTCGGCCGTCAGCGCCTGGGCGGCGCGTCGGGCCTCGCCCACCTGGCTGATGTCGTCGATGGAGAAACGTTGATCGGGGCGCACGTCACTTCCAGCGCGTGATGGTCACGCGCGTACCTCGGCCCGGGGCCGACTCGATCTCGAAGTCGTTGACCAGGCGCTTGCTGCCCGACAGGCCCATGCCCAGGCCGCCGCCGGAGGTCCAGCCGTCCTTCATCGCCAGGTCCATGTCCGGGATGCCCGGACCCTCGTCGACGAAGGCCAGGCGCAGGCCCGCGCGCGCGCCTTGCTGCACGATCGACCATTCCATCGCGCCGCCGCCGCCGTAGACCAGCGTGTTGCGCGAGAGCTCGCTGGCGGCGGTGATCATCTTGGTCTGGTCGACGAGGGAGAACTTGAGCTCCTGCGTCAGCTTGCGCACCATCTGGCGGGCCAGCACGATGTCAGGCTCGCTGCGCACGGGCAGCGCGCCGGTGGGATCAGGATTCGTCGGCGTCAAGGTCGGCCTCCTGCTGCTGGTCCTGGGGCCGTTCCGATTCGTCTGCCTCCTGCAGCAGCGTCATGCCGCGCTCGACATTGAGCGCGGTGCGCACGCCATGCAGCGACAGCCCCAGTTCCACCAGTGTGATGGCGACGGCAGGCTGCATGCCCACGACCACCGAGGTCGCGCCCAGCACCTTGGCGATGCTGGAGATGCCGGCCAGCATGCGGCCGATGAAGGAGTCGACGATCTCCAGCGCGGAGATGTCGATCAGCACACCGGTCGCGCCGGTGTCCTGGATCTTGTTGGCCAAGTCGTCCTGCAACTGCAGGGCGGTCTGGTCCTGCAGGTCGACCTGGATGGTCACCAGCAGGATCCTGCCCATGCGCAGGATCGGGATGCGGGTGCTCATGCCTGGGCCTTGCCCTTGGTCACGACGAAGCCGGCGCGCTTGAGCGCCAGCGACAGCGCATCGGCCAGAGTGGCCTTGGTCGTGATGCCCTCCAGGTCGATGCCCAGGTGCACGATGGTCTGCGCGATCTGCGGCCGGATGCCGCTGATGATGCAGTCCGCGCCCATCAGCCGGATCGCGGTCACGGTCTTGAGCAGGTGCTGCGCCACCAGCGTGTCGACGGTGGGCACGCCGGTGATGTCGATGATGGCGAGTTCCGAGCCGGTCTCCACGATGCGCTGCAGCAGCGCCTCCATCACCAGCTGCGTGCGGCCGCTGTCCAGGGTGCCGATCATGGGCACGGCCAGCACGCCGTCCCACAGCTTGACCACGGGGGTGGACAGCTCCAGCAGCTCCTGCTGCTGGCGCACGATGATGTCCTCGCGGCTGCGTTGATAGGTCGTGACGGTGAACTGGGCCATCTTGTCGATCAGCGACGAGATCTCCCAGGTCGCGTCCACCAGCGCCGCCGGCTGGTCGGCGAAGCGGCGCTGCAGGCCGGCGAAGAGCGGCTTCTTCAGCGCCAGCACGAAGCGGCTGGTGTCCGCCGCCGTAGAGCCCTGCGCCGCGCGGGACGCGGAGAGCCGGGTCAGGACCTCGCGCACGCCGGACCAGGGCGCGTCGTCGAAGTTGTCGGTGTTGCCGTTGGCGCGCACGCCGGACAGGAGGCTGTCCAGCAGCAGGCCGGTCTCGCGGACCTCGCTGCCGAGGTCGCGACCGCCGCCGCCGGCGACGAGCTCGGTCTGCCATTCGGCCAGGACCTGATCGCGATGGGTGGACAGGAGGTCGTCGACCGCGGCGCTGTTCTGTTTCATGGAGGTCCTCGTGGGCGCTCGGCGGCGCCTTGGCGATGAAGGAGGGCGACGCTGCCGCAGCGATGCGCCGGCCCGGTGTGGGGCGGCGCATCGTACCTCCAGGGCGACACCCCCGTCGGATTCACGGGGCGAGGATCGGGGGAGGGTATGTCCCGAGCCATCGTGGGCACGCCGGTTGCCCAATGCGGTCGTGCGGAACGCTTTGCCGCAGCGCCGGCGTGGACGGCGCCATCACAACAAGGCGAGACGAAGAGATCGAGACAGATCGTTGGAGGAATGACGTGGCGGATCAGATCAGTGTGCTGGTGGTGGATGACAAGCCTCAGAACCTGCTCGCGATGAGAGCCTTGCTGGCCGACTCCGGCCTGCAGGTGCTGACGGCGGAGTCGGGCCCGCAGGCCCTGGAACTGCTCCTCGTGCATGACGTGATGCTGGCGCTGCTGGATGTGCAGATGCCGGGCATGGACGGCTTCACGCTGGCCGAGCTGATGCGGGGCGCGGAACGCACGCGGCACGTGCCCATCATCTTCCTCACGGCCGGCTCCCAGGAGGCGCAGCGCAGCTTCAAGGGCTACGAGGCGGGCGCGGTGGACTTCATCTACAAGCCGGTGGACGCGCATGTGCTGCGCAGCAAGGTCGCCGTCTTCGCCGACCTGCATCGCCAGCGCCTGATGCTGGCCGAGCGCATCGTCGAGCAGGAACGCCTGGCCCGCGTCAACGCGCTGATGCTGGGCGCCCTCAGCCACGACATCCGCAGCCCGCTGTCCGTGATGATGCTCAACGCCGAGCTGCTGATCCGCCAGACCGAGTCGCCGTCGCTGCAGAAGGCCGGGGCCCGCATCAAGTCGGCGGCCTCGCTGCTGGGCCGGCAGGTCGATCACCTGGGCAGCCTCGCGCGGCGGCCCTGCGAGCTGCTGCAGCTGCAGCCCACGCCCGGCGACCTCGCGACGCTGGCCGCCCAGCGGCTGGACGTCGAGAGCAACCAGGCCGTGCTGTGGAGCCCGCCCGCCTTCGAGCGGGTCGGCGACACGGTCGGCGAGTTCGACCAGGAACTGATGGCGCAGGCGCTGGACCAGCTGTTGATGCAGGCCGCGACGCACGCCGGCGACGGCGCGCTGCGCGTCCAGGTCGATGGCGGCGCGCACCGTTCGCTGATGCTGCGCATCAGCTTCGACGCGGTGCTGGAGCCGGAGGCGGCGATCCACCTGTTCGGCGGCCAGGAGCCGGTGTCGGGCATGTCCTCGGCCCAGGTCGGCCCGGGTCTGCAGGAGCCCGAGCGCGTGGCCCGCGCCCATGGCGGCTCGCTGATCGGGGTGTCGCGCGCGCGGCAGGGCACGATGTTCGAGCTGCTGCTGCCGCGCCTGCAATCGGAGCGCTGAGATGCCGCGGCGCAGCAAGGATCGGCGGCCGATGCGCTCGGCCTCCCGTCCTACATCGGCCGCCAGCGCGGCCCGACAGACCGGTGGCGCGCGGTCGCCCAACATGGTGGCATCACAACCACCACGATGGGGACCGCCATGAACGCCACGACCAATCACTCGTCCGGGACGTCGACCACCACCGAGGCCGTGACCGCGATCTCGGCGACCGCCGTCGGCCGCCCGGCCAAGAGCGGCGCGTCCCGCCGCGCCTCGCTGGCGCTGCGCGCGGCCGTGGCCGCCGGCGCGGCGCTGCTGTGCGGCCAGGCCATGGCCGACATCACCTTCTTCGAGCGCGAGAACTTCCGCGGCCGCTCGGTCGGCGTGGACGCGCAGGTCTCGCGCATGCGCGACGTGGGCTTCGACGACCGCGCCTCGTCGGTCGAGGTGACCGGCCAGCGCTGGGAGGTCTGCGAGGACCCGGGATACGGCGGGCGCTGCCGCGTGCTGCGGCCGGGCAGCTATCCCTCGCTGCAGTCCATGGGCTTGAACGATCGCATCAGCTCGGCCCGCGTCGTGGGTGAGCGTTCGGACGTGCGCGACGACCGCTACGGCCCGGAGCCTCAACCCAGCTACTACCGCCGCGGCGACGAGTCGCTCTACCAGGCCCGCGTGACCTCGGTCCACGCCGTCATGGGCCAGCAGCAGCAGCGCTGCTGGATCGAGCAGAAGGAAGTCCGCGACCGGCCCAACGTCGGCGGCGCCGTCATCGGCGGCGTGCTGGGCGGCATCCTGGGCCACCAGTTCGGCGGCGGCACCGGCCAGGCCGTGACCACGGCCGCCGGCGCGGTCGGTGGGGCGGTGATCGGCAGCAACGTGAATCGCAATGACACGCGCGCCGTGCAGCGCTGCGGCGCGGTGCCCAACGACGGCCGGCCCGAGTACTGGGACGTGCGCTATGAATTCCGCGGCCAGGAGCACGCCGTGCAGCTGACCCAGCCGCCCGGCGCCAGCATCACCGTCAACTCGCGCGGCGAGCCGCGCATCTGAGGGCCGCACAACCCGCATTGGAGACCCTGGGAACCCTGTGAGCGGAGGAGGAACGGCACGCTAGGATCCGGCGCGCTGTCCGGTGCCGATTGCTGGACGACCCCCTTCCGCTCATGACCACAACGACCTCTCCGGCTTCTCCCGGCTCCCCCGCGGACTTCTCGTTCGAGGCCTCGCGCCGGCGCCATGAATGGCTGCCGCTGCCGACGACGCTCGGCTTCCTGCTGGCCGTGATCACCATCGTGATCACGGCCTGGTTCTCGTGGCGCTCCCAGCAGGCGCAGTCGGAGACCGCGGAGCAGATGGCCCGCACGCTCACCGTGCAGGAGCAGATCCAGACCCTGGGCTCGGCCATGAAGGACGCGGAGACGGGCCAGCGCGGCTACCTGATCACCGGGATCGACAGCTACCTGCTGCCGTTCAACACCGCGCAGGTGACCATGCCCGCGGCGGCCGAGCGCCTGCGCGGCGCCTTCAAGGACAACCGCTCCCAGCTCCAGCGGCTGGAGACCATGGAGCAGCTGTTCAAGGCCAAGCTCGCCGAGATGGACGAGACCATCACCATGCGCCGCAAGGGTGACGGCATCGGCGCGGTGACCATCGTGCAGGGCGACCGCGGGCGCATCCTGATGGAGCGCATCCGCACGCTGCTGGGCGAGATGGAACGCGAGGAGCGCGACCGCGCCGCCGATCGCCGCGCGGTCTGGGACGCGGCCGTGCAGCAGACGGTCTGGGTGATGGGGGGCGGCTCGCTGCTGCTGCTGGTGCTGACGGCCTCGGCGGCGGTGCTGGCCTCGCGCGGCTATCGCGCCGCCAAGACCGAGGAATGGCTCAAGGCCGGACAGGCCGGACTGGGCAACGCCTTGCAGGGCGATCCGCACGTGGAGCGCCTGGCCGAGATCGCGGTCGGCTTCCTGGCCCGCTACCTGGACGCGCAGGTCGGCGCCTTCTACGTGGCGCAGGAGGACGGGACCTTCCAGCGCGTGGGCGGCTATGCGCTGCCTCAGGACGCCGCGGCGCCGCCCGCGCTGCGCGGCGGCGACACGCTGCTGGGCCAGGCCGCGCGCGACCGTCGGCCCTTGCACGTGCGCGATCTGCCGGCGGACTACCTGCCGATCGCCTCGAGCCTGGGCCGCGCCCGCTCGACCGAGCTGCTGATCGCGCCCGCCGGCATCGACGGCGGCGTGCAATGCGCGCTGGAACTGGGCTTCCGCCACGAGGTGGGCGAGGCCGAGCGCGAGCTGCTGGCCCGCATCGCCGAGCCGCTGGCCATGGCGCTGCGCGCGGCCAAGGACCGCAGCCGGCTGGAGGCGCTGCTCGAGGAGAGCCGCCGCCAGGCCGAGGAACTGCAGATGCAGCAGGAGGAGCTGCGCGCCAGCAACGAGGAGCTGGAGGAGCAGGGCAACACGCTGCGCGACTCGCAGCTGCGGCTGGAGAACCAGCAAACCGAGCTGGAGCAGACCAACGCACAGCTCGAGGAGCAGACCCGCCAGCTCGAGCTGCAGCGCGCCGACCTGGCGCAGGCGCAGGAGCTGCTCACCGAGCGGGCGGACGCGCTGGAGCGCTCCAACCAGTACAAGAGCGAGTTCCTGGCCAACATGAGCCACGAGCTGCGCACGCCGCTGAACTCCACGCTGATCCTGGCCAAGCTGCTGTCCGACAACAAGGACGGCAACCTGAGCGAGGAACAGGTGCGCTTCGCGCAGACCATCAGCTCGGCGGGCAACGACCTGCTGGCGCTGATCAACGACATCCTGGACCTGGCCAAGATCGAATCGGGCAAGGTCGACATGCAGATCGAGCGCGTGCCGCTGCCGCGGCTGCTGCAGCAGCTGACGCAGACCTTCGCGCCCATGGCCGCGCAGCGCAACCTCGCCTTCGGCCTGCAGATGGCGCCGGACGCGCCCGACTGGATCGAGAGCGACGAGACCCGCATCGGGCAGATCCTCAAGAACCTGCTGTCCAACGCGCTGAAGTTCACCGAGAAGGGGTCGGTGCGGATGGACGTGCAGGCCACGGCGGACGGCCGCCTGGTGTTCTCGGTGCGCGACACCGGCATCGGCATCGCGCCGCAGCAGCAGGAACTGATCTTCGAGGCCTTCCGCCAGGCCGACGGCAGCACGCACCGCAAGTACGGCGGCACCGGCCTGGGGCTGTCGATCTCGCGTGACCTGGCACGGCTGCTGGGCGGCGACATCCACCTGGCGAGCACGCCGGGGCAGGGCTCGACCTTCAGCCTGGTGCTGCCGCAGACCTACGTCCCGCCGGCCGAGGAGGACCTGCCCCGGCCGCTGTCGCCGGCCCAGGCGCCGCTGCCCGCCGCCGGTCCGGCGCCCGTCACGCCCATGGGGGCCGTGGCCTTGCCGCCGGCACTGCCCGCGCTGCCGGCCTACGACCCGGCGATGGATCCGACGGCGGCCGAGGCCGAGGCCGTCGCCTCGCTGCTGCACGAGCCCGCGCCGGCGGCGCCCGACGCGCGGCTGCCGCAGCTGGACGACGACCGCCTGGCCTGGGTGCCGGGCGAGCGCGCCATCCTGATCGTCGAGGACGACCCGCGCTTCGCGCTCATCCTGCGGGATCTGATCCGCGAGATGGGCTTCCTGTGCCTGATGGCGCACACCGCCCAGAACGGCCTGTCCGTCGCGCAGCGCTACGCGCCGAGCGCGATCCTGCTGGACATGAACCTGCCCGATCACTCGGGCCTGGGCGTGCTGGACCGGCTCAAGCGCGACCCGATCACGCGCCACATTCCCGTGCACGTGATCTCGGTGGCGGACTACACGCACGAGGCGCTGGAGCGCGGCGCGGTGGGCTACGCGCTCAAGCCGGTCAAGCGCGACGAGCTGGAGGTCGCGTTGCGGCGGCTGGAGGCCAAGTTCTCGCAACGCATGCGCACGGTGCTGGTGGTGGAGGACGACGCGCGCCAGCTCGACAGCATCCGCCACCTGCTGGCCGCGGACGAGGTCCGCATCCAGGGCGTGGCCACCGCGGCCGAGGCGCTGGCGCTGCTGCGCCAGTCGACCTTCGACTGCATGGTGATGGACCTGAACCTGCCCGACATGAGCGGCTACGAGCTGCTCGACGCCATGGCGCAGGAGGAGGAGGTGGCCTTCCCGCCGGTGATCGTCTACACCGGCCACACGCTGTCGGTGCAGCAGGAGCAGCAGCTGCGGCGCTACTCGCGCTCCATCATCATCAAGGGCGCCCGCTCGCCCGAGCGGCTGCTGGACGAGGTCACGCTGTTCCTGCACCAGGTGGAGTCGCAGCTGCCGCCCGAGCGCCAGCGCATGCTCAAGGAGGTCCGCGCGCGCGACAACATGCTGGAGGGGCGGCGCGTGCTGATCGTCGAGGACGACGTGCGCAACATCTTCGCGCTGTCGGCGGTGCTGGAGCCCAAGGGGGTGAAGGTCGACATCGCGCGCAACGGCCGCGAGGCGCTGGAGCGGCTCGACGCGCCGCTGCAGGGGCCCAACGCCAAGCCCGCGGTGGACCTGGTGCTGATGGACATCATGATGCCGGAGATGGACGGCTACACCGCCATGCGCGAGATCCGCGCGCGGCCCGACTTCAAGCGGCTGCCCATCATCGCGCTGACCGCCAAGGCGATGAAGGACGACCAGGAGAAGTGCATGGCCGCCGGCGCCAACGACTACATCGCCAAGCCGCTGGACATCGAGAAGCTGCTCTCGCTGGTCCGCGTGTGGATGCCGCGCTGAGCGCGCCCGCATCGACGCTTCGACACGACGGGGAGGGGACGCGCGCATGGCGGGACAAGAGGTCGACATCGAGGTCAAGCTGATCCTGGAAGCGATCTACGAGCGCTACCACTACGACTTCCGCGACTACGCGGGCACGTCGCTGCGGCGCCGGCTCAAGGCCGCGATGCAGCGCTTCGAATGCCAGACCCTGTCGCAGCTGCAGGGCCGCCTGCTGCGGGAGCCGGAGGTGATCCGCTCGGTGCTGGGCGACCTGACGGTGCAGGTCAGCGAGATGTTCCGCGACCCCGAGTACTTCCTCGCGCTGCGCGAGCAGGTCGTCCCCGTGCTGCGCACCTACCCGTCGCTGCGGCTCTGGGTGGCGGGCTGCAGCGGCGGCGAGGAGGCGTACTCGCTGGCCATCCTCATGAAGGAGGAGGGGCTGCTGGAGCGCACCCTGATCTACGCGACCGACATCAACCAGGAGGCGCTGGCGCAGGCGCAGGCCGGGGTCTACCGCATCGACCTGGTGCCGGGCTTCAGCGAGAACTACCGGCGGGCGGGCGGGACGGGCTCGCTGTCGGACCACTACACGGCGGCCTACGACCATGTGCTGCTGGACAAGTCGCTGAAGGACCGCATCGTCTTCAGCGATCACAGCCTGTCGACCGACAGCGTCTTCGCGGAGGTCCAGCTGGTGTCCTGCCGCAACGTGCTGATCTACTTCAATCGCGCGCTGCAGGATCGCGCCTTCGGCCTGTTCAGCGAGGCGCTGTGCCGCAACGGCTTCCTCGGCCTGGGGGCCCGCGAGACCATCCGCTTCTCGTCCCACGCCGGCGACTTCATCGAGATCGCCGCGCGGGAGCGGATCTACCAGAAGCGCTCGCCCGGCACGCCGGGCGGCGACGACTGAGGCGGGGGCGCGCGGCGTCGGCCCGTCGCGCCGCGGGGTGCACGGGCCCCGGACTTGCCGCACGGGGGCATCGCGATCGTCGTTGCGGTCGCGCTCGCACAGGAGCATCCCCATGGCCACCAGTTCTCTCCTCGGCGGCACGCCCGCGCCGGCGCAACCCAAGGGCACCGATGCCGACGCCCTCGGCCCGAGCGACAGCTCGGACAGCGGCAGCGACATCCAGCATGAGCGCCGCATGCCGACCGGTCCGGACGATCCCGACGAGTTCGGCGCGGTGCCGGCCGAGCATGGGAGCGACACCGATCGCTTCGGTACCGGCGAGCGCGCGTCGGCGACGCCGGGTCGCGATCGCGACGCGCCCGACATCGCGCCGGACCGGGTGAGTCGGTCCCCGGATCCGGAGGACGTCGACGCGACCATCGACGTGGAGGACCTGGCCAGCGGCGACGATCCGTCACTGGGGCCCGACGCGGAGCATGCGGATGACGAGGACGGCGAGCGCCGACCTTGAGAGAAGCCGCCGGCAGCGCGACGCGCCGCGCCGCCGGCGCCGCTCAACCGCTCCGGTGCGGGCCGGGGCGGCGAGTCCGTCGTCGACGACTCCCGGTGGACACCGTCCGGCGCGAGCCGCGACCCGACGGTGGGGGAGGAGGTGCTGGGCGCCATCGCCGACGGGCATCGCACGCTCAATGGCAAGCACTGTTCCCGCCGCGGCGTTCCTCGGCCATGATCACGCGCCCTGATGCGCCGCCGATGAACCGCCTCCGCTCCCCCTTCGCCATGACCTCGCGACCACGCGTCGCGTATCGGACGTGGCTGCCCGCGCTGATGCTCGTCGCCGCCGGACTGCCGACGCTGGCGCAGGCCGAGTGCGCGCGGCCGATCCGCGTGCCGGTGGCCGACATCGGCGCGGCGGTGACCGTCAAGGACGGGGAGGTGGGCGGCATCTTCCCCGAGCTGCTGCGCGCCGAGGCTCGCCGCGATGGCTGCGAGATCGTCTTCAGCGCGGTGCCGCGGGCACGGCAGGAGATGCTCTTCGAGACCGGTCAGGCGGACGTGCTGGTCCCGGCCCGCCGCTCGTCGCAGCGCGATCGGCACGGCCGCTTCGTGCCGATGATGCAGAGCCGCGCGGCCCTGGTCTGGATCGGACCCGATCGCCCGCGCTTCGTGGACCTGTCCGAGCTGGCGGCCCACAGCACGCTGCGCGTGGGCATCGTGCGCGGCTACGACTACGACGAGCCCTACCAGTCGGCCGTGCGCGCGCTCGAGCGGCAAGGGCGCCTGGCGCGCGCGACCGACCCGGTGTCGCTGGCGCGGATGCTCAACGAGGGCGTGGCCGACATCGCCGTGATCACGCCGACGGCGGTCACCGGCGCGCTGCGGCGCGATCCGCGCTGGCGCCATCTGGCCGAGCGCGTCCATTACGAGATCGACGAGGCCTTGCCTTGGGGCGACAGCGGCGCCTATGTGTCGCACTCGACGGCGCTGGGCGCCCGCGACCGCGCGCGGATCGCCTCGTGGCTGGAGCGCATGGCCCGCACGGGCACCGCCTGGCGCGAGTTCCAGCGTCAGTATCCGGAAGACCGGCTCACGGACACCGTGCGTCCGAAGCCTTAGGCGCCCCTCAGAGCGCGCCGATCAGGGCGATCGAGGCCACCACTCCCAGGGCCAGCGCGACGAGCCAGGCGCGCATCGGCGCGGGCTCCTCGCGGGGGCGCCGCTGCTGATGGCGATGCGCCAGGAAGCAGGCCACCGACGCGCCGCCCGCCAGCAGGAACACCAGCGCATAGCCCAGGCCCTCGATCGTGCGGCCGTGATGCACGGCCAGGGCGAGGACGATCTGTCCCAGCATCAGCCCGGCGACGCCGGAGATCGCGGTGGACGACAGCGCGGCGGAGGCGGCAGTGCGGACGGGCTTGCTCATGGCGGGACTCGGAGGCGGTGAAGGGCGGTCGGCGTGGTGTGATCGGTTCGCTGTCCGATCGCCGGAAGGGCCCATGACGACGGGGAACGCGGCGATCGCGATTGTCCCGTCGCGACCGGGCGGCGCGCGCATCGAAAAGCGCCGAGGCAGCGGAGGAATGCGCGACCTGGCCGTGTGGTTTCGAGCTCGTGCATCGCGGTGGACGTGGTGCACACGCATCACTCGCGCACCCCGTGAACGCGGGGGTGTTCCAGGCACGCGTCACCCCTTTCGTCGCGCCTTCGAGGTACATCCGGGAAAGGCCCGATTTTTATGTGGCGGGGCGAACAGACGCTCTCTGGAGGGGATGGTGAACTGCCTCGTCCGCAATCGTGCGGACGTGTTCTATCGGAGCAACCACCATGACCCTGCCTTTGCTCTCCCTGAAGTCCTCGGCCGTCCAGCGCACCCTGCTGGGACTGGCCCTGGTCGCCGCGAGCGCCAGCGCCTCGGCGCTGCCTTCGTTCACCTGGGACCCCGCCGCCGCCGGCCTGAACGGCTCTGCGTTCACGGCGGACAACCTGCTGGTGTCCAACTATTCGACCGTCACCTTCTCGGGATCGTCGTTCACCCAGTCCGGCTACCTGTCCATCAGCGCCGCGCAACTGGGTGGCCTGACGCTGCCCTCGAACGGCCTGAACCAGAACTACGGCTTCTACATCCAGTTCAGCGGTTCCGGCACGGTGACCACCCCGGGTGACCTGGGCACGCAGCCGACGCTGGGCACGCTGAACTCGCTGACCTACACGCTGTACGGCTACAACGGCACCGCGTCCTTCGGCTTCAGCGGCAACACTCCGACCGAATCCGCGAGCGGCGAGGTGGCCCTGGCCACCGGCACGCTGAAGGTGGGCACCGTGTCGACGACGCCGCTGGGCGACGGCACCTTCAGCCCGGGCGCGCAGGCCAAGCTGTCGCTGACCTGGCTGAACCCGAACTTCCAGACCTCGCTGCCGGCCTACGACATCGCGCTGACGTCGTTCTCGAACACGCCGTCGCAGGTCGAGGCGATCGCCAACGGCTTCCGCATCCGTCAGGGCGGTGGCTCGATCAACTTCGCCGCCTCGGCGGTGCCGGAGCCGTCGACCTACGCGATGCTGATCAGCGGTCTGGCCGCGATCGGTTTCGTGGCGCGTCGCCGCAACCGCTCGGAGAAGTGATCAGGACCGGGTCGGTCGCCGCGCGCGTCCGGCCCGGTTCCCTCGGCGAGCCGTTCGCCGCATCGCGCTGCGGGGCGCGACGCACGGAAGGACCGCCGACGCCGTCGACATCGGGGCTGGCCCCACGGCGGCATCCGCGAGGCCACGGCCACGCGGCAGCAACGCAGTACGGATGAAGCAGTACGTGGAAGGGGCCGGATGACACCGGCCCGGCCGCCGTCCTCCCGGATCTGGCGGCCGTGCGAGAGCCCGTCCGCGGCGGCAGGTCTCAGGCCTGAACGGCGACGGGCGCGAAGGTGGCAGAGGTGGCCGCGTTCGCGCCGTCCAGATCCTGGGGCAGCAGCCGTTGGAAGTCCTGCTTGAGCAGGGCGTAGCACTCGCAGGCCCGGGCCTCCAGGCCCGGCCGGTCCAGCACCGCGATGTGACCGCGGGAGTAACGGATCAGGCCGGCCGCCTGGAGGCGCTGGGCGCTCTCGGTGACGCCTTCGCGGCGCACGCCCAGCAGGCTCGAGATGAGTTCCTGCGTCACCGACAGTTCGCAATGACCGTGCTGACGGTCCAGGCACAGCAGCAGCCAGCGGCACAGCTGGCGTTCCAGCGAGTGATGGCGATTGCACAGCGCCGTGTGCGAGGTCATCGTCAGCAGCGACTGCACGTAGCGCAGCAGCACCGGGGCGCCGCCGCGGGTGAACTCGTCGCGCACCGTCGCCACGCGCAGGCGATAGGCCAGCCCGGCGCGTTGCACCACGGCGCGGCAGGCCGGCGATTCGCCGCCCATGGCCGCCGCGAGACCGGCCGCGCCTTCCGATCCGATCATCGCCACCTGTGCCGAGGCGCCCGAGTGGGTCGTGTGGATCAGCGAGATGATCGCGGTCGTCGGGAAGTAGACGTGGGTCGTGGGACTGCCAGCCTCGAAGAGCACGCGGCCCTTGAGCAGCTCGACGGTCTCGACGAGTCCGGACCAGCGCGCCTGGTCCTCCGCCGGCATCTGGGCCAGCAGGAAGTTGACGCGGTTCGCGCCGGGAGTAGTTGTTGCGGCAAGAGACAGGGGCATCAGGGGCTCCAGGAACCCGACAGCGGTTCCAAGCGGCATGAATGGCAAGCGCCGTGCCCAGGACGCGTATCAGTCGGTGTCATTCCGTGCCTGTCGGTATGCGGCAATCGTCGTTGACGAGCGCCGTCGGACGCAGGGTCCGATCGCCGTTTTCCTCCGTCGCCATCGGCCCTCCGCGCGATCGGGCTGGCGCTCGCGGCGGAGGATGAGGGACGCCCTGTCCCCGCGTCGGTGCGCTCGCGCACCGGCCTGGATGTCCTGTGCGCACACGCCTTCGTCGGATCGGGAAAAGCGAGGGGGTCACCTCATGAAAGCGCTTCCTATAAACAGGACTCCACCCCCAACGACACGAGGCAGACCGATGACCCGAACCCTTCTGATGAAACGCCTGGGCGGCGCGCTCGCCGGACTGGCGCTGGTCGCCGGCAGCGGCGCCGCCATCGCGGCCGAGAGCATCCTGTTCGTCGGCAACAGCTTCACCTATGCGCAGGGATCGCCGGTGATGCACTTCGGCTCAGACACGGTCACCGATCTCAACGGGGACGGCATCGGCGGCATCCCCGCGCTGTTCAAGGCCTTCACGATGCAGGCCGGGCTGGACTATGCGGTCAGCCTGGAGACCGTCGGCGGCAGCGGGCTGGACCTGCATTACCAGACCAAGATGCCGCTGATCGACAAGGCCTGGGACCGCGTCGTGCTGCAGAGCTACAGCACGCTGGACGCGAGCGCTCCGGGCAACCCGGCCAAGCTGATCCAGTACTCGGGCCTGCTGGCCGATGCCTTCCACGCGAAGAACGCGGACGTGCAGGTGAGCCTGATGGCGACCTGGTCGCGCGCGGACCAGACCTACCCGACCACCGGCGCCTGGTACGGGCAGTCGATCTTCCAGATGGCCAAGGACGTGTACGCCGGCTATGCGGCGGCGGACGCGGCCTCGGACCGCATCAACGGCGTGATCCCGGTCGGGCTGGCCTGGAACCGCGCGATGGCGCAGGGCTTCGCCGACACCAATCCCTACGACGGCATCGACGCGGGCACGGTCAAGCTCTGGGCCGACGACAACTACCACGCCAGCAAGTACGGCAGCTACCTGGAGGCGCTGACGATCTTCGGCCAGCTCACCGGGCTGGACCCTCGCAGCCTGGGCGCGAACGAGTCGGCCGCCGCGGCGCTGGGCATCAGCGCGGCGCAGGCGGTGACGATGCAGCAGCTGGCCTTCGAGCAACTCGCGGCACCGGTGCCGGAGCCCTCGTCCTGGGCGATGCTGATCGCCGGGTTGGGTCTGCTGGCGTTCTGGCGCCACCGCGCGGCCCGCCTGCCCGCGCCCGCGTCGATCGCCGCGGGCAGGCGGGCGCTGGCGTGATCCCTCAGCCGATGCCGGGATCCCGGTTCTCCAGCACGTAGCCCATCCCGCGCACCGTGTGCAGCAGCGGCGCGTCGAAGGGCGCGTCGATCTTGCCGCGCAGCCGCCGCACGGCCACCTCGACGACGTTGGTCCCGCCATCGAAGTTCATGTCCCAGACCTGCTCGGCCAGCTCGGTCCGGGACAAGACCTGACCCTGGCGCCGCAACAGCAGGGTCAGCAGCGCGAACTCCTTGGCGGTGAGCTCCAGCCGCCGGCCGGCGCGCTGCGCCTTGCGGCGCAGCAGATCCAGCTCCAGGTCGGCCAGGCGGAGCACGGTGGCCTCGGCCATTGGCGTGGCGGCGGCGCGCCGCAGCAGCGCCTGCACGCGGGCGACGAGCTCGGAGAAGGCGAAGGGCTTGACGAGGTAGTCGTCGGCGCCCGCCTGCAGACCGCGCACGCGGTCCTCGACCTCGCCGCGCGCGGTGAGCATCAGCACCGGCAGCGCATGGGTGTGGTCCTGCTGGCGCAGCGCGGCCAGCACCGCCAGCCCGTCGATGCCCGGCAGCAGGCCGTCCAGCAGGACCAGGTCGTAGCGGCCTTCCGAAGCCTGGTGCAGACCGTCGACGCCGTCGGTCGCGACGTCCACGACGAAGCCCTCCTGCGTCAGCCCCTGGCGCAGGTAGTCGGCCAGCCGTTCCTCGTCCTCGATCACCAGCAGCTTCATGGGGTCGGGTCGTCCTTCCTGTCGTTCGTCCGGCCTCGCGGCATGGCCCGTCCGGGCCGGTGCCGGTCCCAGGGACGGCGGGCGGCGGGAACAGCGGGTTCTCCCCCGTCGACAGGCGGGGAAGGGGCGCGGAGGCCCGCCTAGAATCGCCCGATCATGCCGAACCGGACCTCGTCTTTCACGTTGCCGCGCGCCGGGTCCGTCAACGGCAAGCTGCGCGCCATGGTCTGGCTGATCGTGCTGCCGACGCTGCTGCTGTCGGTGATCGCGGGCGTGGCGGTCTTCCTGGCCGAGCGTCGCGCGGCGATCGCCGCGGCCACCGAGACGGCCGAGGCCCTGAGCCTGGTCGCCGACCGCGAGATGGCGGTCCGCACCGCGCTGCTGCAGGCGCTGAGCGTCTCTCCCAGCCTGGCCGAGGGCCGGCTGGAGCAGTTCCACGGCGAGGCCCTGCGCCTGGCCGGCGGCACCGACAACACCATCGCGCTGATCGACGAGGACGGCCACCAGCTGATCAACACCCGCATTCCCTGGGGCCGGCCCCTGCCGGGCTCGCGCGGGTTCGTGGGCGGGATCGACAGGTCGCGGCGGCTGATCGTCTCCAACCTCTACCTCGGTCCCGTGGACCGGATGCCCAGCTTCGCGGTGCGCGTGCCGGTGACGGTGATGGGCCGGCCCATGTTCCTGGGCTACGGCAGCCCGGTCGGCGCGATGCAGCAGATCTTCCGCCAGCAGCCGCTGCCCGAGGGCTGGCTCGGCGTGGTGCTGGACCGCGAGGGCACGGTCGTCGCACGCACCAAGGACCCCGAGAAGCGCGTCGGCCAGCGCGCCAGCGCCAACATGCTGCGCGCGATGAAGGCCGCCGATCGCGGCGTCGTCGACGCCCGCACCCTGGACGGCGTCCCCGTGTTCACCGTGTTCAGCCGCGCGCCAGATTCCGGCTGGGTGGTGCTGATCGGGCTGAGCCAGGAGGAACTGGCCAAGGGCGCCTGGACCGCCTTCGCGATGACGCTGTGCCTGTCGCTGCTGTTCATCGTGCTGGCGCTGCTGCTGGCGCGGCGCATGAGCCAGGCCATCGAGTTCCCGCTGCGCCGCCTGCGCAAGGACGCGATCCGCATGGGCCGCGGCGGCACGGTCGAGGAGACGCCCGCCGGCATCGAGGAGATCGACGTCGTGCAGCGCGCGCTGGCCACCGCCAGCCGCGAGCGTGCCGGCAGCGAGCAGCGGCTGCGCGAGGAGGTCGACGCCGCGGTGGCGCAGACGCGCGACGCGCAGCAGGCGGCGCTCCGCAGCCAGAAGCTCGAGGCGCTGGGGCGATTGACCGGCGGCATCGCGCATGACTTCAACAACCTGCTGCAGACCATGACCACGGGCCTGCAGTTGGCGCGGCGGCTCAGCCAGGATCCGCGCGCCAACGCGGCGCTGGACGCCTGCCAGCGCGCGACGGGCAAGGCCTCGCAGCTGACGCGGCAGCTGCTGGCCTTCGGCCGGCAGCAGGTCGGCCACGAGGCGGTCATCGACCTGCGGCGCCAGTTGCCGGAGCTGATGGCCCTGGTCGGCGGCGCGGTGGGCAGCGCCATCGAGGTCGAGCTGGTGATGGACGACGAGCTCTGGCCGGTGCGCGCCGATCCCGTGCAGCTGGAGCTGGCCGTGCTCAACCTGGCGCTGAACGCGCGCGACGCGATGCATGGGCGCGGGCGGCTGATCGTCTCGGTGCGCAACCGCGTGTTCGAGGCGGGCGACCTGGTCCTGCCCGCCCCCGAGCTGGCGGCCGGCGAGTATGTCGCCGTCTCCGTGCGCGACAGCGGCGACGGCATGTCGCAGGAGCAGGTCGAGCGCGCCTTCGAACCCTTCTTCACGACCAAGCCGGTGGGGCAGGGCACGGGGCTGGGCCTGGCGCAGGTCTATGCGCTGGCCAAGTCCGCCGGTGGCTCGGCCGCCATCGTCAGCAAGATCGGCCTGGGCACCGAGGTCACGCTGTGGCTGCCGCGCTCGCTGGGTCAGGTCGAGGCCGAGGCGCCGGACGGCGATGCCACCGTCCCGGCGCCGGACCGCCGCCATGCGGGCACGGTGCTGCTGGTCGAGGACGAACCGCTGGTGCGGGAACTGACCGCCCAGGCCCTGGAGGAGCGCGGCTACCGCGTGCAGACGGCGCCCACCGCCGACCAGGCGCTGGAGATGCTGCGCGGCGGACTGGCGGCGGACGTGGTGCTGTCGGACATCGTGATGCCGGGCATCCGCAGCGGCGTGGACCTGGTACGCACGCTGCGCGTGCTCAAGCCGACGCTGCCGGTGGTGCTGGCCAGCGGCCATCCGGTGCGCATCGAGGAGGCGCCCGACGTGCCGCTGGTGGCCAAGCCCTACGACGTGGACGCGCTGGCCGACGTGCTCGCCGAGGCGATGAACCCGGCGCGCGAGGCGGTCGATCTGGGCGGTCGCTGAGGGCGTCGCCGATCGGGCCGACCATCGGTCCGCCGATCGCGTCCGCCACCATGTCGACGATCGCGTCGTCGATCGCGCGATCCCGCGATCAGGCGGATCGCCTGGCCTGCCGCCCGATCGACCGATCACGCCACCGGGGGCAGCCCCTTGAGCAGCTTGTCCAGGGTGAGCGGATAGTCCCGGACCCGCACGCCGGTGGCGTTGTGGATCGCGTTGGCCACCGCGGCGGCGACGCCGCAGATGCCGAGCTCGCCCACGCCCTTGGCCTTCATGGGCGAGGAGACCGGATCGGTCTCGTCGAGGAACACCACCTCCTGGTGCGGGATGTCGGCATGCACCGGCACCTCGTAGCCCGCCAGGTCATGGTTGACGAAGAAGCCGCGCCGCTCGTCCACATGCAGGGCCTCCATCAGCGCCGCGCCCACGCCCATGGTCATCGCGCCGATCACCTGGCTGCGCGCCGTCTTCGGATTGAGGATGCGACCGGCCGCGCAGACGGCCAGCATGCGGCGCACGCGGACCTCGCCGGTGAAGGCGTCGACGGCGACCTCGCAGAAGTGGCCGCCGAAGGTCGACTGCTGGTACTTCTTCGCCAGATCACCGTACTCCATGCGGTCCTCGGCGACGAGGCCGGTGGTGCCCGCCGCCTCCGCCAGCGACATCCGACGCCCCCCGCCGCGGATCTCGCCGTCCAGGAAGACCGCGTCCTTGGGGTCGAAGCCGTGCTGGGCGACGAGGGCCTCGCGCAGCTTCACGCAGGCCGCGTAGACGCCCGACGTCGAGCTGTTGCCGCCCCACTGGCCGCCCGAGCCCGAGGACACCGGCAACGCCGAGTCGCCCAGCCGCACGACCACGTGGTCCAGCGCGACCCCCATCATCTCGGCCGCGGTCTGCGCCAGGAGGGTGTAGCTGCCGGTGCCGATGTCGGTCATGTCGGTCTCGACGGTGACGATGCCGCGCCCGTCCACGCGCACGCGCGCCGCGGACTTCATGACCAGGTTGTTGCGGAAGGCCGCCGCCACGCCCAGGCCGATCAGCCAGCGCCCCTCGCGCCGCTGCGCCGGCGCGGCGGTCCGGCGGCTCCAGCCGAAGCGCTCGGCGCCCAGGCGCAGGCACTCGGTCAGGCGGCGCTGCGAGAAGGGCCGCTCGGGCTTCTCCGGGTCGACCTGGGTGTCGTTGACGATGCGGAACTGGATCGGGTCCATGCCCAGGCGCTCGGCCATCTCGTCGATGGCGATCTCCAGCGCCATCAGCCCGGGCGCCTCGCCGGGCGCGCGCATGGCGTTGCCCTCGGGCAGGTCCAGCACCGCCAGGCGCATCGCGGTCATGCGGTTCGCGCCGGCGTAGAGCAGGCGGGTCTGGGCCACGGCGGTCTCCGGGCTGCCGCCGGGCAGGTCGCCGGACCAGCTTTCATGCGCGATGGCGGTGAGGCGGCCGTCGCGCTCGGCACCGAGCCGGATGCGCTGGATCGTCGCGGGCCGGTGGGTGGTGTTGTTGAACATCAGCGGGCGCTGCAGCGCCACCTTGACCGGCCGCCCGCTGGCCTTGGCGCCCAGCGCCGCCATCAGCACGTCCGCGCGCAGGAACAACTTGCCGCCGAATCCGCCGCCGACGAAGGGGGAGATCAAGCGCACCTTGTCGCGCGGAATGCCCAGCGTGCGCGCGAGGTCGCCGCGGCCCCAGTCGATCATCTGGTTGGAGGTCCAGACGGTGAGCCGGTCGCCCTCCCACACGGCCAGCGTCGCATGCGGCTCCATCATCGCGTGCGACTGGTCGGGGGTGGTGTAGGTCTGGTCGAGCCGCACCGGGGCCTGGTCGAGGGCGGCATCGACATCTCCGACGCGGGTGTCTGGCGGCGTGCCGCCGGGGCCGTCGTCCGCCTTGGGCGGGGACGCGCCGTCCTTGGCGCGGGTCAGGCTGAAGGCGCCGGGCTCGGGCGCGTACTCGACGCGGACCAGGGCCGCGCCGGCCCGCGCCTGCTCGAAGCGCTCGGCCACGACGACGGCGATGGCCTGGTGGTAATGCTCGATGGTCGGCCCGCCGAGCAGCGTGGCCGTGTTCATCTTGCCCTTGCCGAGCTTGCCGGCGTTCTGCGCCGTGACGACGGCGAGCACGCCGGGCGCCTTCTCGGCCTCGGCGACGTCCAGCCGCGCGATGCGGCCCTTGGCGATGCCCGCGCCGACGACGACGCCGTAGGCGGGGTTCTTCGCGACGTCATGGCGCTCGTAGGCGTAGGGCGCCGTGCCGGTGGTCTTGCGCGGGCCGTCGATGCGGTCGGTCGGTTGGCCGACGACGCGCAGCTGGTCGATCGGATTGGTGGTGGCGGGGGTGTCGAACTTCATGCGGTCCTCCCGGTCGAGGCGGCCTGCGCCAGCACCGCGGCGAGCGTGCGCTCCACCAGCGTCAGCTTGAAGGCGTTGTCGGGCGTGGGGCGGGCGCCGGCCAGCAGCGCCTGCGCCGCGGCCGGGGCGCCACGGCGCAATTGCTGGTCCGCGGCATCGACGCGCCAGGGCTTGGGCGCGATGCCCCCCAGCGCGACACGGCCGCCCCCATCGCGCTGGATGATGGCCGCCACCGAGACCAGCGCGAAGGCATAGGACGAGCGGTCGCGGACCTTGTGATACAGCTGCGTGCCGCCGACGGGACGCGGTAGCGTCACCGCGGTGATCAGCTCGCCGGGCTGGAGTTCGGTCTCGCGCTGCGGCGTGTCGCCGGGCAGCCGGTGCAGGTCGACGATGGGGATGCGTCGGGCCTGACCATCGGGCCGCACCGTCTCCACGGTCGCGTCCAGCGCGCGCATCGCGACCGCCATGTCGCTGGGGTGCGTGGCGATGCATGCCTCGCTGCCGCCGACGACGGCGAGCTGCCGGCTCATGCCACCCTCCAGCGCGCTGCAGCCGCTGCCGGGGCGGCGCTTGTTGCAGGGCTGGTCGGTGTCGTAGAAGTAGGGGCAGCGGGTCCGCTGCAGCAGGTTGCCGGCGGTGGTCGCGCGATTGCGCAACTGGCCCGAGGCGCCGGCCAGCAGCGCCCGTGAGAGCACGCCGTAATCGCGCCGCACGCGGGCGTCGGCCGCCAGGTCGGTGTTGCGCACCAGCGCGCCGATGCGCAGGCCGCCGTCGGGCGTGGGCTCGATGCGGTCCAGGCCCAGGGGGTTGAGGTCGATCAAGTGGGCGGGGGTCTCGATCTGCAGCTTCATCAGGTCGAGCAGGTTGGTGCCGCCGGCGATGAAGCGCGCGCCGGGTCGATGCGCCGCCGCGGCGGCCGCGGCTTGCGGCGACTGCGGGCGTTCCAGGGTGAAGGGCTTCATGCGGACCTCCGGTCGCCGGCGCCCGGCGCGGCCAGGCCGGCCACCTCCGCCAGCGCGTCCAGGATGTTCGAGTAGGCCCCGCAGCGACACAGGTTGCCGCTCATGCGCTCGCGCAACTCGTCCAGGGAGAGCAGGGGGCGGACCGCGAGGTCGGGCGTGACATGGCTGGGGATGCCGGCCTTGATCTCCTCGAGCACCGCCGCCGCCGAGCAGATCTGCCCCGGCGTGCAGTAGCCGCATTGGTAGCCGTCATGGCGCACGAAGGCGCTCTGCAGCGGATGCATGCGCTCCGGCGTGCCCAGGCCCTCGATGGTCACGAGGCGGCTGCCCTCGTGCATCGCGGCCAGGGTGAGGCAGCTGTTCACGCGCCGGCCGTCGAGGTGGATGGTGCAGGCGCCGCACTGGCCGTGATCGCAGCCCTTCTTGGTGCCGGTGAGCTGCAGGTGCTCGCGCAGCATGTCCAGCAGCGTGGTGCGGTTGTCCAGGACCAGGGTGTGGGTCTGACCGTTGACGCTGAGCGTGACGCGGGTGGTCGCGACCAGGTTCTCCTGAGGCGGCGGCGCGTCGGCCGGCGGGGCGGCCCCCTGGGCCGAGGCGGCCAGCGGCGCGCCGGCGGCGACCGCCGCCGAGGCGCCCGCGCCGACGATCAGCAGACCGCGCCGGGACAGCGCGCAGCCGGCATGGCCGGCGGGAGGTGGGGACGCGCTGTCGCAGGCGTCCGGGGAAACCGTGTCGAGGTCCATGCGGGGCACTCCTGGCGGGCCGGGATCGGCAAACCAGGCAGGGCGGCAAGCGCCATTCCCGCGCGAGGCCTCGACGCCGGCAGGCGACGCCCCAGGTGGCGCCCGAGCGGGGCGCCTCGATGACCGCTCGATACCGGCTCGATGCCCGCTGAGCCGCGGCTCAGCCGGCGGTCACCGGCAAAGCAGCCGCAGCGCGCGACGCCGCAGCGACTTCGCCAGGGTCAGCGTCGTGCCGCGTCGATGCGGCCCGTGGACGATCAACCGGGCGAAGGCGCGCAGGCCCAGCGTCAGACTGCCGCGCGCCACGTGGCCATCGGCATGATGCAGGCGGCCCAGGCGACGGCGGCGCGCGAGTTCGGTGCGGTTCACCGGCCCGGCATGCGGGCACTCCAGACCGAAGCGCTCGACCAGCTGGTCCCGCATCAGCTCGGTCGAATTGCGCCGCGGCATGCGCTTGGACAGCGAACTCGCGCTCTGGCGGTACAGCACCAGCGGCGTCGACAGCTTCACCACCGAGGTCAGGCGCGTGGCGCGGGTGAAGTACTCCCAGTCGTCGGTCTGGTGGTCGTTGCAGAGAAAGGGCCCCAGCCGGTCGGCCAGCCGGCGGCGGTACAGCACCGACGAGGGCAGGGTGAAGTTGGTCATGACCATCAGCGGATAGATCCAGCCGGTCAGCCGGTCCTCGGTGCTCAGGTCGCCTTCACGCGCGAAGAAGGCCGGGGCGTCCTCGCCATGCCAGGTCTGGAACTCGGTGAAGCACAGGTCGGCCTCGGGGCGCGCGGCCAGGGCGGCCAGTTGCAGCTCGAGCTTGCGCGGGTGCCAGACGTCGTCGGCGTCCAGCAGCGCGACGAACTCGGAGCGGCTCATCGCCAGGCCGGCGTTGCGGGTCGCGGACATGCCGCGGTTGGCATGCCGGATCACCCGCACCCGCGGATCGGTCGCATGGCGGCGGGCGATCTCGCTGGTGGCGTCGGTGGAGCCGTCGTCCAGGATCAGCAGTTCGAAGTCGGTGAAGGTCTGCGCCAGGACGCCGCGGATGGTCGCCTCGAGAAAGGCTTCGGCGTTGTAGGCCGGCACGACGATGGACACGCGAGGCATGGCGGGCTTGCGCCCGATGGTGGAAGCGGCGCCCCGACTCTCGTCCAGCGCCACCTCGCGATCTCCGCCCAGTGGCTGCGCGTGGTCGCGCCACACGCCCTCGGACCGCTGCTCGCGGCCGCCAACAACGCCTGTCATGGTTCCCGACTCCCTCAACGTCATCCACGGCGTCTCGGATCGGCGTCTTCACCGTTCCGGAGGCCCTATTTGTAAACGGAATGTTACTGAAGCGGGACCGGTCGGACAGCGAACTAACCCCCTCGCGCGCGGGGATCGAGGTGCGACAAATTGCGCGAATCGCGTCGTGCCGCGAGGGCTGGTGCGAGCAGCGCGCGACGGCGGCGACGGGCAGAGGCCGAACGGGCTACGGTCGAGACGGGTCGGTGGGATCGGGATCGGGACAGGGATCGGAACCGGGATCGGGATCGGAATCGCAATCGGCGCGCGCCGGCGCCGGCGGCTTCTCAGCGATGCGCCGCCAACCACTCTTCCACGTGCGAGGCGCTGGTGCCGACCGCGTCGACCGCCCGGCGCAGCAACTCGGGCGAGACGTCGAAGCGCTCGCCCCAGTACCGCAGCTCGTAGTCGTCGACGACGTTGACGTGATGGCGCTGCTCGCCGTGGGCGCCGGGGCTGTTGGCGGTGGCTTCGCTCATGAGGACTCCTCCCGGTTCAAGCGGATGTGGTCAGTCGAGGGCGATGGGGTGCGTGCGATCGGAACGGGGTACGGGGCCGGCCGCGCGGGCGACCCAGCGGCCGCGCGCGGCGCGATCAGGCCGGTTTGCGCGGCGGCGGCAGGCGGCTGCTGTCCTCGCCGTCCAGCGTCGCGCCTGGATCTTCCTCTCCGGCGACCGATTCGTCGAATGAATGGTCGGGCACCGGCGGCGGACCGGGGTCGGCCGGGCGGGGCGGGTGCGGGGATGCCCGCGGCGGTCCGCCACGGCGGTGGGGCGTCGCGGACGCGCCGGCGTCATTGGCGGCGTCGGCGGGATCGCGGCGCTCGGGGGCGTCGGGCGAATCGGAGGAGGTGGCGGACATGGCGGCACTCGACAGGCTGCTGGCCGAGACGTACCGGTGCTTGCCGGCCCGCTTGGCGTGGTACATCGCCGAATCGGCCAGGCGCATGAGCGACTCGGCCTGTCGGCCATGGTGCGGGGCAAACGCGATGCCGATGCTGGCGCCGGTGCTGACCTCGGTGCCGTCGGCGAGCCGGATGGGCTCGCGCAGCGCCGACAGCATGCGCCGCAGCGCCGGCTCGGCCTCGCCCTCGCTGCGCAGCGAGGTCAGCAGCACGGCGAACTCGTCGCCGCCCAGCCGCGCCACCAGGTCATGGGTCCGCACGCCCGCCAGCAGGCGCTGCGCGATGACCCGCAGGACCACGTCGCCGGCCTCGTGGCCGTGCTGGTCGTTGACGTCCTTGAAGCCGTCCAGGTCCACGTAGCAGACGCCCACCAGGCCCAGGCGCTCGTCCAGCAGCGCCAGCGCCCCGGCCAGCCGCTCGGTGAACCGCACCCGGTTGGGCAACCCGGTCAGCGCGTCGTGCACCGCCAGATGCTGGGCGGTGGCCTCGCTCTCCTTGATCGCGGTGATGTCGATGACCATCCACAGCGACTCGCGCGCCGAGACCGAGGCCCCGCTCAGGTCGATCCACACCGGCGTGCCGTCCTTGCGCCGCATGCGCAGCTGGGTGCGGTAGCGCTGGCCCGAGGCGATCGCCGGATAGGCCTGCGTGCCGACCTGCTCGTAAGAGCCGGCGTCCATGTAGAGCCGCTGCGTGGCCTGGCCCAGCAGCTCGTCCGGCGCGTAGCCGAAGACCGATTCCAGCGCCCGGTTCTTCCAGACGATCTGGCGGTCCCGCAGCCGCATCATGCCGACCATGTCGTTGTCCAGCATGAGGTTCTGCTCCAGCGCCAGGCGGCTCAGGTCCTCGCCCGAGCGGCGCTCTCGGCGCTGCTGCAGGAACAGCAGCACCGAGCAGCCCAGCGTCGTCAGGATGACGACCGCGGCCAGCGCGCTCTGCTGCAGCACCTCGCCGCGCCAGGCGGCCAGGAAGTCGCCGGTGCTGGCGCCGGTGAACACGGTCAGCGGATAGCCGCGCACCTGGCGGTAGCAGGTGATGCGCTCGATGTTGTCCAGCTTGGTCTTGGTCAGGTACCAGCCCTGCAGCGGGTTGACCGCCATCTGCCGCATCAGGTCCTCGGACACGATGATGTCGCCGATGCCCCGGATCGAGTGCGGCTCCGCCGCCGAGTAGCGCGCGATCAGGCGCTGGCTCTGCGTGCGCAGCGAGATCGCGCCCTCGGTGCCGATGGTCAGGCCCTTGAAGCTCTCGATGAAGTGCTCGGTGGACAGGTTGGTGTAGACGATGCCGGCGAACTCGCCCGCGTCCGTCTCCAGCCGCCGCGCCACCACGATGCCCCAGCGGCGCAGCACGCGGCCGAACAGGGGTTCGGAGATGACCAGCGCGTCGCTCTCGCGGGCGCGCTGGAAGTAGTCACGGTCGCCGATGTTGAGCGTGCCTTCCTCGGCGGCCAGGCCGTACAAGACCTGACCCCGGGCGTCGGCGATGCGGATGGCGTCCACCTGCGGCAGCAGGCTGCGCTGGTCGGCGATGGCGCGCTCCATGGCCTTGCGCAGGTCGCCGTCGCCGGCCGCCGCGCGGCGGTGCTGCAGCGCCAGCGTGGCCAGCGCGTTGTCCACCTGCTTGAGCTCGGCCCCGATCTCGATGCTCAGGCTGCTGGCCAGGTTCTCGGTGGTCTCGCGGGCGCGCACCTTGTCGGACTCGCCGCTGGCGTTCAAGGCCAGCACGGTGGCCGTCACGATCGCGATGGCCACGACGAGGTTGCCCGCCACCAGCCAGAGCAGGAGACGGGCCAGCGAGCGGGTGGGGCGGTGGTGGACGCGTTCCATCGGGGGGCGACAGGCGAAGCGGGCATCGTAACCGTCCCGAGGCCGCCCGGGCATCCGTTGCGGCCCGGAGCCGCGTTCCGGTGTCAGCGCGGTTTCAGGGGACGATCCCGGGCCGTCAGGCCTTGGACGAGGCCACGTCCAGGCAGTAGGCGATGAGCTCGTCGAGCTCGCCGGACTTGTCGAAGACGCGGTCGGCGCCCAGCGCCAGACAGCGGCGCCGCATGTCGACGGTGGCGTAGTTGCTCAGCACCACAAGCTTGGCCTCCGGCTGCAGCAGCCGGGCCTTGGGCAGCAGCGACAGCCCGGTGCCGCGCTTGAGGAAGATGTCGATGATGACCAGGTCGCAGGGGATGGCCTCGTCATGCAGCCAGCGCAGCGCGCCGGCCTCGTCCTCGGCCTGGCCGACCACCTCCAGCGTCAGCATCTCCTGCAGCGTCGCCACGAGGTTCTCGCGGATCAGCGCGCTGTCCTCCACAAGGAAGCAGCTCAGCGGTCCGGATGACGTCGCGGTGGAGGAGTCGGGCGAGGACATGGGCGCCGATTATCACGATCCGGCGCGTCGCTTCGTCACCGGCGCGAGGCGCGCGTTGCATTCCGACAGCGCCGCACGACTTTCGTCATCCGGATCCTCGCCCAGGTCGATCAACGGCACGATGGCCGCCAGCGGCGCCACCGCCACGCCCAGCACGGCCGCCGGCACCAGGCGCTTGAGCAGCGGCCCCTTCTCGAGACTGATGCGCGGATCGCCCAGCGTGCCGTCGATGTGCAGCGGCGTGCGCAGCGACAGCGGGGTCTTGTCCTTGGGCTCGACCCGGGCCTTGAGCGCCAGCCGCTCGGTCGCCAGCGACATGCCGCCCTCCATCAGCACCAGCGAATCCGAGGTGTCCACGACGAAGGGCTTGGGCGTGACGGCGCCGTCCTTGACCCGCAGGTCGGCCACGCCGCAGCTGACCTTGAGGCTGTCGTCGCCCCGGATGAGCATGCCCAGGCCCTGGGCGATGTCCAGCCCGGCGGCCTCGACCATCAGGTGCGAGACGGTGCCGTCGGTCCAGTACAGGACCATGCGGCCGTCGGCGCTTGCCAGCAGCTCGGCGGTGGAGCGGCCGGTGCCGTCCAGCGCGATGCGCCCGCCCATCACGCCGGTGACGTAGGGGGGCTGGTTGTCCTTGCGCTGCAGCTTGAGCCATTGCTCGAGACGCACGCCGCTGACGCGCAGGCGGACCTCCCACTTGGCGCGCGGCTCGCGGCCGTCCAGCTGGACCAGGCCGGCGAACTGGCCCTTGGCCACCCGGGCGTCGATGTTCTGGATCCGCAGCACCCCATCCTGCAGCACGATGCGCGCGTTCAGCGGCTCGGCCGCCTGCAGCAGCGCGGTGCCGGACTCGAAGCGCGCCAGCTTGACGTCCACGTCGGCGTTCATCGCGCGCAGCGAGGGCAGGTCGAACTGCTTGTCCGGCAGCACGCGCGCGTTGCCGCGCACCGCGGCCTTGCGCGCGGCGGGCTCCGCGGGCACGCCGACCGCCGGCCCCAGGTCGGCCAGCCACAGCACGCTGCCGCGCAGTTGGCCGGTGAGCCGCGGCAGGGCTCGGGGCGGGTGGTCGAACTCGAAGTCGCCGCTGAGGTGGCTGCGGCCGATGGTGGCCTGGCTCACGGCGGTCTTCCAGCGCGTGCCGTCGCGGCTCAACTGGCCTTGCATCGCGAAGGCGGGCGTGGTCGGCAGCGTGATGCCCAGCGGCTCGCCCACCGCGGCCAGCGAGGGACCGCTGAGCTTGTACCGGCCCGACAGCCCCTGGCTCCCGATGAGGTCGCGCACCGTGCCGTCGAAGCTGAGCTCGGCCTTGCCGATGTTGCCGCGCAGGGTCACCGGGACCGCGGGTGCGTTGGGGTCGGAGGAGAGCCAGGGCAGGGCGGAGCCGGTCTGCAGCGAGGCCTGCACCGGCAGGTTGCGGTAGTGACCCTCGGCATGCGCGGTCACGCCATAGCGGCCGCCCTCGCCGGGGCCGGGCTCGCCCGCGTCCGAGGCGCCGCGGGGCTTGCCGGCCAGGCGCTCGCCGAAGTCCACGGCCAGGCGCGTGCCGGAGGCGGCGGCGCTGGCCGCGCGCGCGCCCAGGGTGGCGGAGCCGGAGATCTTCGCCGTCGCGTCGGCGCCAGCCGTTCGGGCCTCCCGCGTGGGCGCGCTCGCGGCCGCCGCGCCGTCGCGCCCGCCTTGGGCGAGCGCCGCGCGGTCCGCGGTCGACCAGGATTCCCGCAGCGCGAAGCGGGCCAGGAGGGAGGCCCGCTCGATCTTGTCGTCAACCAGGGCGGTGCCGTTGCGCACTTCCAGCAGGTCGAAGCGCACACCGTCGACGGCGGGCCGACGGCGGATCTGGGAGCTGCTGTCGCTCTGCTCGCCGAACTGCCAGCTGGCGCGGCCCTCGACATCGCGCTCCAGGCGCAGCGTCAGGTCGTCGGCGCGCAGGGACTTGACCCGCAGCGCGCCACCGTCGCGCAGGGCCAGCAGGTCGCCGTAGCGCAGGACCAGCGCGGCGTCGGTCGCCTGTACCGTCGGGCTGCCGAGCGTGCTCCAGCTCGGGCCGGCGACGGTCAGCGCATGGGTCCTCAGCCGCAGATGGCCGATCACGCGCAGCTGCCAGGCGCCCCGGCCGTCGGCGTCGCCCTCGAAGGTGACCATGCGATCGAGCTTCTGGCTCAGCCACTGCTCGGCCGGGCGCCGCAGGAAGGGCCAGCCCAGCCACTCGCACACGCCGATCGCCACGACCAGCATCCCGACCAGCACGGCCACTCCCAGCGCCCAGCCGCGCCAGCCATGGCGGGGATGGGGCCGGTCGGAGCGCTCGGGCCGGCCGGGCGCTTGGAGCGCCGCGCCCGGAGCACGGGCATCGGGGGCGGGGGGCGGCGTCGGCGGCTGCGCGTTCATGGCGTTCTCCTTCGGGGACTGGGGGGCGGACGACGCGCCAGGGGCGCATCGAGCGGGTCGGGGATCGCGTGCGATCGCGTGGGACTGGCGGGACCTCCGTTCACCACCATTGTTCGAACATGCGGGAGAAGAATTCCTTGCCGCGCTGCACCAGCCCGCGTTGCTGCCAGCGTTTGAGCGTGATGGCCTGCGAGGCGTCGACGTCGCGCTGGAACATGCGTGTCATCGCGTCGCCGAAGTCCTCGCCGAGCACGACGGCGTTGACCTCGTTGTTGAAGACGAAGCTGCGCCAGTCCATGTTGCTGGAGCCCACGGTCGAGACCACGCCGTCGATGACGGCGGTCTTGGCATGCAGCACGGCGTCCTGCAGCTCGTGAATCCGCACGCCGGCCTCGAGCAGGCGCTCGTAGTGGCTGCGGCCGGCGTACATCACCGGCGAGAAGTCGCTCCGCGAGGGCAGGATGAGCTGCACGTCGACGCCGCGGGAGGCCGCGTCGCACAGCGCGTCGACCATGTCCTTGCCCGGCGCGAAGTAGGCCATGGTCAGGTAGACGCTGCGCTGGGCCGCGCGGATGCTGCCCAGCAGCAGGGTGTAGATGCGGTTCTCGGGGTCGTTGGGCGTCGACGGGATCACGCGCATCAGCTGCTGGCCCGCCGGCGCGCGCGCGGCGGGCAGCACCTCGGTGGCGGCGGCCACCGGGCCCTCGCACTGCTGCTGGGCCCAGGTCTCGCGGAACAGCGTGTGCAGCGCCTGCGCCGCCGGGCCGCGCACCTGGATCATGGTGTCGCGCCAGCCGTTGTCCGGTTCCTTGGCCGCGTCGCCGGCACCGGGCGCCGGGCCGGAGGCCGGCGCGGAGGCGGGCGCGTCGGCGAGTTGGGGGTCGGGTCTTGCCGGCTTGCGCGGCCCGCGGCTGCCGATGCCACCCGAGCCGGACGAGTACACCGCGCTGATGTTGATGCCGCCGGTGAAGGCCGTCTCGCCGTCGACGATCAGCATCTTGCGATGGTCGCGGTGGGTGATGCGGTGGTAGCGGGTGCGCTTGAGCGGATTGATGGGGTTGAAGGCGCACACGGCGATGCCGCCCTGGCGCATGCGGTCGAAATAGGCGTCCTGGGTGCCCAGCGAGCCCACCGCGTCGTAGACGATGGCGACCTGGACGCCCTGCGCGCGGCGCTGCAGCAGCAGGTCGGCGAGCTGCCGCGACACGTCGGCGTCCTCGATGATGTAGCTCTCGAGCAGGACCTGGCGGCGCGCCTTGCCGATCGCGTCGAACATCGCGGCGAAGGTGGCCGGTCCGTCGATCAGCAGCCGGGTGTCGTTGCCGGCGTAGAGGTCCACGTCGCCGAAGGCCGACATCGCGGCGATCTGGCGCTTGAGCAGCTCGGCCTTGCCCTGCGAGGCGGCCCCCTGCAGCGCCTGCTCGCGGCGGTTCTGGTCCAGCGGGCCGCGCGGGCCGGTCACGTCGACCTGCGCCGCGACGCGCGTCAGCGCGGGCGTCGCGGCGGGCGGGTCCGGCAGCCGGCCGTTCACGGGCGGACGCGGCGTGCCGCAGGCGGCGAGCGCGACGCTCAGGCCGAGCCCGATCAAGAGCGCGCCCAGGCGGCCGCTCGGGCGTGCACGGGTCGAGGCCGCCGCGGCGCTCATTCCTTCAACAGGTCGGCCAGGTCATCGGCGTGCTCTTCCTCCTCGGCGAGCACTTCCTCGAGGATGCGTCGCGTGGTCGGATCCTTGTCGCCGATGAGCTGGATCATCTGCCGGTAGGCCTCGACGGCGATGCGCTCGGCGATCAGGTTGGATCGCAGCATGCCCTTGAGGTCGGAGGTCTCGTCGTAGTCCGCGTGGCTGCGCTTGGTCAGCGAGTCCGGATTGAAGTCCGGGTCGCGGCCCAGCTGCACGATGCGCTCGGCCAGCCGGTCCGCATGGGCGGACTCCTGGTTGGCGTGCTCGAGGAACTCCTCGGCGATGCGCGGCGACGACAGGCCGTGCGCGGTGAAGTAATGGCGCTTGTAGCGCAGCACGCAGACGAGCTCGGTGGCGAGCGCGTCCTGCAGCAGTTGCACGACTTCGTCGCGCCACGGCCCGTAGCTGGGCGTGACGGGACCGTCGTCGAGGTGCTGGCGCGCACGCTTCAAGGCTTGCTCGTCAAGCTTGAGGTGCTGGTGTTCGGGGGCGTTCATGGCTGGCTCCTCTGAAGGCGGATGGGATGCGGGCGGTCGGGCGAAGCAGGCGCGGCGTCACTTGCGCAGCGCGTTCACGCCGGTGATGCCCAGCACCAGCAGGACCAGGAAGATGACCAGGAAGATCCCGAACAGGATCTTGGCGATGCCGGCCGCGCCCGCGGCGATGCCGGTGAATCCAAGCACGCCCGCCACCAGGGAGATGACGGCGAAGATGAGAGCCCACTTCAACATGGCGATGTCCTTTCAGCGGTGGCCGCGACGCGGCGCTTGCAGCCACTGTAGAAGCGGCCCCTCGGCCCGGGGGATCAGCGGGACCCACGTCGCGCTGTAGGACGGGACGCCGATGTCGGCGATCCCGGCTCGGGACGCGACGGCCTGCCGGACTCGTCCTACAGCCGGGGCCGGCGCGGTACGACAGACGCCGCGGCCGGCGTCGCCTAGTCTTCCCTCATCGCTGTTCTGCGGCGCCGCGCGCCGGAAAGGAATCGAGATGACCCCGCTGAACAAGACCCTGAACCGGACGCTGGGCGCGCTGCCCGGCACGACCCTGGTGACCGCCGGCGCGCTGCTGTCGGCCGTCATGATGGTGACCACGCCGGCCTTCGCCGCGAGCGGTGCCCGGGCCGACAAGTCGGACATCCAGGCGACCTACGAGAAGGAACGCGCCGACTGCATGGCGGGCCGCACGGCGGAGAGCCGCCAGACCTGTCTGAAGGAAGCCGGCGCCGCCCGGCAGGAAGCGCTGCGCGGCAACCTGCGCACCGCCAGCACGCAGGAGCTGGCCGACAACGCCATGCTGCGCTGCCAGCGCGTGCGCGAGGAGGACAGGGAAGACTGCCGCCTGATGGTCCAGGGTCAGGGGACGCGCGATGGCAGCGTCCGCAGCGGCGGCATCCTGACGCGCATCGAACGCATGGTCGAGGAGAACCCGACCGCCGCCGGCGCGCCCGCCTCGGCACCGATGCCGCCCAGCGCGCCGCGCCGCGACGTGCCGCCGCCGCGCCAGCCCAAGGACGGCCCGCAGACGCGTCGAGCGCGCGGTTGAGCGCCGGTCGTGGGCCCGCCCCGCGGACGCGGCCGCCCCACCGGATCGACCTCCACCGAGCATCCCTGAGGAGATGGACATGGCGATGATGAAACGCATCCTTCCGCTGGCGCTGTCCAGCCTGGCCGGCTACGCGCTGTGGCAATGGCAGGCCCGCCGGACGGCGCAGCGGCTCAAGACGTCCCACGGCAAGCCCGAGGAGATGACGACCTGGGAAGGCGAGGGCGGCGCGTTGCATCGCACCGGCCCGCACATGGGCCCCGAGCCCGCCAAGCCCGGGCACTGAACATCCGCTCGCCCAGACAGAACGGCCTGCCGCCCCGAGGGGACGGCAGGCCGTTGTCATGGGCGCGGCCCGGCTGCGCGAGGCCGCCGGGCGCCGTCAAGGACACCGGGAGGTGCCCCTGGCGGCGGATCGCTGTCAGCCGCCGCTGCCTTGCTGCGGCTCGCGCAGGAAGATCTCGACGCGGCGGTTCTTCGCGCGGTTCTCGGCGGTGTCGTTGGACACCATCGGTTCGCGAGATCCGCGGCCGGCGACCTCGATGCGGTCCGAGCGGACGCCGCGATCGGACAGGTAGTTGCGCACGCTCTCCGCGCGGCGCAGCGAGAGCGGATCGTTGATCGCGTCGGAGCCGGTGTTGTCGGTGTGGCCGATCACGCGGACCACCGTCGGCGACGGGTTGCTGTTCAGGCCGTTGGCGAAGGCGTCCAGCACCGGGCGCAGCCGCGGCTCGAGCGTGGCGCTGTTCAGCGCGAAGGAAATGTCGCTCGGGACATCGAGCTTGAGCTGGTTGTCGGCGGTGCGGGTGACCTCGACGCCGGTGCCCTGGGTGGCTTGCTCCATGGCGCGGCGCTTGTCCTCCATGTGGCGCGACCACACGTTGCCGGCCACCGCGCCGACCGCGCCGCCGATCAGCGCGCCGGTGCCGGCCTTGCCGCCGGTGGCGGAGCTGAGCACCGCGCCGGTGACCGCGCCGATGGCCGCGCCGCCGGCCGTGCCGCGTTGACGGTCATCCATGTTGGCGCAGCCCGCGAGCGCCGAGAGGGCGAGGGCGGCGAAGGCCAGACGAGGGTGTCGCAGTTGCATGTCGTTTCTCCTGAATTCAATGAGACAGCCCGGGGGCGGAGCGGCTGTCCCGCCGCCCGGGACGCGATGAGTATCGCGCGGGATGGGCAAGCGCGACGCCTGTCTCCAGGTTCGGCCGCGCCGCCGCGATCCGGTCAACGTTCCTCTTGCGAGTCAGGATGACCAATTCATTCTTGCTAGCCGTTGGTCATCCATGACATGAGTTTGCTATTCGAGAAGCCGACCTCGATTTCTAGCATCGATGCATCCTTCTGGAGATCGCATGCAGCCCCTCGACGACACCGGTCGCGCCTCCGTCAACGGCGCCCTCCCCACCGCACCGACCGGTGTCGCGCCCGCCGCGACCCACGCGCCTTCCGCGCGGGAACATGTCGGCTCCCACGTCCGCTACGCCCACCAGCCGATCGTCGATCGCGCCGGCAAGGTGGTGGCGACGGAACTGCTGTTCCGCTGGAACAGCCTGGACGGCGGCGTCGGGCCCGAGCTCGGCACCTACGCCACGGCCACGGTGCTGGCCAACGCGCTGCTGGACGGCGAGCTGCTGACCGGCTCCACCCCGGCCGAGCACCCCATCGGCGACCTGCTGGTCAACATGGATGCCCGCACCTTGATGAGTCCGATCGCCGAGGCCATGACGCCCGACATCGGCGTCATCGAGCTCCTGGAAACCGTCACCCTGGACGCCGCCCTGACGGCCCGCATCCGCGATCTGCACCGCCGCGGCTACCGTTTCGCGCTGGACGACCTGGTCAGCCTGGACGACCCGCGCTGGACGCTGGCGCCGTGGGTGCAGTTCGCCAAGATCGACGTGCTCGGCCGCGACGCGGTCGAGCTGCAGGCGCTGATCCGCAAGGCGCATCAGCTCGGCATGGCGGTCATCGCCGAGAAGGTCGAGGACGAGGCGGCGCTGCTGCAGCTCAAGCGCATGGGCGCCGACTACTTCCAGGGCTACGGCGTGGCCCGCCCGACCACCTGCGCCGTGCGCGCGCTGCCGGGCTGCGACAGCCGCGTGACCGGACAGCTCTACCTGCTGGCGCAGGCCGGGGTGGCCGAAGGCTCGCTGGCGCTGCTGGCCGGCCGGCATCCCGCGCTGGTGGCGCGACTGCTGCGGGTCCAGGCCATTCACGCGCCGCAGTACATGGCGGTGGCGGAATCGCTCTCGGATGTGATGGTGTCGCTGCCGCAACCGGTCCTGCTGGCCTGGTTGGCGATCTTCAACATCGCGGCCGTGCATGGACGCGATCGAGACCTCGCCACGCTGCTGCACGACCAGTTGTCCGAGACGCGGCTGAGCCTGCGACGGGACGGCGGCGTCCGCACACCGATGGATCTCGAGCGCCGCAGCTTCCAGGTCTGCACCCAGCTGCTGCGGATGCGACTGCCGCGCCGCCACGACGGCGCCTTGCAAGCGCACCGTGGATCCTCGACGGTCGGCGCCGCGGGGCGTGCCCCGCTGAATGCCGCCGCGTGACGCGGCGACCTCGGGGGCGCGGCTCGCGTGCTCCCGTTTCCCAGCACAAAGGCCGCCCGAGGGCGGCCTTTGTGCAGTCCGTCTGGCGCGAGGGTCAGTCGTCGACCAGTCCGTGCATGCGGGCGACGCTGGTCGCCATGGCGCGGGAGTTGACGTTCAGCTTGCGGTAGATCGAGCGCAGGTGCTGGTTGACGGTGAAGCGCGAGATGGAGAGGCGGTTGCCGATGTCCACGATGGGCAGGCCCTCGATCAGCAGATGCAGGACGCTCCATTCGCGTTGGCCGAGTCCGAGGTCCTTGAGCTTCTGGTCCTTGTTGACCTTGGGCTTGACGCCCGTTTCCAGGCTCTTCATCTCGGTCAGCACGACGCGCGACACCGCCGGGCTCAGCGGCGCATGGCCGTTGTGGGTGGCGATGATCTTGTCGATCAGGCTGGGCTGGATCTCTTCCTTCAGCAGGTAGCCCGAGGCGCCGGAGCGCAGGCTGCGCATCACGTGCTTGGTGTCGCCGAAGGTGCTGATCACGATGCTGTGCGCATCGGGGCACTTCTCCTTGATCAGCTTGAGCAGGTCGATGCCGTCGACGTCGGGCAGGCCCAGGTCGACCAGGTAGATGTCGGCGCGGTTGGCCAGGATGGCGGAGACCGACTCCCCGCGGTTGCGCCCGATGCCAACGATCTGGCAGGCGCTGCTCGCGGACACGACGTCGATGAGGCGCTGGAGCACGGTGGCGTCGTCTTCGATGATGGTGACGGTGATCATGGGTTTCCCTCTCTGAGCGAGTTGTTGTCGATGAAGGACCGGTGTCGGCGGTGGGCGTTGGGGGCGTCGGCGTTGAATGACGCGAGATCGGGATGGCAGTCGGGACGGGCGATTGTGGATCGTCAACCGGGGATCTGTCGCCGCCCCCCGGTGGAGGGGTGAGGCGACCGATTGACGCTCAGCGCTCGCCGAGCGACTCCGACAAGGTCTTGCGGACCGGCTTGAGCAGGTAGTCCAGCACGGTGTGCCGCCCGGTGATGATTTCCGCCGTGGCGGTCATCCCGGGTTGCACCACGATGCGGTCCGCCTTCTCGCCCTTGAAGCGCTTGCCGTCGAGCCGGATGTGGGTGCGGTAGTAGGGTTGCTCGCCCTGGGGCGTGCGCTCGGTCAGCGCGTCCGGGCTGACATAGGTCACGACGCCGGACAGGGCGCCGTAGATGCTGTAGTCGAAGGCGTCCAGCTTCACCGCGGCAGGCATGCCGGGCCGCACGAAGCCGATGTCCGCGGCCCGCAGGCGAGCCTCGATGATCAGCTCGTCGCCGCTGGGCAGCAGCTGCATGATCTCGTCGCCGGGCCGCAGCACGGCGCCGATGGTGGTCTGGGTGATCAGGTTGACCGTGCCGTCCACCGGGGCGCGCAGCTGGGTGTGCTCGAGATTCCCGTGGCGGTCGTTCAGGACCTGCTGGATGCTGGCCAGGTCCTCCTCGGTCTTGGCCAGCTCGGCCTGGGCGTCCTGCAGGAACTTGTTGCGACGCGTGGTCACCTGGCCGGCCGCCTCGTTGGCGGCGCGCTGCAGACGGAGGAACTCGGCGGCGCTGATGTCGCCGGCCTGACGCAGGGGCTCGTTGAGCTCCACCTCGCGCCGGGCGAGGTCGGCCGACTTCGTCAGCACCGCCAGGTCCTCCTGCAGCGCCGTGCGGCGGCGCTCGTAGAGGCGTTGCTGGAGGGTGTCGAAGGCGCTGGTGCCCGCGGGGCGGTACGGGGTGCCGAGCGTCTCGGCGCGCAGCCGCGCCAGGGCAGCGTTCAGGGCCGCGGACTTCTCGGAGGAGTCCGCCAGCGCCGCGCGTGCCTTGGTGTCGTCCAGCTGGACGAGCAGGTCGCCCTTGCGGACCGGGCCGCCCTCGTGCACGAACAGCTTCTCCACGACGCCGCCGTCGGGCGCCTGGATCACCTGGGTGCGGGAGGAGGCCATGACCTTGCCGCCGGTGCGCGTGACCTGGTCGATCTCGGCCTGGGAGGCCCACCACAGGCCGGCGCCGAGCGCCGCGACCACGGCGATCACCGTCCAGCGGATGCCGTGCTGGCTGTCGTGAGGGGTAGGGTTCGGTTTCATGGGATGACCTCGATGTCTGGAAGTGGGACGGCGGACTCAGGTGGCCGCGACCGGGGCGGGGCTGTCCTGACCGGACGCGGGCGATGCGGAGAGTTGGCCTTGCGGCGCGGCCGCGGCGGGAACGGGGCGCTGTTGCAGGCGCGCGAGCACGGTGTCGCGCGGACCGTCGGCCAGCACGCCCTGGGGCGAGAGCACGATCACGCGGTCGACCAGCGCCAGCAGGGACAGCCGGTGGGTGACCAGCAGCAGCGAGGTCTCGGGACGCAGCGCCTGCTTCATCAGCCGGACGGTGGCCTGCTCCAGGCCGTCGTCCATGCCGGAGGTGGGTTCGTCGAGCAGCCAGACGCCGCGGTCCGCCAGCAGCAGCCGGGTGAGCGCGACCAGCTGGCGTTGACCGCCGGACAGGCCGCGGCCGCCCTCGGACAGCTTGCGGTCCAGGCCCAGCGGGTGCTGACCGATCAGCTGCCACAGGCCGGTCTGCCGGCAGGCGGCGAGCAGTTGCTCGTCGCTCAGCTCGGGCAGGCCGAAGAGCAGGTTCTCGCGCAGCGTGCCGGAGAACAGCCAGGGATGCTGCGGGCAGTAGGCCATCTTGGACGAGCGCCAGCCGGCGTGGATCTGCTGCTGGTCGACACCGTCCAGGAAGACGGTGCCCGCGCTGGGCTTGGCCAGGCCGCAGGCCAGCGACAGCAGGGTCGTCTTGCCCGCGCCGATGGTGCCCAGGATGGCGACCTTTTCGCCGGGGCGCAGGTGCAGGTGGCCGATGCGCAGCGGATCGCGCTGGCCGGGGTAGCGGAACTCGACGTCCTCGAAGCGGATGTCGCCGTGCAGGGCCTCGGGCACGACCGGGCGGGTCACCGCCTCGTTGTCGGTCTCGAGCTTGAAGATCGCGTCCAGCGCCGTCATCGACGCGCGCGCGCTGCCGATCTGCACCATCAGCGAGGGGATCGAGGCCAGCGGGGACAGCACGCGCCCGGACAGGATGGAGCAGGCCACGATGGCGCCCTGCGTGAGATGGCCGTCGATGGCCAGGGCCGCGCCGATGCAGATCAAGGCGACATAGCTGACCTGCTGCAGCGCCGCGGCGATGTAGCCGGTGGCGTCGGTCTCGTGCTTGAGGGCCAGGCTTTGCGTGGCGTTGGTCTCGGACAGGGCGGCCCAGCGCGTCTCGAAGCGCCAGCCCGCGCCCAGGCCCTTGATGGCCTCGGTGCCTTCGATGGTCTCGACGAGCAGCCCGGTCTTGGCGTTGGCGCCGGCCAGGTTGCTGGCGGTCAGGCGCGCGATGCGCCGGGCCCGCAGCAGGCCGACCGACAGGGTCACCCCGAAGAGGGCGATCGCGGGCAGGGCCATCCAGGGACCGCCGACCGCGCCGATGACCAGCGCGAACAGCAGCGCCATCGGCATGTCGAAGAGCAGGAAGAGCGTGCTGGCCGACAGGATCCCGCGGATCGACTCGAAGCTCTGCACCTGGGAGGCCAGCGTGCCGACGGAGCCGGGGCGCTGGTCCAGCCGGACCGCGTTCAGCCGGGCCATCAGCGCCTTGGAGATGTCGATGTCCAGCCGCTTCAGGCGCGGCTCGAGCAGGCTGGCGCGGGCCATCTTGAGCAGGAACTCGATCAGCACCGCCAGGCCGACGCCCAGGGTCAGCACCCAGAGGGTCTGGTAGCCCTGGTTGGGAATGACGCGGTCGTAGACCTGCATCGTGTAGAACGAGATCGCGATGCCGACCAGCGCCAGCACAAGCGACAGGCCCGCCGCTTCCATGAAGATCGGCCATTGGCGGCCCAGCCGGCCGAGCATCATCGACAGCGCGCTGCGGGAGCTGGCGGCGTCGAGACTGCCGTCGGCGACCGCGTGCAGGCAGGGCACGCCGTCCAGCACCAGCTCGCGACGGGCGCGGTCCGCGCCCACGCAGGACCACAGGCCCTGCGCGTCACGCGCGGTGACGACCTGCCAGCCGTGTTCGGGGTGATGGCACAGCAGCGGGAGCGCGGCGAGCTGCGGACCGTCGAGGCGGATGAAGCAGGTGCGTTCGTCGAGGGACTGCGCCAGGCGCGTGGCACCGGCGAGGTCGGCGGACACGGAGGTCGTGGCCAGCTGCTGGCGCGCGAACTCGATGGGAACGGGCAGTCCCTTGAGGCGCAGCCAGTGGGTCAGCACGGTCGCGAGCGCATCGTCGGCCGGGGCGGTGGCGTCCGCTCGCTTGAGGAAGGGCCATTTCATGAGGAGTACTCCAGTGAAGGATGGCGCGCGACGCGAGGCCGCGCGGGGTGGTCAGTCGCGCGCGCCTTGCGCGGTCAGCAGGTTCAGGCGGTAGAGGCCGGCGCGTTCCTCGATGGCGCCCTCGCGCAGGGCTTGGCGGGTGCCGTAGTTCTCGCGAACCATGTTCAGCAGGTCCAGCCAGGCGCGCTTGCCGGCGTCGAACTGCCGGCGGTAGGAGGCGAGGACCTCCTCGCTGGTCGCGGCCGTCAGCCGCGCGTTGCGCTGGGCCGCCACGGCGGCGGCGTAGCGCGTGTACTCGAGCTGGTAGGCGGAGAACTGGTCCTGTTCGGTCGCGGCCACCGCGGCTTCCGCCGCGGCGATGCGGGAGCGTGCCGCGTCGACGCCGGCCAGCGCGCCCAGACCGCCGTTCAGGCCCGCCTGGATCACCAGCCCGACGCGGTGGTCGCGGTAGGCGCCGCTCTGGCTGTCCAGGCGCAGGCTCACCGTGGGGAGCAGGGAGGCCTTGGTCTTGGCCAGTTCGTCGCGAGCGAGGTCGACATTGGCGCGGGCGACCAGCATCTCGGGGGAGGTCTGGATGCGGGCGAGGACCTCGCCCAGTTCCGGCGGCGGGGGCATCGTGCCGTCGAGCAGGTCTCGCAGGCCGTCGTCGACCGGGCGCCGGGACTGGCGCTGCAGCACCTGACGGTGCAGTTGCTCCTCCAGCCGGGCCTGGGCCAGCTCGGCCTCGACGCCGCTCAGGCGCGAGGCCGCCAGCGCCGCGTCGGCGTTGGTCGCGACGCCCGCCTGATTGCGGCGACGGATCATGTCGAGCAGCGCGCGATGCGTGTCGCGCAGCTGTTCCAGGCTGTCGACGCGGCCGCGCGTCTTCACCCAGTCGGCCCAGGTCGAGACGATCCTTGACCGCAGCAGACGCCGCGCGGACTGCAGGTCCTGCTCGCTGCTGCGCAGCGCGTTGCGGGCCGAGCTCAGGTTGGCGGTGAGCATGCCGCCCGTGTAGAGGGGCTGCTGCACGCGCAGCACGTTGACGTAGCGGCTGGTGCCGGTCGCCAGCTCGCGCGAGAAGCTCGGGGTCGGACCGAACTGCCACTTCGCGGCGGTGACGCCGCCTTCCGCGGCCGCGATGGCGGCCCGGGCACGCTCGATGGAGGGGTCCTCCGCCAGGGCCGAGCTCAGGAAGTCGTCCATGCGGCCGGCCCAGCGCGCCGTGGCGGCGTCGCGGTCGTCGTCGGGCGCCGGAACGGCCGTGGTGGAGGTTGTCGTGGAGGCGGGGATGGGATTGGTGGCGGGCGTCGGGGTTTCGTCCGCGGCGACGGCCTGAATGGGCAGACTCATCAGCACGACGGCGGCTGCGACGCAGGTTTGAATCCAGGGGCGGCTGATATGTGCCGGGTACCGGCCTTGAGGGGTGGAATTACGGGTCACGGTCAACTCGCTTCAGTTGTTTCGCTTCGTGCCCAGTTTCGTTTCGCGCTCCAAAGGTTCACAAGCGCAACTATTTGCTAGTTAGAACGGGCGGGTAGCCGCAAATGGCCGGTTTGTGGGGTTTGACTAGCAAACTCTTGCTAGTCCTCAGCCAGCGGAATGGCGGTCTTTCCGCGCGAGGCCGCGGGTTTGGGAGGCATGGCGGTTGCCGTCCCCGGGGCTCCACCCTCAGAAGGAGTCCCCATGTCCGACCCTGACGATCTGGCGCCTTGCCTCAAGGCCTGCGCCGAGGCCTTGCTGGCCACCCGTCAATGCGCGAATGCCTGCATCCGTTCGGGCGACCGCACGCTCGAGGCCTGCGCGCTGCTCGACCTCGACTGCGCCGCGCTCTGCGAGGCCACGATCAGCGCGCTCTCGCTGCAGTCGCCGCATCACGGTGACTTCTGCGCCCTGTGCGCCCATCTGTGCCGGGCTTGCGCGCAGGAATGCGCGAAGCACCCGCATGCACATTGCAGGCGTTGCGCCGAGGCCTGCCTCGCTTGTGCCAAGGCCTGCGACCAGCACGCAGGCGAGCGTCACCCGCTGGGGACAGCGGTCGAATAGTCAAAGTAGGCTAGTCGCTAGCAAAGGTTGATCACTCTTCGGCGTTGATCAGCACATGGAGGTGGTCTTTCGTTCGAAATCCGATTTCTAGAATTTCCTCGTCATCCCGAAATTCAGTCGGGAATGGATTATTTCCTGCCTCATGCCGCCCGAATTTGGGAGGTATTGGTGATCGCGTGGGTGGTTTGTTTGGGTGATGGGTTTGAATATTCACGAGTTTCTTTCGTGAATATTGCTCGATCTCCGCATTCAATTCCCCATCCGTGAATCGCCGAGGCAGAGCCATCGGCAATTCGACGAGGAATCGGACGTGAGACAGCAGCATCAGGCGGGCGCCACGGCGGCAGGGTTGCGGCCGCGCAGGAAGGGTGGAGGGGAGGCGGCGCCTCAGGATGAGGGCCCGAGCCCGAGCCCGAGCCCGAGCCCGGGTACGGGTACGGGTACGGGTGTAGCCACGACCGCAGACGCGGACGCGGATGGGGCCACGAACGCAAGCACCCGCACGATCGACGACGAGGGCCACGACGACGGTCTCGCTACCGTCATGCCGAGGGGCTCGGGTGTCGACCCGGATCCGGCCATGGTCGGCTGGTGGTCGGCCGAGGGCCTCGCGCTGGCCTTGCTGTCGAGCGGGAGCGCCGTGGCGCTCGGCGCGGGCACCGCGCATGCGGAGGCCGCGGCGAACCCGCCGGCGCTGGTTCCCCCGCCAGCGCCCACGCCGGCACCTGTGCCGGAGCAAGGTGGCGATCGCCAACCTGCTCCGCCGCCGGTCCTGCCGGACGATGCGGAAGCGGACTCCCGTCCGACCCCGGCACCGCCGCCCGATCCCGCGCCACCGGTCGTCGCCCCGCCGGACGAGCCGTCCCCGGCCCTCGATGTCGACCCTCCGGCAGCGGGGCGGCTGATCAGCCGGACGGCCTTGCTCGCCACGACCGGGCAGCAACAGGTCTTCCTGTCCACGGCCGGCGAGGAGCTCGGCGCGGACGTCCGCTTCGAGGTGTCACGCGACGGTGGCGCGACCTGGGCCACCACCGGCGCATCCCTGAACTCGCTGCTCGACGGCGACTACCAGTTCCGCGCGCTCGTCACCGATGCCGCCGGCAACAGCAGCCACAGCGCGGCACAGACCCTGAACATCGACGCCACGCCGCCGCGCGTCGGAGCGATGCGGATCGAGCTCGGCACGGACACCGGCATCAGCGCCTTCGACCGCATCAGCCAGACGCGGGATGTCGATCTGAGCGCCGAGGCCAGCCCGGGAACGCTGTCGTTCGAGCATTCGATCGACGGCGGCCTGACGTGGTCGACGGTCGATCCGGCCGTGCGCGATCTGCCCGACGGCGATCATCTCTTCCGCGCCGTGCTCACGGACGCCTTCGGCCGCTCGGCGACGTCGGCGGCCGTGTCGGTCACCGTCGACACGCTGGCGCCCGCCATCGGCCGGCTCGATCTGGTGGCCCCGGGCGGGCAGGGCGATGCCACGTCCGGCTACGTCCTCAAGCAGGCGAGCTTCTCGTTCTCGCTGGACGGCGGCGCCGACACCGCGAGCTTCCATGAGGTGTCGACCAACGGCGGGCTCGACTGGCTCCGCTGCGGCGCCTCGCCGGCCGGGCTGCTCGATGGCGACTACCTGTTTCGGGCCGGCGCTGTCGACGCCGCGGGCAACACGGCGCTCAGCAACGTCGTGGCGGTCCGCGTGGACACGCGCGAGGCGGTCGCGGGCAGCCTGCTGCTCACCGGCTTCGCCGACAGCGGGAGCGACGCGCTGGATCGCGTCACGTCGATTGACCATTTCGTGCTGGCCTTGACAGGCACCGCGGCGAGCGCGGTCTCCACCGGATTCCAGGTGACACGCAGCGGCACTCAGACATGGGTCGATACCAGCGCCGCGCAGAGCGCGCTCAGCGACGGCAACTGGCAGTACCGAGGCGCGGTCGTCGACGCGGACGGCAGCACCCACTACACCCGCGCGATCACCGTCCGGATCGATACCGCGCCCCCGACCGCCGTCAAGCTGAGCGTCGCGGACCTCGATGACACGGGGGGCAACGCCACCGACGGCATCACCCGGGACAACACCTTCCGGCTGCAGATCGGCGGCGGGGCCGGGCGCTCGTCCGTGGCCTACGAGAACTCCACGAACGGCGGCCGGACCTGGCAGGCCTGCGGCGACACCTTGAACGATCTGGCCGATGGGAGCTATCTGTTCCGGGCCTGGGCGATCGACGCTGCGGGCAATCGCGACTCGAGCGCCTCGCGGGCGATCACGATCGACACCAGCGCCCCCGCGCCGGGGCATCTGGTCCTCGAGGACTTCGAGGACACCGGCCTGGCGGCGGATCTCTCGACCACCGACGCGAGCTTCAGCCTGGCACTCGCCGGTCAGGACGCCGGAGCGACCGTGCTGTTCGAGCGCTCGGACGACGCCGGTGTGAACTGGTTCGCCACCGCGACCGCGCAGAGGGATCTCGCCCCGGGTTCGCACCACTACCGCGCGACGGTCAGCGACCTGGCGGGCAACACCGCCACGACCGGCGTGATCGAGGTCCGCATCGACGCGCCGGACCCCTTGTCCGCCGGGCTCGCCCGCGACGTCTGGCTGCCACGCGACCCCGGCCTGACCGCGATCGGCGCGGCGATCGCGGGCGGCGCACCGCTGGCGGTCTGAGCGTCCCGACCCGGCCCCTATTCCTGGAGATCGACATGAACTTCCTCGACATCTGCCCCCTGGATCGCCCGGTGCGATCGCCCGCGGCCACGCCCGCCGCCCCCGTCATCCTGGCCGCTCCGGCACGCGCGAGCGACGAGGACCGGCTCACCGCTCGACCTGACTCCGGCGGTCTGGTCCGCTTCGCCGCGCAGGAGATCGCCGATGCGGACGGGCGCATCGTCGGGCACGACCTGCTGTTCCGATGGAACGCGGCCATGCAGCCCGACGCGCTGGTGCCCGGCGAGTTCCTGACCAGCGCGTTGCTGGCCAACGCGCTGATCGATGCCGGCGTCGCGGGCCAGACCCCCTCGGGCCGGCTGTTCATCCCGATGGATGAGCCGACCCTGATGGGGCCGCTGGCCGATCTCGTGACCCCGACGCTGGGCGTGATCGAGCTGACCGACGCGGTGGCGGTCGACACCGCCGTGCTGATGCGCGTGGCGCAACTGCGCGCGCGCGGGCAACGCTTCAGCATCGACGGGCTGCGTCACCTCGACGACCCTCGCTGGTTGCTGGCGCCCTATGCGGACGTCCTCAAGCTCGATCTCGTGGCGACCCGACCCGCGCAGCTCGCGCCGATCGTCGCGCGCGCGGTCGACGCGGGGCTCGAGGTGATCGGCAAGCGCGTCGAATCCATGGCCGGCTACCAGCGTCTGAGGGAACTCGGCGTGACGCAGTGCCAGGGCCGATTCATCTCGCCGCCGCAGGACGTCTCCGTGCCGGCGCTGCCGGGCTGCGATGCCGCGGTGCTGCTCAGGGCGCGACGCCTGCTCGCGGATCGCGCCGACACCGAGGCGATCGCCGCGGAGCTGTCGACCGATCCGGCGATCGTGATGCGCCTGCTGATCGTGGCCGGGCGCCAGTGCACCGTCCCGCCGCAGGATCCGCCGACGCTGGCCGCCTTGCTGGCGGACTGGCCGCCCGCCTTGCTGGGCGGCTGGATCCGGGTCTGGCTCTCGGCCTGCTGCCACGGGCATGGCGCGGCCTGGGTCCGCTCGGTGCGCGGCGAGGTCGCGCGGTATCAGCGCCGGCTCGGCGACGCGGCCTCCGGCGCCGAGGCGCGAGGCAGCCTCTGGCAGGTCCAGCGCCGCCTCTGCAGCCCGAAGCACTACCTCAAGACGCGGCGCTACGGGGGCTGAAGGTCCCCGGCGCCGGGGCCAGCGGCAGGACCACCGTCGTGAGCGCGCCGTGGTCGCCGCGCTCGAAGCGGAAGCTCGCGCCCATCGCCTGGGCCCGCTCGCGCATGTTGGTCAGCCCGTGCCCGGTCGATGTCCCGAACGCCGGACGGATCCCGGAGGCCAGATTCGCCGCCGCGTCGCCGTTGTCGGACACGGTGAGCGTGAGGCTGGTGTCCTCCTGCGTGAGCGAGATCCTCAGCCGCGAGGCCCGCGCGTACTTGAGCGTGTTGGCGACGCTTTCCTCGACGATGCGCAGCAGGTCCTTCGACCGCTCGCCCAGCAGCACGAACTCGCCGCCGCCCGCGATGTCGTACTCGACCTGGAAGTCCGGCGCGCTGAGCATCGAATCCAGGTTCATGCAGTAGTCGAAGAGGATGTCCTGGATCTCGCGATGCTCGGTGGTGTCGGTCTCGCTGATCACATCCCGCACGCCCTGCAGCATGCCCAGCAGGTTGCGCTCCAGCTGCTGGGGCTCCACGCGCCCCTCGCGCAGGCTGAAGATGGTCGTGATCAGCCGCGAGCCGATGCCGTCGTGCAGCACGTTGTAGATGCGCTCGCGCTCGTCCTGCGCGGCCTCGCGACGTTCCAGATCGCGCTGGCGGTCGTAGCTGACGGCGAGCTCCATCTCGCGCCGGCGCAGCGATTCGGCCAGGATGCGGTTGGCCTCCCGCACGTGCTCGACGCTGACCCGGTACTTGGCCAGGTGCACGCGCGCCATCACGATCAGCAGCGGCGGCAGCGCCAGGTGGGTCAGGTAGATGGGGGCGGTCAGCAGGCGCGTCAGGTTCCACGGGCCGTCGTGGGCCGGCCAGGGGATCAGCTGCATCAGCACGTTGTAGTCGTGCAGGATCAGCAGGCCCGCGAGCAGCACGGTCACCAGCAGCAGCAGGCCGTCGCCGCTGCGGGTGCGCCAGACATGCAGCGCCAGTTGCGCGACCGCCCAGGCCTGGAAGGGCAGCAGCGCCCAGATCCAGAACATGTCCAGATTCCACTCGAGCAGCTGACCGGCGAAGGGCCAGATCGTCGCCGCCACGGCGGAGACGACGAACAGCGCGACGAGCGCGCGCCGCGTCAGCGGCCGGTCGATGTAGCGCAGGATGAACTGCACCAGCAGCACGTTCAGCCCGCCGGCGCTCAGGTAGAAGGTCCACAGCCACAGGGTCCGCCAGGCCGCCGGCATGTAGACCCACAGCGACAGCGTGCAGGCCAGGGCCCAGGTCAGCGCCGCCGCGCCGAGCAGGGCGAACACCTTGTCATGCCGGTTGGCCAGCCAGACGCCGATCATGAACAGGCCCGCCAGGAAGCAGAAGGCCTTGGAGGCATGGGCCAGCGCCACGCCCAGGAAGTCGATGGTCTCGGCGACGTAGCCGGCCTCCTCGGAGCGGCCCACATAGATCGGCGCGAGGGTGAAGTAGGGCTCCCAGCTGCTGACCTCGACGGTGACGATGTTGGGGCCGTCGCGGCGCAGCAGTTTGCGGGGCAACTCCGCCACCAGCGGGCGGAACCACATGAAGCGGGCGTCCGGGGTGGACTGGGCGTAGCCGTCCAGCCAGACCCCGTTGAGCCATACGCTGGCGCCGTTGATCGACTGGGTGATCACCAGGCTCTTGGAGGGACGCAGGCCGTCGCCGTCGCGGACGGGGTCGTGGATGTCGTCCGGCGTGATGAAGGGGCCGAGGTCGATCTGGTAGCGGAGCGTGTGCAGCGTCCGGTCCCCGTCGGTGCGGATGAAGGCCGGCAGCGTGAGGCGGGCGTTCGACTGGATCAGTCGCCCGGTCATCCGAGGCGCCCTCGGGTCGCCCGGCGTGGCCTCGCGCATCTCGAAACCGGTCACCTCGGACACGGCCGAGACCCGGCCGCCGTGGCGCTCCATCGCCCACAGGCCCAGCAGCGCGGCCGCGACCAGCCCCAGCAGCAGCAGGGTCGGCCGGATCAGCGCGACCAGCGAGGTCGGCGACCACGGGGGCGGTCGATCCGCCGGGACGCGCTCATGCGCGGCATCGCCGGGGTCGCCCGCATCGGTGACGAGGGTCTGCGCCATGGTCTCCTCCCTGGAGATCGTCCGGCCGCTGTGGTTGATCTGCTGGGCGGCCGCGACGCGAGCGTCAATGTAGCGCGAGGTTGAGCTGGTCCACCACCTCGGCCCAGTCGGCGTCCTGCAACAGCATGTCACGCAGGGCCCGGGACTGCTCCGGGGTCCAGAACGGCGCGTCGGCGACGGCGACATCGCCCGCCAGTGGCCGGTGGCGCTGGATGAAGGCCCGGATGTCGGCCTCCCCGGAGGGCAGGCCCAGTTGCGCGAAGAGTTCGGCGAAGGGGTGAACCGTGGATTCCATGTGACAACTCCTTGATCGATGAGGGGGCGCTCTCGCCCTTGCGGGGGACGAAGCGCACGACCCGTCGAAGGCTAACATCGCCGCCTCAAGCCTGCGGGATCGACAGGCGCGTGCAGGGCAATCGCGAGGGAGGTCGCAGTGGACAGCGCGAGATCGGCGCAGGGGAATGGACGCGGCGTGCCGCACCTGTCGGTCGACGGGGCGGCCCTGCGGCATTTCCACATCTGCGCGTTCTTCAACAGCCGCGAGGAAGAGGCGCAGGTGCTGGGGCCGTTCTATCGCGAGGCCTTCCGTCGGGGGGAACGCAACCTGCACCTGATGGCGCCCGGCGCCCTGGCGGCGCACCGGGCCGCGCTCGCGGCGACGGGCATGGACGTGGCGGCCTGCGAGGCCTGCGGCCAGTTGGCCCTGGCGACCTGGCCGGTCGAGGACGGCCGGCCGCGTTTCGACGCGGAGGCCTGGCTGGAGGTGCTGGCGCGGGCGGCGGATCACCCGACGCCGCGGGAGCGGCCTCCGATCGACGATGCCCATGAACGCCATGCGCTCGCGGGGGCCGGCCAGCGCCTCGTGGCCCGCATGGACGCGGCGCTCGACGCCGGCGCGGATCCCATCGACCTGCTGATCTACGAGGCTCGCCTGAACGGCTTGGTGGACGGGCGTCAGTTGCCCACGATCTGCGTCTACGACCTGGCCCGGCTGGATGGCGCGACGATGATGGACCTGCTGCGCACGCACCCACTGACGCTCATCGGCGGGGTGCTGCGCGAGAATCCCTTCTTCACGCCGCCGGCCGAGATGTTGCGCGAGCTGTCCGCCCGCCGCGTCAGCGGTCGGCGGCGCGGCCTGCCGGCTCCGGGTGCCGTCCCGGCGCAGTCCTCGAACCTTCCCAATCGCGTGTCGGCCCGGCCGGCGCGCTGAGCCATCGACGATGTCCCGAGAAAGAGAGCCGTCCGCCGCCGACCAGGCGCTGCGCGACCTGATGGGCCTGCTGGCGCTGCCCGCGCTGTGGGTGGGCCGCGACGCGGCCACCGTGCTGCAGCTGACCACCGAGGCCGTGAACCGCATCGTCGGCACGGCCGTGTGCCTGGTGCACGCGCCGCTGGTGCCGGACGCCATGCCCAGCACCTTGCTGCACCTGGGCGGTGTGCGCATCGGCCACGAGGCCTGGACCGACTTCATCCAGACCTGCCGCCAGATGCCGGACTCGGCGGAGACCGCGCTGCCGCTGGAGTCGCCGATGGGCACGCTGCGCGTCGTGCGGCTCTACCTGGGCCCGGCGGGTCGGGCCGGCAGCCTGTGGTTCGGGTCCTCGCGCCCGGACTTCCCCTCCCAGCACCAGAGCGCCTTCATGCGCGCCGCGGCGACCCTGGCCGCCACGGGCCTGCACGCCGCGCGGCTGGACCATGAGCGCGAGCGCGCCGCCAGCGCCAAGGACGAGTTCCTGGCCATGCTGGGCCATGAACTGCGCAATCCGCTGGCGCCGATCTCGACCGCCTTGCACCTGATCCGTTTGCAGACCGGCGGCCTGTCGCGCGAGCACGAGATCATCGAGCGCCAAGTCGGCCATCTGTCCAAGCTGGTCGACGACCTGCTGGACATCACGCGCATCACGCGCGGCAAGATCGAGCTGGCGCGCGAGCCGGTGGACGTGCAGGTCCTGCTCACCGAGGCGATCGAGAGCGTCAGCCCGCTGCTGGAGGAGCGCAATCACCTGCTGCAGGTCCATTGCGACGTCGGGCCGGAGTTGCGCCTGGTGGGCGATCGGGCGCGCTTGCGTCAGGTGGTGGTCAATCTGCTGAGCAACGCGGCCAAGTACACGCCGACCAATGGCGAGATCCGCGTGTCCGCGCAGGCCGAGGGCGAATCGCTGGTGATCGAGGTCGAGGACAACGGCGCCGGCATCGACGCCGCGATGCTGCCGCGCGTGTTCGAGCTCTTCGAGCAGGGGTCGACCACGCTGGAGCGCTCCAAGGGCGGCCTGGGCATCGGCCTGGCGATCGTCAAGCAGCTGGTCGAGATGCATCACGGCCAGGTCGCGGTGCACAGCGCCGGCGCGGGGCAGGGCGCGCGCTTCCGCATCATGCTGCCGGCCGAGCTGCAGCAGGTCGCGCCGGTGCCCGACCCGGCCGTGCCCGCGCTGGACACGCTGCCGCCCGCCCAGGGCCGCGTGCTGGTGGTCGACGACAACCGCGACGCGGCCGAGACCCTGGGGCTGGCGCTGCGCTATTCCGGCTACGACGTGGTGACGACGACCTTGCCGCAGGAGGCGCTGGACCGGGTCCGCGCGACCCCGTTCGACGCGGCGGTGCTGGACATCGGCATGCCGGTGATCGACGGGTACGAACTGGCCGCGCTGATCCGGCGCGAGCTCGGTGTCGACGCGCCACGGCTGATCGCGCTGACCGGTTACGGGCAGGCCTCGGACCGTGCCAAGGCGCTGTCCAGCGGCTTCGACGAGCACATGGTCAAGCCCATCGACCTGGACCAGCTGGCCCGCACGCTGGAACGACTCATCCGCATAGAGGCCAGATGACCGCCGGTCCCCGGGAGGTGCGCGGATTCATTTCATAGAATCTGACCCCGATGACCGCAACGCCAGGCACTTCCCCGACCGCGCCCGTTCCCTCGCACATCGCGATCCTGGACGACGAGCCCGACATCACCCAGCTGCTGGCCGGGTATCTGGGCTCGCACGGCTTCCGCACGACGCAGCTGCACAGCGGGCGCGCGCTGATGGCGCTGATGACGGCGGACACGCCCGACCTGGTGCTGCTGGACCTGGGCCTGCCGGGCGAGGACGGCTTCGTCATCGCCCGCCAGCTGCGCGAGCACTGGCGCTGCGGCCTGGTCATCGTCACCGGCCGCGGCGACGCGGTCGACAAGGTCGTCGGCCTGGAGGTCGGTGCCGATGACTACGTGACCAAGCCCTTCGACCTGCGCGAGCTCGTCGCCCGCGTGAAGGCCGTGCTGCGGCGTCTGGCGCCCGAGCCCGGTGCCGCCGCCCCCGCGCCCGCGCTGGTCGCGTCGCCGGCCCCGGTCGACGCGGTGCACGACCTTTCCGCTGGCCGCGAGTGCCTGCACTTCGAGGGCTGGACCGTCGACGTCGCGGCGCGGCGCGTGGTCGGGCCGGATGGCGTCGAGGTCGCCCTGACCACCGGCGAGTTCGACCTGCTGCTCACCTTCCTGCAGCACCCGGGCCGGGTGCTGTCGCGCGACTTCCTGCTGGAGCAGACCCGCGGCCGCGAGTCCGCGCCCTTCGACCGCACGATCGACGTGCAGGTCGGGCGGCTGCGCCGCAAGCTCGGCGCCGAGCAGGGCGAGGGTCTCTGGATCAAGTCGGTGCGGGGCGCCGGCTACCTTTTCGTGCCGAGGGTGACCTCGACGCTGTCGGTCTGAGGTCCGCATGAGCGCGCCGAACTGGCCCCCGGGCATCGACGATGCCGCCATCTTCCGCGCGCTGTTCGCGGCTTCGCCCGACGGGCTGGTGCTGGTCGACGACGCCGGCGTGATCCGCCTGGCCAATCCCACCGCGGAGCAACTGCTGGGCTATTCGCGCGAGGAACTGGTCGGCGCGTCGATCGAGATGCTGGTGCCGGACAGCATCCGGCCCCGTCACGCGCAGTACCGCGAGGCCTACGGCAGGGCGCCGCGCTCGCGCCCGATGGGCGGCACGACGATGGACCTGGTGGCGCGCCGCAAGGACGGCTCGGAGACCATGGTCGAGATCGCGCTCAGTCCGCTGCAGCCGCTGGGGCTGCCCTATGTGATGGCGTCCATCCGCGGCGTGGCCGAGTACCCGCGCGTGCGGCAGGCACTGCAGCGCGCCCGTTACAGCGAGCACCTGGCCCAGCTGGGCCGCATCGCGGTCGATTCGCTCGACCCGCAGGAGGTGCTGCGGCAGGTGCCGTCCATCGCCGCGCAGGCGCTGGAGGCGGACCTGGCGATCGTGTTCCTGCTCGACGCCGGCCGGACCACCCTGCGCGTGGTTGGCGGCGTCGGTCTGCTGGACGAGGAGCCCGTCGGCACGCTGGTGCCGGGCAGCCCGGACACGCCGCAGGGCTTCGTGCTGGCGCAAGGGCGGCCGGTGGTGGTCGAGGACTACGGCACCGAGTCGCGCTTCGTCGTCCCCGAGGCCTATCGCCGCGCGGGGCTGGTGTCGGCGCTGTCGGTGCCCTTGTCGGACCGCGGCCGGCCGGTTGGCACGCTGGCGGTGCGCTCGCGCCAGCCCAAGCGCTTCGGCGACGCGGAACTGCGCTTCCTGGAATCGGTCGCCAACCTGCTCGGCACCTGCCTGCAGCGCGCGCAGACCGAGGAGGCGCTGCACCACTCCCAGCGGCTGGAGACGGTGGGGCAACTGACCGGCGGCATCGCGCACGACTTCAACAATCTGCTCACGGTGATCCAGGGCAACCTGCAGGTGCTCGCGGACCTGCCCGCGGTTGCCGGCGACAGCTTCGCGCCGCAGATGGTGGCCGCGGCGACGCGCGCCTCCCGGCGCGGCGCGGAGCTGACGGGCAAGCTGCTGGCGTTCTCGCGCCGGCAGATGCTGCAACCGGCGAGCGTGGATGTCGGCGCGATGATCCGCTCGCTGGCCGACATGCTGCGGCGCACGCTCGACCAGCGCATCCGCATCCGCATCGAGGTCGCGGCCGATTGCCCCGATGTCCTCGCCGATCCGGCCCAGCTGGAATCGGCGCTGCTCAACATCGCGATCAACGCGCGCGACGCGATGCCCGAAGGCGGCACGCTGGACTTCGAGGCGGCGCCGCTGGCGGCGATCCCGCCCGAGCTGGGGCGGGAGCTGGAGGAGGATGAACGGGCCGCCGCGGATCCTTCCCTGCCCGGCGCGACGCGCTACGTGCGCATCGCCATCAGCGACAGCGGCAGCGGCATGTCGGACGAGGTCAAGGAGCGGGCCTTCGAGCCCTTCTTCACGACCAAGCAGACCGGGCGCGGGACCGGTCTGGGCCTGAGCACGGTCTATGGTTTCGCGCGTCAGTCGCGCGGCGCGGTGGGCATCGACAGCGTGTCCGGTCGAGGCACGACCTTGACGCTGATCCTGCCGCAGCCGCCTCGGGCGCCGGTCGCCGCCGAGGTCGCCGAGCCCCAGGCCGACGCCTTGACCGCCGGCCTGCGGGTGCTGCTGGTGGAGGACGATGCGGAAGTGCGCGCGGTCGCGCGGCGATTCCTGTCGGACCTGCGCTGCGTGGTCGTCGCCTGCGCCAGCGGCGAGGAGGCCCTGCGCTACCTCGAGGAGGTCGCGGCGCGGGCCGAGCACGGGGAGCGCGAGGGCGCCGACTCGGCCGCCAATGCCGAAGGCCTGCCGCATCTGCTGCTCAGCGACATCGCGCTGGGCGCGGGCATGCGCGGGACCGAGCTCGCGCAGCGGGTGCATCAGGGCTGGCCGGAGATCGCGGTGCTGCTGATGTCGGGCTTCTCGGTGGAGCTGCTGGCCAGCGGGCCGGAAGCGGCGCTGGGCTGGGAGCTGCTGCCCAAGCCCTACACGCGGGCCGACCTGGCGCGCGCGATCGGGAAGGTGCTCGCGCGCTGAGCGGGACGCGCGTCCCGCGGTCCGCTCATTGCACCGGGAGGTGGTCGTCGTCGGACATGGAGCCGCCGATCACGAAGTCCTCCAGCCGGGCCAGGCTCGGGATCGAGATCTGGCGGCGGCCCCGCTCGCCGAAGCGGATCAGGCCCAGGCGGCTCAGCTTGGACAGGCAGCGGCTGACGGTTTCCAGCGTCATGCCCAGGTAGTTGCCCAGGTCGGCGCGGGTCATGCGCAGGGTCAGCTCGTCGGCGCGCAGGCCGCGCTGGTTCATGCTGCGGGCCCAGCTGCACAGGAAGGCCGCCACGCGCGCCAGCGAGGCCAGCGTGCAGACCGACATCAGGGACTGGCGCTCATGGACGATCTCGGCGCTCATCGCCTCGTGCACGACGGCCATCAGCTCGGGGTGGCGGGCGCAGGCGGCGGTCAGAGTGTCGTAGGGGATCACCGAGATGTTGCCGGTGTCCATGGCCACGGCGTCGCAGGGATGACGGCCGTTGCCGATGCCGCTGAAGCCCAGCCAGTCGCCGCGGAACTTCAGGCTCACGATCTGCTCGCGGCCATCCAGGCTGCGGCTCACCAGCTTGAAGGCGCCGGCATTGATCAGGTAGACGGTGTTGAAGGGTTGGGCGGCGCGGAAGATCACGTCGCCGGCGCGCACGACCTTGGCGGTCGGCTGGACCAGGTCGCGGATGATGTGCATCACTTCGAGCATGCGCTGCTGGGGGTCACGCGGCGCGCCGCGGGTGTAGCTGGAGGGGAGCTCGTGGACGGGCGTCGGGCCGATGTGCAGCAGGTCCGGCGGGATCAGGCCGGCGACGTCGGTCGGACGCTGGAGGCCGGCCTTGACGGACAGGGCGCCGGACGGGGCGGACGCAATGCGCGGGCGGCCGGCCGGGGCATTGCGCAGTCGATCGCGGGGCAGGTCGTTGGAAACCGGGGCGGAGGCGATGGCGCTGTGCATGGTGGGTCTCGTCGTTGAAAGGTTGATCGAATCCTAGGAATCGCCCGCAAATGCAGCGCCAATCCTTGACATCGGTCGGCAACAGTCGGTGAACCCTTGGTGACGGTTCAGTAACGAGCCCTCGACTTGCACAGATCGCGTCCGCCGTGGCGGTGCTCCCGGCGCGAGGCTTGACATGGATCAACCCCGGACAACGCGAAGCCACTAGTCTGCGACGCTCATCATGATGTCCGCCGCTCCCTCGCCGATGCCCCAACCGAAGTTCCCTCCGGCACCACCGCCTCAACCCCCAGCACGGCCGCCCGCGCCGGCGCCCTGGACGCGGGCGGCGCCGCTGCGCGGGATCTCGCTGGGGTTGGTGTGCGCGGACGCGGAGGCCCCCGCCGCTCGGTTGTTCCGCGACGCGGCGCAGGACCTGGGCGCGCAGGTGACGGTGCTGGACCCCGCGCGGATCACGGGCGGGGGGGCGCTGGACAGTGTGGGGCGCTTGCTGGGGCGGCTCTACGGGGCGATCGAATGCCAGGGGCTGGCGCCCGCGCTGGTGCGCGCGCTGTCCGAGGCGACGCCCGTGCCCGTCTTCGACGGACTCGCCGCGGCCGGCGCGACCTCGTCGGTGCTGGAGCGGGACCGGCAACTGCGAGCGGTGCAGACGGCGCTGCTGGCCGCCTTGCGCTGAGGACGTCCGGAGGCGCCAGGCGGCGCGCTCCGGACCCGTGTCCTCACTTCTTCTTGTCGGCGGCCCGGGTGGTCTTCTCCAGGGCCTGCGCGTCCTGCAAATGCTGCTGCAACGTCGGCAGCATCTTGACGGCCCAGGCCTTGACGTCGGCGTCCTTGGCGTCCGTGGAGGCCTTGGTGAAGAGCTTCACCGCGTCCTTGTGGGCGCTGACCTGGCCCTCGGCGTAATGGTGGTCGAAGCTGGTCCCGTCGCGTTGCTCCAGGACCTTGAGCTTGCCCTTCTGCATCATCGACGCGTCGGCGGGGAGCTTCACGCCCTTGGCCACGGCCAGCGACTGCAGGTCGGAGTCGGCCTGCTTGTGCTGATCGATCATCTTCTGCGCGAAGGACTTGACGTCCGCGCTGCTGCCCTTGGTGACGGCGATGTTGGCGGCATTGATCTCGGCGAAATTGGCCTCGGCGGCGTCCTTCAGGAAGCTGCTGTCCGCGTGCGCGACCTTGGCCCCGGAGGCCGGCGTGGCCGCGGGCATGGTGGCCTGGGCCGAGGCGGCGCCAGCGGCGAGACAGCCGCCGACGGCCAGGACGATCGCGGCGAGGGCGGGCGCGCGACGGACGCGCGAGGAGGTGTTGACGGTCATGAAGGCACTCCGTGAAGTGGGTGATGCCTCCTGGTCAGCAATCGCGGTGCCCGCGTCCCGCCGGGCCGTCGCGCCTCAGGTCCTGGGCAGGGCCTTGTACTGGACGCCGACCTCCGTCAGCGCGCCCGACCCCGCCAGCAGACTGCTGAAGTGCGGATCCGAGGCAAGGCGCCCGGTGAACCACGCATAGCGCTGCACGTCCGCGCGACCCTCGCAGAGGGCGACCATCTCGGCCATCTGCGCCTTCTGCTTGGCGGCGGTGTCGATCTGCGCGCCATCGTTCTGCGCATGCCAGTTCGCCATCTCGGTGACCCAGAAGGGCTTGCCATACTTCTTGAGCCGATCGAGCTGATCACCCAGCCCGTAGTCGTACCAGTGGAAACCGAGCGCGTCGATCTGCGGATCGCGGCCGCCATTGGCGTTGCGATAGGCGGCGAGGAAGGCGTCCATCCACACGACCGGATCGCTGTAGCCCGGCATCGTGCCCCAGGTGATCTGCGGCCCGACGAGCTTCACGCCGGTCTGGCGCGCGACGTCCTCGTAGCGCGGCCACTGCGCGGCGGCGGTGGCCGGATCGATGTTGGCCTGGTCGACGAGGTTGGGCTCGTTGAGCAGCAGCAGCGCGGTGACGGTCGGCCGGGCCTTGAGCGCGGCGACGACCTGCGCGGTGTCGAAGCTGAAGTTCCACAGCATCGGGACATGGGTCATGGCGCCAGCGATGGTGGGATCGGCACGGACCGTGGCGGCCGGGTCCAGCGCCCAGTTGAACCACCAGCCCACCGGCCCCGCGAGCGCGTCGAAGTCCGCCTTGTCGCGCAGGTCGTAGGCGACGCCACGCTTGAGCGTGACGGTCGGTGGCGCCGGGGTGGGCGAGGGCGCGGGGCTCGGGGAGGGGCTGGGCGAGGGACTCGGCGACGGGCTGGGAGACGGGCTGGGAGACGGGCTGGGAGACGGGCTGGGAGACGGGCTGGGCGAGGGTCCCGCGGCCGGCGCGGCGGGCGAGCCCGCGCTGTCGCCGCCGCAGGCGCCGAGCGTCACGCTCAACACGCCGGCCCCGGCGAAGGCGAGCAGGCGACGCCGATCCACGTCGGGCGGCGGCGGCGCGGTCAGCGCGTCGGGGTCGAGGAGCATCGGGGGAACGGGCGGCTTGGGCATGGTGAACTTCACGACGATGAGGCTGTCCCCGGAATGGGGGTCAGGTCTTGCGGCGCGGAGTATGGGTGCGGTGGCCTACAAATGTCCGGGGATGAAACATATCGTTAATGTTTCTGACGCCTGCGTTCAAGAATGACAGCGGCCCCTCGGGAAAGCCCCGAAGACGCCGGGGTCCGTGTAGCGGTGCGCTCCCCTTGACAACCTTGTCAGACTGCCGGGCGACAGGCGGCTCGATCGGCGGTTTCGCGCGCGGTACGGCGCCTACAGTCACGCCAGCTTCACGCGATTCCCGCAGCTCACGCCGTCCGACGATGTCCGCCACGCCCACCCCCACCGACGCTTTCCCGGCCCCGACGCCGCGCCGCCTGCTCGCGGCCGCCTGGGCCCTGCGCATCCAGTTCTTCGTCTCGGGCGCGCTGTTCGCGACCTGGGGCGTGCACGTCCCCACGGTGAAGGCGCATTACGGCATCGGCGAGCAGGCGCTGGCCCTGGCGATGCTGGCCTCCGGCGTCGGCGCGCTGCTGGCGCTGACGCAGGCGGGGCGCGTCATCGGGCGCTTCGGGCCGCGTGGCGTGGCGGGCCTGACCGGCCTGGTCTGCGCGAGCGGCGTCTCGCTGCTGCTGACCCCGTCGGTGTACGGGGGCCTGGTTGGCATCCTGCTGCTCTTCGGCGCGACGGCCAGCCTCTTCGATGTCGCCATCAACGCCGAGGCCACCGAGATCGAGCACCTCGCCGGCCGTCCGCTGATGAGCGGCTTCCATGCGATGTTCAGCCTGGGTGGCATGGTCGGCGCCGGCGTGGGCAGCCTGCTGCCGCTGCTGGGCTGGACACCGGGCACCCACCTCGCGACCGCCTGCGGCGTCGCCGTGCTGCTGATCCTGGGCGCCTGCGCCGCGATGCTGAAGATGCGCGCCGCCGGCGGGGAGAAGCAGCCCATGAGCCTGCCGCGCGGCGTGCTCGCGCTGATCGGGACGCTGGCCGCGCTGGGCCTGATCGCCGAGGGCGCGATGTACGACTGGAGCGTCCTGTTCATGAAGCAGGAGCGCGGCAGCTCCGCCAGCGTCTCGGCGCTGGGTTACGCGAGCTTCAGCCTGGCGATGGCGCTGGGCCGCTTCGCCGGGGACTGGGTGCGGGCGCGCGTGGCGCCGGTGCCGCTGATGGTGGCCAGCGGGCTGATGGCGGCCTCGGGCATGGCCCTGGCGCTGCTGGTGCCCGTCGAGCAGGCCGGTCTGCTCGGCTTCGCGCTGGTCGGGCTGGGCCTGTCCAACGTCGTGCCGGTGCTGTTCAGCGCCGCGGCCAAGGTCCCGGGCGTCAGCGCCGCCCACGGCATCGCGGCCGTGTCCTCGCTGGGCTACCTCGGGATGATGGCGGGACCGCCGCTGATCGGCATGGTCGCGGAACACTCGTCGCTGACCGCGGGCCTGGCCTGCGTGGTGGTCTTCGCGGTCTTCATGGCGCTGAGCGCGGGGCGGGCGCTCGGCGGCGCCCGGGCGCCGGGATCGACCGAGGGCGGCGTCGGCGCGACGTCCTGAGCCGCGCGGCGAGCGGCGCTCGCGGCCCGGCGCATCGCGTAGGGCATCGCCTGACACCGGGATGCGGCGATGTCCTCGGCGGGCATCGGGCGTTGCCGTCGTGCCGGGCTACGGGCCGGTCCGTACAGTACGTTCCTGACAGCGGTATTCGAGCTCCGCTGTTCATGCTTCTCTCTCGCATGGTCCGCCTCTCTCCCTCTGCGGGCGGACGAATTTTCGGCCCTGGTCGTGAGACCGGGGCCTTTCTTTTTGCCGCGCTCAGACCGGCAGCAGCCCCAGCGTCATGGCCTTGAGCGTGGCCGCGGCGCGTGTGCTGCAGCCCAGCTTGCGGAAGGCGCTCTCCAGATGCGTGCGCACGGTGCTCGGGCTGATGCCCAGCTCCCGCGCGGCCTCCTTGTTGCTGTCGCCGATGGCGATCCGGGCGAGCACCTCGGCCTCGCGCGCCGACAGCGCGATCGCGTCGCCCGCCGTGCCCGGCGCGGCTGCGGTGCTGGCCGCGGTCGACGCGGTCCTCGGGATCGCGCCGCACAGCGCCTCCACCGCCTCGACATCCAGACGACCCGCCCGCGCCTCGGCGCGCAGCGTGGCGCGCGCGGCCTCGAGCGTGGCGGCCGGCCGGCCGGGGCGCGCGGTCCTCAGCGTCACCCAGCATGCCGCCGCGATCAGCACGCGCGCCGGCCTCGGAATCGCCGCGCCCGCCACGCCGCGGAAGGCGCCGGAGCCATCCAGCCGTTCGTCGACATAGGACGCCAGCTCGGCCTCCGCGGTGAGCGCGCTGAGCCGCCGCGCCGCGCGTCCGGTCCAGTACGGCATCAGCCTCAGCCGCTCGCGATCGGCCTCGCCGAGGCGCCGTCCCTCGTTCCACAGCGCATTGGGCACCGACGCGCGCCCGATGCCATGCAGCAGACCGGCGCGATGCAGCCGCGCCTGGTCGGCCGCATCGAGGCCCAGCGCCGCGCCCGTCGCGCGGGCCGCCTCGGCGACGCGGCGCGACAGACCGGTCATCCAGGGCAGCTTCAGGTCGATGACGTCGGCGACCAGCGCGAGCGGCGTCTCGAGCGTCGCGAGCGATGCGCCGATGGCCGAGCGTCGAGTGCTGTCGTGCGCCGCTCCGCTGGCCGGGTCCCCGAAATCATGGCGCGATGCGTAGACGGCCGCGTCGACGGCCGCGTCGAGCGCGAGCGCGTCCCGCTCGTGTGCGCCGTCGTCGAGCGCCGCCAGCCACGAGGCCGCGTGCGCGATGACCAGGTCCACCAGCGTCCGCGGATAGCGTGCGTCGGCGCGCTCCGCGATCTGCCGCAGCGCGGCCGTCAGGCCGTGCGCGCGCGAGAAGATCTCCAGGTCGCCCGCGAGCGCCACGTGATACACGGCCGCCGGCACCTGGTCGCCCCGCAGACCGGCCGGCGCGCCCAGACCGTTCCAGTTCTCGAAGACATGGCGCAGCGCGAGCTCGACCGAGGCCGGCAGGCCCAGCATGCGGGCGATCTCGCCGGCGACCTCGCAATGGATCAGGGCCATCTCGCCGACGCCGGCCGCGAAGGCGGCGGCCTGCGCGGCGGAGGCGGTCGTGAGCATGGCGTCGCGGCCGCGGACGTCGTCGCCGAGCAGGGTGGAGAACTCCGGCGCGTTGGCCGTGCAACCCGACCAGCGCAGCAGCGCGACGCAGGCCGCCTCGTCGATCGAGGCACGGTCGGCCCCGGCCGTTCCCGCGAGGCGGGCCGCCAGCCAGGCGGTGCGCGCGGAGTGGTCGACGGGCTGGCCCATGCTCAGGTCGCCGACGAAGGCGAGGGCGCGGATCGCGTCCAGCACGGGCACGCGGGCCGCGGGATCGTCCGGCTCGGCGGCGGAGCGGGGATCGCGGGTGGCGGCGTCGGCCGAGCCCGCGAGGGCGGCCGAGGCGGGGAGGGTGGGGGACGTCGGATCGGTCATGAAGGTCGGCGCCTCGCGCGGGCGCCGACCCCTGCCGACGCCCGCGCGCGCGGCGCGGACCTTACTTCGATTGACGGACCGCGTCCAGGATCACCGCGGCGACGGCCTCGGGATGCGATTGCTGCGGCACGTGGCTGCTGTCCAGCTCGGTGACGCGCGCGCCGATGCGCTTGGCCATCGCGGCCTGCTGCGCCGGCAGGATCATGTGGTCGGCCCGGGTCAGCAGGTACCAGGAGGGCTTGCCCTTCCAGGCGGTCGTGGACACGGGCTGCTCGAAAGCCTTGGCCTGGATCGGACCTTGCGTGGCCGCCATCACCGCGGTCGCGGACGCCGGCAGGTCCTGGGCGAAGTGGTCGCGCATGCCCTCGTCGGTCAGACGCAGGAAGCCCTGGGCGTCGGCTTTCAGATGGGTCAGCCCGGGCGGCGTCGGGAAGCCCTTGCCCTGGTCGGCGGTCGACTGGCCCTGGTCCGGCGCGAAAGCCGCGACGTAGACCAGCGAGGCGACCTTGTCCGAGCTGCCGGCCTCGGTGATCACCGTGCCGCCCCAGGAGTGGCCCACCAGCACGACCTTGCCGGGCTGGTCGTCGATGGCGCGGCGCGCGGCGGCGACGTCGTCCGCCAGCGAGCTCAGCGGGTTCTGCACGGCGACGACCTTCAGGCCTTCGCGCTGCAGCAGCGGGATGACCTTGGCCCAGTCGGAGCCGTCGGCGAAGGCGCCGTGGACGATGACGACGGTGGGCGACGCGGCGGTGGTCTTCGCGGGCTCGGCCGCCCGCGCGGCGGAGGAGGCGCCCAGCGAGGCGGCGAAGGCCGTGGCCGCGGCGGCGGCGATCAGGAGGCGGCGGGCGGTGTTCATGAGGGGGCTCCGGGGTGGTTGGTGGAAGGCCTCCACTGTCGCGAAACGCCGCGATCGGCGGTATCGGACGAATGTCCGAGGCGGCGCCTGCCCCGTGGTTCACGTCGGGTACCGCGCCATCGGGAGTTGCCCGAGGTGCGCAACAGTCCGGGGCCGGTCCGGCGACCCGGCGACGTCATTCCCGCTTGGACATGACGCCCGGGGGCGGTCCGCCGCCACGGTGCGCGCGGCGGCATCGACGCGGGCCGTCACCGGGTGCCAGGTCTTGCCGCCGACCGCGCAACCGGGCGTTTGCGCGGGTTTGCGGCGCGTTTGCGCGGGCCACGCGACGGGAACCGGGGACGTGGTGAAGCAAATCCCTCCTTCGTGAAATCCCTGTGAAGCCGCGGCCCGGGCTAGGGAAATCGCTCCCCCCGCACCGAGGGGGAACTGCTCCTTTGGCCCCTGTAAAGGCCTGTGAAGTACGTCACACAATCGGCGCGCCCCAGTGGCCGGTTTCCCCCGAGCCGGTCGCGAGGAATCGCAGGCGAGGCCCGCATCACGGGCCCGGTCTGTTCAAGGTCTGGTGGACATCCCACCGCATTCGCAGAAGGACGCAGCAATGTTCAAGAAAACCATCACGGCCCTGGCGCTGATCGGTGCGTTTGCCTCCGCGCAGGCCGCCGCCCAGATCGGGCCGAACTACGCCGAGGGATTCGATCTCCAACCCGGCAAGAGCGCCCAGCAGGTGCTGACCGGCAAGGGCTGGCTGATCTATGACAGCACCCCGCTGGGCCTGACCCACGCCTGGGGACAGGGCTCCAGCGCCGACTACGGCATCGACGGCCAGGCCGGCGGCGCCAACAGCTTCCTGACCTCCGACTACAACAACACCGTCGCCGGCGGCTCGCTGTCGTCCTGGCTGCTCTCGCCGGTGTTCACGGCGTCCTACAGCTTCGACGTGAGCTTCTGGCTGCGCGGCATCCTGGCCGACGGCTACAGCGACAGCGTGACCTTCGGCTTCGTGAACGCCGCGGGCGACCTGAACAGCTTCGTGGCCGCCGACACCGTCGTGGCGGGCGGCGACTGGACCAAGTACACCGTCTCCTTCCTGGCCAAGGACATCCCGGCCGGTGTGCGCTTCGCCATCGGCTACATCGGCAGCGCCGACTCGTCCAACGCCGTGGCCATCGATTCCTTCGCCAGCGTGCCCGAGCCCTCGAGCTGGGCCCTGGCCGGTGTCAGCCTGCTGGGCCTGCTGGCCGCGCGACGCCGTCGCGCCTGATTGCCCGGACGCCGCGGCGCCTACCCGGTGCCGACGGCGGGGACCGGGCCGCGCGCGGCGCCGGACTCCCCCATCCATCGAGTCATCCCTTCGAGCAAGGATCACGAACATGATCACCCGTATCACCCTGGGTCTGGCGGTCGCCATGGCCCTGCCGATGGCGGCGCAGGCGCAGGACGCCGGCGTGCTGCCCGTGGGCGCTGCCGAGACCGCGCCGACCGAAGCCCTGGTCGTCGTGCGCGACACCGTCACCGGCAAGCTGCGTCCGGCCACCGCCGACGAGCACGCCGCGCTGGCCGCGTTGCCGGTCAACGCCAAGATGCGCGTGGCCGGCCGGGCCGCCGCCATCACCCCGCAACGCAAGCTGCACAGCAGCGGCGCGGTGGGCGTGCGCGTCACCGAGGACATGATGAGCCACTCCGTCATGGTGCGCGGCGCCGACGGCAAGCTGGAGGAGGTCTGCTTCTCCAGCAAGGAGGAGGCCGAGGCCTTCGTCAAGAGCGGCGCCACCATCGCCAAAGCCACCCTGCCCACGGAGTAAGCGATGCTGAAGACCTTCAAGAAGAACGCGCTGCGCGCGGCCGTGCTGGCCACCCTGTGCGGCGTCGGCGTGGCGCAGGCCGCCACCATCGTCATCACCAGCCGCGACAAGCCGGGCGTGGGCTTCAACGACCCGACGCCGGTCGATCCCGTCGGCGGCAACCCCGGCCGCACGCTGGGCGAGCAGCGCATGTACGTGTACCGCTACGTCGCGGACATCTGGGAGAAGTCGCTCGACACGCCGATCACGATCACCGTGAATGCCGGCTGGGAGGCGCTGACCTGCCAGGCCAACTCCGCCGTGCTGGGCAGCGCCAGCCCCTGGAACTACTGGCACGACTTCCCCAACGCGATTCCGGGCACCTGGTACCCGCAGGCCCTGGCCAACAAGCTGGCCGGCGTGAACCTGACGGACGGCATCCCCGACGACGGCACCGGCTACGGCAACGTCGACATCCGCACCCAGTTCAACATCAACCTGGGCAACACGGGCTGCCTGACCGGCTCGCCCTTCTACCTCGGCCTGGACGGGAACGCGGGCAACGGCGTGAACTTCGTCGAGACCCTGCTGCATGAGCTGGGCCACGGCCTGGGCTTCACCGTGCTGTCGGTCTATATCGGCAGCACGTCCGGCGCGGTGGGCTTCCGGCTCAACGCCGACGGCTCCGCCTACGTGCGCGACGGCGGCCTGCCCAGCGTCTGGGAGCAGTACATGTTCGACAACACGGCCGGCAAGAGCTGGCTGAACATGAGCAGCGCCGAGCGCAAGGTGTCCGCGACCAACAACCTGGGTCTGGCCTGGACCGGTCCGAACGCGGTGGCCGCGGCCTCGATCCTGGCGGGCACGCCCTCGCTGACGGTGAACTCGGCGGCTCCCGGCTACTCCGGCACTTACAACTACGGCGCGGCCTCCTTCGGTCCGGCGGTGTATTCGACCGAGCTGTCGCTGGGGGCCCTGTCCACGGTCAAGGCCAACGCCGCCGGGCAGGGCTGCGCGGCCCTGGACGCGGCGGACACGGCGGCGGTCAAGGGCAAGGTCGCGATCATCGATCGCGGCGTCTGCGGCTTCGCCGTCAAGGCCAAGAACGCGCAGGACGCGGGCGCGGTGGGCGTGATCATCGCCAACAACGCGGCCGGCGCGGCCCCGGGCCTGGGTGGCTCGGACCCGACGGTGGTCATCCCGACCGTGAGCGTGTCGCAGGACGACGGCGTGAAGCTGCGCGCGGCGATCACCGCGTCCATCCCGTACGCCCCGCGCGGCAAGGTGGGCACGGCGTCCTCGGCGCTGATCGTGGACCTGTCGCGCCGCCTGGGCGCTGACGCCAAGGGCCGTCCGCTGCTGTACACGCCCAGCGTGCTGGCGGTGGGCTCGTCCGTGTCGCACTGGGATGTGTCGGCCTTCCCGAACCTGCTGATGGAACCCAACATCAACGCGGATCTGACGACCATCCTGGTCCCGCCCAAGGACATCACCAAGCCGCTGCTGAAGGACCTGGGCTGGTGAGTCCGGACGCCTGAGGCGCGCGGATCGGCCCCGGCCGGTCCGCGCCGACGCCTGCCGCCGACGTCCCCGGATGTCGGCGCCCCGTGAAGCCCGGTACGAAAGTGCCGGGCTTCTTGCTTGCCGGGGTCGGTGCCGACCCGGCGACCTCCTTGGAGGCCGGGCTGGCTGTCCTCGCGCCGGATCCCGGTTGGGCGAATGCCGCCCGGATGGGGCCCCGTTGCGTCTTCAAACAGGAAGGGTGCCGGAGTGGCTGATAATCGCGACCCCCGGGGACCCCGGATCCTGGTTTTTTACTGGAAGACTGATGAACAAGAGTGAACTGATCGAAGGCATCGCCACCAAGGCGGGCACCACCCGTACCGTCGCCGCCGCCGCCCTGGACGCGACCCTGGAAACCATCACCGAAGCGCTGGCCGCTGGCGACCAGATCGCCCTGGTGGGCTTCGGCACCTTCAAGGTGAGCGAGCGCGCCGCCCGCACCGGCAAGAACCCCGCCACCGGCGAAGCGCTGGACATCCCGGCCTCGAAGGTCGCGAAGTTCACGGCCGGCAAGGCCCTGAAGGACGCCGTGAACAAGTAAGCCTCCCGGCTTCGCTTCACGTCCCGCCGGCTGGCGGGGAACGACGCCCGCGATGCGCTGCATCGGCGGGCGTTGTCGTTTCCGGGCTCAGCCCTCGCGGAAGAACTTCAGCGCGGCCAGGTCCGGGAAGGCCGTCGGCCGCTTGCCCTGCGCGGCCGCGAAGGCCTCCATCAGGTTCCTGTTCTGCCAGATCGCGGCCTGCAGCCAGCCCATCTGCTGCAGGCTGTCCTTGACGCCGTGGTCGCGCGCGTAATGGATCGCCTGCTTGCTGCCCCAGATCGCCACCGGCGGTTTCTGCGCGATCTCGCGCGCGCACTGCAGCGCGGCCTCGACGCAGGCGGCCTGGCTGTCGAAGACCTCGTTGACCAGGCCCACGGCCTGCGCCCGCGCGGCCGGCATGCGGCGACCGGTGTAGGCCAGCTCCTTCACCACGCCCAGCGGGATCAGCTTGGGCAGGCGCTGCAGCGTGCCCAGGTCGGCCGTCATGCCGATGTTGATCTCCTGGATGCAGAAGAAGGACGCGCTCTCGGCGTAGCGGATGTCGCAGGCGGCGACCAGGTCCACCGCGCCGCCGATGCAGCCGCCCTGGATCGCGGCGATGGTCGGCACGCGCAGGTCGTCCAGGCGGTTGAAGGCCTGCTGCATGTCGGCCAGCAGGTCGACGATGGCCGCGCGGCCCTCGGCGCTGCGGTCGTCCAGCTGGATGCCGCCGTTCTTGAAGACGTCCAGCGACATCCCCGCGCTGAAGTGCTTGCCCGTCGACGAGATCACCAGCGCCCGCAGCGTGGGGCTGCGATGCAGCTGCTCGAGGACGGTCTCCAGCTCGCGCCACAGCTGCGGCGACATGGTGTTCATCTCGTCGGGCCGGTTCAGCACCAGGTGCGCGACGCCGGCGTCCTCGGTCAGGCTCAGGCATTCCATGCGGGTCTCCATCTGCTTGTGATGACCGGCGATGCTAGTGCGTGCGCCGCCGCGGGGGGGTCCGGAAGGCGTCACCGGCCGCGCTTTGGAGTGGGCGCTCCAAAGCGCGAGGGCCCTCCCGGCCTGCCCGCCGCATGGGCGCCCGATCCGTCCGATCCGGCGCGGATCAGGCGCCGAGCAGATCCTCGGCCGGACCGAAGAACTCGTAGCGCAGTTGGTCGCCCGGGATGCCCAAGGCCCGGCCGCTGCGCAGGACCGCGCGCATGAACGGCTTGGGGCCGAGGCAGTAGAGGTCGACGTCGCGGTCCGCCGGCAACTGGCGGGCGAGCAGCTCGTCGCCGATCAGGCCGACGGCATGCGGGGCGTCGCCATCGCGCGGCGCGTCGTAGATGTAAAAGGCGTCGACGTTGTCGTGCGCGGCCGCCAGCGCGTCCACCCGTTCCCGGAAGGCATGCACGCCGCCGTGCCGGGCCGCGTGGATGAAGCGGATCGGTCGGCCGCTGGGCGCCGCCGACTCCAGCATCGCCATCGCCGGCGTGATGCCGACGCCGCCGGTCACCAGCACCAGCGGCCGCCGGGCCTGGGCGTCGAGGGTGAACGCCCCGGCCGGCGGCTGGATCTCGATCGTGTCGCCGACCTGGACCTGGTCGTGCATCCAGTTGGACACGCGGCCGCCGTCCTCGCGCTTGATGCTCACGCGGTACCAGGGCTTGCCCGGCGCGTCCGACAGCGAGTAGTTCCGGCGCACCGTCCGACCGTCGATGCGCAGCACCAGGGTCAGGTATTGCCCGGGCACGAAGGGGGCCAGCGGCCGACCGTCGACCGGCTCCAGGTAGAAGGAGGTGATCAGCTCGCTCTCGCGCGCCTTGCGGGCGATGCGGACCTGGCGCTGGCCGCGCCAGCCGCCGGGCTGCGCGGCGGTGGCGGCGTAGGCCTGTTCCTCGGCGTCGATCAGCAACTGGGCCAGGGCGCCATAGGCCTTGCCCCAGGCGTCGAGGATGGCGTCGGTGGCGATCTCCGCGCCCAGCACCTCCCGGATCGCGCGCAGCAGGCATTGGCCGACGATGGGGTAATGCTCGGGCTGCACGCCCAGGGCGACGTGCTTCTGGATGATGCGGGGCAGGGCGCCGGCCAGGGCTTCGAGCCGGTCGATGTGGCTGGCGTAGGCCAGCACCGCGCCGGCCAGCGCGCGGGCTTGCGTGCCTTCGGCCTGGTGGGCCTCGTTGAAGAAGGCCTTGAGCTCGGGATGCTCGCTGAGCATCAGGCCGTAGAAGTGGCGGGTGATGTCCTCGCCGCGGGCTTTCAGCACGGGGACGGTGGCCTGGATCAGGGTGATGGTCTCGGGAGAGAACTGGGACACGTGAGCTCCGAGGTGTCGTTGGGATGACCCGATCTACACAGGATTCGTGCCAAGCGCGGAACGGTCACCGTCGGATTGCAAGCCATTGATTCATATGGCGGCTGTTCATCTCGAGATGACCACATGGGTCGAATTGACCGAGAATCGCGGCCGGTCCGAATGACAACATCAGGTCGAAATGACACCCGAATCCCGCTATCGCCAGCTGCTGGCGGCCGTGCGCCGTCTGGTGCCCTGCGACGCCGTGGCGCTGCTGAGGCTGTTGCCCGAGGAGCGCGCCGAGGTGTTGCAGCCGGTCGCGGTGGACGGCCTGTCGGAGGAGGCGCTCGGGCGCCGCTTCCCGGCGGCGGCGCATCCGCGGCTGGCGCGCCTGCTGGCCAGCGGCGTGGGCCTGCGCTTCTCGGCGGACATGGGCTTGCCGGATCCGTATGACGGGCTGCTCGCGAACCAGCAGACGCTGGAGGCGGTGCACGACTGCATGGGCGCGCCCTTGCGGCACGAGGGCCGCGTCTGGGGCCTGCTGACGCTCGATGCGCTGGATCCGCGCGCCTTCGACGCGGTCGGTCCGGCGCAGCTCGCGGCGGCGGTGCAGATGCTGGAGGCCGGCATCGCCGCCGAGGAGACCATCGTCCAGCTGGCGCAACGGGCGCGGCAGGAGGCGCTCGCCCGCGATCGCCGGCCGGGTGGCGCCCCGCGCGAGCTGCTCGGCCGCAGCGCGGCCATGAACCGGCTGCGCCAGGAGATCGACACGGTGGCCGCCTCGGACCTGACGGTGCTGATCCTGGGCGAGACCGGCGTCGGCAAGGAGCTGGTGGCGGAGCGGATCCACGCGCGCTCGTCGCGGCGGGAGCGGCCGCTGGTGCAGATCAACTGCGCGGCGCTGCCCGAGACCTTGGCCGACAGCGAGCTCTTCGGCCACAAGCGCGGTGCCTTCACCGGCGCGGTGGCGGATCGCATCGGCAAGTTCGAACTCGCCGACGGCGGCACGCTGCTGCTGGACGAGGTCGGCGAGCTGCCCCCGGCGGTGCAGGCCAAGCTGCTGCGCGTGCTCCAGAGCGGCGACGTGCAGCGGCCCGGCAGCGACCGTGTGCAGCGCGTCGACGTGCGGGTGCTGGCGGCGACCAACCGCGATCTGAGGCAGGAGGTCGCGCGCGGCCGCTTCCGCGCGGACCTGTATCACCGGCTGTCCGTCTATCCGCTGCAGGTGCCGCCGCTGCGCGAGCGCGGCCGCGACGTGCTGGCGCTCGCGGGCGGCTTCCTGGAGGAGAACCAGCATCGCCTCGGCGCGCGCAACCTGAGGCTGTCACCGGCCGCGTCGCGGGCCTTGCTCGGCCACGACTGGCCGGGGAACGTGCGCGAGCTCGAGCACCTGATCAGCCGCGCCGCGCTGCGCGCGCTGGCGTCGGCGGGGAAGGGCGGTCGCTGGGTGGCGATCGAGCCCGAGCACCTGGGCTTGGGCGAGTCCCCTGTGCCTGCCGAGTCCACCGCGCCTGCCGAGTCCACCGAGTCCACCGCAACAGCCGAGTCCGGCGCAACAGCCGGGCCGGGCCGAGCCTGGGTGGCGGAGGCCCAGGCAAGTCCTGGCCCCGATCGGCCGTTGGCGCCAGCGCGCTTCGACGGCTTGGGGCTGCGCGAGGCCACGGAGCGATTCCAGCGGGAGTGGATCGTCGCCGCGATCCGGCGCCATGGCGGTTCCATGGCCGCCGCGGCGCGGGAGGCGGGCATGGACCGCAGCAACTTCCTGCGACTGGCGAGACGCCTGGGCGTTCCCGACGCCTGAGGCCGGAACACCGATTGCCGCTCCCGCGGCGATGTCCCGCACCCACGATCTCGCGCACCGGCTCGACCGGCTCCCCTGGTCCCGCTGGCACTGGCGGGTGGTGCTCGCGCTCGGCGTGGCCTGGGTGCTGGACGGGCTGGAGGTCACGCTGGTCGGCTCCGTGGGCGCGGTCCTGGAACGCGCCGACACGCTCGCGCTGACCGCCGTCCAGGTGGGCTGGGCCGGCTCGCTGTACCTGGCGGGCGCCATCCTCGGCGCGCTGGTCTTCGGGCGCCTCACCGACCGGCTCGGCCGCAAGAAGCTCTTCATGGTGACGCTGGCCGTGTACGCGGTCGCCACGCTGGCGACCGCCTTCTCGACGAGCTTCGCCTTCTTCGCCGTGTGCCGATTCGTCACCGGCCTGGGCATCGGTGGCGAGTACGCCGCCATCAACTCCGCCATCGACGAGCTGATCCCCGCCCGCGTGCGCGGCCGCGTGAACCTGGCCGTCAACGGCAGCTTCTGGATCGGCGCGGCGCTCGGCGCCGGGTCCTCGCTGATCCTGCTGAACCCGGCCGTCCTCGGTCCGGTGCAGGGCTGGCGCGTGGGCTTCGCGATGGGCGCGCTGCTGGCCATGGCCCTGGTGCTCGTGCGTCGCCACGTCCCCGAGAGCCCGCGCTGGCTGCTGCTCCACGGCCGCGACGAGGAGGCGAGGCGCATCGTCGCCGACATCGAGGCCCAGGTCGTCGCGCAGCACGGGCCGCTGCCGCCGCTGGATCCCGCCGCGCGCCATGAGCGACGCGACACCGTGCCCACGATGCGCGAGGTGCTGCACGTCCTGCTGCGCCGCTATCGCGTCCGCAGTGGTGTCGCGCTCGCGCTGATGCTCGCGCAGGCCTTCTTCTACAACGCGATCTTCTTCACCTACGCGCTGGTGCTCACGCGTTTCTACGGCGTGCCCGAGTACCGCGTCGCGCTCTACATCTTCCCTTTCGCGCTCGGCAACGTGCTGGGGCCCTGGCTGCTGGGCCCGCTCTTCGATCGGGTGGGCCGGCGCCGCATGATCGCGCTGACCTATGGCCTGGCGGGCATCGGCCTGGCGGCGACGGGCGTGGCCTTCGTCGCCGGGATGCTCGACGCGCGCTCGCAGGCGCTGTGCTGGTCGGTGGTGTTCTTCTTCGCCTCGGCCGCGGCGAGCTCCGCCTATCTCACCGTCAGCGAGGTCTTCCCGCTGGAGATGCGCGCCATGGCCATCGCGCTGTTCTATGCGGTCGGCACGGGGGCGGGCGGCTTCGCCGCGCCCTTGCTCTTCGGCTGGTTGATCGGCAGCGGCGACCGGGGCGCCGTCGCCGCCGGCTATGCCTTGGGCGCCGGGCTGGTGATCGTGGCGGGGCTGCTCGCGCTGCGTTTCGGTGTCGACGCCGAAGGCCGGTCGCTGGAGGACATCGCCCCGTCGATGACGCCCCGCGGCTGATCGTCGCAGTCCCGTGCCGCCCGGCCGAACCGCGCGGTCGCGAGTCCGAGGGCGCCGGGGCGCGGCCGATCGCGGATGTGTCGAATCGGCCGTCGTCCATGACGGTCTGGTGTCGGAACGGTCACGTTGTTTGACGAAGGTCGACTCCTGGCGCCCACCGGAGGGGGTGTGACAGCTTCCCGTCAGCCCCCCTTCATGTCCCCTTCAGCTACATGGCGACCATGCGAGGGGAGACGACCGATTCATGGCGTTTTCGCGGCATTGTCATTACGCTCGTCACAACTCGTGCGAACAATGCCGCGCGTCGAAGTCGTTGCCGGCTCCCCGATGGCGGGGCCGGTCATTGAGGGGGAAGGCCTTCTGTTGAACGATCACGCTCGCATCGCCGCCGGCCATGAGGGGCCGCGGAGTCACGCTTCGGCGCCCGCGGCGCCGCGCGTCCTCGGCTTGTCGGTCGGGGCGCTGGTCCTGATCGCGCTGGGGGTCCTGCTCTGGTTCCTGACGCTGGATGCCCGCCATCTGCTGGCCAGCGACGAGGGCCGCTATGCCGAGATCGCCCGAGAGATGCTGGTCTCCGGCGACTGGATCACCCCGCGCTACAACGACGTTCTCTACTTCGAGAAGCCGCCGCTGCACATGTGGATGACGGCGCTCTCGTACGAGCTCTTCGGCGTCGGCGAGTGGCAGACCCGTCTCTGGGGCGCCTGCTGCGGCCTGATCGGCCTGGGCGCGATGGTGCTGGCCGCGCGCCGCTGGTGGGGCTCCCGCGTCGCCGCCTGGACCGGCCTGATCCTGGCCGCCACGCCCAACTGGTACCTCGGCGGCCACTTCAACTCGCTGGACATCAGCGTCTCCGCCGCGCTCGCCGTGACGCTGGCCGCGACCCTGATCGCGCAGCACCCGCAGGCCGGTGTCCCGGCCCGGCGCCGGTGGATGCTGCTGGCCTGGACCGGCATGGCCGCCGCGGTGCTGGCCAAGGGCCTGATCGGCCTGGCGCTGCCGGGCCTGGTGCTGGTCGTCTACAGCGTCGCCACGCGCGACTGGCGGCTCTGGGCGCGCCTGCACCTGCTGCCGGGCGTCGCCCTGTTCCTGGTGCTGGTCGTGCCCTGGTTCTGGGCCATCGGCACCCGTCATCCCGAGTTCAACCACTTCTTCTTCATCCACGAGCATCTGCAGCGCTACACCTCCACGGTGCACCGGCGCGACGCGCCGCCGTGGTACTTCGTCCCGCAGTTCCTGGCCGGCTTCCTGCCTTGGCTGGGCCTGATCCCCGGCATGTGGCGGGCCGCCCGCGACGAGCGGGCAACACCTGGCACCCCGGTCCCGTTCCGGCCCGCGCGCCTGGTCGGGATCTGGGCCGTGGCGATCTTCCTGTTCTTCAGCGCCTCCTCGTCCAAGCTGCCGGGCTACCTGCTGCCGGTCATGCCCGCGGTGGCGCTGCTGGCGGCGATCGCGCTGGAGCGACTCCCGTCGCGGTCCTGGGCCCGCTGGATGTGGACGATGCTGGCGCTCTTCGCGCTGGTGGCCGTGCTGTCGCCCTTCGCCGGCAAGCTGGGCAAGGCGCCGGGCCCGCGGGCGCTGTTCGCGGCCTACGGGCACTGGGTGCTCGCGGCCAGCCTGCTGATGGCGCTGGGCGCGGCGGCGGCGCTGTGGCTGCGCCGCGTCGGCCGCGAGGGCACCGGCCGGGTCGCCTACGCGGTCGGCATCTACCTGGGCCTGACCGTGGCGCTGCTGGGGCACGAGACCTTCGGCCGGCCCGCCTCAGGCGTCGACCTGGTGCCCGCGATCGAGCGCGTGCTGCGGCCCGACATGCCGCTGTACGGCGTGAAGCGCCTGGATCACACCTTGCCCTTCTATCTGCGCCATCCGCTGACCATGGTCGCGGAGCCCGACGAGCTCGAATTCGGTGTCGGCCAGGAGCCGCGACGCTGGCTGCCGACGATGGCCGCCTTCGACGAGCGCTGGCGCACCGGCCCCCGCGCGCTGGCGCTGATGACGCCCGAGACCCGCGATGAGCTGAAAGCGGCCGGCCTGCCGATGTGGCCCGTCGCCGAGGACGCGCGCCGTGTCGTCGTCGCCAACTTCCCGACCGCGCCCGCCGCGGCCCCCTGACCGTCGGCCCCGTCGCCCCCCGATTCGCCGAACCGAGATCGTCCCGACCCGATGACCCCATCGACCTTCGCCCTCATCCTCACCGGCGTGCTGCTCAATGCCGGCGCGCAGCTGCTGCTCAAGGCCGGCGTGACGCCGCTGGGCAGCCTCAGCCTGGATCTGGCCCATCTGCCGGCCACGCTGCTGCGGGTGGCCGGGCAATGGCCCATCGTCGCGGGCCTGGGCTGCTACGTGGTCAGCGTCGTCGTCTGGATCATCGGGCTGTCGCGGGTGGATGTGTCGGTCGCCTATCCGATGCTGTCGCTGGGCTACGTGGTGAACGCGCTGGCGGCGGCCGCGCTGTTCGGCGAGGTCCTGAGCCCCGGCCGCTGGATCGGCATGGCGCTGATCCTGGCCGGCGTCGCCGTGATGTACCGGAGCTGATCCAGGCTCGCCGACCCGCAGGACCCGACCCCATGACCGAGCCCTTCCTTCCCTTCACCCGGCCCGACATCGACGAGGCGACCATCGCCGCCGTCGGCGAGGTGCTGCGCTCCGGCTGGATCACCACCGGCCCGAAGTCGCAGGCCTTCGAGGCGCGGCTGTCCGAGTTCTTCGGCGGTCGCCCGGTGCGCTGCTTCTCCAACGGCACGGCCACGCTCGAGGTGGCGCTGCGCGTCGCCGGCATCGGCCCCGGCGACGAGGTCATCACCACGCCGCTGACCTGGGTCGCGACGGCCAACGTCATCGTCGCGGTCGGCGCGACGCCGGTCTTCGTCGACGTGGACCCGGTGACCCGCAACCTGGACCTCGACGCCGTCGAGGCCGCCATCACGCCGCGCACCCGCGCCGTGATCCCCGTCCACCTGACCGGCCTGCCGGTCGACATGGACCGCCTCTACGCCATCGCCAAGCGCCATGCGCTGCGCATCGTCGAGGACGCCGCCCAGGCCATCGATTCGCGCTGGATCGGTGCCGGCGACACCGGCGAGGGCCGCCGCATCGGCGCCTTCGGCGATCTGGTGAGCTTCAGCTTCCAGGCCAACAAGAACCTCACCTGCGCCGAAGGCGGCTGCCTGGTGCTCAACACGCCGGAGGAGGCCCGTCACGCCGAGCGTCTGCGCCTGCAGGGCATCGTGCGCAGCGGCTTCGACGGGCTGGAGATGAGCGAGCCCGGCGGCAAGTCCAACCTCAGCGACGTGCACGCCGTCATCGGCCTGAGCCAGATGGACCGCCTGCCCGCGATCACCGCGCGGCGCGCCGTGCTGGCGCAACGCTACCTGGACCGCCTGAAGGCGAGCGGCATCGAGGCGCTGGGCGTCGAGCTGCCGCCCGCGCTGGCGACCACCGGCGCCATCACCAACTGGCACATGTTCCAGGTGGTGCTGCCGGCCGATCGCATCGACGGCGGCCGCGCGGCGGTGATGAGCCTGCTCAAGGACGCCGGCATCGGCGCGGGCGTGCATTACCCCGCCGTGCATCTGCTGGACTTCTATCGCCGTCGGGGCTGGCGCGAGGGCCAACTGCCGGTGGCGGAGCGCATCGGCCGCGGCACCCTGACGCTGCCGCTGTTCCCCGCGATGTCCGACGAGGACGTCGACCGTGTCTGCCAACAACTCGAGCGCGCATGCCGTCTCCTGCTCACCTGACCCCCGCGGCCACCGCGCCGGCGCTGTCCATCCTGATCCCCGTCTACAACGAGGAGGGCGTGCTGGACGCGCTCTTCGCGCGCCTGTATCCGGTGCTCGACGCGATGGGCGAGCCCTACGAGATCATCTTCATCAACGACGGCAGCCGTGACCGCTCCGTCCCCATGCTGCGCGAGCAGTTCCAGCGCCGGCCCGACGTGACGCGGGTGGTGCTGTTCAACGGGAACTTCGGCCAGCACATGGCGCTGATGGCGGGCTTCGAGCATGCCCGCGGCGAGATCACCATCACGCTGGACGCCGACCTGCAGAACCCGCCGGAGGAGATCCCGCGCCTGGTCGCCGCGATCCGCGAGGGGCACGACTATGTGGGCACGGTGCGCCGCCAGCGTCACGACACCGCCTTCCGGCGCGTGTCCTCGCGCCTGATGAACCGCCTGCGCGAGCGCATCACCCGCATCGAGATGACCGACCAGGGCTGCATGCTGCGCGCCTATGACCGCGCGCTGGTGGACACGCTCAACGCCTGCCAGGAGGTCAACACCTTCGTGCCGGCGCTGGCCTACACCTTCGCCGCGTCGCCGACCGAGATCGAGGTCAGCCATGAGGAGCGCCACGCGGGCGAGTCCAAGTACTCGATCTACAAGCTGCTGCGCCTGAACTTCGACCTGGTGACGGGCTTCTCCATCGTGCCGCTGCAGTGGTTCTCGCTGCTGGGCACGGCGCTGTCGGCGGCCTCGGGCTCGCTGTTCCTGCTGCTGGTGATCCGGCGTTTCCTGTTCGGCGCGGAAGTGGAGGGCGTGTTCACGCTCTTCGCGCTGCTGTTCTTCCTCGTGGGCATCGTGCTCTTCGGCATCGGCCTGATGGGCGAGTACGTCGGCCGCATCCAGCAGGAGGTGCGCCGCCGGCCGCGCTACCGCGTCAGCGCGGTGCTGCAGGCCGCCCCGGACAGCGGCCCCGTGTTCACCGACGGCGCTCGCGCGGCCGCTCCGGCGGACACCGCTGGCGCGCTGGGGGCCAGCGCCGTCGCCGGTGCCAAGGAGATCACCTCGTGAGGGCCGTCGTCTTCGCCTATTCCAACGTCGGCGACCGCTGCCTGCGCGTGCTGCAGGCCGGCGGCGTGGACGTCGCGCTGGTGGTCACCCACCGCGATCATCCCGGCGAGAAGCTCTGGTTCGCCCGCGTGGCCGACACCGCCGACGAGCTCGGCATCCCGCGGCTCTACGGCGACGATCCGCAGGATCCGGCGCTGGCCGAGGCCGTGGCCGCCGCGAAGCCGGACGTGATCTTCTCGTTCTACTTCCGCTCGATGCTGCCGGCGTCGCTGCTGTCGCTGGCGCCAGGCGGCGCCTACAACATGCATGGGTCGCTGCTGCCCAAGTTCCGCGGCCGCGCGCCGACCAACTGGGCGGTGCTGCACGGCGCGACCGAGACCGGCGCGACCCTGCACCTGATGGTCGACAAGCCCGACGCGGGCGACATCGTCGACCAGCAGGCCGTGCCCATCCTGCCGCGTGACGACGCGCGCCAGGTCTTCGACAAGGTCTGCGTCGCGGCCGAGATCACGCTGTGGCGCGTGCTGCCGGCCCTGATCGCCGGCCGCCCGCCGCGCCGCGCCAATCCGCTGGCCGACGGCAGCTACTACGGCGGCCGCAAGCCGGAGGACGGACGCATCCACTGGGATCGTCCCGCCGTCGAGATCGATCGCCTGGTCCGTGCCGTCGCCCCACCGTATCCGGGCGCCTTCGTCGAGATCGACGGTCGCCGGCTGATCGTCGCCCGCGCGCGGCCCTGGGTCGACGCGCCGCTCCCCCACGACACGACGCCCGGCCTGCGCCTGATCGACGGCGAGCCCGCCGCGATCTGCGGCGACGGCCAGGCGCTGCGCGTGCTCGAGGTGATCGAGCTCGGCGAGCCCCTCGATGCCGAGGCCCTGCGCGCCCTGTGCGCCGGGGCCGCGCGCTGAAGCCTGTCCGTTTCCGTTCTTCCTGTTCCCTGAGCTCACACGGGGCTTCCCACGAGGCCCCGACCGATCCCTCCAGACGAGAGTCGACCCCATGAAGTCCCCCAAGAAAGTCCTCATCCTCGGTGTCAACGGCTTCATCGGCCACCACCTGACGCGCCGCATCCTGGACACCACCCCGTGGGAGGTCTACGGGATGGACATGTCCTCCAGCCGGCTGGGCGACATGATCGATCACCCGCGCATGCACTTCTTCGAAGGCGACATCACCATCAACCGCGAATGGATCGAGTACCACGTGCGCAAGTGCGACGTGATCCTGCCGCTGGTGGCGATCGCCACGCCCGCGACCTACGTGCGCGAGCCGCTGCGCGTCTTCGAGCTCGACTTCGAGGCCAACCTGCCCATCGTCCGCTCGGCGGTGAAGTACAAGAAGCACCTGGTCTTCCCGTCGACCTCCGAGGTCTACGGCATGTGCGCCGACACCGAGTTCGATCCCGAGAACTCGCCGCTGGTCTACGGCCCGATCAACAAGCCGCGCTGGATCTATGCCTGCAGCAAGCAGCTGATGGACCGCGTGATCCACGCCTACGGCCAGGAACAGGGGCTGAACTACAGCCTGTTCCGCCCGTTCAACTGGATCGGCGCGGGGCTGGATTCGATCTTCGAGACCAAGGAAGGCAGCTCGCGCGTGGTGACCCAGTTCCTGGGTCAGATCGTGCGCGGCGAGTCCATCCAGCTGGTCGACGGCGGCCTGCAGAAGCGCGCCTTCGCGGACATCTCCGACGGCGTCGACGCGCTGGTGCGCATCATCGCGAACGAGGGCGGCACGGCGAGCGGCCGCATCTTCAACGTCGGCAACCCGGACAACGTGCTGTCGGTGCGCGAGCTGGCCGAGCGCATGCTCGCCATCGCGGCCGAGTACCCCGAGTACGCCGAGGTGGCGCGCGGCGTGAAGCTGGTGGAGACGACCTCGGCCAACTTCTACGGCAACGGCTATCAGGACGTGCAGGCGCGTCAGCCCGACATCCGCATCACCCGCGAGGTGCTGGGCTGGGAGCCGCGCGTGGACGTGGACGCCTCGCTGCGCCGCATCTTCGAGTCCTACCGCGGCATCGTGGAACAGGCCCGCGGCCTGGTCGAGGCCGCGGCGTGACGAGCCGCTCGATGGGCGACCTTGTCGGTCCGATTCGCGGTGACGAGGCGCGCTGAAGCATGGCTCGCATCGCGCTGAAGGTCGACGTCGACACGCTGAGAGGCACCGTCGAAGGCGTTCCGCGCCTGATGGAGATCCTGCGGCGGCACCGGGTCTCGGCCACCTTCCTGTTCAGCCTCGGCCCGGACCACACGGGCTGGGCGCTGAAGCGGGTGTTCCGCCCCGGCTTCCTGACCAAGGTCTCGCGGACCTCGGTGGTCCGGCATTACGGGCTGCGGACGCTGATGTACGGCGTGCTGCTGCCGGCGCCCGACATCGGCCGCCGCGCCGCCGAGCCCATGCGGGCCTGCGCCGCGGCGGGGCACGAGTGCGGCCTGCACGCCTGGGACCACGTGCTGTGGCATGACCAGGTCCGCCACCGCGACGAGGCCTGGACGCGCCGTCAGATGGGGCTCGCCTACGACCGCTTCGGCGAGGTCTTCGGCCGCGCGCCGAGCACCCACGGCGCGGCGGGCTGGCAGATCAACGACGCCGCCTGGCGCCAGATCGACGACTGGGGCATGGCCTATGCGTCCGACGGGCGCGGGCGCGAGGCCTTCCATCCGATGGTGAATGGGCAGCGGCTGCGGCACGTGCAGATGCCGACCTCGCTGCCGACCTTCGACGAGCTGATCGGTCTGGACGGCGTCGAGGAGCAGACCGTGGACCGCGCGCTGCTGGCGCGCACCGAGTCGGACCAGGATCAGGTCTTCACGCTGCATGCGGAGCTGGAAGGGGGCGAGCTCGCGCCCGTCTTCGACCGGCTGCTGGCCGGCTGGAAGGCGCAAGGGCACGTGCTCGGAACGATGCGCGACCACCACGACGCGCTGCCGGCGATCGGCACCGCCGCGGCGCCCCTGCACTGGGGCACGGTGCCCGGCCGCAGCGGCGAGCTGGCGCTCAGCGCGGCCTGAGCGGGCCGCGCGCGGGCCGGGACGGTCGATGACGACCGCGACCCGCTGACGCCGGTGATCGAGATGGATCGGAGTCAAACGACGAGGAGCCCCGCATGAGCGCGCTGTCCAGTGCATTGCCGGCGGTGAGCGCGGCCTTCGCGGCCTCGCTGGTCGAGGTGGTGGAGGCCTTCACCATCGTCCTCGCCGTGGGGAGCACGCGCGGCTGGCGCGCGGCCTGGGTCGGCACCGGCGCGGCGCTGGCGCTGCTGGCCGGCCTCGTGGCCGCGATCGGTCCAGCGCTGCTGAGGATGCCGATCCATGCGCTGCAGCTGGTGGTCGGCGTGCTGCTGCTGCTCTTCGGCCTGGGCTGGCTGCGCAAGGCCATCCTGCGCGCGGGCGGGGTGCTGGCGCTCCGCGATGAGGCGGTGCTCTACGAGCGCGCGACGCGGGAGCTCGGTGCCGAATCCTCGGCAACGGCAACGGCAACGGCAACGGCAACGGCAACGGCAGCGGCAGCGGCAAGCGGAACAGCAGGCGGCGCGCGACGGCGGCTCGACTGGATCGGCGTCGTCACCGTGTTCAAGGCGGTGTTGCTGGAAGGGCTGGAGGTCGCGTTCACGGTGCTGGCCGTGGGCGCCGGTCACGGCCTGATCGCCGAGGCCTCGCTGGGTGCGGCGGCGGCGTGCGCGTTGGTGCTGGTCGTCGGCATGGCGCTGCGGCGGCCGCTGGCGCGGGTGCCGGAGAACGGACTCAAGTTCTGCGTCGGCGTGCTGCTCACGGCCTTCGGCGTGTACTGGAGCGGCGAAGGCCTGAGCCTCTCCTGGCCCGGGGCCGAGCTGGCGCTGCTGGGGCTGATCGCGCTCTTCGCGATCGTGGGACTGGGGACCGCGAGCCTGCTGCGGCAGCTGTCGGTCCAGCGGGAGTCGCGCGCATGAGGCTGCTCATCGACGTGATCCGCGAGCTGTTCAGCATGTTCTGGGCGGACGCGGGCCTGTGCCTGGGCGCGCTGGTGGTCGTCGCGATCGCCGGCGGCGGCCTGTGGTCGGGGCTGCTGCCCGCGGGCGCGGCGCTGGGGCTGCTGGTCGTCGGCACCGTCCTCACGCTGCTCGCGAGCGTGTGGACGGCGGCGCGTGCGCGTCAGCGCTGATCGCGAGTGCGGCCCCCCGCACGGGCGCACGGGGCCCGGACGCAGCGGCGAGCTGGTTGCATCTGGTGATGTTTGAGCGCACTTCGGGGGCTGTCAGAGGCGCGCGGCAGGCGTAGCCTGTACGGGCCAAACGGTGGGCCCGTCGTCCAGGCAGGGCCGCCTGACAAGGAGATCTCATGAAGCTCCCCCACGCATGGGTCGCGGCCGTCGCGGTCGCCTCCGTCCTCTCGCTCTCCGCCTGCGGCGGAGGTGCCGGCGGCGATGGCTCGATGGCCACCGCCAGCGGCATGGGCACCCTCGGCCTCTCGCTGACGGACGCACCGAGCTGCGGCTTCGACCACGTGAACGTGGCCATCCAGAAGATCCGGGTCAACCAGAGCGCCACGGCGGCGGACACCGACGCCGGCTGGACCGACCTCACGTTCACCACGCCCAAGCGCGTGGACCTGCTCACGCTGACCAACGGCGTGCTCAGCACGCTCGGCCAGATCCCGCTTCAGGCCGGCCACTATTCGCAGTTGAGGCTGGTGCTCGCGGCCAACGACAGCGCGAACCCGCTGCTGAACTCGATCGTTCCGACCGGCGGCAGCGAGGTCGCGCTCGACACGCCCAGCGCGGTGCAGAGCGGCGTGAAGCTCAACGCCGACATCACCATCGCCGCCAATCAGCTCGCCGACTTCGTGCTCGACTTCGACGCCTGCAAATCGGTGGTGACGGCGGGCCACTCCGGCAAGTACCTGCTCAAGCCGGTCGTCGCGGTGACGCCCAACTTCATCTCGGGCGTGAGCGGCTTCGTCGACGCGACCCTGGCCAACGGCGCGACCTCGGTGTCGATCCAGCAGGGCGGGGTGGTCGTGAAGGCGACGGTTCCGGACTCGACAGGCAAGTTCCTGTTGCAACCGGTCGCGCCGGGCAGCTATGACCTCGTCATCACCGCACCCGGGCGCGCCACCGACGTGATCACCGGATTGACGGTGACCGCGTCGACGGTGACCTTGCTCAACAGCGCCTCGAGCGCGGTGACGCTGGGGGTCTCGTCCAGCGCCACGGTGGCCGGGACGGTGACGACCGGTGCGACGCCGATCGACGCCGCCGTACGCGCGACGCAGACGCTGTCCAACGGCGACAGGATCGAGGTCGCCACCCGCGGTGTCGACGCGGCCACCGGCGCCTACAGCATGGTCTTGCCCGTGGGCGCCACCATGGTCGCGGCCTACATGGCGCCGCAGGGCTTGCTCGGCTTCGGCGCGGACGCGAGCGCGACGGCGAAGTACGGCCTCGAGGCGAGCTCCGGCGGCAGCACCAAGACAGCGGGACCGCTGACGCTGAGCGCGGGCGTCACGACCACGACCAACTTCAGCTTCCCCTGAGCGACGCCCGCGCCAGAGGCGGCCGAGCGTGATGGCGCCGCACGCGGCGCGCCCCGCGATCAAGTGTCGGTCACGCCCGACCCGGCTTGCGTCGCGCGGTGAAGCCCAGCGCGCCCAGGCCCAGCGCGGCGAGCAGGAACGATGCCGGCTCCGGCACGGCGCTGATCGCGAGCTGGACGGAGGCGTTGAGCGGCTGGGGATGGCTCCACAGGTAGCTCAGGCCCTGGTTCAGATTGCCTTGATCGCTGATCAGGCTGATCTGCGCCAGACCGGCCTGCAAGGTGTCGAAGTGCAGCGTGCCGAGCAGCAGCGAGGCCTGGCCGTTGTTGGCGACACCCGGGAAGCTCGATGCGCCGAAGGTGCCGGCGCCCAGCCAGGGGCTGTCGTCGTCCCAGCCCGCGGCCGGCGTGAAACGGCCGAAGGACAGCAGCGCGCTGTCGTAGCTCAGCCGGAAGCCGAAGGAGAGCAGTTGCTCGTTCGCCGCCAGGCCCGCGAACGGGTCCGTGAGCTGGATCAGCAGGTCCACGCCTTCGCCCGCCTTCGCCGGGGCCGACGGGGTCAGGGTGACGGTCGAGGCCTGCGCGGCCAGGGACGAGAGCGCCAGCAGCGTGGCGGCCATCAGGGGTTTGAGGCTCATGTCGGTTCTCACAGGGTGCTGAAGAGCTGGTACCAGACGCGGTAGTCCGCCTGGGTGATGCACTTGTCGCCGTCCATGTCGGCTAGCGGCTCGAAGCGCGCGTCGCCGGAGCAGCTGCCGATCGCGTTGCGCAGCGTGTCGCGGTCCGCCGCGGTGATCGCGCCGTCGCCATTCACGTCGCCGTTCTTGCGAATGCGGACGGACAGGCGCGGCGCGGCCTCGCCGTAGCCGTCGTTCAGGAACAGGCCCAGGAAGTAGTCGCCCTCCGGCTGACCCGCCAGCGAGAACACCTGCGATCCCGCCGGGCTCGCGACGTAGTTCCATTTGAGCGAGCCCGGACCGCCGGGCGTCATGCCGACGCGGTACAGGCCGATCCAGTTCGTCGTGCCGGACGGCAGGCCGGTCCAGCTCAGCGACACACCGCCACCGAGGCGGACGCGGTCGACGTCGGCCTTGAAGCTGGCTGTCGGCTGCGTCGGCGGCAGCACCGGCGGCGCGTTCCAGGTCACCTGGCCCAGGCCGTTGAGCACCGGGTCGGTAAAGTCGAGGCCCGCGCCTTCGACATGGCCTGCCAGGCGGCGCCAGAAGGCGCTGTCGCCGTCGACGGTGACGACCAGGTCGTACCAGCCGTAGCTCGCGGTCACCGCGCGCACGTGATCGCGGCTCGAGCCCGCCGGGACGTCGATGGTGACCACCGTCCGGTCGCCGTAGGCGTTGTCGGTGACACGGAAGCGCATGGGCTGCGTGCTGGCGTTGCGCAGCGTCAGCGTGAGGCTGGCGCTGGCGGGCTGTTCCTTCAGCGAGGCGGCGGCCAGACGACCGATGCCGTCGAAGCTCATGCGGAACTCGCGCAAGAAGCCGTTGTCGCCCTGGACCGCCAGCTGCATCGCGGCGCCGGACCAGTTCCAGACTTCCTGATCGATGCGCTTGCCCGGCTCCACCGTGTAGTGCCACGGGCCGTCGGTGCGCAGCGTCGAGTAGACGATGTAGGCGGCCGTCGTCGATCCCTCGTTGCCGAAGCTCAGCGCGAACTGGCGCGCGTTCGTGGCGGCGATGCCGTCCACGGTCGAGCGGTAGGGCAGAGGCGCGGCCCGGCGCGGCACGCCGGTGGCGGCCTTCTCCTGGCGCGGCAGGCTCTGCACCGTCGGCGGCAGGGCGTCCTTGGAGCCCCAGCCCTTGAAGTACACCGCGCTGGTCGGCACGCCGGACGGGAAGGCGGCATCGCCGGACTTGAAGTCGAAGGCGCTGGTCATGTCGCCGCAGACGGCGCGGCGCCACGGCGAGATGCCGTTGCACTGCACGCTGGCGCGCGGGTAGCCCAGGCTCACCAGCCACTCCTCGGTGAAGCGGATCAGCGAGGTGTGGTCGAACAGTTGCGAGCAGACGCGGCCGCCCTTGCTCCAGGGCGAGATCACCATCGTCGGCACGCGCGGGCCCAGGCCGATGGGTTGACCGCCGGCGATCTCGCCTTGCGTCGCGTTGGCCAGGGTCGTGCGGCCGCGGTCCGCACTCAGCGGCGCCATGACCGAGGGCATGTGGTCGAAGAAGCCGTCGTTCTCGTCGTAGGTCAGGATCAGCGCGGTCTTGGACCAGACCTCGGGCGACGCCACCAGCGCCTGCAGCAGGCGCGCGGTGAAGTTCTCGCCGGCGTTGGGCGTGGCGTCGGGGTGCTCGCAGTACTCGGACGGGGCGCAGATGTAGGACACGCGCGGCAGCTGTCCGCCGCGCACGTCGGCGGCGAACTGGTCGATCAGCCACTGGCCCGTCGTGCCCGGCGCGTTGGCCTGCGTCGATCCCGCCGCCAGCGCGCGACCGCGGCGGTACAGGGAGGAGGCGGGGGTCAGCTTCTGGCCGTTGGCGTCGACGCGGAAGTTCTTGAAGTACTGGAGGTAGTTGTCGCCGTAGTTGTCCCACTCCTGGTAGACCTTCCAGCTCACGCCGGCCGACTCCAGGACCTCGGCGTAGGTGGGCCACTCGTTGCCCTTGCCGGCCGGGTTGTCATTGGCGATGTCGCCGTTGTAGACCCCGTTGGTGACGTTGTAGAGCTTGGCGTCGGCGATGCCCGTCATCACGCCGTTGCTGTTGCCGCTCAACGCGTAGAAGCGGTTGGGATCGGTGGGGCCGAAGATCGAGCAGTGGTACGCGTCGCAGACGGTGAACGCGTCGGCGAGGGCGTAATAGAAGGGCAGGTCGGTGCGGTCGAAGTAGCCCATCGAGCGGGCGGACTTCTTCGGGACCCAGACGTTCCAGTCCTTCCAGGCGGTCTCGGTGCCCTTCCAGCTGTGGTCCAGGCCGACGCGCAGCGCGTTGGTGTTGCGCGTGTCGAAGTGGTAAGGCAGGACTTGCGAGCCCAGCGCCGTGCCCGGCTGCATCCACACCGGCTGACCGCTGGGCAGCGCGATCGGGCGCGGATCGCTGTAGCCGCGCACGCCGGACAGCGTGCCGAAATAGTGGTCGAAGCTGCGGTTCTCCTGCATCAGGATGACCACGTGCTCGATGTCCGCCAGCGTGCCGGTGGCGTTGTTGGCCGGGGTGGCGAGCGCGCGCCGGAGGGTCTGCGCGAAGGCGTGGCTGCTGGCCATGCCGGCGACGGCGGCGGTCAGGAAAGTCCGACGAGATGTCGTGCTCATGAAGCTTCACCTGGGGAGGTCGTGAAGCGCGTGATTTTTTTGGCGCAGGAAGTCAGCGCCGTGAAGGATCGATGTCGAGCGGTAACGCTTCGTTGGCGGCGTGCGATTGGGAGACGGCGGTCTCCGGCCCCTTCAGGCCCAGGCCCCGCGGTCGGGTGAGCCGCAGCGAGGGCGCAGCGCCGGGCATAGGGTGTCGGACGCCGGTCCGAGGCGCCCCGGGCCCAGGGTCAGGACTTGCGCAGGAAGGCGTCGATCTCGCGTGCGATGAGCTGGGGCTGCTCGTGCACGATCCAATGCGTGGCGCCGGGGACCTTCAGGACCTCGAGGTCCGGCACGTAGTCCTCCAGGCCGTCGAGCAGCCCCGGCAGCAGGGCGGTGTCGTCCAGCGCCCAGAACACCAGCGTCGGCACGTCCACCGTGAGGCGCTCGCGCGGGAGCACGGGGATGACGTCGACGGTCTGGCCCGGCAGCGGCGGCTTGAGCGGCGTGACGCGGTAGAGGTTGCAGGCGCCGGTGAGCCCCTGGTCCCAGACCTCGCGATAGCGCTGCTTGAGGTCCTCGGTGAGCCAGCCGAAGCCGTCCGCGCCGGCCTTCATGCGGGTGAAGAAGGGCCACAGGCGCTGGTAGTCGTCGGCGGCCAGCAGCGCCTCGGCATCGGGCCGGGCGAGGAAGTTCATGTAGGCGCTGGCCTCGCGCTGGACCTCGCTCTCGCGCAGCTCCCGCGACAGCGTGCCCGCGTGCGGCGAGTTGAGGATCACCAGGCGGCCGGTCTGCGCCGGGAAGGCGTTCGCGAAGCCCCAGGCGAAGGCGCCGCCCCAGTCGTGCGCCACCAGCGCGGCCATGCGGCTGTCGGCCCGCTCGGTGGCGACGAGCTGCTGGATGTCCTGCACCAGCAGCTGAGGCTTGTAGGCAGCGACCTCGGTCGGGGCGCTGGACCGCTCGAAGCCGCGCAGGTTGGGCGCGACGCAGCGGTAGCCGCCATGCGCGGGGTCGGCGAAGTAGGTGAGGAGCTCGTCCCAGATGAAGGCGGCTTCGGGGAAGCCGTGGAGGAACACGATCAGCGGCCGCCCCGGCTCGCCGGCGGCGCGGCAGCTCAGGGTGATGCCGTTGGGCAGCGGGCGCTGGAAGGTCTCGATCATGGGCGGCTCCGGGGCTTTGGCGCGACAGGGGGCCGGCCAGTGTCGCCCCGACACGGCAAGGACTCAGTCACGTGTCGGACACCGGCCGCGAACGCGAGCGGGGATCGGCCCCACGCCCAGGCCCAGGCTGTGGCGTGCCGTGCCAGGCCTGGCTCACGTCTGGCGCGCCAGGCGTGGCCCGTAGGGCTCAGCGGGAAGGTGGCGCGTCGAGGAAGTCGCGCACGGCGGGAATCACTTCCGCCGGTCGCTCCTCCAGCACCCAGTGGCCCGACCCCGGGATCACCACGCCGATCACGTCGTCGGCGACCTCCCGCATGATCTCGGCCATCCGGGGGCCATAGGACCGGCCGCCGCCGACGGCCAGCACCGGCATCGTCAGCCGACCCCGGGCCTGCAGCGCGCGGTTGTCGATCACGTCCTGGTCGAAGGCCTTGAACTGCTCGAAGGCCGCGTGCATCGCGCCGGGCCGGGCGTAGAGCTCGGCGTAGTGCTCCCGCGCGGCCTCGGGATAGCGATTGCCGGGCGCCGCGAGCTCATTCCAGAAGCGATCCAGGTAGATGCGCTCCCGGCCGGCGACGAGCCGCTCCGCGTCCGCGCCCCAGAACGACCAGTGCCAGACGGCGTGCCGCCGGGCGATCTCGTCCCAGGGGCCGATGCCGGGCAGCGGCGCGTCGATGAGCGCGAAGCGGCTGACGCGCGCCGGGTGGCTCGCCGCGAAGGCGTAGCCGACCATGTTGCCGATGTCGTGCGTCACCAGGGCGACCTGCCGGATCCCGAGCGCATCCAGCAGCCGCGCCAGATCCCGCGCCTGGGTCAGCTTGTCGTAGCCGCCGGCGGGTCGGGAGGACAGCCCCATGCCGCGCAGGTCGGGGACGATCACGCGGTGATGACGCGCCAGCTCGGCGGCCAGAGGCGCCCACATGTCGCCGGTCTCGCCGAAGCCGTGCAGCAGCACCACGGCCTCGCCGCTGCCGCCGATCCGGACATGGGTGCTGAGCTCGCCGGTGTCGATGTCGCGGACGCTGAAGTCGGCGGGGAAGGGCGGGAAGCCGGGTTCCGCGGCGACGCTGGCGGACGCCAGCGTGAGCGCCAGCAGGGCGGCGGAAAGTCGGGCGACCGGGTGCGACATGGGGCCTCCAGCAGGGCGTTGGAACGGCGAGTGTCCCGCGTGGCCGGTCGTCGCGCATTGCTCGAAAGAGCAGTCGCCTCGTCGGCCTTCATCGAGTGGGCGGAGCCGGCGTCGGGCTCGACAGTGCGGCGTTCTCACCCCGAGGAGCCATCCCATGTCACCGATCGCCACCGTCCGCCGTCTGCTGCAAGGCGCACTGTCACCGTCCACCCGATCACCGTCGGGGCGTCCCCGGCGCGCCGTGGGGCTCGCGGTCCTGGGCTTCGGCCTGGTGGCCTCGTCGGCGATGGCCGCGACCGTGAAGTCGGCGGGCGCCATGACCTTCATCGACGCCGACACCCTGGTCGTGGCCGATTGGCGCGGCGGCCAGCTGCACGCGATCACGCTGCCCGCGGTGCCGGCGGGCGCGCCGGGCTACTTCAATCTGAGGAACGTGTCTGCCTCGATCGCCCGCGCGCTGCGCGTCGACGAGCGCCGGCTGCGCTTCGAGGACATGGCCGTGCGCCCCGGCAGCGAGACCGCGTACATCACGCTGTCCATGGGGCAGGGCGCGGGCACGCCCAAGCCGGCGCTCGTCGCCGTCGACACGAGCGGCCAGGTGAGGGTGGTCGACCTCGCGCGCGCGCCGCATGTGTCGGTGCCGCTCGGCCAGATCCCCGGGCCCGACAAGCACCTGTGGCGCGACACGCCGATGGCCGCCTACACGGTGACCGACATGGCCTACCGCGACGGCAAGCTCTACGTGGCCGGGCTGTCCAACGCGAGCTTCGCCTCCGCGCTGCGCGTCTTCGACTATCCGTTCAAGGCCGAGGCCGCCGTCGCGAGCATCGAGATGTACCACCCGGTCCACAACCAGATCGAGACCCGCGCGCCGATCCGCAAGATGGTGATCGCGGACCTCAACGGCGTGCCGACGCTGGTGGCGGCCTTCACCTGCTCGCCGCTGGTGACCATTCCGCTGAAGGATCTGAAGGACGGCGCGCACATCGCGGCCAAGACCATCGCCGAGTTCGGCTGGGGCAGCGCGCCGGTGGGCATGGTGCAGTTCGACGCCGGCCAAGGGCCGATGGTGCTGCTGACGCATTCGCACAAGTCGGCCGACCTGATGGCCGTCACCGACATCGCTGACGCCTCCACCCAGCCCGGCGTGACGACGCCCATCAAGTGGCCGACCGAGCCGACGCTGGGGCTGAAGTCCATCTACGTGCCGCTGGCCGGCGTGGCCAAGCTGGACAACCAGGATGCCAATCTGCTGGCCGCGCTGCGCCGCAACGAGGCGACGGGCGCGATGGAGCTGGTGTCCATGCGCAAGGGGCTGTTACTGAGGCTGAGCGACTTCGTCAACGAGTACGACTTCGCGGACTTCCGCTACGAGCCGAAAGATGCGTGGCGCGACGCGCACCGCATGCTGCGGACCGACGAGGGGTATGCGGACCTGGCTCCGCCGAAGCCATGAAACGCGGTGGGATGAGGGTCGCGGCAGTCGCGGGGCTCGCCTTGATGCTGGGAGCGACTGCGACTGCGACTGCGACTGCGGCCGAGGCTGCCACTGCGCGTGCAGCAGTGGCTGGAGCTGGCGCTGGCGCTGGAGCCGACATCGTGGCACCGGTCGAGATCCATCCGGCGGGCGCGACGATTCCCGAGAACCTGCTGCGCATCGAGCTGCGCTTCGGGTGGCCTCAACCGATGCCGTTCGACGTGCGGCGGCTGACGCTGCTCGACGCGTCGGACCGGGAGATCCCTGGCGCTCTGCTGGACCTGACCCTGCCCAGCGCGGACGGGCGCCGGCTGACGGTGCTGATGGACCCGGGACGGATCAAGCAGGGCGTCGGTCCGAACCTCGATGCCGGCCGCGCGCTGCGGGCCGGAGACACGGTGCGGCTCCGCGTGGACGGATTCGGCGGCCATCAGCCGTCGGTGGTCAAGACCTGGCACGTCACACCGGCGGTGACGACGCGGCTCGACACCGCTCGATGGCGCATGACCGCACCGCGCGCCGGCAGCCGGGAGCCGCTGCTCGTGGATCTGCAGGCGCCGATCAGCTCGACCGGCGAAGCCTTGATCGCGGTGCGGGACGCAAGCGGTCGGCGCGTCGAGGGACGGACCTCCTTGGGCCACGGCGACACGCAATGGCGGTTCACACCGGACCGGCCGTGGCGAAAGAGCGCCTACGAGCTGGTCACGCATCCGGATCTGGAAGACCCCGCTGGCAACCGCAGCTGCGCGGCCTTCGAGCAACGGCGTGCGAGCGAGGTCCGCTGCGACTCGGCCGCGCGGGCGCCCCGTCCGCTGACGCCGCGGTGACGACGCGCCCATGGCCCCGTACCGGCGGGCCACGCCGAGATCAGGCGAAGTCGACGTGCTTGCCGAAGGGCATCTCGCGGAGCCGGACCCCAGTGGCCGCGAAGATCGCGTTGGCCAGCGCCGGCGCGGCCGGGGGCACCGGGGGCTCCCCGGCCCCACGCACCTTGCTGCCGCGCTCCAACCCGCGCACGACGATCTCCGGGCATTGATGCAGCCCCATGCCCTGGTAGGCGTGGAAATTGGATTGCTGCGCACGACCGTCCGCGTAGGTGATCTCGCAGTTCATGGCATGCCCCAATCCCCAGATGACGCCGCCCTTGACCTGGTTGTCGAAGTTGACCGGGTCGACGACCTTGCCGACATCCAGCGCGACCCAGACCTTGACGATCCTGAGCCCGCGCGGCGTCCGCTCGACCTCGACCACCTGCGCGCACGGCACGCCGAAGGACTCGACGAACGCCACCCCGCGGCCGCGCCCCTTCTCCGGCCTCGCGCCCTGCCAGGCCGACATCTCGCCGACAGCCTCCAGGACGCCGCGCGCGACCGGTTCACGTGTCAATCGCAAGCGCTCCAGCAGCGGATCGGCACCGGCGGCATGGATCAGCTCGTCCAGGAAGCCATCGGCGAAGAAGCCCGCGGACGAGGCGCCGACGGAGCGCCATGAGCTGGTCGGCGCGAGCTCCGGCACACGGTAGGCGCGCATCCGGAAATGCGGCAGCGCATAGGGGAGATTCCAGGCGCCAGCGGCGATCTGGCCATCCGGGCCGGGGACCGACTGTCCGACGCGGCCCATCTGCGAGGCGCTGGCCGACACGGACGCGATGTCGAGCGACAGCGCGTCGACCTGTCCGTCCTTCACGCGGCCGCGCGCGCGGCTCATGCTGATCTGGCGCGGAAAGTCCTGCGCGAAGTCCTCTTCCCGGCTGAAGGTCAGCTGGATGGGCACGCCCGGCATCTGCCGCGCGATCTCGGCGGCCAGCGTGATGTTCTCGAACTCGAGTCGATGACCGAAGCTGCCGCCGCAGTACTGGTTGTGCAGATGGACGGCCTCGACCGGGAGCCCCGTGATCTTCGCGACCTTCTCCTGGGCGAAGCGAGGGGCCTGTGAGCTGACCCAGACATCGACGCGGTCCGGCTTCATCTGGACGACCGCGGACAGCGGCTCCAGCGGCGCGTGCGCGAGATAGGGCGCCTTGTAGGTCGCGCTGAGCGCCGAGGCGTCCAGCGCGGCATCGACGTCGCCGTCGTTCCGCCACTGCTTGTCGAGCCGCTCCGGCACGAAGGACTCGGCCACGGCGCGCCAGTGGTCGGCCTGTTCGGCGGGGTAGGGGGCCGGGCCCCAGTCGGCCTTGATGGCCAGCGCGGCCTGGAAGGCGCGCCAGGTGTTGTCGGCGATGACCGCGACACCGTGGGTCACCGGCACGATCTGCTTCACGCCACGCATCGCCTTGGCGTCGGTGGCGTCGTAGGAGAGGACGGGCCCGCGACGCGGGTTCAGCTTCACCGCGGCGTGCAGCATCCCGTCCAGCCGAAGATCGATGCCGAACTTCAGCGCGCCCGTCGACTTCGGGACGATGTCCAGGCGCGGCATGGGCCGCCCGATCAGCTTCCACTCGGACGGGTCTCGCAAGCGCGGGTCCTGAACCGGCGCGATGCGGCCGGCGTCCTGGGCGAGGGCGGTGTACGCGATCCTCCGGCCGTCGGGCAGGACCACCGCCCCGTGATCCGTCTTGAGCTGGGCGACGGGAATGCCGGTCTGCCTGGCGGCGGCGGCCTTCAGCGTCTCCCTGGCCACCGCGCCCGCCAGGCGCAGCTTGTGGAAGCTGTCCGGCACGCTGCTGGAGCCACCGGTGATCTGGAGCCCCATCACCTTGAACAGCGCACCCATCACCCCGCGTACGGCCTCCGCCGAGGTGCCGGTGTCGGTCGAGAGGAACGGGGCCTGCTCCTCGGCGATGGCGGTGTTGAAGTAGGCCGCGCTCGGCGGCCCGGTCTCGACGGTGAACTGTCCCCAGGCCAGGTCCATCTCCTCGGCGATCAGGGCGGCCTGCATGGACCGCGCGCCCTGGCCCAGGTCAGTGTGCGGCGCGATCAGCGTGACACCGGTACGGTCGACCTTGACCCAGGGATTGAAGATCGCGCTGCCGTCCGGCGCGCCGTCGAGCAGCGGATTGGCGGGCGTTCGACGGACCAGATAGGTGCCGAAGACCACGCCGCCCGCGATGGCCGCCGAGCCCACGAGGAACGCGCGACGCGCGATACGACCCGCGCGGCTCACGTCGCCGCTCCGGAGAGGAGGCGCGAGGCGGCCTTCACCGCCTCACGGATCCGGGGATAGGTGCCGCAGCGGCACAGGTTGGCCGACATGGCCGAATCGATGTCGGCATCGGACGGGGACGGATTGGCCGCGAGCAAGGCCGCGGCGGTCATGATCTGCCCCGACTGGCAGTAGCCGCATTGCGCCACCTGATGCTCGATCCAGGCGCGCTGGACGACGTGGAGCGCGCCCGGCGCGCCCAATCCCTCGATGGTCGTCACGGTACCCTGGACCTGGCCCACGGGCAGGGAGCAGGCACGGACAGGGACGCCGTCGATGTGGACCGTGCAGGCGCCGCAGACGGCGATGCCGCAACCGTACTTGGGGCCGGTGATGTCGAGCTCGTCGCGCAGGACCCAGAGCAAGGGCATCTCGGGTTCGACGTCCAGCTCGTGGTCCTTGCCGTTCACGTTGAGTCGCATGAGGTTCTCCTTGCCCCGGACTCTAAGCCCAGCGATCGCGAACCGTGGTTTCCGGACAGTCAAGCCGAGTCAGGACCCGCATCCTCTCCCTTGTGGAAGCCACCCCCACGCTCCGCCGGCTCACCCCTAGATCGCACGTTGAGGGCGTCGATCCCGCCGCATAAGTTGGCACTCGAGCGACGCGCGGTGCCCGGATCCCTCGGGCCATTCGCTGGCATCGCTTGCAAGGGAGACTGCAATGAATGAGACCAAAGTTGGCCTGGCCAATCCGTATGCCGTCGCGGAACTCGCGCTCGGCCGCAGCGTGCGATGGAAGGCGATCGCCGACCGCGATGCCTTCGTCAAGAAGACGCTCGGGGCCTCCGTCGAGGAGCTGTCCGCGCCCGTCGCCGGCAACCTCCTCGTGAGCGGCCTGGCCGACACCCAGGGCGCGCTCGCGGGCCTCCAGGAGATGAAGACGGAACAGCGGGTCAAGGCCGTCGGCCAGCTCGCCAAGGCCGGCCCCATGCAGGCCATGCTCACGAAGTTGTCGCCCGATGCGCTGTCGCGCGTGGTGGGCGCGCTTGCCGGCGGTGACAAGTCGCCCCAGGCCGGGAAGGGGCCCGAAGCCCCGGGCTACACGCCTCCCGGCGCCGTCTGGGCCGACCCGGGTGATTTCTTCGAGGAGGCCGCCGAGTACTTCGACCCCGTCCAGGGCGCGCTCGGCGATTGCTACCTGATTTCCGCGCTGTCGGCGGTCGCGTGGTCGCGTCCCTACCTGATCATGCAGCGCACCCGGGCCACCGGCGCCGCGACCACCGCCTTCGTCGATCGCATCGACTTCTATTCCGGCGGCCTCAAGACCATGGAGGTCTCCGAGCGGGTCCCGCTCGTCAACAGCACCAACGCCTGGATCTACGCCCGGTCCTCCGAGGCCGGCGAGATCTGGCCCGCGGTCTACGAGAAGGCCTTCGCCAAGTGGAAGACCAACGACACCACCGACGAGCCCAACTACGGGCCGATCGCCGGCGGCTGGCCGGTTCAGGCCACGACGGAGCTGACGAACCTCACGGGCGTCACCAAGACCTGCTCGGCGCTCAGCGAGGACGACATCTGGACCGCCGTTCGCTCCAACTGCCTCTCGTACCGCACCTTCAATCCGATGACCGCGTGGACCTTCTGCCAGACGCCGTCACCGGTGGACTACGGCGGCACCGGCATCGTCGGCTATCACGCGTACACCATCCTGGGCTGGGCTTACGTCAACAACACCAAGTACATCGTGCTGCGCAACCCGTGGGGTTACAACGGCGCCGTCATCAACAGCCTGCCCGGGAACTGGGCCGCTTACGACCAGAGCTTCTGGCGCTCCGTGCCCCTGAACGCCGGGGGGGTGTTCGCCATTCCGGCGGCCACCTTCAAGAAGTACTACTGGCAGTTCGGCTGGGCGAGCTGAAATGAAGTCCGGGCCAGTCGCTGTGAGGCGAACTGGCCCGGACTTATTCGGGGGAGGGCCTACGACGTCGCCGGGCGCGCAATCACCATCGACGTGCTCTTCGAGTCTTGGGGTCCGACAAGCCCAAGCATCAATGAGTCGCCGCCGCCTCGTAATTCACCGGGACCCACTCGAACGTATCGGCGACCCGTCGAAAGTGGCCGACGCCGGGGAATGAGAGGTGCGCCGCGGCGATGAGGTAGCGGTTCTCGGCGGCGGACTTCAGCACACTGGATCGCGAGACGCGCGCCGCGGCGCCATCGGTGTCGTACTTCACCGTGACGTCCGGATGCGGCAGCTGCAAGGCCGCGACATGAATCAGGTCGCCGATCACCAGCAGCGTCTGGTCCTGACTCGTGATCGCGTAGCTCAGATGGCCTGGCGTATGCCCAGGCGACGTGACCGCCGCGATGCCATCCCCGATGGGCCCCGCGCCCGTGATGACCTGGAGCCGTCCCGCCGCCTTGTAGGGCGCGATCGACGCCACGGCCGCATCGAAGAAGCTGGCGAGGAACGCCGGCGCCCGGGCCTTGGCGGCACTTGAGCTCCAGTAGTCGACATCGACCTTGGAAGCGCGAACCACCGCATTGGGAAACACCGCCCGGCCGTTGCTCGCGAGACCGCCCACGTGATCCTTGTGCAGATGCGTGATCAGCACCAGGTCCACCTGTTCAGGCGAGTACCCGGCGGCCTTGATCTGCTGGACGACCTGCCCGCAGCAGTCGCCGTACAGGGCGCCCGCGCCCGCATCCACCAGGATCAGCTTCTTGCCCGTGTTGATCAGGAAGGCGTTGATCGATCCGACAGGCGGCTTGCCGAGAAAGTCATGCTCGAGCGCCTGGTCGATCTGCGCCTCGCTGGCCCCCACCATGACGGAGTCGACAGGGAAGGGATGGGTCCCGTCCGACAGCGCCGTGACGTCCAACTGGCCGACCTTGAATCGATAGAAGCCCGGGGGCGGGACCGTCGATACGTCAGCCGCGGCCATGGCTGTGCTGCAGGCGAGGGCGGCCAGCAGTGATGCGGCCAGGCGTCGGGCGAAGGGAGTGGCGAGATGCATGAACGCTTCCGGAGCGGGGTGGAGCGAGAGATCGTGGCCGGACCGGCTGGGCAGGAACAGCCCCAAAGGGATGAAGGAGCGGCCTACCGAGGGGGCCGACCGTCTCGCCCTGTCTGACCACGCGCCCGGCATCCCGGCGCGCATCGTCGCGACGGCGGGTTGGGAATCTCTCCATTTCGGACTAGGTCTTTCTGATGAGCGGCGGCACTCTCCCCTTGGACATTCGCGCCCCGAGGAAGCTGCGGACACTTTCGGTCTACGTCGCCAAGCTCCCCCGACCACCGTCGCCCGCCGCGCGCTCGATCGCTCATCCGCCGGATCGCACGAGGCATCGGCGCGCCTTCAATGAACTGCCTGACCCTCAAGCTTCCTGCTGCCACTTCGCCTCGGCGATTCGTGGCGTGGCGGCCATGGCGGTGGCTGGCGCCGCGACTCCTTGCGATCTGGTGGCTCGCCGCGGGAGCGGCGCCCATGCCCCCCGCGCTGGCGGAGTTCAAGCACGAGTCGTGGGCCATTGAACGGGGCGCGCCGAGCCGAATCAACTCGATCACCCAGACCAGAGATGGCTTCCTGTGGATCGGAAGCGTCGAAGGGCTGTTCCAGTTCGACGGCGTGAGCTTCGAGCCCATCCGCATGGGCGGGGCCTCCCCGCAGCGGCTGGTGGTCTCCAGCCTTCAGGCCGCGCGGGCCGGCGATCTCTGGGTCGGATTGGCGCGAGGGCGGGGCGTGGCCGTCTACCGCGATGGCCGGCTGGACGACGCGCGAATGCCGCATCCCTCGCGCGAGGTCACCGACATCGAGGAGGACGCCGAGGGCGGCGTCTGGGTGGCGCGCGGGGGCCGCAGCACGCAGGTGCTGGCGCGGTTCTTTCAAGGCCACTGGCAGGAGTTCGGACCCGAGAGTGGCCTGCCCGAGCAGCCCGCCTGGAACTTGCACGTCGCGCGCGACGGGACGATCTGGGTCGTGCTCTCCCACGCCTTGGCCTATCGACGCCCGGGCGAGCCGCGTTTCCAGTTGAGCGGGGAGGGCGTCGGACCTCGCGCGAGCCTGACCGAGGACGCCGCGGGCCACCTCTGGATCTCCGATGCCAAGGGCATGCGGATGGTCGGCGGAGCGATGGAAGGTCTGCCGCATTTCGCGCATCCCACACCGACTGGCGGGACCCGGATGCTGTTTGATCGGCAAGGTGATCTCTGGACGACGACCTGGAACAGCGGCGTGCGGCGGATCCGCGCGCCGGATCCGCGCCCTGCCGCGGGCGAGGCCACCTCGCGCGCGGTCGCGTCGTTCAACGCCAGCGCGGGACTGACCTCCGACCAGACCCGCGCGCTGTTCCAGGATCGCGAAGGCAACCTCTGGATCGGCACCGAGCTCGGCCTGGACCAGCTTCGATCGGCCCCTGTCGTCGTCGACCCCGACCTCCCGCGCAACTCGCCCACGAGCTATCGCATGGCGGCCGCGGACGACGGCGCGGTCTACGTGGCCGATGCCCAGTCGCTTCACGCGATCCTGCCTGGACAGGCGCCGCGGCAGGTCCTGGCGAACCAGACGCCGGCCGAGGCGCTCTGCGCGGCGAAGGCGGGGGGCGTGTGGCTGGTCCTGGGCGATCGTGTCCTGCGCTTCGACGCCGGCGTTGTGGAGCGCCGTGCGAAGCCCGTCGGGACGATGGCTTATGGCTGCGCCGAGGACCGCGAGGGCCGGCTGTGGATGCCCGCGCTGGACCGGGGCTTGTACTGGTTCCGAGGCGCCTGGCAACGATGGGATGAGCCGGTCCCGTCGCCGTCGCTGCCGGCCAATATCACCCTGGACGCGAATGGCCGCGCGGTCGTCCTGTTCCGCGAGCGGCCTCCTCCAGGCGTGCTGCCGTTCATGGCACTGGACGCGACGCAGTCCAAGGCGGGTGGCATCGAGGGGCTCCTCGCGACGGACGGCGGCATCGTGGTGAGCGGCAGTCAAGGCATGGCCCTGCAAGGCGACCCGGCCGCGGCGCTGCTGTCGGAGGCGGTCGCCCCCTGGGCCTCGTCGCTCAACGGATTGGCGCAGACGGCGCAGGGCGAGACCTGGGCGATCGGCGACGCGGGCATCGTGCAACTGAAGTCGGGTGATCTGGCGCGGGCCCTGCGGGGTGGGGGCGATCCGCCTCATCGCGTGCTCGGATTCCAGGACGGACTGAACAGCTTCGTGCAGAAGGCCCCGGGTGCGCAGGTCGCCGTGGGAGGCGACGGGCGCGTGTGGTTCCTGACCCGGCGAAATGTCGTCCGAATCGCTCCCGAGGCGCTGGCCCCCAATCCGGTGCCGCCGCCGGTCGTCGTGCGCGCGATCGAGGTCAACGGTCGGCCGATCGTGCTCGGCGCCCATGTCGAGCTTCCCGCGGGCACGACCACGGCTCAGGTCGCCTACACCGCGCTCAGCCTGACGGTGCCGGGGCGGGTGCGCTTCAGCCATCGCCTGCTCGGGGCCGACGATGCCTGGTCCGCGTCGACGCCGCAGCGTCAGATCGTGTTGTCCGATCTCCGGCCGGGCGACTACCGGTTCGAAGTCCGCGCCAGCAACAACGATGGCTTGTGGAGCGAGCTGCCCGCCACGGTCGCCATCACGATCCCGGCCACCTTCACCCAGACTCTGGGGTTCAAGCTCGGTGTCGCTCTCGCCGTGATGGTGCTCATCGGCGTCGTCTCGATCCTGCGAATGCGACAGGTCCTGGCCCGCATCCGCGATCGGGATGCCGAGCGCCTGCGCGAACGGGAGCGCATCTCGAGAGACATGCACGACACGCTGCTGCAGAGTGTGCAGGGGCTGCTTCTGCACTTCCAGTCGGTGGCCGATCGGTGGCGACCGGATGCGCGGATTCAGCAGGAGCTGAACAAGGTCGTGGAGCGTGCCCAGTCCGTCCTGAGCGACAGCCGCGACCGGCTTCAAGGTCTGCGACGCGCGGGCGCCGGCCACGGCGATCTGGAGCAGGCGACGAGGCGCCTCATCCAGGACCACCCGTTTGCACCGACGACCTTGGTCACGGTGGAGAGCAAGGGGCCCGCCAGAAGCCTGCGTCCCGGGGTCTTCGACGAGCTGCTGCACATCGTGGGGGAAGCGCTCTTCAACGCCGCGCAGCATGCGCACGCCACCGAGGTTGGCGTCCACCTGGACCATGGCCGCCGTTGGCTGACCGTCGAGATTCGGGACAACGGGGTTGGCCTGGACGCCGTGAAGCTGGCTCAGGCGTTGGCGTCCGGGCACTTCGGGATGCGGAGCATGGTCGAACGGGCGCGGCAGATCGGCGCGGACATCGAGTTCGATCGGCATGGGGAATCGGGAACCCGCGTGGCGCTTCGCATCAAGGCCGCGATCGCCTATGCGGTGCAGGTGGACGGCGGCCGGTCCGTCGCGCCGTCCGACCACGGGAAAAAGGGGATCGAACGCACCGATGAGCGGCCCCGACCGTCGTGAGCACCTCCGCGATCCAGGGCACACGGCAGGAAAACCTTCCTCATTTCGAGTGGATGCTTGTCGCCGCGCGGGACTGATCCGAATCGGTCGCGCCGCCGTAGAGAGGGCACAACCCGATGAAGGATCCGCCGGTCGGACTTGGCCAGCTTGGCGGACTCGCTCGATCAAACACGCATGACCTCCCTTGACACGCCGGATCGAGCCTCTCGCTCGCCATTTCGGCCAAAGCGACTTCTCATCGCGCTCGCTCAGTTCTGTGTGTTCCAGGCGGCCTGGTTCGCCTGCGTGCTCGGGGCGGCGCACGATCAGGCGATGTGGGGCGTCGCGGCGGCCGCTGGGGTCGTGCTCGTCAATCTGGTCCTGAGCGATCGGCGTGCCGAGGTGCTGATGCTGACCGCTCTGGCCGTCCTCATCGGCTTGGCCTGGGACACCTGGATGCTGCGCGCGGGCTGGGTGCGCTATGCCGCGCCCGGATCTCTGCCTCAATGGGCGCCGGTGTGGATCCTTGCGCTATGGGCCTTGTTCGCGACCTTGCTGAGGGGGCCGCTGTCCTGGTTGCACGGGCGGCCACTCGTCGCGGCCGCGCTGGGCGCGGTGGGCGGGCCGATGTCGTATCTGGCCGCGGTGCGGCTTGGGGCGGGCCAGTTCTCCGACACGCCGCTTGCCATGGCCGTTCTGGCGGTCGGCTGGGCGGTCATGACGCCGATGCTGACGGAGGCGGCGCGGCTGCTGGGGTCGCGACGCAGCGCGCAGCGGCGTTCATCCGCTGGCTGAGGAGGTCAAGTGCGCGGCGAGGTCCTCCGCGACACAACGGCCGGTCCAGGAGCTTGAGCGGGTGACCCTTCAGGTACAGAAGGCTTCGAGCGTTTGCTGGCTGCGAAGGTGTTTCGTACATGGCGTCCGATGGGGAGCCCGGGAGCGTCGCCTGCTACGCATCCCGTGGACCTTCCCTTCATCGACCGACGAGGACCCCATGGCCAAGAAGCCCTCCGCCCCTGCCGCTCCCGCCAAGGCACCGCGCACGACGTCGACCACCGCCGCCAAGGCCGCCGACCGCAACACCGACAGCGGGCCCGCTCAAGGGGCCGTCGACGGCGACGACGATCCCGCGCTCCAGAAGGCGGTGCAGACCCAGTCCGCCGCGCGGGCGCTCGCCTTCAACGCGACCAAGGCCGCCGAGCACGGCGCGGCCAATGGCCAGAACCCGCCCGCCGGCGCGACCGCGACCTTCCCCTCGCGACTTCCCTCGGCCAGCACGCTCTCCGAATCGCAGACCAGCGACAAGACCGGCACGCAGGCGCCCGAGGGCCGCAACGCCACCATCGGCTCCCTGGACCGGGTCCGCGTCGACGCCTCGGGTCAGCCGCTGACGACCAACCAGGGCGTGCGCATCGCCGACAACCAGAACTCGCTCAAGGCCGGCACGCGCGGCCCGGTGCTGCTGGAGGACTTCATCCTCCGCGACAAGCTGACCCACTTCGACCACGAGCGCATCCCCGAGCGCATCGTGCATGCGCGCGGCTCGGCGGCGCATGGCTACTTCGAGGCCTACGAGGCATTGCCCGATCTCACCCAGGCCGCGCCGTTCCGCGAGGCGGGCAAGCGCACGCCGGTGTTCGTGCGCTTCTCCACCGTCGCGGGCGAGCGCGGCAGCAAGGACACTGCGCGGGACGTGCGCGGATTTGCCGTCAAGTTCTACACGGACGACGGCAATTGGGACCTGGTGGGAAACAACATGCCCGTGTTCTTCATCCAGGACGCGATGAAGTTCCCGGACCTGGTCCACGCGGTCAAGCCCGAGCCGCATCACGGCATGCCGCAGGCCGCCAGCGCGCACGACACCTTCTGGGACTTCGTGTCGCTGATGCCCGAGTCGACGCACATGCTGATGTGGGTCATGAGCGATCGCGCGATCCCCCGCTCGTACGCGACCATGCAGGGCTTCGGCGTCCACACCTACCGGATGGTCAACGAAGCAGGGGAGTCGGTCTTCGTGAAGTTCCACTGGTCGCCCAAGGCCGGCACGCACTCGCTGGTGTGGGACGAGGCAGTGAAGATCTCCGGCGCCGATCCGGACTTCCACCGCCGCGACCTGTGGGAGCGCATCGAGAGCGGCGCCTTCCCGGAGTACGAGTTCGGCTTGCAGGTCTTCACCGAGGAACAGGCGGCCAGGTTCAGCTTCGACATCCTGGACGCGACCAAGATCGTGCCCGAGGAGCTGGTGCCGGTGCGGCCCGTGGGACGCCTGGTGCTGGACCGCAACCCGGACAACTTCTTCGCGGAGACCGAGCAGGTCGCCTTCTGCACGGCCAACATCATTCCGGGACTGGACTTCTCGAACGATCCGCTGCTCGCGGGCCGCATCCATTCCTACGTGGACACGCAGATCAGCCGGCTCGGCGGCCCCAACTTCCACGAGATCCCGATCAACTCGCCCATTGCCCCCGTGCACAACAACCAGCGCGACGGCATGCATCGGCAGGCGATTCATCGCGGGCGCGTGGCCTATGAGCCCAACTCCCTGGGCGGGGGCTGCCCGTTCCAGGCCGGGGCGGCGCAGGGCTTCACGTCGGTGGCGGCGCGGCTGCAGGCGCGCGAGGATCAGGCCAAGGTCCGCGCCAAGCCGGAGCTCTTCGCCGAGCACTACAACCAGGCGCGCCTGTTCTACGAGAGCCAGACCCCGCCGGAGCAGGCCCACATCGCGGCCGCCTTCCGCTTCGAGCTCAGCAAGGTGACCGTGCCCGCGATCCGCGAGCGGATGGTGGCCTCTCTCCGCAACGCGTCGGAGGAGCTCGCGGCCCGCGTGGCCGAGGGGCTGAACATGCCGCTGCCCGAGCCGATGCCGCTGGCCATCGGCAAGCCGCCCAAGCCGGAGGTCCAGACGTCCCCGGCCTTGTCGCTCACGGCACGACCCGGCGATGGCTCGATCGCGGGGCGCAAGGTGGTGATCCTGGTGGCGGAGGGCGTGGCCGGTCAGGCGATGTCGACCGTGCAGGCGGCGCTGTTCGAGCAAGGCGCGGTGCCGCGCTACGCCGCGACACGCGTCGGTCCGGTGGCGACCTCGGACGGCGTGGCGATTCAGGCCGACGTGTCGCTGGAGAACGAACCCGGCTTCCTCTTCGACGCGCTGGTGCTGCCCGACGGCGACGAGGCGATCGAGGCGCTGCATCGTGACGCCCATGTCTTCGAGTTCATCCGCGACCAGTTCCGCCACTGCAAGCCGATCTTGGCGCTGGGGCAGGGCGTGCGGCTGCTGGAGGCGGCCGGACTCGGCCCGGCCTTGTCTCCCGTGGCGGCGCCGGGGATCCACTTGGCGACGACGGCGGAGGAGGGCGTACACGCCTTGATCACCGACCTGGGAGGCCCCCGCCACTTCGATCGGGAGACCGACCCGCCCCGGGTGTGAGCGCACGTCGGCCGACCCTCGTGAGGCCGACCGCCGCGTGACCGTGGCGCCGGCCTCGCGATGACCCCGAGCCTCGTTCGCGAGCTCGGGGCATCGGGGGCTCAATGGCGCTGCTGCTCCGCCATCAGTTCCTCCTTGCGCTGGCGCAGGCGCTCGCCCATCTCGACCAGGTCCAGGCGCGACTGCTTCGCCTTGGGGAACATCTCGTTCTGTTCCTCCTTGACGTGGTGCTTGACCCATTCACCCATGACGGTGACCTTGGCGTCGTAGTCCTCGCCACCGGGCTCGACATCCCGCACGGCGGCGATCAGGTCCTTGATGCTCTGGTGCTCGACGCGGGCCTCGGGCACGAGTTCCTTGTCCTTGAGCGCGGCCTGGACCTCGGGATAGAGGATCTCTTCTTCGATCTGCGCGTGGACCGTGAGTTCCAGACAGATCTGGGCGACCAGATCGCGCTTGCGGGACGTGCTGCGCGCCTTCTCGAATTGGTCGAACAACTCGCTGACCTTCTTGTGGTCCGCGCGCAGCAGCGCGATCGCGTCGGGGGTCTTGCTCGAGGCGCGGCGGGCGGTCGTCTTGCGGGCCGCGGTGCTGGTGGTCGTGCTGGGCATGGAGGCTCCTGGCGTTGTGGGAGTGGAAGGATGAAAGCTGCTTGGCAAGCTCGATGCCCACGAGGAACGGCGATTGCTCGATTCCTCGCATCGACTTCCGGGACGATCGCCATGACGCCCTCCCGCGGCGCGCGTGTCCGCGCTTCCACGCTCTCGACGTCCCGACGGGTGCTGTTGCTCGTCGACTTCATCAATCCCTTGCGCTTCGAAGGCGCGGAGGCGATCGCGTCCCAGGCCGTCGAGGCCGCCCGCGCGACGGCGGCGTTCAAACGGCGTTGTCGCGGCGACGGGTGGACCACGGTCTATGTCAACGACAACTTCGGGGAGTGGCGCTCGGACGTGTCGGTCTTGATCCGGGAGTGCCGCCGATCGGGCGGCGCCGCGGCGGAGCTGGCGCGTCTGTTGGCGCCCAAGGACGGCGACCTGTTCGTGCTCAAGCCGCGGCACTCGGGCTTCTATCAGACGCCGCTGGCGTTGTTGCTGGAGGAGCTGGGCGCGCGGGAGCTGGTCATCACCGGCCTGGCCGCGGACTATTGCGTGCAGAGCACGGCCATGGACGCCTACGTGCGTGGCCACCGGGTCTGGGTGCCGAGCGACTGCACGGCGGCGGAGTCCGTGCAGCAAAAGGAGCTCGCCTTGCAATGGATGAGGGAGCATGTGAAGGCGCGCATCACGCCGACGCCATACGCCGACGCATCGCGGCGCCGCTTGGCGAAATGACGCGCTACTTCTTGACGATGCTGATGCTGCCGTCGGTCTCGAGGATGGCGAGCTTGAGGTCCCGCAGCGCGCAATCCGCTTCGCGCAGTGCCTTCTCCGCATCGGCGAGACTCAGGCGGTGTCGACTCAGCACGTCGGGGAACCACTGGGAGTCCCGCCCGATCAGCACCGGGCAGCCTTCGAGCAGTCGCTCCAGGCGCCTGCTGCGCGAGCTGAAGAAGCCCAGCAAACCGTTCATGACGATCAGCGCCGCGGCCAGGATCCAGGCGCCGACGACCGAGTCGTCTCCGCCGCTGAGCCCGTTGCTGACCGCCTCGCTGAGCAGCATGACGACCAGGAGATCGAAGGGCGTGAACTGACCGACGGTCCGCTTGCCGGAGACGCGGACCATGACGAAGAGCGCGAGGTAGATGAGCGCGGCTCGCGCCAGCAACTCCCAGGCATTGACTTGAAGGTCGAACATTCGCGATCAAGAGGGCGGTGGAGGTCGAAGTCCGTCTGGATGGCAAGGTGGATACCCGCGCGAGGCATGGTCCTTGCTCACAAGCCGCCATGTCGTTCCCTCCCTCCGTTCTTGTCGGCACGGCTGCCTGGGCATTGCCAAGAGCCTCGCGAGACGCCTTCCCGCAAGCGGGCAGCCAACTGGATCGTTACGCCCAGGTCTTGTCGTGTGCCGAGATCAATTCGACGTTCAGCAAGGTCCATCGCCCGCAGACCTTCGCTCGCTGGGCCGACGAGACACCTCCCGCGTTCCGCTTCTCCGTGAAGCTTTCTCGCGCGATGACGCACGAGGCACGGTTGCAGACCCCGGCCAGGGAGGTGTTCGCATTCGTGGCCTCGTTGCAGGGTCTGGGCGACCGACTGGGCGTGCTGCTCGTGCAGTTGCCGCCGTCGCTGGCATTGGAGCCGCGCGTCGCGCGGGCGTTCTTCCGCGCCTTGCGCAAGGCCTTCGACGGAGGCATCGTCTGCGAGCCGCGCCATGCCAGCTGGTTCACCGAGGCCGCGAACGGTTTGCTCATCGACGAGCGCATCGGCCGGGTGGCAGCGGATCCTGCCCGACCGGTCGGGGCGGCCGATCCCGGAGGATGGTTGGGGGAGCATGGTGATGGACGCGGCGCCGTCGTCTACTACCGCTGGCACGGCGCGCCGCGGATGTACTGGTCGGCGTATGGGGACGACGGGGTACGCGAGAAGGCCCGCGCGATCGCGTGTTGGCCCCGGGGAACGCAGGTCTGGTGTGTCTTCGACAACACCGCCTCGGGCGCGGCCACCGCCGACGCACTGAAGCTTCAGAGGTATCTGCGCGGGCGCTGAACACGCAGATGCAGGCGGTGGTCGCTAGTCATCACCGTCTCCGTGAACGATCGACCGATCGCGTGGCCATCGGGGCGCCGATGAAGACCACCAAGGCGGCAACAAGCGCCGGACCTCTGGGCGGGCGAAGCGATCGTCGATCAGGTGCAGCACGCCGAAGTCCTCGGTCGTGCGGATCACCCGGCCCGCGGCCTGCACCACCTTCTGCAGCCCGGGATAGAAGTAGACGTAGTCGTACCCCGCGCCGAAGAGCGCCTCCATGCGCGCGCGCAGGGCCTCGTTGATCGGATTGACCTGCGGCATGCCCAGCGTCGCCACGAACGCCCCGATCAGGCGCCGCCCTGGCAAGTCCACGCCTTCGGAGAACGCACCGCCGAGCACCGCGAAGCCGACGCCGCGTCCGTCGTCGGTGAATCGCTCGAGGAACTCGCGCTGCCCTCGCTCGCTCATCCGGCGCGATTGCCGCCACTGCGGCACGCCGGGATGGCGCTGGGCCAGCAGATCGGCGACCTGCTCCAGATACTCATGGCTGCTCTGGAACGCCAGGTAATTGCCCGGCACCTGATGGAACTGTTCGGCGATCAGGTCCGCGATGGGGGCCAGTGAGCGGGCCCGATCCCGGTAGCGCGTCGAGATGTGCGCTGCGGTGTGCACCTGCAGTTGAGCCGATTGGAAGGGGGATTCGACATCGACCCACAGGTGGTCCCGCGGCAGGCCGAGCAGCTCGGCGTGATAGTCCCTGGGCAGCAGCGTCGCGCTGAACATCCGGCGGCCCCGCTCGACGAGGTTGTGCGCTTCATCCACCAGCAGGCCCACGCGCCATTGGCTCGTCTGGGTCAGCCCGTGCAGGAGCCCGCCATGGTCGAAGTAGTAGTTGTAGTCGCCCACGACCACGTCCGCCCAGCGCGCCAGCTCCTGGCTCAGGTAGTACGGACACACGCCCTGCGAGAGAGCGGCCTGGCGCACCGCGTCCCGGGTCAGCGCGACCTCAGCCGATGCCTGCTCCTGCAGCGCCTGGGCGCGCGCTGCCGGGAGCCGGTCGTAGAAGCCCCTGGCCAACGGACAGGAGTCGCCATGGCAGGCGCGGTCGGGATGCTCGCAGCTCTTGTCGCGCGCGACCAACTCCAGCACGCGCAGCGGCGCGGGCACCTGTGCCAGCGTATCGAGCGCGGCCTGTCGTCCCGAGGTCTTGGCCGTCAGAAAGAACACGCGGTCCAGGTGCTGCGTCGGCATGGCCTTGAGCATCGGGAACAGCGTGCCCATGGTCTTGCCGATGCCCGTCGGGGCCTGCGCCATCAGGCACCGACCCCGCGTGGCGGCGCGAAACACCGCCTCCGCCAAGGGCCGCTGTCCATGGCGAAAGTCTCCGAAGGGAAAACGCATCGCCTCCAGCGCCGCGTCGAGCTGCCGCCGACGCGCGACTTCCGCCGACGCCCAGACCATGAACCGCTCACAGTGGGCCTCGAAATGCAGGCGCAGGTCCTCGGCCGTGCAGCGCTCGACGAGCACCGTCTCTTCCTGACTGCCCAGATCCAGATAGACCAGCGCGAGCTCGGCCGCGTCCCAGCCTTCCGAGCTGCAGACCAGCCAGCCGTAGACCTTGATCTGCGCCCAATGCAGTTGCCGATGCGTGGGTCGCTGGCGGTCAAGGGAGCCGCGAAAGGTCTTGATCTCCCCGACGCGGCGGCGTGCCGCGTCGACGCCGTCCGCCCGGCCACGCACGACGAGCTCGCCGTGCCGCCCCTGCAGCGGGACCTCCTTGCGATAACCCGCGCCGCGCCGTCCTTGCACCAGCGCATGTCCGGCCACGCCTTCCTCCGCGGACGGCGAAGGTGTGAAGCGCAGGTCCAGATCGCCGTGCTTGGCGGTGAACTCGTAGAGCTCGCGCACCGCGACGGTGTAAAGGGGTGAGCCGTCCATGGAAAGGGCTGCGGGGCGAGGGGCGGCAGCCCGCTTGCTCCGCGAGGACGACGGTCGCGCGGCGTTGATCGCGAATCTGCGACGTCAGTCGGGGGGCGTCACAGTGGGTTGGGAATCAACACCTTGTCGATCACGTGGATCACGCCGTTGCTCGCACGGACATCCACCGCGACGATCTTGGCTTGCGTATGGGTCGAGTCGGTGATCGTCGGCGGCGTGCCGGCGTTGATCGTGATCGACTGCCCGAGCACGGTGGTGACCGGCGTGCCGAAGGGGATGTTGGCCGACAACACCTGGCTACCCAGCACGTGATAGATCAGCACATCGCTCAGTTGCTGCGTCGACAAGCCGTTCACGGTGGTGGCGATCGCGGCGAACGCATCGTGCGTCGGCGCGAAAACGGTGAAGGGGCCCGCGCCGCTGAGTGTCGTCTGCAGGTTGGCCTTCACCACCGCGCCTACCAGGGTGTCGAAGAGCGGATTGACCTGCGCCATCTGGACGATGTTCAGCAGGCCCGGCGGCACCAGGACCTTGTCAATGGCGTGAATGACACCGTTGCTGGCCATCACGTCGGCGGTGCTCACCCGCGCCATGGTGAGCGCCGCGTCCTGGACCGTCACGCCCCCCGAGAAGCTCAGGTTCAGGACCGCGGCGGAGCCGTCGAACTTGTACAGGGTGGCCTGGGTGGCGCCGCCGGCGCTGAGCTCGGCCGCGGTCTTGCGCATGCCGAGCACGTGGTACTGCAGGATGCTGGCCAGCGTGGACGCGGGTAGCGCCGTGATCATGGCGTCCGCGCTGGCGAACCCCAGTTGGGTCGCCAACTTGGCGAAAGCGTCGTTGGTCGGCGCGAAGACTGTCAGCGACACTGAACTGTCCGCCAGCGTCGACGCCAGCCCCGCCTTGGTCGCCGCCGCCGACAAGGCGGTGAAGCCGCCGCTCTGTGCCGCCTGGGCGATCGTCGGCGTCGGCGTCGGATCGTCGTCCCCGCCACAGCCGGTCAGCAAAGTGGAGACAGTCGCAGCCGCGAGCACCCATTTGAATAGACGAATCATGGTGGATCTCCTGGTAGGTGTCATGGCGATCCGGTCTGGCGCGAGCGCTTCCGGACGCGCCTCTCGTACGCGAATGGCCCCGCGCCGGATCAGGAAGATGCAGATCGTTACGCTGTGTGCGATGGCTCACAGGACCGATGAACACGCGCATCCAGCCGGATCGGCCGGATCGACCTGAGGGCCGCGGCCACCCGCGCTAATGGGCGGAACAGCGCTCGCGCAGTTGTCGCGCCTGGCCGCGAATGGCCTGGACCTCCGTGTCCGACAGGCGCTCCAGGTGCCGGACCTGCGCCCCCAGGCGCGGATGCGTCGAGAAGCGGCTTCGGTGGCGCAGCAGGAAGTCCCAGTACAGCGTGGTGAACGGACAGGCGTCCGGGCCGGTCCGCAGATCAGGACGATATGGGCAGCGCGCGCAGTGTCGGCCGCTACTCATGCGCTCGATGTACTTGCCGCTGGCGACGTAGGGCTTGCTCGTCATCTGCCCGCCATCGGCGAACTGGCTCATGCCCAGCGTGTTGGGCAGTTCCACCCATTCGACCGCATCGACATAGACGGCCAGGTACCACGCGTGCACCCGGTCGGGGCGTACGCCCAGCAGCAGCGCGAACAGACCCGTGACCATCAGCCGCTGGATGTGGTGGGCATAGCCCAGACGCAAGGTCTGCCGCAGCGCGTCGGCCAGGCAGGCCATCTCGGTATCGCCGGTCCAGTAGAAGCCCGGCAGCGTCCCCTCGGCGCCGAGCGCGTTGCCGCTCGCCAGGGCCGGCATGCGGGTCCAGTAGACGCCGCGCACATACTCGCGCCATCCGAGCACCTGCCGGATGAAGCCCTCGACGGTGGCCAGCGGAGCATGGCCGTCCCGCCATGCCTGCTCGGCGCGCGCGACCACCTCGCGGGCGCCGAGGAGCTTGAGATTCATCGCGGCGGACAGCTGCGCGTGCCATAGCCAGGGCGTCTGCGGCCACATGGCGTCCTGCCATTGACCGAACTCGGGCAACCGGTCCGTGATGAAGCGATCCATGGCGAGCAAGGCCTGCTCGCGCGTGACCGGCCAGTCGAAGTCCGACAGCGTGCCTGGATGATCGGGAAACTCGCGCTCGACCATGGTCAGCACTTCGCGTGTCAGATCGTCGGGTTCCACGCGCAGGCGCTCGGGCAGGAAACCCGGCCCACCGGGCGGGAAAGGCCGCTGGTTCTCGGCGTCGAAGTTCCAGCGGTCGCCCACCGGTTCGTCGCCGTTCATCAGCACGTCGTGCCGACGCCGCATCTGCCGATAGAAGGGCTCCATGCGCAGGCTCCGGCGGCCCTCGGCAAGGGCGCTGAACTCGCGCACGGTGCAGAAGAAGTGGCGGTCGTCGCGGACCTCGATCGCGTACCCCGCCGAGCTCGCGGCGCTGCGCAAGGCCTTGAGCACGCGCCAGTCACCGGGGGCGGTCATCAGCACGCGCGCGGGCTTCCACCGCGCCAGCGCCCGCCGGAGCTCGCCGGCCAGGCTGCCCGCATTGCCCGCATCGCCGAGGCGCACGTAGTCCACTCGCCGGCCCATGGATCGCAGCGCCAAGGCGTGGTGCCGCATCGCGGCCAGAAAAAGAGCGATGCGGATACGGCTGGACCAGACATGCGTGGACTCCTCACGCACTTCGGCCATCCAGACCAGATCGCGACCCGGGTCGAAGTCGTCGAATGCCGAGCTTGCCGCATCCAGCTGATCGCCCAGGACGATGACCAGCGAACGCACGGCCTCGCGGCCATCACGGGCGCTGCCGACCCGTGCAGGGCCTACGGACGGCGGGGGGACGGGAATGGTCGTCATCGGGCATGTACGGTGCCGGACGCGGATCGGATCACCCGCCCGACGAGCCCGCTGGCATTGAAGTCGGCCACGGCGGCACCTATCTGGCTCGCCTGGACTGGCGGCGCCCCCGCCGTGATGACAACTCCTGATTCCCGGTGACAGCCAATGACAGCCGATGACATGGAACTCACGCCCGAGGAGCGTGAGGCGCTGTACTTCATCCCGCAGGCGCCCGGTGGCCGCATCGTCAGCGAAGACGTCCAGCGTCGACTGGAGGCCAAGGGCCTGTTGACGCCGGTTCGCGAGGACGGCCGACGCTGGCTCACGATGGCCGGAGACCTGGTGCGACGCGGGCGACGCGCGACCCCTTGATTCTCCCCGGACGCCTGCGTAAAAATCGTCCGCGTCTGTCCGAGTTCCCTCCGCCGACCATGATCCTCGACATCATTCGGCAGCAGGTGGCGATCTTGCGCAGGCCCCTGGCCGCCGTCGTGCTCAGCACGCTTGCGCGCAGATCGTCTCCGATGCTGCTTCTGCTCCATTGGCACGGTTTCGCGACCGACGAGCGACAGCGCTCGCCCTCCCCGCCTGGCCCATCGTCGGCCGCCTCGTCGGCCCCGGCGACAGGGGCCGGGTCCTTGCGGCGCGCGCCGTTGCCCAGTTCCGCCCTGCAGCTGAACCAGCCCTGGAGCCGGCTGGAACAGCTCGATGAGCAGATGCTGGATGCGGCTTGGCAGCTCGGCGCCTGGCATCTGCTGCGGGAAGAGCGGCGAGGGTGCAACAGGGCGGGCGCTTCCGCCAGCGAGGCCGTGGCCTGCCGCCAAGCTTTCGGAGACAACCCGATCGACCCCGAGGACGACTCGCACCTCGTGGCGCAGGCGCCGGATCGCACCGACCTGCGCGACACGGCGGCCCGCCTGGGTTACGTGCGCTGGGAATTCCGCCCCGTGGCCGATGGCCTGTGGGGCTCGGCAGGCCAGGACGACAGCCTGCTGCCGGATGGCCGCCGCCTGCCACCTTGCCCGGTGGCGCCCCGCGCGGCGGTGGGCACGCGGATCTCGCGCAGCCGCTATCAGCTCGGCCGCATCGACCGCATCGTCCTGCTGTGACCGCTCGGTGCGCGAAGCGCACGTGGCCGCTGTCGAGGACGCGAGGGCGGGTCTTGAAAACGATCGCGCCGTCGCCAGTTCGCTGAACCGTCGGGCCCTCGGTGCCCGACCCTCTTGTCAATCATCTGCCATCTGAAAGGAGTCCCAAGATGCAAATCCGTCCCCTCTACGACCGGATCATCGTCAAGCGTATCGATCCGCTGCGTCAGACCGCCTCGGGCATCGTGATTCCCGATACCGCCGCGGAGAAGCCCGAGCAGGGCGAGGTGGTCGCCGTGGGCACGGGCCGGCTGCTGCAGGACGGCTCGCTGCGGCCGCTGCAGCTCCGGTCCGGTGACCGTGTGCTCTTCGGCAAGTTCGCCGGCCAGACGGTCAAGCTCGACGATCAGGAGCTTCTGGTCCTGCGCGAGGAAGACGTGCTGGGCGTCATCGACACCGGCCCCGGCGCAAAGCCCTCCCTCAAGGCCGCCTGAGGCGGCTACCCGCACATCGCTTCATCCATCCATTTCAAGGAGATTCAAGGAGTACCACCATGGCTGCCAAGGAAGTCCATTTCCGTGACGAAGCCCGCGCCCGTATCGTCAAGGGCGTCAACACGCTGGCGGAGGCCGTCAAGGTCACGCTCGGTCCCAAGGGTCGCAACGTGGTGCTGGAGCGCAGCTTCGGCGCCCCGGTGATCACCAAGGACGGCGTGTCGGTCGCCAAGGAGATCGAGTTGCGCGACAAGCTCGAGAACATGGGCGCGCAGATGCTCAAGCAGGTGGCGTCCAAGACCGGCGACGTCGCCGGCGACGGCACCACCACGGCCACCGTGCTCGCCCAGGCCATCGTCAACGAGGGCATGAAGCTCGTGGCCACCGGCATGAATCCCATGGACCTCAAGCGAGGCATCGACCGGGCTTGCGAAACCGTCGTCGAGGCGCTCAGGGCGCAATCCAAGCCCTGCTCGACCGGCAAGGAGATCGCGCAGGTCGGCGCGCTGTCGGCCAACTCGGATCCGGCCATCGGGGACCTGATCGCGCAGGCCATGCAGAAGGTCGGGCAGCAAGGCGTGATCACCGTCGAGGACGGCAAGTCCCTGGACAGCGAGCTCGATGTGGTCGAGGGCATGCAGTTCGATCGCGGCTATCTGTCCCCGTACTTCATCAACAACCCCGAGAAGCAGAGCGCGGTGCTGGAAGATCCCGCCATCCTGCTGTGCGACAGGAAGATCTCCAGCATCCGCGAGCTGCTTCCGGTGCTGGAGGAGGTCGCCAAGGCGGGCCGGCCGCTGCTGATCGTGGCGGAGGACGTCGACGGCGAAGCGCTCGCGACGCTGGTGGTCAACAGCATGCGCGGCGTGCTCAAGGTCGCCGCGGTCAAGGCACCGGGCTTCGGCGACCGCCGCAAGGCCATCTTGCAGGACATCGCCGTGCTGACGGGCGCCACGGTGATCGCCGAGGAAGTCGGCAAGCAGCTGGACAAGGCCACCTTGGCCGATCTGGGTCGCGCGGCGCGGGTGGACATCCACAAGGACGCCACCACCATCATCGATGGCGCCGGCCAGGCGGAGCAGCTCGAGGCTCGTCGCAAGACCATCCTGGCGGAGATCGAGAACGCCACCTCCGACTACGACCGTGAGAAGCTGCAGGAGCGCTTGGCCAAGCTCTCCGGCGGCGTGGCGGTCATCCGGGTCGGCGCGGCGACCGAGGTCGAGATGAAGGAGAAAAAGGACCGCGTGGACGACGCGCTGCATGCCACCCGCGCTGCGGTCGAGGAGGGGATCGTGCCCGGCGGCGGTGTGGCGCTGCTGCGCGCTCGCGCTTCGCTGAAAGACCTGATCGGCGCCAATGCCGACCAGGATGCCGGCATCGGCATCGTGCGACGGGCGCTGGAAGCGCCGCTGCGGGCCATCAGCGCCAATGCGGGCGACGAGCCCTCGGTCGTGGTCGACCGGGTGGCGCGCGCCGAGGGCAGCCACGGCTACAACGCGGCCACTGGCGAGTACGGCGATCTGCTGGCCATGGGCGTGATCGATCCGACCAAGGTCACGCGCACCGCGCTGCAGAACGCGGTCTCCGTCGCCGGGCTGATCCTGACCACCGACGCCACCGTGGCGCAGGAGGCCAAGGAGAGCAAGGAGACTGCCGCTCCCGTCGGCGCGGACTTCTGATCGCGATCTGCCCGCGCCGCCGTGTGCCCGCATGCTGGTGGGCGCACGGCCGGCGCGGGCCTGGGGCGCCGGCTGCCGACGGCCCGGCGCCCCGCGCTCACTTGAACGACAGATTCACGCTGGCATAGAAGGTCCGGCCGCGCGGGTCGGTGTAGGTCGGGTCGTAGGTCGACAGGAAGTAGTAGCTCTGGTTGGAGAAGGGCGGCGCGGTGTCGGCCAGGTTCTGGATGCCGGCGCGCACGCGCAGCATCTTGTTGACCTTCCAGGCGCCCGAGACGTCCCACAGCGAGTAGGCCTTGACCCGGCGCGGCGCCGTGTCGGGCAGGTAGCTGTCATCCCGGTAGCCCGCGTAGAAGGTGTTGCCCAGGGTCAGGTTGATGTCGCCGAACTCCCAGTCCACCGAGGCGCGATGGCGCCAGCGCTGGATGACCTGATCGTTGAGGAAGCGGCCGACATTGCTGACGTAGGGCTCCAGCGGCCCGAACTGGCGCTTGTACTCGAGGATGTAGGTCCCGCTCAGGTTCAGGGCGAAGCGTCCCCAGGCGCCGGCGCCGCTGCGCAGGTTGGCCTCCAGGTCCAGCCCCGAGGTCTTCAGGCGACCCTGGTTCTCCTTGCGCAGCACGATCGTGGGCTCATCGAACTCGTTGCGCTCGATGTACGGGGCGTAGCGCTCGGGGTTCTCCAGGATGGTCTTCTCGTACAGGTCGCTGATGACGTCGCGCTTCTTGATCAGCCAGTAGTCCAGGCTCAGGCTGATGTCGCGTGCCGGCTCGACGACCAGACCGGCCGAGAACTGCTGCGAGCGCTCCGGCTTCAGGTTGGGATTGGCCTCCTTGCGGGTGGCCCACTGGTCGAAGCTGTCCAGCACCTTGTCATAGATGAAAGCCGGGCTGGAGCCATAGCTGGTGGGCCGATACAGCTCGCTGAAGGAGGGGGCCCGAAAGCCGGTGCCGGCCGAGGCCCGCAGCAGCAGTTGGCGGCTGGGCTGATAACGCACGCCCAGCTTGGGGTTGGTGGTGCTGCCCACGCCCTGGTAGCGATCGAAGCGCAGCGCGGCCTGCAACTCCAGTTCCTTGCTCAGCGGGGCGTTCAGCTCGGTGTAGGCCGAGGCGATGTTGCGACCGTTGCTTGTGGCCTTGAGCGAGGTGTCCGGCACGCCCGGGTCCAGCGAGCTGTCGCGGTCGCCGCCGATGTTGTTGGAGACCAGCAGCGCCGAGGGCGTGAACCTCTGGCTCTCGCGGCGCAGCTCCGCGCCAAGGGCGACACCCAAGGGCCCGCCGGCCAGCTCCATCAGCGATCCGGTGAGCTTCGCATCCAGCCCTTGCGTGATGCCGCTGGACCTGCGCGCCACGTCGTTGACGCGGATGGCGTCGATCAGCGCCTTGCCCGCCGCGGACGAGGGCCCGAACGGATTGATCAGGCCGCTCTTCACGCCGGCATCGAGCTGGTCGAAGAGGAAGTAGCCGTTGACGTACTTGTCCTGCGACTTGTTCCTCGCGTAGCTCGCCGCCACCGTGTAGTCCCAGTCGTTGGCGAAGCTGCCCGTGACGCCGGCGACGTAGCGCTCGGCATCGCTGGTGACCTCGTTGGAGCGGTTGCCCAGTTCGGTGGCCCGCATGCGGACCTCGACCGTGCCGCTGTAGTTGATCGGACGCGGCAGGTTCTGGTTGAGCGCGGCGACGCTCACGCCGCTGAAGTTGGTCGGGTTGGGCGACAGCACATAGGTCGTCCGGGCCTGGCTGCGCAAGATCTCGACGAAGGCCTGGCTGCGATCCCCGAGCTTGAGCACGCCGCGTCCGAGGAAGCTGGTCTTGCTGGCATCGGGATAGATCTCGGTGTCGGCCATGTAGTCGTAGCCGCAGGTCTGGGTGCCGGGCGTGAAGACGCTGGCCGGCGGATTGCAGCTCGGCGCGAACAGGTTGACGGTGCGGTCGGTGAAGGGCTTGCCGCCGATCGTGTAGCCGGCGGCGTTGATCGCCGCCAGCTGCGCGGCGCGGGTGGCCGCGTTGCCGGACAGGCGCAGGTTCGCGGGGTAGGGGCGGCTGGACATGTAGTAGGGCAGCAGCTCGGACAGCGGCCGCTCCTTGAGGAAGTCGCGCTGCGTCGAGCGCAGCGCGTCCAGCTTCTGCACATCCAGCACCCCGAAGACGTTGAAGCCCTGCTGGCCGAGGTCGCCGTAGCCCGCGGCCACCGAGGCGGTCCGCTTGCCCGCCCCCCCCTCCTGCGTGCCGGACAAGGAGGCATTCAGGTCCACGCCGCGGTAATCCTTGCGGGTGATGAAGTTGATGACGCCGCCGATCGCGTCCGTGCCGTAGATCGCCGAGGCGCCGTCCTTGAGGATCTCCACGCGCTCGATCGCGCCGGCGGGAATGTTGTTCAGGTCCACGCCGGCGCTGTCGCCGGGCGAGGCGAAGTTGGCCAGGCGCCGGCCGTTGAGCAGCACCAGCGTGCTGGACACGCCGATGCCGCGCAGGTTCGCGCCATTGAAGCCGCGCTGGCCGCCGTTGTTGTCGCTGATGCTGGCGCCGTCGGTCAGACCGGCGGCGTTGCCGCTGATGTTGCGCATCAGCTCGGCGGCCGTGGTGGCGCCGGTCTTGGCGATGTCCTCGCGCTTGATCGTCTGCACGGGCAGGGCGGTCTCGCCCTCCAGGCGCTTGATGCTGGAGCCGGTGATCTCCACCCGCTCCAGCGTCTGGCTGCCGGTCTCCTGTGCCTGCACCGCGACCGCGGCGGTGGCCAGGAGCAGGGTGGCGGCTTGAGCGGCGGCGAGCGCGATGACGTGCGGACGCGGAACCTGTGTCGTGATCATGTGGGGCCTCGAAGAGTTGGGGAAGCGCAGGTCGGCTTCTCGGCCGTCCTTGCGAAGCACTCTAGAAGTCGCTGTCCACCGCAGGACATCGGGTTTTGGCGGGGCGGTCGCACCGATGCAAGCGCGCGTCGCTTCGCTGCAAGCCCGGCGCACGACCCGTGGCGCGCACGCGCCGCGGTTTGCGGGATTGCGACATCGGCTTGCATGCAAGGCGCGGCCACGGGGCAACCCTGACGTGATCCGGCCGGCCGCCCCGCACCATCGCGGCATGCATCCATCCCGCAGTTCCATTCGCAGGGCGCTGGCCCTTCTTGCCCTCACCGCGGCGGCCTCGACCGCCCAGGCGCAGACCGCCATCGTGATCGGCGGCGCGCTCAAGTTCGACAACGACGCGGTGTGGCAGCGCATCGTCGACGAGGCCGGCGGACGCCGCGCGCGCTTCGCCGTGTTCGCCACCGCGGCCGCGAATCCGGAGCGCGCCGCCGCCCAGATCGTGGAGGCGCTGCGCCGCCGCGGCGCCCAGGCCGAGGCGGTGCCGGTCACCCCGAGATTGGCGCCGGACGCGCTGCAGGCCGCCGTGCGCGACCCGGCGCTGCTGGCGCGCGTGCGTGGCGCCACCGGCGTCTTCTTCTCGGGCGGCGCCCAGGAGCTGATCGTGGACACGCTGCAACCGCAGGGGCGGCCCACGCCGATGCTCGAAGCGATCTGGGAGGTCTATCGCCGCGGCGGCGTCGTCGCCGGCACCAGCGCGGGCGCGGCGATCATGAGCCGGGTGATGTTCCGCGACGCGCAGGACGTGCTCGGTGTCATGCAGGGCGGCCTGAGAGAGGGCGTGGAGATCGACCGCGGCCTGGGCTTCGTCGGGCCGGACCTCTTCATCGACCAGCACTTCCTCAAGCGCGGCCGCATCGGCCGCATGCTGCCGTTGATGCTGGCCAAGGGCTATCGCGCGGGACTGGGTGTCGAGGAGAACAGCGCCGCCGTCATCCATGCCGATCAAGCCGAGGTGATCGGCGCACGGGGCGCGCTGTTCGTCGACCTCCGTGAAGCGAGGACGGATCCGCGCCTGGGCGCCTTCAACCTCGAGAACGCGCGCCTGAGCTACCTGGACCGAGGGGATCGCATCGACCTGCGCACGGGCGCGGTCACCGCGTCCGCCGAGAAGCGCGCCAGCAGCGTCCTGGATCCGGGGGCCTCCGACTTCAAACCCTATTTCAAGGACGAGCCGTTCTACGCCGACATCGTGGGCGACAACACGATCGTGCAGGCGATGGCCCAGTTGCTCGACGGCCCGGCCGCGGAGCTGCGCGGGCTGGCCGCGCGGCTGAAGCCAGGACCGGACGGTGCTCGTGGCAGGGACGCGCCTACGGCATTCGAGTTCCGCCTGTACAAGGGCGCGGACACGCGCGGCTGGTTCACCGGCGCATTCGGCGGCGAGGACTACACCGTGGTCAACGTCCATCTGGATGTCAGGCCGGTCCGGGTCGCGTCGCCGCTGTACGAGCCGATCGCGCCCGTGTTGGACGCGCCTCCCGCCCCCTCCGCCGGGGAGCGATGAGCATGGAACAGCGTCACCACGAACTGCCGAGCGCCTCGCACGGCACGCGCCGCGCGCTCTGCAGTCTTCACTTCGGGCAGCGGCGCACCGGCGCCAAGGCTTATCTGCAAGCCTCGCTGCATGCGGACGAGGTGCCGCCGATGCTGGTGGCGCACCACCTGCGCACGCTGCTGGCCGAACTCGACGAGGCCGGAGCCGTTCCCGGCGAGATCGTCCTCGTGCCCATGGCCAACCCGATCGGGCTGTCGCAGTCGCTGCAGGGCGCGCACCACGGTCGCTTCGACATGGCCTCGGGCATCAACTTCAACCGGCAGTTCCAGCATCTGACGGATCGCATCGGCGCAGGCGTGGGCGACCGTTGGACCGACGACGCGTCGGCCAACACCCGGCTGATCCGCGAGGCAGCGGGGCGGGCGCTTGCCGAGCTCGTGCCAGCGACCGAGACGGACGCGCTCAAGCGGCTGTTGCAGTCGCTGGCCATCGATGCCGACATCGTCCTGGACCTGCACTGCGACCACGAGGCGACCCTGCATGTCTACGCGGGCACGCCGCAGGCCGAGCTTGCCGCACAGCTGGCCAGACGTCTGCGCGCCCAGGCGCTGCTGCTGTGCGCCTGTTCGGGCGACGACCCCTTTGACGAGTCCCTGTCGCGCCATTGGTGGGAGTTGGCGGAGCGCTTCGACGATCGCCCGATCTCGGTGGCGGGCTGCTTCGCCGCCACGGTCGAGCTGCGCGGCGAGACCGACGTGGATGACGCCCTGGCGATCCAGGATGCGACGGCGCTGGTGGAGTTCCTCCAAGATACCGGCCACATCCTGGGCCGCGACCAGGGCCACGTGCCCGCGCTGCCTCAGCCGCGCTGCGCCGCGACGCCGCTGGAGGGCGTGCAGCCGCTGATCGCGGGCGCGAGCGGCATCCTCGTCTTCCATCGCGCCCTCGGCGATCGGGTGAAGGCAGGGGAGTGCGTGGCGGAGATCGTCGATCCCGCCACCAGCGCCCGCGAGCCGGTGATCGCGGAGGTCGACGGGACCTTGTTCGCACGCGTCGCCCGGCGCTGGGCCACGCGCGGCCTGCGCCTGGGCAAGATCGCCGGTCCGACCCCGTTCCGGTCCGGCAAGTTGTTGTCGCTGTGAGTTCACGATGATCCCCAAGACGCTTCGCCTGCCCAACACCTTCGTCCTGATCTTCTCGCTGCTGGTGCTGATCGCGGCGGCTACCTGGCTCGTCCCGGGCGGCCGGTACGCGACCACGCTGGTGGACGGCAAGCCGGTCATCGACCCGACCCGCTACCAGGTGGTGGCCAGCCAGCCGCAGGGCCCGGCCGCGGTGCTGATGGCGCCGATCAAGGGCTTCGTCGAGGCCGGCCTGATCATCGGCTTCGTGCTCATCGTGGGCGGCGCCTTCTCGGTGCTGCAGGCCACGCAAGCGATCGATGCGCTGATCAAGGCGGTGGCCAAGGCGCACCATCGATCGGCGCTGGTGCGCGCCCTGCTGATCCCCGGTTTCGTCACGCTGTTTTCCCTGGGCGGGGCAACCTTCGGCATGGCGGAGGAGGCCATCCCCTTCGTGCTGATCTTCGTGCCGCTGGCGCTGGCCTTGCGCTACGACACCTTCATCGGCGTGGCCATCCCCTTCCTGGGCTCGCAGGTGGGCTTCGCCACGGCCTTCCTCAACCCGTTCAACGTGGGCGTCGCGCAAGGGCTGGCCGGCGTGCCGCTGTTCTCGGGGCTGGGCTACCGGTTCGTGTGCTGGGTCGTGTTCACCGGCGTCACCATCGCCTTTCTGATGTGGCACGCGCGTCGCATCCGCCAGCGGCCCGAGTCCAGTCCCTGCTTCGCTGACGACGAGCACAAGCGCGCCGCGCTGGACCTGGAGGCGATCGCGTCGTTCACGGGTGTCGACGGGACGCAGCGCCTGGTGCTGCTGAGCTTCGCCGCGACGCTGGGCGCGATGATCGTCGGCGTGGTGCACTTCGGCTGGTACATCGAGGAGATCGCCGCGATCTTTCTTGCGATGGCGATCGTCGTCGGCCTGATCGCGCGGATGGGGCAGGACGCCTGGGTGCGACACTTCCTGACGGGCGCCAAGGACCTCGCGGGCACCGCGCTGATCATCGCGCTGGCCAAGGGCACGGTGGTGCTGATGCGCGACGCGCAGATCATCGACGCGATGCTGCACGGCCTGGCGCCCTGGGTAGCGTCCGAGCAGGCGGTCTTCTCGCTGCACAAGATGTACGGCATCCAGTCCGTCATCAACTTCTTCATCCACAGCGGCACGGGACAGGCCGCGCTCACGATGCCGGTGATGGCGCCGCTGAGCGACCTGGTGCAGGTCGGCCGGCAGAGCGCGATCCTGGCCTTCCAGTTCGGCGAGCTGAGCACGCCTGTCATCCCGACCTCGGGCATCACCGTGGGCGTGCTGAGCCTGGCGCGCGTTCCCTTCGGCCGCTGGGTGCGATGGATGCTGCCGCTGCAGTTGGTCTTCGTCGCGCTGGCGCTGACGATGCTGGCGATCCCCAGCCTGGCGCCGCAATGGGTGGGGTGGTGAAGCGCGGCGGCGATTACAGTGCCGCCATGCCGATTCGTTCCCATGAGTGACTCCCGCTACGCGCCGACCGCCGCCCTGGTCCTGCCCGGGTTCTCCGCGCTGGCGTTGGGGGCGGCGCTATCCACCCTGCAGGCCGCGGCCGACCTGCTGGACCAGCCCTATCTGCTCGGCCCGAGCGTGCTGTCGCTGGGCGGCGGTCCGGTCGCCGGCAGCGCCGGCCTTCGGGTGGAGACCGAGGCCTTGCGTGTCCACAAGCCTTGGGGCGTGGTGGTGATCATCGGTCAGGACGCGCATGTGGACAGCGGCTTCGACGGCGCCGTCCGGGACGACGCCGAGCTGCCGCACCTGTGTGCCGCGCTGCGCGAGCTCGCCCGAAGCGGCAGCGCCCTGTGCGCCAGCGGCAGCGCGGTGAGCCTGCTGGCCAGAGCCGGCCTTCTGGACGGCCGCCGCGCGGCCTGTCCCTGGAGCAGCGCCGATGCGTTGCAGGGCGAGTTCCCCGCAGTCATCTGGACCACCCAACTCTGGGCAGGCATTGCCGCCGTTCCTGTTGCAACATCCAGCGGGACATCCGGCGCTGAATCCGCCGCGGAGATCCTCACGGCCACCAGCGGCGCCGCGCTGATGGACGCCCTGGTCGCCTGGCTGACGAGGCGTCATGGCGATCAGGTGCTGCCCGACCTCGCGCCGCTGCTGGGCCTGGAGCGTGTCCGGGCCGCGTCCGAGGCTCAGCCCCGGCCCGGACGCCTGGGCCAGGCGGCCAGCCCGACCTTGCGCGAGGCCTTGGCGTTGATGGAAGCCAACCTGGGCGAGCCCTTGCCGACCGAGGATGTGGCGCGACTGTGCGGCGTGTCACGCCGGCAGCTGGAGCGGCTCTTCAAGCGCCACCTCGACACGCTGCCCTCGCGGCACTACCTGGAGCTGCGCCTGCAGCGCGCGCGGCGACTGCTGCTGCAAAGCGGCCAGTCGATCCTGCAGGTCGGTCTGACCTGCGGCTTCTCGTCGGGGCCGCACTTTTCGAATGCGTACAAGGCCAGGTTCGGACGCACACCGCGCGATGAGCGGGCGCCGGGGGCCGCCGCCGGTGTCACGGCTGGCGGCGTCCGGCCC
>NZ_BCYP01000014.1 GCF_001598255.1 Mitsuaria chitosanitabida ATCC BAA-476 = NBRC 102408
TCCGGCCCGCCGATCCTGTCTTGTCCGCCATGACCCCGTGCGAGCCTGGCGCTCGTCCCCAAGATCGAGGAGAGGGCGCTTGAACCCCACCGAACTGCTGCTGCGTCCGGCCACGTCCGCCGACCTGCCCGCGCTGGAGCGCATTGCCGCGCGCAGCGTCCACGGCATCGGCTCGCTGCCGCAGGACCCGGCCAAGCTGAGCCGTCGGCTCGCGCATGCCGAGCAGTCCTTCCAGTCCGAGGACGTCGCCAGCGGCGAGGAGTCCTACCTCTTCCTGCTGGAGCATGCGGGCCGGGTCGTCGGCTGCAGTGGCATCGCCGCCAGCGCCGGCTTCCATGACCGCTTCTACAGCTATCGCAACGAGTTCATGGTCCATGGGTCGCGCGGCCTGCGCGTCACGCGGCGCATGCATACGCTGCATCTGTGCCATGACCTGACGGGGGCGACGCTGCTGACCTCCTTCTACATCGAGCCCGAATACGAAGCCACGGTCGCGCCGGAGCTGCTGTCGCGCGCGCGGCTGCTGTTCATCCGTCGCTTCGCGGATCGATTCGCGGGTGCCCGCATCGCGGCGGAGATGCCCGGCGTGTCCGATGAACAAGGGCATTCGCCGTTCTGGTCGGCGGTGGGGGAGCGCTTCTTCAGGATGAGCTATCCGGAGGCGGAGCGAGTGAGCGAGGGCCGCAGCAAGTCCCTGATCGCCGACCTGATGCCGCGCACGCCGATCTACGTCGGCCTGCTGCCGCCGCCGGCGCAGGTGAGCATCGGCCAGTTGCATCCGGTGGGCGAGCTGCCGTTCCAGATCCTGTTCCGCGAGGGCTTCGAGACGGACACCTATGTCGACGTCTTCGACGCCGGGCCGACGGTGGTCGCGCACCTCGACCAGCTGGCGACGGTGCGGGCGGCGCGCCGCTTGGCGGTGACGTCCGGCGAGCCGGGCCCAGCGGCGGCGTGGCATCTGGTCGCGGCGGGGGGCCGGGCCTCGTTCCGCGCCACGCTGGGCCTGGTGGGGCCGTCGACGACCACGCTGCGGTCCGGCGCCGAGGTCGCGCGGCGGCTGGGCCTGCAGTCCGGCGAGGAGGTGGACGTGGCGCCGCTCGTCGTGGCGACCGACGACGAGGAGGGCGCGCAATGAAGGTCGAACGTGTCGACACCCCGGGCCTGCTGCCGGCCGACTGGCGCGAGGCGATGGCCACCTGGGTCAATCAGCTGGGCGAGCCCTTGCAGCGGTCGCTCGCGCCGGGTCACACGCTGTTCGTGTTGATGCACGAGCAGCGTCTCCTGGCCTGCGCGCGGTGGGTGCCGCCGATGTCGGCGACCGCCACGCACGGGGAGAGCGGGCCCGCCGGGACGATGTCAGGCGATGCGCTGCGCTTCCACTTCCATGTGGGCAAGCTGGTGCATCTGTCCGACGAACTGCGCCTGTTCAACCCGCAGCAGATCCTGCTGCTGGGCAACGACCTGTGCGATGCGGGCGAGATCACCGATCTGGCGGTCGATCCGCACGCGCAGGAGGGCACGCTCAAGCTCCGACAGGTGCTCACGAGCATCGTGAAGTCGCACGACGGCGAGGGGCGCTTGGTCGTGGATCTGCAAGGCCATCGCGACGAACAGGGCCTGTCGCCTTTCTGGCGGGGCCTGGGCGCGCGCTTCCTGCCTGAGCAGCCCGACGCCCCAGGCGTCGGCCCGCAATGGCGCCGTGACTTCGCCGAGCTGTTGCCTGCCTTGCCGCTCTATGCGTCGCTGATGGACGACGCGTCGCGCGCCTGCATCGGCAGGGTGGGGCCGGCGGCTCGCCTGGCGAGAGAAGCACTGCAGGCGGCCGGGTTCCGTCCGGGCGCGCACGTCAAGATCGACGATGCCGGGCCGATCTGGCAGCTTTGATCGCAGGGACGACGAAGCTCGATGCAGGCCCTCGGCGGCCAGACCAGGCCGACTTGTTGCGCGCTGAAGCACGTGGACGAAGGGCGGCGCCAAGGTCGTGCCGGGCAGCGGCAATGCGAAATTGCGCGTTACCTTCTTCTGGCCGTTCTATGGCGACTACTGTCCGCACCCCGCAAGGTCGGTCGCTTGCGGCGGTTGCGCCGACAGTCGCTCAGCAGCCGTGAGCGGTGGGGGCTTGGAACATTCGGTGCATTCCGTCCGGAACATTCGGCTCGTCATCGGTGGCTACCTCAGCGATGTGCGTTCAGCCTCCATCTGAAAGACTGACAATGTGGATTATGTGTCTCCACTGCCGCAGCCGGCATTGCCAGCAGCCAGCCGAGCTCCGCCTTGAGGTCGCGACCTCACAAGCACAGAAGGACGTATCTGCACATCAGATCAAGTCCATCGGGTTGCAGCATTGACCACTGGAAGACACGGTGCTCGTCCGGCAGAGCGTTCTGAACGACAGGTTTCGCGATCGACAAGCCGCCCTCGCCGCTGCTCAGCAGAATCACCGCGTCGCCCGAGGCCGGACGCAGCATGACGAAGGCGCGATAGCCCGGGTTGTTGCCCCACTGCCAAAGATACCGGCCCGAGGACGTCCGCTCGATGCCCCATCCCATGCCCCAGGCCAGGTTCAAGTCCGCATCCACGTCGATCGGCGCCAGCTCGATCGTCTGCAGCAGCTCCCGGTCAGTCAGGACCGCCAGGACGAAGTGCGCGTAGTCCTCGGCGGTCGTGTAGAGGCTGAAGGCCGCGACGCCCTGCTTCAAGGGCCATGCCTCCCGCGGGGCGCCATTGACCTTCGCGCCGGGGATCAGCGCTTCTTGGACGGATGGCGTCCAGACGCAGCTGCTGCGAGTCATGCCCAAGGGGCGGAAGACCCGGTCCCGCATGATCGCCTCCAGGGGCTGGCTCATGATCGCCTCGACTGCGCGTTGCAGCAGCACGTAGCCCTCTCCGGAATAGGACCAACGCAGCCCGGGCGTCCCTTCGAAGCGCAGCGGTCCGGACGACCAGTTGGGCAAGCCCGCGGTGTGCTGGAGCAGCATGCGGATCGTGACCGCTTCGAGCCGGGGATCGGCGACGTCGTCGGTCTTGCCGTCGCGATCCGGTCGGAGGGGATCGAAGGCATGCCGGTATCCGTGCGGCAGGTAGCGCATCACGGGCGCGTCGAGGTCCAGGACACCCTCCCGCGCCAGCTTCAAGACCGCATACGCGAACAGCGGCTTGCCCAGCGATGCCGCCTGGAACAGGCTGTCCGGCGAGGGTGTCGCCCAGCCAGGGCAACCCGAGGCCGTCGTCACGGACCGCAACGCATGCTGGCGGATGACGGCGACGGCCGCGCCGCAGACTTTGGACTGCACCACCAGCTGCTGCAGCGGCTGTGGGGACGAGCGCGTCGACGAGTCCTCCTCCCGGGAGGAGGCGCAGGCCGAGAGCAGCGTCAGGACAAGACTCGCGACGGCGAAGCGGTGTGGGAAGGGGGTCATGGGCAAGCGCTTGGGTCGATGAGGAACGTGGTCGACTTCAGAGGGTGATCCGCTGCTTCAGGCCGGGCAGTGTGCGCAGCGGAACATGAAGAGTCGCTAAAGCGGATCGCGTCTCGCCGACTCCAGGAACCCGTACGGCTTGGTGTCAGCCTTCATTCTTCTCATACCTCCGTTGGGGGGCCCTCATCCCCAGGAACGACAGACGGCCACGCGCCGTGCCGGCTACGCTTCCGCGCCATGTCGCCTGAACTCTCCCCCATCGATCACGCGGTCGCCGCCTGGCATGCCGCCATCAATGCATTCTGTCTTCTTCAGCCTGACGGCAGCGTGTACGTCGCCCCGCATGGGACGAAGGTCTACCGGACCGGCACGCCCGTGGCCGTTCTCAACGGCCTGATCGCGACCACGCCCGAGCCGCACCTGGAGGAACTGGCTGCGATGGTGGCCGATTACCGCGCCGCCGATGTGCCGTGGAGCCTTCAGTTGCGGCGCTCAGGCAGCAATCCCGCGGTCGAGCAACTCGCCGCTGGCCGCGGTCTGACGAAGTCCTTCCCGCTGCCGTTCATGACCAGGACGCTTGGCGAGCAGGATCTCCACATACCCGCATCGACCGCCATCGAGATTCGAGCCGTCCCCTCGGACGATGGACCGATCTACAGGGACGCGCTGGCCGCCGGTTACGAGGCGCCCGCGGGTGTCTTCGAACGGTTCTGCACGCCGGGCGTGCTGTCGGCGCCGGGGATGACGGCCTATCTGGTGTACGAGGATGGCCTCCCGGTCTCGACCTCGTTCGGCGTGATGCGGGATCGCCACGTCGGCGTCTTCAACATCTCGACGCGCCCGACTCATCGCCTGCGCGGCTACGCGCGTCTCGCGACTCAAGCGGTACTGCGCGACGCCTATCTGAATGGCGCCCACACCGCGCTCCTGCACTGCACGCCGGCCGGTCGTCGAGTCTATGAATCTCTCGGATTCGAGGTCGTGGAGGAATGGCGGGTCTTTGTCGGTGGCTGAGGTGGCACCAATTGCCCGAGGAGTCGGTTAGGAGAACTGACTGACTTCACCCTGGACGCGCCGTTCACTGCGGCACCTGAGTGGTCGTCGTTGTCGATGTCCGACATGACTTCAAACCCACCCCCGAAAAGAATGCGAGAGTACAGCGATGTACCTGCCCTCGCCATTCGCCGAATCCCGTGTCTCCGAGCTCCACCGCCTGATGCGTGAGCATCCGCTCGGCATGCTCGTCACGCACGGCCATCACGGCCTCGACGCCAACCACCTCCCCTGCCTCCTGGACAGCGACGGCGGCCCTTTCGGCACGCTGACCGCGCACGTGGCCCGGGCCAATCCGGTCTGGCGCGAGATCGCCGAGGGGGCCTCGGTGCTCGTGGTGTTTCGAGGAGCTCAGGGCTACATCTCGCCGAACTGGTATCCCAGCAAGCAGGAGACGCATCGCCAGGTGCCGACCTGGAATTACGAGGTGGTGCACGCCCACGGGACGGTGCATGTGCGAGACGACGAAAAGTTCGTCCGCGGTCTCGTCGCCCGCCTCACGCGCGAGCACGAATCGCGTCAGCCGACGCCCTGGAAGATGGGCGACGCGCCCGCCGACTTCATCGCCGATGAACTCCGGCAGATCGTCGGCATCGAAGTCCGCATCACGCGACTCGAGGGCAAGCGCAAGCTCGATCAGCATCAAGAGCCCGGAGATCGCGAAGGCGCGATCTCCGGGCTGGAGCGCTGCGGCAATCCGGCGCTGGCCAGAGCCATGAAAGGCGGTTGAGGTGGCCCGGGGGACGCCTTCGTGGAGGAATCCACCGAGCCCTGCGCACGAGTGGACGCGCGGGGCTGAAAGGCGCGCCCGGCCTCAGCGCGCCGTGAAGGTCGGGCTCGCCGACACGAAGCTGATGGGAAGGAACAGGCCGCCGCCGACGTACTGCAGGTGCAAGGTGTCGCCCTGCCCCCCGGACAGTGAGCCGGCCACTCCCGGCGTGGTCGTCGGGCGGCGAAGCCCGGCGTAGAGTCCCGCGCCGGACTTGCTCGCCAGCAGGGTCTGGCCATCGGCGCTGCTGGCCACGGCCGACCAGGCTCCGCCGTCGGCCGTGGCCCGCCAGGTCAGGCCGCCGTCGACCGACTCGTACATCAGGCCACCACTCGTGGTCGCCACGACATAGCGACCGTCCGAAGACGTGGCGATGCCGCGCCAGTCGCGGTTCGCGGAGACCGCTTCCCAGGTGACGCCGAAGTCGTCGGAACGCCAGATCGCCCCGGTGTCCACCGTCGCGTACTGGCGCTTGCCGTCCGACGACACGGCGGTGCCCCACCAGAAGGCCGCGCTGGCCCGCGGCGTCCAGGAGGCGCCGTAATCGCTGGAGACATACAGCTGGCCGCCGTTCGTCCCCGCGACCAGGACCCGACCATCGGCCGAAGCGCTGACCGTGCGCCAGGCCCGGCTCGACTCACGGGCGACCCAACTGCCGCCACCGTCCGAGGAGGTCCAGATCTGCCCCAGGTAGGCCGTGGCGACCAGCCGCAGACCGTCTGCCGAACTGGCCACCGCGCTCCAGGCACGACTGCTGCCATCGTTGACCCAGGACCCGCCGCCGTCGGACGACGTGAACAGCGCCCCGCCATTGCTCGCGGCCAGGAGGCGATTGCCGGCGGCCGACATGGCCACGCCCGACCACGGCTGTCCCGTCAGACGCAGCGTCCAATGCGCGCCGCGGTCGCCGGAGGTGTAGAGCTCGCCCGACGCCCCTACCGCCACTTGGCTGGCGCCGTCCGTCGACAGGCTCACGGCGGACCAGGTCGCGGTCGGCGAGCCCGCCGTCGTCCAGTCGATGGTGTTGCCGCCGGGCAGCCCGACCGTCGAGATGCGCTGTCCGGCGTTCTGGGCGATGGTCCATCCGCCACTGCCGACGCCGGTGACCTTGATCCAGTCGCCGATGACCGGCGAGAGCGGCAGTGTGATGGCCACGCTGGCCGCCGCATTGGCCAGGTAGCCCGTGTTCGACTCCGCCTGGACGGAAGGACCGGTGACGTTCAGCCAGCGCGTGTCCGCCGGCGCCGCGCTGCAGAGATAGGCCGTGCTGGTGACTTCGCCAGCGTCGAGCACGCCATTGCGATTGGCATCGCCGCCGGACTGCACACGCTGGCCGCCATAGGGGCAGTTCGTGCCGACCGGCTCCGCAGCGAGCGCCACCAGCGCATCGAGGCCCGCGGACCCGGTGGCGCCATGGCAGACGTAGGCCACGCTGCCGGCCTCGTCCGCGTCGAGCACCCCGTTGCCGTTGACGTCCTGCCCGGCCAACACCGCCGAGCCGCCTTGCGCGCAGTTCGCGCCGGCGGCCTCGGCGCGCACGCGCACCAGCAAGGGCCTGCCGTCGCTGCCCGCCGCCCCGTTCACACCGTTGCAGACGTACTGGGTCGCGGACACTTCCCCGTCGGCGAGCACCCCGTTGGCATCCGTGTCAGGGCCCGATTCGATGCGGGTACCGCCTGCGGGGCAATGCGTGCCCGCGGCCTCCACGGCGACGCGGACCAGCGTGGCCTTGGCCGTGCCAGGCGTTCCTTCAGGTTGGGTGTCGGGACCGGATGATCCCCCACCGCAGCCGGTCAGCAGGACCGTCGAGCCGACGATGCAGGCGGCCAGCCACAGGCGCGGCGAGGCATGAGGGCGCGCCTCGCGGGCGCGCCGATCCAGAGTGGGAAATGGCATGACAGATCATCGTCGCGTCCTGGGTCACCGCACCTCGCGGCGCCCTCCCTGGCGCGAATAGTCGAAGTATCTTCAAATTCAGCCCAGCTTTCCTCACCCTCCGTCTCCCGGACCATGCCGCTCAGCGATCAACAGCATCTGATGGACGCGCACGCCCACCGGCGGCGGCGGGCGGCGGCATGGCTGATCGGCATCAATGTGGCCATCGCCCTGGTCCTGTCCGCCCTCGCCTGGCTGGTGCTGGACAAGTCCCATCGCGCCTTCGAGCTCCAGGCCACCAATCGCGCCGAGAGCCTGGCCGCCCTCGCCCAGCTCAATGTCCGGGCGGAGATCGAGCGCGTCGACGGCGTGATCCGCGCCACCGCGTCCGAGATCGAGCGGCTGACGGCGAGCGCGACTCCCCCGCCCGACGCCACGCTCAACGAGGTCCTGCGCGCCCGCTTCGCGCTGCTCGACGGCATCGAGGGCTTCCGCCTCACCGACGCGGCGGGCCGCGTGCGCTGGGGGACCGACCTGCCCGCGGGGCCGCCCATCGACATCTCCGACCGCGACTACTTCCGCGAAGCCCGGCAGAGCGCCGAGCCGACGACGATCATCGGCGGCCCGCATACCTCGCGGGTCTCGCGTCACTGGGGCATCGCCTTCGTCCATCCGCTGCGCCAGCAGGGGCGCTTCGCCGGCGTGCTCTACATCACCATGAACGCGGCCCATTTCCAGCGCAACTTCGAGGCCTACGACCTGGAGCCGCTCGACTCCGTGTCCCTGCGGCGCAGTGACCGCCGGCTGGTCGCGCGCTACTCCCCGGGCAGCGCGACCCAGGGGGAGCCGGGCGATGCCGCCGTGTCGCCGGAGCTGGCCACGGCGATGGCGACTCAGCCCCAGGGCGGGCATTTCGTGGCGCGCGTGCGGCTGGACGGCGAGGAACGCACCGCCGCCTATCGCTCGCTGCAGCCCTGGCCCTTCACCGTCTTCGTGGGCATCAGCAACGACCGCTTCTTCGATCCCTGGCGACAGCAGGTGCGCGTGGTCGTGGCCCTGGTCGTCTGCGTCTGGCTGCTGGCCGCCGGCGCGGCCTGGCTGGTGCATCGCGCCAATCGCCGCGAGGCCGAGGTGATGGCGGCCCTGCTCGCCCAGGGCAAGCGCTTCCAGGCGCTGCTGCGCACCGCGGGCGACGGCATCCACATCACCGACGGCAACGGGCACCTCGTCGAGATGAGCGACTCCTTCGCGGAGATGCTCAAGTCCACGCGGGACCGGCTGCTGGGGCGGCACATCGCCAGCTGGGACGTGAATCAGGACGAGACCGCCATCCGCGCCTGGCTCGCCAAGATCAAGGCCGGCGACCGGCAGCGGGTCGACGTGCAGCACCGCCGCGACGACGGTCAGATCATCGACGTGGAGATGCAGCTGAGCATCGCGGAGATCGCCGGCAGCCTCTTCGTCTTCTCGTCCTCGCGCGACGTGACGGAGCAGCGCCGTGTCCTGCGCGACCAGGCCGCCATGCTGGAGAGCGATCTCGTGGGGATGGCCAAGGTCCGGGACCGCGTCATCACCTGGCGCAATCGTGCCGCCGAGCGCCTGCTCGGCTACGGGCCGGGGGAGCTCGAGGGACGCCCCGTGCGCGAGGTCTACTGGGACGACGCCGAGTACCAGCGCGTGGGCAGCGAAGGCTACGAGGCGCTGCGCAAGGAGGGCTACTACCGCGCGCAGCTGCGCATGCGCAGGAAGTCCGGCGAGATGGTCTGGGTGGACTTCGGCGCGGTGCCGCTCTCGCCGACGGAGCTCTTCGTCGTGCTGGTCGACATCACGGCCATGAAGTCCGCCAACGACAGCCTGGCCCACGCCGCCTTCCACGATCCGTTGACCCAGCTGCCCAACCGCCTGCTGCTGCTCGACCGGATCGGCCAGGCGCAGGCCGCCGCCCGTCGCGACGGGCGGGAGGTCGCCGTCTGCTACCTGGACCTCGACGGCTTCAAGCCCGTCAACGACGAGCATGGGCACGAAGCCGGCGACCAGCTCCTCAAGGTCATCGCGCAGCGCATGCGCGACGCGATCCGCCCCTCCGACACCGCGGCCCGCGTGGGCGGCGACGAGTTCGTGCTGGTGCTCGCTCCCGTCGACGCCGACGGCTGGCAGCCGATCCTGGACCGGGTCGTCCAGTCCATCCGCGAGACCATCCGGCTCGACTCCGGCGTGCAGGTGCGCGTGGGCGTGACCGTCGGCGTGGCGATGACCCGCGAGGGCGAGGCCGCCACGCCCGACGAGCTGATCGGCCAGGCCGACCACCTCATGCTGCGGGCCAAGCGCAGCGGCAAGCGCCGGCGTCAGGTCGGCTGAACGCGGCGCCGCCCCGACTGGGCGGATCGCGACGCCGGCCTCGCCCGCGAACGGCCGCCCCGCGTGAGAATCGGCGCCATCGAGCACTCCCAGCGCCCTCCCCGCATGCATTTCGATCTTGCCGATCTGCGGCTCATGGTCCGCATCGCCGAAGCCAACAGCCTGACGCGCGGCGCGGAGGCCGCCTTCTTGTCGCTGCCCGCGGCCAGCACGCGGATCAAGAACCTCGAGGAGAAGATCGGCGCGAAGCTGCTCTACCGCACCAGCCAGGGCGTGACGCTGACGCCGCCGGGCCAGGCCTTCGTGCATCACGCGCGCACGGTGCTGGCGCAGCTGGAGCACCTGGCCGGCGACATGCAGGAGTACGCGCACGGCGTCAAAGGCCATCTGCGCATCGCCAGCACCACCACCGCCCTGAGCGAATACCTGCCGCCGGTGCTGCGCCTGTTCCTGCAGGCGCATCCCGATGTCGACGTCGACCTGCACGAGCGCCCCAGCCAGGAGATCGTCCGCGCGGTCTGCGAGAGCCAGACCGACATCGGCCTGGTCGCGGGGCCGGTGCGGACGGAGTCGCTGCAGGCCATCCCCTACCGGTCGGACCGGCTGGTGCTGGTGGTCAGCAAGGAACACGCGCTGGCCGCGGAGACCCGCGTGCCCTTCCGCAGCACGCTGGACTGCAACCACGTCGGCCTGCACAAGAGCAGCGCCATCCACGCCTTCCTGCGCGAGGTGAGCACCCAGCTCAACCGCACGCTGCGCATGCGGATCGAGGTCAGCAACTTCGAGACGGTGTGCCGCATGATCGACGCCAACGTCGGCGTGGGCGTGGTGCCGCTGTCCTCCGCGAAGCGGCACGCGGCCAATCTCGCCGTCCAGATCGTCGACCTCGAGGACGAGTGGGCGCTGCGCCAGCAGTACATCCTCGTGCGGGACCTCGAGGGCCTGCCCAGCTTCGGACGCGACCTCGTCGAGCTGCTGGTCGCGGACGCCCGCGACGCCAGCGGCGACGCGACCCGATAGGGCCTGCGTCGCCGCGTGAGGACCTCAGGCCTGGGGCCAGCGGCCGATGGGCGCGTCCGCGTCCAGCGCCCAGACACGGGCGATGAGCGCGCGCATCTCGGCCTCGGTGGCCCCGTCGCGGTAGCCGCCGAGCTTCAAGGCCTTCTCTTCCAGCTCATCCCGGCTCAGCGTGTTCTCCGGATCGCCCTTGGGCACATCGACGCGCCCGTGCAAGCGCCGGCCATCACGCGTGAGCACCTCCACCTTGCCGATCCAGCGCGCCGGGTAGGCCTGGTCGACCTCCTCGTCCAGCGCCATGGAGACGCGCTCCCGGAAGGCCCGCACGGCCGTGGCCTGATGCTCGGCATCGAACTCGCCGAGTCCGGCGTGGCCATGCCGGCCCGCGAGCGCGAGCACCGTCCCCATGGAGAACTTGGCCTGGTGCACGGTCCGTGGATCCGTCACCGGCCCGAGCACGTCGATGGCGCCCTGATGCACCCGGGCGACGACCGATTCGATGTCGTCGAGGCCCAGCGCGTGGTCGCGCATCACCTGCACCAGCGCGTCCGCGGCGGGATGCGTGTGGCGGCAGGACGCGTGGTACTTGAAGGAGGTCTCCGCCGTGGCCCAGCGCTGGCCGAGCCGGTCCGTCAATCGACGCGGATCGGCATCGGTCGACATGCCGGCCGCCAGGCCTTGCGGCCCTTCCAGGATGTGGCGGGCGCCCGTGAAGCCGGAGGCGGCCAGGCAGGCCGCGGTCAGTCCGGTCGACGCCGCGTGCGCCGTGTGCAGTTGCTTGGAGTCGGCCGCATCGCGCAGGAACTCCCAGAGGCCGGCCGCCTGGGTGCCCGCCGATCCGAAGGCGTGCAGCATGGTCGTCGCGTCCAGCCCCAGCAGATGCCCCGCGGTGGCCGCGGCCGCCAGCGATCCCGCCGTGCCGGTGGTGTGGAAGATGCGGTAGTGCGAGCGGCCGAGGAACTCCCCGACGCGGATGCCGACCTCGTAGCCCGCGACCGCGGCCACGAGCAGCTCGCGTCCGCTGCGGCCCAGCGATTGCGCCATCGCCAGCGCCACCGGGAAGACGACGGTCGCGGGATGGAAGACCGAGCCGTTGTGGACATCGTCCTGCTCCGCGTGGTGCGAGGACGCGGCGTTGATCGCCGCGGCGACCATCGGGCTGCTGGTGCGGCGATGGATGAGGACGTCGCAGGGACCGGTCGCCGGCCCTTGCGACAACCAGAAGCTCGCCAGGGTCTCCACGGGGCGGGCGCCGCGACCGGCCAGCGCCGAGGCGATCCAGTCCAGGAACAGGTCCTCGGTGCGCCGGAGCACGGCCGCCGGAATGTCGGCGTGGCGCAGGCTCGACGCGAAGGCCGCGAGCTGGGCGCTGGGCGCGAGATTGGGCGGATGTCCGGGCTGCGCGCCATGGCGTGCCACCGAGGGATCGCTGGTCGAGGCCCCCTGCGGGAGGCCGGTCGGGGATGGGCAGTGGGCTCGAGCTTGGGTCATTCGGTGATCGCCTCCGCGCGCATGGTCAGGTGTCCTTCGTGATCCCGCGTCCAGAGCGGGAATCTCGATCCGCCCTCGTCCCGGCCGCAGACCTCGAAGGCATGCAGGTCGAAGACGGGCTTGAGCGCGGTGAAGCTGAAGCGCTTCACCCGCGCGCCGGGGCGCTCGCGTCGCAGCAGGTCCAGCAGCAGCGTCGCGATCAGCGGGCCGTGCACGATCAGGCCGGGGTAGCCCTCCTCCTGCGTCACGTAGCTGCGGTCGTAATGGATGCGGTGGCCGTTGAAGGTCAGCGCCGAGTAGCGGAACAGCATCACCGGGTCGGGCACAATGCGCCGCTCGAAGCTGCTGTCCGTCGGCGCCGTCTCCGGCGTCGGGGCGACGTCGCCCGGGCGGGCGGCCTCGCGGTAGACGATGTCGTGGTCCTCGACGATCGCGACGCCGCGACCGTTGGCGACCTCATGCCGGACGGTGACGAAGACCAGCGGCCCGCTGCGCCCCCGCTTGGCATCGACCTTGAGGATGCGCGAGCTGCGGGAGATGTCCTCGCCGACCTGCAGCGGATGGCGGAATTCCAGGCGTCCCCCGGCCCACATGCGTCGCGGCAAGGGGACCGGCGGCAGGAAGTCGCCGCGCCTGGCGTGCCCGTCGGGGCCGATCGCGTGCTGCGGCACGCGGGGAAGGAAGTACATCCAGTGGGCGAGCGGCGCGATGTCGGTGCCGGGCAGCGGCTCCGGGTCGTCGCGGTCCAGGGTCGCCGACAGGCCCGCCAGCGGCGCGGCGCTCGCCTGGTCGTCGCGACGTTCGGTGCGGCCGACCCATTGCTGCCACACCCGCAGCTCGGCGGCGAGATCAGCCGCACCGACACCGTCGGTCATGCCGCCGGCGGCACCTTGGCTGGCGGCATCGTGGTTGTTGGCGTTGGCGTGCGCGCGGTCGTGATCATGGTCGTGGGCGGCGGCAGAGCGGCTCATGGAGGTGGTCATCGTGTGGGGCTCCCAGGTCAGGTGGCGCCGCGCAGGCGGGCGTACAGGTCCAGCGTCTTGCGCGCCCGCAGGACCACGGGCGCGTCGATCATTCGTCCGTCGAGCCGCACCGCGCCGCCGGCCGAGGCCTGGTCCGCCGCGACCACGCGCCGGGACCAGTCCACCTCGTCGGCGTCCGGCGCGAAGCCCCGGTGCACGCCGTCGATCTGGCGCGGATGGATGCACAGCTTCCCCAGGAAGCCGAAGCGCAAGGACCGCGCGACGTCCCGGGCCAGCAGCGCCTCCTCCTGGATCTCGACGGTCACGCCGTCGATCGGTGGCGGCAGATCCGCCTCCCGGCTGGCCATCGCGATGGCGAAGCGGGCCGGGTCGAGTTCGCGCTCGTCGTCGCCCGGGCGGAGCCCCGTGTCCGCGATGAAGTCCAGGTGTCCGAAGGCGAGCCGGACCACGCCGGGCGCCTGCGCCACATCGCGGACCTGCCAGTAGCCGCGGGCCGATTCGATGATGGGCACGATCGCCAGCGACGGCAGCCGGTTCGCGATCGTCTCGATCGCGCAGGCCGACTCGGCCTTCGGCGCGAGGATCCCGACGATGCCGGGGGTGCGTGCGAGCCAGTCCAGGTCGGCGCGGCCCAGGTCCGTCGTCGAGGCGTTGATGCGCACCAGCAGGCCGGCGGTGCTCCGGCTCGGGAGGCTCGAATGACCGCGAAGCGCGCGATCGCCCTCGTGGCCATCGTGCTCAGGCGTCCGGCTTTCGTGGCGCATGGCCGCGAAGGCGGCGATCGCCTCACGGGCCGCGACCTTCTGATCCGGCCCCACCGCGTCCTCCAGGTCCAGCACCACGGCGTCGGCGCCGCTGGCCAGGGCCTTCTCGAAGCGCTCGGGGCGGTTGCCCGGCACGAACAGGAAGCTGCGCGCTTGCGCGATCGCGGCGCGCGCGGCGGCCGCGCCGACCATGGCGTTCGAGGCCGCGCTCATACCGCCCCCTCCTGCCGCCACCGGGCGATCTGCGCGGTCGAATGACCGAGCTCGGCCAGGATCGCGTCGGTGTGCTCGCCCAGCGCCGGAATCGCATCCATGCGCGGCGTCCAGCTGTCGGTGCGGCCGGGCGGCAGCAAGGCGCCGATGGCGCCGCCGGGCGATCCGACCTCGGTCCACCGTCCGCGCGCCTGGAGCTGCTCATGCGACCAGACCTCGCGCATGGTGTTGACCCGTGCGTTGGCGATCTGCGCCTCCTCCAGACGCTCCAGGACCTGGGCCGTGCTCAGCGTCGCGAAGCGCGCCACGATCAGCGCCCGCAGCGCCTCGCGGTGCTGGCTGCGCGCCGCGTTGGACGCGAAGCGCTCGTCGCCGGCCAGCGCCTCCTCGCGCAGCACCACGCGGCAGAAGGCCAGCCACTCGCGCTCGTTCTGGAGCCCCAGCATCACCGTCCCGCCATCGCCCGCCGGGAACGGCCCGTACGGATAGATGGTCGCGTGCGACGCGCCCGCGCGCGGCGGAGGCGCCGCCCCGTCGAAGGCGTAGTACATCGGGTAGCCCATCCACTCGACCATGCTCTCCAGCATGGACACGTCGATGCGGCAGCCCTGCCCGGTGCGGCCGCGCTGCAGCAGCGCCGCCAGCACCTGGCTGTAGGCGTACATGCCGGCGGCGATGTCCGCGATCGAGCAGCCGGCCTTGGCCATGCCCTCCCCCTCCCCGGTGACGGAGAGGAAGCCGGACTCGCTCTGGATCAGCAGGTCGTAGGCCTTGCGATCCCGGTGCGGCCCGTCCGCGCCGTAGCCCGAGATGTCGCAGACGATCAGCCGCGGGTGGGTCTCGTGCAGCGTCTCGAAGCTCAAGCCCAGTCGCGCCGCCGCCCCGGGGGCCAGGTTTTGCACCAGCACGTCGGCGTCGGCCAGCAGCGCGTCGAGGATGCCCTTCGCGGCCGGATGCTTGACGTCCAGGCTGAGGCTCTCCTTGGACCGGTTGGTCCAGACGAAGTGGGAGGCCTGACCCTTGACGCGGCTGTCGTAGGCGCGCGCGAAGTCGCCCACGCCGGGACGCTCGACCTTGATCACGCGGGCGCCCAGGTCCGCGAGCTGGCGGGTGCAGAACGGCGCGGCGATCGCGTGTTCCAGCGTGACGACCTTGATGCCGTCCAGCGGACGGGGATTCGGGGTGCTCATCGCCGCCTCCTCAGAACGACCGCGGCAGGCCCAGCAGGTGCTCGGCCACGTAGGAGTAGATGAGGTTGGTCGAGATCGGCGCGACCTGGTAGAGGCGCGTCTCGCGGAACTTGCGCTCGATGTCGTACTCGTGCGCGAAACCGAACCCCCCGTGGGTCTGCAGGCAGACGTTGGCCGCCTCCCAGGAGGCCTTGGCCGCCAGGTACTTGGCCATGTTGGCCTGCGCGCCGCAGGGCTGGCCGGCGTCGAAGCGCTCCGCCGCCTGGAAGCGCATCAGGTTGGCGGCCTCCAGCTCGATGAAGGCGTCCGCGATCGGGAACTGCACGCCCTGGTTCTTGCCGATGGGTCGGCCGAACACGACGCGCTCGTTGGCGTACCGCGTGGCGCGGTCGATGAACCAGTAGCCGTCGCCGATGCATTCGGCGGCGATCAGGGTGCGCTCGGCATTGAGGCCGTCGAGGATGTAGCGGAAGCCCTGCCCTTCCACGCCGATCAGGTTCTCCTCGGGGATCTCGAGGTTGTCGAAGAACAGCTCGTTGGTCTCGTGGTTGACCATGTTGGGGATGGGCCGCACCGTCAGCCCCTTCCCGATCGCCTGCCGCAGGTCGACGATGAAGGTGGACATGCCCTCGGACTTCTTCTTCACCTCCGACAGCGGCGTGGTGCGCGCCAGCAAGATCATCAGGTCCGAGTGCTGCACCCGGGAGATCCATACCTTCTGCCCGTTGACGACGTAGCGGCCGTCCTTCTTCACGGCGGTGGTCTTGAGCTGGGTGGTGTCGGTGCCGGTGGTGGGCTCCGTCACCGCCATGGACTGGATGCGCAGCCGCCCCGCGGCGATGTCGGGCAGGTACTTGTCCTTCTGCGCCGGGCTGCCGTTGCGCAGCAGCGTGCCCATGTTGTACATCTGGCCGTGCACCGCGCCGGAGTTGCCGCCCGAGCGGTTGATCTCCTCCATGATCACCGACGCCGCGGTCAGGCCCAGTCCCGTGCCACCGTAGGCCTCCGGGATCATCGCGGCCAGCCAGCCGGCCGCCATCAGCGCATCGACGAACTGCTCGGGATAACCGCGCGCCTCGTCGATCTGGCGGTGGTACTCGTCGGGGAACTGCTTGCACAGCGCGCGGATCGCGTCCCGGATTTCCTGATGGGCATCAGGCTCATTGAACATGCATCACTCCTGAGAACGGGGGGATGTCGCCCGGGGGCGACGGCATCGGTCGGGCTCGCGGGCCGCGCGCCCGCGGGCACCCGGACCGATGCGGGGATCGGTGGCTCGGTCGGCGCTCAATCGGCGAATTCACCCGCGGCGCGGATCACCGTGCCCCAGCGGTCGGTCTCGCTCTTGAGCCAGGTGCGCAGGCCCTCGGGCGTCTGCTTGGACTCGGGGACGATCTCGGCGCCGAGGTCGGCCATGCGCTGGCGCACCGTGGCGTCCTTGAGCGCCACCTTCAACGCCGCGTTCACGCGGTCGAGCACCGGCCTGGGCGTGCCCTTGGGCGCGTAGATGCCGTGCCAGACGACCACCTGGAAGCCCTTGAGACCCTGCTCGTCCAGCGTCGGCGTCTCGGGCATCGCCTTGAGGCGCTGCAGCGTGGTCACGCCGTAGAGCTTCACGCTGCCGGCCTTGATGTAGGCGGTGGTCTGGGTGGTCTGGTCGCACAGCAGGTCGACCTGACCGCCGAGCAGGTCCGTCATGGCCGGCGCCGTGCCCTTGTAGGGCACGGTCTGGAGCTGCACGCCGATGGCCTGCTGGAAGATCACGCCGCACAGCTGCGACACCGCGCCCAGGCCCGCGTGCGCCAGCGTGAGCTTGCTAGCGTTGGCCTTGATGTAGGGGATGAGCTCGGGGAGGTTCTTCGGCGGCAGGTCCTTGCGGCCCAGCAGCGTCATCGGCACGTCGACGACCTGGCCGACGTACTCGAAGTCGGTCAGCGGATTGAACTGGAGCTTGCGGTACAGGGCCGGCGCGGTGGCCATGCCGTTGTGGTGGATGAACAGCGTGTAGCCGTCCGGCTGCGCCCGGGCGACCGAGCCCGCGGCCAGCGTGCCGCCGGCGCCGAGCTTGTTCTCGACCACGATGGGCTGCCCGAGCTGCTTGCTCATGGCCAGGCCGACGGCCCGCGCCACCACGTCGGTGGGACCGCCGGCGGCGAAGGGCACGACCAGGGTGATGGGGCGGCTGGGGTAGGCGTCGGCCGCCAGCGCCGGGGCCGTGGCGGCCAGGGTGGACACGGCCAACATCGCGCCGGCCGTCAGGGATCGGAACACGCTCATGAAGTCTCCTGTCGGGCGGTCGTGAAGGTGCCGACCCGTGGGGCGAGATGTTCATGGCGCCGGCCCCCGCCGGCAATTTCAGTTTCTGGAAGGCGGTCTTCAGGCGGATGAAACCGGACACCGCCGCCCGGGGCGTCCCTCGCCCGGTGGTCTCGCCCGGCGCGCGCGATCCGGCCGGGAGAGGATCAGCTCGCGCGTCCCTCGCGCAGCGTCGACAGCAACATCCGATGCAGGCTGTCGACCGCCTTGGAGCCGCGCGACGCGGTGCTGCGGACCACCGCCACCTGCATCGGCGCCATCGGCCCGAGGCCGTGCTCGGCGCCAAGCAGCTGCAGGTGGGACGGCGCGCTGCACTGCGTCAGCGCGGCCACCGCCAGGCCGCTCTCCACCGCCGCGATCTGGCCCGCGAGGCTGGAGCTGTTGTAGACGATCTTGAAGGCCCGGCCCTGCTGGGCGAGCGATTCCATCGCGCTGCGGCGGCCCAGGCTGGTCGCCTCGTAGACCGCGATGGGCAGGGGATCGCGGGACCAGATGTCGAATTGCGGCGAGCCGACCCATACCATCGGTTCATGGAACAGCAGCGTGCCGCGACGCGCGTGGTCGCGCGAGACCAGCACCAGGTCCAGGTCCCCGGCAGCGACTCGCGGGATCAGCGAGGTCGACTGCTCGCAGCTGAGCTGGATCTCCACGCCGCCATGCCGCGGCGCGTAGCGCTTGAGCACGGGCGTCAGGTAGCGCCGGGCATAGTCGTCGGGCACGCCCATGCGGACCACGCCCGACACCGCCTCCTGGCTGAGCGCGGACTGGGCCTCGCTCTCCAGATCCAGCATCCGCCGCGCGTAGCCGAGCAGCGTCTGCCCCTCGACCGTCAGCGCGAGCGCGCGGGGACCGCGGTCCAGCAAGCGGTGCCCGACCGCCTCCTCCAGCTTCTTGATCTGCATGCTCACCGCCGATTGCGAGCGGTGGACCTCCGCCGCCGCGCCCGACAGCGAGCCCGCGTCCACCGTCGCCACGAAGCACTTCAGCCAATCCAGTTGCAGGTTGTTCATCGCGTTGCCGTTTCAAGCGGGTGGTTCCCCGATGTCCGCGCCGGAGCGCCGATCGATCGGCCAGAGGCCGGCCGGCCGGGATCGGGATCGGGATCGGGATCGAAGCATGCATTCGATCATCGAATGACAGGCGTGAGAATTATGCGATTTTCGGGAGAATTCTCCGGAGACAGACTGCGCCCCATGAGCAGTACGTCCACCCCCGCGGTCACGCCCGTCTCGGCCTCCGTGTCCGCCGCCCGCCCCGGTGCCGCTGCGTGCGCCGCGCCGGTCGCTTCCGCCGGTGTGCTGGCCGGGACGCCCGGGCATCCCGCGCCGGCCGCGAGCGACGCCCTCGCGCCAGGCGACACCGCCACGCCCGGTCCGCTGGACCTGCGCGCGATCGGAATCATGCTGGTGCTCTGCCTGACCTGGAGCCTGCAGCAGATCTCGCTGAAGGCGGCCGCGGCATCGGCCAGCCCGATGGGCCTGGTGGCGGTGCGATCGCTGATCGCCGCCGCCCTGCTGGCCCTGCTGATGTGGCGTCGTGGCGAGCGTCCGTCCCGATCGCGCTGGCGGGCGGGCCTGGGCGCCGGCACCTTGTTCGCGCTCGAGTTCCTGCTCGTGTCCCAGGCGCTTCAGCTGACGCAGGCCTCGCACGTGGTGATCTTTCTCTATGCGGCGCCGATCTTCGCCGCCTTGGGTCTGCAGGCGAGGATCCCGGCCGAGCGGCTCAGCCCGGTCCAGTGGGGGGGCATCCTGATCGCCTTCGGCGGCATCGCCACGGCCTTCCTCTTCAATGACGGCGGTGGCGCGCAGCTCGCTCAGCACGCCGGCGCCGCGCGGTCCGCCCCCGCGGCGACCGTCTGGCTGACCACGCTGGCGGGCGGTCGCGCCGCGATCCTCGGAGACGCGCTCGCGCTGCTGGCCAGCGTCTGCTGGGGCGCGACCACGGTGACCATCCGCTGCAGCGCGCTGTCGCGGGCGCCGGCCAGCGAGACGCTGCTCTATCAGCTGCTCTGCGCCGCCGCGATCCTGCTGCCGGCCAGCCATCTGCTCGGCGAGGCCCATTTCGACGGCTCCGCGCTCGCCTGGAGCCATCTGGCCTTCCAGACCGTGGTCGTGTCCTTCGCCAGTTTCCTGACCTGGTTCTGGATGCTGCGGCGCTATCTGGCCTCGCCGCTGGGCGTGCTGACCTTTCTGACGCCCCTGCTCGGCGTGCTGCTGGGCGTCTGGCTGCTCGGCGAGCGGCTGCAACCGACCTTCCTCCTCGGTGGGGCCCTGGTGCTCGCCGGGATCCTGATGGTGAGCGCTCCGCGCTACTTCTCCCGGTCGTAGCTCCCGGTCCCGATGTAGACCGATTGCCTGGCGTCGTCGACCGGGAAGCTCAGCAGCCGCTCCTTGTGGCCGTCGTCGTACTCGAGCGTGATCGCGTAGCCGCCGAGTCGATAGCGGCCGCGGCGGCTCGCCCCGTCGTCCCTCGCGCGCGTCCCGCTGCTGACGCCCACCGTGCCGGTGCCCGTCCCCACGGTCGCGGTGCCGGTGCGGCTGCTCCCCGTCCCGTCGCCCTGCGACGAGCCTGCCACCACCGTCCCGGTGATGGCCTGCAGGCTGCCGGTGCTCGACAAGGCGGTGAAGCTGCGCTCGAAGCGCCCGTCCTGGGTGAAGCGGATCCCGCGCGTGGACGAGGTGCCACCCGTGACCATGCTGCCGGTGAAGGCCGAGCGGGTGAAGCTGCCCGCCAGCCGCGCATCGGCGGGCCACGGCCGCACGGCCTCGTGGCGCTCTGGCTTCCAGTCGCCGGCGGGATGCCCGTCGTCGTCCTGCGCCTGCATCTCGTAGCCCTTGCCGGCGGCCCGCCATCGGCCCCAGCGTTGCGGCTCCAGCCGGCGCGAGGCGGCCACGTCGAGCTGGTCCGGCGGCATCTCCGTGCGCCGATAGACGCTGCCGTCCCTCAGCAGGAATCGCACGTCCTCGTCCCAGCGGGTGCCTTGCACGGAATTGGCCTCGCCGTGGACGACGACGGCCGCCAGGTCCCGGTCGCCCAGCCCCTGGCCGGGCGCGGTCGTCACGCGCTGGATCGGGACCGCCTGGCGTGCCAGCGGTGTCTGCGGCAGCGGGGACAGGCTCAGCCCCGACGGATCGCTCACCAGCGCGGCGCCCGCCAGGTCCATCGAGAGCCGATTCAGCGAGGTCACCATGCCCCGCAGCACGATCTCGCGACCGACCCAGGGCTCGGCGTTGAACTTCAGGTCGATCCGCTGCGGCGAGCGACGATCGCCCTGCGCCAGCACGAGGTGGAAGTTCTCCGGCCGGCTCAGGTCCCGGGCCACCAGGCCCTTCACGTAGACCGGTCCCAGCCGGCGCCGCGCGGCCTCCTCCGAGATGACCAGCCAGTTCCCATGCCGCTCCGTGAGCGCGATCACTTGCGTGGGGAGCAAGACCTGGCCCCGCGCGGGCTCGGTGGCCACGGGCAGCGGCGTGGGCGGCATCACCAGCTTGGCCTGGACCAGCGCGCGCGCGACCCCTGGCGCCCGCGGGAAGCGCGCGCCGATGTCCATCCCGGGGTCCTGCAGTTCCTGCGGGAGCGCGGCGCAGGCGCGCTCGGGATCGGGGGCGTCGAGCAGCTTCTGGCGGGTGGGCGTCGCGATCCTGTCCCAAGGCGGGTCGCCGCTGCGACGCTGCATCGCGCGGGTCAGCACCACCCGCATCGGGGCGATCTGATGGCGCGTGCGCCACGCCACCCAGGCCTCGCGCAAGCGCGCGGCGCTGCTGGCGCCCAGGTCGTCGCAGGCGCCGAGCGCGGCCTCGGACACCACGTCCAGGCTGACCGCCTCGACCAGTTGATTCATGGCGGCGGGGTCCGCGGCCGGATTCCCGGCATCGGCCCCCGCATGGGCCAGTCCCACGCCCGCCGACAGGGCGAGCGCGAGCAGGCGTGGCGTGCTCAAGGCAGCTTGTTGATCGCGTTCTGCGCGTCGATCAGACCGAAGCCGTCATACACGCTCCAGCTCTTCACCGCCGCCGAGCCCGCGGGCGAGTACGGGGGCACGCGCGCCGCCGGCGTGGTCTGCAGGATGCTCTTGACCTGCTTGGGCGTCAGCCGGGTCGGACCGCCGGCCTTCTGCAGCATCAGCGCCGCGACCCCCGCCGCATGCGGCGCGGCCGCGCTGGTGCCGAAGAAGTTGTTGAAGCCGTCGCCTTCCCAGTCCGAGTTCTTGTAGAAGAAGGTCGTGTTGCCGCCGTCCGGCGCCGCGAAGTCGGGCTTCTTGCGGGTCTCCGGCACGGCCAGGCGGTTGCCGCTCGCATCGAAGGCGATGGTGACCGGGCCGGGGCTGCTGAAGGACTCGAAACCGGGGATGAACGGGTTCTGCTGCGACGCGGTGTAGGTGTAGCGGTAGGCCGCCACGCTGTTGGCCGCCGCCGCCGCGCTGTGGCCGAAGGTGGTCGGGCTGGTGCGCGTCTGGAAGGCCGGGCCGCCCCACCCTTCCACGTTGACCAGGCGCACGCGCGAGGCCAGTTTCGAACCCGCGCTCGTGCGGGCGATCATGATCCGGTAGGTCCCCGACGGGCCGCCGCTCAGACCGACGATCTCGGTGCCGTTGTCCACCGCGAAGTTGTCGTTGGCGAACGTGAACACGCATTCGCCGGTGCTGTCGATCAGGTAGAAGTTCAGGTCGGTCGTGACCTTGCCCTGATAGAACGGGTCGTCCCACTGCACCAGCATGCGCGACAGGTTGGCGTCATAGGTCACCGGCAGCGCGTACACGCCGCCGCCGAAGTCCAGAAAGCCGCCGCCCACGTCGGACGCCGTGCCACCGGTCGAGGGCGAGCCCTCGCAGGCCGTCACCGAGGCCAGGTTGACGTTGCCCAGGTTGGTGGGCGTGGTGGAGAAGGTGGCCACCGGGATGTCGATGGAGCCGCCACCGCCCGAGGCGCCCTGGTTGCCCGCCGACGAGAAGTAGGACACCGGCTTGCCGGCCAGCGTGGTGCTGTTGACGACGTCGGTGACCGCCTGCGCGATCTGGCCGTCCGAGAAGATGGGCTCGTCGAAGTAGAAGACGTCGTCGACGATGACGTCCGCGTTGCAGCGCGAGTCGGTGCGCAGCACGCGGATGAAGTTGGCGAAGGCCGAAGCGCCCGCGAACGCGGTCGCGAAGCACTGGTCGGCCTGCGGCGCCACGTCCTGGACGATCTGCATCATCGCGCGTCCCTCGTCGGTGGCGCTGGACGACGGGGCCAGGTCGATGACGAACTTGGGCGGACGCAGATCGCCGGAGGCGATGTCGTTGGCCGCGCGGACGGTGGTGAAGCTCAGCGGCGAGGCGTTGTAGGAGTCGGACAGCACGCCCACGGTGATGCCCGCGCCGGTCCAGCCGGCCGCGTTGACCGCGGTGCTGCGCAGCACGGTCGTGCCCTGCGAGGTCACGGCACCGACGTTGCGCTGCGGGCGGTGCGCCATCTTCACGACGTTCAGGCCGCCGATGCCGGCCACGGTGCTGAGCGCGGACGTCGGCACGTAGGCCGAGATCGCGCCGCCGGCGAAGGCGGGGTTGACGCCGGTGATGTCGGCGCCGGCGGCCGCCAGCGCGGCCTGCACGCCGGGCAGCGAGGCGCCCGGCCGGACGTAGATGTCGACCAGCACGCGGCCTTGCGCGTCGGTCATCGCGCCCTGGTCGGCGCGGAGGGTGTTGGCCACGGCCAGGCGCGCGGTGCGGCGCACCTGCTGCTGGTCGACCAGGTCGGACAGCGCGCCGTCGAGACGGGCGTGCTGGGCCTGCGCGGCGCCGCAGGCGGCGAGCGCCACCAGCGCGCTCAGCACGCGCAGGCGGGGGAAGGGATGGCGAATGGAAGTCGTCATGGGCGGCTCCTCGGGGTCAGGCGTTGACGGCGGCCGGGGCGGCCTTGCGACGGCGGATCAGGCCGGCGGCGCCGAGCGCCGCGCCGACCAGCAGCAGGCTGCCCGGTTCCGGCACCGCGGCCTGGGCGCCGGTGAGGACGATCTCGTAATCGCCGAACTCGCTGGTGACGCTGTTCCAGCCGGTCAGCGGACCCGCGCCCGCGTTGGCCGCGACGTTGCCGGTCGTGCCCAGCAGCGACGGGAAGATGCCCGCGCCGCCGCTCACCGGGGTGTAGCCGGCGCCGGTGATGGCCAGGTAGTAGAGGCCGCTGACGGACGGGATGAAGTTGGCGATGGTCGACTGCGAGCCGCCGAAGTCACCGTCGTCGTCGTTGGCGAACAGGCCCTTGCCCGCGGCGTCGAACAGGAAGAGCACCGTGTCGAAGGCGTTGTAGGTGAAGCCGGAGGCCGTGGTCGTCGCGCTGAACGCGGTGCCCGCGGTCAGGTAGATCGCGAACAGGTCGGCGGCGTCGACGCCACCGCCGAGGGTGCCGCGGATGGCATCGATGGTGCCGGCGCCGGAGACCGGCGCGGCGGTGGTGATCAGTTCCCCCACGTCGCTGCCGCCTTCGTTGTAGACCGCGGCGGCCTGCGCGGACGTCGCCGCGCCGAGGGCCAGCATCGCGACCGGCAGCCAAATGTTCTTGAAGCGCTTGAATCTCGTGGACATGCAGGATCTCCCAGGATGGTGCGGGCTCGCCCCACCGGCTTCGGCGCACGGTGCGGTACGGCACGCGTCATCAAGTTGCATGACGTGTGCCAGCGAGATCCCAAGGTCTAGGGGGATGGCCGGAACACCCCATGAACACGGGGCTTGCGGCGATCGGTCACTTGCCGTCGGATGTACGGTGGACCTTGTCACGGCGCGGACGCCGTCCGGGTGTAAAGCGGACCGACTCAGGGTTTCCGCTGGAACGCCGATTGCCCGGGGCCGCGCAACAGCGTCGGCAAACGGGCCCGCAGCCACTCGAGCGTCGGCGGCCGCGGCGCGAAGAGCAGGCGGTAGAGAATGGGCGCGATCAGGTCGTCCATCAGCGCGTCGGCCGTCGGCAGGCCGCGCTCGCCACGCTGGCGGGCCCGCTCGAGGATGGTCTCCAGCTGCGACTCGGTGAACGCGTGGCAGCGGCAGGAGGCCGGATCGTCGGCCGAGGGCGGCGTGCTGCCGCCCAGCACATCGCGCACCATCGCCTGTCCGATCTCGGACGACATCTCCTCCAGGTACAGCTCCGACCAGGCCGCGAGGTCGCCCAGCAGGGTCCCCGTGTCCGGCGGATCCCCGTCCGGCCGCAGCAGCTCGACGGCCACGTCGGCCAGCAGGGCCGACAGATCGCCCCAGCGCCGATAGATGGTGGAGGGGGTGACGCCCGCCCGCGCCGCGACCAGCGGCACGGTGAGGTCGGAGGTCGGCATCTCCGCCTGCAGCGCCTTGACGGCCGCATGCACGGCGGCCTGCACGCGGGCGGCGCGGCCGCCCGGTCGGGGGCCCGATCGCGAGGAGGTGACAAGCATGCGGGGATATTAAAGCAATGAATTTGCTTTAGTCGAGACCAGGGCCTAGGATGGCCAAAAGCAAACTCTTTGCGTTTGTTCCCCCTCCTGGAGATCCCATGGCCCTCACCGACCCGCCGATCGCCGCCCCGGCCGCCCTGCCCGCCAGTGGATCCCCTCACGCGTCCCGCGCCGCCGCCGGCACACGCGGGCTCTCCCCAAGCCAGTCGCTGGTGCTGCTCGCGTCCATCGTGGTGGCCTTCCTCGCGGCCTCGAGCGCGCCCTCGCCGCTCTATGCGCTGTATCGCGAGGCCTGGGGCTTCTCCGCGCTGATGCTCACGCTGATCTTCGCCGTGTACGCCTTCGCGCTGCTGGCCGGCCTGCTCGTCTTCGGCGGGCTGTCCGACCACATCGGCCGGCGTCCGGTCCTGGTGACGGCCTTGCTGCTGGAGCTCGGTTCGGTGCTGCTGTTCCGCTTCGCCACGGACGTGTCCTGGCTGCTGGCCGCGCGCTCGCTGCAAGGCCTGGCCACCGGCATCGCGACCGCGACGCTGAGCGCCGCCCTGCTCGACCTGAACCGCGAGCGCGGCGCGCTCGTCAACAGCGTCGCGCCCATGCTGGGGATGGCCCTCGGCGCGCTGGGCGCGGGCGCGATCGCGCAGTACGCCGACCAGCCGGCGGGACCGATCTTCGATCTGCTCTTCGTGCTGCTGGGATTGCAGCTGCTGCCCTCGCTGGCGCTGTCGGAGACCGCGCCGCGCCGGGATGGCGCCTGGCAGTCGCTGAAGCCGCGGCTCGCGGTGCCGGCGCAGGCCTGGTCGACGATGCGCCTGATCCTGCCGATGAACTCGGCGCAGTGGGCGCTGGGCGGCTTCTTCCTGTCCCTGGGGCCCAGCCTGGCGCGCAGCGTGACCGGCCTGCACGCGCCGCTGATCGGCGCGAGCCTGATCGCCACGCTGGTGCTCAGCGGCGCCGTCAGCGTGATGGCGATGCGCGGCCGCCCGCCGTTGCAGGCCCTGCGCCTGGCCGCGGTGGCCTCGGTGCTGGGGCTGCTGCTGACGCTCTGGGGCGTTCGGGCGCACGGCGTGGCGCTGCTCTACGTGGGCAGCGCGATCGCGGGCATCGGCTTCGGCGCGGGCTTCAACGCCTCGGTGCGCAGCCTGGTGCCGCTGGCGCCCGACCATCAGCGCGGCGCGATGATGGCCGCCTTTTTCGTGTTCAGCTACCTGGCGTTCAGCATGCCGGCGCTGCTCGCGGGCCTGGCGGTCGGACGCTTCGGGCTGGAACCGACCGCCCTGGGCTTCGCCGTGGTCCTGCTGCTGCTCTGCGCCGGCGCGCTCTGGGCGATCTCGCGGGCCGCGCCGCGTCGCTCCAGCCCGTGAGCCAGGCGCGACAGACCGAAGCACAGCACGAAGTAGCTGGCCGCCAGCGTGCCGTAGACCGCCACCGGCTGCACCAGCACCTGGGCGTTGATCTGGTTGGCGATGAAGGAGAGCTCGCTCAGGCCGATGATGGTGCCCAGCGAGGTCTGCTTGATCGTCGACGCGAGCTGGTTCACCAGCGAGGGCAGCATGCGCCGCAGCGCCTGCGGCAGCAGCACGAAGCGCAAGGCCTGACCCTGGGTCATGCCCAGCGCCCTCGCCGCCTGCAGCTGACCCTCGGGCAGCGCGCTCAGGCCGGCGCGGACGATCTCCGCCAGGTAGGCGGCATCGAAGATCACCAGTGCCGCCAGCATGGTCGCGAACTGCCCGGTCTTCTGGCCGGTGACGCTGGGCAGGAAGAAGTAGGCCCAGAAGACCACCATCAGCAAGGGCGTGCCGCGCACCACGAAGACCCAGGCGGTCACCGGCCAGCGCAGCCAGGCGCGCGGGCTGACGCGGGCGATGCCCAGCGCCACGCCCAGCGGCAGCGCGAGCCCCATGCCCGCCAGCGCCAGCAGCACCGTCAGCGCGAGGCCGCCCAGCGGTCCCTTCGGATACTGGCCCACGAGCGCGTAGAGCCAGTAGACATCGAGCATCTCGGCCAGGTTCATGAGAAGGTCCCGGGCGTCATCGCGTCGCGGCCCGGACCGGGAATCGCCATTGGTAGAGCGCCCCGGCGGCCGTGATCAGCAGCGACACGCCCAGATAGACGCAGGTCGCCACGAGGAAAGTCTCGAAGCCGCGGAAGCTGGCCGACTCCACGCGCTGCGCCTGGGTCATGAGCTCCGCGGTGCCGATGACGCTGGCGATGCTGGTGTTCTTCCACAGGTTCAGGGTCTGCGAGATCAGCGGCGGCACGGTGGCCCGCAGCGCCTGCGGCAGCACGACCCAGCGCAGCGCCGCGGACCCGCTCATGCCCAGCGAGCGCGCCGCCAGCCACTGCCCCTCCGGCACCGAGCGCAGGCCCGAGCGGATGTCCTCGGCCAGGTAGGCGGCGGTGTAGACCACCAGTCCCGCCACGGCGGCGGCGGCCTCGATGTGGCCCTCGTAGAGCCAGGTCTTGAGCGCGTCGGGCAGCAGCTCCGGCACGGCGAAGTACCAGAACAGCAGGTGTGCCAGCAGCGGGATGTTGCGCACCGCCTCGACGTAGGTCCAGGCCAGCGCGGACAGCGGCCGCCAGGGCGACAGCCGCATCAGCGCCACGCCCAGGCCCAGCGGCAGCGACAGCAGCAGCGCCGCCGCGGTGAGCCGCAGGGACAGCCCCACCCCGGCGACCAGCCAGTCCAGGAACTGGCCGTGCAGGATCGCGGCCAGGTCGAGCGTCGGCATCGTCCGGCGCCGGGATCAGCTCTGCACCTGATCGCTGTCGAACTTGAAGTCGCGAGTGGGGAACTTCAGCCGCGTGTTCGGGCCGTACCACTTGACGAAGAGCTGGTGCGCGGCGCCGCTGGCCTCGAGCTCGCGCAGCGCGGCGTCGATCTGGGCCTTGAGGCCCTTCTCCCCTTTTCGGATGCCCAGCGCGAGCGGCTCCACGCTCAGGTTGGTGGGCAGGATGCGGTACTGCGACGCGGCCGGCCCGAGCTTGGCGAACTGATCCAGCAGCGACACCTCGTCGTTGACGAACGCGATGCCCTTGCCCTGCTGCAGCGCCTGGAAGGCCTGGGGGCCCGTGTCGAAGGTGACGACCTCGACGCTGGGCACGGCACGGCGCACGTTGGGCTCCTGCGTGCCGCCCTTGACCGTGACGACCTTCTTGCCGGCGAGCTGGCCCAGCGACTGGATGCCGCTGTCCTTCTTCACCAGCACCTTCTGGCCGGTGACGAAGGTGGTCAGCGAGAAGTCGATGACCGCCTCGCGTTCCTTGTTGTGGGTGAGGCTGGCGGCCAGGAGGTCGACCTGGCCCTGCTGCAGCTCGGGGATGCGGGCGGCGACGGCCAGCTGCTTCAGGCGCAGTTTCACGCCCAGCTTGTCGGCGATGGCCTTGGCCAGGTCCACCTCGTAGCCCACGATCTCGCGGGTCTTGGGATCGATGAAGCTGTTGGGCTCGTCGGTGCCGAGCACGCCGACGACGAGCTCGCCCCGTTGCTTCACGTCGGCGAGCTGGTCGGCATGGGCCACGCCCAGCATCGAGGCCGTGGTGGCGAGGATCAGGAGGGCGCGTCGGGTCAGGCTCTGCGTCATGGCATCGGGCCGGCGGCGAGCGCCGGACAGGAAGTGGATGTGGAAGCGCAGCGTAGGCAGCGCGCGACCATTGCCCAACGAAGCAGAGCGCATATGCATGCGCGGTGCGCCGAAACCACGATGAACAGGGCGACATAAGCAATCGCGCTTTGCGCAGTTGGGTCGCGGCGAGGCCGTCGATATGGTCCGGCTGCGCCACAAGCCGCGACCTCGACGCCGTGCGCCGGACACCTCCCCGGCGCCGGACCGCTCGATCCCCACGAGCCTCCCCGGTTCTCCTTGCCCAACACCAACAATGCCTACCTCTCCAAGGTCCCTCGGGTTCATCGGCACCATCGCCACCACCACCGACGCCACGCCTCGTCCCACCGCCGACCACGCCGCCGACCACGCCGCCAGCCGCTTGCGCCGGCACGCGATCGCGAGCGCTGTCGCCACCGCGCTGGCGGCCCTGCCCGTCGCCGCGATGGCGCAGGGCGCCGCGACCGACGCGGCCTCCCCTGCCGCCGCCAGCGACGACGCGCCGACCCGCGTGCTGGACGTCGTGCTGACGACCGGCACCCGCGGCGCGCCCCGCACCGTCGCCGACAGCCCGGCGCCCATCGACGTGATCGGCGGCGAGCAGCTGCAGAAGCTGGGCGGCAACACGGCGCTGCGCGACGCCTTGTCCCAGCTGTTGCCGTCCTTCCTGACGACGACGCAATCCAGCCTGTCGGCGGACAGCATCGCCCGACCGGCCGGGCTGCGCGGCCTGAGCGGTGCGCATGTGCTGGTGCTGGTGAACGGCAAGCGCCGGCACAACAGCTCGATCATCAGCCTGGCGCCCAACAACCAGAGCAACGGCTCCAACCCGGTCGACATCGACCTGATCCCGGTCAGCGCGATCGACCACATCGAGGTGCTGCGTGACGGCGCCGCGGCCCAGTACGGCTCGGACGCGATCGCGGGGGTGCTCAACATCATCCTGAAGCGCGGCGACCAGGGCGGCGGCAGCACCACGACGCTGGGGACCCGCCACCACTACGACAACGGCGGCCACGACAACGGCACGACCGTGCAGGAGGCCTTCGACGTCGGCTTCGCGCTGCCCGGCCAGGGCTTCCTGCGTGTCGCGCTCGACGGGAAGCTCCAGGAGGCGGCCGTGCGCAACACCGACGCCACGGGCAACTTCTACTTCCCGGTCAACGGCCAGCCCGATCCGCGCGAGTCCACCGTCAACAAGAAGGTCTACGCCGGCGGGCTGCCGGAGATCAAGGCGCTGAACCTGTCCTACAACGCGGAGCGGTCCTTCGACGACACGATCAGCGGCTACTCCTTCGGCACGGTCAGCGTGCGCAAGGGCCGCGTCGGGCAGAACTTCCGCCGGCCCAACTCGCTGAACATCATTCCCTCCCTCTATCCGGACGGCACCGCGCCGGTCTACACGCTGGACGAGCGCGACTTCCAGTTCACCGCCGGCGTGCTGATCGAGCGCGGCGGCTGGAACTGGGACCTGAGCAGCAGCTACGGGCTGAATCACGTGGACAACGGCTCGGACCACACGCTCAACGCCTCGCTGGGACCGACCAGCCCGACGCGCTTCGACACCTTCTCCTCGCGCTTCACGCAGTGGACCAACAACCTCGACGCCACGCGCGCCTTCGACGTCGGCCTGGCCAAGCCGCTGCAGGCCTCCTGGGGCCTCGAGCATCGGCAGGAGACGTACCGCACCCGGTCCGGCGATCCGTTGTCCTATGCCTTCGGCGGCTACGTCTTCCCCAGCGGTCCGCTGGCGGGCAGCCTGGCGACGACCGGCGCGCAAGGGGCGATCACCGTCACGCCGGCCGACGAGGCCGACCTGCGGCGCAACAGCGTCGCGGCCTATGTCGACTTCGGCCTGACGCCGGTGAAGGCCCTGTTCATCGGCCTGGCCGCGCGGGCCGAGCATTACGACGACGGATCGGGCAACACGGCCAGCGGCAAGCTCAGCGCGCGCTATGAGCTGAGCTCGGCGCTCGCGCTGCGGGCGACGGTCAGCAACGGCTTCCGTGCGCCGGCCCTGCCGCAATCGGGCTTCGCCCAGACCTCCAACCAGTACAACATCGTCAACGGCGTCAGCCAGTTCGTGCAGTCCAAGTCGGTGCAGGTGAACTCGGCGATCGGCCAGGCACTGGGCGCGAGGACGCTCAAGCCGGAGAAGTCGACCAACTTCAGCGCCGGGCTGACCTGGTCGCCGAGCCGGGAGCTCAACGTGACGCTCGACGCCTACCGCATCGACCTGAAAGACCGGATCGCGCAGACCGGATTCCTGGCGGGGGCGGCGGTGAACCAGCTGCTGATCGCGAGCGGCTTCCAGTCGGGGCAATCGATCAAGTACTTCGCCAACGCCATCGACACCCGCACCAGCGGCCTCGATCTGGTCGGCGACTACACGCAGGACCTGAGGTCGCGGGGCACCTTGCGATGGACGCTGGGGTTCAATCTCAACAAGACCAGGATCACGCGGATCGCCGACAACCCGAGCCAGCTGGCGGGGCTGGGCCTCACGCTGTTCGACCGTGCCGCGCAAGGCGCGATCACCGACTCGACGCCCAGGTCCAAGCTCATCCTCGGCGCGGCCTGGCGCGTCGCGGACTGGGACCTGACGCTGCGCACCACGCGCTACGACAAGAACCGGCTGCTCAACGTGAACCCGCAGTTCGATCAGGCCTATGCGGCCAGGTGGGTGACCGATCTGGACGTCGGCTACCGCCTCAACGCCCGCACGACGGTCGCGGTAGGCGCCAACAACCTGTTCAACATCTACCCCAGCAAGAACACGGTGCCCGATACCAACGGCTTCCCGCCGTATTCGAGCATCTCGCCGTTCGGGATCTATGGCGCGTACTACTACGCGCGGGTGGGTGTGACGTTCTAAGTGCCTCGCGCCAAGGCGCTCGGAGTCGTTGAATCCTCTCCCGCCGCGCGGGAGAGGATCTGAGCAGCACCCGTCGACCGACTCCCGCCGTCAACGCACCTTGTTCAAACGTTCTCCCTCTCCCGCTCGCGGGAGAGGGTTGGGGTGAGGGTCTTCGAGCGCTCACTCAGTCCCCATGAACGCCCCCAACCGGCCCTCCCAAGACCCGAAGATCAACGCCCGGCGCCTCCGCAGCGCCGCCACCGACGCTGAGCGGTCCCTCTGGAGCTGCCTGCGAGATCGGCGACTCGACGGCCACAAGTTCAGGCGACAGCATCCGGTGAACCGCTACATCGCGGACTTCGTCTGCTTGGAGGCGCGCTTGATCGTGGAGCTTGATGGCGGGCAGCACTTCGACCCTGCCGGCGCCGCGGCCGATGCGGCTCGAACGGCAAAGATGGAGGCGCTGGGATTTCACGTCATGCGCTTCAGCAATCTTGAGGTGTTGCATCAGCGGGAGGCGGTGGTTTCAGTCATTCTGGGATGGCTGACTTCGGGAGATCGCGGAAGACCCTCACCCCAGCCCTCTCCCGCAGAGCGGGAGAGGGAGCCGTAACCACCGAGCGCTTGGGGCGAGGACTGTTGAACCGTTCGGGCGTGCGGACGAATGCACCGGGGTGGTGATGGGCGGGGGAGCGCGGAAGACCCTCACCCCAGCCCTCTCCCGCTGGGCGGGAGAGGGAGCCATAGGCACCGAGCGGCTTGCCGCGAGGCACTTCGATGGGCCTACCGCCGTCAACGCGCCTTGTTCAGACGTTCTCCCTCTCCCGCTTGCGGGAGAGGGTTGGGGTGAGGGTCTTCAGCGACGGCGCGATCAACCGCGCCGCGTCCTCGATGATCTGCAGGTACTGCTCCGGCTCGAGGTCATACGGCAGCTCAAGCCGGAACTCGCTGACCCGCGGCAGGATCGGATCGCGGGCAAGCGCGGACAGGATCTCGTCCGCGCTGCCGATCAGGTCGGAGGCGAACAGCGTCCGCCGCTCCCCTTGCGGTGCCAGTGTCCGCGCCTGCCGGCTCTCCGCGAACTCGCGGTATCGCCGGCGCGAGGCCGCGTCCGCGCCGTCCGTCGGGACGATCACCCGGCCCAGCGCGACCCGAGGCACGCGGGCATGTCCTGCCGCGCCCCAATGCGTCAGATAGCGGTCCAGCTGCTGAGCCTGCGCGGTGAAGAGGTCATCGCTCTGCTCCCCCCGGCTGATGTTGCCGATCAGCAGGTTAAAGCCGTGCTGCCCCGCCCACTGCGCCGAGTACAGCGAGCCTCCGCCATACCAGAGCCGGTCGGCAAGACCTGGCGCCACCGGGTGCAGCCGCGGGCGCTGGCGACCGGCGGGGGACTCGATCCAGGCCTCCTCGTCGCCGAAGCGCTCGTCACGGAGGTTGTCCCGCAGCCGCAGCACGCGCGCATGCGAGTAGTCGACCCCGCTCGGATCCCCGTCGTGGAAACGATCACCCAGCAGCGCGCCATACAGCGGCGCGCCGGCGCTCAGTCCGACCTGCAGCCGCGAGCGGCTCAGCGTGTCCGCGGTGGCCAGATCCTCGGCGAGCCGGAACGGGTTCTCGTAGCCCATCTGGATGACCGCGGCGCCCAGCTCGATGCGGCGGGTGCGCTGGCTCGCGGCGGCGAGGAAGGTCGAGGCCGAGGACACGCCGCGCTCCAGGTGGCGTTGCCGCACCCAGGCGCTGTCGAAGCCGAGCGCCTCCGCGCGGGTGAAGAGATTCAGCGTCGCGTCCAGCCCGGCGAAGGGATCGGACGCGACGAAGTTGCCCGGAATCAACAGGGCCAGGTGGTCGATGCTCATGCGGTGGGCGCCTCGTGCGTCAGAACTTGGGCAGGCCCGGCGGGTTCGTCTGCGACTGCGCGACCGCCTCCTCGCCGGTGCCCCAGCGGGCCAGCGTCTGGCCGTACTTGCCGTTGCGGATCAAGGTGTTGGTCGCCACCGTCAGCGCCTGCGCCAGGCCGTTGCCCTTGCGGGTGGCCACCGCGACGTCGGCCTTCAACGGCCAGCCCGCATTGACCGTGCCCACGAGCCGGGTCTTGCCCTCCTTGGCCGCGAGGTAGGCGAGCGGTCCGAACGGATTGAAGTGCGCATCGGCGCGCCCCGTCTCCAGGGCGAGCTTGGCCGCCACGATGTCGTCGAAGTACAGCAGCTGGACGGGCTTCAGATGCTGCGCCTCGTTGAGCCGGTTCCACTCCAGCAGGATGCGCTCCTGGATCGTGCCGGAGCCCGTGATGATGCGCAGCCCGGCGATGTCCTTGGGCTCCCTGATCGACTGGATCGCGCTGTCCTTCCGGACGAAGAAGCCGTGCAGGCCCAGGCGGTAGGTCGAGAAGTCGAATTTCTGCTTGCGCTCCTCGGTCACGCCGACGTTGGAGATCACGGCGTCGTACTTGCCGGAAGCCAGGCCCAGCGGCCAGTCCGGCCAGGCGACCGACACCAGGTTGAGCTTCAGCCCCAGCGCCTCGGCGAGCTGATGGGCGTGGTCGGCGTCGGAGCCGACGATGGTCCGGGCATCGGTCGCGTAGGTGGACGCCGGTGCCACCGCCGCCGTGATGGCCACGGTGAACACGCCGGGCGTCACGAACTTGAAGTCCTTGGGCAAGGCCTGGATCGCCGCGGGATCGCGCTCGGCATGGATGCGGCCCAGCTGCGCCGGGGTGAGGTCGATCGTCCAGGAGGTCGGCACGGTCGGCACGGTCGGCGTGGGAGCGGTGATCGGCGCGGCGACGGAAGCGGTCGAGGCCTGCGCCTGGCCTTGCGGACCGGCCCAGACCGGGGCCGTCACTGCGAGCGCGGCGGCGGCCGCGACGGCGACCGATGCCCACCCGTGCCGAGCGGCGTCATGGCGTTGTTGAATCATGAGAGCTACCTTGGAGGGGGAGTGAGACGCCCGACGACGCGAGGAAGGTCGCGGTGCGTGCCTGCGTGGGGCGGTCGAAGAGCTGATCGGGATGGCCGATCTCGACGACGCGCCCCTGCTCCATGAAGACCACCTGGTCGGCGACCTCCCGGGCGAATGCGAGTTCATGGGTGACGACGACCAGCGTCGTGCCGGAGCGGGCCAGCTCGCGGATGACGGCCAGCACCTCGCCGACCAGTTCCGGGTCGAGCGCCGAGGTCGGCTCGTCGAAGAGCAGCACCTTGGGCTGGAGGGCCATCGCGCGCGCGATCGCGACGCGTTGCTGCTGGCCGCCGGACAGCTGGCGCGGATAGGCGTCGGCCTTGTCGGCCAGGCCGACGCGCGCCAGCAGCAGACGTGCCCGGGCCTCGGCCTCCGCGGGGAGCACGCCGCGCACCGACACCGGCGCCTCGACGAGGTTCTGCAGCACGGTCATGTGCGGGAACAGGTGGAAGCCCTGGAAGACCATGCCGATGTCGGCGCGGCGGCGCAGGATCTCGCTCTCGCGCAGCTCGTGGAGCGTGTCGCCGATCTGGCGGTAGCCGATGAGCTCGCCATCCAGCGCGATGAAGCCCTCGTCGACGCGCTCCAGGTGGTTGATGCTGCGCAGCAGCGTCGACTTGCCCGAGCCCGACGGGCCCAGGATCACCGTCACCGCGCCGGCGGGGATCGTCAGCGACACCTCGTCCAGCACGCGCAGCGCGCCGTACTGCTTGCTCACGCCGTGCACCATGATCTCGCCGCCCGGGACCGGAGAAGCGCCCCAGGCCGCCACGGCGACGCCATCGGCCGCGGGGGTGGCCGTCCGGACGTCGCCCGATGCCGGCACCGCCTCGCGTGTCGTCACCGCCACCGAGGCGACGGAAGGCGCCGCCTCTCTCGTCGCGGCGACCTTGGCCCTGGAACGGATCGAACGGAGCGACCGGGTCGATCGCCCTCCTTCGCGCAATGCGCCGCGCGCGAAATGGCGCTCGATCTGGCGCTGGATCAGCGACAGCACGGTGAGGATCACCAGGTACCAGGCGGTGGCGACCATCAGCAGCGGGATCACCTCCAGGTTGCGGCGATAGATGACCTGGATCGTGTAGAAGAGCTCCGGCAGCGCCAGCACGTAGACGACCGAGGTGCCCTTCGTGAGCCCGATGATCGCGTTGAAGCCGTTGGGCAGGATGGACCGCATCGCCTGCGGCAGCACGATGCGCCAGGCCTGGCGCGGTCTGGACAGGCCCAGCGCGGCCGCGGCCTCGTGCTGGCCGGGGTCGACGGACAGGATGCCGCCGCGGATGATCTCGGCGGCGTAGGCGGACTGGTTCAGCGTCAGGCCCACGATCGCCGCGGCGAACGGGCTCAGCAACTGCGTCGTCGGCACGGAGAACCAGACCCAGTGGGTGAGCGGAACGCCGATGGTGACGGTCTCGTAGAGGTAGCCGAGGTTGTTGATGAGCAGCAGCAGCACCAGTGGCGGAATGGACCGGAACAGCCAGACGTAGCCGAACGAGAAGCTCGACAGGATCGTCGACCCCGACACCCGCGCCAAGGCCAGCAGCGTCCCCAGCGAGAAGCCCAGCGCCGCGCTGAGCACCGTCAGCAGCAGCGTGCGGCCCAGCCCGACCAGCACCGCCTCGTCGAAGAACCATTCGGCGAAGACACGCCAGCCCCACTTCTCGTTGGTGATCACCGAATGCGCGATCAGCCCCAGCAGCAGGAGCGCGAGCACCGTTCCCACGGTCCGCGCCGGGTAGCGCGCGGGCACCACGCGCAGGTGGGCGTAGCGATGCGGGCCGGCGGCCGCGAGCCGCGTGGGCGAGGCGACGGCCGGCGGCGCGGCGTTGGCGCCGGCGTGGGAGGACTCGGCGCCGAAGGGAAGGACGGTGGTGTTCATGCCGGGTGGGAGTGGGCCGGAGAGAGGTGGAGCGAGGTCGCGGCCGACGAAGCGGCGGACTGCGGGAGCGACGAGGTGGCCGGCGATGCGGCGCTGATGGGCTCGGGACCGGTCGGCGCAGCGTGGCGCGGCCGGAGCAGCTTGTCGAAGGGCAAGGTGCGCAGCGCCTCGTGATCGCCGTCGAGGTCGAAGCGCGGCGTGTAGCCGTGCCGCAGGTAGAGGCCGACTGCCTCGGGCTGGCGGCAGCCGGTGGTCAGGAAGATGCGCTCATAGCCCTGGCGGACGGCGTGGGCCTCGAGCTCCGCGAGGACGCGGCCGGCCAAGCCCTGGCGGCGGAACCGGCGGTCCGTCCAGATGCGCTTGAACTCCGCCGTGCGCGGATCGGGATGTCGCTTGAAGGCGCCGCCCGCGATGGCCTCGCCGTCACGCAGCAGGAGCAGGAACTGCCCGCCGCCGGCCGGCGTGAACAGCGCCGGCGCATAGCGCTTGAGCTCGATCTCCGCGGACTCCCCGTCGATCCGGTACAGGTCCTCGTAACGGGTCTGGTACTCGACCGCGAGCGCGGCGATCAAGGGTTGCGCGCGGGGATCGGCCGGGCTGGTCTGGATGAAGGTCTCGGGCATGACAGACTCCTTCGCGTCCACGTGGAAGGCGCTCTGCGCCGTTGCGGGCCGGACCGTCGCCGCATCGCGGGCCCGGTCAGGCGAGGTAGCGCTCGACCAGCCGCGACCAGTAGGTGGCGGCGGGCGCGAGCACCGCATCGTTGAAGTCGTAGCGCGGGCTGTGCAGCGGCGCGCTGTCGCCGTTCCCGATGAACAGGTAGCTGCCCGGCCGCGCCTGCAACATGTAGGCGAAGTCCTCGCTCGCCGTGCGGGGCCGGAACCCGGCCTCGACCTTGTCGGCGCCCAGCGCCTCCAGCGCGACCTCGCGGGCGAAGGCGGTCTCCCCCTCGTGGTTGAGGACGGCCGGATAGCCGAGCCGGTAGTTCACCTCGGCGGTCGCGCCGAAGCTCTCGGCCTGCGCGCGGGCCAGGGCCGGCACGCGCTGGCGCAGGACCTCGCGGACCTCCGGCCGGAAGGCGCGCGCGGTCAGCTGCAGCTCCACGCTGTCCGGGATCACGTTGGCCGCGAAGCCGCCATGGATCGAGCCCACGGTGACCACGCCCATGTCCAGCGGATCGACGTTGCGCGCCACCACGGTCTGCAGCGCCGAGATCAGCTGCGCGCTGACGACGATGGGGTCGACGGTCTCATGCGGCTGCGCGCCGTGACCGCCCTTCCCTCGCACGATGATCTGGGCCTGGTCCACCGAGGCCATCGCTGGCCCCGAGACGCACCCCAGGTGCCCGGCGCTCACGCAGGGCCAGTTGTGCAGGCCGAAGACCGCGTCCACCGGGAACCGCTCGAACAGGCCGTCGTCGATCATGCGCTGCGCGCCGCCGCCCATCTCCTCCGCGGGCTGGAAGATCAGCTGCAGCGTGCCGTCGAAGTCGCCGTGCCGGGCCAGGTAGTGCGCGGCCGTCAGCAGCGCCGTCGTATGGCCGTCATGGCCGCAGGCGTGCATGACGCCGCCGTGGACGCTGGCGTAGGGCAGACCGGTCGCCTCGGTGATGGGCAGCGCGTCCATGTCGGCGCGCAGGCCCAGGCGCTTGCCGCCCGAGCCCCCGGCCCCACCGCTTCCCCGGCGCAGCGTGCCGACGACGCCGGTCCCGGCGATGCCCGTGGTGACCTCGTACCCCCAGTCGCGCAGCCGCTCCGCGACGAGCGCCGAGGTGCGGTGCTCCTGGAAGGCGAGTTCCGGATGCCGGTGGATATCGCGCCGCAGCGCGATGAAGGGCTCGATGTCGGCGGCGATGCGGGCGCCGATGCGCTCGGACGCCTCGCGAGCCAGGGTCTGCGCGAGCGAGGGGGCGCGTTGCAGCGCCTGGCTGTCGTCGACGCCCATCACGCGGCGGCCGCGCGGTCGGCGTCGGCTTGAACGTCGGCGCCGGCGGCGTAGCGGCTCTCCTTGCGCGGCAGGCCCAGGTGGTCTCGCAACGTCGATCCGGTGAGCTCGCGCTGGTAGCGACCCCGCGCCTCCAGCACCGGGATCACATGGGTGATGAAGTCCTGCAGCCCCTCGGCCTGCACCGGGAAGCCGAGGATGAAGCCGTCGGCCGCGCCGGCGTCGATCCACCGGATGATCTCGTCGGCCACGCGCTCCCCGCTGCCGACGAAGTTGGAGGACGGCGTGGCCGATTGCAGCGCGACCTCGCGCAGCGTCAGTCCCTTCGCCTTGGCGTCGGCCTTGATGCGGTCGGTCGTCGACTGGAAGCTGTTCTTGCCGATGTCGCCCAGGTCGGGGAACGGTCCGTCGATCGGGTACTGGCTGAAGTCGTGGTGATCGAAGAAGCGGCCCAGGTAGGCCAGCGCGTCCTCGACGCTGAGCAGCTCGCGGATGACCTGCAGCTTGGCCTGCGCCTCCGCCTCGGTCGCGCCGACGACGGGCCCGATGCCGGGATAGATCTTCACCGCGTCGGCCGGGCGGCGATGCGCGACGGCGCTGTTGCGCACCTGCTGGCGGAACTTGCGTGTCTCCTCCAGATTGGGCGAGTGGGTGAAGACGGCGTCGGCGAACTTGCCGGCCAGCGCGATGCCCGCCTCCGACGATCCGGCCTGGAAGATCACCGGCTGACCCTGCGGCGAGCGGCCGATGTTGAGCGGCCCGGCGACCTCGAAGAAGCGGCCCTTGTGGTCGAGCGTGTGCAGCTTGCCGGCCTCGAAGAACTTGCCCGTCACGCGGTCGCGGACGATGGCGTCCTCGTCCCAGCTGTCCCACAGCCCCTGCGTGACCTGCAGGTACTCGTCGGCGATCTCGTAGCGCAGCGCGTGGTCGGGATGCTCGCGGTTGTAGTTCTTCGCCGAGCCCTCGAGCGGCGTCGTCACCACGTTCCAGCCGGCGCGGCCGCCGCTGATCAGGTCCAGCGACGCGAACTGACGCGCGACCGTGAAGGGGTCGCTGTAGCTGGTGCTGACGGTCCCCGCCAGGCCGATGCGGGCCGTCGAGGTCGCCAGCGCCGAGAGGATGGTCAGGGGTTCGAACCGGTTGAGGAAGTGCGGGATGGACTTCTCGTTGATGTAGAGCCCGTCGGCGACGAAGGCGAAGGCGATGCCGGCGGCCTCGGCCTTGCGCGTGGTCTCGACGATGAAGCCGAGGTTGACGCTGGCATCGGCGGGGCCGCCGGGATGGCGCCACGAGTTCATGTGGCCGCCGGCGCCGTGCAACATGATGCCGAAGGAGATGAGCGGTTGGGTCATGGGTCGGGCCTCTTGGATCGGGGTCGTGGAGAGTCGTCGGGTCGGATGGGATGAGCTCGGGCGGCGTCTCGGCCGCGCGCGGGGTCGGGTGTTGTCAGCTCACGCGCGCGGGCGCGAGCACGCTGGCGAGCAGCTCGATGGACCTGAGCCGCGCGGCGTAGTCGGAGACCGGCATCTCGACGAGGAACTCGTCGACGCCGTGGCGCTCGTGCAGCGCGTCGAGCTCGGCGCGCACCTCCGCGGCGGTGCCGGCGACGACATGCGGCGTCAGCACCTCGGTGCGGTAGTCGGTGTCGCCGGCCGCGCGGGCGAAGTCGGCCGCGGCCTCGAGCGTGGGCAGGTTGACGCTCTTGCCGGTCGACAGATGCAGCTTGATCATCTGCTTGGCACCGGCCAGGCGCTGGGCCTCCTCGCGGGTCTCGGCGACGAAGGCGAACAGCGCCAGCAGCGGCGCGCGGCCGCTGGCCTCCCGGTAGGCCGTCAGCGATCGTTCGACATTCAGCGGATCGCCGTTGAAGTGGCCCGCGTAGCAGAAGCCCCAACCGCGATCGGCCGCCGACTTCGCGCTGCCCGGGCTGCCGCCCAGGAGGATCCGCGACGGCGGCACCGGTGGCACGGGCCGCGCGAGCGCGCCCGCGAGCGGGTGATCGGCGGGCAGCTTGTCGTCGATGAAGGCGTCCAGGTCGGCGAGTTGCTGGTCGAAGGACGCGGGGTGGGCCCGGTCATGCAGGGCCTGCAGGGCTTTCGTCGTGGCGGGCAGCCCGCCGGGCGCCTTGCCGATGCCCAGGTCGACGCGTCCCGGCGCGAGCGCGGCCAGCACCTTGAAGACCTCGGCGACCTTGAACGGGCTGTAGTGCTGCAGCATGACGCCGCCCGAGCCCACGCGGATGCTGCTGGTGCGGGCCAGCAGGTAGGCGATGAGCACCTCGGGCGCGGAGCCGGCGAGCTGGTCGTTGCCGTGGTGCTCGTTCAGCCAGAAGCGGTGATAGCCGAGGGCCTCGGCGCGCTGGGCCAGCAAGGTGGTGCGATGCAGCGCCTCGGCGGCGGTCGATCCGGCGGGGATCAGGCTCTTTTCGAGCAGCGAGAGCTTGTAGGTCATGGCGGCGGCCTGTGGGGGACGCGCCGATTCTGGAAGCCTGACCCGTCCGGCCCAAGCTCGTTCTGCACATGACGATATGCCGGTGGTCGAGTGCCTCGCGCCAAGGCGCTCGGTGGTCGTTGCTCCCCCCAGGTGCCTCGCGCGAAGGCGCTCGGTGCCGATGGCTCCCTCGCCCGCTTGCGGGAGAGGGTTGGGGAGAGGGTCTTCGAACGCTCACTAAGTCCTCATGAACGACCCCGACACCCCCTCACAAGATCCCAAGATCAACGCCCGGAGGCTGCGAAGCGCGACCACCGCGGCGGAGCTCGCCCTCTGGCATTGCCTACGAGCCAAACGCCTCGATGGCCACAAGTTCAGGCGTCAGCATCCGGTGAACCGATACATCGTGGACTTCATCTGCATGGAGACGCGATTGATCATCGAACTCGATGGAGGACAGCACTTCGAGCCAGGCACCGCGGCGGCGGATGCGGCGCGGACCGCCAAGCTGGAGAAGCTGGGGTTCCACGTCATGCGTTTCACCAATCTTGAGGTGATGCGACAGAGGGAAGCGGTTGTCTCGACCATCCTGGAGTGGCTGACTGCGAGAGCGCGCGGAAGACCCTCTCCCCTGCCCTCTCCCGCTGGGCGGGAGAGGGAGTCCTAGACACCGAGCGCTTGAGCGCGAAGGAACTTGAGCGAGAGGGAACTTGAATGGTCCTAGACATCGAGCGCACCTTGGCGCGAGGTCGAGGCGCTGGCGCGGCCCGCGCGCGTCGATCAGGGGTTCTCCCTCTCCCGCTTGCGGGAGAGGGTTGGGGAGAGGGTCTTCGGGCTCAGCCCTCGCGCCAGATCACGAGCCCTCGCCGCCCTCCCTTGCCCTACTGCTGAACAGCAAGGGCACGGCGAGCAGGTACAGCGCCGCCGCGACCAGCCAGGTGAGGCCCGGCCAGGTGTGATGCGTCGCCGCGAATGCCGCTGTCGCGACCAGCGGGCCGGCGATGCCGATCAGGCTGCCGATGCTGGCCAGCGTGCCTTGCAGCTCGCCTTGATGCGCGGCGTCGACCTGCTTGGCGAGCATCGCCTGCAGCGCGGGCAATGCCAGCCCGCCGATCGCGAAGAACGGCAGGAAGGCGAACGGCATCCAGCCCGCCGTGGCGACGCCCATCAGGACGAAGCCCAGTCCGTCCGCGGCCATGCCGACGAGCAGGGACCGCCGCTCGCCCAGCCGGCCCACCATGGCGCCGGTCACGAAGGCCTGCGAGATCGCGTGCAGCCCGCCATAGCAGGCGAGCGACAGGCCCGCGATCCACGCCGTCCAGCCGTAGCGGTCCTGGCCGTACAGGATCCACAGCGCGCCGGGCACCTGCGACACCAGCATCACCACCGCGAAGACGCCGACCAGCGGCAGCAGCGGCGGCTTGCCGCTCAGGCGATGCAGCGCGGAGAAGGCGTTGAGCTTGGCCAGGTCGATCCGCGGTGTGCGGTGCTGGTTGGACTCGGGCAGCATGAACCAGGCCATCGCCAGGTTGATGGCGTTCATCACCGCCGCGCCGACGAAGGGCGCGCGCAGGGACCACTCGCCCAACGCACCGCCGATGAGCGGTCCGACGACGAAGCCCAGCCCGAGCGCCGCGCCCATCTGGCCGTAGCGCTTGGCGCGGTCGGGCTCGGGCGTGACGTCGGTCAGGTAGGCCGTGCCGACGGCCATGCTCGCGCCGGTGATGCCGGACAGCACGCGGCCGATGTAGAGCCAGGTCAGGCTGGGTGCCATCGCCATCAGCACGTAGTCCGCGGCCGCGCCGGCCAGCGAGACCAGCAGCACGGGCCGACGCCCGAAGCGGTCGCTCAAGGCGCCGAGCACGGGCGCGAACAGGAACTGCATCGCCGCGTAGACCGCGAGCAAGGCGCCATAGTGGGTGGTGGCCGAGGCCTCGCCGCCCAGCTCGCGCAGCAGGCCGGGCAGGATGGGGAACACCAGGCTCATGCCCACGGCGTCCAGCAGCAGCGTCATCAGGATGACGATCAGGGCTCGATTCACTCACGACCTCTCAACTTTGGAGGCGGGATTCTGATCGCCGGGAACCTCGATGCCAAAAGGCATCGCGGGCGTCCCGCAAGTCACGGGAGCGAGGTCTGGGATCGGGGGGGGCGACGGACCCCGAAGACCCTCACCCCTGCCCTCTCCCGCAAGCGGGCGAGGGGGCCGCCAGCGCTCAGGCACTTGCGCGGCGGAGAGGGCTGGGCAGCACCTGACACCAAAGAGAGATGTCGAGTTCGTCGATGCTTGGTGAGACAGGTAGTGCCTGACGCGGCGTCAACCAGAGAAAGTGGCATCCATCCTGTCTGCCGCTTTCGACCAGAAGGCTGAGCGCATCGTTGCCCCTCGCCCACGGAGTGGGAGAGGGGTTTGGGGTGAGGGCCGGTGAAGTCAGCGAGCCTGGATCTCCCTCGCCCGCTTGCGGGAGAGGGTTGGGGTGAGGGTCTTCGGGCGCTACACCCCGAGCAACCCGCTCAACCCCGGATCGGCGGCCACCGCCTCGGCCGATCCGGCCAACGCCACCCGCCCCTTCTGCAGCACGACCGCCCGATTGCTGTGCGCCAGCACCTTCCGGTAGTCGCGATCGACGATGACCGTCGCCAGCCCCGCTTCCCTGATCTGCGCGATCACGCGCCAGATCTCCGCCACCACCAGCGGGGCCAGGCCCTCGGTCGCCTCGTCCAGGATGACCAGCTCCGGATGCGTCATCAGCGCGCGGCCGATGGACACCATCTGCTGCTCGCCGCCGGACAGCTGTCCCCCCTGATGGTGGAGGCGCTCGGCCAGGCGCGGGAACACGCTCAGCACCCGCTCCAGGGTCCAATCCTTGCGACCGTCGAGCGACGGCCTCGCGGCCATCACCAGGTTCTCCTTCACCGACAGGTTCGGAAACACGCCCCGCCCTTCCGGCACATACGCGATTCCCAGCCGCGAGACCTCATGCGGCCTCGCCCGCGACACGTCGCGTCCGCCGATCAGGATCTCCCCTTCCCGGCGCGCGACATGCCCGAGCAGGCTGCGGATCAGCGTGCTCTTCCCCATCCCGTTGCGGCCCAGCAGCCCCACCGTCTCGCCCTTGCCCACCGTGATGTCGATCCCGTGCAGCACGTGGCTGCTGCCGTACCAGGCCTGCACGCCGCGCGCCTCCAGCAACGGGGCCGCCAGACTGGTCGAGGTCGCCATGCCGGACGCGCGCGACGCGTCCCCGGCCGACCGCGTCGGGGTGTGGGTCGCGCTCATGCGTGCTCTCCCAGATAGGCCGTCTGCACTTGCGGATCCGCGCGCACCGCCGCCGGATCGCCGCAGCAGATCACCTTCCCGTTGACCATCACCGTGATGCGATCGGCGATGCGGAACACGGCCTCCATGTCGTGCTCGACCAGCAGGATCGCGTGCTCCCGCTTGAGCTCGGCCAGCAGCGCGAGCATCCGCTCCGTCTCGTCCGCGCCCATGCCCGCCAGCGGCTCGTCCAGCAGCAGCACCTGCGGCGTCGTCGCCAGGCACATCGCAATCTCGAGCTGCCGCTTCTGCCCATGGCTGAGCGCGCCCGCGCTCGCCCCGAGCGCCTCCCCCAGCCCCGCCCGCCGGGCGCTGTCCCGCGCCCGATCGACGACCGCCGCCTGTCGATGCGCCGCGCGCCACCAGCGCCACGGATCCTGCAGCCGCGCCTGCGCCGCGAGGCGGCAGTTCTCCTCGACGCTGAACTCCGGATAGATCGTGTTGCGCTGATAACTGCGACCCAAGCCCGCCCGCGCGCGGCGCGGTTGCGGCCAGCGCGAGATGTCCTCGCCCAGCAGTTCCACCTTGCCGGCGCTGGGCGGAAACTCCCCCGACAGCAGGTTGATCAAGGTGCTCTTGCCGGCGCCGTTGGTGCCGATCACCGCATGGACTTCGCCGCGGCGCAGGTCCAGCGAGACCTCGTCCACCGCCACCAGGCCGCCCCAGCGTCGCGTCAGCCGCTCGGCGCGCAGAAGGATCTCGCTCATGCGTTGCGCTCCCGCTTGAGGGCGGCCGCCAGCGCCGAGCGTGGCCGGGCCCTCGTCGCTCGCGGCTGCCCGCGCATCGCCCATGCGTCCCGCAGCTGACCGGGGACGCCCACCAGCCCGCGCGGCATCCACGCCACGCTCAGGATAATCACGACGCCCAGCCCCAGCTGCCAATGCTTGGCGAAGGCTCCGAAGATCGCCTCGCTCTTGAACAGCTCCTGCAGCAGCGTGAACGCGAACGCCCCCACCACCGCGCCGCGCAGATGCCCCAGGCCGCCCAGGATGATCATGATCAGCACCGCGCCGCTGAGGTGCCAGCTCATGAGCTCCGGGTTGACGGCGCCGTCCTTCACCGCGAAGAGGAAGCCCGCCCAGCCCGCCAGCGCGCCCGACAAGGTGAAGGCCGCGAGCTTGTACGGGTAGGTCGAGAAGCCGGTCGCGCGCATGCGCTGCTCGTTGACGCGGATGCCGGCCAGCGCGCGGCCGAAGTGCGAGCGCCCCAGCACGGCCAGCAGCACGAACATCGCCAGCAGGCTGCCCCAGGTGAAGGCGTACAGGTGCAGCGGCTGGTCCAGGTCGATCCAGCGGCCCAGCACCGGCTTGGCGTAGAGGTAGATCCCGTCCGACCCGCCGCCCAGCGGCGTGTCGTGGACCACGTAGTAGGCCATCTGCGCGAAGGCCAGCGTGACCATGATGAAGTAGACCCCGCGCGTGCGCAGCGACAGCGCGCCCGTCAACAGCGCATATCCGCCGGCCAGCAGCACGGCCGCCGGCAGCGCCAGCGCGAGGGACGCCGGCTCCCCGCTCTCGGGCGCGAGCTTGACCGCCGCGTAGGCGCCGATGCCGAAGAAGGCGGCCTGGCCGAAGCACACCAGGCCGGTGCCGCCGACCAGCAGCTCCAGGCTGAGCGCCAGCATCGCGTAGACCATGATCTTGGTGATCAGGTCCACCACGTAGCCGCCGCTGAAGACGGGCACCGCCGCCAGCACCGCGAACCCGAGGCCGACGAAGGCCGCGCGTCCGGACAAGAGATTGAGCATCACCATTCCCCGGCCTCAGGCCTTGAACAGCCCGGCGGGCTTCCACAGCAGGATCGCCGCCATCAGCACGTAGATCAGCACGCCCGAGGCCTGCGGCAGGAAGACCTTGCCGAAGGTGTCCACCACGCCGATCAGCAGCGCCGCCAGCAGCGCCCCCTTCACCGACCCGATGCCCCCGATCACCACGACCACGAAGCAGATGATCAGCACGTGGCCGCCCATGCCCGGATAGACGCTGGACACCGGCGCGGCCACCATGCCCGCGAGCGCCGCCAGCGCCACGCCGCCCGCGAAGACCAGCCGCATCAGCCGCTGCACGTCGATGCCCAGGCTCTGGACCATCTCGCGGTTGACGCTGCCGGCGCGGATCATCATCCCCAGCCGCGTCCGGGCGAAGACCCACCACATGCCCGCGGCCAGCGCCAGGCACACCGCGCTGACGAAGAGCCGGTAGACCGGATAGGTCATCAGGTCGCCCAGGGGAATGGACCCGGCCAGCAGCGCGGGCGCGTCGACCGCATGCACGTCGTCGCCGACCAGCAGGCTGCGGCATTCCTCGAAGATCAGGATCAGCCCGTAGGTCATGAGCACCTGCTGCAGGTGGTCGCGCTCGTAGAGGAAGCTGAAGAAGGCCCACTCGAGCACGTAGCCCAGCAGCACCGCCACGACGACCCCCACCAGCAGCGTCGTGAAGAAGCCGCCGCCCAGCACCGCGCCGACCCAGGGGGCCAGCGCGAAGGCCATGTAGGCGCCGATCATGTAGAAGCTGCCGTGGGCCAGGTTGATCACGCCCATGATCCCGAAGATCAGCGTGAGCCCCGAGGCCACGAGGAACAGCAGCAGCCCGTACTGCAGCGCGTTCAGGCACTGGATGAGGAACGTCGTCAGGTCCATCGGGACCCTCCTTGCGCGAGCGCGCCGGCCGCGCGGACCGGCGCTGTCGAGGCGATGGGCTCCGCGAGCCCGGTCATCACATGCGGCAGCCGCGGCCCGGATCCGCCAGGGCCTTGGCGGCCACGCTGGTCAGCTTGTTCTCCTTGGCGGAGACCTGGCGCAGGTAGATGTCCTGCACCGGGTTGTGGGCGCGCGAGAGCGTGAAAGTCCCGCGCGGGCTGTCGATCCTGGCCTTGCGCAGCGCCTCGGCGAAGACAGCCGCGTTTTTAGCGTCGCCCTTGGTCGCCGTCAGGCCGATGCCCAGCATCTGCGCCGCGTCGTAGCCCTGGATCGCGTACACGTCCGGCTGCAGCTTGTAGGCCTTGGCGTAGGCCAGCCGGAAGGCGTTGTCGCGCGGCGTGTTCAGGCCGTCGGCGTAGTGCAGCGTGGTCATGAGGCCGTCGGCGTCGGCGCCCTGCGCCTCCAGCGTCCCGTCGGTGAGGAAGCCCGCGCCGTACAGCGGGATGTTCTTCTTGAGGCCCGCGGCGGCGTAGTCCTTGACGAACTTCACCGCGCCCGCGCCGGCGAAGAAGGTGTAGACCGCGTCGGGCTTGGTGGCGGCGATCTCGGTCAGCAGCGCCTGGAACTCGACGTTGGGGAACGGCAGCGACAGCTCCTTGACCACGTTGCCGCCGTTCTTCTCGAAGGCCTCCTTGAAGGCCTTCACCGACTCGTCGCCGGCCGCGTACTTCCAGGTGATGGTCACGACCTTCTTCAGGCCGCGCTTGGCCATGACCTCGCCCATCGCGTAGCCCGGCTGCCAGTTGCTGAAGCTGGAGCGGAAGATGTTGGGCGCGCACATCGGGCCGGTGATCGGGTCCGAGCCCGCGTTGGGGACGATCAGCAGCGTGCCCGATTCCTTGGCCGCCTTGGCCATGGCCATCGCGACGCCGCTGTGCACCGTGCCGATCAGCACGTCGACGTTGTCGCGCTTGATCAGCTTGTTGACGTTGTCGGTGGCCTTGGCGGGATCGGACTCGTCGTCCACGCGGACGTACTCGACCTCGCGCCCGGCGATCTTGCCGCCCTGCTCGGCCACGTAGAGCCGGAAGCCGTTGTCGATGGCCGTGCCCAGCTGGGCGTAGGTGCCGGTGGCCGGCAGCATGAAGCCGACCTTGAGCTTGGCCTGCGCGAAGGCGGGCGTGGCGATCGCCGTCGTCAGGGCGACGGCGATGGCGGCGTGGGCGAAGCAGTTCATGGTTTGTCTCCTGGATGCGCGATGCGTGCCGCGCTGTTTTGGATCTGCTGCTGTGGCCGCGATACCGCCGGCGGCCTCGTTCGGGTCGTCCACGTCGCCGACCGTTCCCGCGCGCCGGCCAAGGCCGGGCCGCGAGGGAGACAGGTCAGCGCGGGGTCATTCCGCGATCAAGCCGCGACGGCGCCGAGCTGGCGCAGCTTGAAGCGCTGGATCTTGCCAGTCGCCGTCTTCGGCAACTCGGCGATGAACTCGATCTGGCGTGGGTATTTATACGGAGCCAGCCGCTCCTTGACGAAGGCCTTGAGCTCGTCGTCGGTGACCGTCCGTCCCTCCCGCACCACGACGTAGGCCTTGGTCTTCATGAGGCCGTCTTCGTCGGCGACCCCGATGACGGCGGCCTCCAGCACGCTGGGATGCTGCACCAGCGTGGCCTCGACCTCGAAGGGGCTGACGTAGATGCCGCTGACCTTCAGCATGTCGTCGCTGCGGCCGCAATAGGTGTAGGTCCCATCGGCGTTGCGGATGTACTTGTCGCCGCTCTTGGTCCAGCCGCCCTGGAAGGTCTCGCGGCTCTTCTCGCGATTGCCCCAGTACATGATGGCGGCGCTGGGGCCGGCGATGAACAGGTCGCCGGGTTCGCCGTCCTTGACCGCCTGGCCGTCCTCGCCGCGCAGCTCGATGCGGTAGCCGGGCACCGGCCAGCCCGTGGTGCCGTAGGCCACCGCGTCGGGCCGGTTGGACAGGAAGATGTGCAGCATCTCGGTCGAGCCGATCCCGTCCACGATGTCCACGCCGAAGTGCGCCTTGAAGCGATGACCGAGCTCGGCCGGCAGGGCCTCGCCGGCGCTGGACACCAGGCGCAGCGCGGTGGCGGACGCGGGCGGCAGATCCGCCGACGCCAGCATCGCCGCGAAGCCCGTGGGCGCGCCGAAGAACACGGTGGGCCTCACGCCGCGGCTCTCCCCGCGCAACCGCTTGAAGCTGGCGGCCGGCGTGGGGCGCTCCGCCATCAGCACGGTGCAGGCGCCGACGCACAGCGGGAAGGTCAGCGCGTTGCCCAGCCCATAGGCGAAGAACAGCTTGGCGGCGGAGAAGCAGACGTCGTCCTCGCGCAGGTTCAGGACGCGCTTGCCGTAGAGCTCGGCGGTCCAGTACGGATTGCCGTGCGAATGCACCGTGCCCTTGGGGCGGCCTGTCGAGCCCGACGAATACAGCCAGAAGCCCGGATCGTCCGCATGCGTGCCCGCCGGCGCGGCCAGCGGCGCGTGCGCGGCGACGAAGGCGTCGAAATCGGTGTGACCGAACGCCAGCGCGTCCACCGGCCGCGAGACGACCACGCGCTGCACCTCGTGCGCCGGGCACTTGCGCAGCGCGCCCTGGAGCGCCGGCAGCAGCGCGCCGGAAACCAGCACCACCTGCGCGCGCGAGTGCTCCAGCATGTAGGCGTAGTCCTCCTCGGTCAGCAGCGTGTTGACGGCCACGGGCACCGCGCCGATGTACATCGCGCCGAGGAAGCTGGCGGGCCAGTCCAGCGTGTCCTGCATCATCAGCAGCACACGCTCCTCGCGCTTGACGCCGCTGGCGCGCAGCGCGGCGGCCACGCGGCGCACGCGCTCGTCCAGTTCCCCGTAGGTCAGCGAGCCCAGGTCGTCGACATAGGCCAGGCGGTCCGGCCGCGACTGGTTGAGCGCGAGCAGATGGCCGGCGAAGTTGAACGGGTCCGGAAGCGCCGCGACATCGGGCGGGCTGTCGACGGTCGAGGGGCTCATGTCATGTCTCCTGGAGCTGCGTGAGGACGGATGGCCCGCTCTGGATGGCGGTTCTCCGGTGATAGAAGTTCAGCGCGCGCAGGCCGCCGAGTTCCTCGCCGCCGCCGGCGCGGCCGGGCCCGCCGTGCAGCGATTGCGGCATCACGTTGCCGTGGCCGGTGTGGAGGGCGGCGGTCTGCGGCGTGACCACGTGGACCCGGCCGTGACCAGGCGCCAGCGCGAGCGCCGCGCGGGCGAGCGCGGCATCGTCGGCGCCGTAGACCGAGGCCACCAGCGAACCCTGCCCGCGCCGGATCTGGGCGAGGCCGCGCGGCAGGTCGGCGTAGGGGAGCAGCGCGGCGACGGGGCCGAAGACCTCGATGTCGTGGACCGCGGCGGTGGCCTCGACCGCCTCGGGCGTGTCCAGGCCGAGCAGCGTCGGCCCGAGGCAGCAGGCGACCTTGGGATCGGCGTCGACGATGGGGGCGGCGTTGCCGTCGAGCAGCGTGCGCGTGTGGCGCTGCAGCTGGGACAGGCCCTCGCGCACGGCGGAGAGCTGCGCGCGGCTGACCAGCGCGCCCATGCGGACCGTCTCGTTGCGCGGATTGCCGACGACCACCTTGGCCAGGCGCTCGCGCAGCGCGGTGGCGACGTCGTCATGGAGCGCCGCCGGCACGAAGGCGCGGCGGATCGCGGTGCACTTCTGACCGGACTTCACGGTCATCTCGCGCGCGACCTCCTTGATGAAGGCGTCGAAGGTGGCATCGCCGGCGCGGGTGTCGGGCATCAGCAGCGCGCTGTTGATGCTGTCGGCCTCGATGTTGGTGCGGACGGACAGGCGCGTCACCGCGGCGTGGGAGCGGAGGGTCGCGGCCGTCTCGGCGGAGCCGGTGAAGGACAGCACGTCGAAGGGCTCGAGGGCATCGAGCAGTCCGGCGGAGCTCCCGCACACGACCGACAGCGCGCCCGCGGGCAGGATGCCGGCGTCGACGACGTCCTTGACCATGCGCTGCGTCAGCCAGGCCGTCGCGGTCGCCGGCTTCACGACGACGGGCACGCCGGACAGCAGCGCGGGGGCGGCCTTCTCCCACAAGCCCCAGGACGGGAAGTTGAAGGCGTTGATGAAGAGCGCCAGCCCGGCGACCGGCGTCTGCACGTGCAGGGACTGGAAGGCGGCGTCCTTGGCGAGCGAGGCGGGCTCGCCCTCGCGGAGGAAATGCGCGTCGGGCAGCGAGGCGCCCAGCTTGGCGTAGGTGCCGACGGTGTAGATCGCGCCATCGATGTCGATCGCCGAATCGTTCTTCACCGTGCCGCTGTTGGCGAGCGCGATCTCGTAATAGGCGTCGCGGTGCTTCTGCAGCAGCTGGGCGATCGCGGCGAGCAGCTCGGCCCGCTCGCGGTAGGTCAGCGCGCGCAGCGCCGCCCCGCCCTGCTCCCGCGCGAAGCGAAAGCCGTCCTTCAGATCCAGCCCGGTCGCATCGACCTGGACCAGGGCGGTGCCCAGCACTGGATCGAAGAGCGAGGTCGGCGTGCCGGTGCCGGAGATCCAGCGGCCGCCGAGGTAATTGGGGAGCCGCTCAAGGCTCATGAGGGGCACCGGATGACTTGAGGATTCATGACTGGCTCCTGGCGGCGATGACGTAGAGTGCAGGCCTTGCGGCGCCTCACGCCATGCAGTATCGTGCATGCAGGCAATCTAGAGCCGGTCAAAAATCATGTCAAGCAATATAGTGCCTGTTGACGGGTTAACCCCTACCGCCCCGGAGGCGGAGGAACCGGCGAAACACCCCTTCCTGATGCAGCTGGGCGATCGCGTCCGCGGCTTGCGCTCGCGCAAGGGGATGACGCGCAAGGCGCTCGCCACCGTGGCGGACGTGAGCGAACGGCATCTGGCGAATCTGGAATATGGCGCGGGCAATCCGTCCATCCTGATCCTGCTGCAGGTCGCGCAGGCGCTGCAATGCCCGATGGCGGAGCTGCTCGGCGACGTCACGACGACCAGCGCGGAGTGGCTGCTGCTGCGCGAGCTGCTGGAGGGGCGCGACGAGGCGACCTTGCATCGGGTGCGTGTGGCGGTGGGCGAGTTGCTCGGCACCGGCGGCGCGCAGGGGCATGGGCAGCCGCGCAGCCACCGGGTGGCGCTGATCGGCTTGCGCGGCGCGGGCAAGTCCACGCTGGGCGCGATGCTGGCGGAGACGCTGGATTACCCGTTCGTCGAGCTGAGCCGGGAGATCGAGAAGTTCGCGGGTTGCAGCGTCGGGGAGATCCAGGCGCTGTATGGCCAGGCGGCGTATCGGCGCTACGAGCGGCGGGCGCTGGAGGAGGCGATCCAGATCTATCCGGAAGCGGTGATCGCCACGCCGGGTGGGATCGTGTCGGATCCGGCGACCTTCAATCTGCTGCTGGCGCATTGCAGCACCGTGTGGCTGCAAGCGGATCCGGAGGACCACATGCAGCGGGTCGTCGCGCAAGGCGACACGCGGCCGATGGCGGCAAGCAAGGAAGCGATGGACGATTTGAGGTCCATTCTTCATGGGCGCGCGGCGTTCTATGCGAAGGCGGAGCTGCATGTCGATACGAGCGCGCAGCCGCTGGCGGAGACGTTTGGGATCTTGGAGCGGCGGGTTCGGGAGCTCATCGCGCGCTAATCCTTCATGCGCCGCCAACCACCGCGCTTCGTGGGCGAATCACCCCGCTGCGCGGGCGAATGAGGGCCCCTCTCCCACTCCGTGGGCGAGGGGAAAAACGGGTTAACCCGCATCGATAGATGCACTAACCTGCTTGCAATCGCCAAACACAAGCACCATACTGCATGCAACCCCGCAGCGCATTCGCTGCACGTTCCTGCATGTCGATGGAGCCCCGAATGAGCGATCTCTCCGACCTCACCGCCACCCGCGTCGATTACCAGACACATCCTTCGCGCTACCGCCACTGGAAGCTGTCCTTCGAAGGCCCGGTGGCCACGCTGGCCGCCGACTTCGACGAGAACGGCGGCCTGCGCCCCGGCTACAAGCTCAAGCTCAACAGCTACGACCTGGGCGTCGACATCGAGCTCAACGACGCGCTCCAACGCATCCGCTTCGAGCACCCCGAGGTCCGCACCGTCGTCGTGACCAGCGCCAAGGACAAGATCTTCTGCTCCGGCGCCAACATCTACATGCTGGGCGTCTCCAGCCACGGCTGGAAGGTGAACTTCTGCAAGTTCACCAACGAGACCCGCAACGGCATGGAGGATTCCAGCCAGCACAGCGGTCTGAAGTTCCTCGCCGCCATCAACGGCGCCTGCGCCGGCGGCGGCTATGAGCTCGCCCTCGCCTGCGACGAGCTGCTGCTGGTCGACGACCGCTCCAGCGCGGTCAGCCTGCCCGAGGTGCCGCTGCTGGGCGTGCTGCCGGGCACCGGCGGCCTGACCCGCGTCACCGACAAGCGCAAGGTCCGCCACGACCTCGCAGACATCTTCTGCACGACCAATGAAGGCGTGCGCGGCAAGAAGGCCAAGGACTGGCGCCTGGTCGACGACATCGTCAAGCCGGCCCAGTTCTCCGCCAAGGTCCAGGAGCGCGCCCTCTCGCTCGCCGAAGGCAGCGACCGCCCCGCCGACGGCAAGGGCGTCGTCTTCGGCCCGCTGCAACGCACGATCGAACCGGACGCGCTGCGCTACCGCCACGTGACCGTCGAGATCGACCGCGCCCGCCGCGTCGCCAGCTTCACCGTGAACGGTCCCAGCGGTCCGATCAACGCGCTGCCCTCGACCATCGCCGAGATCGAGGCCGCCGGCGCCGACTGGTACCCGCTCGCCCTCGCCCGCGATCTGGAGGACGCGATCCTCTCGATGCGCACCAACGAGCTGGACATCGGCACCTGGCTGATCCGCACGCAGGGCGACGCGGCCGCGGTGCTCGCCTCGGACGGCGTGCTGGCCGAGCACGCCCATCACTGGCTGGTACGCGAGACCATCGGCTATCTGCGCCGCACCTTCAGCCGCGTCGACGTCTCCTCGCGCAGCCTGTTCGCGCTGATCGAGCCAGGCTCCTGCTTCGCGGGCTCGCTGCTGGAGCTCGCGCTGGCCTGCGATCGCAGCTACATGCTCGCGCTGCCCGACGAGCCGGAACGCGCGCCCAAGCTCTTCATCGGCGAGACCAACTTCGGTCTGCTGCCGATGGCCACGGGGCAGAGCCGGCTCGAGCGCCGTTTCTACGAGGACGCCGATCAGATCGAGCAATGCCGCGCCAACGCCGGCATGCCGCTCGACGCCGATGCCGCGTTCCAACTCGGTCTGGTGACCAGCAACCCCGACGACATCGACTGGGCCGACGAGACCCGCATCGCCATCGAGGAGCGCGTGTCCATGAGCCCGGACGCCCTCACCGGCATGGAGGCCAACCTGCGCTTCAACGGCCCGGAGAACATGGTCACGCGCGTCTTCGGCCGCCTGACCGCCTGGCAGAACTGGATCTTCCAGCGCCCCAACGCCGTCGGCGAGAAGGGCGCGCTGAAGGTCTTCGGCAAGGGCGACAAGGCGCAGTTCGACTGGAACCGCGTCTGAACGCGCCACCGAGCGCCTGCCTGCCCCATCGCGCCGATCGCATCGGCGACAAGACACCCAGGAGACCCCGATGACCGTCAGCACCATCGACTACAGCCAGAAGATCCCCAACAACGTCAACCTCAACGAGGACCGCACGCTGCAGCGTGCGCTCGAGGGCTGGCAGCCCAACTTCCTCTCGTGGTGGGAGGACATGGGGCCCGACGGCTCGCACAACTTCGACGTCTACCTGCGCACGGCCACCAGCGTCGATCCGCAGGGCTGGGCCACCTTCGGCCACGTGAAGATGCCGGACTACCGCTGGGGCATCTTCCTGAACCCCGCCGAGCAGAACCGCAAGATCCATTTCGGCGATCACAAGGGCGAGGACGCCTGGCAGGACATCCCCGGCGAGTACCGCGCCAACCTGCGCCGCATCATCGTCACGCAGGGCGACACCGAGCCCGCGAGCGTCGAGCAGCAGCGCCATCTCGGCCTGACCGCCCCCAGCCAGTACGACCTGCGCAACCTCTTCCAGGTCAACGTCGAGGAAGGCCGTCACCTGTGGGCGATGGTCTACCTGCTGCACAAGTACTTCGGCCGTGACGGCCGCGAGGAAGGCGCCGCGCTGCTGGAGCGCCGCAGCGGCCAGGAGAACAACCCCCGCATCCTGCAGGCCTTCAACGAGCCGACGCCGGACTGGCTGTCCTTCTTCATGTTCACCTACTTCACCGATCGTGACGGCAAGTTCCAGCTGTGCGCGCTGGCGGAGAGCAGCTTCGATCCCCTGGCCCGCACGACCAAGTTCATGCTGACCGAGGAAGCGCATCACATGTTCGTCGGCGAGTCCGGCGTGAGCCGCGTGATCCAACGCACCTGCCAGGCGATGAACGAGCTCAAGACCGACGACCCGGCCAAGCTGCGCGCCGCCGGCGTGATCGATCTGCCCACGCTGCAGCGCTACCTGAACTTCCACTTCAGCGTCACCATCGACCTCTTCGGCGCGGACGAGAGCTCCAACGCGGCGACCTTCTACTCGACCGGTCTGAAGGGCCGCTACGAGGAGGGCAAGCGCCAGGACGATCATGTGCTCAAGGGCCAGTTCTATCCGGTGCTGGCGATCGAGGGCGGCCGCTTCGTCGAGCGCCAGGTGCCGATGCTCAACGCGCTCAACGAGGTGCTGCGTGACGACTTCATCCGCGACAGCGTCGGCGGCGTGGACCGCTGGAACAAGGTCATCGAGAAGGCCGGCCTGCCGCATCGCCTGAAGACGCCGCACAAGGCCTTCCACCGCAGCATCGGCACGCTGTCGGGGGCGAAGGTCTCGCCCGAGGGCCAGATCGTCAGCGAGGCCGAATGGGCCGCGCGCGTCGACCAGTGGCTGCCGTCCGTGGGCGATCGCCAGTTCGTCGCGAGCCTGATGGGCCGCGTCGTCGAGCCTGGCAAGTTCGCGAACTGGATCGCGCCGCCCGTCATGGGCATCAACCGCCAGCCGGTCGATTTCGAGTACGTTCGCTTCAATTGAACGCCCGCGAGCCAGGAGACAAGGCGACCCCCGTGGAGGCGACATGGACATGACGGAAGCGATCCTCATCAAGCAGCACGTGATCGATCCGGAGATCTGCATCCGGTGCAACACCTGCGAGGCCACCTGTCCGGTGGGCGCGATCACGCACGACTCGCGCAACTACGTGGTGGACGCGGAAAAGTGCAATCTGTGCATGGCCTGCGTGCCGCCCTGCCCGACCGGCAGCATCGACAACTGGCGCACGATGCCCAAGGCGCTGGCCTACAGCATCGAGGCGCAGCTGGGCTGGGACAGCCTGCCCGAGGAGCTTCCGCCCGGCGCATTGGCCGAGGCCGGCGCCGAGGTGTCCTTGAACGATGTGCCCGCGCCCGTCGAGCCGTCCGGCGCCGACGTGGCGAGCGCCTCCAGCGCCGCGGTCGAGCCGATCTTCCGCAGCGCGGATTACGGCGCGGTGATTCCGCCGTGGTCGGCCGCGCATGCGTACACCAACCTCTACGGCCCCAAGGCCGCGCAGAAGACGGTGACGGCCACGGTCACCGGCAACGTCCGCGTGACCGAGGTCGGCGACACGGGCTCGGACTACGACACCCATCATCTGGTGCTGGATTTCGGGGCCATGCCCTTCCCGGTGCTGGAAGGCCAGAGCATCGGCATCGTGCCGCCCGGGCTCGACGAGCAAGGCCGCGCGCACTTCCCGCGCCAATACTCGATCGCAAGCCCGCGCAACGGCGAGCGGGCCGGCTACAACAATGTCTCGCTGACCATCAAGCGCGTGCTGGAGGACTACGACGGCAAGCCGGTGCGGGGCGTCGGCAGCAACTACATGTGCGACCTGGAGGTGGGCGCGCAGGTGCAGGTGGTGGGGCCTTTCGGCAGCAGCTTCCTGATGCCGAATCATCCGCGCAGCCACGTGGTCATGATCTGCACTGGCACGGGCTCGGCGCCGATGCGAGCCATGACCGAGTGGCGCCGCCGGTTGCGGCAGTCCGGCAAGTTCGAGGGCGGCAAGCTGATGCTGTTCTTCGGCGCGCGCTCCCCGCAGGAGCTGCCCTACTTCGGTCCCTTGCAGAAGCTGCCCAAGGACTTCATCGACGTGAACCTGGCATTCAGCCGCGTGCCGGGCGAGCCGCGCCGATACGTGCAGGACCTGATGCGCGAGCGCGCGGCCGACCTGGCGGAGATGCTGCGCGATCCGCAGGCCCACTTCTACGTCTGTGGCCTGAAGGCGATGGAGGAAGGCGTGGTGCTGGCGTTGCGCGACATCGCGGTGCAAGCGGGCGCGGATTGGGACGCCCTCTCGGGCAGCCTCAAGCGCGAGGGGCGATTGCATCTGGAGACGTATTGATTGCGGGAGAGGACTCGTATGGCCCCCTCTCCCGCTTGCGGGAGAGGGCTGGGGTGAGGGTCTTCGACGGCCCGCCGGTCGCCCCGGTGACGCCCAGCGAGGGCCTCAACAGCTCTAATCGCGACATGACACAGCCCCACGATCCAGCCCCGTCCGCCGAGGCGACCTGCGAGGTCGCCGTCCATGCCCTCCCCTACAACGGCGGCACGCTGCACGCGCGCAGCTGGACACCGGCGTCCGCGAGCGCGGCCACGCCGCCGATCGTCCTGCTGCATGACTCGCTGGGCGCGGTGAGCCTGTGGCGGAGCTTCCCCGAGGCGCTCGCGCTGGCCACCGGGCGGCAGGTCGTGGCCTATGACCGCGCGGGATTCGGTGAATCCAGCCCGCGCGTGGATACGCTGACGCCGAGTTTCGTGGCCGATGAGGCGAGCACCGGACTGTCGGCGGTCGTCGACCGGCTCGGCATCGAGCGCTTCGTCGCGATGGGCCACAGCGTCGGCGGCGGCATGGCCATCGAAGCGGCGGCGCAACTGCCGGGCCGCGTGGATCGCCTCATCACGATTGCAGCGCAAGTCTTCGCCGAGGACCGCACGCTGACCGGCATTCGCGCGGCGCGCGAGGACTTCAAGGCACCGGAACAGCTGGACCGCTTGCGCCGGTATCACGGCGTCAAGGCGCCGTGGGTGTTGAGCGCGTGGACGGAGACGTGGTTGTCCGCGGCCTTCGCCGACTGGTCCCTGTGCGAGGTGCTGACGCGCGTGCAATGCCCGACGCTGACGATCCATGGCGGGCTCGACGAATTCGGGTCGACGATCCATCAGGAGCTGATCCGCGATCGGGTGTCGGGCCAGGCGCGCAAGCTGCTGCTGCCGGAGAACGGACACATGCCGCATCGCGAGGCGCCGGAGGTGGTGCTGGCGGAGATTCGGCGCTTCCTGGCGTAGCCGCCGAAGACCCTCACCCCCCGCCCTCTCCCGCAAGCGGGCGAGGGAGCCACCAGCGCCCAAGCCTTGATGTGGCAACCAAACCAAGCAACACGTCCCCCATCAACACGCGGCCCTTTGACATGTGGCCCTTTGACATGTGGCCCTTTGACATGTGGCCCTTTGACATGTGGTCCGTTGACATGTGGTCTATCGAGACATGCTGTGCGCCACGTGGCCCCTCGCCCACGGAGTGGGAGAGGGGTTTGGGGTGAGGGCCGTTGAAGTCAGCGAGCCCTGCACTCCCTCGCCCGCCTCCTCCTGCCCCCTCGCCCGCTTGCGGGAGAGGGTTGGGGTGAGGGTCTTCGGGGTCGCCCCTGAAGGCTCCGATGCTGGGGGGAGTACCCGCCTATCATTCGGGGTCGTCCCCAGATGCTGGCCGTCGAGCCGGTCTTCCCCCATGGCACACACCATCACCGGCAAGAAGGGCTTGCTCACCCGCGTGCGGCGCATCGCAGGCCAGGTCGCGGCGCTCGAGCGCGCGCTGGAGAGCGAAGCCGAATGCGCCGGCGTGCTGCAGCAGATCGCCGCGATCCGTGGCGCGACCAACGGCCTGATGGCCGAGGTCCTGGAGGGGCATGTCCGCGAGCACCTCGGCGACCCCTCCCACTCCCCAGAAACGCGAGAGGCTGACATGGATCTCGTCATCGACGCCGTACGCCGCTACATCCGTTGAACCTCGGTCCGGAAGGGCCATTCCATCGCGATTCATATACTGGGGTAGAGTATCAGGCACTGATCCTCTCCGACCTGCCGTCGCCTCGTCCATGACCGATTTCGTTTCCCTGCTCCAGCAAGGCAATGCCTGGCTCTTCGTCCCCAGCGCGATTCTGCTGGGCGGCTTGCACGGTCTGGAGCCGGGGCACTCGAAGACGATGATGGCGGCCTTCATCGTCGCGATCCGCGGGACGCTGGGGCAGGCGGTCTTGCTGGGGCTGTCGGCGACGATCTCCCACACGGCCGTGGTGTGGCTGGTCGCGCTGGCGGGGCTGCACTTCGGCCGCAACTGGAATGCCGAGACCACCGAGCCCTACTTCCAGGTCGCCTCTGGCGTCCTGATCCTGCTGGTGGCCGGATGGATGCTGTGGCGCACCTGGCGCGATCAGCATGGTCACGACCACGACCACGACCACGACCACGCGCATGGCCATGCGCACGATCACAAGCACCCGCATGTCCCCGAGGGCCGCCACGATCATGATCAAGGGCACGGCCATGACGGTCACGGCCATGACGGTCACGCCCATCCCCATCCGCCTGCCACGCCCGCCCGGGCGCAGGCGTCGGTCGCGCTGGACCTGGGCGGCGACGGCTACCAGGACGCCCACGAACGGGCGCATGCCGCCGACATCCAACGCCGCTTCGGCAATCGCCAGGTGACCACCGGCCAGATCATCGTCTTCGGTCTGACCGGCGGCCTGATCCCCTGCCCCGCCTCCATCACCGTGCTGCTGCTGTGCCTGCAGCTCAAGCAGTTCACGCTGGGCGCGGCCCTCGTGCTGTGCTTCAGCATCGGCCTGGCGCTGACCATGATCGCCTCCGGGGCGATGGCCGCCCTCTCCGTCAAGCATGTCTCCAAGCGCTGGTCCGGCTTCGGCGAGTTCGCCCGCAAGGCCCCGTACTTCTCGAGCGCGCTGATCATCCTGGTCGGTCTCTACGTCCTCTGGCACGGGGCCCGCGCGCTGCTCTGAGGCCTTCGGGCCGCCGTCCGCTCACGCCTCGACACCGTCGAGCGATCGGAGGTGTCACCGAGCTGGCCGAGAATCACGGCCATGAGAAAGCTGATTCAAAACCTGCACGACCGCCTGCCCGCCTGGGCCTCGGAGTGGCTGGACATCCTGGTGCCGACCATCGAGGTCGTGCTCATCGTGCTGGGCGCGTGGCTGCTGGTCCGCGTCGCGCGACTGCTGACGCGCCGGCTCACCGCCGCCTACGCGCTGCCCGTCACGGTCGCCACCGTGTTCCTGCGCATCGTGGCCGCGCTGATCTACAGCGGCGCGCTGCTGTGGGCGCTGGAGCGCATGGGAGTGTCCGGCGGCGTGCTGTGGACGGCCTTCACCGGCTTCGCCACCGTCGGCGCGGTCGCGTTCTTCGCGGCCTGGAGCGTGCTGTCCAACCTGTTCTGCGCGCTGCTGATCTACGTGACCCGCGCCTTCCGCGTCGGCGACGTGGTCGAGCTGCTGGAGTCCGGTGACAAGCCCGGCATGAAGGGCCGCGTGGTCGAGATCAACCTCGTCTACACGACCCTGCTGGAGTCCGGCGACCACATCAACGGCTCCAGCCTGCAGCTGCCCAACAGCCTCTTCTTCCAGCGCGCGCTGCGCCGCTGGCACGGTCCGGCCGCCGACGAGATGGCCGTGCCGATGCATGAGATCAAGCTCTGAGCGGCCCCGGGTCGATGCTGAATCCCACCGTCGTGACGCCGTCCGACGAACGCGCCTCGGCGCGCCCGCCGTGCATGCGCGCGACGGCGGCCACGATGGACAGGCCCAGGCCGTGATGGCGGCTCGCGCCTGAGCGCGAGGGGTCGACGCGATAGAAGCGGTCGAAGAGCCGCGGCAGATGCTTCGGCGCGATCGCCGCGCCGACATTGACGACGTCGATCCGGATCGGGCGCCCGCCGACGGCGCCTTGCCCCGCCGACATCGTCTCCGACGCACCCGCACCGGCACCGGGGCTGGCGCTGGCGCTGACGCTGGCATCGACCGACCCGTCCGCGTCGGCGACGGCCCCGCGCGTGATCACCACCTCCACCACGGTCCCGGGTGTCGCATAGCGGGTCGCGTTGCTGACCAGGTTGGCGATGGCGCGCTGGAGCAGCCCGGCGTCCACCCGCGCCCTCGCCTCGCCGCGCACCACCGCGCCGAGGTGCGCCGCTCGCAGCCCGTCCTCGTGATAGTCGATGACCTCGGCGGCGAGCTCGCTCAGCTCGACCTCCTCCTCGCGGCTGGCCGTGGCGCCGCGCTGCGCGTTTGCCAGGAAGAGCATGTCCGCGACGATGCGCGCGATCCGATGCAGCTCCTCCAGGTTGGAGGCCAGCGCCTCCTTGAGCTCCTCCGGCGAGCGCGGCCGCCGAAGCGCCAGCTCGCAGCTGTTCACGAGGATCGCGATCGGGGTGTTGAGCTCGTGCGCCACGTCCGCGTTGAAGGACTCCATCTGCCGGTAGGCGCCCGCCAGCCGGTCCAGCAGCTCGTTGATCTGCAGGATCAGCGGCTGCAGTTCCTCCACCTGATCGCGACCGTCCAATCGCAGCTCCAGACGATCGACGCCGACGGCCGCCGCCTGCTTCACCAGGGCGCGCAGCGGGGCCAGCTCGCGCCGGACACCGATGGCCGCGGCCGCCGACAGGACCACCGTTCCCCCGATCGCCGCCAAGATCAGCGTCCACCCCAGCCGCGCCAGCAGCGCGTCGTCCCGTCGCTTGTCGAAGACCAGCACCGCCGTGCCGCGGCCGCCGAGTTCCGCCGGCAGCGCCACGTCGAAGCGCAGCTGCTTGGCCCGCGCGCCCGCCGGCATCGGTCGGATCGGCGTGAGCAAGACCTGGCCCTCGCGGTCCGCGACGCGCAGCGTGAGCTCGTCATGCCCGGCCAGGAAGTCCGTGAGCAGGTGCCGCACGGCGGCCAGGTCATGGGCGCCGCGCTGCTCGGTGAGCAGGTGCGTGACGGCCTCGCGCTTCTGCGCGAGCGTCTCGTCCTGCCGCTGATCCAGGGTCAGGAAGATCACGAGGTAGACCGCCACGCAGACGGCCCCCAGGCCCGACATCGACTGCAAGGCCAGGCGGACGAGCAGTCGCAATCGGAGGCTGCCCGCGTGCCGCTCGCGGGCGTTCACGTGCTCGGGCACCTGAGCCCCCTTGTCCTCGGGCGCCGGCCTGGTCACCCGGGCGGTCTCGCGCGCGCTCACGCCGGGCGATTCTCGATCACGTAGCCCATGCCGCGCACCGTGTGGAGCAAGGGGCGCTCGAAGGGCTGGTCGATCTTCACCCGCAGGCGCCGGATCGCCACCTCGACGACATTGGTCTCGCTGTCGAAGTTCATGTCCCAGACCTGCTCGGCGATCTCGGTGCGCGACAGCACCTCGCCCTGCCGCCGCACCAGCAGCGTGAGCAGCCCGAATTCCTTGGGCGTGAGGTCGATGCGCTGACCGGCGCGCGTCACCTTGCGCCGGATCGGGTCGACCTCCAGCTCGGCGACCCGGTACAACGCGTCCTCCGGTCCGCGCGGGCCGCCGCGCCGGCGCAGCAGCACCTGCACGCGGGCGACCAACTCGGAGAAGGCGTAGGGCTTGGTGAGGTAGTCGTCCGCGCCGGCCTGCAGCCCGCGCACGCGGTCCTCCACGCGCGCCCGCGCCGTGAGCATCAGGATGGGCACGTCGCTGCCCTGCCGGATCGCGCTGAGCATCGCCAGCCCGTCGATGCCGGGCAGCTGCCCATCCAGGATCAGCAGGTCATAGGTGTTGACCGACGCCTTGTGCAGACCGTCCACGCCGTCGTGAGCGACCTCGACGACGTAACCCTCCTCGGTCAGCCCCTTGCGCAGGTACTCGGCCGCCTTGCGCTCGTCCTCGACGATGAGCAGCTTCATGAGGCCGGCCGTCCCTCGGCACCGGCCGCCCTCGTGTCGTCGAGGCCATGCCCGTCGACGGTGGCCGGGTCGCCATCGCCGTCCGCGCGCCGTCGCTTCACGTCGATCGCGGGATCGGGCTCGTCCTCGTCGCCTCGATGCGCCAACCGGTACAGCACCGGCAGCACGAGCAGCGTGAGCGCGGTCGAGGACAGGATGCCGCCGATGACCACGGTCGCGAGCGGGCGCTGGACCTCGGCGCCCGTCCCGGTCGCCAGCGCCATCGGCACGAAGCCCAGAGAGGCCACCAGCGCCGTCATCAGCACCGGCCGCAGCCGCGTCAGCGCGCCGTCGTGGATGGCCGCGTCCAGCCCCTTGCCCGACTCCCGCAGATTGCGGATGAACGAGATCATGACCAGCCCGTTGAGCACCGCCACGCCCGACAGCGCGATGAAGCCCACCGCCGCCGAGATCGACAGCGGGATCCCCCGCATCCACAGCGCCACGATGCCGCCCGTGAGCGCGAACGGGATCCCCGTGAACACGATGAAGCCGTCCTTGAGGTTGCCGAACATCGCGAACAGCAGCACGAAGACCAGCAGCAGCGAGACGGGCACCACGACCTTGAGCCGCTCCGTCGCGGACTTGAGGTTCTCGAACTGGCCGCCCCACTCCATCCAGTAGCCCGTGGGCACCTGCGCCTGCCGCGCGATCAGCGGCTGCGCCTCGGCGACGAAGCTGCCGATGTCGCGGCCGCGCACGTTGGCGCTGATCACGATGCGGCGCTTGCCGTTCTCGCGGCTGACCTGGTTGGGACCGGGCGCGGTCGTGAGGTCCGCCACCTCGCTCAGCGGGATGAAGCGGCGCGCGCCGTCCGCGCCGACCGGCAGCGGGATCGGCAGGCGCTTGATCGCCTCCAGGTCCGCGCGCTGCGTCTCGGGGAGCCGCACCAGGATGTCGAAGCGGCGATCGCCCTCGAAGAGCGTGCCCGCCTCGCGCCCGCCGACGGCGGTGGCCAGCGTGTCCTGCACGTCCTGGACGTTGAGCCCGTAGCGCGCGGTCCGCTCGCGGTCCACGGTCACGCTCAGCATCGGCAGGCCGGTGGTCTGCTCGATGTTGACCTCGGACGCGCCGGGGACGCTCTGCAGCAGCTCGGCGATCTTCCGCGCGGCGCTGTTCAGCACCTCCATGTCGTCGCCGAAGATCTTCACCGCCACGTCGGAGCGCACGCCGGAGATCAGCTCGTTGAAGCGCAGCTGGATGGGCTGCGAGAACTCGTAGTTCTGTCCCGGCAGCCGGGCCACCTCGGCCTGCACCGCGGCCAGCAGCTCGTCGCGGGTCTTGCGCGGCGCGGGCCACTGGTCCATCGGCTTGAGCATCACGTAGCCGTCGGAGATGTTGGGCGGCATCGGATCGGCCGCGATCTCGGCCGTGCCGGTGCGGGCGAAGACGCGCTCGATCTCGGGGAACTTCTCCTTGAGCCGCGTCTCCAGCTGCTGCTGCATCGCCACCGACTGCGACAGGCTGGTGCCGGGAATGCGCAGCGCCTGGATCGCGAAATCGCCCTCGTTGAGGCTGGGGATGAACTCGCTGCCCAGGCGCGTGGCCAGCAGGCCCGACAGCACGACCACCACCGCGGCGACGGTCAGCACCAGGGCCTTGGCGCCCATCACGCGCGCCAGCATCGGCTCGTAGGCGCGACGCGCCCATCCCATGAGGCGGTTCTCCTTCTCGTCGACCTTGTCGCCGATGAACAGCGCCACCGCGGCCGGGATGAAGGTGATGGACAGGATCATCGCGCCGATCAGCGCGATCACCACGGTGAAGGCCATCGGGTGGAACATCTTCCCCTCGACGCCGCCCAACGCGAAGATCGGCAGATACACGATCATGATGATCAGCTGCCCGAAGAGCAGCGGCCGGCGCGCCTCCTGCGAGGCGAGGAACACCTCGTGGAAGCGCTCCGATCGCGTCAGCGGCCGGCCCTTGTGGGCCTGCGCGTGGGCCAGGCGGCGCACGCAGTTCTCCACGATCACGACGGCGCCGTCGATGATGATGCCGAAGTCCAGCGCGCCCAGGCTCATGAGGTTGGCGCTGACCTTCTGGTTCACCATGCCGGTGAAGGTGAACAGCATCGACAGCGGGATCACCATCGCCGTCAGGATGGCCGCGCGCAGATTCCCCAGGAACAGGAAGAGGATGGCGATGACCAGCACCGCGCCCTCGATCAGGTTCTTCTTGACGGTGGCGATGGCCTTGTCGACCAGCGTGGTGCGGTCGTAGACCGTCACCGCATGCACGCCCTGGGGCAGGTTGGCGTTGATCTGCGCCATGCGCTGCGCGACGGCCTGCGACACCGTGCGGCTGTTCTCGCCGATCAGCATGAACACGGTGCCCAGCACGACCTCGCGGCCGTTGTCAGTGGCGGCGCCGGTGCGCAGCTCGCGGCCGATCTCGACGCTGGCGACGTCGCGCACGCGGACCGGGATCCCGGCCTCGTTGCGCAGCACGATGTTGCCGATGTCGGCCATCGAGCGCACCTGGCCGGGCGCGCGGATGAGCACCTGCTCGCCGCGGCGCTCGATGTAGCCGGCGCCGACGTTGGCGTTATTGCGGTCCAGCGCGGTGACCACGTCGCCCAGGGTCAGTCCGTAGGACGACAGCTTGGCCGGATCCGGCGCGACGTGGTACTCCTTGGCGTAGCCGCCGATGGCGTTGATCTCGGTCACGCCGGTCACGTTGCGCAGCTGCGGTTTGATGACCCAGTCCTGGATCTCGCGCAGGTCGGTCGGCGTGTAGGGCGTGCCGTCGGGCTTCTTCGCGCCGGGCTCGCTTTCCACGGTCCAGAGGTAGATCTCGCCCAGGCCGGTGGAGATCGGCCCGATGTCGGGCGTCACCCCGGCCGGCAACTGGTCGCGCGCGGACTGGATGCGCTCGTTGACCAGTTGGCGGGCGAAGTAGACGTCGGTGCCGTCCTTGAAGATCACGGTGACCTGCGACAGCCCGTAGCGCGACAGCGAGCGCGTCTGCTGCAGGCCCGGCAGGCCGGCCATCACCGTCTCGATCGGATAGGTGACGCGCTGCTCGGTCTCCAGCGGCGAGTAGCCCGGCGCGCCGGTGTTGATCTGCACCTGCACGTTGGTGATGTCGGGCACGGCGTCGATGGGCAGCTTCTGGTAGCTGTAGACGCCCAGGCCGGCCATGCCGAGCACGGCCAGCAGGACCAGCCATCGCTGCTCGATGGCGAAGCGGATGATGCGTTCGAACATGGTCCGCCCCTCAATGCGCGTGCGAGGCCGAGGCCTTGCCCAGCTCCGCCTTGGCGACGAAGCTGCCCGCCGCGATGTGCGGCGTGCCGGCCTTCAGACCGTCGAGGATCTCGACCCGGCGCGCATCGGCGCGGCCGACCTTGACGGGCTGCGCGACGAAGCCCTCGCCCTTGCGGATGAAGACGACGGTCTTCTCCTCCAGCGTCTGGACCGCGTCGGCGGCGACGGAGACCGGCGCGGTGAACGGCGCGCCCTTCATCTCGACGTTGACGAAGAGCCCGGGACGCCAGACGGCGTCGGGGTTCTCGAGCGTCACGCGGGCCTGCGCGGTGCGCGTGGCCTCGCCGATCAGCGAGCCGACGTAGGCGACCTTGCCGGACGCGCTCTGCTCGAAGGCCGCGGCGCGGACGGTGACGGCGTCGCCGACGCGGACCACCGGGAGGTCCTTGGCGGGCACGCTGATCTGCGCCCAGACGCTGCGCAGGTCCGACACGGTGAACACGTTGGCGTCCTCGCGGACCTGCTCGCCGAGGGCGATGTGCTTCTCGACGATGGTGCCGTCGAAGGGCGCGCGCAGCTCGAAGCGGTTGAGCGCGCCGCTCTCCAGCGAGGCCCCCACGGCCTGCAGCTTCTGCCGCGCGTTGGCGACGGCGATCTCGGTCTCGCGCAGCGCCTGTTCGGCGACCTGCACGTCCTGCTGCGGGGAGATCTTCTCCTCGAAGAGCTTCTTCTCGCGCTCGTAGGTGGTCCTGGCGAGCTGCAGGCGCTTGAGCGCGGCCTGCAGATCGGCGCGCTGGTCCGAGACGGCGGGGCTGCTGACGACGGCCAGCACCTGGCCCTTGCGGACCTGCTGGCCCAGCGCGACCGGCACCGCCTCGACGACGCCGGACACGCGCGGCACGACGTGGGCGGTCCGGTCCTCGTTGAACTTCACCTCGCCGGGGAGCTGGTAGCTGCCCTGCAGCGTCGCGGCCTGGGCGGTCTCGACGACGATGCCGGCGGCCTTCATCTGCTCGGGCGTGAAGCGCAGCAGACCCTCGTCCTCATGGGACTCGGCCTGCTTGCCCTCGTGGTGCTCGCCGTCGCCGTGACCGTCGGCGTCCTTGTGGCCGGACGTGTCCGAGGACTTGGCGCCGGCCTTGGCCTCGCCGTGATGCTCGCCGTCGTCATGGCCCTTGGCTTCGTCATGGCCGTGGCCATGGGATTCCTCGGTGGCGGCGCCGGACTTGCCGACGCCGGTCAGGATGCCGATGCCGGCGGCCGTGCCGAGCAGCAGCACGACGGCGATCGCGATCGCCTGCTTCTTGGGAACACCGCCGCGCGAGGTGCCGGCGCGGTCCTTGGATTCATCGTTGAAGTTCATGGGGGACTCGGATGTGGGGCTGTGGGCTCGCGGAATCACCGGCGTCATCGCGGGTGACCCGGGGGCGGATCAGGGGCGGTCGGACGTCGTCCGCGCGGGCAAGGCGCCGGATTGCGGGTCGGGGCCGCCGAGGCGACGGTCGATGTCCGCGGCCAGGCGGTGCGCCTGCGACAGCGCGTTGACGTACTGGCCGCGCGCCTGCAGCCAGGTGCGCTGCGCGTCGAGCACGTCGAGGAAGCCGAACTTGCCCAGTTCGAAGCCCCGGCGCGCGGCCTCGTAGGCGCCGCGCGCACCGGGAAGCACGTCGCGGCGGAGCGCCTCGACCTCGTCGGCGCGGGCCTCCAGCTGGTCGACGGCCTGCAGCACCTCGGCGCGCAGTCGCTGCGCCTGCGCCTGGGCGAGCGCCGCGGCGGCCTCGCGCTTGCGCATGGCCTGCATCTGCGCGCCCTGGTTGCGATCGAAGAGCGGGATCGGGATGGAGACGCTGATCAGCGGCTGCGTGCGGCCCATGTCCGGCGCGCGCTGGGCGCCGAGACCGACGGTGACATCCGGCACCCCGCGGGCCCGTTCCAGCTGGAAGGCGGCCTCGGCGCGCTGCACGTCCATGCGGGCGCGACGCAGCGCGGGCGCGCGTTCCAGCCGGTCGCCCAGGGCGGCGCCCTCGGGCAAGGCCGGCATGGCGTCGGCGCTGCCGTCGACACGAGCGATCGAGTCCGGTGCCGCGCCCATCACGGCGATGAGCGCCTGGAGCGCCGCGCGCTGGTCCGCCTGCGCCTGGCGCAGCTCGATGCGGGCGGCGGACTCGGCGACCCGGGCGCGGGTCTCCTCGACCGGCGAGACCTTGCCGGCGGTGACGCGCCGCGACACGGCCGACGCGCCGCTGCCGGCGATCTCCAGCGATTCGCGGGCCACCTCGACGCGCTCCTGGGCGATCAGGACGTCGAAGAAGGCCTGGATGGTGGTGGCGCGCACCTCGGCGCGCTGGGTCTCCAGGTCGAGGGCCGCGAGGTCGCGCTCGCGCTCCGCCAGCGCCACCCGTGCCGAACGCTTGCCGCCGAGCTCGATGGTCTGGCTCAGCGTCATCGAGGTCGTGCGCGTGTCCTTGCGGGTGTCCTCGGCGCTGAGGCTCAGCGAGGGATTGGGGATCAGGCCGGCCTGGCGGACGGCACCGTCGCTGGCGTCGAGTTCATGGCCGAAGGCGCGCAGGGTCGGGTTCTGGCCGAGCGCGGTCTCGATGGCCGCGGACAGCGTCAGTCCGGAGACGGCGCTCGCCGAGGCACCGGCCGCGGCGATTCGGGCGTTGGGAAGCGGGGGCTCGGCGGGACGGGCCGAGGTCGGTGCGTCGCCGGTCGCAGCAAGGACCGGGACGGAGAAAAGCGCCGCGCAAGCGAGCGGCACAAGCAATCTGCGCATCGAAAACTCCAGGGTTGCGGGAACAACTCGAGGGATTCGACGAAGGCAGCATCGCGGCGTTCAGCCGCTGGGGAAATCGGAGGGAGGAATGGGCCGCTGCGTTCGCCGAATCAGGCGATGCGCCAATTGGGGCGGTCCGGGTGATCGGGCGATCGGGAGGAGAAGGCAGGCTCGGCCAGCCCTTGCTGGACCTGTCCGCCGATGTCGTTCAGCGCGGCAGCCACCGCGGCGACCGGCTTGAACGCGCTGTGATGGCACTGGCCGCAGTCGTTGTCCGGCGCGAGCTTGCCGGGCTTGGACTTGTCGCTGTCGGCGACCTTCTTGAGGTCGGCGAGCTTCTTGACGTCGACCGACGAACCCGTCGGATCGGCGGACTTTGCGCCATCGACCTGCGGGCCGGGATGGCCGGCGTCGCCGTGCTGATGCGTGTGATGGCCGAAATGACGGGTCTCGGGCGCGGGTTCGTGCTGGCAATAGACGGCGGCCGCTCCCCAGGTGAACTGGAGCGGCATCAAGACCAGCAGGAACAGCGTGAGCCAGCGGCGCATGGGGGCGGAGTGTAAGGGGAAGGTGTGTCGGGAAACTCAGGCAGCAGCAGCCATCGGGCCTGAGCGATGACCCTTTAACGAAAACACCGGATGGCGGGAGGCCACGCAGGAGCCATGGCGATCACGCCATGGCGTTCGCGGCCCCCTCTCCCGCTGCGCGGGAGAGGGCTGGGGTGAGGGCCGCGGCAGTTCAAGAGCGTTCCTGTCGTCCCCCCACCTCCTGCTTCCACTTCGTCAACCATTGCAGGATCGCCTCCAGGACTGCCTCCATCTGCCCAAGCACCTCTCGATTCGTGAACCGCATGACGTGGTACCCAACAGCTTCCATCTCGACCGTGCGTCGTGCATCGGCGGTGACCGACTCCGGGTCGAAGTGCTGTCCGCCGTCGAGCTCGACGATCAAACGCGCCTCGAGGCAGGCGAAGTCGGCGACGTGCTCGCCGACTGGAGACTGCCTTCTGAATTTGTACCCCCCTAGTCGTCGAGCTCGCAGGTGGTACCAAAGCGCGTTCGGCGTCGGTGGAGGTCCTGCGGAGGCTGCGGGCGGGGGTGCGCTGGGGCAATGGGGGGCACTGGCGAGTGGGCATGGGAGGCTCTGGTGTTCGACGGCCCTCACCCCTGCCCCTCTCCCGCGCAGCGGGAGAGGGGAAACTCCGTGCTCCGTGCTCCGTGCTCCGTGCTCCGTGCTCCGTGCTCCGTGCTCCGTGCTCCGTGCTCCGTGCTCCGTGCTCCGTGCTCCGT
>NZ_BCYP01000015.1 GCF_001598255.1 Mitsuaria chitosanitabida ATCC BAA-476 = NBRC 102408
CCGTGCTCCGTGCTCCGTGCTCCGTGCTCCGTGCTCCGTGCTCCGTGCTCCGTGCTCCGTGCTCCGTGCTCCGTGCTCCGTGCTCCGTGCTATCAGAAATCAGCGTGCAGCACGCAGGGTTCGGGGTTGGAAACGTTCCGGAAACTCGGCGCGCCAGCGCCGAGATACCTTGTACCGAGGCGCCGGAGGCGCCGAGCTGTTGAGCGCCTCGGCGAGTGGCGTCAGTTCCCCTCGGCCTCGTTGCGCGACACGTGGACCACGAAGCCCTTGGCGCCGAAGCCGCTCGGCGCGATCTGCGCGAGGTTCACCGCCCGGTGCTGAACCGAATCGAACTTCCAGGTGAACGACTTCCCGCCATCGCGGAACTCCACCGTCTGGCCGCAGTCGATGTTCAGCGAGCCACCGTCCTTGACGTCGACGACCTTGTCCGCCTGGATGCCGGCAGCCGGCACGCCATAGGCGGAACGGCCGTTCATCAGCTGGTCCGCCTGCGGCGCGGCGGCTTGGGCGGCGCCGGCGGCGAGCGTCAGGGTGGCGACGGCGGACAGCAGGGACAGGGATGCTTTCATGTGAGGTCTCCAATTCGAGAACGCCGCCTCCGGTGGAGGCCGACAGCACGTTCATCGCGGAGATCACTGTAGAAATCGGCGGCTTCCGGGAATCCCTGCCGATCGATGACAAAGTCGTCATCTGCGATCCCGGGCATGTCGATTGCCGCGATGCCGATCCGGCCCCGCGGATGGCAAGCGCTGGCCGGACCCTGCCGTGGAGGGACCCCGCCATGAAGCACATCCAGGTGGTCGTGATCGCGCTGTCCGTGACGGTGGTCGCCGCCGCGGCCATCGCGCAGACGCAGGACGCGCCGCCCAGCTCGGCGGCCAGCCGGCGCCAGTCCGGCAAGGTCGGCCCACCGGTCGACGCGGCGTCGGTGACCGCACCGGCCCCCGTCGTGACGCCGCCCGCGGCCCCCTCACCCCCCTCGTCCGGCGCCCCCTCGCACGGCCCCGTGACAGCCCCCGTCACCGAGCACGCGACGGCGGAGCCCCCGCCGCCGGTTCAAGAGACCGCAACCGCCGCCCCCGTCTCCAAGCCGACCACCCGCACCGGCCGCGCGGCCCGCATGGCCAGCGGCAAGGTCACCGAGGCGCCCGAGCCTCATGGGCTGCCCATCCGCCCCGACCGCAACTGATCGCCCTCGACGGCCCCGATCTCAGAGCCGCTCGATGATCGTGACGTTGGCCAGTCCACCGCCCTCGCACATGGTCTGCAGGCCGTAGCGGCCGCCGCGCCGCTGGAGCGCGCTGACCAGCGTCGACATCAGCCGGGTGCCGGACGCCCCCAGCGGATGCCCCAGCGCGATCGCGCCGCCATGGACATTGAGCCGCTCCGGGTCGGCCTCCAGCGCCTTCAGCCAGGCCAGCGGGACCGAGGCGAAGGCCTCGTTGACCTCGAACAGGTCGATGTCCTCCAAGGCCAGCCCCGCGCGTTGCAATGCACGTCGCGTCGCCGGGATCGGCGCCTCCAGCATGATCACCGGATCGTGGCCCATCACGCTCAGGTGGTGGATGCGAGCCAGCGGCTCGACGCCGAGCGACTTCAGCCCGCGCTCGTTGACCACGATCACACCCGACGCGCCATCGCTGATCTGCGAGGCGCTTGCCGCCGTCAGCAGGCCGTCCTTCGGCTGAATCGCCCTGACCGTGTCGAAGCCCTCCCGCGTCACGTTGAAGCGGATGCCCTCGTCCACGCGATGCGACTCGCCTGGGTCGCCCTGCTCCAGGGTCCGCGTCGCGACGGGAACGATCTCGGCGTCGAAGGCGCCGGACCGGGTGGCCTCGATCGCGCGCAGGTGGCTCCGATACGCGTAGTCATCGAGCACCTCCCGCGTCAGGCCGTACGCGCGAGCGATGTGCTCGGCCCCGGAGAACTGGCTGAACGTCACGCCCGGGTAGCGCCGCGTCATCTCGTCGCTGACGTAGGAGCCGAAGCCATGCTGGGCGGGCAGTGTCGCCGGCAGTCCCATGGGCACGCGGCTCATGCTCTCGACACCGGCCGCGATGACCGCGTCCATCGTGCCCGACATGACCGCCTGCGCGGCGAAATGCAGCGCCTGCTGCGAGGATCCGCACTGGCGATCGATCGAGGTACCGGGCACCGACTCCGGCAGCACCGAGGAAAGCACCGCGTTGCGGGCGACGTTGAAGGACTGCTGACCGGCCTGGCCGACGCAGCCCATCACCACGTCGTCGATGGCCGCGGGATCGATGCCGGATCGCGCGACCAGCGCATTGATCATCTGTCCGGCCAGATCGGCCGGATGCCAGCCCGACAGCCGGCCGTTGCGGCGTCCGGCCGCGGTGCGCGCAACGGCGACGATGTAGGCCTGAGGGGTCGTCATGGCAGTCTCCTGGGGGTCATCGTGGCGAGGTCCGGTCCTCGCGGACCCGATCGGCCGAGCATAGGCCCGCACCCCGGCCGCGTGCTTAGGGACCGACACCGAGACGACCGGTCATGCGGACCGGCCCTCGCCCGCGAGGATCACGCGGCTCGGTACACTGCGCCGCTCGTGCCCGCCGACGTCTGGCATGGCGGCCCGCCCTCGCCTTCGGCGCATGAAGCATCAGCTCTTCCTCCTCGACCTCGACGACACCCTCCTGGACTTCCGCGCGTCCGAGCGGCTCGCGTTCACGCGCACGCTGGGCGGGCTCGGCGTCACGCGCGTGCCGGATGCGCTGTTCACCGACTACCAGGCGATCAACCTCGATCTGTGGCGCCGCTTCGAGCAGGGACTCGTGGCCAAGGACGTGCTCAAGGTGGCGCGCTTCCGGCTCACGTTCGAGCGGCATGGCCTGGATCTGGATGCCGAGCGGGCGAGCTTGCTCTACCTCGACGGCCTGGCCGACAGCGTCGTGCTGATCGAGGGCGCGCTGCAGACCTGCGCCGAGCTGGCCGCCATCGGCGAGGTCGGCATCATCACCAATGGCATCGAAGCCATCCAGCACCGCCGCATCCACAGCGCCGGACTGGCCGGGCACGTCGCCTTCGTGGCGACCTCGGAGGCCTGTGGCCATGCCAAGCCGGACGTGCGCTTCTTCGAGTTCGCGGCCGCCAAGGCGCGCGCCTTCGACAAGGCCTCGACGGTGATCGTCGGCGACCGTCTGGATGCGGACATCCTCGGCGCGAATCGTTTCGGGATCGACAGCTGCTGGTTCAACCCGCACGGCCTCGCGAACGAGACCGAGGCCCGGCCGACCTGCGAGATCGACCGCCTCGCGCAGCTGCTGCCGGCGCTGCGCGAGTCGCGGGGCTGAGGCCGCGAAGCACTCAGTGGCCCGGCGCGCCCCGGAACGCATGCATCATGCAGCCGTAGTCCGACAGCGACATCAGGTCGAGCGCCTTGCGATTGGCGTCGATGCGCGCGAGGTCCGGGATCTCCTGCGCCTCGACGCCGCCCTTGGCCCAGTCGCGCTGCGTGCCGTAGGGCTGCGGCTCCTTGAACTTCACCGCGACGCGGTCGCTCAACTGGGACAGGTCCTGCGGGTTGACCTCGCCGGCCTCGTGTCGGCGCTGGAACTGCGCGAGCGCGCTGCGCTGAAACTCCGGCTCGGTGTCGGCGTGGTGGACCAGCAGCCACAGCAGATGCAGGCCGCCCTCGCCGATCTGATCGGCGGTCGGGAAGCCGTCCTTCTCGAACCACCGCGTCATCCAGCGCAGGTTCTCCGCATCGAGACGCACCACGAGCTTGTTGGACGAAGGGCTGAAATGCTCGGCCAGCATGCGCCGGCGGGCGGCCTGCTCCTCGTCGAATCGGGACTGCAGCTCGGCCACCAGATCGGGACGGGTCAGCGTGCGACGGGCATCGCGCTCCTTGACCGCGACCGGCCCCTGGTCCGCATGCGCCTTCATCCAGTCCGAGGCGCCCGGGCAGCGCTCGCGCCAACTGGGCGTCGGGTTCCCCTGCGCGACCGCGGGCGGCGCCACGGATTGCAGGACCAGGAACGGGAACGTCAAGGGAACCGCCATCAGGCCGATTCGGCGGGAGAGACCGCGAAACACGCGGATGGAGAGCTCGCTGCGCATGGGGCGGCACTGTAACCCGCGTAACCGAGACCGCCGGTGTGACGACCGTCATTCGATCGGACACTCGCCGGCCCATGGATTCACTCGATTCCGCACGAATGATTCACCGCCGACACCTGCTCGGCGCGGCGCTGGCGCCGCTGCTCACGCCCTCCTCGCCGTCATTCGCGGCGCCCGCCTTGCCGGAGGCCTCGGGGCCTTACGCGCTGCCCAACACCTGGGTGCACCCCCTGCCCGACCCGGTGAGCGGCCGCCGCTATGAGGTCTGGATCGATCTGCCGCCCGGCGCCTCCGCGCCGGGCACGACCACGGGGAACGGCACGGCTGCGACCGCGGCGAAGGCGCAGTCGGCGCTTCGACCGGCGGTGTTCGTGACCGACGCCCCCTATGCATTTCCGCTGGTGCGGGCGCTGCGCAATCGGGTCGGACAGCGGGGGCAGAACCTGGCGGACTTCGTCCTGGTCGGACTTGCCGGACCCGCGGACGAATCGGCAGTGGACATGCGCTCGCGCGACTACACGCCGACCGATCCCCTGACCAAGCCGAATCGCCCGGCGAATCGCTACGGCGCGCCGCGCTATGGGGGCGGCGACGCCTACCTGAAGTACATCGCCGAGGTCGTGGTGCCCGCAGTGTCCGAGCGTTATCACCTCGATCCCGATCGGCGGGTGATCCTCGGTCATTCGTATGGCGCGCTCTTCGCGTCGCAAGTGCTGTTCAGCCGGCCGGCGCTGTTCAGCCACTACATCCTCGGCAGCCCCTCGCTCTGGTTCGACGAGCGGGAGATGTTCAAGCGGGAAGCCGCGTACGCGCAACGCCACCAGGACCTCGCCGCGCATGTCTTCCAGTACGTCGGCGCGTACGAGGCCGTGGCCCCGGGCCCGCGATTCAACAAGGAGAACGACCTGGTCGCCGACGCGCTGCGATTCCAGGCGGCCTTGAGGAAGCGCCGCTACCGCTCCTTGCGCGTCGACAGTCATGTGCTCGCCGGCGAGGATCACCTCACCGTGGCGCCAGCGGGCGCGACCCTGGGCCTGTTGTGGGCGCTGCCCGGACGCGGGCCTTACGAGGCCTGAGGACGGATCCCCGCTTCGTCCGCCGGACCGGCATCTCGTCAGCGCCCGGCGACGGTGCATCTCCTGGCGCTCGCGCCCCTCGGTGCCGGTGACGACACTCCCGCGGTTTCGCCCAACCGGATCTCGAGGGAGAGCAATGAAATCACTGGCCCTGTTGCCGCTGTGCGGTCTGATCGTCCTGGCGCCGCTTGTCGCGCATGCCGCATCCCCCCACCACTGCCTGGTCGGCGCCTATCGCATGGCCGACGGCAGCAGCCTGGACCTCGCGCCGTCCCGGGGCGACACCTTGCGCTGGACCCGGTTCTCGGGAGAGACCGGGCGGCTGACGCCGCAAGCGGACGGATCCTGGCGCGGCAGCATCGGCTGGACCGACCGCCCCGCCGCCGCCACCTTGAGCGCGGCCGACTGCGAGACGGGCGAGATCACGTTCGGAGGCCTGCAGGGACGACGCCTCGCCTTCGACATCACGGAGACGAGCTTCGATGCCGGGGGCGTGAAGCTCGCCGGGCGGCTGGTGCTGCCCAAGGGCGCCGGCCGTGTGCCCATCGTCGTGATCGTCCAGGGGTCGGAGGCGGACGCCGCGCGCGAGGTCGTCGGGATGCAACGGTCGTTCCCCGCGGAAGGCATCGGCGCCTTCGTCTACGACAAGCGGGGCACCGGCGACTCCGGTGGCGCCTACACGCAGGACATGGCGCTGCTCGCGGACGACGCCGTGATGGCGATGAAGGAGGCGCGCCGCCTCGCCGGTGATCGTGCCGGCCGTGTCGGCTATCAGGGGGGCAGCCAGGGCGGCTGGGTCGTGCCGCTGGCCGCGAATCGTGCCCCGGTGGACTTCGCCATCGTCAGCTTCGGCCTGACCGTGTCCATGCTGGAGCAGGACCGGCAGGCCGTCCTGTCCGACATGCGCCAGAACGGCCATTCGGCACAGGACACGGAGAAGGCGCTCGCGCTCGACAGCGCCGGCCAGCGGGTGCTCGAGTCACGCGGCAAGGACGGCTACGAGGCCTTCGACGCGCTGCGTCGCGAGTACCGCTCGGAGCCCTGGTTCAAGGATGTCCGCGGCAACCTGCTGCATCTGGTGCTGCCGCTGGACAAGCAGCAGATCGACGAGGGCATGGCGACGAAGTACAACTTCGCGGTCTCGTTCCGATACGACCCGATGCCGACGCTGCGGACGTCGACGACGCCACAGCTGTGGGTGCTGGCCGCGGACGACGTGGTGGCGCCCAGCGCCGGGTCGGCGGCGGACATCCGCGCGCTGATGGCCGAGGGCAAGCCCTACGCCCTCGCGGTGTACCCGCGCACGGGGCACGGCATGGTGCAGTTCGAGCTCGGTCCCGACGGGAAGCGCGTGTCGATCCGACTCCCCGAGGGCTACTTCCCGATGATGCGGGACTTCATCCGCGACGGCAGGATCGCGACGCGCTACGGCGACGCGAGCGTGGCGCCCTTCCCCGGGACGAAATGATCACGAAGTGACCGCCGGCGCGCACGATGCCGTGCCGCCTTGACCGGGTTCAGCCGCGCTCCACCGCATGGGGGACCACCACCGTGACACGGGTGGCCTGACCCGGGGTGCTCTCGATCGTGACAAGCATCCCCGCCTGGGTCGCGCGGCTCTGCATGCCGGGCAGGCCCCAATGGCCGCGGCGGCTTCCCGTGGCGAAGACCTCCTCGGGGATGCCGACGCCGTCGTCCTCGACCCGCACGGTGAAGTCCTTCGCCGCGTAGTCGATGGACACCGCCACCCGCGTCCCTTGCGAGTGCTGGTAGGCGTTGAACAGGGCTTCCCGGACGATGAGGCCCAGCTGGTCCCGGATCCCGGGCGGCAAGGCGCGGGAGTTCCCGTGGACGGTGAGGTCGAAGCGCATGCCGTGATGGCGGGACAGGTCCTCGCCCAGCGGCCCCAGCATCTGCTCGAGCGGGCCGGCCGCCGGCGGGCGATGCAGGTCGGAGATCCGGTCGCGCCCTTCCACGAGCAAGCCGTCGGCGACCTCCATCAGGTGATGCAGCTCCTCGCTGGTCCGGGAGGGCTCCTGCCGGATCGCGGCACGGGCCACCGCCTGCAGGCGCAGGACCAGGCCGAGGAAGCCCTGGAGCAGCGTGTCGTGCAGATCCTGCGCCACGCGGACCCGTTCCTCCAGCCGGGCGCGGAGGCGGTCCTGCTCGACGCGTGCCCTCGCCCGCGTGCGCCAGCGGACCAGCAGCCCCACCGCGATCAGCGCGGCCAGCCCGAGCGCCACGCGGACCTCGGCGCGCTCCGTGATGCGGGGCTCGATCCTGATGTCCACGACGGCGGGCTGCGTGCCCCAGACGCCGTCCTCGTTGCAGGCCAGCACCTCGAAGCGATAGCTTCCGGGTCCCAGGTTGGTATAGAACGCGCTGCGTCGCGTGCCCGCCTCGTGCCAGGTCTTGTCCAGCCCGACAAGGCGGTAGCGGAAGCGGATCCGCTCGGGGATCGCCAGGTTGGTCGCGGTGTAGACGACGGTCAGATCGCGCGTGCCGGGCGGCAGCACCAGGCTGCCTTGCAAGCGCCTGAACGCGTCCTGCGACGTCTCGACGCGCTGCACGTCGACCTGGGGCGCCTGGTCGTTCCGGCGCAGCGAGGACGGGTCCAGCGTCACCACGCCATTGGTCGATGAAAACCACAGGCGCCCGTCCGGCGTCTGCATCGCGGTACCCAGCGGCCAGGCCTGCTCCGAGAAGGCCGGCAGGCCATCGAGCGTGTCGTAGCGCGTGACGGCGGCCCGATAGGTGGCATCGCCCAGGGCCCGCGCGACCTCCTTCGCCGCGATGCGGGTGATGCCGGTGAGCCCGTTGAGCCAGAGCTCACCGCTGGCGGTCTCGACGATGCCGGTGATGCCTTCGAGATCGCCGCCGTCCTGCACGTGGATGGCGGGCATGCCTGGCAGGTCCAGTCGCTGGAGGCCGGTCTCCCCGCCGGCCCACACATGCGATCCCCGGGCGGTGATGGCCTTGACGGTACCGACGCGCAGGCCGTCCTGCGCGGTGAGCATCTTGAGCTCGTCGCCTCGCACGCGGAGCAGGCGCCCGCCCAGGTAGCCCAGCCACACGGTCCCGCCGGGATCGCTGCCCACGCTGACCGGCGGCTCCCGGGGCACACCGGGACGCTGGTGGAATCGCTCCCACTGGCCGTGGTCGTAGCGGAAGAAGCCCAGGCCGTTCGTGACCATCCACACCACGCCGTGGACGTCCACATGCAGGTTGATGATGGAGAAGTTCCAGTGGGGGACACCCGGCGGCGACAGCAGCATCGGCTTGCCGCTCTTCCATTCACGCAGCCCGCTTCGATAGCCCAGCCATCGGGTGCCGTCGGCGCCCATGGCGATGTAGGTGGGCGTTCCGTCGACGCCGTTGTCGATCCGTTCCAGACCGGCGCCCAGGCGGAAGAGGCCCTGCTCGGTCGCCGAGAACCAGGGGACGCCGGCCGCGTCGACGGCCATCGAGACCGCGGCGGGGGCCTCGGGGAACGGCACCTGCGTGAGGCGCGTCGCGCGGTAGCGGTCCAGGCCGGCGTTCGTGCCGACCCAGACGCTGCCCTCGCGGTCCTGGAACATGCGCAGGGTGTAGTAGCCCGAGACGCCACCGGTCGACGGGGAGACGCGGTCGGCGGCCTCGATCTTCAGCGGGCCCGCGGCGGGTGGCTTGACGCGCACCAGTCCATTCCCGGCGCCGTACCAGAGATGGCCCTGGGCATCGAAGAAGGGATTGGAGAGACCGCCGGGCACCGGCCGCCAGCCGGAGAGATCGCCCCAGTCGCCGCCGGCCGGTGGCACGGCGGGCAGCCGCAGGATGCCGCGCTCCTGGGCGCTGTCGACCACCCAGACGCGCCCGTCGGGGGCCACCACCAGGCCCGGGAAGCTCACGTTCTTCACCGGCACCGGCATGAAACGCGCACTCTTCGGCGATCGGACGAACAGGCCCTGGTTCGTGGAGACCCAGACATTGCCGTCGGGATCGATGACCAGATCCATCGGATGGATCGCCGGCAGGTCCGCGAGGCCCTCGTCCTGCCTCGTCCATTGACCCTGGGCGAAGCGCAGGACCCGGGATCCGTCGACGACCCAGGTGGCGCCATCCCGGCCAAGCGCGAGGCGGCGCGTGGTGGCCGTGCTGAAGGGCTCCTGACGATCGACCCGCAGGATGCGCCCGGCCTTCACCAGCGCCACGCCGCCCTCGACGAATCCCACCCACAGCGAGTTGTCCGGCATCGCCAGCAACGCATGCACGCCACGGGCCGGGAGCTTCTCGCCGGAGAGCGCCTCGAAGCTCTCGAATCGAACCCCGTCGAAGCGCATCAGACCGCTGCTCGTGCCCAGCCAGAGATAGCCGTCCGTGGTCTGGACGATGGCGAACACATTGCCCGCCAAGCCGTCCTTGGCCGTCCAGGCCGTGTGATGCAGATGGGCGAGGGCCTGGCTCGCCGGGGTCAGCAGCGCCGCGGATGACGAGGCCGCGGCGGCAGGCGATGCCGACGCCGTGACGGGGGTCGAGGGTGCCGGCGAGGCGGCTTGAGACGCGGGGGCACCGATGACGACGCCCAGGAAGAAGGCAAGAAGCAGCGCGAGGCGCATGGGCGGACCGGGGGGAGCTGGAGGGAGACGGGGCCGGATTGTCTCCTGCGTCGCGTACCGCCTCCGCTCCCGAAGGTAGGATCGCCGCCCATGACGAACGCGGCTTGGCCGAGCGCCAGCGCCGGAGGGCGCTAGCATCCCCGCCCACAACCATCCGAATCCTCGAGGGAGGCCGCACGACCTGATCGAGGACAAGTGCCAGGACGGCTGCGTCTCGACCTGAGGCCCAGGGCCAGGATCAGTCGCGCTCGCCCCAGCGCCAGCGTGGCGGCTCGCCCTTCAGCCAGCACACGCCCACCAGGGCGCCGGACAGCCCCATCAGGCTCAGCAGGAAGGGGCCGTGACCGATCTCGGGACGCAAGGCGATCACGACCGCCACCAGGATGAAGTAGGTGGCCAGCACCGCCCAGCCCTGCCAGCCCGTCGGCGCGCCCCAACCGAAGCCGTAGCGCTTGGCGGGGAACCAGTAGTTGTCGTCGTTCGTCATCGTCGGACTCCCATCCCTGAATGACGTCGATTCCATCACAGGCGCGCGGCATTCCGACATCGCGGACATGCGCCCGCGGGCGATTCGCGCCGCGTCGGCGTCAGAGCCGGCTCGGCCACAGCCGCAGCGTCTTCTGCAACGCGACCAAGCCGATCCCCGCGGCGATCAGCGCGCCCACCCAGGCGATCGACGGGATGGCCGGCGCCACGGCGGCACTGGCATCGGCGGTCCCGGCGGCCACGTCGCTGGCGCCGGAGAGGACGAACACCGCCGTGTTGAGCGCGGCATGCAGGGCCATGCACGGCAGCAGCGACCGGCCCCGCTCGTAGATCAGGCCGAGCAGCAGCCCCAGCAGGAAGGCCAGGCAGAACTGGTAGAGGTTGAGGTGGGCCACGCCGAAGAACAGCGCCGAGTAGCCGATCGCCTGACCGCGCGGGTAGCGCGCCAGGAAGCCCCGCAGCAGCACGCCGCGGAACAGCATCTCCTCCACGACCGGCGCGATGACGCAGACGATCAGGGCCATGGGCAGCGTCTGCGTGCTCATGGCGCCGAAGGTCTGGCGCTCCGATTCGGACAGCGGCAGGAGCGTCTCCAGCGCGCTCATCATCGTCATGTCCAGCAGCACGATCAGCGGCATCAGCAGGACCACCGGCGGGACGACCATCACCAGCGTCGGCCACAGCGATTTCCGGTCCGGATGGACGAGGTCCCGATAGCCCGATCCCTGCAGATGCAGGGCCACCGAGATGACGATCCCGTTGCCCAGCAGCGCCTCGAGCGCCGACAGCTGCTCGAGGCTCAGGCCCAGGGCGTTGCGCGCGTCGTAGAGCCCGGCGCCGATCAGCATCTCCAGCACGTACAGGGCGACCACCAGCAGCGCCGCTTGCAGCAGGGATGGAAATGGTGACTTGTTGGGCGGCATCGGCGGGGACGATCAGCTCTTGGCGCCGCCGACGTTATCAGTCCGACCGCCCCTGGGTGGAGGCGTGCAAGCCCCGATGGATCGCGGGCAGTGACATATGCCCGGCTTTCCCCTCGCCCTGCCCTTCGGCACCTCGGCGCCGACTGGCGTATCGTCGCGGGCTCGGTTTCATCAGAAGCAGGCAGCAGGCATGACTTCCTCCACCCCTTTCTATCCCATCGGCACGCCGGGCGTTCCCTGGGGCGACGCGGAACGCGCCGCCTGGCGCGCCCGCCAGGTGCGCTCGCGCCGCTATGCGCAAGACGTGACCCCGCGGGTCGAGGCGCTCGCCGATCGATTCGAGCGGGTCCGCTACGGCGAGCTGAACTACGGGCCCGATCATTACGAGCTGGTCGCGCTCAAGAGCAAGTCCTGGGATCCGGCGCTGCCGGTGGCGCTGGTGACCGGCGGTGTCCACGGCTATGAGACCAGCGGCGTGACCGGCGCGCTGCGCTTCGCCGAGGAGCATGCGGCGGGCTATGCCGGCAAGGTCAACCTGATCATCGCGCCCTGCGTCAGCCCCTGGGGCTACGAGCGCGTCGCGCGCTGGAACCACGACGCCGTCGACCCGAACCGCAACTTCGGCGCGCGCCGCGAGGCGCCGGAATCCTCCGCGCTGATCGAGCTGCTGGCGCCCTATGCGGGACAGTTCCTGCTCCACATCGACCTGCACGAGACCACCGACACCGACGCCTCCGAGTTCCGCCCCGCGCTCTGCGCCCGCGACGGCAAGCCCTTCGAGCCCGACGTCATCCCCGACGGCTTCTACCTCGTCGGCGACAGCGAGACCTCGCGGCTGGACTTCCAGGAAGCCATCATCGCGGCCGTCCGCCAGGTGACGCACATCGCGCCGGCGGACGACAAGGGCCTGATCATCGGATCGCCGGTGATCTCCGAGGGCGTGATCGAGTTCCCGGTCCGCAGCTCGGGGCTGTGCGCCTCGTTGACCCGCGCGAAGTTCTCGACCACCACCGAGGTCTATCCGGACAGCCCGCGCACGAATCCGCGCGAGTGCGAGGAAGCGCAAGTCGTGGCCGTGCATGCCGCACTGGCCTTCGCGCTGACGCACGCGGACTGACGGCGGCGGGCGTCCGCCCACCGGCCGCCCATTCATCTCGGCATGGGCCGGCCCGGCGGGTCAGGCGTCTTCCACCAACCCGCCGCCCAGCGCCTTGTACAGCCCGATCGCATTCGCGATCTCCTCGCGCCGCAGGTCCAACAGGGCCTGGCGCGCGGCGTACAGCTGCCGCTGCGCGTCCAGCACTTCCAGACGGCTGTCCACGCCGGCCCGGTAGCGCATCTCCGCCAGCCCCGCGCGGCGCTCGGCGGCGGCGGCGGCGCGTTGCTGCGCCTCGGCCTGGCGCGCGTAGAGGTCGCGGCCGGTCAGGCCGTCCGCCACCTCGCGGAAGGCCTGCTGCACCGCCCGCTCGTACTCCAGCACGGCGGCCGACTTGCGGATCTCCGCCAGGCGCAGCTCCGCCTTCAGCTGTCCGGCCATGAACAGCGGCTGCGTGATCTGCGGCGCGAAGGACCAGACGCCCGAGCCGCTCTTGAACAGCCCCTTCAGGCCCGGACTCGCCGTGCCCACCGAGGCCGTCAGCGACACCCGCGGGAAGAAGGCCGCGCGGGCCACGCCGATCTCCGCGTTCGAGGCCACCAGCCCCAGTTCCGCCTGCTGGATGTCCGGCCGGCGCGCGAGCGTCGACGACGGCAGCCCCGCCGGCAGCTGCGTGATCACCGAGCGCTCCATCAGCCCCGCGCCATCGGGCAGGTCCGCCGGCAAGGCCTGGCCGATCAAGGCGGCCAGCGCGTGGCCGCGCACCTCGAGTTCGCGCCGGCGCGCCTCGCGGTCGGCCTCGGACCCAGCCACCTGCGCCTCGGCCTGCGACAGCTCCAGCGCCCCGGTCTGGTTGGCCGCCTTCAGCTGCCGCACCAGCGCGAGCGAGCCGCGCCAGTCCTCGACCGTGCGCTCCGACAGCGCCAGTTGCGCCTGCGCCAGCTGCTCGGCGAAGTAGGCATCGGCCACCGCGCCGACCAGCGAGATCTGCGCGGCCCGGCGGCCCTGCTCCGAGGCGAGATAGCGGGCCAGTGCCGCCTCGGACCCCGCCCGGACACGGCCGAACAGGTCCAGCTCGAAGGCCGTCGTGCCGACGCTCACGCCGGTCGAGGTCTGCAGGCTGGACACGCCGCCGGCATTCGTGCGCTCGCGCGTGCCGTTCACGCCGACACCCAACTGCGGCAGCTGCGCCGATTTCTGGATGTCGTACTGCGCCCGCACCGCGTCGACGTTGAGCGCGGCCAGCTTGAGGTCGCGGTTGTTGCGCAGCGCGATCTCGATCAGGCGCTGCAGGCGCGGGTCCTTGAACATGGCACGCCAGCCGATCTCCGCCGCCACCGCGGCCTCTCCGCCGCCATCCACACGGGCGTCGACATGGGCGTCGGCGCCAGGGATCGCGGCGAGCTCGCGCTGCGGGAAGTGGGTCGGCACCGGCAGCGCCGGCCGCTCCAGGGTGGGGGTCATCGCGCAGGCCGACAGGCCCAGCGCGGCCACGAGAACGAGAAGCTTCATGCTTGTTCACCAGACATCAGGGACGGCTTGCGGCGCTCGCGCCAGGCGGCGATCCGCTCGCGCAAGCTCATCACGAAAACAAAGAACGCGGGGACGAAGAGCACCGCCAGCACGGTCGCCGCCACCATCCCGCCGAAGACGCCGGTCCCGATGGCCTGCTGGGTCTCGGCGCTCGCGCCGGAGGCCAGCATCAGCGGCACCACGCCCAGCACGAAGGCCAGCGAGGTCATCAGGATGGGCCGCAGCCGCATGCGCGCCGCGGTGATCACGGCGTCCACCAGGCCGCGGCCCTCCTCGCGCAGCTGCTTGGCGAATTCCACGATCAGGATCGCGTTCTTCGCCGACAGGCCGATCACGGTGATCATCCCGACCTTGAAGAAGACGTCGTTGGGCAGTCCCCGCAGGAACACCGCCGCCACCGCGCCGATCAGGCCCAAGGGCACGACCAGCATCACCGACAGCGGGATGGCCCAGCTCTCGTAGAGCGCCGCCAGCACCAGGAAGACCACCAGCATCGACAGCGCCAGCAGCAGGGGCGCCTGCGAGGCGGACTCCCGCTCCTGCAGCGACTGGCCGGTCCACGCCACGGTGAATCCGGGCGGCAGCTGCTGCGCCAGGCGCTCCATCTCCGCCATCGCCTCGCCGCTGGACGCCGGGTAGTTGGCATAGCCGGCGATACGCGCGGCCAGGTAGCCCTGGTAGCGGACCAGCTGCAACGGCGCCTCGCGCCAGCTCGGGTGCACCAGCTCGGACAGCCGCACCAGACCGCCCGCGCCATTGCGCACCGTCAGCTTCAGCACGTCGTCCAGCTGCATGCGCGCGGGCGCGTCGGCCTGCACGATGACCTGCTGCATGCGACCCTTGTTGGGGAAGTCGTTGACGTAGAGCGAGCCCATCGCCGTCGACAGCGTGTCGCTGATGTCGCTGAACTCCACGCCCAGGGTCTGGGCCTTCTGACGGTCGATGTCCAGCTTGACGCTGACGCCCGGCGGCAGACCTTCCGGATAGACCCCCGCCACCAGCTTGCTCTGCGCGGCCAGCTCCAGCAGCCGGGCCTGCGCCGCCTTCAGCGCCTCGTAGCCCTGGTTGGACTGGTCGATCAGCCGCATCGTGAAGCCGTAGGAGTTGCCCAGTTCCTCGATCGCGGGCGGCATCACCGCCATGACCGTGCCCTCGACGCCCGCCACCGCGGCCTGCGCGCGGGCGGCCTCGTCGGCGGTGGTCGCGCCACCGCGGGACTTCCAGTCCTTCAGGTTGGTGAAGGCCATGGCCGCGTTGGGGCCGGAGCCCGCGAAGCCGAAGCCCAGCACCGACATGTTGGACTCGATGCCCGGTCGCGTGGCCAGGTGCTGCTCGTAGACCCGCACCGCGTCGCGCGTGCGCTCGGCCGTCGCGTCCGAGGGCAGTTGGAAGATGGTCATGAAGTAGCCCTGGTCTTCCTCCGGCAGGAAGGACGAGGGCAGGATGCGCAGCCCCGCGACCAGCACGCCGGTCAGCGCCAGGAACACCAGCATCATCCGGCCGCTGCGCGCGACCAGCTTGCCCACGCCGGTGGCGTAGCGGCCGGTCAGCTTCTCGAAGCCGCGGTTGAACCAGCCGAAGAAGCCGCGCTTCTCGTGATGGCCGGCCGGGATGGGCTTGAGCAGCGTCGCGCAGAGCGCGGGCGTCAGGCTCAGCGCCAGGAAGGCCGAGAACAGGATGGACACCGCCATCGACAGCGTGAACTGCTGGTAGATCACGCCCACCGAGCCGCTCGCGAAGGCCATCGGCAGGAAGACCGCCGTCAGCACCAGCGTGATGCCGATCACCGCGCCGGTGATCTCGCGCATGGCCTTGAGGGTGGCGTCACGCGGACTCAGGCCCTCCTCGGCCATCAGCCGCTCGACGTTCTCGACCACCACGATCGCGTCGTCCACGATGATGCCGATGGCCAGCACCATCCCGAACATGGTCAGCACGTTGACCGAGAACCCGGACACCAGCATCACCGCCAGCGTGCCCAGCAGCGCGATGGGCGCGACGATGGCCGGGATCAGCGTGTAGCGGATGTTCTGCAGGAACAGGTACATCACCAGGAAGACCAGCACCATGGCCTCGACCAGGGTCTGCACGACCTTCTCGATCGAGATCTTCACGAAGGGCGCGGTGTTGAAGGGCACCGAGTAGCTCAGGCCCTTGGGCAGTGTGGGCTTGAGCTCCTCCAGCCGGTCCAGCACGCGCTGCGCGGTCTTGACCGCGTTGCCGCCCGGCGTCAGCTGCACGCTGAGCGCGGTGGCCGTCTTGCCGTTCTCGCTGGTGCGGAAGTTGTAGTCCTGCGCGCCCAGCTCCACCCGCGCGACGTCGCGGAGCAGGACGCGCGAGCCGTCGGCGTTGGCGCGCAGCACGATGGCGGCGAATTCCTCGGGCGAGCCCAACTGACCCTGCACCGTCAGCGGCACGGTGACGCGCTGGCCGGGCACGGCCGGCGAGTCGCCCAGCCGTCCCGGCGCGATCTGCGCGTTCTGGCGGGTGATGGCGGCGCTGATGTCGCTCATCGACAGGCCGAAGCCGACCAGCTTGGCCGGATCGACCCAGACGCGCAGCGCCTGCTCCGCGCCGAAGAGCTGCACGCGGCCCACGCCCTCGATGCGGCGCAGCTCCTCGACGGTGTTGCGCGCCATGTAGTCGCTGAGCGCGGTCTCGTCGACGGCGCCGTCGTCCGAGCGCAGGCCCACGATCATCAGGAAGCCGGACGAGGCCGACTCGATGTTCAGGCCGTTCTGACGGACCGCCTGCGGCAGGCGGGGCTCGATGGACTTCAGCTTGTTCTGCACGTCCACCTGGGCCATCGCCGGATCGGTGCCCGGCTTGAAGGTCGCGGTGACCGAGGCCATGCCGGAGGTGTCGGCCGAGGACTCGAAGTACAGCAGGTGCTTGACGCTGGAGAGCTCGCGCTCGATCAGGCCGACGACGCCGTCGTTCATGGCCTGCGGCGTCGCGCCCGGATACACGGCGGTGATGGTCACCGAGGGCGGCGCCACCGAGGGGTAGCGCGCGATCGGCAGCTGCGGGATCGCGATCAGGCCGAACAGCATGATGAACAGCGCGATGACCCATGCGAAGACGGGTCGCTTGATGAAGAACTCAGGCATCACGGATCTCCCGGTTCCTCATTGCGCGCCGGTCGACGCACCGGTCGACGCGGACGTCGACACCACGCCGGCCGGCCCGGCGGCGGGTCCTGCCGACGTCGTGGCCGTGGCCGCCGAGGCGCCCGCGGTCACCGGCGCCAGCTGCACCCGCACGCCCTCGGCCAGGCGGTCCATGCCGGAGACCACCACGCGGTCGCCGGCGCGCACGCCTTGGACCACGCGGTACTGGCGGTCCGACAGCTCGCCCAGGCTCACGTCGGCCAGGTGCGCATGGCCGTTGCGCGACAGCACCCAGACCTTGGTCGCGTCGCCGGTGCGCACCACGGCCTGCTGCGGCACGCGCAGCGCGCCGTCGTAGCTCGCCATCGGGATGCGTGCCCGCACGAACATGCCGGGCAGCAGGTCGCGGCGCGGGTTCTCGACCAGCACGCGCAGCAGCACGTCGCCGGTGCCGGCATCCACCGACATGCCGGAGAACAGCACCCGGGCCTTCAGGTCGTAGGCCTCGCCGCTGGAGCGCATGACCACGGCGGGGATGCTGCCGCTGCCGCGCCTGGCCGCGTCGAGCTGACGGCGGATGCCGTCCAGCGCCGACGCCGGCTGGCGCACGTCCACATAGACCTGGTCGATCTGCACGATGCGCGCGAGCGGCGTCGCGTCGCCGGCGGACACCAGCGCGCCCTCGGTCTGCAAGGCCTGGTCGATGCGGCCGGCGATCGGCGCGTCCACCGTGGAGAACGCCACATCCAGCTTGCGGCGCTCGTGCGTGGCGCGGGCTTGCGCGACGTCCGCGGCCGCGAGGTCGCGCTCGGTGAGGGCGTCGTCATAGGCCTGGCGGCTGACGGCCTCGGCCTTGGCCAGCGGGGCCAGTCGGTCGACCTGCTGTTGCGAGCGGGCCAGCGAGGCCTCGGCACGCTTGAGCGCGGCCGCGGCGACGGCGGCCTCCGCCTTGAAGGGCGCGGCGTTGATCGCGAACAGCGGCTGGCCGGCGCGCACCTCGGCGCCCTCCTGGAACAGCCGGCGCTGCACGATGCCCGCGACCTGCGGGCGGATCTCCGCCACGCGCAGCGCGGCCACGCGGCCCGGGAAGGTCTCGGTGATGGTGACCGCTTCCGGCTGGATCGTGGCGATGCCCACGAGCGGCGGCGGTGCGGGCGGCGGCGCTTCCTCGGCGGCGCTCTCCATGCCGCAGGCGCCCAGCAGCGCGGCCATCGCCAGCACGCTCAGGCTGGTGGGCAGCGTCAGCGCGGCCGCGTCGCGGCGGGCGTTTCCGGAGCAGGCCGTCTCGGCCATCGTCGTGTGATCGGGATGTCGGACCGGGGCCTCCCCGCCTCGCCGGTTCCAGGGCATTCGATGCTTCATGTTCAGGTCGCTTTCAGACTTCAGGACACTTCAGGACAGTCGGCGACGCGGGTCGCCATGACAGAAGCGAAGTCTGGGCAGCGACGATGGAGGCGCCGCTGAGGTTCTGTGGAGATTCGATGGAGCGACCCGACCGGGGAGAGAATCCCGCCCCATGACGGATCCGTTCGCCTCTTCCCCCTCTCACGCGCCGGGCGCGCCCGCGCCGGCCTCGTTCTCCAGCTCGCTCGTCCTCATCGTCGAGGACGAGCCCGAGATCGCCGACATCCTGCAGGCCTACCTCGAGCGCGAGGGCCTGCGCACCGCGCGGGCCACCGACGGACGTCGCGCGCTCGAGGGCCATCTGTCGCTCAAGCCCGACCTCGTCCTGCTGGACGTGCAGATGCCGCTGCTCGACGGCTGGCAGGTGCTGGCGGCGATCCGGCAGCGCGGCGACACGCCCGTCATCATGCTGACCGCGCTGGACCAGGACATCGACAAGCTGACCGGCCTGCGCATCGGCGCCGACGACTACGTGGTCAAGCCCTTCAACCCCGCCGAGGTCGTGGCCCGCGTGCATGCCGTGCTGCGCCGCGCCGGCCGACCCAGCCGCCCGCCCGGCCAGGTGCTGCGCGTGCCGCCCTTCGAGATCGACCTGGAGAACCACGTCGCGACGGTCGACACGCGTGGTCTGGCCGACGCCAGCGACGTCGATGCGGCGATCGTGGGCGCGGCGCGGGACGGGGGCCTGCACACCCTGGCGCTGACGCTGACCGAGTTCCGTCTGCTGGCCGAGATGGCCCGCCATCCCAAGCGTGCCTACAGCCGCGCCGAGCTGCTCGAGACCTGCCTCCCGGAGGGCGAGGCGCTGGAGCGCACCGTCGACAGCCATGTGAGCAAGCTGCGCCGCAAGCTCGAGGAGCTGGGGGTCAGCGGCGTGCCCGCCAGCGTGCGCGGCATCGGCTACCGCTTCCGGGGCGTGGAATGACGACCGGGCACGACGTGCGCTCGCCGATGACGGGCGCCGCTCCCGGCGGAGCGCCCGGCCCGGGCGGCCACGCGCCCGCCGTGGCGGACGCCGCGGCCGTGGCCGCCGCGGGCAGCCTGAGCCGCCGCATCGTGGTGTCGATGACGATGATGGCGTTCTGGCTGACGGCGATGGTGATCGGTGGGTCCTTCGCCTTCTACTACCTGATGTCCAAGTTCCAGCCCGACATCCTGGAGACCGAGAGCTGGGAGCTCACGCCGCCGGAGATCGCCTGGATGGTGGTCACGACGGTGGCCGCGATGTCCGGCGCGGCCTGGGTCGCGGCGCGGCTCGCGCGGCGCATCCTGATCCCCTTGAACTCCGTGGCCGAGGGCATCCAGCGCGTGGCCGCCGGCGACCTGGGCGCGCGCGCCATCGGTGGTGACCTGTCGCTGGGCGAGGCCTCGCGGCTGGTGGAGGACTTCAACTCCATGGCCGACCAGCTGGAGCGCGTGACGCAGGAGAAGGCGCAGTGGAACGCCGCGATCGCGCACGAGTTGCGCACGCCGGTGACCATCCTGCGCGGCCGGCTGCAGGGCCTGGCCGATGGTGTCTTCGAGCCGTCGCAGGAGCAGTTCCTCAAGCTGCTGACGCAGGTCGAGGGCCTGACGCGGCTCATCGAGGATCTGCGCACGCTGGGGCTGTCCGAGAGCGGCCACCTGCTGATGCAGGTGGTGGAGACCGACCTTGGGGCGGAGGTCCGGCAGGTCACCGAGGTCTACGAGCACACGCTGCGCGGCGCGGGCCAGCACATCGAGCTGGACCTGCCGCCGGCGCGCGCGCACTGCGACCCGGTGCGGATCCGGCAGGTGCTGCTGGCGTTGCTGGAGAACGCGCGCAAGTACGCGGTGCCCGGCGCGGTGCGGGTGCATGCCGGCGTGTCGGGCGGCAGCTGCGTGCTGCGCGTCGAGGACGAGGGGCCCGGGGTGCCGGCCGCCGCGGCGCAACGCGTCTTCGAGGCCTTCTGGCGCGCGGAGAGCTCGCGGTCGCGCGACAGCGGCGGCACGGGCTTGGGGCTCGCGGTGGTGGGCGCGATCGCACGCGCGCACGGCGGTCAAGCGGTGTGCGTGCCCTCCCCGCTGGGCGGCACCGCCATCGAGCTCACCTGGCCGAACGTTCCGGCGGCACCGACGACCCCGATGGCATGAGTCGCTTGGACTGCCAGGCGCCGCCGGAGATCAACGCGCGATAGAAGGACTCGATGCGGGCGACCGCGGCGTCGCGCTCGTACAGACCCAGGTCGTAAGTGACGCGCTCGCGCGCCGGCCGCAGCCCGGGCATCGGCATGCGCAACCCGCGGATGCGCGCCAGCAAGGCGGCGCTCAGCGCGGGCACGTCGCCGATGGGCACGAGGGTGGAATGCGCGTCCGACAGCAGTTGTCGCGCGCCCTGGGTCCGCGTCGCCACGATGGGCAGGCCCGCCCGCATCGCCTCCAGCAGCGTCAGCGACAGGTCCTCCTCGCGCGACGGGGAGACGAACAGGTCCATGTCCTCGAGCGCGGCGTCGATGTCGTCGCGATGGCCGAGGAAGTGGATGCCGGGGTGGTCGTCGGCCAGACGCTTGAGCGCCCTCGCCTGTCGCCCTTCCCCGATGATGGCCAGGACGGCGTGGCCGGGCGCCGACTGCATGAAGGCGCGGATCAGCAGGTCCACGCCCTTGGACCGGGTCAGCCGGGCGACGGTCCCGATCAGCACCTGGTCCTCGGCGAGCTTGAGGCGCTCCCTCAGCCCGGGGCCGGGCCGCGCGGCTCGCGGCCGCGGCGCCCAGGGCGGCACGACGCGCGCCGCGCCGAGGTAGGTCCCGAGGGTGTGCCATTGGTCGCGATTCAGGCAGACGACGCCGTCCAGCAGCTCATGCCGGCTCGGCTCGAAGCCCTGATGGAGCGTCCCGACGCGCACCACGCCGTCGCAGCGCGACACGGCCTTGCAGGCCGGCCCGAGGTGGCCGTGACAGACATCGGCCTGATGCCGGCGCAGAAGCGCGTGGAGACGCGCGTCGCGCAGCAGCGGGAAAGGCAACGCATGCCAGGTGACGCCCTGGGGCACGGAGCGCCGCAGGCGGGCGCCGGAGCCGACGACGTGGACCGCATGGCCGGCGACGGCCTGGGCCTCGGCCAGATCGAGCGCATGGCGCTCCGCGCTGGATCGGCCGCGTGAGAACACGACATGGAAGATCGTCAGCGGCGAGGGCCCGAGGCCGGGAGGTGTGGACAGCATGGGAAGAAGTCTCCAACCGGGGTGTGGACGCCCCGTTGACGATGTGTGGAGATTTCATGGAGAGCGTTCTGGATGAACGCGACCCTGTCTCCCGACAGGCGCGGTGATCCGGATCGAATCCCGGCGCTCAAGGCGGCCGGTTGATGCCGACCTTCGCGGTCACCGGCCGCACGGGTCCTTCGGGCAACCGCCAGCCGGATCCAGGTGAACCAGTCGCTTGAACGCTGTCGTGTCGATCTTCACCACCCTCGATCCGACCCGCGCGACACCACCGGCATCGATGTAGTACACGTCTCCGGTTGGCATCGCGATCTTGGCCCGGACATTCCGCGCGCAGTAGGCCTCCTTCGACACAGGCGCTTCGGCGAGCAGCCGCGCCAACGAGTCGGCGTTCGCGTGGTACAGGTGTCCGATGGACTCGATCTGCTCCTCGTGAATGCCGGTCATGCGCTGAATCTCGAATCCGAAGTAGTGGATGCGGGCTTGCGCCGCATGCTGCGCGGGTGCTCCGGCGCATACGCTCCCGGCGAGGAGAAGCCCGAGGAGAAGCAGAGTTCGTCGCGAAGATCCGCAGAGCCGAGACGGGCGAGCTTCATTCGCTGAATGCTCGTCATCGATCATTGACATGGCGCAAGGACACCCAGAACGCCAATGTCACATCGTGGTCCTGCGATAGCGCCAGAAGACTTGAAGGAGCACAAGGCTCGCAAGCACCTGGGGCAAAGAACTCGGTTCCGGGACTTCGCGAACATCGCCATCTCGCACAGCGACCGCATAGAGACTTATCGTCTTCACCGAACTGTTTCTGAAACCATATCCGTTCCAGAAGTTCAGGGCTCGCCCAGAATCAAGCGGATCCTCCGTGCCTAGCCACCAGAAACCAGCCGAGAAGTTAACAAAAGGCCGACCATCCAGATTGCTGGAGTAGTCGACTTGCCAGTTGTCAGTGTGCCCCAGCGTTTCAAAATACAGATGTGCGATCTCATTCACGCCGTTCGACACCGTCGGCAATCGCCAATCGTCATAGCCCCCGATCTTCAACTCGGAGGCCCACTTCAAGGAAGTGATCCAGTCCATTCCTCCATCGGCTGTGGCTCCAGAGTACTTTTTCGTCTTGGCAAGATTCCAGTCTTGCAACCAAGTGATGTTGAGCACCGTGTCATAAAACGCATCCGCAACACCGTCACCATCCAGGTCACGCGCTTCAAGCGTACTCACTCGCGCATTCACGGGCTCCGCCGCGACTGGCAGGCTCAATCCGACAGCAGCGAGATGGATGAGTATTGCCAAAAAGGGCACTCTCCCCTTCATGGGCGAATCTGCAAAGATCCTCTGGCTAGAACCCCACCCCATAGCTTCTCCTCCGTGACGAACGCGACTGTATCGAAGGTTTGCACACGTTAGATCTCCAGCCCCGCGATTGAGGGTCAAAGCGCCGCTCACTGTTGGGCTCACCACCGACATGCATTTCGCCTACGTCGGCCGGTGAAATATCGGACACGCGTGTATGTATATCGGCTTGCTCTCTCAAGCGATGGACGCCCAAGAAGGCGATCATTTGACCCGCGCATGCCGGGCCACTTCGCCGTCAATGCTTACGTAGAGCGTATCGCCGCTCTCCAATCAATTGGACAGCTTGATCAAGAGCGTCCTCATGCATTCGCAGCGGGAACGGGACAAGCCCTCGTCCGCCCAGCGCAGCACCAGCCTCGTCCTGTGATCGACGCTGGTCGTCAGGAATGGTCTGGCGATCTGCCTGCCGCAGGTTCCCTGGATGGTCGTGGACAGCAGCACAGGAATCGCAACGAACACCCGCATGGGGTCAGGCCTTGCCACCCTTGAACAGCAGCTCGTCCATCACCTTCATGTAGGCCTTGATCGTCTTCGGATCCGACGCCCCCATCCCCGCCGTCGCCTCGATGTCCGGCCCCATCACCGACAGCGTGTTGGCCAGCGACACCATCGCGTAGTACAGCAGCACCGGCTCGCCCTTGGGCAGGTCGCCGCTCTTCTGCGCCGCCTTGATCAGCGGCTTCACCAGCTCGAAGTGCGGCCGCAGGAAGTGCTGCGCCATCCACTCCTGCCGCTCGCCGTCCGGGCTCTCCTCCCGCCGCTGCAGCATGAAGCGGTGCAGGTGCGGGTGGACGATGGTGAAGTGGAAATAGGCGTTGAACTCCTGCCGCAGCTGCTCCAGCGGGCTCCCGGTCCGCGCCTGGCCGATCAGCCCCTCCCGCGCCCGCTGCAAGGTCTCGTAGACGTGGGCGGCCACCGCCTGCCACAGCGTCTCCTTGGATTGGAAGTGGTAGCTGATCAGCTGGTGCGTCAGCCCGCTGCGCTCCGCGATGGTGCGCATGCTCGCCGACTGGAAGCCGTGCTCGGCGAATTCCCGCAGCGCCGTCTTCAGGATCGTCTGCTTGGTGTCCGCCGAGCGCTGCTGCTCGCGCCGTCGCGTGGTGGTGGAGTCCGAAGTGCTCATCGTCTAGGTCATGTCCCGGTCACATCCGCAACCCTAACAGCGTGAAGCGACCGTCAAGCCTGCCCCTCGCCACCGGAATGTAGAGAGCCGTGTCCATTCCGTTGCCGACATCCCGGGATTCGTGTGCATCCTGAAACACATTAAAACTTGCCGGGTGGCAAAACAAACCAGACACTCCGCCGCGTTTGCCCCTCGAACGGGGGACAGGCAACGGCGCGCCGACACCACGCGGCGGCCGTCCACCACACCACCACAACGCACCCCACAGGCACGGGAGGGATGGATATGTCGTTCCATCGACTCGGATACATCACGGGCAGGGCCGTCATCCCTGCGCTCCTCGGCGCCGCGCTGCTCGCGGCTTGCGGCGGCGGGCAGTCCGATGCCGGCCCCGACGCCAAGATCTCCTCCACCTCGACGGCGGACTCCGCGGCGCGGGCCAAGGCCTTGGGCGGCGACGTCAGCGAGACCGCACTCACCCCCGTGGCCGCCACCTCCAGCGCCACCGAGCGCGGGGACCTGTCGGCCGACAAGGCCATCGACCACGACGACACCACCCGCTGGGGCAGCGCGTTCACCGACGACGCCAACCTGACGCTGGACTACGGCACCGCCGTCGACATCTCCCGCGTGCTGATCCATTGGGAGAACGCGCACGCGACCCAGTACGCGATCCAGGTCTCCGACGACGGCACGAACTTCACGACCATCAAGACGGTCGCGAACAGCCCCGGCGGCACCGAGAACATCACCGGCCTGACCGGCCACGGCCGCTACCTGCGCATCCAGGGTCAGGGCCGCTCGACCAACTACGGCTACTCGATCTTCGAGATCCAGGCCTTCACCGGCACGCCGGTCCCGCCGGTCACCACCCCGACCGATCCGACCACGCCCGACCAGCCCACCACCCCCACCACGCCCGACGGCGACACCAGCCAGCCCGGCGTCGCGCTGAAACCGACGGCGGTGCTCGCGTCCAGCGTCGAGAACAACGGCCTGGCCGCCGCCAACGCGGTCGACGGCAACCTGGGCACGCGCTGGGCCAGCAAGGCCGAGGACGGCGCCTGGATCCAGTTCGACTTCGGCGCCGCGGTCAACCTGGGCTACATGAAGCTGGTCTGGGAGAACGCCTACGGCAAGGCCTACCAGATCCAGATCTCCAACGACGGCAAGACCTGGACCCAGCTGCGCGACCAGCAGAACGGCAAGGGCGGCACCGAGGAGTACTACAACCTCGGCGTCAAGACCCGCTACGTCCGTCTGCAGGGACAGACACGCGCCACCAACTACGGCTACTCGCTGTTCGAGGTCGAGTTCAAGTCCATCGGCAGCGACAACAGCATCCCGACGACGACCACCACGCCCTTCCCCGCGCCGGCCAACAGCAACGTGGCCGCGCTGTTCCAGCCGCAGGCACCGATCGAGACGCTGCAGTTCACGCTGCCCGACGGCACGCTGGTCACCCGCTTCGGCCAGCGCGGCGTCGGCCGCCACGGCCGCGAGCGCGGCGAGGACTGGAACGAGATCGGCTTCGGCCCCAACGAGACCGTGGACGCCAATGGCAACCCGGTCGACAAGGGCCCGGGCAACTACATGAACTTCGTCGCGAACTACTTCCGCAACCGGACCTGGGGCGTGGAGTTCATCGACAACAGCCGCGTGCCCGGCGTCACCAAGCCGCGCCTGATCGTCAACCAGTACTTCCAGGAAGCGCAGCGCGGCGGCGGCCACTCGTTCTTCCGCCGCATCGACGATCCGCATGTCACCGGCTACGGCTGGATGTCGCCCGGCCAGCTGCTGGACAACACCACCTACACCGACGGCTTCAAGGACCTGACCTCCTGCCCGGTCATGCCCAAGCCGCCCGCCAACGGCCTGCTCAAGCCCTCGACCGGCTACGCCGGCGTGATCGGCGCGAACGACGGCTGCTCGGTGGTGCTGGACAACATGCCCGGCCACTCCGACCTGTCGCCCAACGCCGACGGCGTGCTGGTGCCCAACGGCGTCAACATCCCGGCGCGCAACCTCAAGCTGGGCGAGGCCATCGAGTTCACCGGCTCCTTCTTCTCCAGCCGCGCCGCGATGGACGCGATCGGAGACAAGGGCGACTTCCGCTACTACACGACCGAAGTCATCTACGTGATGGGCGCCGGCCTGCAGCCCTGGTACGGCATCCAGCCGCGCCTGAACAGCACCCCGCTCCCCGAATCGACCTGGTCGGGCGGTCTGGGCTCCGTGTCCTACAACTATTCGGACGAAGGCTTCCGGATGTTCCAGCAGCCCTTCAACAACATCGGCATGCAGAACCTGCAGCGATTCGTCGAAGGCCGCCGCACCGTGCACAGCAGCTTCGTGACGGGCGTGCACGCGGAACCGGGCAACGACCCGATGACCTCGATCCAGAACCTCACCGGCCCGCGCTTCAGCGCCACGGCCTGCGTGCAGTGCCACACCAACAACGGCCGCAGCCCGGCACCGTTCTCGATCGGTCAGCGCCTGGACACCATGTCCTTCCACGTCGCGGTGCAAGGCGCCGACGGCGCGGTGCGTCCGGACCCGCGCTACGGCTCGGCGATCCAGATGAACGCGGTGTCGGCCTCGGGCCAGCCGCAGGACTGGGGCAACGCGGTGCGCGTGGTGGGCTTCGACACCTCCAGCGTCACCCTGGCCGACGGCACGAAGGTCGAGCTGCGCAAGCCCAAGTTCGGCTTCGACGGCCCGGTCCCGCAGCTGTGGTCGGCGCGCCTGGCCCAGCCGATGATCGGCGTGGGCCTGCTGGAAGCCGTGCCCGAGGCCGACATCCTGGCCCGCGCCCGCACCCAGCCCGACGTGGACGGCGTGCTCGGCAAGGCCAACTTCGTGGTCGATCCGGAGACGGGCGAGACGCGCCTGGGCCGCTTCGGCTGGAAGGCCTACAAGGCGAGCGTGCGTCATCAGGCGGCCGCCGCGCTGCTGAACGACATGTCGGTGACCTCGCCGGTGTTCCCGAACCGCAGCTGCGCGACGGACCCCGCGGGCTGCCGCACCGCCCCGGCGCAGAAGGGCATCCAGGAGACCGACCTGACGGCGCTGACGCAGTACATGCAGCTGCTGGCCGTGCCGGCCCAGCGCAGCCTGTCCAGCGGCTTCCCGCGCGGCGTCGCGCCGACGGACGAGCATCGCGTCGATCCGGCGCAGGTGGCCTCGGGCCGCAAGGTCTTCGACGCGCTGCGCTGCGCGGCCTGCCACACGGCGGAGATGAAGACCGGCAACACGCACCCCTTCGCGGAACTGCGCAACCAGACCATCCGTCCCTTCACCGACCTGCTGCTGCACGACATGGGCCCGGCCCTGGCCGACAACCTGCCGGAAGGCAAGGCGCAGGGCGCGATGTGGCGGACCTCGCCGCTGTGGGGCATCGGCTACACCGACAAGGTGCAGGCGTCCGCGCCGGTGGGCTACCTGCATGACGGCCGCGCCCGCACCCTGACCGAAGCCATCCTGTGGCACGGCGGCGAGGCGGAGAAGTCGCGCCAGCGCTTCCAGCAGCTGTCGAAGATGGACCGCGACGCCCTGCTGGCCTGGCTGAAGTCGCTGTGATGGGAGGCTGAGCGCGGGAGCGCTCGGTCGCCCCCCCCACCAACGCCGCGGTGATCCCGCGGCGTTGCTCGTTGGGGCCTTCGCTGCTGCCAAACGACGGCACGACGGGGCGGCGATCTCCGGCACACTCCGCCGCATGGCCGACACCCCCACCGATCTCGCCCCGGTCCTCTTCAAGACGGCCAAGGCCTTCGAGACCTGGCTGAAGAAGCACCATGCCGCGTCCGACGGCCTGTGGCTGAAGATCGCCAAGCGGGGCGCCGACGAGCCCAGCGTCACCTACGCTGAGGCGGTGGAGATCGCGCTGTGCTGGGGCTGGATCGACGGCCAGAAGCGGGGCCTCGACGAGCAGCACTTCCTGCAGCGCTTCACGCCGCGACGCGCGCGCAGCATCTGGTCCAAGGTCAACATCGACAAGGTCGCCCGGTTGATCGAGACCGGCCGCATGCAGGCGCCCGGCCTGACCCAGATCGAGGCCGCCAAGGCCGACGGTCGCTGGGAGCGCGCCTATGACAGCCCCCGCACGGCCTCGGAGCCCGAGGACCTGCTGGCCGCGCTGGCGGCCGCCCCGCAGGCGCAGGCCTTCTACGCCACGCTCAACGCGGCCAATCGCTATGCGGTGCTGTGGCGCATCCAGACCGCGGTGAAGCCCGAGACACGCGCCCGGCGCATCGCGCAGGTGATCGAGAAGCTCGCCCGCGGCGAGTCCTTCCACTTCTTCAAACCCAAGGCCTGACCGCCCGGGCCGGCACCGTCGCTCACGGCGTCAGATAGAAGTCCAGCGGGATCAGCTCGACCGCCCAGCCACCGGCCTCGCCGATCGTGGCGGCCGGATGCATGGCGGCGATGCGCTGCGCTTCCTCGGGCGTGTCGGCCTCGATGATGAACAGGCCGCCGACGACCTCCTTGGCCTCGGTGTAAGGCCCGTCGGTGACCAGCGTCTTGCCGGCGCGCGGGCGCAGCGTCTTCCACCGGTCCAGGTCGCCCAGCGACGCGGACACCAGCATCTTTCCGGTGGCGCGCATCTTCTCGTCCAGGGCCGGGCATTGGCTGACCAGCGCCTTGACCTCGTCGGGCGACATCTGGGCGAAGGCTTCGGGCGTGAAGTAGGCGAGGCCGAGGTATTTCATGGGAAGGGTTCCTTCAAGGGGTGATGTCCGGACGACGGATGACGCGGCCGGAAATCGACACGGGCTCGTCAGGTCGGGGAATCCCGATTGCCCGGTCGGGGCGATGGCATCGCGAAGGAGTTCCCCATGCCGAGGTTCATCACCGTGGGATATGGCGACGAGGCGGGCTACCAGCGTACCGCGCCCGAACGGCGTGATGCGGCGCACGCGCAGGACGCCCGCCTGAAGGCCGGGGGCGCCTTGATGGGCATCGCCGGCGCGCCGGTTCAGGTCCGGAATCCCGACGACGGCGGCCTCCAGACGACGGACGGGGCCTTTCTGCGCAGCGCGCTGCCCATCGCCGGGTTCGCCGTCATCGAGGCCAGGGACTTGCAGGAAGCGATCGCCCTCGTGGCGAAGACCCCATGCGCCGTGGCCCATGGGGTCGTGGAGGTCTGGCCCCTGCTGGAGCGGTGAGTCGCGATCCGCCGCCAGAGCCGGGCGCCGACCGCGCCGGCGGATCAGGCGTAGGTGTTGACGTTGCGCCCGAGGCTGCCCTCGGTGGCCAGGGCCGGCGCCTGGGGCAAGGCGGCGAGCAGCGCGGCGGCGCCGGATTCCTGCGTATCCAGTGCCTTGCGCAGCACCAACAGGCTGGCGGCATTGCCGACCGTGCCCGGCGTGCTGTTGGAGGCGCTGCTGACCGCGGCGTTGACGCTGGAGGAGTTGGCGATGTTCATGTCTTCAATATCGGCCGCTTGCGCGCGGCGCTGAAGTCTCTTTTCGCGAAACCATGGCGGCGCCGTGGAGAAACCCGATCGAGGCGATCCGGCCGACGTTCCGCCATCGGGTACAAGCTCGGGGATGAGCCCCCATCCGTCCTGTCCCCGCGGCTGAGCGGTTGGTGAACGGGCTCCGGCAGCGACAGGAGAGGATGCAGCGATGAGCAACGTGACGGGGTCGAAAGCCGCCGCCAGCCCGGGCATGACCCGACGAGCCTTCGGCCTGGGCCTGGGCATGACCGCGGTCGCGGCCAGCGGCTGCGGGCGCCGGGAGAACGCCCCTCCCCCACAGGCGCCGGCCGAATCCGCCACGGTCACGCACGCGCGCCGATTCGCCGAGGCGAACCTGCCGCCCGATGCCGTGCCGCTCATGATCGAGAACGCGCGCCTGGTGGATCGGGATTTCTCCACCGCGCCGGTTCGCGCGCAGGTCGCGGGCCGCATCTACGAGTGGCCCGCCAACTACACGACCCCGAAGGCGCGCTCGGATCTGAGCAAGTACGCCGTACCGGGCGCCGACCGCTACGAACTGCCCTCGGAGGACCGTCGGGGCATCGGCGGCTTGACGTTCTTCTGGCCCACGCTTGAGGGCTACTCGCCGACCAACTGGGTCGACGACGGGGATCGTCGGCGGATCGACTATCTGTCGTTCGCGGTTCATGGCACCGACGCGTCCTTGACGGTGGAGCAGGTCATGGCGCGACTGCACCGTTCCCGCGTCATCGAGGCGACGCCCAGCATCACCCGCTTCGGCCTCAGCGGCTACCGCTGGATCAAGCCCGACGGCAGCCACCAGGACCGGGTGGAATGGATCGGTCCCCTGCGGGACGGCGGTCTGTTCCACATGCACAGCCACGACCCTGACAGCCAGGCGGCTCAATCACTGTTCAATCCGCAGTGCGCGGTGGACATGTTCGACCGCGAGAGTGGCGAGGACGTCAGCTACCGCTTCTCGCTCAGCCTGATCGAGCATTGGCGGGCGATCGAGCATGGGACACGCCGGATCATTCGCGGATGGCGTCGGGCGTGACCGGGCCTTCGGCCGGCTCGCCCAAGCGCTGTCGGATCGCCTCGACATACCTCGTCGCCATCGCCCGGGAGCGGGGCAGCGCGCCCCACCGGAAGAGATGCCGGGCCAGTTGGACCTGCAGACTGCCGCGTGCGGCGCGCCGACCTCGCGACGGCTCAGGCGGGCCGCGGCCTCAGTGCAGCACCTCGCCCCGGACCCGGATGCGATTGAGCGCCGGCACCGGCTTGATGCCGCCCACGCACCAGTAGCGCAGCCCGGCCGGATTCGTGAAGGTGACGCCGCCCACGCCGCCGGGGCGCGGCTCCTGGATCTGGAACAAGGCGACGGCATAGAAGGCGCCCGTGGCCGTGATGAGCCCGATGATCGACGCCGCTCCGGCGGTACCACCGAGACGGCCCTGGATGAGCGCGAGCTCGCCGGCCGTCCAGGCGCGGTTGGGGAAGAAGCCCGTCACGTCCGGCGGCAGCGCGTCGCTGAAGACCTCCTTGACGGTGCGATTCACTTCGGGGCGGCTGTCGATCGTGCCGAGGTGGAAGGCGCTCATCACACCGCCCGCCGTGCCGCGCGCGATCAGGCAGCCGCTCATGTAGCCCGTGAGGATGTCGGCGCCCGCGATGGGCAGTTGCGCCGTACGTCCCGGCGCGTAATCGAGCCAGGCGTAGGGCACGTTCGCGCCCTTGGCGATGCCGAGCACGTGACTGGCATTCGAGAGCAGCAGCAGCGGATCGACGGCGGCCGAGTGTCCGTCGAGTCCGTCGTAGGTCAAGGGGGTGGCGACGCCCGCGCTGGGGACGATGGCGCCGCCCACGTTGCCGTTGTTGTCGGGCGGCTTGTTCCAGAGGAAGCGGACGCCCGGGCGAAAGTACCGTTCGATCATGTCGATCCTCGTCGAGGCTTCGTTGAAGGGCGGATGAGCCACGCGCGCTGGCGCGCGCGGGGTCTCCATTGGGCCTCCGATCGAGGCGTGGGTTCATCCTCAATGTGAAGGATCCAGGGGACTTCCGCCTCGGACGGCAGGGAGTCGGCAGGGCGGATACGATGGCCGCCCGCCTCCATGAGAGGCCCGTGGCGGCGATCGCTGCGACGTCCATGAGGGACATCGAGAACCCATGACCCAACCCGACCACGCACCGCCCCCATCCCCTCCCAGCTTGCGGGCCAACCTCGAACGTCTGCTGGCCAGTGGCCGCGATGGCGCCATGCTGCGCTACGGCCTGGGCCAGGCGCTGCTGCGTGAAGAGCAGTTCGATGCCGCCGCGCTGCATCTGCGGGAGGCCACGCGGCTCGATCCGACCTACTCGGCCGCGTGGAAGCTGCTGGGGCGGGCCCTCGAAAGGCTCGCTCGCGGCGAGGAGGCCGAGGCCGCCTGGCAACAGGGCCTGGAAGTCGCCCGGGAGCGTGGCGACCTTCAATCGATCAAGGAGATCGAGGTCTTCCTCAAACGGCGTGCGCGCGCACGTCAGGCTGGCGAGACCTGAGCTCAGACCCGGGGCGCACCGTACGCGCGCCTGGCTGAGGGCGCCTGACCGGCGCCTCGGGGCTCAGGCTTCGACCATGATCTCGAACCCGCCGAAGATCATGCGTTGCCCGTCGAAGGGCATGGTCTTCGGGTCGTGGTCCATGCGCGGGTCTTCCATCGACTTCTTCATCCCTTCGTCGCGGGCCTGGCGCGACGGCCAGACGATCCACGAGAAGACGACCGTCTCGTCGGGCTTGCGCTGCACGGCCATGGGGAAGGACGTCACCTTGCCCTCGGGCACGTCGTCGCCCCAGCATTCGACGACCTGGAGCGCGCCATGGTCCTTGAACACCGCCGAGGCGTCCTGCGCCAGCTGGCGGTAGGCCTCGCGCTTGGCGGTCGGCACGGCGATCACGAATCCATCCACGTAGTTCATTGCGGTTCTCCGGTTGTTGGCGCGGCTCGGTGCCGCCCCCGCTGACACGACGAATGAGGAGGGGGAAGATCGACAGCGCCGCTTCAGGCAGTCCTCACACGCGTTCCGAGCTTCTTCCGATGGCGGCGGTACTCGCTCTCGACGAAGCGCCGGAACGCGGGATTCGCGCCGTATCGAGCCACGTCGAGCGCCGTCAACCCGTGGACGTCCTTGGCGAGCAGATCGGCCCCGTAGCGAACCAATCAGCGGAACCGGCGCGCGCCCGGATCTGCCGCTGCAGACCGGGATCGGCCAGCATGTTGTCGGGGCTGGGTGGGATCCGCCGCGCTGCGCATGCCGGACGGCCGATGCTACAGGCCGGTCATCTCGACTGTCATCGGGCGACACCAGAACACCGCGCCGACGGGCGGCGGCGCGCTGGCCGTCGCGCATGAGCCGCCCCCGACTTCGGGGGGCTTCCGCCCCGAGCCCCGCCATTGCGCCCCCTACACTGACCCGGCTTCGCCGGCCCGTCCCTGACGGCTCCCTCCGGCGGCGCGGCTTCTCATGCGTGGTGTCTTTCTGCTCCGGTTCCTTTCGCTTGTCCTGACCTGTCTGGCAAGCCTGACCCTGGCCGTCCGGCCCGCCCTGGCCCAGGAAAGCCCGTCGCGTCCGCGCAGCATCGCCGACTCCGCGCTCGGCACCGCCGCGGTCGTCGCGAGCATCCTCCAGTACACCCGCTGGCCGACCGAGCACCAACCGCTCCAGGCCTGCCTGAGCCGCGGCAGTGCGGAGGCCGCGTCGCTGCGCGGCCAGCTCGCGGGCACGCATGGGCAGCGCCAGATCGTCGTGCAGGACATCGAGGTCGACGAGCCGCCGCCCGCCCACTGCGACCTGATCTTCTTCGACGGCTGGAGCATGAACGCCCAGCGGCAAACCCTGCGCGCGCTCAACCAGCGGCCGGTCCTCAGCCTCGGCCTCGGACCCGAGTTCTGCACCGACGGCGGCATGTTCTGCCTCCAGCCCCAGGCCAGCGGCACCCGTTTCGAGGTCAACCTCGACGCCGTCGCCCGCAGCGGCCTGCGCGTCCATCCCCAGGTCCTGCGCCTCGCGCGGCCGCGCCAGGGGGACCGCACATGAAGACGCTCGGCGCACCGCCCGCGACGCTGGGCCTGCGCGGCCTGCTGCGACGCGGTCAGCTGCGTGTCGCGCTGGTCGCGCTGCTCGTGGTCGGACTCGTGCTCACGCTGGGCGCCGCGGTGCTGCTGCGGCTGTCCCAGCAGCACAGCCTGGAGCTGCTGAGCCGGTCGATCGCCTACTCGGTCGAGGCGGCGGTGGTCTTCCGCGACGCCGACAACGCCCGCACCCTGCTCGCCGACCTCGTGGAGGGCGAGCGCATCGTCAGCGCGCGCATCGAGCTCACTGATGGCCGGGTCCTCGCCAGCCATGCCCGCAGCACCGCGAGCCCGCTGGGCCAGCAGCTGCTCGAGCTCTGGTCCGTGCGCGCCGACGCGCCGGTGACCTCCCAGGGCGAGTCCGTCGGTCATGTGCTGCTGCAAGGCGACGCGAGCATGCTGCTCGCCACCATGGGCTGGCTGCTGGTGAGCGTGCTGCTGGGCATGCTGGTGACCGGCTGGGCCGTGGTGCGCGTGTCGCGGCATCAGCTGACGCTGGTCGAGGCGCCGCTGCGCAAGATGCTCGAGCACACCCGCGGCATCCGCCACAGCCGGGCCTTCGACCGCCGCGTGCCCGGCGCCGCGGTGCGCGAGATCGACGAGCTGGCCGGCGACTTCAACGCCCTGCTGGCCCAGGTCCAGGCGCAGGAAGCCGACTTGCGGGCCCGCCACGCGGAGCTCCAGCTCGCGCATGAGGACCTGGCGCGCCGCAGCCGCCATGACGCGCTGACCGGCGCCGCCAACCGCGCCTACTTCGAGCAGCGCCTGACCGAGGCCATCAACCGCGCCAGCCGCGAGCACGAGCAGCTCGCCCTGCTCTTCATCGACGCGGACGGCTTCAAGCAGATCAACGATCGTCTGGGCCACGACGCGGGCGACCAGGTGCTGAGCGCCATCGCCCATCGCCTGCGCGCCGGTCTGCGCGAGCACGACGTGGTCGGCCGCCTGGGCGGCGACGAGTTCGTCGTGCTGGTGCAGCCGCTGCACGACGCGGCCGCCCTGCCCGCCCTGATCGCGCACCTGGAGACCACGGTCTGCCATCCGCTGGACCTGGGTCCGGCCGGCTGGGTCGAGCCCCGCATCAGCGTGGGCACCGCCGTCTTCCCGCGCGATGGCGCCGGCGTCGCGACGCTGATGCGCCATGCCGATGAATCGATGTACCGACGCAAGCGGGCCCGCAGAGGTCCGGACGCGCCATGACGACCGAGGAAGTCGCAGTTCATGAAGTTCCCTCGCACGCCCTCCCGTCCGCCCCGCGGGGCCATCGCGCTCGACGCGCCTGAGACCTCGAGGTCCGCATCGCCGGACGCGCCGGCCACCCACGCGCACGATGCCCCGCGACGGCGACTGTTGAGCGGCCTGGCCGTGGGCGCCGCCGGGGTCTGGCTGGGCGCCCTCGCCGGCTGCCAGACGGCCGCGCCGGCGCCGGAGGCAAGTCCTGGCACCCTGACCGATCCGCAGCGCCAGGCCTTGCGCAAGCTCGGCTTCCAGCACACGGACGCGGGCTGGGAACTCAACCTGTCGATGAGCCTGCTCTTCGACTTCGACTCCGTGCTGCTGCACGCGCCGCAACGCGCCGAGCTGCAGCGCATGGGGCAGAACCTCGCCGAGATCGGCATCACCGGCCTGCGCGTCGAGGGCCACACCGACAGCATCGGCCGCGCGGACTACAACCAGAAGCTCTCGCTGCGCCGCGCCGAGGCCGTCGCGCAGGCCTTGCAGACCTCGGGCCTGGCCTTCAAGGAGCTGCAGGTGCGCGGCTTCGGCATGGAGCGGCCCATCGCCGACAACGGCACCGAGTCGGGCCGCGCGCAGAACCGGCGCGTCGCGCTGATCGTGGCCGGCTGAAGGCGGGACGGCCCAGGACAAAGGGCCGCGACTTTCGCCGCGGCCCTGGCTGATCCGGGCGATCGATCACGCGCTCATCACGGATCGATCGGCGCCCGCGGGACGCTCACACGCCCAGGATCGACACCGCCTTGGTGTTGAGGTAGGCCTCCAGCGCCTCCGGGCCGCCTTCGGTGCCGTAGCCCGAGTCCTTGATGCCGCCGAAGGGCATTTCCGGCGAGGGCGTGGCGGGCTGGTTGATCCACAGCATGCCGACCTCGACGCGGCGCGACAACAGCTGCGCGTTCTTGATCGAGCGCGTGAACGCGTAGCCGGCCAGGCCGAACGGCAGGCGGTTGGCCTCGGCGATCGCGTCCTCGAGCTGGTCGAAGCCGCGCACCGCGGCCACCGGACCGAAGGGCTCGTCATTGAAGACCGACGCCTCCAGCGGCACGTCCGCCAGCACCGTCGGCGCGAAGAAGTTGCCGGCCGAGCCCACGCGCTCGCCGCCGGTGGCGATCTTGGCGCCGCGCTCGCGGGCTTCGGCCACCACCTTGGACATGGCCACCACGCGGCGCTCGTTGGCGAGCGGGCCCAGCGTCGTGCCGTCGGCCAGACCGTCGCCCAGCTTCAGGCTCTGCGCGTGCTTGACCAGCAGCTCGGTGAACTCGTCCTTCAGGCTGTTGTGGACCAGGAAGCGCGTCGGCGAGATGCAGACCTGGCCCGCGTTGCGGAACTTGGCCGCGCCCGCCGCCTTCACCGCCAGCGCCACGTCCGCGTCCTCCGCGACGATCACCGGCGCGTGGCCGCCCAGTTCCATCGTCACGCGCTTCATGTGCTGGCCGGCCAGCGCCGCCAGCTGCTTGCCCACCGGCGTCGAGCCGGTGAAGGTCACCTTGCGGATGATCGGGTGCGGGATCAGGTAGCTGGAGATCTCGGCCGGATCGCCGAAGACCAGGCCCACCGTCCCGGCGGGCACGCCCGCGTCGACGAAGGTCTGCAGCAGGGCCGCCGGCGAGGCCGGGGTTTCCTCCGGCGCCTTCACCAGGAAGGAGCAGCCGGTGGCCAGCGCCGCGCCCAGCTTGCGCACGATCTGGTTGACCGGGAAGTTCCAGGGCGTGAAGGCCGCCACCGGGCCGACCGGTTCCTTGAGCACCAGCTGCTGCGCTGCCAGGTTGCGCGAGGGCACGATGCGGCCGTAGACACGCAGGCCCTCGTCGGCGAACCACTCGATGATGCCGGCGCCGGCCAGCACCTCGACCTTGGCTTCCGCCAGCGGCTTGCCCTGCTCCTGCGTCAGCAGCCGGGCGATGTCGCCGGCGCGTTCGCGCAGCAGCGCGGCGGCGCGGCGCATGGTGGCGGCGCGCTCATGCGCCGACACGTCGCGCCAGGCCTCGAAGCCCTTCTGCGCCGCGGCCAGCGCGCGGTCCAGGTCGGCCTTGGAGGCGTGCGCGACCTTGCCGATGGGCTGACCGGTGGCGGGATTGCGGACGTCGAGGGTCTTGCCGCCGGTGGCGTCGACCCATTCGTTGGCGATCAGCAGGCGGGTGTCGGGATAGGAAGAGGTCGTCATGGCGGCATCCGGTTGGCGTTGGGACCCGGAGCGGCACGGCTCCGGAGACGGGACAGATGGGCGGTGACTCTACCCCTCCTGCCCGGAGCGCCGCGCCGCGCGCGCGACAGTCCCCGTGGGGCGCCCGGCCATTGAGCGCAGGTCGCCCTCTTCGCGGGAGCGCCGCTTGCCGTCCCCGCGGACCCCGACTGCCCTGGTCCCTTGATGCGTGTTCCCTTCCTGACTCGACTGCTGGTCGGCCTTGCTGTCGTTCTTGCCGCCCTCATCGGCATGCACGGGCCCGCCTTCGCCCAGGGCGACGAGGCCGCGCCGGTCGATCCGGCGGTGCAGCTGGACACCGCCAGCAAGGACATGGCGAAGGTCCACAAGGCGGTCGCCGACAAGAACGTGAGCGACGCGGCGCTGCAGGTCGCGCGCAAGCAGGCGCAGACCGCGGCCGCGACGGCCGAGGACGTCATGGGGTCCTACGAGAAGGACCTGGGCGATGCCCAGCTCAAGCTGAAGCAGCTGGGCGAGCCGACCGCCGGGGTCAAGGAGCCCGCGGACGTCGCCGCCCAGCGCGCGCAGTTGCAGAAGCAGGTCGCCGCGCTGGACGGACAAGTGAAGCGGGCCAAGCTGCTCAAGGTCGAGGCCGACCAGGCCGTCACGGCCATCAACGAGGCGCGCCGTCAGCAGCTCGGCGCGCGCCTCGCCGAGCGCGCGCCCTCGGTGCTGCAGGCCGGCTTCTGGGAGGCTCTCGGGGACGACCTGGATCGCGACCTCCCGGCGCTGCGTGGTTTCGGCACGGAACTGGACAGCCTCGCCCGCGCCGTCGCCCCGCGCGCCTGGGCCATGCTGGCCGGCGGCATCGTGCTGCTGCTGATCGCCTGCATCCTGCTGCGCCGCGTGCTCACGCATCTCAGCGTCACCCGCATCCCCGCCGGCCGTCTTCGTCGCTCGCTGAACGCGCTCGGCGAAGTGGCGCTGCGCACCTTGCGACCCGGCCTGATCGCGCACGGCCTAGTGCTCGCTCTGCTCTCCGGCGCGACGCCCAGCACCCGCCTGGCCAGTTGGCTGGACACCGCCGAGGCGATCGCCTGGTTCGCGGGCTTCGTCGCCGGTCTGGGCGCCGCCTTGCTGCTGCCCGCGAAACCGTCCTGGCGCCTGCCGTCGATCTCCGACGCCACGGCCACCCGACTAGCTTGGCTGCCCCGCACGCTGGCCGTGGTCTCGGGCCTGGGCTGGCTGGCCAGCCGGACCGCCTCGCTGCTCGACGCGGGCGAGGCCACCACCTGGCTGGTCGACCTGATCTCGACACTGTTGCTGATGGCGATCCTGGCCGGTGGCTTGGGTCTGATCGCCCGGGCGCGCGATCGCCTGTCGCATCACGGCGGATCCGGCGCGGCCCCCGCGCGGGACGAGCACGCCGCCGTGGCCCGACAAGGTCGGCAGGACGATGACGCCCAGGCCGACCGGGAGATCGCCGACGCCGCCAAGGATGCCAAGGACGCGGACAAGGCCGCCGCCAAGGCCGACATCGCGAAGGCCCAGGAGGCCGCGCTCGCGGCCCGGCCCATGTGGCTGTCGGTGCTGCGCGGCGCGGGCTGGCTGGCGCTGATCGCCGCCGGCCTGGCCTTGTTGATCGGCTTCATTCCGCTGGCGATGTTCGGCATGAACCAGTTGGCCTGGGGTGTGATCGTGCTGTGCTCGGCCTATCTGCTGGTCGTGCTGGTCGACGACCTGTTCATGACGCTGCTCGCGCCGTCCGGGGCGGCGGCGGCCGCCGCGCAGGCCAAGGACGGCGAGCCCGCCAAGGCGGCCGGCGCGGCCGCGCAGGCCCTGCCCTCGCAGCTGGCCCGCACCCGCGAGCAGGCCGCCGTGCTGCTCTCCGGCCTGTGCCGCGTGCTGGTCGGCTTCTTCGCGGTGATCCTGCTGCTCGCCCCTTACGGCGAGGGCCCGCTGGACCTGGCGCGCCGCGCGGGCAGCGTGCAGAACAAGCTCTCCCTGGGCGGCCTGACCCTCGCGCCCACTGACCTGCTCTGGGCCGCGGCGATGCTGGTGCTGGGCATGGTCGCCGTGCAACTGCTCAAGCGCTGGCTGACGCTGCGTGTCATGCCCACGACGCGGATGGATGCCGGCATGCGCGGCTCGGCCACCACGCTGTTCGGCTACGCCGGCAACATCGCGGTGATCGCCACGTCGCTGTCCATCGTCGGCTTCAACCTGGAGCGCATCGCCTGGGTGGCCAGCGCGCTCTCCGTCGGCATCGGCTTCGGTCTTCAGGCCGTGGTGCAGAACTTCGTCTCCGGCCTGATCCTGCTGGCCGAGCGGCCGGTCAAGGTCGGGGACTGGGTCTCGCTGTCCGGTGTCGAGGGCGACGTGCGCCGCATCAACGTGCGCGCCACCGAGATCCAGATGGGCGATCGCTCCACGGTCATCGTCCCGAACTCGGAGTTCATCACCAAGATCGTCCGCAACGTCACCTACGGCGAATCGCTGGGCCTGGTGCAGTTCAAGCTGCCGCTGCCAATCGCGACCGACATCAGCCAGGTCCGCGAGACCATCCTCGCGATCTTCCGCGCCCATCCCGGCGTGCTGCCCGCGCCGGCGCCCAACGTCCAGCTGGACGGCGTCGACGGGATCCACCTGATCCTGAACGTGACGGGCTTCGTCAACTCCCCGCGCGCTGCCTACGGCGTGAAGAGCGACGTGCTGTTCGAGGTGCTCAAGCAGCTGCGCGAGGCCGATGCCTTGCCGCTGGCGGCCGGGCCGGCGCTGCTGGCGGCGCTGACCGGGCAAGGCCCGCCCCTGCCTCCGGCTTCCCCGGCGCGCTGAGGCGGCGACCCGCGGGCGCGGCCACAATCGCGCGGTCCGCGTCGACCGCCTCGGGCCCGCCGCCCGCCCCTGCTTCATGAACGAACACTTCACGCCTGTCCCGCTCGAGAAGGCCTATCGCCTGCTCAACCACGGTCCGACCGTTCTGGTCTCCGCCGCCCACGAGGGAGTGCGGAACGCGATGGCCGCCGCCTGGGCCTGCGCGCTGGACTTCAAGCCGCCCAAGGTCACGGTGGTCATCGACAAGGCCACGCGCACGCGGGGGCTGGTCGAGGGAAGCGGCCATTTCGTGCTGCAGGTGCCGACGGCGGCGCAGCTGACGCTGACCCATGCGCTGGGCACGCGCAGCCTGGTCGAGGATCCGGACAAGCTGGCCCGCGCGGGCGCGACGCTGAGCGATGTCGAGGTCGACGGCGTCAGCGTTCCGCTGGTCGAGGGATGCGCCGCGTGGATGGTGTGCCGGGTGATGCCGGAGCCCCGGAACCAGGCGGTCTACGACCTCTTCATCGGCGAGATCGTCGCCGCTTGGGCCGATGCGCGCGTGTTCAGCGACGGCCATTGGCATTTCGAGTCCGCGCCACTGGAGCTTCGCAGCCTGCACTACATCGCGGGCGGGCAGTTCTACGCGATCGGGGAATCGCTGGTGGTGCCGCAGACGCCGGCGGCGGGGTGAGAGCCCGAAGACCCTCACCCCAACCCTCTCCCGCAAGCGGGAGAGGGGGCAAGAGGGTCTCTGACATGCGGCGACCCTCACCCCCGCCCTCTCCCACGCCGTGGGCGAGGGGGTCACCCACGCTCAGGTGG
>NZ_BCYP01000016.1 GCF_001598255.1 Mitsuaria chitosanitabida ATCC BAA-476 = NBRC 102408
TGGCTGCGTGGCTGCGTGGCTGCGTGGCTGCGTGGCTGCATGGCTGCGTGGCTGCGGTAGGTCAGCAGGCTAGCAAGACATGGCCCCAACGATCACGCTGAGCGCAACGCAGCCCCTCGCCCACGGCGTGGGAGAGGGGTGGGGGTGAGGGTAGTTGCAGCCAGCGAGCGTTCTTCCCCCTCGCCCGCTTGCGGGAGAGGGCCGGGGTGAGGGTCTTCGGGGTGGTGGCCCCTCAGCCCGCCGATCCCATCTGCTCTTTGACTCGGCACGCGGGCGCCTGGGACGCTGCCCACTGCGCCGCCGCGCGGACGGCCAGTTCCTGGTGCGCCGACGTCGCCACCGTCTCGTCCGGCTGGATCGCCCCGTGGTACGGCGCCTCGGTCCCTTGCGCGTAGCGGGCCATGCTCAGCAGCAGCGACGCCCCGTCCGGCACCTGATGCACGGTGTTGGCCGTCGTCATCCCGTAGGTCGGCTGCCCGAAGGTGCGCACGCCCGTCCAAGGACTTTGAGAAGTCCCGGACTCTAGGGCCAGGTCTTGCCCGGCACCACCCGACTCAAGGGGGAATGTTCGTCGCGGCGCCATGCGGGCGCCGTCCAGGTGCCGTGAAGCCGGCGGCGGCCGCGCCCCTCGACGGCGGGCGCGGCCCCTGCCCCCACGTCACCTGTTGGGCGCCGCGGCCGGCCCCGCGGGGATCGGGTCCGCGCCTGCGCGGGTCAGCACGGTCAAGGACGTCACGTAGTGGACGCCGTCGTACTTCTCCACGCCCTTGGCGCCCGAGCGCTCGCCGGGCGTGCGATCGTCGTGCGCGACCTCCGCCACGTACTGGCCCTTCCACGGCAGATCGAAGCTGACCAGGCCCTGCTCGTCGGCGTGCTGCTCCTTGGCCCAGCCCGACTGCGTCACCAGCGACACCTTGGCCTTGGGCAGCGGCTGGCCGCGGAAGAAGACCTTGAACTTGCCGGCCTCGCCGGTGGGCACCAGGTCCAGCAGCAACTTCGGCGCCAGCGCGGCATGGTCGGTCACCAGGCGCGCCGCCGGGCGGTACCAGTGGGTCAGCTGCTTCTCGCCCTGCTTGGCGCTGTAGAGCGGATAGGCCGCGTCCTCGGCCACGATCGAGTCGCCGCCTTCGGCGCGGAACGGCAGCGCGTAGCCGTCCTTGCCCTTGGTCGCCTCGACGACGGTGTCGCCCTTGCCGTTCAGCAGGATGGCCTTGACCTGGCCGAACTTGTCCAGCAGACCCGGCGAGGTCTCGCGCAGGTTGTCGCCGAACTCGCCGAAGCGCACGATCGCGCGCGCCTGGCCGGCGGCCTGCTCGATCCAGATCTGATGCGCCTGCGCCGCGCCGGCCGCCGCCAGCAGCAACGCGCTCAGCGCCAGACGAATCGTGGTGGGATGGGAATGGCCGCGAAGGGTCGCGGAGGTCTTGTCGCTCATGGGCTCTCCAGTGGATGACGTGCGGTCGCGATCACTGGCTGACGAGGGCGCGCTTCGTGGCGCGCCGAGCTGGCTGGTCGACAGATGCGAGGGGATCGCATCATAGAGGCCCCGCGGAGCGCGAGGCCTCAAGCCCTTCCCGTTCCGGGCGAATAGGGCCCGTCCCTGATCAGGCCGCGTAGGCCCAGCAGGACTCCGCCGGCAGTTCGACCCAGTACTCGTGACCCGGGTCCCGCGCCACATGCCCGAAGGCACGCAGCCGCAGTTCACCGGCCTCGAAGAGGTACTCCCAGCGGTCGCCCAGGTACATCGCCGTCACCAGCTTCGCGCGAACGCGGTTGTCGCCCGGACCGTCGGCCACGACCACCCGCTCCAGCCGCACCACCACCTGCGCGGTGTCGCCGACCTTGAGCGGATCGCGGCTCTGCGCCAGCAGCGGCCCCCCGGGCCCCTGCAGGCGCAGCGTGCCCGCCCCGACCTGGTCGACCTTCGCGTCGAAGCGGTTGTTGCTGCCCATGAACTCCGCCGTGTACAGCGTGCGCGGCGCGCCGTAGAGCTCCTGCGGCGTGCCCTCCTGCTCGATGCGGCCGCCCTTGAGCAGCAGGATGCGGTCGCTCATCGCCATCGCCTCGGTCTGGTCGTGCGTCACGCACAGCGCCGACAGGTTGAGCTTCACGATCAGCGCCCGCAGCCAGGCCCGCGCTTCCTCGCGCAGCTTGGCGTCGAGGTTGGACAGCGGCTCGTCCAGCAGGATCACCGGCGGGTTGTAGACCAGCGCCCGCGCGATCGCCACGCGCTGCTGCTGACCGCCCGAGAGCTGGAACGGATAGCGCTCGCCCAGATGCCCCAGGCCGAGGTTCTCCAACGCCTGCTGGACACGCGCCTTCACTTCGGCCTGCGGCACCTTGCGCAGCACCAGGCCGTAGCCGACGTTCTGCGCGACCGTGCGGTGCGGCCACAGCGCATAGGACTGGAACACCAGCCCCAGCGAGCGCTGCTCCGCCGGCAGGTCCACGCCCTTGGCCGCGTCGAACAGCGGCTTCCCGTCCAGCAGGATGGTCCCTTGCGAGGGATGCTCCAGCCCCGCCACCGCGCGCAGCAGCGTCGTCTTGCCGCTGCCCGAGGCGCCCAGCAGCGAGACCACCTCGCCCGCCTTGAGGTTGAAGGAAACGCCCCGCAGCACCGGCGTGCTGCCGTAGCCCAGGTGGATGTCGTTGACGCTCAGCTTAGTCATGGAGCTTCACCCCGAAACGCAGTGCCACGGCCAGACCCAGGCCGACCATGACGATGTTGATGACGGACAGCGCGGCGACCAGATCGGTCGCGCCGGATGCCCACATGGAAACCAGCAGCGCGCCGATCACCTCGGTCCCCGGCGACAGCAGGTAGACGCCGGTCGAGTACTCGCGCTCGAAGATCAGGAAGACCAGCAGCCAGCTCGACAACAGCCCGAAGCGCACCAGCGGCAAGGTCACATGGCGGCTCACCTGCGAGGCCGTCGCGCCCACCGTGCGCGCGGCTTCCTCGAGGTCGGGGCCGACCTGCATCAGCGCGCTCTGCACCACGCGCTGACCGTAGGCCAGCCAGATCACCGTGTAGGCGATCCAGATCGCGAACATGCTGTTGCGCCACTCCTTGAGACCCGGCACGAACAGGAACACCCACAGGAAGGCCAGGCCCGCCAGCAGCCCCGGCACGGCGCGCGGCACCAGCACGAGGTAGTCCATCAGCTTGGTCGCCCAGTCGTTGCGGCGATGGCCGGCGAAGCTGATCGCGGTGTAGCAGGCCACCGCCAGCGCGCCGCCGATCACGCCGATGCCCAGCGTGTTGACGATGGCGCGCACCAGGTTGTCCTGGTCGAAGACGTCGCGGTAATGCTGCAGCGTGAAGGCGTCGATCAGCGAGATGCCCTCGCCCCATTGCGAGACGAAGGACCGCATCACGATGCCCGACACCGGCACCAGCACCGTCAGGAACAGCCACAGCAGCACGACCGCGATCGCGATCCAGCGCCAGCCACCCAGGCGCAGCGGCACCTGGCGGCCGCCCTTGCCCTTGATCGAGATGTACTTGTTGGCGCTGCGCAGCAGGCGCCGCTGCAGCAGCACCAGCGGGAAGGTCACCAGCACGATCAGCACCGCCACCACCGCCATCAGGTGATAGGACGGGATGCCCAGCTTGCTGGCCAGCTTGTACATGTAGGTGGTGAGCACGAGGTAGCCGTTGGGATCGCCCAGCACCAGCGGCAGGCCGAAGACCTCGAAGCCCAGGAAGAAGATCAGCACGCCCGCGAAGAGGATGGACGGCATCACCATCGGCAGGCTGACGTCGCGCGCCACCCGCAGCGGCGAGGCGCCGGCGATGCGGGCCGCCTCCTCCACGTCGCTGCCCAGATTGCGCAGCGCCGCCGAGGCGTACAAATAGACGTGCGGCACATGCGTCAAGCCCGCGATGACGGCGATGCCGCCGATGGAGTAGACGTCCCACCATTCCTGCCCGAAGGCCTGGCGCCACCAGATCGTGTACAGGCCGCTGGGGCCCGCCGCCACGACATAGCCCAGCGCCAGCACCACCGCCGACACGAAGATCGGCGTGAGCAGCAGCGGCTCGATCCAGCGCCGGCCCGGCAGGTCGGTGCGGACCATCAGGAAGGCCAGCAGCGCGCCCAGCGGCACGGCGATCAGCACCATGCCGCTGGCGATCAGCAGCGAGTTCTTGAGCGCGAACCAGAAGTCCGGGTCCTCGAAGACGAAGCGATAGGCGTCGAGCGACACCTGCGGGTTCGGCATGAAGAACGGCGCCGACAGCAGGCTCTGGTAGGCGATCATCGCCAGCGGCAACAGCACCACCAGCACGGTGACGCCGATCACGAGCCAGCGCGTCAGGTGCGGCGCGATCGGCCATCGCCGACCGACCGGCGCCGGCAACGCGGGCTGCGGCAAGGTCTTGGAAAGGGACATCGGGAACTCCTGGTTCAGCTCGAAACTTCAGCTCAGACCATCACTTGCGCGCCACGTGCGAGCGCCAGGTCTTGATGAACTCCAGCCGCTTGGTCTGGTCCAGGTAGGTCAGCAGCTGCTGGTCGATGGCGATGGGCTTGAGCGTCGCGCCCAATTCCTTCTCCAGCGCGGCGGCGGTCATCTCGCCCTCGACGTCGGTGCGGATGGAATACAGCTCCGACGCGGTCGACAGCGTGGTCTGGCCCTTCTTCGAGAGCAGGTAGTCCAGCCAGAGCTTGGCGGCATTGGGGCTCTTGGCGTTCTTCGAGATGAACGCGACGCGGCTCATCACCAGCGTGTGATCGCGCAGCAGCGCGTAGCCGATGTTGTTGTCCTTGCGCGCCCGGGCGTGGGCGTAGGACGTGATCATGTTGTAGCCCAGCAGCTGCTCGCCCGAGGAGATGCGCTCCATCATCGTGCTGCTCGAGGACTGCAGGCGCACGCCCGAGGCGCCCAGCGCCTTGACCATGTCCCAGGTGCCCGGCGCGTTGATCGCCACGTCGCGCGACAGGAAGAGGAAGCCCACGCCCGCCTTCTCGATGTCGTAGGTCGTGGCCTTGCCGTTGTACTTGGGATCGGCCAGCAGCTTGGTGAACTCGGCATGCGTCTTCGGGACCTGGTCCGCGGGCATCAGGCGCTTGTTGTAGACGATGCCCAGCGGCTCGAAGGTCGTGCCGTAGGCCATCTTCTGGTGGATGGCCCAGGCCGGCAGCGCCTTGGACTCGGGCGAGTCGTAGGCCAGCGCATAGCCGTCGGCGACCAGCTTGACCGACTGGTCCATGGCCGAGTTCCAGACCACGTCCGCGCTCGCGGTGCCGGCGGCGGTCTCGCTGATGAAGCGGTTGAACAGCTCGTTGCTGTTCATGTCCATGTACTCGACCTTGACGCCGGGGAACAGGGACTCGAACTCCTTGACCAGCGGCTTGCCCGCGGCGGCGTCGGTCGGCGTGTAGACGGTGACCTTGCCCTCCTTGCGGGCGGCGTCGATGACGGCCTGGTAGCCGGCGGGGTAGCCGGTCGGGACCTGCGCGGCGGCGGGCATGGCGACGGCCAGCGCGGTCAGCGCCGTCAGGGTGGAGGCGGCGGCGAGGCAGGTGCGTCGAGAGATGGATCGCATCGGGGGACTCCTGGTCAATGAAGGTCGCGGCGGTCGCGACGGTCGGAAACAGTGACGGGAAGACGAGGCGCGCGCGGACCCGAGGGCGGACCGGCGCGCGCCGGTCGTCGGGCTCAGAAGCGGTGCTGGATGCCGAGGCCGAAGCTCGACTGCGAATCGGCATAGCCGTTGTCGTCGCGCGAGACGCTGACCACGCCGCCGCTCTTGGACTTGGCGGTGGACGCGACGGCGTAGAGGCTGGTGCGCTTGGACAGCTCGTACTTCGCGCGCAGCGCGAAGAGGCGCGGATCGTTGGTGCCGGTCGCGCCGCTGTCCACGTTCTGGAAGTACACGGCCGGGGTGATGCTCCACTGCGCGGTGGCGGACCAGGTCGCGCCGATCCAGGTCATGGTGCTCTTCAGGTCGGCGCCGCCGGCGGCCAGCTCCTTCTTGTAGCGACGCTGCGCGACGAAGACCTTGACCGGCTTGAGGTCGTAGGACGCGGCGATGTGCAGCGCCTTCTCCTTGTCGTACTTGCCGGCGGTGATCGTCGTGCCGTTGCGCTGGTCGATCACCAGGGCGGCGGCGAAGGGACCCGCGTTGTAGGCGCCGGCGACGGCGATGTAGCGTCCCGCCGAGTCGTTGCCCGCGATCTCGCCCAGCGCGTAGGTCGCGCCCAGCTTCACCGGGCCGAAGGTGCCCTGGTACTTGATCAGGTTGGACATGCCCGTGACCATGCCGTCCTTGCGGGCGTTGGTCGCGATCTGGCCGCCCGAGGTCGCCCAGGAATAGAACGGCGCGTAGCCCATCGGATCGAAGGGCAGGACGAAGTCGTAGGTGGTGGTGTAGGAGCGACCGGCGACGACGCGGCCGAAGTCTCCCTCGAGGCCCACGTTGGCCTGGCGGCCCCAGTACGACGAGCCCGCCGCGCCGGTGTCGAAGCCGACCTCGGCCTCCAGGTTGAACACGGCCTTCAGGCCGCCGCCCAGGTCCTCGGCGCCGCGCAGGCCCCAGCGCGAGGTGTTCATGCCGCCCGAGGTCACCGACAGGCGGCTGTCGCCGGCCGGGTTCATGTGGTTGCGGTACTCCATCAGCACGTCGGCGATGCCGTAGACGGTGACGCTGCTCTGCGCGAAGGCCGACGGCGCGGCGCTCAGCGCGAGCAGGCCGGCGGCCGACAGCAGCGAGGCCTGGACGCGGCGGGGGGAAGGCTTGTTCTGCATCGTGTCTCCTGGGTTTCTTGTGTGGGATGTCGATCAGGGAGGACGGGGACTTGCGAAAACGCGGGCGACAGCGGGCCCCGGGCCCTGTCCGGTGAGACAGGTCCGATGTCGCGGGATCTCGGGATGGAGGACGGCCGGGTCGTCGCCCGGGCCGTCGACCGCTCCTGCGAGCGGCGTCAGCCGGGGCGCGGCGGCCCGGTGATGGCGGCCTGCGCGGCCGCCTCGGTCGTGGGGGCGATGCCCGGGCGCCTCGTGCTCATCGGCGCAGTCCGAAGCGGGCCGCGATCTCGGCGTACTGCCGGTTCTGGTCCGCGATGTAGCCGCGCAGGGCGGCGCCGGTCAGCGCCAGCGGGAACAGGCCGTGGCGGGCGCGGATCTCGTCGAAGGCCGGCGTGGCCATCATCTGGTCGAAGGCCGAGGTCCACGCGGCGTAGGCGGCGTCGGACACCTTGGGGCCGACGTAGAAGCCGCGGATCGCGGGCCAGACGATGTCGACGCCCTGCTCGCGCGCGGTCGGCACGCTGGCCAGCGGACCGGGGAGGCGCTGCTCGGAGAACACCGCCAGCACGCGGAACGGGCCGTTGAGCGGCTGCTTGTCGATGATCTCCGAGACGTCGCCCGAGTAGACCTGCACGTGGCCGCCCTTGAGCGCGGCGATGGCCTCGCCGCCGCCCTCGAAGGCGACGAAGCGCATGGCCTTGTAGTCGACGCCGGCGGCGCTGGTGACCAGGGCGGCCTTGACCCAGTCCTGGCTGCCGATGGTGCCGCCGGCGGCGAAGCTGATGCGCGCCGCGTCCGTCTTGAGCGCGGCCAGCAGCTCGGGCAGCGTCTTCCACGGCGAGTTGCGGTTCACCAGCACGACGCCGTAGTCGATGCCCACGGCGGCGACCCAGCGCACGTCGTCGACGGTGTGCTTGCCGAAGCGGCCGTTGGACAGGTTCAGCAGGGAGCCGCTGGAGAAGGCCACCAGCGTCTGGGCCTCGGCCGGTCGGCGGGTGACGATGGTGTCGTAGGCGATGGCGCCGACGCCGCCGGGCATGTAGCTGATGCGCATGGGCTGCGCGGTGACGCCGGCCTTGAGCAACGCGGCCTGCGCGAGCTTGCAGGACTGGTCGAAGCCGCCGCCGGGCTTGGCCGGGGCGATGCATTCGGCCGCGGCGAGCGCGGACGTGGCCGTCGCGACGGACGCCGCGGCCGGTCGCGGCGGCGCCGCCAGCACCGCCGCCCCGCACAGCTGCATCAGCAGCCCGATCAGGATGGTTCTCATGTTGTCTCCTCGCGGTGATCTGTATCGCCGTCCGGGCGTCCTCGGGGTTGATCCGAGAGCGCCGGCTGGTCGCTCGTCACCTGCTTGATCCGGACTCTAGAAAGCGGCTGCTTTCAGTCGCCTTTCAGATTGACAGCTCCACGGGTTTCCCCTCGCCCGCTTGCGGGAGAGGGGTGGGGGTGAGGGCCGGTGCAAGCAGCGAGCGTTGTTCGAAGAGGGGGGAGGCTCTGGTGTGCCACCGCCCTCACCCCAACCCCTCTCCCACTTCATGGGAGAGGGGCTCCGGTGCGTCGTCGAGCGTCGAGCGGAATTCGCAAGGTCACCGCCGTCCCGCGCTCGCGCCCATCGTGATGAATCTGCGCCGCCGTCACCGCCATCCCCCCGCCATGCCGCTGCGCGATCGCGCGCACGATGGCCAGCCCCAAGCCCGAGCCCGGCAGATCCACATTGCGCCCGCGGAAGAACCGCTCCCCCACGCGCGCCCGCTCGTCCGCCGGAATCCCCGGCCCATCGTCGACCACCCGCAGCATCGCGTGCTGCCCGTCCTCGTCGACCTGCACCGTCACCTGCCCGCCCGACGGCGTGTAGCGCAGCGCGTTGTGCAGCAGATTGAGCAGCGCCTCCCGCAACTGCCCCTCGTTCCCCGACACGATGACCTCGCGCTCCGCCCGCTCCAGACCCAGGTCCACGCCCTGCTCCCTGGCCAGCGGCCACGACTCTCTCGCGCACCGGTCCGCCAGCGCATTCAGATCCAGCGGCGCGGTCGAGAACTCCGCCGTGTCCGCGCGGGCCAGCGCCAACATCTGGTTGGTCCGCCGCACCGTGTCGTCGATCTGTCGCTTGAGCGCGGCCAGCGCCTCGGCCTGGCGTCCCGGATCGCGCTCGCGCCGCGCGTAGCCCACCATCGTGGCCAGCGTCGCGAGCGGCGTGCGCAGCTGATGCGAGGCGTCGTCGACGAAGCGGCGCCGGCCGTCGATCAGATCGCGTTGCCGCTGCAGGTGGTGATTGATCGCGCGCACCAGCGGCGCCGCGTCGGCGGGGACCTGCGTCTCGTCGACCGGCGAGAGATCGTCGTCGGCACGGGCCTCGACGTCCCGCCGCAGCCGGTCCAGCGGCCGCAGCGCCCAGCCGATCACGAGGGCCAGCGTGGCCGTGACGATGGCGACGGTCAGCAGGTCGCGCCACACCGCCTGCATCAGCAGCGCGCGCGAGAACGCGTTGCGCGAGTTGGTGCTCTCGGCCACCTGGATGATCATCCGGCGGCCCGGCTTGTCCGCGTCGAGCTCGCGCGCCCAGGCGCCCACGCGCACGGGGGCGCCGAAGTACTCGGCGTCAATGAAGCGCGGCACGCCGGTCTGCAGCCGCTCCGGCGGCAAGGGCAGCCCCGCGTTGCCGATCTCGACCAGCCCGTCCTCGGTGCTGACGCGGAAGTAGACCTGGCCGCTGGCGGTGAGCTCGAAGAACTCGAGCATCCGGTACGGGAGCTCGACCGACAGGCCGCCGGTCTCGGTGGACACGTTGACGTCGATGGCCTTGATGGCGCCCAGCAGCGAGCGGTCGTAGGCCGAGTTGGCGGCCTGCAGCGCCGTGCCCCAGGTCAGCGCCAGCTCGATGCCCACGGTGGACAGCATCACCGGCAGCACCAGCGTCAGCAGCGTGCGGCGCACGCTCTGGCGATGCCAGTGGGAGGGCCGCAGCCACGGCCAGCGCGGCGTCACGTCGCTTCCAGCACGTAGCCCAGGCCGCGCAGCGTGGTGATGCGGACCTTGCCGGATTCCAGCCGCCGCCGCAGCCGGTGCACCAGCACCTCGACGGCCTCGGGTCGCACGTCCTGCTCGTCGGAGAACAGGCGTTCCAGGATCTCCTGCTTGGACAGGGGCTCGCCGCTGTGCTGGATCAGCGTGCGCAGCACGGCGTGCTCGCGCGGCGACAGCGCCAGCGGCTCGCGGTCCAGCGTGAACTGCTTGGCCGCCGCGTCGTAGACCAGCGGCCCGCAGGCGAAGCGCGGCTGGTCGCGGCCTCGCGAACGGCGGATCAGCGCCACCAGGCGGGCTTCCAGCTCCTGCAGTTCGAAGGGCTTGGCGAGGAAGTCATCGGCACCCTCGTGCAGCGTGCTGACGCGTTCCATCAGCGAGTCGCGCGCGGTGAGGATGAGGACGGGGACCCGCGAATCGGCCTCGCGCAGGCGGGCCAGGACCTCATGGCCGCCCAGCCCGGGCAGGCCGAGGTCCAGGATCATCGCGTCATAGCGCGTCGCGGCCAGTTGACCGAGCACCAGACGGCCGTCGTCGACCCAGTCCACGACGAAATCGTTCTGGGCGAGCGCCTTGACCAGCCAGTCGGCCAGCGGCTTTTCATCTTCGACAAGCAGGATCCGCATGGCGCGCGATGCTAGCGCGCGGTCGTACGCCGTCCTCTAGGTCATTTCCACAATCGTCGAGCGAAAGACCCTCAGCCATGCCGGAGACAGAAGCGCCCGCCCCATCGGCCTCGACATCGGACGCCCCGACGCTGAGCCGCTGCAGCTCGCCCTCCGCCGCGGCCAACTCCTCGGCCTGTGCCCGGCCATCCTGCTGCACCAGCGCGAGCTGCTCGCGCCCCGGGCGCTCCGCGACCCGCACGACGGACACGCGGAATTGACGGCCCGCGGGGGCGCCTCGGCTAAGCTCCCGGGTCCGCGCCCCACCGCCAGCCGCCATGATCGTCCGCGACCGCCCTTCCGGCATCCGTCTCTTCTTCGCGATGCGGGGATCCATCCTGGGCCAGATCAAGTGGACGCTGGCCGCCAACGTCGCGCTCGCGATCGTGGTCACGCTCAGCCATGGGCGGCTGTTCGACTACAAGCTGGTGGTCTCCGCGCTGCCCTTCTCGCTGATCGGCCTGCCGCTGGCGATCTTCCTGGGCTTCCGCAACAACGCCTGCTACGACCGCTACTGGGAAGCCCGCAAGCTCTGGGGCGACATCCTGCTGCGCGGCCGCAGCCTGGCGCGACAGGCGCTCACGCTGATCGACGCGCCCGCGAAGGCCGACAAGGCCGATGGCGACGCGGATCGCGCGACGGCCGTCGACATCCCCGCCGAGGACGAGCGCCGCCGGATGGTCCGCCGCATGGTGGCCATCGCGCATGCGCTCAAGCACCAGCTGCGAGGCACGACGGACGCCGACGGCGAGGTCGCGCGCTGGATCGATCCCGCCGAGGCGGCCGAGGTGGCCGGCACGTCCAACCAGCCCGCCGCGCTGATGCTGCGCATGGGCCGCGACCTGCAGACCTGCCGAGCGCAGGGCCGCATCGACTCGATGCTCACCGCGTCCATCGACGCGACGCTGTCCGGCCTCACCGCCGCGGCCGCGGCTTGCGAGCGCATCAAGAGCTCGCCGCTGCCCTTCCCCTACACGCTGCTGCTGCATCGCACGGCGCATCTGTACTGTTTCCTGCTGCCCTTCGGGCTGGTGGACTCGATGGGCGCGCTGACGCCGGTGGTCGTGGCCATCGTGGCCTACACCTTCTTCGGGCTGGACGCCGTCGGCGACGAGATCGAGGAGCCCTTCGGCCTGCGCCCCAACGACCTGCCGCTGGACGCGATCTGCCGCACGCTGGAGATCGACATGCTGCAGTCGCTGGGCGACCGGGACGTCCCGCCGCCGTTGCAGCCGGTGGATTGCTGCCTGATGTGAAACGACCCGCGTCGTCAAGCGGGCCCCCCCGTCCGCGCAGGCCCCGGCCACACCGACGTCAACGAAGTTTGCGTCTGCGCAAACTCTGACGTCGTCAGCGCATCAGAAGTCGGTCCGACGCGGGCTTTGCGCGCGATTGCTTCTTTTTGAGGCACTCGGCTCGGTCAAGAATTTGCGGTCTGGAGGTCCTCCATGCTGCAAGTCATCCGTCGAATCAGGCGTCGTCTCTTCCGCGCGCCCTTGCCCGATCCTCGTTCGCCGCAGGGGCCCGCAGACCGCGTCTTCCATCGCCCCCATCTGGCGCGCCAGCTGGCCGCCAAGCTCATGTCGAGGTCCTTCGCCTCGGGCATGTTCCTGACCGCCCCGCGCCGAACCGGCAAGAGCACCTTCGTCTGTCATGACCTGGTGCCGATGCTGAAGGCCGAGCACAACGCGCTGGTGCTCTACGCCGACCTCCTGGAGCGCCAGCAGGAGGACCCCGGGGAAGTCATCGTGGGACTGGTCGAGGACGCGCTGAGGCGGCACGACTCGACCTCCACGTCCGCGCTGCGCGGGCTGAGCTTGTCGCGACTGAAGGCGCCCGGTGTCGAACTGGAGCTCGACAGGTCCTCGCGGCCGCGGTCGCGCTCGCTGTTCCAGTCCCTGGAGCGGCTCTCCGACCTGACGCGCAGGACCATCGTGCTGATCGTCGACGAGGCACAGCTCACGCAGACCACGCAGGCCGGCAAGGACGTGATGTTCATGCTGAAGTCGGCACGCGACCAGCTGAACTACCGCGATCGCCTGATGTTCCGCGTCCTGATGACGGGGTCGCATCGGGAGAAGCTCGAGCAGTTGGTCCTCTCCAAGCACGAGGCCTTCTTCTGCGCCCCATTGGAGGAGCTGCCGACGCTGGGCGATGCGGATCACCTCTCCTGGGAACGGGCCATCCACGGGCCCGACTTCAGACCAGGCTTGGCCGACCTCTCCGAGGCCTTCGAGATCTGCCTGCGCCGGCCGGAAGTCTTCCATGCCGTCTGCCAGGCCGCCGCCTCGGCGCTGACGACGGGATCGGGTCCTGAAGAAGCGGCCCACGGCCCCATGCTGCTTGCGGTCGCCCGCGCGCGCATCGCCGAGGAGCACCGCGAGTTCATGTCCAAGGTTCACGTGCTCGATCCACTGGATCAAGCGCTGCTGCGGTTGATGGCTGTCGAGGGGAAGAGCCTCCAGCCGTTCGCCGCGCAGACGGCGAGCCAGCTGATGGCGCTGCTGTCCGAGACACCCCATGCGTCCGAGCTCGTGATCTGCCCCGATGTGATTCGCGCCGCATTCGCTCGCCTGAGGGACGCGAAGATGGTCTGGCGCGGCGACGGTCGCCATGTCCTGGAGGCGCCTCAGTTCGCGCACTGGCTGGCCCGGCTTGAACCGCGGGCGCACGCGGTCCTCATGGTCGAGGCGGCTTCGAGCCGTCCATCGGGAGCGCCACCGACGACGCGCCTCCATGAGAACGCGCACGCCTGAGCAGGTGTTCCGGGCGCGGCGCGCCTGGACTTCCCAATGACAACAGCCCCGCATCGCGGGGCTGTTGCAATTGAAGTCGGACCTGGGCACCAGGGCCCGACATCCGGGTCAGGCGTCGCGGCGCGTGGCCTCGAGCGTCGCGATCGCGGCGACGGTGTCGCCGTGGCGGACCTGCCAGCTCGCCTTGTCGAGCTGACGCACGTCCTGCGCGCTCTCCGTGTCGCGGTTGGCCAGCAGCAGCCGGCGCGCGTCGCGGATCAGGTGGATCGCGTTGTCCTGATGGTCGCAGTAGAGCTCGACCTGCACGGCGCGCAGTTGCTCGTTGACGGCGACTCGGCGCTCCGCCCGGCGCGCCAGTTCATCGGGATCGGTGGACGCCTGGGCCGACGCCGCCGCGAAGGCGGCCACCATGGCGAGGATGGGGGTGGTCTTGCTCATCTGGAATCTCCTTCGACTCGGCGGGTCCCGCGACGACGACGCTTGAACGTCAGGGTGGGCGGCGGGGCCAGTCGGGACGATCACGTCAAACAACGGGGTGCCCTGAGACGTAAAGTGCGCCTCTCGAATTAGCGTTTGCTTAATTCGGCTTGCGCCGGGGCGCGAATCGCGCGATTTCCAGCGCCGCTTTCACGCGGGTAACGCCCCGGTTACGGACGCGAAACCTCAGGCGCCCGCGAATGCCGGCCGGACCTGAAGACCACCTGAAGAATTTGCGCCAAACAACAGCGCCCGCAGATTTCTCCGAAGCTCACGCTCCGCAAAACACAATTGCGAATTGTTCGCATTGATGGCTGAGCCCGAGTTGCTGAAGTGACGTCCGATCAGAAGCTGAACCCCGAATCCCCCTTCCCGCGCTGCCCGGGCTCCCCCGACACCCTCCCCGCCTCCTCCTCCCGCCCGCGGGCGCGCCGAGTCCGCCTCGGCGCGTCGGCCGCGGCCCTCGCCGCCGCGCTGCTCGCGGCCTGCGGTGGCGGCGGGACCGCCCCGTCGGACGCCGCGCTGCCGCAGGCGCAGACGCTCTCGGCCCAGGCCGCCGTCGGCGAGAAGATCTTCAACGACCTCTCGCTGTCCGCCTCCGGTCGGCAGTCCTGCGCGAGCTGCCACAACGCCGACACCGCCCACGCGCCGGCCAACGCACTGGCCGTCCAACTGGGCGGTCCGTCGATGGACCAGCAGGGCAAGCGCCAGGCGCCGACCATCAACTACCTGTCGACCAACACGGCCTTCTTCTTCGCCGCGGATGGCACGCCCACCGGCGGTTTCTTCTGGGACGGCCGGTCCGCCTCGCTGGCCGAGCAGGCGCGCGAGCCCTTCCTGAACCCGGTCGAGATGGCCAACCCGGACGTCGCCGCCGTCGTGGCCAAGCTCGCCAAGGCCTCCTACGTGGCCGAGTTCCAGGCCGTCTTCGGCGCCGACATCCTGAGCCGCCCCGACGACGCGATGGCCCGCATCCAGCTGGCGCTGCAGCAGTACCAGCGCGAGGACACAGCCTTCCGTGCCTTCAGCAGCAAGTACGACGAGTTCCTGCGCGGCAACGTCCAGCTGAGCGACGCCGAGAAGCGCGGGCTCGCGCTGTTCAACAACCCGCTCAAGGGGAACTGCATCGGCTGCCATCCGTCGGCCAAGGGCGCGGACGGCAGCTTCCCGCTGTTCACCGACTTCACCTACGACAACCTGGGCGTGCCGCGCAATCCGGCGATCGCGCGCAACGCCGACGCCGCCTACTTCGACCTGGGTCTGTGCCAGCGCGCCGACCTGGCGACCCGCACCGACCTGTGCGGCGCGTTCAAGGTGCCCTCGCTGCGCAACGTGGCCCAGCGCCAGGCCTTCTTCCACAACGGCCGCTTCGGCACGCTCAAGGACGCGATCACCTTCTACGTCCAGCGCGACACGAATCCGGAGAAGTGGTACTCGCGCAACCCGGATGGCTCGGTCAACAAGTTCGACGACCTGCCCGCGCAATGGCACGGCAACGTCAACGTGACCGAGGTGCCCTACAACCGCCGCCCCGGCGACGCCCCCGCGCTGAGCGACACCGAGATCGACGACGTCATCACCTTCCTCAAGACGCTCGACGACGGCTACCGCCGATGACACCCGCGCCGGAGGCGCCGCGCCCGTCGCGCGTGTCCGGCTGTTCGCCTCCATCGGCGCCCCGTCGCCCGTGGAGCTTCCGCCCCGATTTCAAGACCTTCCAAGAGAGTCCGCCGCCATGATCCGCAACGACCGCGCCTCGCATCCTTCCCGTTCCCTGCTGGCCACCGCGCTGCTCAGCGCCGGCCTGGCCCTGGCCTCCGGCTGCGCCGCCGCGCAGACCGCCACCGAGGTTGAACTGGCCCGCAAGCTGGACCGCCTCGCCGCCGAGCTGGCCGAGGTCAAGGCGCAGCTGAGCGCCCTGCAGCAACAGCGCCAGACGACGGCCGGCGCGCCGGCGCCGGCGGGCGGCACCGCCGCGACGACGTCGACGGCCCAGGCCGCGGCCCCCGTGGTCGCCGCGGCGCCGGTCCCCGCCGAGCGCGGCGGCCTGCTGGGCCCCAACACCATCCTGACCAGCTACGGCGAGATCAACCTCAACCGCCCGACCCACCGCAAGCAGGACGCGCAGGCCGACATCCGCCGCTTCGTGCTCGGCTACGAGCACCGCTTCGACGAGAAGACCAAGGTGGTGACGGAGCTCGAGGTCGAGCATGCCGTCTCCTCCGCCAGCGACCCCGGCGAGGTGGAGGTCGAGCAGGCCTACATCGAGCACCAGTTCAACGAGACCTGGTCCGCGCGCGCCGGTCTGTTCCTGATCCCGGCCGGCCTGCTGAACGAGCACCATGAGCCGACCTCCTTCTACGGCGTCGAGCGCAACTTCGTCGAGACGGCGATCATCCCCAGCACCTGGCGCGAGGGCGGCATCCAGGTCGTGGGCGCCTTCGAGAACGGCGTGACGGTGCAGGCCGGCCTCTCGACCGGCTTCAACCTGGGCAAGTGGGACGCCGCGTCGACCGAGGGCCGCGATTCGCCGCTGGGCTCGATCCATCAGGAAATGGCGCAGGCCAAGGCCGGCGACCTCGCGCTGTTCGGCGCGGTCAACTGGCGCGGCGTGCCGGGCCTGCTGGTCGGCGCGTCCGTCTTCAGCGGCCAGGCCGGCCAAGGCCAGACCGCCGTCAAGGGCCGCGTCACGCTGTGGGACCTGCATGCGCGCTGGACGCCGGGCGCCTGGGATCTGTCGACCGTCTACACGCGCGGCACGATCTCCAACACCGCCGCGCTGAACGCGACGCTGATCGGCAACCCGACCCTGATCCCGCGGGTCTTCGACGGCTTCTACGTCCAGGCGGCCTACAAGCTCTGGACCTCCGGCGACTACGCGCTGGCGCCCTTCGTGCGCTGGGAACAGTTCAACACCGCCAAGGCCTACGCCGACCTCGGTCAAGGCCTGACCCCGGACGCCACGCGCAACGAGCAGGTCTGGACCTTCGGCGCCAACTTCCAGCTCACGCCCAACGTGGTGCTGAAGGCCGACTACCAGCGCTTCCGCGAGGCCACCGACCAGAACCGCGTCAACCTGGGCCTGGGCTGGAACTTCTGATGCGGGTCGTCCTGGTCGCCTCGGCCGCGGCGGCGGCCGTCTCGCTGCCGACGGTGGCCTTCGCGGTCGAGTACCAGACCGCGGACGTCGCCGCGCGGCGGATGTTCCCCGACGCGGACGCCTTCGACGCGCGCGCGGTGACGCCGGACGCGGCGGTGCTCAGGCAACTGGACGCGCAAAACGCGCGCGGCTCGAGCCGCGAATGGACCGTGCGCGTCGCCCGGCATGGCGGCGCGCTGCTCGGCTATGTCGTCGTCGATCGCACCATCGGCAAGGCCGAGGCCATCGACTTCGCCGTGGCGCTGACGCCCGACGGCACGGTCAAGGCGGTCGAGATCCTCGCCTACCGGGAAAGCTACGGGCACGAGATCCGCCTGCCGTCGTGGCGGAAGCAGTTCGTCGGAAAGACGGCCGCGGCGCCGATGCGGATCGGCGACGACATCGCCAACATCAGCGGCGCGACGCTCAGCTGCACCCATGTGACCGAGGCCATCCGGCGCATCGTCGCGATGGTCACCCTGATGCGGCGCGCGGAGGCGCTGCCGACGTGAGCCCGCCCGCCTGGTCGCGCCGCGCGCAGCCGCTGCTGGGCACGCTGGTCGAGGTCGGGGTCCCGTTCGCGCTCGACGCCAAGGCCGACGCGGCCTTCGACCGGATCCGCGAGGTCGAGGCGGCGTTGTCGCGCTTCCGCGCCGACAGCGACATCGGCCGATTCAACGCCTTGCCCGCCGGCGCCTCGCTGGCCATCGGCGAGGACGCGCGATGCGTGCTCGCGGCGGCGGCCTCGCTGCGCGAGGCGACCGACGGACGCTTCGACATCAGCATCGGCACGGGCGTCCACGATTGGGCGCTCGACGGCATCACGCTGCGCAAGCTCGCCGAGGGCGTCCGGCTGGACCTCGGCGGCATCGGCAAGGGCCACGCGGTGGATATGGCGATCGAGGCGATGATCGCGGCCGGCGTCGCGTCCTGCTGGGTGAACGCGGGGGGCGATCTCCGTGTCCATGGGGAGCTCGCGCTGCCCGTCCATCGGCGCGACGAGGCCACCGGCGGCGCCGAGCCCTTCGCGCTGCTGAGCGATGGCGCGATGACCACCAGCCACCTCGGCGATTGGCAAGTGACCGTCGCGGCGCCGCGATGCCTGTGGGCCGATGCGCTCACCAAGGTCGTCGCGTTCAGCGGCGATGTCGAGCACCCGCTGCTCGCCACGCACGGCGCGAGCGCCTGGCGGCGGCCGATGGCCGCGCGGTCTCAGGCGGACGCCGAGGCCGAGGACAGCGACGCCTCGCGCTGACGGCGCTTGAGCGCGGTCTGGCGCGCGAGCTTGCGGCGACCCAGGTAGAGCCACCAGCCGGTGATGGTGAACGCCGGCAGCATCAGCGCCGCGATCATCATCACGACGCGCCCCGGCAGACCGAAATAGGTCCCCATGTGCAGCGGATAGATGGCCGCCAGCGCGCGGCCGCCCAAAGGTTTTTCGGCGAATCGCTCGTCCTGCGTGAGCGCCCCGTCCTGCTTCAGCGTGGTCTTGTTGCGGGCGCGTTCATGCGGCGCGTCGGAGTCCAGCCAGGTGACGACGACCGCGGCCTTGGGGGTCGCGGGCACGCGCACGCTGGCTTCGGTCCAACCGGCGGTCGCGAGCGCCCGGCCCGACCCGTCGATGCGCGCGACGCTCTCGAAGGTCCGCCACGCGGCATCCAGGCGAGGCGAAGGGGACGATTCGGTGGCGGGCGCGCCATCCGCCTCGCCGTTGCCTGACTTGCCGGCACCCTCGCCGGCCGCGGCGCCCGCGTCGGACTTCCTCGCGTGCTTCGGCTTCGCGTCCCTTCCGTCCTTGGCGTCCTTGGCGCCGGCCATCGCCACGCGCGGCGCGCGGGGCTTGCCGAGCCAGGCGCTCACCGGATCGCGCACCGCGTCGAAAGACCAGTAGATGCCGGTGGCGGTCAGCACCAGGTACAGCGGCAGGCAGGCGGTGCCGACGACCAGATGCAGCCGGCGCCACATCGCGCGGCCTTCCAGCTTGGGGTCGACATGCCACCACTGGCGCCAGTCCGTCAGCTGGCGCGGCCAGCGCAGGTAGAGGCCCGTCAGGGCCAGCAGCATCAGGCCGATGGCCAGCGTGCCGGCGACCACGCGACCAGGTTCTCGCGGCAGCAGCAGCCAGCGGTGCAGCGCTTCAGTGGTCTCGAAGAAGTCGGCGCCGCGGAGCTCGGGGAGCGTGGCACCGGTGTAGGGGTCGAGGTAGAGGGTCTCGCCCCGGCGCTCGCCCGCCTTGGCGGCGAGGATCACGCGGGCCGCGCGGCCGGGTTCGGCATAGAGGGCGAGCGTGGTGGGCTTCTCATGGGGATGGGCCGTCGCGAGCGCATCCAGCAGACCGTCCGGGGTCAGCGGGGAATGGGCGCGTGGCGCGACCTGGCGACCGCCGGGGTTCAGCGCGTCGAGCAGTTCCTCGCGGAAGGACAGCACCGCGCCGCTCAGGCCGATCAACAGCAGCAGGCTGCCGGCCGTGATGCCGATCAGCCAATGGGCTTGTGTCCAGAATCGTTTCGCGGTCATCGCGGTGTCCTCGCCTTCATGTCATCTCTGACCCGCCGCCCACTCGATCGCCGCATCGAACAGCGTCCGGCCGGCCGGCGAGAGGTTGGTGAAGGTCTCGTTGTCGAGGAAGACCATCACCCGTCGCGCGGGCGCGAGCGATTCGTAGTCCATGGTCGCGCCCCGCTCGTAGCCGAAGACCGCCGCCTTGGACGGCTCGCCGTAGACCGTCGCGATCACGCTCGCGCCGGGGCCCGGTCGGCCCCAGCCGATGCCCGCCTGCTTCACGTAGACGTTCGCGATCCCCGCCGGCAGGCCGCCCGCCATCGGATGCGGCGCGTTGACGATCCACAGGAAGCGCTCCTTGACCTCGGCGCCGAAGTCCACGTCATGCTTCTTGCCCGTCATCGCGAGGTCGTCCAGGAAGTCGTTCTCCCAGGTCAGCAGCGGCACCGGCAGCTGACGCCACGCCGGGTTCAGATCCTTGCTCGACACCGTCGACGAGATCACCACCAGCGCCGCCGACCGTGCTGTCGCGGGATCGACCCGCTGGTCCTCGACACGCACCGTGAAGCCGCGTTCGCGCAGGTGCGCCGCGACGGCGTCGTCGACCGACTGATTCGGTCCACCGCGCTGGATCACCAGCACCAGCTCCGGACCTGCGCCCGTGGCCGCGGACGAGCTCCCGGCGCCGGCCCTTGCCTCGCGGGCGACTTCCCCAGCCTGGCCATCGCCCCGGATGGGGCTCGCGGCCCCGGCCGGGGCCGCCATCGACAGGCAGCCGGCGCCCAGCACGCCGGCCACGATTCGGAACAGACCTCGCCGCCTCATCTCAGAAGTCCATGGTCGCCATCAGCGACACCTGACGGGCGTCGCCCATCGACACGTTGTAGGTGTTGACGCTGGACGTGTAGTAGTTGCGGTCGAACAGGTTCTTGACGTTGAGCTGCAGCTTCAGCGGCCGGCCGACGGCCCGCGTCTCGTAGGTCGCGAACGCGTCGGCCACGCTGTAGGCGGGCAGCTCGAAGCTGTTGGCCGAGTCCCCCGGCCGCTTGCCGATGTAGCGTCCGCCGCCGCCGATGCGCAGCTTGCCCGGGCCCACCTGGCCGAAGTCATGCACCACCGACAGCGAGGCGGTCTGGCGCGCCACGTTCCACAGCCGCAGGCCGGCGTAGAGCGGGTCCTCGGTGGTCTTGGCGTCGACATAGGCGAAGGCCGCGATGCCCTCCCAGCCGCGCGCGATCTGTCCGGCGAGGTCGAACTCCAGCCCGCGCGAGCGCGCCGCGCCGGCCGTGCGCCAGTCCGTCTGCTTCGTCGCGTCGTTGTACTGCGAGACCAGCACGTTGCGCTTCTTGATGTCGAAGAGCGCGACCGTGCCGGTCACGCGGCCCGGCAGGTCCAGCTTGGCGCCGACCTCGACCGACTTGCCCTGCTCGGGATGGACCGAGGCGTCGATCACCATGCCCGAGGCCAGCGGCGCGATCGTCGATTGCGGCTTCAGCGAGGTCGAGTAGCTCCCGTAGACCGAGAACACGTCGTTCACCGCATAGACCAGGCCCACGCGCGGCAGCCACTTGTCGCCGCGGGTGTCGGTGTTCGCCTTGAACGGCCGGCCGCGGCCCGCCTCCTGCGTCCAGTGCTGGTAGCGCAGGCCGCCGACCAGGGTCCAGTGATCGTCCAGCCGCAGCGCGTCCTGGAAGAACACCGACTGGTTGTGCAGCTTGTCGGTCTGGTCGCTGTCGCTGGCCGAGATCGTCTGCGACGGCAGCTCCGTCCCGTAGACCGGGTTCAGGTAGCTGAAGGTGGTCTTCACCGCCTGGCGCAACAGATCGCGGCGATAGATCAGCCGGTACTCGGCGTCCGCGCCGAACTGCAGCTCATGCGTCAGCGCGCCGGTGCGGACCTTGCCGTCGACATAGGCCGTCGCGTAGTTGTCGGTGCTCAGCGCGCCCCAGGTGCCGTCGTTGCTGCGGGTCAGCGTGCCGGTCCTGGTGTTGACGCCGTTCACGCGCAGCTGGTTGGCGTCATAGGTCTCGCGGTTGACGCTGGCGTTCACGTGCGCCGCCCAACCACCGCCCAGCTGATGGTCCACCGACAGCTGGCCCAGCCAGGACTGGCCGTCCATCTGGTTGAAGGGCTCGTCCAGGCGCTGGGTCTTGGGGACCGGCAGCGGCTGCTTGGTCGCCGGATCGAGCGCGGTGCCGCGGTCGAAGGGCGTCAGGTAGTTGCGGTACTCGACCCAGAGGACCGCCTGGGTGTCGCGGCCGTACCAGGCGACCGAGGGCGCGACCAGGGTCTCGCGATGGGTGCCGAAGTTGCGCCAGTAGTCCTCGTTGATCTGGTCGACGACCAAGCGATAGGCAAGACCTGTCCCCGCGTCGGCGGGATCGGCGGCGCCGATGCGGCCGGTGGTGTCCAGCGTCTCGCCGATGCCGGTCTTGCCGCCGGCGTAGCCGGAGCCCAGGACGGACACCGTGGTGCGGGCGGTCAGGCGCGGCTTCTTGCTGACGATGTTGATGACGCCGCCCGGATCCATGATCCCGTAGAGCAGCGAGGACGGGCCCTTGAGCACTTCCACGCTCTCGGCGGCGGCGTTCATGCCCCGGCCCTGCACCAGCGGCATGCCGTTGTGCATCACCGAGCCGTCGCGATTGCCGCCGAAGCCGCGCTTCATGATGGTGTCCTGCGTGCTCGCGAGCGTATTGCCCTGCGTGATGCCGCTGACGTTGTAGAGCGCGTCGTCGAGGTTGCGCGGGCGCTGGTCGCGGATGACCTGGGCGGAGACCACGTTCACCACCTGCGGGATGTCCAGCATGGAGGCCGTCGTGCGCAGCGTCGACGCGTCGGGCGTGGGCTGGTAGCGGCGATCGGCCTCTTCCGGCGCCGGCGCGGCGCGGGCGACCACGCGCACCGGCGGCAACGTGATGTCGGCCTCGCGCGCGGGCGTCGAGCCGGCGGCCGCGGTCGACGCGGTGCTCCCCTGCCGGCGCAGCGTGTAGACGCCGTCGGCGCTGGCCACGGCGACCAGGCCGGAGCCCGAGAGCAGCGCGGCGAATCCGCTCGCGACCGTGTGGGCGCCTTGCAGGCCGCCGGTGCCGAGGTCGCGCGTGAGCGCGGGATCGAAGGACAGCGCGACGCCCGAGGCGGCGGCGAAGCGCGCCAGCGCGACCGACAGCGGGCCGGCGGCGATGCGGTAGTCGCGCTGGGCGGTGGCCGAGGGCGCGGCGGCGGTCGGCGCGGCCGCGCCTTGGGCACGGACCTCCGGCGCCATCGCGGCGCCGGCGAGCAGCAGCACGGCCAGGCCGACCGGAGTCAGGCGGGCGGCGGAGTCAAACGGGAACGGCAGGGAAGACGGCAGGGAGGACGACGTCGGCGTCATGGAGATTCCTTGGGCGGCCGATCGGACGGGAGGTCCATGAGGGGGTCGGCGCGCGGGGCGTTGATCGGCTTGGCTTTCGGCTGCTGGAAAGAAGGCCGGACGAGCCGCGAAAACATGAAAGGCCCCGTGAGAAAAACAGTGGCGGGATCGGCCACAGGCATCGGCCGATGCCTCGGCTGCAGGAACGGTTCGAGGAACGATGGAGATCGGGGTCGGTCCGGCCGTGGCGGTGGGGATCGGGACTTGGCTCAGCCGGAACGCGCCTTGACGGTGGTCCAGAAGCCGCCCCAGCGATCGACGCGCACCGGCAGCGCGGCGCTCAGCGCCGTGAGCGCCTGGTCGACGTCCCGCACCGGGAAGGCGCCGGACACGCGCAACCCGGCCACGGCCGGGTCGCAGCGCAGCCGGCCACGCCGGTAGCGCGACAGCTCGGCGATCACCTCGTCCAGCCGGGCGTTGTCGACGATCAGGCTGCCCTCGACCCAGGCGTCGGCCGCCGCCGCCAGCGGCCGCACCGGTTCCAGACCGAGCGCGCCGATGGCGACCTGCTCATGGGCGTCGATGCGTTCGAGCATGCCGCCCCGGGTGCGCGCCTCCACCGCGCCGGACAGCACGGCGACGCTCACCCGGTCCTCCTCGGCCCGCACCAGGAAGCTGGTGCCGAGCGCCCTCACCCGCGCCAGCCGCGTCGCCACGACCAGCGGTCGCGGATCGTGGGCGCCCGCGGCCCCACGCGCGTGCGCCGTCTCGACATGGACCTCGCCCTCATGGAGCCGGATCGCTCGCATGGCCGTGTCGAAGCGGACGTCGACGGCGCTCGCGGTATTGAGCGTCAGCACCGAGCCATCGGGCAGCTCGACGCGTCGCTGCTCGCCGACGCCGGTGCGCAGGTCCGCCAGCAGCCCGGCGCTCCAGCCCCCGAGCTCGTCGCGCAGAGGATCCCAGCCCATCGCGCGTCCGCCCGCGTACAAGCCGTAGCCCAGCGACACCGTGCCGCCGAGGCCCGCGAGCGATCGCAGGACGGTGCGTCGTCGGGGCGCGGCGCGGCGCAGGGTCGACGCGGCCAGCGCGCCCGGCACCTCGCCCGGCGGCCCCGCCGACAGATCCCCGATCGCGCGACTGACCCCGTCGATGCGCGACCACGCCTGCTCGTGCGCGGGATCGGCGGCCCGCCAGGCCTGCCAGTCGGCGCGCTCGCGGTCGGTGGCGCTGCCCGAGGACAGCCGCACGAACCAGTCGATGGCCTCGCGCTTCGCGCGCGGATCGAGTTCCGCGGTCGTCATCGACACAGCGTCCTCTTGCCCAAACCGGCCAGGAAGGCCCCGCCCGTCATGCACATCGCGGCCGGCACCTGATCCGTCCTCAAGCGACCAGCGCGAGGCAATGCCCCATCGCCCGCGCCATGTAGTTGGCGACGGTGCGCTCGGTCACCCGCAGGCGTTCGGCGATCTCGCGATAGCTTTGGCCCTCCAGTTGCGACAGCAGGAAGGCCTCGCGCACCGCGGCCGGCAGGCCGTCCAGCATCGCGTCCACGGCCTGCAGCGTCTGCAGCAACTCGGCGCGGCGCTCCGGCGAGGGATGGTGGTGTTCGGGAATGGTGGCCAGCGCGTCCAGGAAGGCGCGCTCGACATCGCGCCGGCGGTAGAGATCGATCACCAGCCCGCGCGCGATCGTCGCCAGATAGGCCTTGGGCTCGGCCCAGGTCGCGGTCTCGCGCCGGGCGAGCAGGCGCTCGAAGGTGTCGTGGGCCAGGTCGGCCGCCTCGTTCGCGCACCCCAGGCGCTGGCGCAGCCACGATTGCAGCCAGCCGTGATGCTCGCGGTACAGGCTGCCGACGTGGCGCTGCAGGGTGAGGTCGGCGGACATGGGCGGTCGGGCTGGGCGGCTGAATGCGCTGTGGCGGTCGCGGGGAGAAAGTCGTCGGCACGCCGCGCCACGGCGGCGTCCCGTGGCGCATTCTAGATGCGAATGCTTCGCAACTAGCCGACCAACCCGACGAGGCGCCGGGGCGCGCGCGAATGGCGGATCGAGTGCCGCATTCCGGTGCACGGCGGACGTCACGGCCCCGGGGCAAGGCCGCTTTGTATGCCTCTGTGTCCGGCGCCCGCGCCGACACGCCGGGCTTCAAAACGGCGGGCGCGGTCAAACATCGGGGATACATCGGCGCTCTGAAATACGGTTCACGCAGCCGATGGCGCTGCATCACTGGAGCCACCCCATGTCCTCGACGTCCACCACCCCTTCCCACCACACCGCGGTCCAGACCCTGTACACCGCCCAGACCCGCACGACTGGCGGCCGTGACGGCCGCGGCCAGTCGGGCGACGGCCAGCTCGACGTCCAGTTGAGCCCGCCGGGATCCAGCCGCCCGGGCACCAACCCGGAACAGCTGTTCGCGGTCGGCTGGTCGGCCTGCTTCATGGGCGCGATGGGCCTGGCCGGCCAGGCGCTCGGGATGAAGCTGCCGGCCGACACGCACGTGGACGCCGAGGTCAGCCTGCGCCGCTCGGAGGCCGACGGGTACTTCCTGGCCGCGACGCTCAAGGTGGCCCTGCCCGGCCTGCCCCGCGACACCGGTCATGCGCTGATCCAGCGCGCCCACGAGACCTGCCCCTACTCGAAGATGACGCGTGGCAACATCGACGTCACGCTGGAGCTGGTGTGACGATCCGGCGGCTGCTGTTCGCGCTGGTCTTCCTGTTCGGCGGCGCGGCCCACGAGCTGCGCCAGCCGCTGCAGTGCGACCTGGCGGTGTCGCGCGTCGACACGACGCGGCGCCGCCGATGACCGCCGCCTGAGGCGGAACACGCGGGATCGGGGCGCGCGCCTCGGTCCCGCTTCCGTCGATGGCTGGACGCCGGCCGTCGAGGCGCTATCGGGGTCAGGCGGCTACTTCTTCTGGAACATCGCGTGCAGCGCCATCCCGGCCAGCATCGCGATCACGAAGACGATGGCCTTCGCGCTGCCCATGCCCAGCGCGACCAGGGCCGGTCCTGGGCAGAAGCCCGCCAGACCCCACCCGATGCCGAACATCAGCCCGCCCAGGACCAGCTTGCGGTCGACCGGGCCGGCGCCTGGAAGTTGCATGGGCAGCCCGAGCAGCGACTGGCGGCGCCGCTTCGCCACCGCGAAGCCGATCACGCCGACAGCGATCGCGCCGGCCATCACGAAGGCCAGCGAGGGATCCCACGCGCCGGCCAGGTCCAGGAAGCCCAGCACCTTGGCCGGATCGGCCATGCCGGAAACGATCAGGCCGATCCCGAAGACCAGGCCCGCGAGCAGCGACATCAGGATTTGCATGGCGATCACGCTCCGACCAGATGGCGCGCAACGAAGACCGTCGCGAAGCCGGCGCCCATGAAGCACAGCGTCGCCACCAGCGAGCGCACCGAGAAGCGCGACAGGCCGCAGACACCGTGGCCGCTGGTGCAACCCGAGCCGAGGCGCGTGCCGACGCCGACCAGCAGGCCGGCGGCGATCAACAGCCCCCAGGACGCCTCGATGCGCGGCGCGGCCGGCGGCGCGACCCGCCCGTAGACCCAGGGCGAGAGCACCAGACCCAGCACGAAGGCCACGCGCCAGGCACGGTCGCCGCCCGCGGCGCGCAGCAGGCCGCCGAGCACGCCGCTGATGCCGGCGATGCGGCCGTTGAAGAGGGCGAAGCTGACGGCCGCCAGGCCGATCAGCGCGCCGCCGACCAGGGCCGGCCAAGGGGTGAAGGCGTTCCAGTCCAGGGACATCGTCAGATCCAGGGAGGCGCGGGGCTCGCGCACGGGGCGAAGGGGCGCATTCTCCGCCATATCACCAGGAAACAACGCGATGCGTCGCCGCGCTCATTTCTTGGATTGTTTGAGGTCCTTGATGATCTGCGCGACTCCGTCCTCGTTGACGTAGTCCTGGGCCCTCTCGATGTACACGTCAATCATCACCTCGCCAGCCTCCGCGTTGTCATCTGCATTCATCAGGGGCTGCTTCAACTTTCGTTTCGCCGCTGAATGAATTCGCGCCGCGATCGTCGGGCCCAGCGCCTCCTTCAATTCCTTCCTCGCCTTTGCAATCCTCGGATCCACCGGCTGCTGCGGAATATTTATAGGCTCGTTCGGATGCGTCATTCGCCACTGCGTGGAAAGATTCGGGAGCGGATTGTCTTTGATTGCTCCTTTCTTCATATCGACGACCTGGGGCGTCTTGGTATTGCTCATTGGGCTCATCGGGATGCTCGGCTTCATTGGCGAAGCACCCACCTGCCCTTCCGAGTTTTGCTCAATGAATGCCATGAAATTCTTCAGCGTATCGCGATGCTCGGCGAGTTGTTCGAGTACGTGATCGTAGGATTCGGAGAGCGGATGCCCATCAACCATCAGAGCTTCCTTGGCATCCTCGCTGGTCTTGTAGACATCCTCCGTGAAGCTCTCCACATTCGCAGTCAGTCGCAGATGCACGCCGATCGCCTCGACGATGGCATTCGCCGGGTTTGATCGGCGGTTGATCTTCTCATCCCGTATTTCATGCATCAACGACTGCTTCGTAGTCATCCACTTGTTCTTGTATTTCCTCTGAAACGTACCGGTGTGCCCAGACACTTGATCCACCAAATCGTGCGCCCAGATGATCATCTCGGTCGAGAGCCTGATCTGCTGCTGGGCATCCATCCAATCGAATTCCTCTCCACGGAAGGTCGCCACTGGCACGGTACCCTCCGGGGCACGATAGGACCGTTCCAGGTAACGCATCGTCTCGGACGTCTTGAACAACTCGTCCAGCCCGGTGCCTGACGCCGCCCCCTCGGCTTTTCGCGCCGCCACACGCACGTATCCGTGGATGAGCTCCTTGACGGTGTCTGATTTGCAGGATGCGGCGATCAATTGATCCAGTTTCAGCTTCGAAGCGGCGTGATCATCGCTCTTTGTGTCGCGCGCGGCCTTGAGAAGACCTCGGGCCTTGGCATAGAAGTCCTTGGTACTGAGTCCTTTCCATTCTTTGATCACCGCGGATTCTTCAAACACCGTCTCTGGCACAGAGGACTCGGGTTTGAATGATCCTTTGAGGCTGATGTCGGGACGTAGTGATTTCTTGGGAGTCGCCGAATGCTCGGACATCGAATCGGGCGTATCCACTTCCTCGCACTTCTGCTCCTGTTTCACCGACCCGGTAGGGATGGAGGGCGTGGCCGAGTCGTTGACGATATTGATCGAAGGAAGCGGCGAGGATTGAGGCACATAGGATGACGACGATGACGTCGACGCAGTCTGCGGCGACTGCGAAACCTCGACCCCGGTCTCATCGTCATCTTCGATGACGTAGGGCTTCCCCATCAGATCGTTCGGATCCAGGCGTTCCGAACGCAGCGTGTCGACGTTTCTCCAGATCCATTCCTTCGTCAGGCCCTTCTTGTTCCACGCCTTTTCAACACCACGGATGACGCCCTCCACGATCTTCAGCCAAGGATTCAAGAGGCCTATCACGCGGTATTGATTTCCCCTGACCTGCAACTGCGCTCGCCTGGCGCCGAATGCCTCGACCGCCGACCCCAATTGCCGAGGCGACGCGGGCTGCAGGCCCGGCACCTGGAGCCGGCCCCCGTCGACCTGGGCGGCACCCGATCGCAGGGCCTCGGCCAGCGGCGGTGGTCCCGATCGCGACACGCGTTGAAGCTGCGCTGCCAGCGGCATCACGGTGGTTGAGGACAGGTCCATCTGCCTCGCCGGCATCCTCACCTCGTCCGCGCGCAGTTTGCCGCCGAGCGTCCGGGAGGCGATGTCGGCGTCAGCGGGGCTCGCGGTCCCCGGTTCAATGGAGGCCGCTCCGACCAGACCGTCGATCTTTCGCCGTTGCGCGGCGACTCGCGCACCGCCCAGGAGACCATCGATCTTTCTGCGCTGGGCGGCCAGTCGAGGACTGCCGTCGTCCCCGACGCCCGTGACGAGCGGGAGGCTCTCCCCTTCAGCCTGCGCGGCGGGGGCATGGTGCGCGGGCCGTTGCGGCAAGGCCGTCCTGTCTGGTCTGGTCACTGCCGAACCTCTCACGAGTCGCGGACGGGACCAAGAATATCGAGCGTCCCTCGGCAGGGATATCAGCAGATTGCTGATCGGACAGGCGGTGACCGGCTCAGACAAAGCATCGTCAGCGAACCGCCCGGCGGTTTCCGTTCTCATCGACCCAATAGCGCCCGCCATTGCCGTCCGAATAGACCTCGCGCTCCTTGCCGTCGACCATCAAGCGTCCGATGACGGCACCCGCGACCGCGCCGACCACCGCGCCCGTCACGGCACTGCCGCCCGCCACGGCACCGACCACCGCACCGCCCACGGCACCCACGCCCGCATGCTTCACGTCGCTGCTCGCGCAACCGACCGACATCGCGGCACAGACACCGACTAGCACCACGTTCCTGATCAAGGTGTTGCCCATGATGATCTCCTGGTTTGTTGATATCGAAGCTTCCGGCTTCCCGCGCCTGGTTCTCGTCCGACGACGTCGATACCCTGGGCCGCGTTGGGACCGGCTGCTGCTCGATGGGCAAGCCCCGTGCCACACACCATCGATCAGGTGGTCAACCCTGGGACATCGAAGCCGTCATCTTCAGAGGAGAACCCGATGAAACGGGGCCTCCCGGGCTTTGCTGAGATGCCGAATCAGCAGTTACATTCTTCGCCCATCGAGACCCTGATCGCCGTCCAGCCCCGCCGGCGGCGCCCCCGCATGAACGCCCCCCTCGTTCCCCACGCCAGCGACAGCGCGATCGGCGCCGCCCAGCCCACGAGCACCGCCGACGGCCGTCTGTCCATCTCGCCCTTCTTCGACCCGCGGACCGGCACCATCACCTACGTCGTCGCCGACATGGTGGAGCGTCAGGCCGCGCTCATCGACCCGGTGCTGGACTTCGACATGAAGTCGGGCCGCACCTCGACCGCGCAGGCCGAGCGCGTGCTTGCGCATCTGGCAGCGCACGAGTTGCAGGTGCAGTGGATCCTGGAGACCCATGCCCACGCGGACCACCTCTCCTCGGCGCATTGGCTGCAGGAGCGGGTCGGCGGCCGCATCGGCATCGGCGAGCACATCACGCAGGTCCAGGCCGTGTTCCGCAAGCTCTACCACCTGGAGCGCGGCTTCCTGCCCGACGGGCGGCAGTTCGATCACCTGTTCAAGGACGACGAGGTCTTCCGGATCGGCGGCCTGGAGATGCGGGCGCTGCTGGTGCCGGGCCACACGCCGGCCGACATCGCCTTCGAGATCGGCGACGCGATCTTCATCGGTGACACCCTGTTCATGCCGGACGTCGGCACCGCGCGTTGCGACTTCCCGGGCGGCGACGCGGCCACGCTGTACCGCTCGATCCGGCGCCTGCTCGATCGGCCGCCCGCCACCCGGCTGTTCATGTGCCACGACTACCCGCCCGATGGCCGCGAACCCGCCTGGGAAACCACGGTCGCCGAGCAGCGCGCCCGCAACCTCCACGTCCATGATGGCGTCGACGAGGCCGCCTTCGTCGAGCTGCGCACCCGGCGCGACGCGACGCTGGACGTGCCGGTGCTCATCCTGCCGGCCATCCAGGTCAACATCCGCGCGGGGCAGCTGCCGCCGCCCGAGGACGACGGCGTCAGCTACCTGAAGATCCCGCTGAACGTCATCGGCCAGCGCAAGGGCTGATCGCCGCGCGAGACGCCGGGACCCTCGCGGAGAACCGGCGCCGGGCGCCGGGCGCCGGGCGTCGGACGGCGCCCGAGCCTGGGGCGGCGCCTGAGCGTGGGGCGGCGCCTGAGCGTGGGGCGGCGCCTGAGCGTGGGGCGACGCGTCGGGCCCTAGTGGCTCGAGGCCGCGGTCCCCGGCGCGTCTCGATCCACCGGGACCGGGAACGGCGCCAGCCAGGCCAGCACGATGGGCGGCACCGAGAACAGCAGCACCAGCCCGAAGAAGCTCGCGTAGTGCTGGCCCACCGCCGCGTAGACCCAGCCGCTGACGCTGCCGGTGGCCCACTTGGTCAAGGCCATCACGCCGGTGGCCATCGCGTAGTGCGTCATCTTGAAGGGCCCCGGCGCGAGCTGCTGCATCATGTACAGCATGTGGCCGATGGAGCCCATGCCGAAGCCGAACTTCTCCACCGCGACGACCGCCCCGATCAGCCACAGGTTGTCGGGCATCGCGTGGCTGAGGTAGTAGTAGGTCAGGTGCGGCAGGTTGAGCGCGATCGCCAGCAGCAGGAAGGAGCGCTTGAGCGTCATCCGCGCCGCGATGAAGCCGCCCAGGAAGGCGCCCGCGATGAAGGCCACCGTGCCCGCGCTCCCGTAGATGTGACCCAGCGCCGCGTTGTCCAAGCCCAGCCCGCCCACGCTGCGCGGATCGAGCAGGAACAGCGGCCCGAACTTCTCGATGAAGCCCTCGCCGAAGCGGTAGAAGAAGATCACCGCCAGCATCATCCAGACCGAGGGCTTCTGGAACAGCGTCACCCAGGACTCGCGCAGCGAGACCAGCGCGCTGCGCAGGTCCTGCCCCTGCACCGCCGCCGGCGCGCCGGGGGGCAGCACCCGCAGGTGCCACAGGCCGAAGGCGCCCATCATCCCGGCCGCGCCCAGCATCACCGCCATCCAGCAGTGCACCCAGTCCCAGTGCAGCGAGACATGCATCCAGCCCGTCAGCGACACCAGCAGGCCCGAGGCCACCACCGCGCCCAGGTTCCAGCACATGCCCTGCAGCCCCGCGTAGCGGGCCTGCTCCGGCGGGGACATGGTGGTCATGTAGACGCCATCGGCCACGATATCCTGCGTCGCCGAGGCGAAGCCCGTGATCCAGAAGAAGGCCAGCGAGGCGCGGAAGAAGCCGTCCAGCGGCAGCACGAAGGCCACCGCGCCCAGCGAGGCCATCATCAGGAACTGCATCGTGATGACCCACCAGCGCTTGGTCTTGTAGGGCTCCAGCAGCGGGGACCACAGCGGCTTGAGCACCCACGGCAGGTACATCTGCGAGGTGTAGAGCGCGATGTCCTCGTTGGACACGCCCAGGTTCTTGTAGAGGATGGCCGCCACCGCCCCGATCAGCACGTTGGGCAGACCCATCGCCAGGTACAGCGACGGCACCCAGGTCAGCGGGTGGCGGCGCGGCGACCCTCCGGCGCCCTCGCCCGCGCTCACGCCGGACGACGCGGCCCCCGGCGTCCGGGGACTCGGATCGTCGGCCCGCGCGGCGGCCGCGGACGGCCCCGCGCCCTTCCCGGCGGGCCGGGACAGATCTGCGCTCATCGGTTTGTCTCCTCTTTGGCGCGGGAGCATAAGCGACGCTGACAACGTTGTCATTCGGGTTATCCGGGGCTGCGGAACGCACGGTTCCCGCCTGTGACGCGGATCGCGTCGCAAGCCGGCGCCTGTCGGCGAGCCGCCCGACGGTGCCCGCCCCAGCTTGCCGCGGTGCAGCAACGTGCGACCGAGTCGCGTGAAGCACTCCTCGTTACCGCTACCACAGCCATGTTGCTTCGCAGACAGGACAGGTTTCTGAAGGTTCAGGCGCGCATCCTGCTCACACCTCCCTCCACAACCCGAAGAAGCGCCATGGTCCTCCTCCGCAACTTCCGCATCGGCAAGCGCCTGGCGCTCGCCTTCGCCGCCGTGCTGGCCCTGCTCTGCTTCATCGCCGGGTTCGGCGCGATGCAGATGGCCCACATCAACGACAACGTCCAGGATCTCAACGGGAACTGGCTGCCCAGCGTGACCAAGCTGGGCGAGATGCAGGACGCCGCCAACAAGGCGCGCCGCTTCTCGTTGCGGGCCGTGATCGAGCTGGACGACGCCAGCCGCGGCACTTCGCTGCAGGCGCGTGAAGCCGCGCTGCGCGACTTCGACAAGGCGGCCAAGGAGTACGAGCCCACCATCACCGGCGACAAGGAACGGGGCCTCTACAGCACCATCCGCGACACCTGGAAGCGCTACCTGGAGGCCGACGCCGAGGTGGTGCGCGCCGCCTCGGCCGGCGAGGCCCAGCACGACGCGGCCCGCAAGGTCGCCACGGGCAACACCTCCAAGCTGTTCACCGAGCTGTCCGACGCGATCGACAAGGACGTCCTGTTCAACCGCGAAGGGGGCGACCAGGCCGCGCGCGACGCCGCCGCGTCCTACGGCCGCGGGCTGCGCATCAGCCTGATCGTCGTGGCGATCGCGCTGGCCATCGGCATCTCGCTGGCCTGGCAGGTGACGCGCTCGATCACCACCCCGATCGCCGAGGCCGTGAAGGCCAGCGAGGAAGTCGCCGGCGGCAACCTGACGCTGCGCATCCAGGCCACCGAGCGCGACGAGCCCGCCGATCTGCTGCGCGCCATGTCGCGCATGGTCGACCAGCTGGGCAGCCTGGTCGGCCAGGTCCGCGACAGCAGCGAGAGCATCGCCACCGGCTCCAAGGAGATCGCCCAGGGCAACGCCGACCTGAGCCAGCGCACCGAGAGCCAGGCCAGCAGCCTGCAGCAGACCGCCGCCTCGATGGAGGAACTGACCAGCTCGGTGGCGCAGAACGCCGCCTCCGCGACCCAGGCCAGCCGCGTCGCGGCCGAGGCCTCCAGCGCCGCCGGCGAAGGCGGCCAGGCGGTGGGCGCGCTGGTCGACACCATGCAGGGCATCAGCGACGCCTCGCGCCGCATCGCCGACATCATCGGCACCATCGACGGCATCGCCTTCCAGACCAACATCCTCGCCCTGAACGCCGCCGTCGAGGCGGCCCGGGCCGGCGAGCAGGGCCGCGGCTTCGCGGTCGTGGCCTCCGAGGTGCGCGCCCTGGCGCAGCGCTCGGCCGGCGCGGCCAAGGAGATCAAGGCGCTGATCGACACCAGCACCCAGCGCGTGGACACCGGCGCCGCCCAGGCGCAGAGCGCCGGCGAGGTGATGCGCCGCGTCGTGGACCAGGTCGGTCACGTGGACGCGCTGATCCGCGAGATCTCGGCCGCCACGCAGGAACAGAACGGCGGCATCCAGCAGGTCGGCACCGCCGTCACCCAGCTGGACCAGGTCACCCAGCAGAACGCCGCGCTGGTCGAGGAAAGCGCCGCCGCGGCCGAGAGCCTGAACGGCCAGGCCCAGAACCTGGCGCGGCTGGTCAGCCAGTTCCGCCTGCGCTCGGCCTGATCCCGCGGCCCGCACAGTCGTCAGTCGAGGGTTGATCCGGCAAGCCCGAAGACCCTCACCCCCACCCTCTCCCGCCCCCGATTACCTAAGTCACCATCCCGCGCCGCCCCCCCTGGCTATCCTTTCCCCCGTCTAGAAGGGATCGTCAGATGAAGCCGCGCCACGCACTCCAGGGAACCACCAAGGCCGCCGTCGCGGTCTGCGCAACGCTCGCCGTGCTGGCGCTGGGCGGCTGCTCGGGCATGTCGTCGGTGACGTCGATGTTCTCCAGCTCGCCCAAGCCGACCGTGGTCAACGGGACCATCTCCGCCGCGGCGCAGCTCAACCCCAGCGTCACCAACCGGCCGTCGCCGCTGCTGGTGCGCGTGTACGAGCTCAAGTCCACCAACGCCTTCAACGCTGCGGACTTCATCAGCCTCTACCAGCGCGACCAGGCCGAGCTGGGCACCGAGCTGGTGGCCCGCGAGGAGATGACGCTGCAACCCGGCGAGTCCCGCGCGATCAGCAAGAAGACGCTGTCCCCGGACACCCGCTTCATCGCCGTCTTCGGCGCCTACCGCGACCTGGAGCACGCGCGCTGGCGCGCCGTGGTCCCCGTGCAGCCGGGCAAGCAGCAGAACGTGGTCATCACCGCCGACGAGCTGGCGGTGAGCGCATCGGCGACGGTCAAGCCGTGAGCTGGCACAGCAAGGTCGTCTGGACGCAGGGCATGTTCCTGCTGCCCCACCATTTCCAGCAGGAAACCCGCTACCTCGAGCACCTGGTCGACGCCCGCGCCCGCGCGCTGGCGCCGCACGGCTGGGGCTTCACCGAACTGGTCCTGGACGAGGCGCTGCTGAGCGTCGGTCGCCTGGGCATCGTGCGCGCCGCCGGCGTCCTGCCCGACGGCACCCCCTTCCAGATCCCGCAGGCCGACGCCGCGATGGCGCCGCTGGACGTGCCGGTCGATCTCAAGGGCGACCTCATCGTGCTGGCCGCCCCGATCGCGCGCCCGGGCACCGACCAGGTCGCCTTCAACGGCCACGACACCACCGAGCTGCACCGCTATCACGTGATCGACCAGGACCTGCGCGACCAGACCAGCGCCGGCGACGAGCCCGAGCCTGTCCAGACCGGCGCGCTGACGCTGCGCCTGCTGCCAGCGCGCGAGCTCAACGACGCCTACGCGGCGCTGGGCGTGGCCCGCGTGGCCGAGCGCCGCGCCGACCAGCAACTGGTGCTGGACCGCAGCTACATCCCGCCGCAGCTGCGCATCGACGCCAGCGGCCACCTGTCGGCCATGGCCTCGCTGCTGCACGGCCTGCTGCGCCAGCGCGCGCAACTGCTGGCCTCGCGCATGGGCCAGCTGGGCAACGGCGTGTCCGAGCTGGCCGACTTCCTGATGCTGCAGGCGCTCAACCGCGCCGATCCGCTGTTCCGCCAGCACGCGGCCTCGCCGCACGCGCACCCGGAGCTGCTGCACCGCGACTGCCTGCAGCTCGCCGGTGACCTGGCGACCTTCGTCAGCGACACCCGCCTGGCGACGGAGTACCCGCTCTACCGCCACGACGACCTGCGCGGCTCCTTCGCGCCGCTGCTCGAGGAGTTGCGCCGCATGTTGTCGGTGGTGCTGGAGCGCAACGCGCTGCAGATCGACCTGACCGAGCGCACCCACGGCGTGCGCACCGCGGTGGTCCCGGATGGCGAGCTGCTGCGCAGCGCCAGCTTCGTCATCGCGGTCAACGCGCAGGTCTCGGCCGAGCAGCTGCGCCAGCGTTTCCCGGCGCAGTCCAAGCTGGGCCCGGTGGATCGCATCCGCGACCTGGTCAACCTGCAGCTGCCCGGCATCGGCATGCGCGCCCTGCCCGTGGCGCCGCGCCAGCTGCCCTTCCACGCCGGCTTCCACTACTTCGAGCTGGACCGTGGCGGCGAGCTGTGGAAACAGCTCGAGCGCAACGGCAGCCTGGCGCTGCACGTGGCCGGCGACTTCCCCGGCCTGGAGCTGGAGCTGTGGGCGATCCGGCAGTAGCCGGCGCCCGCCCCCCTCCGGCCGGCCCGCGCGCCCGCCACCACGATTCACGACAGTAACCTCCGGGAGCCGGCATGGACCCCTCCGCGCTCAACGATCCGTTCGCAGGCTTCGACGATCAGCGCACCTTCATCAAGCCCCGTCCGGGCGGCGCGCAGGCGCCGCGCGGCAGTGCCCCGGCCGAGGCGCCCGCCCCGGCCGACGCCGGCGCGCCCGCGCCCGGCCTGAACCCGCTGCTCTCGCTGGCCAATCCGCTGCTGCTGCTGGTGCCGCAGCTGCGCGCGACCCGCCGCGTCGACGATGTGGCCGCGCTGCGCAACAACCTGGCGCAGGGCATCCGCGACTTCGCCAGTCGCGCCGCCGCCGCCGGCATCCCGCCCGAGCGCGTGATGGCGACCCGCTACGTGCTCTGCACCATGATCGACGAGGCCGCCGCCGACACCCCCTGGGGCGGCTCCGGCGTCTGGGCGCGGCACAGCCTGCTGTCCATGTTCCACAACGAGACCTGGGGCGGCGAGAAGGTCTTCCAGCTGATGGCCCGCCTGGCCGAGAAGCCCGACGCCAACCGCGATCTGCTGGAGCTGATCTACGCCGCGCTGACGCTGGGCTTCGCCGGCCGCTACCGCGTGATCGACAACGGCCATGCGCAGCTGGAGGCCGTGCGCGACCGCCTCGCGCAGATCCTCAAGCAGCAGCGTGGCGACTATCCCGCCGCGCTCGCGCAGCACTGGCAGGTCGAGGCCACGGCCACGCGGCGCCACATCGGCTGGCTGCCGCTGGCGGCCATCGCCGCGCTGACCACGCTGATCCTGGTGGGCGTGTACCTGACGCTGACGCTGTCGCTGGCGGAGCGCTCCGATCCGGTCTTCGGCCAGATCCAGTCGCTGCGCCTGTCGCCGCCGGTCGTGGCGCCCCCGCCACCACCCGCCAAGCCGCGGCTGGCGCAGTTCCTGCAGTCCGACATCAAGGCCGGCCTGGTCGCCGTGCGCGACGAGATCGACCGCAGCGTGGTCACCATCCGTGGCGACGGGCTGTTCGCGCCAGCGAGCGCGACGGTGGTGCCGGAGCGGGATGCGCTGATGACGCGCATCGCCGACGCGCTGGCGCAGGTGCAAGGCACGGTGCTGGTGACCGGCCACAGCGACAACACGCCGATCCGCACGGCGCGCTTCCCGTCCAACTGGCATCTGTCCGAGGAACGCGCGCACACCGTGCGCGAGCTGCTGATCGCGCACCGCGTCGCCGCCGAGCGCATCCGCGCCGAGGGCCGCGCCGACGCCGAGCCGGTCGCCCCGAACGACACGCCCGCCAATCGCGCGCTGAACCGGCGCGTGGAAATCAGTCTGATGATCAACGGCCGGGCCCCCGAGGCGCCGGCGCGCGGAGCCTCGCGATGAAACGCGTCCTGGGATGGATCTTCAACCGCTGGGTGCTGCTGGCGGTGCTGCTGCTGGCCGTGTCGCTGGTGATCTGGATCATCGGCCCGCTGGTGGCCATCGGCGAGGCGCGTCCGCTGGAGTCGACCGGCGCGCGCTGGATCACGATCCTGGTGCTGTGGGCGGTGGTGGCGGCGATGATCGCCTGGAACCGCTGGCGCGCCCGGCGCGGCAACACCGCGGTCGTGAACCAGCTGCTGCAGCAGCCGGGCGAGACGCCCGAACGCGACAGTCCCGACATGCTGGCCGTGCGCGAGCGCTTCCGCCAGGCGTTGCAGACGCTGCAGCGCTCGCGCTTCGGCGCCGAGGGCTCGTCCGGCTTCGGCGCGCGGATGCGATCGCGCTTCGGCGGCCGCTACCTCTATGAACTGCCCTGGTACCTGATCATCGGCGCGCCGGGCTCGGGCAAGACCACGGCGCTGCGCCACAGCGGCCTGAACTTCCCGCTGGCCGAGCAGATGGGCGACCACGCCATCCGCGGCGTCGGCGGCACGCGCCACTGCGACTGGTGGTTCACCGACCGCGCCGTGCTGATCGACACCGCCGGCCGCTTCACCACGCAGGACAGCGATCCCGACAACGACAAGGCGACCTGGAGCGGTTTCCTGCAGATGCTCAAGCGCTCTCGCCCGCGCCAGCCGATCAACGGCGCGCTGGTGACCGTGTCCGTGACCGACCTGCTGGCCCGCAGCCCGGCCGAGCGCGCCCAGCACGCCGCCACCGTGCGCGCCCGCGTGCAGGAGCTGCAGAAGGACCTGGACATCCGCTTCCCGCTCTACCTGCTGGTGACGAAGGCGGACTTGCTGTCGGGCTTCATGGATTACTTCGCGACGCTGGACAAGGACCAGCGCGCCGCGCCCTGGGGCTTCACCTTCCCGCGCAACGGCGCCGCGCCGCTGGCCGGTTTCAGCGCCGAGTTCGACGCGCTGGAGCAGCGCCTGCAGGACGGTCTGATCGACCGTCTGCAGGCCGAGCGCGACCCGCAGCGCCGCGCCCGCATCTATGGCTTCCCCGCCCAGTTCGCGAGCCTGAAGGCTTTGCTGGCCGAGTTCGCCGAGGGCGTGTTCGCGCCCTCCCCCTACGAGGCGCAGCCGCCGCTGCGCGGCGTGTACTTCGTCAGCGGCACGCAGGAAGGCACGCCGATCGACCGGGTGCTGGGCTCGGTGGCGCGCGGCTATCAGCTCGAGCACGCGGTGCTGGCGCCCAACCAGGCCAGCGGCCGCAGCTACTTCCTGAACCGGCTGCTGGGCGAGGTCGTCTTCGCCGAGGCCGGCCTGGGCGGCACCAACCGCGCCTGGGAGCGCCGCCGCAACGCGCTGGCGCTGACGGGCTACGCGCTGGTCGGGTTGGCCGGCATCGGCCTGCTGACCGGCTGGACGGTGAGCTACTTCAAGAACCGCGCGTATCTGGAGGAGGTCTCGGCCCGCGCCGACAAGGTGCGCGAGCTGCTCCAGGCCACGCCCAATCGCGCGACCGCCGACCTGCTGCCCATCCTGCCCGCGCTGGAAGCCACGCGCGCGCTGGCGGCCGTCGATCAGGACGTGCCGTGGACCATGCGCATGGGGCTCTTCCAGGGGAAGAAGCTGGACAGCGCGGCCCGGGCCTCGTACCAGCGCATGCTGGGCGACGCGGTGCTGCCCCGCCTGGTGCTGCGCATCGAGGAGCAGCTGCGCCAGGGCGCGGCCACGCCGGTCACGCTGTACGAGGCGCTGAAGGCCTACGTGATGCTGCACGACCCGCAGCACTTCGACGCCCAGGCCCTGAAGCAGCACATCGAGGGCGACTGGGAGACCACGCGCCGCGAGCTCACGCCCGATCAGCGGGCGCAACTGGGCGCCCATCTGGACGCGCTGCTGTCGCAGGGCGGCATCGCCTCGCCGCTGCCGGAGGACGCCTCGCTGCTGACCTCCGTCCGCACGCAACTCGCGACGCAGCCGCTGCCGCAGCGCATCTACAACCGCCTGCGGGCGCAGGGCCTGGGCACCGAGTACCCGGACTTCACCGTCGCGCGGGCCGGCGGCCACAACGCGCCGCTGCTCTTCACGCGCGTCAACGGGGCGCCGCTGACGCAGGGCGTGCCGGGCTTCTTCACGCGGGACGCCTACCTGCGCGGCTTCCAGCCGCGGGTGGGTCAGGTCACCGACGAGCTCGCCTCCGAGGAGCCCTGGGTGCTGGGCGTGGCCGCCGCGCCCAAGGACCCGGCCGCGATGGTGCGGGCCAACGCGCCGCTGGTGGACGACGTGCGCCGGCTCTACCTGAACGACTACGCCTCGGCCTGGGAATCCTTCCTCAACAGCGTCAAGCTGCTGCCGATGAGCACGGTGCCGCAGTCGGTGGAGCGCTCGCGCATGCTGTCCGCGCCGGACAGCCCGCTGGGCCCCTTCCTGCGCGCCGCCTCGCGCGAGACCACGCTGGCCCAGCCGGGCAATGCGATGGAGAACGCCGAGCGTCGCGCCGCCGACCTGGTGCAGCAGACGCGCGAGCGCGTCGCGGGCATGTTCTCGGGCAAGCCCGGCCAGCCGGGCAGCCAGCCCGACCCCAACGCGCCGCGCATCGAGAGCATCGTCGACGAGCGCTTCGTGGGCCTGCGCAGCATGGTCACCGCGCCGGCGGGCGGCGGCAAGTCGCCGCTGGACGACACGGTGGGCCTGATCGCCGAGGCCAACATCATGCTGACCGCGGCCGATTCCGCGCTCAAGGGCGGCAGCGCGCCGCCGCCGTCGCCGGTGCCCACGCGTCTGAAGGCCGCGGCCGCGATGAGCCCCGAGCCGCTGCGCACCATGCTCGACGACCTGGGCAGCAGCAGTGCCCGCGTGTCGCAGGGCGCGATGCGCCAGAACCTGGGCATGGAGGTGCGCTCGCAGGTGGGCGAGTTCTGCAACCAGGCGGTGGCCGGGCGCTATCCGCTGGACCGCAACTCCTCGCGCGACGCGACGCAGGCGGACTTCGCGATGCTGTTCGGACCGGGCGGCAAGATCGACCAGCTGTTCCAGTCCAAGCTCGCGCCCTACGTCGACACCACGACACGGCCTTGGAAGTTCCGCGCCGTGGAGGGCACGCCGCTGGGTCTGGACAGCGGCTCGCTGCCGCAGTTCCAGCGCGCGCAGGCGATCAAGGAGACCTTCTTCCCGGGCAGCAACACGCCCTCGCTGCGGCTGGATTTCAAGCCGGTGGAGATGGACACGACCATCCAGCAGTTCATCCTGGACGTGGACGGCCAGATCGTGCGCTACAGCCACGGCCCGCAGATCCCGACCTCGGTGCAATGGCCCGGTCCGCGCGGCAGTTCGCAGGTGCGGGTGCAGCTGAGTCCGGCCAGCACCAGCGGCACCTCGGGCATGGTCAACGACGGGCCGTGGGCGCTGTTCCGGCTCTTCGACCGGGTCAAGATCGACAAGACCGCCGCGCCCGAGCGCTTCAAGGTCACCTTCGAGATCGAGGGCCGCAAGGCGGTCTTCGAGGTCACCGCCAGCAGCGTGCGCAACCCCTTCCGGCTGTCGGAGCTCAACGAGTTCCGCTGCCCGAGCGGGCTGTGACGATCGCCAGGAGAGCCCCCCGATGAGCGCCTTGCCCGACGCCCAGAGTCTTCACGCCGAAGCCGTGCCCGGCTGGTACGGCAAGCTGCCCGCGCTGGGCGATTTCGCGCAGCGCCGGATGCCGGCGCACTGGGTGCGGCACTGCGACGCCTGGCTGTCGGGCGTGATGCAGGAGCTCCCGGCGGTGCTGGGGCCGCGCTGGCTGGACGCCTACCTGACCGCGCCGGTGCTGCGCTTCGCGTGGGCGCCGGGGGTGGTGGACATGAAGTGGTGGTTCGGCGTGCTGATGCCGAGCTGCGACAACGTCGGCCGCTACTTCCCGCTGGTCATCGCGCAGGCGCGCGCGCAGCCGCCGATCGACCGCGCGGGGCTGGATCACCTGGACCGCTGGTACACGGTGCTGGCCAACGCGGCGATGCGGACGCTGGAGGATGCGGCGACGGTGGAGGCGCTGGAGCACACGCTGGCCTCGGCGCCGCACTGGCCGGCGAGTCATGCGGGGACACTGCCGGCGCCCGATGGCGGACCGTGGGAACGCTACACCGCGCCGGCGGGGTTGCTGACGGCGGCGATGCCGATGCTCGCCGCCGGGGAGCTGATGGAGCGGATGGCGGGCTGCACGGTGTGGTCACCGAATCCGGAACCAGGGGCGCAGGTGCATCTGCGATGGGGGCCGGGGCTGCCGCCGATCCAGGGGTTCGCGGAGATGCTGGCGCGGAAGGACTGAGCCCGAAGACCCTCACCCCAGCCCTCTCCCGCAAGCGGGCGAGGGGGCCGCGAGGCACCGCGCGCTTCGGGTCACGCACCCCAAGCACGCCGTTCGCAGCCCTCCGCTTCAGATTCGAGTCTCACCCTCACCCTTGAGTTGCTTCGCGGACCGCGGCCTCGACGGCTCCCTCTCCCGCGGGGCGGGAGAGGGTCGGGGTGAGGGTGGGAGCGTGGCAGTCCTCAGAGCGGCATGCGCCGGGTCGTCTCGTCGTCCTCGGCCGCGGCCTCCGTGGTCTCGGCCGCCTCCACCGGCTCCTCATCCAACGGCATCGGGCCCGACTCCACCAAGGGCGCGTCCACGCCCTCCCCCGCGGCGTCCGTCGGCGTCACCGCCGCGACAGTCACGACCGGCTGCCCGATCCACACCGCGATCGCGCTGAAGTTGTCCTGATCCGGCAGTCCGCGCTCCTCGATGGCCGCGCGCATCGCGGCGAGCCAGTCGTCCGGCGATGTCGACGCCATCAAGGTGTCGTGGATCACCGTGTCGCCGGCGCTGCCCCACCAGCCGTCGCTGCACAGCAGGAAGACGTCCCCGTCCCGCAGCGGCTGCGGATCGGTGGTGTGGGGATTCAGCTCGTCCTCGATGCCGAGCGCCGCGACCAGGTGATTCTTGTGCGGATGGTCCTCGGCCTGCTCGGGCGTGAGCAGGCCGGCCTCGATCAGCATCTGCACGACGCTGTCGTCCTGCGTGATCGTGTCGATGCGCCCCTCGCGGATGCGGTACAGCCGCGAGTCGCCGACGTGCGTCCACAACGCGAAGTTGCGCTGCGCGTCCACGCACAAGGCCACCACGGTGGTGTGCATGCGGTCGCGGCCCGAGCCCTGGACGCCGCTGCGCACGTCGTCGTGGGCGGCGAGCACCGCGCCGGTGAGGAGCTCGGGGCGCCAGGGCAAGGTAGCGTCGCCCAGGCTGTTCTGGAGGCGATGGACGGCGCGGCGCGCGGCCTCGGCGCCGTTGCGGTGACCGCCGGCCCCGTCGGCGAGCACGGCATACCAGCCGGGCCCGTTCTCATGGGCGACGACGGCGTCCTCGTTGTTGGCGCGCGCGCCTTGTTCGCTGCAGGCGGCGACCCGGATCTTGAGCATGGTGGTGGACGTGATGGACGGTAGGCGGGTCAAGCCGCGCTCTGATGGGAGGTCTGGGGAGCGGGCTGGCCGGGCGATCCGGCCGCGCCCGCCGAGGCCTGCTCGGCCTGATGCTGCATCAGGCGTTCGAGCTGGTCTTCATAGGCTTCGAGGAAGGCCTTGCCGAACAGCGTGTGGAAGTCCTCCTGCGCCTCGTCCCGGATCGAGTCGAAGTGCTGCAGGTAGAGCTCCCAGAGCTTGGCCTTGCGGTTCATCGCCAGCACGCTGTCCAGCACCGAGCGGCTGGTCAGCTTGGCCTCCAGCGCCGAGGGCTGGAAGCGCGTCAGCACGCCCTCCAGCGCCGCGCGCGTGCCGGCCATGGTGCCGATGGTGTGGCCGACCAGGTCGCGCATGGCGTCCTGCATCGCGGCCGGGCCGGGCAGGAAGCCGCGCACCGGCGGCTGCAACAGCTGCTCGAGCGCGGACTGGGCATCGGGCGAGAACTTCAGCGGGTTGTTGTCCCGCGAGCGGATCACCGTGACCTGCGCGCGCAGCTCGTGCTTGGTGGCGGCGCGCACGGCCATCATCTGCAGCGTGCCGTCCACGGTGGAGCGCAGCAGCTGGCCGATGACGCGCATCAGATCGGGGTTCAGGCCTTGCGGCGGCGCGGCCATGCGCACGCCGGCGCCCTCGCAGAAGGCGCTCCACAGGGCCGCGGTATCGGCGGCCTGGCCGGGCATGGTGGGCGCCGCGGCCGGGCGAGCGACCGGCGGGGCCGCGTGATACGCCGGCTGGGGCGGTGCCACCGGGGCGGCCTGGGTCTGCTGGGCGGCCGGCCAGGACGCTTGCTGAGCCGCCGGCTGCGCGGCGTGTTGCGCCCCCGCGTGCGACACCTGCGGCATCGCTGGCTGCTCGAACGACGGCGGCAGGACCTGCGGCTGAGCCGGCGCGCCGGGCCCGGCCACCGGCGGCAGCGCCTCCGGGATCTGCGCGGGCTGAGGCTGGGCCGGCGGCATCGGACGCGGCGTCGGACGCACCTCGGGCGGCCGGAAGGACGAGTTCAGCGCCGGCGTGTGGTCCGGCAGCGCGGGCGTCATCGGCTCCGAGTGGGCGGGGGTCGGGTGGAACGCCGCGGCCCCGAACAGCGCGAGCGGATCGGCCGACACGCCACCATGCGGCTCGCCACCGGTCTGCGCGGCACCGGCCATGAAGCCGGCCAGCGGATCGGCGCCGCTGGGCTGCAGGCCGAAGAGGTCATCCAGCGAGCGGTTGGCGTCGCCCGGCACCAGGTCGGCGAAGGCACCGCCGAAACCGAGATCGTCCCGCGGCGGCGGGGCCGGCGGCGGGGACCGCGGCGAGTCGAAGCCGCCGAAGGGATCGAAGGGCGAGCCCGCCTGCGACGGCGGCGCGTCCGGAAAGGCCGACTGCGACGGCGGCGCCGCCCGCGGGGCCGGCGGGGCGAACGGGTCGAAGTCGTCGGGCAGCATCGCCGGGCCTGCCGGCGCGGCCACGGCCGGCGGCCTGTGCACCGGCGGCGGCGTCATGGGCGCGTGGAAGGCCGCCAGCGGATCGGCCGACGAGGAGGGGCCGCCCAGCAGGTCCGCGAACGGATTCGAGCCGGACAGGCCGGGGGAGGACGCGGTCGCGCTCGCCGGCATTGGCGGCATCGGCGACAGCGCGCCGGGCGCGGTGATCGGGCCGGTGGCGCGGGCGACGTCACGCGGCAGCTCGGGGGCGCGGCGGATGACGGTGCTGCCGGCGTCGACCTCGTCGGACTCGTTCTGGACCTCGAGCAGGTAGCCGCCGATGCGGACCTCGTCCCGGTGGCGCAGCGGGACGGCCTGCCCTTGCTGGACGGACTGGCCGCCGACGGTGATGGGGTTGGCGCTGCCGACGTTGCAGATCACGAAGGCGCCGGCGTCGACGCGGATCTCGGCTTGCTGGCGGGAGATGTGACGTTCGGGGTCCGGCAGGGCCATCGTGTTGTGGTCCGCGCGGCCGATGGTGCCGCCATTGGCGTCGAAGCGCGCGGTGATGGGCTGCGTCAGGGGCAGGTCGTTGAGCGACACCGCGCGCAGGGTGAGGGTCATGATGCTGCCTTGGGGACCTTGAGAGTGGCATGGGATGTTTGCGTGTCGGCGGCGCGCCATCAATGAACGAAAGTCACCTCCTTCGGGGAAATCCCTGTCTCATACTTCGAGCCGCTCGAATCCCGAGGGCACGTCCCGTGCTCCCGGGACGACCCGTCGCCGACGACCTCGAGTCAGGCCCCTTTGACGTGCCCGCCATGCCGATGCCTTTGCCGATGCACAAGACGATGTCGACCGCGCCGCAGGGCGCCCCTGAAAGCGCCCCGCTGCCGCCCTCCCCGACCGCGGTCGCCACCGCGACCCGCGCCCTGTCGCGCGGCCGCGTCTGGCCGGTCGGGTCGGCGCTGGCCCTGAGCCTGGTGCTGAGCGCCTGCGTCAACCCGCCCAAGCAGCCCGCGCCCGAGGCGCCCGCCCAGGCCGCCTCCGCGCCGGAAGCGCCCCCGGCCCCGCCGCCCGAGCCGCCGCCGCCCACGCCCGCCGAGCAGGCGCTGTCGCAGAAGACGGCGATGCAGTCCATCGACCTGCTGGAAGCCGGCCAGGAAGACCAGGCGCGCGCCGAGTTGCAGCGCGCGCTGCAGCTGGACCGGAACAACAAGCTGGCGCTGAGCCTGATGAAGCAGATCACCGGCGATCCGGTGGCGCTGCTGGGCAAGGAATCCTTCGCCTACACGGTGCAGTCCAACGACACGCTGTCGCGCATCGCGGGGCGGTTCATGGGCGACATCTACTCGTTCTACATCCTGGCCCGCTACAACGACATCAAGGTGCCGAAGCAGGTCTCGGGCGGCCAGGTGCTGCGCATCCCGGGCAAGCAGCCGCCGGGCCCGCTGTACCCGCAGGCCACCAAGGGCCGCAACGAGAAGACCCCGGCCGCCGCGCCCGCCGCCGCGGCCCCCGCGGTCGCCACGCCGGCTCCCGCGCCGGTGGCCGCCGCGCCGGTCGCGCCCCCGCCGCCCCCACCTCCGCCCGAGCTCACGCCCGGCGAGAAGGCCATGCGGGCGGGTGAGGCGCATGAGCGCGCCAACCGCTTCGACAAGGCCATCGAGGAGTACCAGCGCGCCGAGGCCGCCGACCAGCCCGGCGCCGCCGCGAAGATCGAGGGCGTGCGCAAGAAGCAGATCGCCGCGGCCACGCTCAAGGCGCGGACCGCGTTCGCCAAGCAGGACCTGGCCGGCGCCATCAAGGGCTGGGACACGGTGCTGCAACTGGACCCGAACAACGAGCTGGCCAAGCTGGAACGGCAGAAGGCCGTGGCGCTGAAGCAGAAGGCGGACGCGCTGAAGTGATCGCCCGATCGCCGCGACGCGCGGCGATCCGATGACGGATAGCAGATCCCCGTGTTCATGCGCCAGGACAGCGATCGCTGGCGTTACGTCGGTCGCTACACGGTCGCTGACTCGCTGACCGTCCCGAACGAATGCGCGCCCTATATCGCGGGCAGCGGCCTGACGATCAGCCAGGTCTCCCGCGTCATTCGCCTGCGGCGGCTGGGCGACTGAGCGTCGCCCTCGACGGCGAGCGGCCGATCGCGGCCCTCGCCATCCCACGCTCGACCAGCGTCGCCAGCACGACGCACAGCGCGACCGCCGGCACATAGACGACGAAGGTCCAGTCCTGCGGCTTGCCGAGCAGCGCCCGGTGGCCTTCCACCGTCGCGAGCACGATGAACATGTGGGTCAGGTAGAGCTCGTAGCTGAGCCGCCCCATGTGCGCGAGCCACTGGAGGCCGCCCGTGATCCGCGGCGGTCGCGCGCGGAAGGCGATCAGCATCAGACAGGTGCCGAGGCACAGCCCGTACATGCCGGACTTGAGCAGATGGCGGTGCACGAGCTCGCCCCAGCCCAGCACGAGCAGAACGCAGAAGCCCCCGAAGAGCGCGAGCGCCCGGGCGTCGCGCGGGCCCGGTTGCCAGCGCTGCGCCGCGAGCGCGGCCAGGACACCCCACGCGATCGCCGACATGCCCGGCAGATAGGCCTTCTCCCACCAGACCTCGTTGCTGATCGGCACCAGCGCGCGCAGCGGCATGAGACTCAGCGCGAGCACGGCCAGGCCGATCACGAGGAAGCGGCGCGGCAACGCCAGGCACAGCAACGGGAAGCCCAGGTAGAAGACCTCCTCGATCGACAGCGACCACAGCACGTCCCAGGCCGCCGGCGCCCAGCCGGTCTGGCCCTCGTACCAGTTGAAGGTGAAGGTCAGCGCGGAGCCGACGAGACCGAGGATGCTCTGCTTGTCACCGGGGGCAAAGCCTGGCACCCCGCAGAGGGCGAGCAGCGTGAGCGCGCTGAGCACGACCAGCAGCAACGGCAGGATGCGGGTCGCCCGAGCCTTGTAGAAGCCGCGGAGGTCGACCCGGCGCAGGTCGCCGTCACGCTCGAGGATGCGGGTCGTGATGAGGAAGCCGGAGATCACGAAGAACATGAACACGGCTTCGTAGCCGTTGAAGCTCACGAAGTCGATGAGGCGCTTGGGCACCCACGGACCGATGAGGCTGGGCCGCAGCGGGAGTCGGAATGGCAGCGCCAGGTGGTGGATGACCACCAGAAGAATGGCGACGCCGCGCAGGCAGTCGATGCCGAAATTGCGCGGAGAGCTTGGGGTCATGAGCCGGCGAGGGAGTGAATCTGGAAGCCTCGCCCGGGAGGGCGGGCGCGGCCGATGGTAGCTGGAGGGCTGGCGGCGAAGAGATGGCGGGCGGGGTTACTGGCGTTACGAGCAAGAGGCCATTCCTGTCATTGCTCAACACCGCCCATGCGCGCCCATGAGCGATGAACATTCAAGATGCTGCCATGGAATTACTGGAGAGCCTGCCAAGCCGCCTTGCGGCTCTATTTCCCAGACACCCAACTCTTTATCAGATCGACGTATCCCCACAAGATCGCGACGACAGCGAGGCCCATCCCTCCGAGCCCGAACACCACAGCGCCTACTCGCGCAGCACTCCAGACGTCGGGATCCGAGAAAAATGAGAGCACCACACCAACAAAGCCAACGAACAGACCGACAACGAATACCCGAAGTCTGCGCTTCACAATTTCAACTGAATCGTTCATCTGCACTTCGCTTGTGAGTTGACGAATGAAACAACCCCGGGCTTGGATGCTGGGCCGCAGCGGGAGCCGGAATGGAAGCGCCGAATGCTCACGCGAGCCGATCAAGGTGATGTCCATCGGTACTTGTCGATCACCTTCCCATTGGCATCCAGGTCGACCGACCGAGCCTCGACGTCAGGCATCAGATGGTGCTCGTACCAGAGGCGTTCGGCGCACGGCGCCGAGCATGCGACCGACGAATGTCGAGTGAACGGAACCCCGGGCCGCTCGACCTGGGTCGGTGTCCCCATCAGTGCAATCACCTCCGAGCGAGACATGCCTGTCTTGAGCTCGTCGAATCCATGGAAGGCGCGACCGTCGGTGAACGTGCTGAATCCAGCCATCGCGAATAGCGCGACGACGAGCAACGCGATGGCGAGTCCCGCGATGCCGCCGCGGCACGCACGGGACCAAGCCCACCAGGCCGTGGCAAACACACCGTGATAGAAGAAATACGCGGCAATCAGAGACGCCACGGCCATCGGAAGCGGGTCGATCGCCACCATCATGATGGTGGCGAGGATCATCCCCGTCAGGATGGAATGTCCAAACTTCCCATGACTGCGAAACCATTCAGCGGCCTCGTTGAACGTCCGCAGCCCACCGAGGAAGTACGCAGGGATGGCGAACAAGGAATAGACCAGGGTGTACAGCACGGCATCGAGGACGCTCTGCTGGAACAAGCGGCAGGTCACTTGAATCAGCATCAGCACGGGAACCAGAGGCACGGTCCGCAGACTGGCGAAGCAGCGATCAAGCCGTGAGTCAGCTTCTTCCGAGATCATTCGTAGCTCCTCCGCAAAAGTCGTTTGCCGCCACCATCAGTCCTGATCACCAGTCCGGCGCCTCGATCAGCACGCCTCAATTCCGGGGAGCCCTTGAATACATCATCTCCATGTACACATCGTTCTGCCAATCCTCGTAGCCAAGCAGTGCCCCTTCCATTCGTTCGAAGCCTGGATTCCAGCCCTCCTTCGCGGCAACAGTCAGCATCAGAACGTAGGCATCCATCCGCCATTGCTGACCCGCAGTCGCGTAGAGGACATAGCGAATCGCACCGTGCCGGGACCTTTGGACATGCTCGCGCCGAACAAGACCCTGAGATTCGACGTAGGGCGCGAAGTACTCATCCGGGATGAACGAATCTGCGGGGTCCGTGGGAAACACCTCATGAAAGACCGCCAACGGCTTCTCTCCCGCCAGGATCAGCGCGAGTTCGCGATTCGTATGGACCACATAGGGCAGGTCGTCCAGTCGCAGCCAGGCGCGGAGGCTGGCGCGACAAGACGCCGTTCCGGTTCTCATCTGGAAGCTGACATTCGCGCTTGCATGAATCACCGCAAGGTCTTGGACATCGAGGTCGAATTCACATCCCGGCTTCAGCTCGTCGATATCCGCATCCAAGAGATCACGCAAGACCAGCCACGAGTCGGCAGTCAGAACCCCAATCCCACCGACACAGCCCAGGGACTCGTCGAGGAACTCAAGGACGAACTTCGTCATGCGCGCATCGAGCGATCACGTCGACACGTTGCCCCCGACGGCCCAGCGACAGCCGGCCGGCCACAGCGACTTCCCATGATTCCCTCCCGTTCGGCATCCCAAGGCGGGATGCAATCCGTGTTCTGACTTCTTGTTCTGCCCGCAGAGGCCCGTCATCCGCGACGTCCCACCATGCGGCTTCCCGATGCTAGGGCATGCCCCTTCACGCGTCGGCACGGGGATTCCCGCGCCGCATCAGTCCGTGTGCGATGGGTGGCACCCGCCTTGATGCGGTCCCAAGGCCGACGCCCCTCGCCCGCGCATCTCCTTCGACTCTTCTTCGTGGCGCTGCGGTCTCAATGTGTCTGGGCACCTCCGCCGCCCTTCGATCGCCGGGAACGCCTCGACGCCCTCGGATCAATCAAACGAAATCAGATGGCCGAGATCTCCGTCTACTCACGAATTTCAGCAATCAACCTGCGCACTGCCTGCAGGTAGCCCTCGCTGCCAAAGTCATCATCAGAATCCGGGAATGGCGTGGCGCGCGCGATCTCCGCCACCTCTTCACACTTCAGCTCCGCGGCCGTCCTATCTCCCAGCTCCCGAAACAAGAACTTGGCATGCTGCAACTTCGCCGAAAGAGATCCCTCGTCAAGAGCCTCCGATAGCTCATAGAGAGCCATCGCGGTGACCGTGTCGCCCTGCTTCAAGAGAATCGAACCCAGCCTCTGCGAGATGCCTGAACGAACAGCTTCGGCACCAGGGCCCAATGACGTCAGCGCATCGAACAGATGTGTCTTTGCGTCCTCCAAGCGGCCCTCGGCGATCGCAAGAACGTAGTCGCGCATTCCTCTTGTCTCCACGATCACTCCATTCAGTTGAGATGCCCAAGCCTAGGGCGCCGGTATCCGAGGGCTCTCGGCCTGCGCCCTCTCCTCACCCATACATCACATCCGACCTCAACACGTACTTCGTCCCCGCCGTGACCTCCCGGCCCTCGTGCCAGGTGTCGTGGATGAAGACGAGCGCGCTGCCCGGTTCGGGTCGCACGACGAAGTCGCGGAAGTCGGTGTCCCCGCCCTCGAAGTCATCGTTGAGATAGACCAGCAGCGTCAGCCGGCTGGTGCGGCCCTCCTCACGCCAAGGGCCATCCTTGTGCATCTTGAAGCGCTGCCCCGGCGAGTACTTGTAGAAGCGAAGCTCCTTCGGCAAGGCCACCGCCCGCTCGCCATCGAGTTCCGGCAGCGGCAACGTCCGCAATCGCTCCCACAGCAGCGACACCCAGCTCGCGTCCTCGACCATCGTCCGCTCGTTGTTGCGGATCATCGTGAGCCGCCGCGCGCCGGCATCCGTTCGCACCGACGCGGCATCGAAGCCGCCCCGTTCGGCCAGCGCGATGGCCCGGGCGCATTCCTCGCCCGACAGGAAGCCCGCCACCGAGAACGCCCGGTCGCTGTGGAGCTCGATCTGCATTCACCCTCCCTCGTACGCGAAACACCGCCGCGTGCGGCGATTGTGCCCAGCCGCCAGCGCCCTGCGCACGCCATTCACGCCGCGTCCCGCCGCCGCGGGCCACCCACGGATGGATACGAAGTGCGCTCCACAACCCCACCGCGCGAGGCTCGCGCCGATCGTTGCGTCTTCGTCATGGCCAAAACGTACCCGTACGTTAATGGCGTGATTTATTCCCTTGTTTCGACCCCAACTCACTGAGCGGCATAGGACGTACACCGCATGGCAACGACGATGGTTGCGTTACCAACCACCCCGCCTTCCTGTGACAACGATCAAACAAGAGACACATCGCCAGGCCGCCGGTAGCTCGCGTGCCCTCGCGCCCCTCTCCACCATCGCCAGCGCCATCGCGCTGCTGGCGGCCACGGGCGGCAGCGCCATGGCCGCCAACGAATGCGGCCCGTCCGCCGCGCAGTTGCTGTGCACGGGCAACGCCTACTCGGGCATCAGCTACATCGTGCCGACGGCCAGCGGCACGACGCTGACGCTGGACAACCCGAACATGGTCGTGACGGGCTCGGGCGTGTCGCTCAAGCAGAACTCCAGCGCCGTCGTCGCGGACACGCTCATCCACGTCGCCAATGTCGGCAGCATCACCGCCCCCACCCTGGCGGTCGACGCCAGCGGGCTGCGTCCGGGCACCCTCGTCGGCGTGACCATCGACAGCGGCAACCTCACCTCGACCGCCGACTCGTCCAACGTGGTCCGGGCCTTTGCCTCGAACGGCCCCAGTGCGCTCGTCACCGTCAATGGCGGCGTCATCACGAATGCGGGCACGACCTTCGGCTCCGCCGTGGCGTCGCAGGTGGCCTTGCCCAGCGGCACCCTGGGCGATGCGTCCGTCGTGATCAATGGCGGTGTCGTCCAAGCCCTGGGCACGGGCTCGGCCGGCGTGATCAACCAGGTGTCGGGCGCGAATGCCACCGGCACCGCACTGGTGACCGTGAACGGCGGCAGCGTCTCGGGCCAGTTGCAGGGCATCCGCTCGACCAACACCGGTCGTGGCTTGGCCGCGGTACAGATGAGCGGCGGGAGCGTCTCGGCGGCCGGCCCCAACGGCGATGGCCTCTTCGTCCTGGCGACGACGAACGGCAGCTTCCGCGCCGACCTGAATGGCGGCACGGTGACGGGCGGCAGCGGCTTCGGCGCCGCGCTCCACACCAGCGCCCGCAACGGCGGCGTCATCAACGTCGGCGCCGGCGCCGTCCTCAACGCAGGCCCGTCCGGTGTCGCCATCCGCAACGGCGACCAGAACACCGACGGGGTCGACGAGATCGCCGGCAACGTCGCGATGACCCTGGGCGGCACGATCAACGGCTCGGTCCTGATGGGCGCGGGCACCGACACCCTGACCATCACCGGCGGCAGCATCAACGGCAACCTCGTCGCGGACGCGAACGACGCCCTCACCTTCGACACCGGCGCCAACCGCTTCGTCTACGGTTCGGCCTACTCGATCACCGACTTCGGCTCGATCACGATGAAGTCGGGCGACGTGCGCGTCGACGGCGTGCTGACTGGTGGCACGCTGACGGTCAATGGCGGATCGCTCGAACTGACCAGCACCGCCAACGCCTACACCGGCGGCACCTTCCTGAACGGCGGCGTGCTGTCGATCTCGAGCGACGCCAACCTGGGTCGGGCCGGCACCACCGTCACCTTCGACGGTGGCACCTTGCGCGGCACGGCGGCCCTGAGCGCCGGGCGCGACGTGGTCCTGAACGCGGGCGGCGGCACCTTCCAGGCCGATGCGCCGATGGCCGTCACGGGCACGGTCTCCGGCATCGGCGGCCTCACCAAGACCGGCGGCTCGACCCTGACCCTGTCCGCCGTCAACGGCTACACCGGCACGACGACCATCAGCAGCGGCACGCTGGCGCTGACCGGCGCCGGCGCGATCGCGAGCTCCACCCGCGTCGTCGCCGACGGCGGCTTCGACATCTCCGGCATCAGCGCGACCGGCACCCCCATCCAGTCGCTGGCTGGCGGCGGCACGGTCGCCCTGGGCGATCGCGCGCTCACGCTGAGCCATGCCGGCGACACCTTCGGCGGCGTCATCTCCGGCACCGGCGCGCTCGTCATCGGCGGCGGCACGGAAGTCCTGACGGGCACCAATACCTACACGGGTGGCACGAGCATCCAGTCGGGCGGCACGCTGCAGCTGGGCACCGGCGGCACGACGGGCGTCATCGTCGGTGACGTCGCCAACCGCGGCGCGCTGATCATCCATCGTTCCGACAACGTGACGATGGCCGGCGTGTTCACGGGCGACGGCACGATCCGGCAGATTGGTGCCGGCCTGACCCGCTTCACCGCCGACAGCGCGGGCTTCACCGGCACCACGCGCGTCGAAGCGGGCACGCTGGCCGTCGACGGCACGCTGGGCGGCTCGATGCAGGTTCTGGCCGGTGCTCGCCTGCAAGGCAACGGCACGGTCGGTCCGCTCAGCGTCGCCGGCACGGTCGCGCCGGGCAACGCCATCGGCACGCTGCATGTCGCGGGCGATTTCTCGCAAGCGGCCGGCTCGGTCTACCAGGTCGAGGTCGACCCCACCACGACGAAGTCCGACCAGCTGCTGGTCTCGGGCAAGGCCACGCTGGCCCAGGGTGCGCAACTCCAGGTGACGCGCACCGAGGCCACGAGCTATCGCCTCAACACGCGCTACACGGTGCTGACCGCCACCGGTGGACTCACCGGCACGTACCAGTTGACCGGCGACACGCAGAGCGCCTTCGTCAAGCTCGTCGACGTCTACGACGCCAACAACGTCTACCTGATGGCCGAGAAGGTCCGCAACTTCACCGACGTGGCCCAGACCCCGAACCAGCATGCCGTCGGCGGCGCGCTGGATCAGGCCACCGGCAGCGACGACATGCTCACCGCCATCGGCTGGCTGCCGGACGAGGCCTCGGCGCGCGACGCCTTCGATCAGCTCTCCGGCGAGATCCACGCCTCGCTCAAGACGGCGCTGATCGAGGACACGCGCTTCGTGCGCGACGCGGCGCTCTCCCGCCTGCGCGTCGACGACTGCGGCGCGAGCCTCTCCCGCACGACCGTGACCACCAGTCCGGACGGCGCCTGCGTCGATGGGAAGCGGGGCTTCGACACCTGGGGTCAGGTCTACGGCGCGACCGGCAGCCTCGACACCGACGGCAACGCGCATCGCCTGAAGCGCCATCTGAGCGGTTTCCTGCTCGGTGCCGATCGCTCACTGGGCAAGGGCTGGCGCGTGGGCGGCCTGGCCGGCTACCACCGCGCCGACGTCGACGTCCGCGCCGACGACGCGCGCGTCGGCCAGTTCCACCTCGGCGGCTACGCCGGCTGGCAGTCGGGCCCGAACGCGCTGCGCTTCGGCGCGAGCCACACCTGGGCTTCCGCCGACGTGAAGCGCGCGGTGCGCTTCTCCGGCTTCGACGACGCGCTGTTCTCCCGCCAGGACAGTCGCCTGCTGCAGGTCTTCGGCGAGGCCGCGCGCCGCGTCGACGCCGGCAAGCTGGCGATGGAGCACTTCGCCCAGCTGGCCTACGTGCTGCTGCACAGCGACGCGCTGGCCGAACAAGGCGGCCTGGCCGCCCTGCGCGCGAGCAGCGGCAACGATTCGGTGGGCTTCGCGACGGCCGGTCTGCGCCTGAGTCGGGAGGTCAACGCGCGGACGCGTCTGCAGGCGCAATTCGGCTGGCGCCGGGCTTTCGGCGACACCACGCCGACGCGCGCGATGCGCTTCGCGGACCAGACGGGCTTCGATGTGCGCGGCCTGCCCATCGCCCGCGACGCCGCCACGCTGGAGCTCGGTGCGGAGACCCAGTGGCGCCCGGGCGCGACGCTGTCGCTGGTCTACAGCGGCCAGTACGCCGGCGCGCTCGAGGATCACAGCTTCCGCTTGCGCGCGAGCTGGATGTTCTGAGGCGCGAGGCCCCGCGGGGCCTGCAGCAACGCGGCCCGCGGCCTGTGAAGGCGCGCGGGCCGCTCGTCTCTCCGGATCGGGATTCAGCGCTTCTCGACCTTGCCCTTCGCCGGCGCGGCCTGCCCGGCGCCCGGCGGCACCACCGGGAGCGGCCCCTTGGCCGAGGTGTCGTCGATCCACTGCCGCATCAGCGCCGTGGCACGCGCGTGCTTGGGATCGATGCGCAGGCACTTCTGCAGCCAGCCGATGGCCGCCGGGCGGTCGGTGGCCGAGAGCTTCTCGGCCTTGCGCACGTAGAGGTCGGCCAGCAGACGCTTGGCCGACGGATCGTTGCGATCCTGCGGCGCGCGCTTCTCCAGCAGGCGGATCGGCTCGTCGATCTCGCCCTGCGCGGAGAGCATCGCGATGTGCTCCAGTTCGTTGCGGTCCGGCGCCGGCTGCGCGGCCGTGCCCTTGGCCGGCGCCTTCGGCGCGGGCGGCGTGCCCTTGCGCAAGGTCACCCGCGACGGCGTGCCCAGGTAGCTCTTGCGGTTGCGCTCCTTCTCGATGGCGCGCAGCGCCTCGGACGCGGCCTCGTTGTCGGGCTGCAGCGCCAGCACCGACAGGTAGCCCGCGGTCGCGCCGTCCAGATCGCCACGCTTCTGCGCCGCCCTGGCCTTCTCGGCGCGCTCGGCCACGCCGCTGTCGATCAGCTGCCGCGTCGCGGCCAGGCTGTCGCGGTAGGTGGCGTTCTCCGGCCGCAGCACGGTCAGCACCTCCCAGGACCAGGCCGCCTCGGCGAGCTGGCCGTCCTTGACCTGCTCCTGCGCGCGCTGCGCCTGGGCCACCTCGAAGGGGGAAGCCGGACCGGCCACGCCGCCCGGGCCGTCCGCCCGGCGCAGGCCGCCGGATCCCCCCGCGCAGGCCGCCAGCAGCGCGGACGCCGCGATCACCGTCAGCGCCGCCCTCATGGCGTCTTTCCGATCGGGCGGCTGGTCTGCAGCCGGGCCTTGAAGGCCTCAAGGTCGTGGTCGCCGAAGATCATCGTCCGGCGCAGCATCAGCGGCTGCGAGAAGAAGGCGTTGCCGCCGGGGTTGACGGTCACGGCCAGCGTGTACTTCTGACGCGTCAGCGCCTCCAGCACCTGGTCGTTGGCGTCGCCGTAGGGATAGGCGTACTGCCGCACCTGCTGGCCGCTGAGCTTCTGCTCGATCAGGTCGCGCGGACCGGCGGTCTCCTGGTCCAGGTTGCGGACGTAGCGAGCGTCGTTCTCGCCGGCCGTGCGCTCGATCAGATTGCGGTGCGACTTGGAGTGGGACTGCACGTCCATCAGCCCCGAGGCCTGCATCTCCACCAGTTGCGGCCAGCTCACCGCGTCGCCCGCGCCGACGAAGTCGGTGTAGACGAACATGGTCGCGGGCAGGCCCAGCTTGCGCAGCACGGGGAAGGCGTAGCGGTAGACCGATTCGTAGCCGTCGTCGAAGGTGACCACCACCGACTTGGGCGGCAGCGGCTCCTTGCCCTCGAGGAAGCCCGTCAGCTGACCCAGGCGCAGCACGCGGTAGTCGTTGCGGACCAGCCATTCCATCTGCGCCGCGAAGTTGGCCGGGGAGACGGCCATCTTTCCGCCGGTCGTGCCGAGCCGGTGGTAGCAGAGGATGGGGATGGTCTGGTAGCTGCCGGCGTGCACGCCGATCGGGTTGATCGCCTTGAGCGGCACGATCAGCGGCTGACCCGGCTCGGCCTTGGAGACGCCGCCGTTGGCCTCGGCGATCTGCCAGTCGCGGTCCTCGCTGCCGAGCAGGCGGGCGGCGATGCCGCGCAGGGTCTCGCCGGCCGCGGGCACGTAGATCAGCAGCCGGTCGCTCCTGGCGACGACCTCGCCGGTGGCGGTCGAGGCGGGGGTAGTGGTCGTCGGTGTCGCGGCGGGAGGCGCCGGGGGCGTCGTGGGGGTGACGCAGCCGGTCAGGGCGAGCGCGGCGACGAGGGCGGTGGCGAGGGCGGCGCGCGGAAGACCCTCACCCCAGCCCTCTCCCGCCCGGCGGGAGAGGGAGCCTGCATGCACCGAGTGCATCGGAAGACTCCCCGCATCATTCGTCAGACAGCGATCCTCCAGACTCCCCGCATCATTCGTCAGACAGCGATCCTCCAGACTCCCCGCATCATTCGTCAGGCAGCGATCCTCCAGACTCTCCGCGCCATTCGTTGAAGAACAGCGCGCGTCCGGGCGCCCTCTCCCGCTTGCGGGAGAGGGTTGGGGTGAGGGTCTTCGGGCTGTAGCGCCCAGCGCATTCAAGCCTGTCATAGGCAGAGATCCTTTGCGAGAGCTCACGACTGCGCCGGCCCTTCGGGCCGGGCAGGCGGCAAGGTGTCGTCGGTGGGGGCGGTGCCACGCGGTGCCGGCGCGTGCGCGTGCTCGTCGCCCTCCGCCTCGGCGAGCGCCGCGCCCGGCGCGGGCATCGGTCCGGCCGTGACCGGCGCGGCGGCCTTGGCGGCGGAGGCCGCCAGCGCCTGCTTGTCCTGCAGCGCCTGGGCCATGCGGTCGAACGCCGCATAAAGCAAGCCGAACTCGTCCTTCCGCTGCTCGCGAATCCGGAAGTCGACGCGGCCGCGGCCGATCTCGTCCAGCGCCTCCACGACCAGCTTGATCGGACGCGAGAACCAGTTGGCGACGAAAAACATCGCGATTGCCACCGCCAGCACGGTCACCACCGCCAGCACCGCCATCAGCGTGCGCGACAGCCGCGCCACGCTTTCCAGCGGCCGCTCCGGCAGGCCCAGCGCGACGCGCCCGACCTGCTTGTCCTGGAAGGTGATGGGCACCTCGAAGCCCAGGACCGGCGCGTCCGCCACGTGATAGCGGGTGCGCTTGATGCCGCCCTGCTCGCCCAGCGCCTCGGCCGTCGGCGCCTGGTAAGGCTTGCCCACCGCGTCCGGCTGGCTGGACGCCGCGACCACCCCGGCCCGGTCGACCACGGTGACGCTGGAGAAGTCCCGCGTCTTCATGATCTCCTGCAGCGACACGTCGACGGACACCCAGTCCTCGCCCAGCGCCGCCGTGGCGTTCTGCGCGGCGATGAAGCGCGCCAGCGCGGAGCCGTAGTCGGCCACCTGCTGCATCAGCGCCTCGTTCTGGCGCTGCACGATCAGCGAGCCCGTCACCGCCATCACGACGGCGACGATGCCGGCCATCATCGCGGCCCACTTCACCCGCAGCGGGATCAGCTTGGGGCCGCCCTTGACGCGGGCTTCCTCGTCGATCTCGGCGAGCACCTTGACCAGGGCGTCGGCCAGCTCGGTGCCGGTCTGGAAGCGGTGCTCGGGCGCCTTGGCCAGGCAGCGGTCGACCACGCGGCGCAACGAGGCGGGGATGCCCGGCCGCAGCTTGTTCAGCGGGGTCGGGTCGTCCTTGGCGATCTTGAGCGCCAGGCTCACCACGCTGTCGCCGGTGAAGGGACGCTGGCCGGTCAGCATCTGGTACATGACGATGCCGGCGGAGAACAGGTCGGCGCGGCCGTCGATCTTCTCGCCGTTCATCTGCTCGGGCGACATGTACTGCGGCGTGCCCAGCACGTCGCCGACGCGGGTGCGTTGCTCCCCCTTGGTCGACTCCATGTGGGCGATGCCGAAGTCCATCACCTTGATGTCCAGCGTGCCGCGCACGCGGGCGATGTTCCCCGGCTTGATGTCGCGGTGGACGATGCCGCGCTTGTGCGCGTAGTCCAGCGCGCGCGCCAGCTGGATGGACATCACGACCATGTCGCGGATGGGCAGCGGCTGGCCGGGCTCGAGGATGTCGGCCAGCGGCTCCCCGTCCAGCAGCTCCATGGCCATGTAGGGCCGGCCGTCGATCTCGCCCACGTCGTGCACGGTGACGATGTTGGGATGCGAGAGGCCGCCGGAGGCGCGCGCCTCGCGCAGGAAGCGGGAGCGGTACTCCTCGTCCTCGCACAGCGAGGCGTGCAGGAACTTGATGGCGACGTCGCGTCCGATGCCGGGGTCGTGCGCCTTGAACACGCTGGCCATGCCGCCGCGGCCGATGCGGTCCAGGATCTGGTAGCGGCCGACCTGGCGCATCGGCGCGTCGGCGCTCGCGGCGGCGCGGCTGGCGGCCAGCGCGCCGCCGGGCAGCGTGCCGGTGGAGGGCCGGCGGGCCGGCTCCTGCTCGGGCATCGCGCGCAGCGCGGCCACCGCCGCCACGGCGTCGGGATCGAGCACGGTCTCGGCGAACTCGGAGGCCTGGAACTCGGAATCGCCCGCGTCGGTCGATGCCTGACCGCCGATGGCGGATCCGGCGCCGCCGGCCGGCGGGGCCACGGGCGTCGTGGGGCCGGGCGTGGCGCTGGCGGCCGCCCTCGCCGCGCCCTGCTGGGCCGCGGCCAGCAGCTTGGAGGCGGGGACGATCACGGTCTCGTTGCCGTCGGCGTCGAAGGGAGCGGCCGGCACGGCGGGCGCGGCCGGGGTCACCGGGGCGGCGGCCGTCGCAGGGGCGACGGGCGCGGCCGGGGCCTGGGCGGCGGATGCGGTCGGGGCGTCCGACGGTTCGCGAGGCATCAGCAGACTGGCCGGGGCGATGACGGTGTGGTCGTTGTCGACCGGGATGTCGGCGGGCTTGCGGCCCGCGCGGATGGAGAAGGTGTCCGGGAAGGTGGGGTCGATGAAGCTGATGTCCCGTTCCTGCTGGACGGTCTCGGGGCCGTCGTCATGGACGTAGACGCTGCCGGGGCCGGCGCTGCTGCCTGTGCCGGCGGGCGGCGCGGCGCGGTTGGCGGCGGTGATGGGGGGCATGCGCTCCAGCGGCGCGGCGCCCGAGGCGAGCGACGCGGGGACGATGCGGGTGGCGTCCGGATCCAGCGTGGGGTCGTCCCCGGCCGGTGCCGGTCCGGTGCCCGGCTTGGCCGGACGGGAATTGCCTTCTGGTCGTGACATCGAATCGCCTCACCGCGGTCGCGGCGTGGATCGCCGCCAAGTCCGCATCGTCCCTGTCCCGGGGATCGGGGGCAATGAACGAAAGTCATCCGGAGACCGTGTCCGGACGATGGTGGCGTCCGCCGCGTCAGAACTTGAGGCGCGTCCAGGGGGTGGCGCTGGCAGGGTCGTGCTGGATGAACTGCGGGCGCGGCGCCGCCGGTTCGGTGAAGAAGACGCGGCCGCGGCCCTCGAAGGCGCCCGAGGTCTTGAAGTTGTCCTTGACGATCCGGACTTCCTGGCCGGAGAGCTCCGCGACACCGTCCCAGACCGCGAAGAGCAGCCGATCCCCCAGAACCGCCACGTCGATGAGCGGCATCGGATAGCGGCCGAACTCGGAGAAGCCCGTCGCGTTGCCCCTCAGCAAGCGCCCCTGCGCGCCCGAGGCGCAGACCACGACCTCACCGTCGTCGAGCAGCGCGATGCCGCCGAGCGACTCACCATCGGTCGGCGTGCCCGGGACAAGCAGCTGCCGCCATTGGTGTCCATCGAAGTGCAAGAGCAGGTTCTGCGTGCCGACGGCATAGACGTCGTCGATCGAGTGGCCGCGGAGGCTGCGAATCGTCTGCCCCGAAGAACCGTCGCCCTGGCGGGTCTGCGTCCAGGACCGGCCGTCCCAGCGGTACAGGTGCCCGCCATGCGTGCCCACGTGAACGTCGTCGTCGCCACTGCCCCACATCGCGGTGACGTTGGGGAGCAACCCCTCGACGCGGTCGCGGGGAAGCGCCGCGATGCCCCATGCCGGCCCGCCATTGGCAACGTCGTAATCGAGGTCGCCGCTGGCCGCCGGCCATCCGATCGGTGCGGTCGTCGCGACGCGCCCCTCGGCGCTGCCCAGCCAGAGATGCCCGGCAGGCGAGACCCACAGCTGACGGAGCGCGTCGTTGGTCGACAGGATGGACTCCGCCGTGCCGCCCTCCCCGGCCAGCCTGAACAGCGACCCGACGGCCGATGCCGAGTCCCCGAGCTCATACGACAGGACAAGGAAGAACACGCCAGCGGCGCTCTCTCCCACTTGATGAATTTCGCGTTGCAAATGGGACTCCGCGGACATGACACCCGGCAACTCAAGGGGCGACCACGTCCGCGCGCAGCCAAGCCTCCGGCTCCCTGAAGCGCCCCATCCAGGCCTGTCTCACGTCCTCGTCGCGGAACGCGCCGGGCCACGGGCGAGCCCTTTGCAACATCAGCGGCGTCAACAGTTCGTCGACCCGCCGGTAGGCAGCCAGAGAACTCCCGCCATGAATGTCGCCGGTCTCCGGCGCCGATCCCGCCGCCAGCGCGATCCCGTGTCGATCGACGCGAAGGAAGACCCCCTGGGCCGCCAGCCCTGCGGCCTCACCCAAGCGCAGGTTTGCGCGTCGAACCCACTCGCTGCCCACGAGCGTCAACCAGCCCACACTCGGAATCCCCTCCATCGCATCGAACGGCATCGAGGGCGCATCGCCCGGCAAGGCCGCCCAGTGCCGCTTGGACAGCGCCGCGATGCGATCCCAAGCAAGATCCAATCGGTCCCCGTCCGAAATGTGGAACCAGCCCGCGACTCCCCAGGTCAGAGGCAGGTGGCCGATGACCCAGCGCACGAGACCAGTCATGGCCTCTGTGTACCCGCCCGATTCGAACCGGATCGTGATCGTGCTGGACCGCTCGCGGCCTCCCAGGGGCTCGAGATCGACAAAGCGCAGCAACGAACCGCGCGCGCCAGGATCGGAGGCCCATTCGAAGCGGCGGCACGCGGGAGTCGAGCTCGTGGAGGTCGCGGCGTCCGACGGAACGGAACCGGGCAATCGCAGATCGCCTTCAAGCGTCCGCCAACCGGCCTCGCCGCCGGCCCGTCGACAGGCCAGACCCAACGTGCCTTTCAATTGGCGGCTCGCATAGGCCAGGAGGTCCTCGGCGATGGACGTCCGCTCCGCGGCACTGCCGCCAAAATGCAGCACGCATTGAGGCTGGAGCCTCACATCGACCTTGGCCTTGGGAATGGGCATGGCAGACGGGGACCTCAGAAGCTGATGCGGGCCCAGGGCAGCTCATCGTTCCCCGGGTCGTACTCGATGTACGCCGTCACCGGTGATGCGCCCAGGAAGTAGGCCACGCCTGCGTTCGGGATGATCTCCGAGGCATGGAAGTTGGACTTGAGCTCGACGAAGCCGTCCGGCGTCAGCTCGACGCAGCCCTGGTCGCGTGCCGCCAGCAGGATGCGCCCGCCGATCACGCCGACGTCCAGGAACTGCCGTCGGTCGTCCTGACCGAGTACCACCCAGCCTGAACGCGTGCCCTGCAGCACCCGCCCCCCCATGCTGCTGACCAGCACGCTGCCGTCACCGGTGGCGCAGCATCCCGTGAAGGTATCGCTCGGTGACACCCCCTCCGGCGCGGCGACAGGCGACCATGCGCGACCATCGAAATGAAGCAGTGTTCCCCTCTCGCCGACCGCATACACATCGGTCGGCCCGGTTCCACCGAAGGCCCGGATTTCCCCAGCCGCCGCGAAGGCGATGCGCCACGACCGGCCATCCCAGTGATAGATCAGACCGCCCGACGCGGCGACATGGACGTCGTCATCCGCGGTTCCCCACAACGTGCCCAGTGTCGGCCGACCGCCCGCCTCCCGCGGCGGCGGCAAGGTGGTGCTGGTGAAAGGCATGCCGGGCAACAGGGACTCGATGTCCAGTCCGGGCTGGTTCGGCGCCGGCCAGTTCACCGCCGCGCTGGTGTGGACGTGCCCGTTCTCGCTGGCCACCCACAGCGCTCCGCTGGGCGAGGCCCACAGCCGACGCAAGGCGTCATTGCTGTTGAGGATGGGGACGAGGTCCGGCGCACGAGACGCGTCGGTCCGGTACACCTGCCCGGTGCCGTTGCCGGCATCGCCTTCCTCGTAATCGACGAAGAGGAGAAAGAGAGCGCCGCGCACCGGCGCGACGCTGACGATTTCGGAGATCTGCTCTGCCATGTCTGATGTGTTCCTGATCGTTTGTCGGTGACGCGACGGGCTCAGAAGCCGCCGGCACTGCCGGAACCGCCGCGCATCGGCTTCTTGGGCGGCAAGCCCTGGGCCTGGCCGTTGCGCAACGGGGTGCTCTGGGCGACCTTGCCCTGGTAGGACGCATCGACCTTCTGTCGGATGCATTTTGCTGCGGCAGCGGACAAGGCGCTCTTGTCCAGTTCCTTCGCATCGTCGGTGACCTTCCGGTCCTCCAGCACCTTCTTGGCCTCGGGCTCGTACTGATCCATCCATTCCTTGAGCGTCGCGTTCTTCTTCGAGGCCTCGTTGGCCTGACTGAATTCACGCATCGCCTTGGTCAGCCTCTGGTGCTCCGTATCAAGGCTTTGCCCATCCTCGACGATCCAGGTCATCGCCTTGTCGGTGTCGTAGTTGGTGCAGCCATCGATGCGAGGACCATCCCGTCCCTTGACATGCATGTTGGAGCATGGCGGAACATGCTCAGCCTGCCATTCACGGGTGCTCCCCATGTCCTCGTGGGGGCCCATCCGAATCGGCGGGTCAAAGCACGCGAAGATCGTCGCGCAATCGGCATCGCTGATCGCGCCCCCTCCTCCCGCGAGCACCACCTTCAACTGAACCATCGCCGCGCTGGTACCCATGGCCTCACATCTGGTTGCCCATGCCGGAGCTGCCGGTGTAGACCACCGATTCGCCCTCGAACTGGACGTTGGGACTGCCGTCGATGATGAAGGCGGTCGAGCCCGTCTTGTGACTGACGACCTCCTTCTGCGAGCCCGGCTCGTTGCCCACGCAATCGTGGACCACCGCCTGGACGTGGAAGCTCGGCTTGCCGCCGATCTTGACCCCGCGGGTGTCGCCGTCCAGCTCCCCCGAGCCAGCCGGCGTCATGATCGGATACGGGATGGGCACGGGGCTCGGCGCCGCCGGCGTCAGGCAGACGCTGGGATTCATGTAGACGATCTTGTGCCCGGTCGCTTCCCCGGCCGTGTCCCGGTTGTTGGCGATGACGCTCACGCCGGCTCCTTCCGTTCGTGTCGATGCGCCGCGCGCGCCGCGGCGTCCGGCTCCCGGGCCGCCAGCAGCAGCGCGCCGCGCGCGCCGTCGTCCGAGCCCGCCGCCAGCACCGCCAGCCCGTCGCGCGCCACGCCGTGCGCCCAGTCCTGCAGCACCAGCGCCGCCATCAGCGGCAGCGCCGCCGCGCCCACGTCCCCCAGCGCCTTGAGCGGCATGCGCAGGTCCGTCGCCGGATCCAGCACGTCGCCGAAGCGGGCGATGATGTTCTGCACCTCGCGCGTGGCGTGCTTCTCGTGCGACGCGTCCAGCGTCCACACCGCGCAGCGCCGCCCCGCCGCCCGCAGCGGCTCCACCGCGGAGGCCAGCGCCTGCGCGAAGCCGTCCGAGCGGCATGGCGCCTCGCTGCCGACCGGATGCGGCTCGCGGCCCAGGCCCAGCCCGGCCACCCAGCCGTCCTCGGGCCCCGTCGGCGTGACCATCGCGAAGGCCGCCGCCTCGCCCGGTCGCACCCCGTCGACGTTCTCGTGCGTGAGCAGGCGGTCCCGTTGCTGCAAGGCCTCCAGCGCCGGCCAGTGCAACAGGGTGTCGACACCGCCCCAGATCACGTCCCGCCGGGACTCGGCCAGCTGCAGGGCCCGCGCCATCGCGATGGCCCCGGCGGCGCGGCCGAAGGGGAAGGCCTCGATGTCCGCGCCGGCCCAGTCCGGCGGCAAGGCCGCCGACAGCCGCTGAACGAAGTCGCGACCGCCGACATTGAGCTCGTAGCTGCCCGGCTCCAGCGCGAAACGCGCCGGCAGTCCCAGCAGCAGGATGGGCGGCCGCGCGGCCGGTGGCGGCCCGCTCGCGACGCGGCGCCGATGCACGCCCGCCAGCGCATGCGCGGCCAGCGCCAGCAGCCGCTCGCGCGACGGCAGGTCAGGCGGCAGCGCCGGACAGGCGCAGGCCACCACGCGGTGCCCCTCGGCGTCGACGAAGTCCGACAGCCCCACGCCGCTGATGCCGGCCCGCATCAGCAAGGCGGTCTCCGCCAGGCTCTCGCCCAGGCAGGTGACCGCCTCCGCGTGTGCCAGGCCGGCACGCCAGCCGGCGGCTCGCCGTGATGCGCTCATTCGATGAACTCCTTGGCCGACACGGTGATCGAGGTGAAGCGGCGCCGCATCTTCGACGGGCAGCGGAACACCGTCCGCCACACCATCTCCAGCATCAGCGCGTCGCTGTCGACCAGCACCGTGTCGAGATGCGGGCGGCGCGTGTCGGCCTGTCCGTCGATGAGCGCGTCCACGCGCAGCAGGCGCTTGGGCAGGACGAAGTCGAGCACGGCGTCCGCATGCACGCCGGCGATGCGCACCGGCTCGCCGCCGCGCAGCGGCTCCTCGAAGACCAGGCCGGGCGCGGCGCAGTGCTCGTGCTCGGGCCGGTAGTCGGCCGGGCGAGCGGGATAGCCGTCGGCCATCCAGGCCGCGTCGTGCGTGCCGGCCGCCGCGCGGCGCGGGGCGAAGTGCCGTCCGATCGGCGCGCAGCCCGCCGGCACATGACGGCCGCCCGTGGCCGTGACCGGCTCGCCGGGCGCCTCGATCTGCGGCGCGGGTCGGCCCACCAGCGTCTCGGGATGACGGCTGACGCCGCTGCCCACCGGGTTGCGCGCGTCCTCCAGCGGCCGGGCCGGATCGCTGAAATCCGCACCGCCGTAGGCCCGCGACCAGGCCAGCGGCGTCCGCTCCAGCGGACCGCTGTCGCCCGGGCCGATGCTCCCGAAATGACGCGTCCATACGCGGGGCCCGTGCACCCGCAAGAGCTTGATCCGGTCGCGCACCCGGATGCCCACGTCCATCTGCGTCGCGGTCGACCCCGACGGCGGCACCGCATGGCCGCTGAGCACGAAGTCCGTGCCGGGCTTGGGCAGGCCGTAGTCGGCCGGCAGGCGCAGGTCGGCCACGGCGGGATCGCCCCAGGGCTCGTCACCGAGGCGGATCTCCCGCGGCGCCTCCGCCGGACGCAGCCCCTGGCCGGGCAGGATGTCGTAGCTGGCCTTGATCAGCACCAGCCGCGCCTCGGCCCCGTCGCGGTCGAGGATGGGCAGCACCTGGGCGTGGTGACCGCTGTGGTTGTAGAAGGCGGGCTCGTCCATGGCGATCGCCCGTTCACTGCGGCGCCAAGGCCGGCGCCGATGTCGCGGCGCGTGCCGTGCCCGGGGCCACCCCCTCGGCGATCCGGTCGAGCGCGTCTTCCTGCACCGCCACGAAGTCGAACGGGCTGAAGCGGGCGATCGGCACGCGACTCGCCGCGATCAGTTCCAGGTAGAGGTCCTGGCGTCCGGCCCGCCACCATCCGGGACCGCTCAGCTGCGCCAGCAGCACGGCGGCATTCAGCGGACGACCGCCACGCAGGCGGCGCTCGGCCGGCGCCTCGGCGGCCACGCGGCGCCATTCGTCCGCCGGCGAGGTCGCACCGGCGGGCGTCGGTCCGGCGATGGTCGTCAGCGCCTGGGCGGCGAGACGACGTTCCTCGTCGCTGCGCAGGGGATCGTCATGCAGCGCGATCAGATCGGGCATCAGGGCCGGCAGACCCAGCGCCCCGGCCGCGCGCACCGCCGGCCATCGATGGGCCTGGCGCAGCAGGCCGCGCAGCAGGGTCGCGTCGCCGGGGTGGCCATGCAGCGCCAAGGCCTGCAGCGCGCCCGCCCAGCCCGGGTCGCGGGCGGCCATGCGGGCCGCCTGGCCGTGCAGGGCCGGCGAGCGCAGCGCGGCGCCCAGTCGCAGCGCCCTCTGCGCGGTCGGCTCGTCCGTCGAGGCCGCGGCCGTCAGCAACAAGGGTTCGACCCGCGCCGGATCGAAGCGGTGCACCGGCGCGAGCAACGCCGCGCGCACCACGTCCGGGTGGGGGTCGCGCATCGCCTGCGCCCACGCCGCCTCGTCCAGTTGCCAGCGGAAGCCGAGCACGCGGACCGCGGCGGCGCGCAGGGCCGGCGATGCGTCGCGCAACAGCGGCGACAGCCAGTTCGGGAGGTCCTCGCGCGGCGACAGCGACAGCGCCTCCATCGCCTGGGCGCCCTCCTCCGGATGCCGTGCGACGGCCGTCATGACGATGCGTTGCAGCGCGGGCAGCCAGTCCGGGCCGCCGATGCAGCCCAGCGTGAAAGTCGCCGCGAAGACGCGGCCGGGATCGGGCAGGTCCGGATCGATCGCCAGCGCGGCGATCCGCTCCAGCGCCTGCGGCCCCAGGCCGGCGATCGCGTTCACCTGCGCCAGCAGCCGCCGCTCGGAAGCGCGCGGGGTGCGCCAGTCCTCCTCGGGCTGGGGCGCGCGATAGGCCCGCAGCACGCCGACCACATCCAGGCATTCCTCGGCCGCCTGACGCCGGAACAGCGCGGTGCCTCCGGCCGCGAAGGGGCTCGGCGCGTCGGACGACCAGGCGGCGCGCCAGCCCGACAGCGCCGGCACGCGCAGCGCGGGCGCGGGCAGGCCGAGCGCCGCCACGTCGAGCACGGCCGGCCGGTCAATCGTCACCGCCACCATGGCGCCGCTCAATTCATCTTGATCATCGGCGCCAGCAGGCGCAGCAGCCGCCGGCTGCGCGTGGCGAAGTTGGCGCAGACGATCTCCACGTCCCCGTCCGCGCCCAGGCGGATCCGGGACTGACCGTTGCGCAGCACGATGTCGCCCTGGGCCTCGAGCACCAGGGTCTCCGGGCGCTGCGCGAAGGCCAGCGGGTCCGCGACCGGCTGGGGCGTTGGCGCCTGATGGCCGATGCGGCCCAGCACCACGCCACCGCCGGCGCCGTCCTGCCACACCAGCACCGCGTCGCCGCCGGAGCAGGCCGTACCAGGGGTGTCGGGCTGCAGCAGCTCGCAGCGCAGCGTCAGACCGCCGGCCAGCGTCACGCGCAGGCGGCCGTCGTCGTCGATGCCCGCGACCTCGCCGCGGCTCAGGGACTGCGGCTGGCCGATCAGCGGGGCGAGATCGAAAGGATGGGACATCGCGCGTCCTTCAGCTGTTCTGGTTGATGTTGGGCGAGCCCTTCAGGTCCAGGTTGCCGCCGGCCTTGATGCCGATCTTGCCGCTGCCCTGGATCGTGATGGTCGACCCCTTGAGCGTGATCTCGCCGCTGCTCTTGAGGATGAGCTGCGCGGATCCGCACTTGAGCACCAGCTCGGAGGCGGCCTCGACGGCGGCCTTGGCCTTGCTGTTGACGCTGTAGTCGGCGCCCGACTGGAAGCTCATGGTCGAGCCGGACTGCGCCGAATAGCTCGCGCCCGCCTTGTGGCTCATCTTGGCCCCGGCCTCGTGGTTCATGTTGGTGCCGGCGGAGACCGCCTTGCTCAAGCCGATCTGCTCCGAGCTCAGTCCCCCCACCGCCACCACCTTCGCCGCGCCGACCTCCTGCATCAGCGCCGCGCCGACGGCCTGGTTCATCGCGGCGCCCACCGTCAGCGCATAGGCCGCGCCGATGGTCTCGGCCTTGAGCAGCGCGACTGTCACCGTCTGCGTGCTGCCGAAGCTCTGCGTGTCCGACGACCCCACGGTCAGCGTGCGGGTCGCGCCGATGCTCTCGACCTGGTTGGCGCCGACGGTCAGGGTCTCGTTGGCGCCGATGGTCTTGCTGCGGTCCACGCCGACGCTGATGGTCTGGTTGGAGCCCACGCTGATGGACTGGTTCACGCCCACCGACTGCGTCTGGTTGTTGCCCACCGTCTCCGAGTCGTCGACGTCGACGGTGTCGGTGCGGTTGTTGTGGATGGTCGAGGTCTGGTCGTGCTCGATCGTCGTGGCCATGTCGTACTGGCCGTGGATCGTGATCATTTCCTTGCCGGCGGTGTCGTCCATCGACAGCTCGTTGTAGCCGGCGCCCTTGTGGGTCTTGGACTTGATGCCGCTCACGACCGCGCCGGCCGGCAGCCCGTAAGGGGGCATCGACTCGGCGTTGTAGACGCGGCCGGTGATCAGCGGCTGGTCCGGGTCGCCCTCGACGAAGTCGACCACGACCTCCTGGCCGATGCGCGGGATGGAGACTCCGCCCCAGCCCTTGCCGGCCCAGGGCTGGGAGACGCGGATCCAGCAGGAGCTGGTCTCGTCGCGCTTGCCGCGGCGGTCCCAGTGGAATTGCACCTTCACCCGGCCGTACTTGTCGGTGAAGATCTCCTCGCCGCCGGGGCCGGTCACGATCGCGGTCTGCGGGCCCGGGGCCATCGGCTTGGGCGTGCGCCGCGCGGGGCGGAACTGTTGATCCGCCGGAATGGCGCTGAAGCTGCAGCGCAGCGTGGACTCGCCGCTGTCGGACTCGGTGGCGGCCTGGCGCATCTGCATCGAGGTCCCGGTCACCAGGTACTTGGCGTTCTGGTCGTCGCGCGGGTGGCGCTCCAGCGACAGCAGGTGGCCGGTGGCCACGCCCTGCGCGTTGGTGTCGCCGTCGAAGCGGGCGTAGTTGGCCTGGATCTCGTCGAGCCGGTCCTCGGCGTACTGGCTGCCGTCACCCGTCTGCAGGTAGCCGCCCGGGTAGTCGAACACCTCGCCGTCCGACAGGTCGTAGTCGCGGGCGCGGTCCTGCTGGGTCTCCAGCGAGGTGGACGGACGCTCGAAGTCGAAGTCGGTGATGACGATCTTGCCGGGCTTGAGGCTCTCCTGCGCGACCCAGGCGTCGACGAACTCCAGCGCCGGCGGCGCGTTGCCCGCGCCTCCGTAGAAGGGCAGCGAGGCGCAACCGGGCGCGGCGTCGTGGGCCGAGGCCGAATCGGTGAGCACCAGCGTGTGGCCGCCCTCGTCGTGGGTGAAGTACCAGTAGATGCCCTCGTGCTCGAGCAGGCGGGAGACGAAGTTGAAGTCGGTCTCGCGGTACTGGACGCAGTAAGTCCAGGTGCGGTACGGGCGCTGGAGGCGGAACTCGTGACGGGCGACGGGGTGGTCGTCGAAGACCGCCTTGACGATGTCGGGCACCGTCATGTCCTGGAAGATGCGGCAGTCCGCGGTGCGCGTGAGCAGCCAGAGCCAGGGCCGCACCGTCATCTCGTAGAGGCAGTGGCGCCCCTCGAAGCCGGCCAGCGCGAAGCGGGTGACGTAGCCCGAGAGATGGCGGGGCGCGGCGTCGCGCAGGGCCACGGTCAGCGTGGCGGCCTTGCCCAGCAGGTCCGCGGCGCGGATGTCCTTGCGTTCGCTGAGCAGGGTGAGCGTGATCTCGCCAAGCTCGCTCAGGCCCTCGCGCGCCGAGCAGGCGTGCACGCGCAGGTCCTCGGGGGGCAAGGGGGTCTTGAGGCGGAGGGGGACGGCCATGCCCGCACGGTAGGCATGTGCGGGGATCGCCGGAAGCGACCAAAGTCATTCGCGGCGAGGGCCGCTGTCATCGGGGGAAACGGCGGTGACGGGTTGTCACCGGAGAGAGCGACGCCGGGATGCCGCGGTTACAGGCCGGGCGCCCCCCGTGGCGACCATCTGCTCCCCAAGCAGATGCGCCAGCGCGCACGGCGTCAGATCACGACAGGCAGCGCGACGGTCAGGGTGAGCAGCGTGCCGTCCTCGTCGTAGTCGGCGGTGACCTCGAAGTCGTCGACCAGCCACTGCTCCCACTCGACCACGCCCTCCTCTTCCTCGCCGTCGGCGGGCTCGCCGAACTCGCGGTGGGCGTCCTCGCGGGTGGCGACCTCGGCCTCGGCGAACGGGAGCAGGCCCTCGAAGGGGTCGACCTCCTCGGAACCCTCGGGGTAGTAGAAGAGCGCGCTCAGCACGGATTCCCCGGCGCCCTGGGGCTCGCCGTAATCCGCGGCGTGGGCCTCACGGGGGGAGAAGGACATGACCACGCCGAGCTCCTTGAGCATCACGAAGCCGGCGCGCATCTCCTTCTTGCGCTTCTGGGAGAGCTCGGTGGCGCCCTCGACGCCCGGGGCGTACTGGAGGATCGCGGCGACCAGCGGCGCGTCGAGCTCGGTCAGTCCGATCAGCTTGGGGAGATCGGCGGGAAGAATGGGCGTGGTGGAGATCATGGGGTGGGACGATACCGCGAAGCGAGGGGTTCGCGGCACTCCGCCCCGGGGAATTCCGCAGGACCTCACCCTCCCGCGCGGACACGACGGTCAAGCGCCAGCCAAGCGGCTCGGCTCATCCGGCTCCACGGGCAACTGGACCGCCAGGACATCGGATCGGCCGGTGTCGTCGAAGCCCGCGAAGACCGCGTGCCCCTCGCGATCCCAACGAGCCCGGTTCAGATCGGAACAGTGCCACGCCGGCTCGCCGAAGACGCCGCGCAGGTCGTCGAGCGTCCGTCCGAACGCCAAGCCGTCAGGCATCCGCCCGCCGAATGCCTGGAAGGTCTTCAGGCCGGGCCCATAGAAGCGCACGTTGTCGAGCACGAGCGCGCCTTCCGGGTACTCGCGTGCCGGGGGCACATCCAGGTCGCGCTCGCGGACGAAGGTCAGCTCGACGCCCAGTTCCCGCTTGAGCAGGAACGCGCTGCTGTCGCCCCTTTTGAGTCGGGGCGCGGCGTCGATGCCCAGGAGGGTCAGGAGCTCGGCGATCGCGGGCTCGCCGTGGTAGCTGCCGAGCAGCGCGATGGTGTGGGACAGGTCCATGGTCAGGCGGGCGACGAATGCGGTCGCCGGATTCTCCCGACGGGCTGGCCGAGGGCCAATTGACCTTCGGCCGGGGCGGATTGCCCATCCGCAAGTCGCGGGTCGGGCGGCTCAGGCGCGACGGCGTCGCTCGCCCCGTTCAAGCATCGGAGATCTGAAGCGTGACCAGCGTCATCCTCTGCCCATCCTCGGAGAAGTCGACGATCAGCGAGCGGCCGTCGCCTCGGTCCCAACGATCGTTCGGAAACACCGGGCTGACCGAATCCGGCGGGCCGAGCAGCGCGGAGACATCGCCGCGCGTCATCTCGGCGGTCAGGCCCTCGGGAAGCCCCTGTCTGAACCCAGCGTGTTTCCCCGTGGCCTCGGGATAGAGGAACACGGCGGAGAGGACCAATGCCCCCTCGGAAAGACCGCCACGGACCATCGATGGAACGGCCTCGACCAAGGTGAAGACCAGGTCGAAACCACCCTCGGGCACTTCGATTCCGATGTCGTGGCTGCCGCGCTTGAGCTTGACGCGGGACGGCGGAATGCCGTGACGAACCAGTAGCTCCTGGACGCGAGGATCGGTGGATGTGGCGGAGACAAGTTCGTAGGGTTTCATTTGGCGATGCACGTGCGCGTTCAATCCCTCGACGGAGGTTCTCTCGCTCATTGCTGTCAATCAATCCGCGTAAGGAACGACGACCTTGCGCCACTCGCGGCCGTCGAACGTGGAGACGGACCACAGGTCCGCCACCACCAGGAGGCCATCGTGCGCATCCATGTGGCCAGAAGCCAGCACTGGCTTGCCTTCATGCTCCGGCACCGCGATCTCACGGCCATTCCAGACCCGCAGCTGATAGTCGGAGGCGAGCCAGAGCTTGCCGTCGAACCAGCGCGTGTCGTTCCACAGGACGCTGGATCCGCCCTTCTCCAACTCGCGCCAGGTCGACTGCGGCCCCACCCACAAGGTGCCGCCTTCGCTGGTGATGTAGACGTTCCCGTCACCAGCGCAGGTCACCGTGGCGAGCTGCTCGTTCGTCGGGAAGCCCATCTGGCGCCATTCGCGCCCATCGAAGTGCCAGACGTCGCCGTGGCCGCCGACGGCGTACAGATCAGTCTCGGAGAACCCATCCAGGTCACGAAAGCCCGCGGAGCGAAGCTCACCTTCATCGCTCGACATGGGAATCCCCTCGACGAGGTCCCAGCGGCCGACTCCGGTCCGCTTGTAGAGCCGGCGCGCGAGGGCGACGGCATAGGTCTGGTTCCCGAGGCTGCGCAGGCGCTGAATCCCTGGCCAGTGGCCCGCGTCGACCTTCTCCCAGGGACCGTCGAGTCCGCCTCCCGCCGGGTAGGTGTCGCCATCCCGGTCCATCGACGCCACGAGCACGCCCTCATGGAATGGCGCGCGCGACACGCCGATCCGCGGGTGCGTCATGCCCTTGAGCTCCCGAAAGCCGACGTTGTCTTCCGAGGGGCCGTCCAAAAAGATCGTGGCGACCCGGGTGGCAATCTGGCCGTCCAGCAGATGGGAGGCGGCATCGGGCGGCATCGATTGCCGCGCCACGGTCTGCAGCGTGGTCCGGTCGCGGATCGCGACGCCGACGATCTCATAGCCCTTGAAGACGTCTTCCCAGGCGGATCGGTTGAGGACGGCTGGCGCCGTGTCGAGGGTCATCGACTCATCCACTGCGTGAATCGCTTCACTGCGGTGGCGCCCCGACCTCGTCGCGACTGAGCGGCAGCCAGTCGGGCGACTCGCGACATCATCGCCCTTCCGCCCATGCGGTCGCGCTGAGCTCCCGCCAGAGCGGCGGAAGCGCCACGATCCCGCCCTGGTGCGGATCGACCATCCCCGACTCGTCGAGCGCCAAGGGTCTGAGCCGCACGCGATCCGCGGGCGACGCCCCCGGGACGACATCCTCGACGATGGCGGCCTGCACGCAGTGCCCTTGCCGCCAACGCAGCAGCAGTGGCAGGTCCGGCGGGATGAAGCCATCCAGGAACTCGGCGTGGTCTTCCAGATCCAGCCACATCCACGCGACATGCGCCGGCATCGAGTTCGAGCACAAGGCGTCGAAGAGCGGACGCAGTCGCAGGCACTTCTGGCACCAGGCCTCGGCGCCGAGCACGACGAGCAGTTCCGCTTCCGGCTGCGCCAGATGTCGCGCCAGCGATCGCGCGTCGTTCCAGGGGTCGAAGGTGGGCATGTCAGGCAACCTCTTCGAGGCCCATGCGGCGCAGCTGTCGCGCCTGATGACTCGGCGTCGCGCGCAGGTCGACGGCGTACTCGGGATGCATGCGAGACAGCGCGTCGGCCGCGATGAAGCGCAGGGCCTGCGCGTGGTCGCGGTTGGGGTCGAGGATGTCTCGCAGCAGGTGCGGATGGACAGGATGGGCGAGCAGCATGCGCTGATCGCGGGGCCATCCGTGCCGATTGGCCGGATGCGCGCTCACGAGCATCGCGTCGGGCAGCGGCAGGCCGGCGTCGGCATCGCGACGCTCGGCCGTCATCGGCGCATCGAGATCGACCGGCGGTTCCTCCGCGGTCAGCCCCTCCCCCGACAGATCGACGGCGGTCAGGCATTGCCAGACCCAGCCGGCCCAGCGCGCCTGCGAGGGGTCGCGCATCGCGGCGACCACGAAGTCCAGCAATGCGGGATCGCCCGCATGCAGCGAGAAGTTCAGTCCCTGGCGCAACGGCAGGCTGCCGACCAGTTGACCGAGGTCCGGATGGCCGACGGGCACCATGGCGGCGAGCTCGCGCAGCCAGCGGTCGAGCCGGCGTCGCGCCGGCACGCGGTACCAGCCGGTGGCCTTGGCCAGGACGTCGGCTTGCTCGACGACGGCTCGCCACAGCACGCCCGATGCGCGAGCCCGCTCGTCGGCCGCATGGCCTCCGTCGGACATCGCGGCGCTCCAGGCGATGGCAGCCTCGGCCCGGACCGGGCTCGATGCGTCGTCGAAAAGTGGGCGAAGCAATCCGGGTCGCCGCGGCCCGACGGCCCGGCAGGCCGCGGCCCGCACGTGGGGGTCGGCATGCTGGAGCAGCGCCGCGGCGCCGTCGGGAACCTCCTCCCTCAGCGCGCTGGCGCGCAGTGCGAGCACCAGGTCGACGGGCTCGACGCTCGTCCAGGCGGTATCGATCCAGGCCTGGGCATCGCGCCCGGCCGCCCAGGCGAGCGCCGCCGCGGCGCCACGAAGGACGGCGTCCGGCTGGCGGCGGACCGCGCGCAGGACACGCTCGACCCGGGCCGCCCGCGAGCCGGCGTCGCCCAGCAGCGCGCAGTACATCGCCACGAAGGTCTCGCCGGCCTTGCCCCAACGATCCAGTCCGTCGAGAGACAGTTCATACGACCGGGGGTCGTTCAGCCGCAGGCCCTCGAGATTCGCCTCCAGCAGCTGCGAGAAGTGCCAGGCGCGCCGCGCGCCGAGGTGCGTCGCTTCCGCCGGGCGGTCGAGAACCGTCCAGTAGAAGGCGGCGTCCTCGACGTGGCGTCGGACGATGAGCGAAACGAAGGGACGATCCAGTGCGATGGAATCGTGATCGGAAGCAACCATGAACTCGCGCGCCTGCCCGTTCCGGGATCAATCCTTGAAGGGCTCGACGACCTTGCGCCAGGTCTGGCCGTCGAAGGTCGAGACCGACCACAGGTCCGCGACGACCAGCAGGCCGTCATGCGCGTCCATGTGACCCGACGCGAGGATCGGCTTGCCGTCGTGCTCGGGCACGACCAGCTCGCGTCCGTTCCACACACGCAGCTGGTAGTCGGAGGCGAGCCAGAGCTTGCCGTCGAACCAGCGCGTGTCGTTCCACAGGACGCTGGATCCGCCCTTCTCCAACAGACGCCACGTCGAGTTCTGCCCGACCCAAAGGCTGCCGCCCTCGCTGGTGATGTACACGTTTCCGTCGCTGGCGCAGGTCACGGTGGCCAGGCGCTCATTGGTCGGAAACCCCATCTGACGCCATTCCCGTCCATTGAAGTACCAGACCTCGCCATGACCACCGACGGCATACATGTCCGTCTCGGAGAAGCAATCGATGTCATGAAAGCCCGAAGCCTTCATCTCCTCTTCGTTGCGCGGCGCTTCAATGCCGGCGATCTTCTGCCATCTCCCTACGGCGACACGCTTGTGAATCTCCCGTGCCGTCCCGACCGCATAGGTGAACCCACCATGGCAGCGGAGACGAGCCACTCCTGGCCATTGTCCAACCGCGATCTTCTCGAGCGGCCCGTCACCACCACCAAACGGCCAGACATCACCATCCGAGTTCGCTGACGCCACCACAGCACCGGGGCGGCTGAACGGGTCGCGACTGACCCCAAGGCGGGGATAGGCGAACCCCTTCAACTCCTGGAAGCCGACGTTGTCATCCTCCGGGTCCGAAAGAAAGATGGAGGCCACGCGAGTTGGAATCTGGTGGTCCATCAGGTGCGAACCTTCATCCGGTGTCACGGCTTTCCGGGCCAGGGTCTGGATCGTCTCGCGGTCACGTACGGCAACGCCGGTGATTTCAAAACCCTGATAGACGTCTTCCCAAGCGGACCGATTGAGTACGGGGTTCATGTTGTCCTTCACTTCAAAACGATTCGATCACTTCGAGTTGCCACGCTTCGTAGGAGCAGCGGGCGGATCGATGATCTTGGCTTGCGCATCGACCATACCCGGTCGGCTGTTTCCACAAGTGTTCTTGTAGTACGACTCAAGTTGCGATCGGATGCACTCCTTCGAACAGCCCGAGAGCGGGAACGCTTCCTTATGGGAGTCGGCGGCGGCATCAATCGCGTCGTCCATGCTCATCTTCCCGTCAGCCCCGACCTTGCCCATCTTGAGCTTGCTCCGGTGCATCGCGGCCAGGGCATCATGTGCCCGACCGTGGCTGCCGTGATTCTGACTGAAGCCCTCCACGCAAACCGTCGGCGCCGCGTCGTGGTCGTAACCAGAGCACTGCTCCATCAACGACCCCTCCGGGATCAGATGGTGGCCTGTCTGCCCTGAGCAGCAGCCCCCGCTGGTGGCGGACTCCACGCTCGACTTCCCTTTCCCCGGGAAGCTGTTCTTCTTGTAAGGCACGAGATTGCACTTTCTCGCCCGGGTGCAGTCGTTCAAGGTCGCCAGCATGTCCTGACCCTCGGTGGCCAACTGCAGCACTTCCTTGTCGGTCATCTTGTCGATGTCGCCGAACTTGCTCGCGAGATTCTGCAGGTCCTTCGCCTTCTTGGTCAGGACCTCCAGCCGCTCGAGTGACTCCGTGGCGACCGTGCGGATCTCCGCCACGTCGCCGACGGCCACCGCCGCGTCGACGGCCGACCAGATCGCCATCGCCGCGTTGCCCCAGGCAGGAACGGAACTCCCCGCCAACTGCTTCGCGGCGGCCTTCGCGCCCCATTTCATCGCGGCGTTCTTGCCGGCGTTGAACGCCATGTCGGTGAGCTGTTCCTTGAGCGCATTCATCAAGTTCAGTTCACCCGGCAGGTTCTTGTAAGCGTCCTGCAACTTGCCCGCGTATTCGCGTGCCTGCTCGTACCGGGCGACCATGGCGCCAAGTCCGTCGCAATGGTCGTCCGTCCAATGCCAGCCCGACTTGTCGCGTCGTCCCTTGCCACTCTTGCTCCGGAACTTCTGCAGCAGCTGCGACAGCTTGCTGTGCTTCTTGACCGAGCTGCGGGTCTCGGAATGGTCCTTCTCCGGCGCGCAGGCTCGCTCGATCCGGGCCTCCTCCTTCTTGCACGGGTGCCCGCCCAGCAGCCCCCGCGACACATACGGGAACGTCGGCGTGTTGCTCGGCATCGACCCGTGGTTGTGCGTCACGAGGTCGAGGTTTCTCGGCACGCCGAAGCCTTCGAAGACCACGTCGCTCGACCAGTTGGTGAAGTAGGCCTTGCCCTTGATCACCCCCGTCGCCACGCCCTTGCCGAAGGCCTGGGTCGCGGGCTCGTTGCCGATGCTGGTGTCGAACCTCGACTCGTTCTCGATCGCCACCATCTGGCCGGCGATCATCACCGTCTTCGTCCCGTTGGCGATCGAATCGGCAAAGCAGGTGTTGGGATAGGGAATGACCACCGGACCCGCGGCCGGGCCCGGCGGGCTCCAGCAGGGATCCGGGGAGGCGCTGGAGGACACGCCGGAAGATCCGACGGCCTTGCTGGCGATCTCCTGGCCGTTGGCGTAGACGTGGGTGGCTGGCATGGTCCTCAGGCAGTGTCTTGGGCCGGCGCGCGACTGCGCAAGATCAGGGCGGAACGACGCCCGTCGTCGTCGGCGAAGTGCAGCAGGCCGGTCCGGCCCACGCGGATCGTGCCCGCGCGCCCCGTCTCGGCGTTGGTACGCATCTCGTGCGAGATCCACCCCAGCGTCGCCACGGCGCCAGCCGTGCCGGCGTCCCCGATGAACTGCGCGATGCGGTGATGCGGGAACTGCTCGCGCTTGCGCTCCATCGCGCGCGACATCGCGAGTTCGATCTCCCGCCCCATCCAATGCTCGCCGTTCATGCCGCTGGCGTGAAATTCCGAGTCGGCCACGGCGATCCCGGACTGCCGAGCCGCCTCGCGAAGCGTCGCGGTCAAGGCTTGTGCGCGGATCGGCTCGTCGCCGTCCAGGCGCCAGTCGTCCTGCCCGCTCGCGGCGCCCGTGATCCAGACCTCGGCGGCGCTCGATGGAGGCGCCAGCCGCGTCAGCATCACCGCTGCGGCGGCCTCCCCCGGAATCAGCGCGTCGGTGTGCCGTTCCTCGGCCAACCGGTGCTGCGCGAGCAGCCGATCGATCGTCGGCGCGGTCAACAGGCTGTCCGACGCCAGCATCAGCACATGACGGATCGGCTCCTCGCCGTCGCCCCCCTGATCGAGCCAGCGCGAGGCCATCTGCACGCCGTCGGCGAGACCGCCCTTTCCCGCATGCATGGCGCGGCTCGCGCGATGCAGCCCGTAGCCGGTGCTCAGGCCCTGGAAGACCTCATGCAACTCGCGCAAAGGCGTGGCCGGCTGAGACGCGGGAGGCAGCAACAGGAGCAGCGCCGTCGTGGCCGGCAGGACCTGCTCGCCCTCCTGGCTTCGCGCGCGCGCCCAGGCCTCCTCGAAGGCCAGGCGCGCCAGCGCGGCCTGGCGCTGTCCGCCCCAGACGTTGAAGCCGTCGACCGGCGCGCCGACGACCGGCTTGCCGCCCAGTCCGACGAAGCGCGTCTCGCGGAACAAGTTCAGGCGGGACCGGATCGCGGCCGAGGTGCGCGGCAGCGTATGACCGAGCGCGCTGCACAGCCCTTCGGCGACGACACGGATCGGGCGCATCCCGTTCGACTCGCCGCTCATGCCGTCACCTCGTCAGGGCTCGTGTCCTCCGCCGCGCCGGGCACGCCACCGCAACCGGCGCAACCACCGGAGATCCGCTGCCGCCACCACACCGGGTCCACGGGACCGATCGCCACTTCGCTGAACTCCTGGATGCTGCGGTACTGCCGGACGCTGGCCCGCCAGACCACGCTGAATCGCCGCTCCTCGGGCTCGAAGAACAGGGTGTCGACAACCGCCGTCGGCGCCTCCTGCTGATAGTTGGCGCGCAGCACCCGCACCTGCATGTCCAGCCGGGGCAACGCGAAGCTGAGCTGGGGCAGCTCGCGCATCAGATGGGTCAGGCGCACCCGCTCGCCGCCCCGTGGATAAGGCATCTGCTGGTCTGGTGGCGCGACCTGGTGGAAGCGCTCGTCGAAGTCCTCGGGTGGCAGAGGGAACACGTCCCGGCGCCAGCGCTCGTCGTAGGTTCCCGCATGGGCGCGGCGCGGCAGCCAATGGCGGCCGATCGCGCCAAGCGCCCAAGGCAGGGCCTCGTCCCCGGGATGCCGCAGCGGCCGTGACGGATCCTCCAGCCGCGGCGCGGGCAGCCCATCCATCGCCCGCCAGGTACCCTCGCCCGCAAAGCCCAGACCAATTGGGTTGAACTCGTGAACCTCGGCGTGCCCCTCTCCCTCGGGCAAGGACCGCGTCCCGCCAAATGCGAAGGCATGGTGCAGCGGCAAGCTGATGAAGGGCTCGGGCTCGGTCAGCGTGAAGTCCTCGCGGCGCGACCCGGTGGCGCGCCAGCGACGCTCGCCGATGACGCGGACACGCTTGTTGAACTCACCGACCTCGACACCGGCGACCAGCTCGCGAACGGCGAGGCCATCGGGCGCATGGGCTTGAGCATCCAGGATCACATCGCAGCGCGCCTTGAAGCGCGCCATGTCGGCGCCATAGCGCATCGGACTTTCTCCGGGCGCACCGAGGTAGTCGTCGGCAAGCACGATCGCCTGAGGCGGCAATGGACGCGGCCGTTGACCGGGGTCGGGGATCTGCCAGGTCGCCTTGACCGCGATCACCAGGTGCTCTCGCCCCGTCGCATCCAGGGCGACAGCTGCGTCGGCCGCGAGATGACGGGAACCCACATGAAGCTGCATACCCGCTCGCGCCCTCAGTTCACATGCACCGACCCGCCCACGATGCGCTGCGTCGCGGTGGCGTGGCTGGTGATGTAGGTGCCGCGCAGCTGGATGCGGCCGTCGGCGGTGAGGACGATGCAGGCATCGCCGCATCGCAGTTCGAGTTCATCGGCGGCCTCGATCACTTCGCGGTGACCGTCCGCGGTCACGACGAGTCCACGCGGCGCCTCATCCGGACGCGCGTTCTGCCGATCGACCTCATTGACGGCGGACGCCTGGGCGCCATTCCATAGCAACCCGAGCACGATGGCCGAGCCCCCCGCGAGCACGCTGAGCGCCACGCTCTGTCCTTCGTTGGCGGCCGAGAGCGGCACCAGGCTGTGCGCCACGCCCACGAGGCCCAGTCCCGGCACCTGCGCCGCGCCGGTCCCGCCCGGCGCGGGCGCCGTCCGCAGCGTCCCGATGATCACCTGCCCCGGCGCCGGCATCGCCGACACCTGCGCGCCCTGGTTCAACAGCGCGTGCAAGGGCGAGGCCTCCACCGGCGCATCCTCCGTGGCGCGCGGCTGCATGTCGATGACGGTCCGCACCTCAGTTCTCCAGGATCTTCTTGCCCTTGACGGTCACCTCACCGTCGGCCTTGAAGGTCTGCTCGCCGGTGGTGCCCACGCTCAGGGTGTGGCCGTTGAGGATGATGGTGCCGTCGGACTTCATCGTCAGGCTGGCCTTGCCCACCGTGAGGTGGATCTCGTCCTTCGCGTCGACCGAGTAGATCGCGCCGCTGCTGATGCTGTAGTCCTTGCCGACCAGCGTCTTCTTGTACAGACCGACCTGCGCGGTCTGGAATGCGCCGACGGTCGTGTTCATCATCGCGCCCACCGAGGTCTGGTACCCCAGCCCGATCGTCAGCGCCTTGGCCAGACCGATGGTCTCGGCCTTCGCCATGGTGATCGTCTCCGTCTTGTTGCCCCCGATGCTCACCGAGCGGTTGGCGCCGATGCTGATCGTCTCGTTGATCGCGACGTCCTCCGTGCGGTTCATCCCGATCGAGATCGTCTCATCCAGGTCCACGCGCTCCTTGCGGTTCTGATGCACCGTGATCGTCTCGTCCAGATCCACGGTCTCGGTCCGGTTGCCCTTCACGAACACCGTCTCGTGCCGATCGATCGTCTTCGTCCGGTCCTGCCCGACCCAGTGCGTCTCGTCGTGCTCGACCTCGATGTCCTGGTTCTTCTCCGCGTGGATCCACAGCTGCTCCGCGCCCTGCTTGTCCTCGAAGCGGATCGCGTTGGCGTTGCCGTAGCTCCCGCCCTTGGTCGAGCGCGTCAGGAAGCCGCTCTGCGTGGCGTTGGCCGGCAGGTCCCAGGGCGGCAGGTTCTCGCCGTTGTAGGTGCGGCCGATGATGATGGGCGAATCCGGGTCGCCCTCGATGAAGCCGACGATCACCTCCTGCCCGATGCGCGGGATGTGGATGCCACCGAAGTTCGAGCCCGCCCAGGGATGCGCCACGCTCACCCAGCACGAGCTGCGCTCGTTGCGCTGGCCGCGCCGGTCCCAGTGGAACTGCACCTTCACCCGTCCGAACTTGTCGGTGTGGATCTCCTCGCCCGCCGGACCGGTCACGATGGCCGTCTGCGGCCCCGGCACCAGCGGCTTGGGCGTGCGGCGCGGCGGCCGGTACTGCTGCGCCGACGGGATGCAGTTGAAGCTGCAGCGCAGCGTCGTCTCGCCCGATCCCGCCTCGCTCGAGGCCTGCTGCGCCTGCAGGATCGTGCCCGTGACCAGGTACTGCCCGTTCTCGACCTCGCGCGGATGGCGGGTCAGCGACAGCAGGTGGCCCGTGCGCACGCCCTGCGCGTTGCTCGTGCCGTCGAAGGTCTCGTAGCCGGTCTGCAGCTCGTCGAGGCGGTCCTCGACGTACTGCGAGCCGTCGCCCGTCTGGATGTAGCCGCCCGGGTAGTCGAAGACCTCCCCGTCCGACAGGTCGTAGTCGCGCTTGCGGTTCTGCGCGGTCTCCAGGCCGCTGGACGGACGCTGGAAATCGTAGTCCGTGATGACGACCTTGCCGGGCTTGACGCACTGCGCGCTCTCCCAGCTCTGCACGTACTCCAGCTGCGGCGCGGCCTGCGCGCCCGAGCCGTAGAACGGCAGCGACTCGCAGCCCGGGGCCGCGTCGTGCCCGCTGGCCGAGTCGCACAGCACCACCTTGTGCCCGGACTCGTCGTGCTCGACGTACCAGTAGATGCCCTCGTGCTCCAGCAGCCGGGCGATGAAGTTGAAGTCGGTCTCGCGGTACTGGACGCAATAGTTCCAGGTCCGGTAAGGACGCAGCAGCTTGAACTCGTAGCGCGCGACGGGGTGGTCCTCGAAGACCTGCTTGACGATGTCGGGGACCGACATCTCCTGGAAGATCCGGCAGTCCGAGGTCCGGCTCAGCAGCCACAGCCAGGGCTTGAGCTGCATCTCGTAGATGCAGTGCTTGCCCTCGAAGCCACGCTGCGCGAAGCGCGTCACGTAGCCGCTGACGTGGCGCGGGGCGTCGTCGCGCAGGGCCACGGTCAGCACGACGGACTTGCCCAGCAGCTCGCTGGCCAGGATGTCCTTGCGCTCGCTCAGCAGCAGCAAGGTCGTGTCGCCGGCATCGCTCAGCCCTTCGCGCGACACGCAGCTGTGCACGCGCAGCGTGTCGTCGGGCAACGGGGTTTTCAGACGGAAGGGAGAGGCCATGGCTCGCAGGGTCAGGTCGACACCCCGAGTGTCAGGACCGCGTCAAGGCGCGCCAACGGTCGAAAGTCACTCCGGCGTCCGCCCTTGCGGGGGAAGGTCGGGCGTTGATCGCACGATCCGTCGGATCGCCTCGATCCGCGCCGGCGCCAGGCCTTGCCCGGACCGCGGCCGCGGCGCGCCGGCAGCGCGCGCCCCATGATCCAATCCGCTCATTCGCAGCTCCTCCGGCCGACCCACGATGACTCCCTCCGAACACGATCCGATGACCCTGACGCCGGGCGCGGCCCGGGCGCTCAGGAACGGCGGCATCGACGCCGTGGCGGCGCTGGACAGCGCGATGCATCAGGCGCTGCTGCTGGCGCCGGGCATCGAGCACGAGGAGATCAAGGCCTTGCTCGGCCGCGCGATGAGCGCGGTCCTGGCCGAGACCGTCGAGCGCGCCGTCCACGACCATCCGGAGCTCCGGCCCGACGAGGCAAGCTGGATCGCCATCGCGAAGCAGGAGGCCACACGGCGCGCCGGGGCGCGTCCGGCGGCGGCGCACGGCTCGGCGCCCTCGCCCGTCGAGCCATCCGCGGGCGCCACCTCGGCGGCGGACGAAGAGCCCCTCTACGACGTCTGGATCGATCTGCAGTTCCGGGGCGGGAAGGAGCGCGAGACGCTGTGCGCGGTCTTCGGCCATTGCCGGCTACCCAAGACGCCGGCGATCGGGGAGACGCTCACCTTCTGGCCGCCGCGGTCGGAGACCACGACCTTCGACGTGATCGCGAGGGGCGGCGCGCAGGCCCGGCACGACGTCTCGACGCTCATCGACGAGATCGCCCATTCGATCGCGCCCGCGAGCGAGGGCGGCAAGGCCATCGTCACCCTGCGATGCGCGCCGATCGAGGTGGCGTCCGTCGAGGATGGGCGGCGCGTGGCGAGCTTCATGAAGCGTCACCATGGGTTTGAGGTGGATCCGTATGGGGGGAATCGGTTGGGGTGATGGGGCGGCGGCAGCGTCAGCCCGAAGACCCTCACCCCTGCCCTCTCCCGCAGGCGGGAGAGGGAGCAAGCGGGAGCATGAGGGCTCGCTGACTTCATCGGCCCTCACCCCCGCCCTCTCCCGCGCAGCGGGAGAGGGGGTAGGAGGGGTCGCTGGCGGCGGTCGGCTCCGCTGGCGGCGGTCAGTCGAAGGCGTAGTCGAAGTCGCCGTCCTTCACTGTCAGCGCGACCTTCGTCAGGGCCTGGCCGTTCGTGACGCGCGTCAGGTACTCGCGGCTGATGCGTGGCAGCACGGTGTTGGTGAGGATCGCGTCGACCACGCGACCGCCGCTCTCCACCTCGTTGCAGCGGCTGATGATCAGCTTCACCACGTCGTCGCCGAAGCTCAGCGGCACGCCCAGGTTCTCGCTCACGCGCTTCTGGATGCGGCCCAGCTGCAGGCGCACGATCTGGCCCAGCATCTCCTCGCTCAGCGGGTAGTACGGGATCGTCACCAGGCGGCCCAGCAGCGCCGCCGGGAACACCTTCAGCAGCGGTTCGCGCAGCGCCTTGGCGATGCCGTCCGGCTCGGGCATCAGCTCCGGGTCCGCGCACAGCTTCATGATCAGGTCGCTGCCGGCATTGCTGGTCAGCAGGATGATGGTGTTCTTGAAGTCGATGTAGCGGCCCTCGCCGTCCTCCATCCAGCCCTTGTCGAAGACCTGGAAGAAGAGCTCGTGCACGTCCGGGTGCGCCTTCTCCACCTCGTCCAGCAGCACCACGCTGTAGGGACGGCGGCGCACCGCCTCGGTCAGCACGCCGCCCTCGCCGTAGCCGACGTAGCCCGGGGGCGAGCCCTTGAGCGTCGAGACGGTGTGCGCCTCCTGGAACTCGCTCATGTTGATGGTGATGACGTTCTGCTCGCCGCCGTAGAGCGCCTCGGCCAGCGCCAGCGCCGTCTCGGTCTTGCCCACGCCGGAGGTCCCCGCCAGCAGGAACACGCCGATCGGCTTGCTCGGGTTGTCCAGCCCCGCCCGCGACACCTCGATGCGCTTGGCGATCATCTCCAGCGCATGACGCTGGCCCACGACCCGCTGGTTCAGCGTGTCGGCCAGCTGCAGCACCGCCTGCAACTCGTTGCGCACCATGCGGCCCACCGGGATGCCGGTCCAGTCCTGCACCACCGCCGCCACGGCCTGCTCATCCACCGTCGGCAGGATCAGCGGCGCGTCGCCCTGCAGCGCGCTCAGCTCGGACCGCAGGCCGTGCAGCTCGGTCAGCAGGGTCTCGCGCTCCTGGTCGTCGGGCGCGCCCTCGCCGTCCTTGCGCAGCAGCGCATGCAGCTCCAGCACGCGGTCGACCAGGCCCTTCTCCCGCTGATGACGGGCCTCCAGCTCGGCCTTGCGCGTCTGCGCCTCGTCCAGGGAACTCGCGACCCGCTGCTTGCGCTCGGACACGTCCATGCCGATCGCGGCCTCGCGGGCGATGATCTCGCGCTCGACCTCCAGCGCCTGGATGCGGCGCAGGCAGTCCTCGAGCTCCGCCGGCGTCGCGTGCTGGCTGACCGCCACGCGCGCGCAGGCCGTGTCCAGCAGGCTCACCGCCTTGTCCGGCAGCTGTCGCGCCGGGATGTAGCGGTGGCTCAGCCGCACCGCCGCCTCGATGCCCTCGTCCAGCAGGGCCACGCGGTGATGCTTCTCGAGGATCGAGGCCACGCCGCGCAGCATCAGCACCGCCTTGGCCTCGTCGGGCTCGGGCACCTGGACGACCTGGAAGCGCCGCGTCAGCGCGGGATCCTTCTCGATGTGCTTCTTGTACTCGGCCCAGGTGGTCGCCGCGATGGTGCGCAGCTTGCCGCGCGCCAGCGCCGGCTTGAGCAGGTTGGCCGCGTCGCCGGTGCCGGCCGCGCCGCCCGCGCCGATCAGCGTGTGCGCCTCGTCGATGAACAGGATGATGGGCTTGGGCGAGGCCTGCACCTCGTCGATGACCTGGCGCAGGCGGTTCTCGAACTCGCCCTTCATGCTCGCGCCGGCCTGCAGCAGGCCGATGTCCAGCATGTACAGCGACACGTCCTTGAGCTGCGGCGGCACGTCGCCCTGCGCCAGACGCAGCGCGAAGCCTTCCACCACCGCCGTCTTGCCCACTCCCGCCTCGCCGGTGAGGATGGGGTTGTTCTGGCGGCGGCGCATCAGGATGTCGACGATCTGGCGGATCTCCTCGTCGCGGCCGGCGATGGGGTCGATCTCGCCGTTGCGGGCGCGCTCGGTCAGGTCGACGGCGAAGCGCTTGAGGCCTTCCTGCTTGCCCATCGCCGCGGGCGCGATCGCGCCGCTCGCGTCACCGGGCTCGGCGCCCGGCTCGGCGGCGCGCATCGCGCGCTCGGGCGAGCCCTCGGTGATCTGCGCGAAATGCTCGCTGAGGTCGTCGACCGGGATCTTCTCGAACTGCCTGGACACGGCCAGCAGCACGTTGCGCATCGACGCCGTCTTCAGCAGGCCCAGCACCAGATGGCCCGTCCGCACCTGCGTGTCGCCGAACATCAGCGAGCCGTAGACCCAGCCGCGCTCGACGGCGTTCTCGACCCAGCTCGACAGGTCGGTCACCGAGGTCGCGCCGCGCGGCAGCCGGTCCAGCGAGCTCATCAGGTCGGTCGACAGCTGCGCCGCGTCCAGCCCGTAATGCTTGACGATGCGATGCAGGTCGGAATCGGGCGTGTTGAGGATCTGGTAGATCCAGTGCTGCAGCTCGACGTACGGATTGCCGCGCAGCTTGCAGAAGACGGTCGCGCCTTCGATCGCCTTGTAGGCCAGCGGGTTGAGCTTGCCGAAGAGGCTGGTGCGGGCGATTTCAGTCATGAGGTGGCTCCCTGTGTGGCCGGTGGCGACGCCCGCCCCCGCACCCGCTGGCGCGGATGCAGGCGCAGGTCGCCCCGGTCCTGTTGATGCGATTGGCCGCCCGAGCGGCCGGTCCAGGACGTGAAGCCCAGGCGCGCCCGACCCGACAGCGCCGCCTGCGGCACTTCGTCGTGGCGCAGCACCGGCTGCAGCTCCCATTGCAGGTTGTGGCCGACGTACTGCCGGATCCAGTCGTTGAGCGGCCGCCACGCGTCGCCGTCGGGCAGGAAGCGCTCGTACTGGCGCAAGGTCAGCGGGCCCAGCACCACGCGGAAACGGTACTGCCGGTCCCAGGCCTTGTTGCCGGCCGTGGTGTCGCGGCCCAGCGCCGCGCGCGGGCGGCCGATGCGCTCGGCGCGGTTGCGCGCGTGGCCCAGGCGGGTCCGCTCGCCGTCCTCGACGGGCAGCCAGTGCGCGACGTGCTGCTCGATGCGCGCGGGCACGCCGAAGTACTGGGTGATGATCTTCTCCAGCCCCTCGGCATGCTGCGCGCGGCCGCCATGCAGGCCCGCCTGGTGCAGGCGCGCGGACTGCGGCAACGCGTCCGCCGGCCGGAAGCCCTCCCCCAGCCCCACGGCCGCGCCCAGCCAGGCCGCGTAGCGGTCGGACGCCGGCCGGTCATGCTGGACCGCCGGCTGCGACTGCGCCCACGCGCGGTAGAAATGCAGCAGCAGGCGATGATGGAAGACGTCGAGGAAGCGGGTCAGCGTCGGGTCGCTGCGCTGGTGCTGGCGCTCGCGCGCGTACTCGGTGAGGTGCAGCGGCATCGGCCCCTGCGGTCCCAGCAGGCCGAAGAAGCGCACGCCCAGCCGCGGCGCCGGGCCGTTGCCTCGCGTCAGGCTGGCCAGCGCCGCCGGGGCGAAGTCCAGTTCGGGCTCCTGGCCCAGCCGCACCGCCTCCTGCGTCGGGCGCAGGCCACGGCCCAGTCGCGGCGCGTCGGGCCGCAGGCCCTCGATGCGCCGCAGCAGCGCGAAGAAATCGTGCGCCCAGGGGCGCGACTCGACGTCGTCGAAGAGCGCGCGCAGCGCGTCGTCGCCGGTCATGGCGGGCTTGCCGACGATGGCGGCAAAGGGATCGACGCCCTCGCCGGCCGTGGCGGTGTTCGGCACCTGGGCGGCGCCAGGCGCTCCGTCCGGGCCTTTGACCTGCGGGGCGCCTGTGGTGGCGCCGGGCGCGGCGCTCATCGCGCGCCCTCGACCTCGCCGCCGATGCGCGGCGGCCAGCGCTTGACCGGGCCTCGCTGCGCCGTGCGCAGGCTCAGCTGGCTGAAGCTGTTGATCGCCGCGTAGCGGGTGAAGTAGCGCTCCAGCACGCTGGCGAAGAGGAAGGCGCTGTGGCCCTGGAAGTGGAGCTCGTCCAGCTCCAGCTCGATCTCGGTGCCGGCGCCGTAGCTCAGCGGCCCGCTGAACGGCAGCCGCCGCACGACCGGCTTGGCGCTCACGCCCCGCACGCCTTCCACCTGACGCAGCCAGGCCGCGTCGCCCGGCGGACCGTACAGCGCGAGCAGCCGCCGCAACGTCGCCGCCGCCTGGGCAGGCGCCTCGTCGGCCCAGGGCAGTTGCTGCTGGGTCAGCAGACCCACCAGGTTCCAGCCGGCCTCGCCGGACGGCTGCCGGCTGGCGGTGCGCGTCGGCCCATGCAGTGATTCCACCTTCAGCACCGGGCCCGCGGCGTCCAGGCGCCAGGTCCCGGCGCCGTTGTGCGGCAGCAGCATGGGCAGGTCGCGGTTGGTCACCAGCGCGGAGACCGACAGCTGCCGGATGTCCTCGCGATACGGCGCGTGGCGCGGATCGACCAGCGAGAGGAAGACCTCCTCGCCGATGTAGGAGGTCCGCGGCCCCTGCTCCTTCTGGCGCGAGGACAGCAAGCGCGGTTCCCGCCGCGCGGTGTAGAAGCCGGGCGCCTCGGCCGGCGCCTCGTGATAGGTCGCGTACAGCGGCCAGAACGTCTGCTGGCCGAGATTGCCGGCGCCGTAGCCGGTCACCGACTGCAAGCTGTGGATCTCGTAGTCCATCGGCCGCGTGCGGTCCGGCACGACGTGGTACTCCCAGCTGCCGGTGCCGAGCTGGATGCGGTCCAGCCGCTTGGGGAACAGGTTGATCGCCGGCGTGCAGTGCAACGCCACGCTGTCCGCGTCGACCAGCGCCTCCAGCGTCGCGTCGCCGCGGTTGAAGAACAGCACGATCTCGACCTCGGTCCCGTCGACCCGGGCCAGCCGCTCGGCCAGGTCCGTCACCTCGAGGAACAGGAAGCGGCGCGGCATCGCCGCGGCTTCCTGCATCAGGCGGCTGCCGGAGAAGCTGCGGTGCGTCTCGGGCAGCAGGGCCTCGTCGGCGGCGAAGCCCTGCGGGCGGACGCTGCCGGCGTCGCGCCATTGCGCGGCCACCAGCGGGGCGTCGACGCCCTCGCCGGTGACGTAGCTGCCCAGGGTCGCGCCCAGCGCGAGCTCGTGCAGACGGAAGGCCACGTCGTCCGGCGCGCTCAGGTAGAGCGACAGCCGATCCAGGCCGAGCTGGCGAACCGGGATGCCGCCACCGGTGCGCAGCTTCAGGCGCAGACCGCCGCGGCTGCCGCCGGCCTCGTGCAGGCGCGACATCGGCAGGTCGGGCGCGTGGGTGAAGTACTGGGCGGCGGTCAGCTCCAGCGGCCACAGCGTGACTGCATGGGCGGTGCGGAACTCGCAGCGCGTGTCCTGGCCGCGCGGCACGCCCGACTGCAGCACGCTGCCGCGCGGCACGGGGTGGCCCTTGGACAGGTTGGGGTCGGTGGGATCGACGCTGAAGCGCGCGATCATCATCGACGGCACGGGGGCCAGGAAGTTGGGGTAGACGGACTCGAGCAGGTGGGCGATCAGCCGCGGGTGCTCGGCGTCCAGCTTCAGCTGCACGCGCGCGGACAGGAAGGCGAAGCCCTCGAGCAGGCGCTCGACGTAAGGGTCGGCGACCTCGGCGTCCTCCATGCCCAGGCGGGCGGCGATCTTGGGGAAGTCGCGCGCGAACTCGGCGCCCACCTCGCGCAGGTGGGTGAGTTCGTCGTTGTACAGGCGCAGCAGGCGCGGATCCATGGCGTTCAGCCCTCGCGGACCTCGACCTGCCCGGCCTCCAGGTCCATCTGCGTGCGCAGCAGGATCTCCAGCGGCACCGGCTGCGACCACAGGTGGCCGCGGATGTCGAACTCGATGACGTTGTGGGTGTCGAGCACGCTGTTGGCCTCGACCGCGCGGACCTCCAGCGTGTCGGGCAGGATGCGCGGCTCGTAGCGCACGATGGCCTGGCGGATGGCCTTCTCCAGCAGGTGGACGTCCACCTTGGACGCCAGCTGCCCGGACAGCGCCGGCAGGCCGAAGTTCAGCACGCTCTCCGAGACGCGCGCGTACGGATCGGCATCGCGGCCCAGCGGCTGGATCGCGTTGAACAGCCAGCCCAGGTCGCGCAGCACCGCCTGGCGCAGCTGCGACTTGGACATGACGCGCCGCTCCTCCGCCTCGACGCGGTCGAAGGGGTCCTCGTCGGTCAAGCGGTCCAGCAGAGCCGGCTGCAGGCGGTCGCGGTGGATCTGGCTCATGACGGGCGCGAGGCGGCTCGCCTCACTTCGAGGCGCCCGTGTCCAGGCGCCAGAACTTCACCTTGCTGAAACTGAGGTCCTTGCCCCAGGCATCGAAGACGGTCTTGTCGCCGTTGCTCATGGCGCCAGGCCAGCTGCCGATGGAGGTCGACATCGCCAAGGGGCAGAGACCCGTCGCGCGCGCCTTGATCAGTGCAGGACTTGGGGTACTTGATGTACGCCTCGCCGGCCACGCGCTGGAGCTTGGCCACCGCCTGACGATCCACCGGCGTCACGACTTCGGACATGGGTCTTCCTTGGCGTCGGCCTTGCCGACAGGTTGATAGCGCCGCTGCGCGGCGTTCCAGCGCAGCGTGGGCAGGTCGTACGGGCCGCTGACCGCCGGGTTGTCGACATGGACGCGGATCTCCTGCGGCACGCCCTCCTTCCAGCGGCCATGCTTGAGTTCCAGCATGGCGGGCTGATCCCAGGGGAACAGCTGCGACAGGCCGCCCAGGCAGCGGAACTCGCGGTCCACCAGCAGCGGCGTCGGGAACTTCTCCCAGGGGGCGTTGTCCGGTTTGCCCTCGTAATACGCGAGCGTGAAGATCGAGATCAGTGCCACCTGCGGCTGGCCGCCGGGCGCGGTCAGTTCACACCGGCGCGAGAACGCCAGGTACGGCTGCCAGCTGGCGGGCAGGCGCGCGCGGTCCTCCGCCCCCAGCGGCGTGCAGGTGTCGGGGTCCAGCGTCCGCCAGGCCGCGGCCTTGTCGCCGGCCGAGGCGGCCTTGGCCGGCTTGGCCGCGGGCGGCATGGCCCCCCCATCGGCACGCGCCGCGGTGGGCAGGCTCATCGAGGTGGTGAGCGCCAGGGCGCCGACCACGGACATCAAGGCCGACATCAGCACGGAGGACGGCGCCCGGGTGGCGCGCGTCAGGGACGAAGGGAGCGGCATTCAGTTCCTCAACTCGATGAGACGGACATCCAGCAATCCTGCCTCACCTTGATCGCTCATCAGCACGCGCTGGCCGACGCCGGCGTACTGGTCGTCCTCGGACGCCGGCAGCGGCTGCCATTCGGTGCGGCGCGACAGCCAGACGCGTTCGTCGTCGAAGGCGACGCTGCGCGGGTAGCGGGTCGGGATCAGGGCGACGGCACCGCCGCCGTTGGGGAACTCCAGGTGCGCCGGCATCCAGACCAGGTCGCGCAGATCCTCGGGCTTCTCCATCTGGACCTTGGCCAGGGCCGAGAACGGCACCCAGCAGTAGCGGCCGTTGACCACCGCCTCCAGCACCGGGCCCAGGCGCGAGTCGCCGTCGCACAGCCAGTCGAAGGCCTGGCCGTCGATCGTGCCGGCGGTCGCGGGCGCCTGCTCCAGCGCCTGCGCGCGCAGCTGGCGCGCGCCCTTGACGTCGCCGTCGGCCTCGGCCTTCAGCGCCTGGATCATCTGGGCCACCCACTCGGCGGGCTCGCCCATCACCATGGGCGTGGTCTTGCCCTCGAAGACGGCCTCCCGGACGAGCTCGCACTTCAGCGCCTCGCGGTAGGTGTTGACCATCGCCAGCGTGCCCGCGTCGAGCTCGCCGCACACCTCCAGCTGCGCCGCCGCCCGCGCCCACTGGCCGGTCACGGCCAGCAGCTGGAACAGCATCGTGCGCAGCTTGGCGTCCTGCGGACGCTGCCGCACCTCGGCCTGCGCCGCGGCCAGGGCCTCGGTCGGACGGCCCGCGGCCAGCAGTTCCTGCACTGCGCTCATGGATGGCTCCCGGGGATTCAGGTGAGGTCGTCGTCGAAGGTCGTCGTGCCGCCCATCGCGCCCTTGGCGCTCTGCGTGCGGTACTCGACGGCCACCTTCTGGAAGCTCATCGCGATGCGCTCCACCGGCGAGCCGTCGGCATCGGCCTCGATGTCGTAGGAGGCCACCCGCGCCTTCTCCAGGGTCAGGCAGAAGTAGTCCTCCTGCGAGCCGCCGGCCTTGCGCAGGTAGAGCTTGGCGCTCTTGACCTCGTCGTTGGTCGCCACGGCGCTCATCAGCGCGGTGCTGGCGCTGTCCAGGTGCTTGCTGATCGTCAGCTGGCGATAGCTGCGGCGGCCCGTCTGCTGGCCCGCCACCGCGTCGCCCGCGGCGCCCACGCCCCAGCTGAAGCCGATCACGACGATGTCGTTGGCATGGCCCGCCGAGGTGGATTCGCCCTTCACCTTGCCCGCCCGCTTGAGCGACAGGTCCAGGTACATGTCGGCGCTGCTCGCGCCGCCGCTGGTCAACGGATTCATCTTTCGCTCCGGCATGGACAACGCTTGGCGACGGCTCGTCGCATCGGCAAGCGTTGTCCGAGCGCGGCGCGCGCGGCCCGAGGGCCGGCGCGCCGCGGAGGTCCGCGGATCGGAGGTGCCGGCCTGCGCCGGCGCCCGCCGAATTAACGGGTCTCGGTCGTGGCCACGTTCCAGCCGAACTTGACCGCGCCACCCAGGCCGCCCTTGGCGTCTTGGGCCTTGTACTCGAACTCGATGTCCGCGTACGACAGCGACACGCTCTCGCTGATCTCGCCACCGGCGGACGCCGACGGGGACACGGTGGTCACCAGGACTTGCTTGAGCGTGACCTTCAGGAAGTCCTGCTGGCCTTCACCGGCCTTGCGGCAGGTCAGCACGGCCTGGTCGAAGTGCTTGCCCGAGGCGCAGGCCTTGGCCAGCACCGGGGACGCCTTGTCGTAGTAGTGCGCGAACACGAACTGGCCGGGAACGCCCTTGCCCTTGCCGGAACCGGTGCCGGCGTTGGCGGTGCTCTCCTGGCGCACGTCCCACGACCAGGCGAGCAGATCGATCTCGCCCTTGTGGTCCTTGTGGGTGGATTCGCCTTCGACTCCGGCGAACTTCAGATTGGCGTCGATCGTCATGGTCGGTTTCTCCTAGAAAGACTCTTGTGAAAAACAGTCTCCGCGTCGACGCCCGTCGCTTGCGGAAACCGGGGATGAAGAGAACTGCGCCTTCGACAGCGCTCCCTTGGACACGTCGCGCGTCGTCGCGCGCGATTTCTTGATGTCGTTGCGGACTCGGCGCCCGATCACTTGCCCTTTTCGGAGGGCAGCTTGGAGACCAGCCGCAGCGAGACGGTCAGGCCTTCGAGCTGGTAATGCGGACGCAGGAAGAATTTCGAGGTGTAGTAGCCCGGATTGCCCGGGATCTCCTCGACCAGCACCTCGGCGGCGGCCAGCGGCTTCTGCGACTTCGTCGTCTCCGAGGAGTTGGCGGGATCGCCGTCGACGTAGTTCATGATCCACTTGTTCAGCCACTTCTCCATGTCGGCGCGCTCCTTGAAGGAACCCACCTTGTCCCGCACGATGCACTTCAGGTAGTGCGCGAAGCGGGTGCAGGCGAAGAGATACGGCAGGCGCGCGGCCAGGTTGGCGTTGGCGGTGGCGTCCGCGTCGTCGTACTCGGCCGGCTTCTGCAGCGACTGGGCGCCGATGAAGGCGGCGAAGTCCGAGTTCTTGCGATGCACCAGCGGCATGAAGCCGTTCTTGGCCAGCTCGGCCTCGCGGCGGTCGCTGATGGCGATCTCGGTCGGGCACTTCATCGCCACGCCGCCCTCGTCGGTCGGGAAGGTGTGCGCCGGCAGGCCCTCGACCGCGCCGCCCGACTCCACGCCGCGGATGCGGGTGCACCAGCCGTAGGTCTTGAAGGACCGGTTGATGTTGGCCGCCATCGCATAGGCCGCATTGGCCCAGGTGTAGCTGTTGTGCTCGCCGCCGCCGGTGTCCTCCTCGAAGTTGAACTCCTCGACGGGGTTGGTCTTCGCGCCATAGGGCAGGCGCGACAGGAAGCGCGGCATGGCCAGGCCGATGTAGCGCGCGTCGTCGGACTCGCGCAGCGACTTCCAGGCGGCGTACTCGGGCGTGCCGAAGATCTTGGTCAGGTCGCGCGGATTCGCGAGTTCCTGCCACGAGCCCATCTGCATCAGCGAGGGGTTGGCCGCGGCGATGAACGGGGCATGCGCGGCGGCGGAGACCTTGGCCATCTCGCCCAGCAGCTCGACGTCGGGCGGGCTGTGGTCGAAGTAGTAGTCGCCGACCAGCGCGCCGAAGGGCTCGCCGCCGAACTGGCCGTACTCCTCTTCATAGACGCGCTTGAACAGCGGGCTCTGGTCCCAGGCCGTGCCCTTGTAGCGCTTGAGCGTCTTGCCCAGCTCCTGCTTGGACAGGTTCATCACCCGGATCTTGAGCTGCTCGTCGGTCTCGGTGTTGTTGACCAGGTAATGCAGGCCGCGCCAGGCGCTCTCGAGCTGCTGGAACTCGGGGTTGTGCAGGATGGCGTTGACCTGCTCGGAGAGCTTCTTGTCGATCTCGGCGATCATCGCCTCGATCGAGACGACGACGTCGCTGCCGATCAGCGCGGTCTGCGACAGCGCCTGCTGGGCCAGCGTCAGCACCGCCTGCTCGACGGCGGACTTGGCCTCGTCGGTCTTGGGCTTGAACTCCTTGTTCAGCAGCGAGGCGAACTCGCCGCCCTGGTACTCGATGCCCTGCAGCGACGCCGAGGGTTGCGCGAGGATCTCTTCGGCCATGGTGGTTGCTCCGGTGGTCCGTGTGTCTTCTTGAGCGTCGTGCGCCGCTTACTGCGCGGCGTCGTCGGCGGGCTTCTGGGCCGAGGCCAGGGACTTGAGCAGCGCCTCGTCCTTGACGACCTTGGCGATCAGCTGCTCGGCGCCGGCCTTGCCGTCCATGTAGGTGATCAGGTTGGCCAGTTGCTGACGGGCCTCGAGCAGCTGCTTCAGGCCGTCGACCTTGCGCGCCACGGCGGCGGGCGAGAAGTCGTCCATCGACTCGAAGGTGATGTCCACCATCAGGTTGCCTTCACCGGTCAGGGTGTTGGTCACCGGGAAGGCGACGCGCGGCTTCATGGCCTTCATGCGGGCGTCGAAGTTGTCGACGTCGAAGTCCAGGAACTTGCGGTCCGACACGGGCGGCAGCGGCTCGGTGGGCTTGCCCGACAGGTCGGACAGCACGCCCATCACGAAGGGCAGCTGCACCTTCTTCTCGGCGCCGTAGAGCTCGACGTCGTACTCGATCTGCACGCGCGGGGCGCGATTCCTGGCGATGAACTTCTGGCTGCTGGTGGCCATGGGGTGCTCCTTGAAGCGTGGATCGGTCAGCGGTGTTGAACGGGGAAACGGGAAGGCGGAACAGCGGATGCGGGTCGACGGTCGGCGGGCCGGCTCACTCGCTCGGCGTGCCGGCGAGCTTCTCGATCTCGTGCACGCCCTCCGGATGGAGGTCGCGCATGATGTCCAGGAAGGACTTGCTCATGAGCCGCTGCGCCCGACGGATCAGCAGCGGCGCGGGATTGCTGGGCTCGTGGCGCTCGATCCACTCGCACACGCGCGTCAGCGCGCGCACGGCGTCGTCGCGGCTGTTGATCGCGCCGGCGTTGAAGACGGACGCGGAGACCGCGGACGCGCCCGGCGCGACACCGGTCGCCGCCTCGCCGACGGCGCTCTCGGCGCCCTGCCCGGCCGGCGACGCCTGGCCCTGCAGCTGCGCGCCGGCCACGGCCAGCGGCTTGAAGAGGCGTTGCAGCTGGATGAAGTCGAGGCCCTGGCCCTGACCGAGGTGGGCCTCGATCGCGGCCTGGATGCCCTGCACCGTCGGCACGCCGTCCTGGAGGCGGGCCGCCAAGGTCGCGTCCTGCGCCGCCTGGGCGGCCAGGCCGTCCATCAGGCCCTGGGCGGACGGGACCGGCTCGTCGGCCATGGGCTCCGCGTTGCCCAGCGCCAGCTCGACGTCGCGCACCCGCGGTCCGCCGCGCTGGCCGGTGAGGCTGGCGGCGCGCAGGTCGGCGAAGACGGCCATGTCGTTGACCAGGGGCTGCAGCGCGTTCAGGCGCATGGTCGGGTCGTCGTGGTCGTCCGCGTCCAGTTGCGGGTGGACGTTCGCCCAATGGCGCTCGAGCAGGCCGCGGATCAGCGCCAGGCCTTGCAGCGCCGCGCGATAGCCCTGCAGGCGGGCGCCGCTGCGCACCAGCCAGACGGCCACGCGCAGGTCCCGGGTGCGCAGCGACAGCGCGAGCGCCTGCTCGTGCACCTCGCCCCAATCAGGCTCCTCGGCGGGGATGACGGTGTCGCCGTACTGCTGCTCGGGTTTGCCCGCGCCGGCCTTCTGCATGGCGAGGAACGCGCCGTCGTACTCCAGGTCGGCGCCACACGGCGCGTCGTCCTGGAGAGGAGCCAGCAGGGAGTCGAGGTCGAGGTCGGCCATTGCGTCAGAGGCGCACGTTCGGTTGCATGACGTGGACTCTAGAGACAGCGGTTTCGGCGCGCAGTGGTCGAAAGTCACTTTGGCGCCCGCCGACGGGGCCGGACTAGGGATTGCCCAGCGCGCGAAGGCCGATCACCAGCGGGCGGGCGGACGCCTTTCCCCAGGAAGGGGGTGCACTTCGGGAGACGAGAGAGAGACACCCCCTCCCGGGGGCGCGAGGCCGCTCAGGCCACCATGCCGCGCAGCGCGTTGAAGAGCTTGCGGGGTTGCAGCGGCTTGAACAGGACGGTGTGGCCGCTCTCGGTGGCGCGGCGCAGTTCCTCGCGGCTGGTGTCGCCGGTGACCAGGATGGCCGGGACATTGCTGCCGCAGAGCTGTCGCACGCCGCGGATCGCGGCGATGCCGTCCGGCCCGTCGCCCAGGTGCAGGTCCGACAGGATCAGGTCCGGCGGCACGACGCGGTGCCGCACCGCCTGCTCGGCCTCGGCCGCGGTGGCCGCGACGATGGCTTCGTAGCCCCACTCCTCCAGCAGCAGCTGCAGGCCGACGCGGATGGGCTCCTCGTCGTCGATGACCAGCACCAGGCGGGGCTCGATGACCGTCATGGGCACGGTGTCCGCGGCGACGGCGAAGTCCTGGATCTCCGGTGAACCCCCCACCGGGATGCTCAGGCGGAACATCGTCCCCTTGCCCGGCCGCGAGGCCACCATCAGCCGGTAACCCAGCAGCTGGGCCAGGCGCTTGACGATCGCCAGGCCCATGCCCAGGCCCTGGGTGCGGCTGCGCTCGCTCTGACCGATCTGATAGAACTCCGCGAAGATCCGCGGCAGATCGGCCGAGCGGATGCCGATCCCGGTGTCCCAGACCTCGAGGTTGATGTGGGTCTCGGTCGAGCGGGCCACGACGACCACGCCGCCCTCCTCGGTGTACTTGATCGCGTTCTGGATCAGATTGCCCAGGATGCGCTCCAGCAGTTGCGGGTCGCTGGTGACCGACTTGCCGCCCGGCGAGAAGCGCAGCCCCAGGCCGTTGGCCTCCGCCTGGCCGGCGTAATGCATGTGCAGCCGGCGGAACAGGTCGCGCAGCGGGAACTGCTGCAGGTTCGGCTCGATGGTCCCGGCATCCAGGCGGGAGATGTCCAGCATCGCGTTGAAGGAGCGCTCCAGGCCCTCGATCGAACGGATCACGTTCCGGATCAGCGGCTCCTCCTCGGTCCCCTGGAGTCGGCGCTCCAGGCTGGCGGCGAACAGCCCCAGCGCGTGCACCGGCTGGCGCAGGTCGTGGCTGGCGATGGCCAGGAAGCGGCTCTTCTCCTGGTCCGCCCGGATGGCGCCGTCGCGCTCCTGCTCCAGGGTGCTGAGCTGCAGGTCCTGCTCCATCGCGCTGCGCTTGGCGCGCTGCCATCGGTAGTGTTCGAGCAGCGCCAGGCCGCCGATGACGGTGGCCGCGGTGAACCAGATCGGGCCCGCGCCCGGACGCGCCGACGGATCCATCAGGCGCGCGATGCCCTCGGACATCGGCAGCAGCGCGATGCAGGCCGCGCCGCGGCCCATCGGCGCGAGCAACACGCCCACCACGGCCGCCGTGGCGGCCAGCAGCGGGCCGGTCAGCACGCCGCGAGAACCCGGCGACTCGGCCAGCCAGGGATGCAGACACAGCAGCGCGAGGCAGCCCGCGCCCTGCAGGATCAGCAGCCGGCGGCCCTCGCGGTCGCTCAGCGAGGCGCGCGTGGCGGGACTTTCCAGATGCTGGGAGAGCGAGCGGGCGGTGAAGACGCAGCCCAGTGCCAGCGCCAGCACGCCCACGATCCAGGCGACCAGGCCCGGCGTGACGGTGGCGCGCACCAGCGCCGACCCCAGCGGCACGGCCACGGCGCCCAGCAGCCAGGGCCAGTGCGCCCAGGCCTCGTCGAATCCCGCGTCCTGCAGCCGGCGCGCGATGGCGCGGCGTTCGCGGCGGCGTCCTTCCTGGACGTCCTCCTCGGCATCTCGCCCGGCACCGGCGACCGCGACGAAGCGGCTGCCGATGCGCGAGGCCCCGGAACGGCGCGGCCGCTTGGCGCCAGACGCCCCGTCGCCGGAAGGCGCGGCGTCATCCGCCTTCGCGCGAGAGGTCGGCGCGCCGACCACCTCCGCGCTGAAGCCGGCCTCGGTCAGGCCCGGGCCCTGCCCGCCCTGAACGCCGGAAACGCCAACGCCGCCGGAGGCGCGGCTCGCCTCCAGCATGCGTTCATCGGTCAGGATCTCGGTCGCGGGGAAGCCGCTGACGGCGCCCGTGTCGGCGTCCGGTCGGTGGACCGCCATCCGCTCAGCGGAACAGGCTGATCATGTGGGAGCGGGACTTCACGTCCAGCGCCAGCAGCAGCGACGACACGTAGTTCTTCACCGTGCCCAGCGACAGCTGGGTCGAGGTGCTGATCTCCTGGTTGCTGCAGCCCGACAGGACCAGCTCCAGGATCTCCAGGTGACGCGGGCCGAGCTCGGCCACGCGGTCGTACATGGCGGAGGACGGGAAGCGCGGGAACAGCGAGCCCGACTGGGCCGGGCGGTGGCGCGGGCCGTCGGCCAGCAGCGCGCGCAGCGTGGTGCGCATCTCCGCCATCAGGGCGCCCTTGGGCAGGTAGCCGACGGCGCCCAGCGCCCGGGCCTGCCGCACGACGAATTCATCCTGCGTGCCGCTGAACACGACGACGCGGGCGTCCGGGTAGGTCTCCATGAACTGGCGCAGCCCCTGCAGGCCCTTGCAGTCGCCCAGGTTCAGGTCCAGCAGCACCGCGTCGATCGAGTCCTGGTCCGCGTAGGCCTGCAGGCCTTCCTGCAGCGAGCCCGCCTCGATCCAATGGATGTCGATCTCGTCCAGGTTCTGGTACAGCGTGCGGATGCCGGCGCGCACCAGCTCGTGATCGTCGACCAGCAGCACGCGGCGCTTCACCGCGGGCATCGCATAGCCGCCATTTCCAACCGCCTCGAACGAACGGGCAACGGACACTGCTTCCATAGGGCCTCCCTTTTTTCGACTGACCGCTGATCTCCGGCGCGGTCGTCGCGTACCCCTTACTGCTCTGCCGGAGAAGGCCCGGATGATAGGCCGATGGTCACTTGCGTCGCCCCCTCTCTAGGGGGAACCCGGAGGGGGGACCCTGGAAACACTTGTGACCAGACGTTTCCGTACTGGACACGCCAAGCTTGTCACGACCTTGACGTATTTTTTGCGCCTTTTTGCCAGCGACCTCCACCCCTAGGTTGATCGCCTCCCTAGAACATGCGGGGTCCAGCCCTGCATTCGTGTCAGGTCCCCGCCAGCTTCGCGACAAGCTCGTTTCCTAGAATCGCGCGATTGTTTCCGCCCATGCACTGCTCATCCCCTCCCCGCACCGCTGCGCTTGGAACCTTAGGGTTTCCACGGATCACCGCCCCCGTCACGCCGCTGCTGGCGGGCTTGACCGTCCTGGCCGCCGCGCTGTCCGCGACGCCGGCCCGGGCTGCCGGCAGCCTGGTGCTGATGGACGCGCCACCGGCCGAGGCCAGTCTGTCGGCCGGCCTGTCGACCCGCAGCTGGCCCTCCGCCCCCGGGGGTCGGGCACGCAGCAGCGACGTGCTGCCCGCCTTCGAGTACCTCCATCCCAACGGCGCCTTCGTCTCCACCGACCTGGGCGTGGGCTGGAATCTGGCCCCGCTGCTGTGGAGCGCCGAGACCGCCAAGACCTGGCAGGTCGGCGCGCGCCTGTGGCCGCAGTTCGGCCGCCCCAGCCGGGTGACGCCCAAGGGCGTGGATCGGCTCGGCTCCCGGATCACGACGGAGGCTTTCGCCAACGTCCAGGCGACCGAGTGGCTGATGCTGCAATCCGGCTTCTCCTGGGGCAGCGGCCGGCGCCACAACGGCGCGCAGTTCGAGATCGGCGCCACCTCCGGCATCCCCATCGGTGACGACCTGATCGCGGTGACGATCGCCGGCACCGCCGCCAACGCCGCCCACCTGCGCAGCAGCTACGGCATCGGCGCCGCCGAATCCCGCGCCAGCGGCCTGCCCGAGTGGCGTCCCGCCGGCGGCTGGATGGACTGGAGCATCGCGCTGAGCGGCGAGCACAAGTTCAATGAACGCTGGTCGGTCAGCGGCCAGTGGCTCAACGCCCGGCTGGTGGGCGACGCGGCGCGCTCCCCGCTGACGCAGTCGCGCTCGCAGCAGAGTTTCAGCATCAGCGTCTGGCGCAAGTTCTGACGCCCCGCCCCCACGCCTCCGCCGCCCTCCTCCCGAGCCCCTCCCCATGCATCGCGTCCTCCTCATCGCCGTCCCGCTGTTCGGGCTCTGCATCGCGTTCGAATGGCTGTGGGGGCGGCTCAAGGGCCGGGACAACTACCGGCTGGCCGATTCGATCAGCAGCCTCAGCCAGGGCCTGATGAGCCTGGCCGTGGCCGCGGTGACGCCGCTGTTCCAGAACGGGCTCTACCTGCTGGTGCAGCCGCACATCGCGCTGGTGTCGCCGTCGGTGTGGGACGGCTGGTGGGGCTTCGTCGTCGCCATCGTGCTCTACGACTTCTGCGACTACTGGTTGCACCGCGTCAGCCACGAGAGCGCGCTGTTCTGGGCGGCGCACACGGTGCACCACCAGAGCGAGCATTTCAACCTGACGACCGCCCTGCGCCAGGAGAGCTTCTACGCCGTGATGGGCACGCCCTTCTTCCTGCCGATGGCGCTGCTGGGCATCCCGGTCGAGCAGTACGCGGCGGCCGGGCTGTTCGTGCTGCTGTACCAGTTCTGGATCCACACCGAGCATGTCGGCCGGCTGGGCTGGCTGGACCGGGTGTTCTCGACGCCGTCCAACCACCGGGTCCATCACGCGGTGAATCCGGGCTACCTGGACAAGAACTACGGCGCGGTGCTGGTGATCTGGGACCGGATGTTCGGCACCTTCGTCGAGGAGTCCGAGCCCTGCGTCTACGGCACGGTCAAGCCGCTGCACAGCTGGAATCCGCTGTTCGCGGTCGGGCAGTTCTACGGGGAGCTGTTCCAGCGCATGCGGGCGACGCCCCGTCTCGGCGACAAGCTCAAGGTGCTGTTCAAGTCGCCGGGCTGGGCGCCGCCCGGCCTGAGCTTCCTGGCCGAGCCGGATGCCGAGCGTCTGCGCCAACCGCGCTTCGATCCCCCGGCGCGTCCGGTGGACCGCTGGCGCGCGATCGGGCTGTTCCTCATGACGGCGGCGGCCACGGCGGCCTGGCTGGGCGAGAGCGACGACCTCAGCGAGGCGCGAAACCTGGTTGCCGCGGCGGTGGTCGCGGCGGGCCTGTACGGCACGGGCGCGCTGCTGTCCCGGCGCGGTGGCTGGCCCATCTTCGTGGTCGGTTTGGCGCTGAACGCCGCCCTGCTGGCGGTGATGTGGTGACCAGCGCCGCGGCCGCGCGCTGAAGCACTGATCCGCTGATCCGCTGATGCGCCGATGCGCTGATGCGCTGGTTCACCGGTCCGCAGGCGCGCCGATGCGCTGATGCACCGAAGCGCGCACCCGGCGGCGCCTTGTCGACAGGCCTCAGCGCCGGTGCTCGTCCCTCGGCGCCGCCGGCCCTTCGGCCTGGATCGATTCGCGCAGGTTGTCCGCCACTTCTTGAAGCTGCACCAGCGTCGCCTGACGGGCTCCGAGCGGGTCACGTCCGCGGATCGCGTCCAGGATGGCCTCGTGGCGCGGCAACGCGCGCTCATGGGCGTTGGGTTGCCGGCCGCTGATCAGGATGGACTCGCGCAACGCCATCGACAGCATGTTCCCGATGTAGGCCATCAGGTCGTTGTTGGTGGCCTCGGCGATGTGGCGATGGAAGGCCAGGTCCGGCTCGAGCATCTGCTCGATGCTGCCGGCCTCGGCCATCAACGCGAAGTCGGCCTCGATGCGGTGGACCTGCTCGTCGGACGCGGCCCGCGCGGCGAGTGCCGCGGCGGCGGGCTCGAACACGCGGCGCACATCCATCAGCGTGGCCTGGAACTCGCGCTGCGGCTTGGTGGCGATCAGCCAGCAGAGCACGTCGGGGTCGAGCAGATGCCACTCGTTGCGCGGCCGCACGATCGCGCCGGAACGCTGGCGGGACACCACCAGCCCCTTGGCCGCGAGGACCCGCACGGCCTCGCGCAACACCGGGCGGCTGACGTCGTAGCGATCGAGCAGCTGCGACTCGGCGGGCAGCCGGTCCCCGGGTTGGAGCTCGCCCGCGACGATCGCCAGACCCAGCTCCCCGACGATGCGGGTGTGCATGCTCTTGCTCTCGCTGTCGCGGGAGCGCGGGCTGTAGGTCGAGGAAGGCGCGCGCGGGGTCATGGGGGCGGGAGGCTAACACGGCTCATCGCAGCAACTCGGCCCCATCCAGCTTCGATGCCTTGACGTCGAAGGTGTGCAAGGGGCTCCGCCCCGCCGCCGCTGCCACATGCGCATGGATGCAGTCAGCCAGGTCCGCCGCGGATTCGCCATAGCTCTCGACCGCATGGATGATCGCCTCCTCGTTCTCGATCAGGAGCTCGGAAGACTCGATGATCCTGACGAAGGCCCCAAGGACCTGCGACTTGTCGAACTTGAAGCAGGCCCTGAGGACCCACTCGAGTTCCAGGATCACGGTGGTCGACACGAAGAGCCTCACGTCGTGGTGGGCATGCCGCCTCCTCAGACGTTCCACGGCTTCAGCCTGGTTCGAGTCATCTTGGACGATGAATCGAACCAGGACATTCGTGTCGATCGCGGACATCAACGGAACGGGTCCATGTCCTCGACGCTGACCCGGACACCGGGCGGTGCCTTCAGGATCCCCCGAAGATCCGCCAGCGTCCCAGTCTTGGCCAGCACATAGATCCGACCATCCGGACGCAGCACCCACACCAAGCGCGTCCCCGGTTCGGCTTTCACCGCGTTGCGAATCTCCGCCGGGATGGTCACCCGGCCACTTCTGCCCATGATCGATTCCGGCACATCGGTCTCCTGTCAAACGATCCGAAGGGATCCACTCTAGGGGCCGGTCCGACGTCGATCCATGACCTCAAACAGTTGAAGACTGCTCCACGGCCCCAGAACTCGGGAGATCACTGGCTTGGGAAAGTGGGACCTCGGCCGGACGCCCGCGCAGACCATCCACCTGCGCCGCCAGATGCAGATTCACCCGCACCGCCGTCCAGGCGCTGCGGCCGCGCGCATAGGGCCGGCCGTTGGCCGCCTCCATGATCTCGTGCTCGCCCCATGCGCCGCGGGTGCCGAGCTCGGGGGCGGCATCCACGATCGCCTGGGCGGCCTGGGCATGGGCCTCGTCGCTGGTGCCGGCCCGGCCGCGCTCGCACAGCCACTCGTTCTCGCGCGCGTAGTCGACGCGGCCGTGACCGCGGGGCAGCTCCGGCTCGACAGCGTCCGCCGCGTGCACCGAGGCATGATCCCCATAGCCGACCGCCGTCACGCCGCCCAGACGCCGATGCAGCTCCCGCTCCAGGATGCCGAGCCGGCCTCCGATGGCCTGCCGTCCGCCGCCGGATCCGCGGGGCTGCGCGGGAAAGCTGTTGCCCATCACCACCATCCTCGTTCCCGGACTCGCGGCCCATAGCTTCTCCAGCATCCCGCGCGCGATGCCCGCGCAGCCGAGCAGCCAGTCGCGCTCGATGCCCAGGTCCACCATCACGACGGCCCGCTCCGGCGCCCGCAGGCTGCGCAGCGCCTGCACCACCGGCTCGACCCGCGGCCAGCGCCCGCGCAACCGGAACACGACCAGACCGAAGGCCGCCTCGATCGCCTGCGCCTGACGGGTGGTCTCGCCCTCCGCCGCGTGGTCGACGGCGACGCCGACGCCATGCTCCGCCAGCTGCACGACGGGGACGGCCCGCTTGCACGAGGCCGCGAACGTGCGCCACGCGCGGAACCCGTCGGACGGATCCAGCAGACGCGACAACGGGGCCTCGAGTTCCGTCGAGCGCTCCGCCAGCGGCGGCAGCTCGATCAGGTGCGGGAGCCCCTGCATCACCTCGGCCGCCCGGCGCGCCGAGCGTTTCAGGTCCGGCGGGCCGTCCGGCAAGGGCATCAGCGTCATCACGGGCAGCATCCGGGTCTTGCGCGCCTTGTCGAGCTCACGCAGCGCGCGGAGCTCGGCGGGCTGCGTGCGCAACGCCGGGAAATAGAGGGACGGGGCCAGGGGCGTGTCGATCATCGGAATCCTTCCTCGCCGGGGCCCCGCGGGGTCCGGGCCGGTCCATGCCGGTCGCACCGTGCGACCCGCCGTGCGCGCAGGCTAGGAAGGCCCGCGGCGGAAAGCCAGGGGCGAACTTGATCGACATCAGAGATCGCGCAACTCACCGCGCTTTGTATGCCCCTGTATCCCCGGCACCGGGCGTCACATCCTGATGCGGAATGCCCCCGGCGCCGACAAGCCGGGGATACATGCGACCGGTCCACTGGGCCTCGTTCCTTCCACCACACCCGAGGCCTGCCATGACCCACCGCTCCGAGCGCGATTCCGCCACCGCCCCGCACCTCACCGCCGCCCCCGACGCCGTGGCCGGCGACACCCCCACGGCTCGCCCCGCCAAGGCCGCCTGGCCTCGCCGAGGCTTCCTGGGCCTGGGCGCCGGCGCGCTCGCGGGCGCGGCCCTGTCGCTCGGTGGGCTGACGCCGTCGCTCGTCCGCGCGGCGACCTCGAGCCCGTCGGCCACCGGCGGCCTCGCCGCCGCGGCGGGCGGCTCGCCGGGCACGCCGATCGAGATCGCTCCCGCCTTCGGCGTCCTGAAGCACATCGATGCGGGGGATCTGCGGATCGGCTATGTCGAGACCGGCCCGGCCGACGGCCCGCCGGTCCTGCTGCTGCATGGCTGGCCCTACGACGTCCACACCTACGAGGAGGTCGCCCCGCTGCTGGCCGCGGCGGGCTACCGCGTGATCGTCCCCTACGCCCGCGGTTACGGCACCACGCGCTTCCTGTCGGCCGACACCGTGCGCAACGGCCAGCAAGGCGCGCTGGCGCAGGACACGATCGCGCTGATGGATGCGCTGCGCATGCCCAAGGCCGTCGTCGCCGGCTGCGACTGGGGCGCCCGCACGGCGGGCATCCTCGCGGCGCTGTGGCCGGAGCGCTGCCAGGCGCTGGTGGCCGTCAGCGGCTACCTGCTGGCCAACCGCAAGGTCAACGAGCAGCCGCTGCCGCCCGCGGCCGAGCTGCAATGGTGGTACCAGTACTACTTCGCGACCGAGCGCGGCCGGCTGGGCTACGAGAAGTACCGCGCCGAGTTCTCGCGTCTGATCTGGCAGATCGCCTCGCCGCAATGGCGCTTCGACGACGCGACCTTCCGTCGCAGCGCCGCCGCCTTCGACAACCCCGATCACGTCGCGATCGTGGTGCACAACTACCGCTGGCGCCTGGGCCTGGCGGACGGCGAGTCCCGCTTCGACGCGATCGAGGCCCGCATCGCCGCCGGCCCCGCCATCTCGCTGCCGACGATCACGCTGGAGGGCGACGCCAACGGCGCGCCCCACGTCGATCCGTCGGTCTATCGCCGCAAGTTCAGCGGCCGCTACGCCCATCGGGACCTGAGCGGCGGCATCGGCCACAACCTGCCGCAGGAATCGCCGAAGGCCTTCGCGCAGGCGGTGATCGACGTGACGCGGCTCTGACCGACCTCGGCCTCGAGGCCGCCACGAACGCAGGCGGGGGACTTCGCATGAAGTCCCCCGTCACTCGAGGTCGGATGACCTTCTACAGCTTGGTCCGGTCACCCATGACCGCATCCACGGTCCGTGCGCTCGGTGCCGTCCCGTCTGAATCCCGGGGGATCCTCGCGGCGGGCATCGTCGCGCCCGGAGCGATCAAGGACGCGATGTATGCGTCGCCTCGAGCTCCGGCGCATAGCCTGATTCGCTCCACATCCGGTCCAGCGTCCCGTCCTCGCGGGCCTGCTGGAGCTCGTCCATCACCTGGGCACGGGACTTGCCGCCCGCAGCGGGAGCGGCGAAGCGCAGGTCGCCGTTCGGGTTCGCCATGTCGGCGGAGACGCTGATGTCGGACTCGGCCTGATGGTTGGAGTACTGGACGGGCATGCCCCTGGCTTCATCGAAGTCCGGCGAATAGCCCTGCTCGCTCTGGATCTTCGCCAGGGAGCCGTCGGCGCGGGCCTGTTCCAGCTCGGCGACGACCTGGTCGCGGGACTTCGGTCCGGACACGACCTCCTCCTCGACCTGCGCGAGGACGGGCCCGCTCAAGGTGGCGGCCAGCGCGACCACGCCGGTCGCGATCGATAGACGGTGGAAGTGACGCATGGTGGATCTCCTTCTGTTGAAAGTCGTCTGCACGCGAGGCTCGTGGCCCCGCTGCGTCGGCGCACGTTTCATCAAACGCCTTGTGACCCACTCTAGGCCCGCGGCCTCGTCGTGAGCCGCACAGGCCGATGACGGTTTTGTCATGTTTCAGGACACATGGAGAGCGCTGAAGGCGCTGCGGTCGCGCTTCCGGACGCAGCGCGAGCGCATGGCCCGCCTGGAGGGCTTCAGCGCCAACGTCGCGCATGAGCTGAGGACGCCGCTGGCGACGCTGATCACGGGCACCGAGCTGTCCTTGCGCGAGGGCGGCCTGCCGCCACCGGCGCAGGAGCGCCTGGGCGCGAACCTGGAGGAGTTGCGCCGGCTGTCCGGCATCGTCGACGACATGCTCTTCCTGGCCCAGGCGCGTGGGGGCCAGCGGGCCCGACGCGAACCCGTCGACAGCCTGGCCCTGCTCGCCCGCGAGGTGGCGTCCTTCCACGAGGCCGCGATCGACGAGGCCGGCCTGACGCTGCGCGTCGACGGCGACGGCGGCGGTGACTTCGACGCGCCGCTGCTCCGACGCGCGCTGTCCAACCTGATTGACAACGCGGCGCGATATGCGACACCGGGCAGCGCGATCCGCGTCGGCATCGAGGCGCTGGGCCGAGGCCGGATGCGGCTCTCGGTGCTCAACGAGGGCGCGGAGATCCCGCCCGACCGACTGCCCCGCCTGTTCGATCGTTTCTACCGGGCCGACGCGCCGCGCGAGCGGCCCGGCGAGCATCACGGCCTGGGACTGTCCATCGTCGCCGCCATCGCCCGCATGCATGGCGGCGCGCCGTTCGCGCGGTCGGGCCCAAGGGGGACGCGCATCGGGCTGACCCTGTCCGGCGCGAGGCGGCCATCCGCCTACACTGCGCGCCGTTCCCCGACCGCCGCGCCGCCATGACCGATCGCCTGCTCTCCTTCGTCCAACACCCCTGGGGCCGCCGCGTGGCGCGCGCGCTGGGGCTGCCGCAACCGGTGCGGCTGCCGCGCCGGCAGGACGCGTGGTCGGACAAGGAGCTCGCCGGCCGCGCGGTCCTCGCGATCGCGCCGGGCAGCGCGGCGCCCTTGCCCTCGCTGCTGGCGGCCCTGGTCGCCCAGGGGGCCGGCGCGAGCGCGGGCGGCCCGGTGCAATCGCTGGTCGTCGACGCCACCGGCTGCCGCGATGTCGCGGCACTGCGGGCGTTGTTCGAGCAGACCCAGCTCAGCCTGTCGCGCCTGGCCGTCGGCGGGCGGGTGCTGGTGCTGAGCTCGTCCGCCGCCGCCGATGCGACCGAGGCCGCCTGCCTGCATGCGGTCCAAGGCTTCGTCCGCGCGCTGGCCAAGGAGATCGGCCGACGCGGCGCGACGGCCAACGCGCTGGTGCTGCAGGAAGGCGCGGCCTCGCCGCCGGCGCTCGAGGCCGCGCTGCGCTTCTTCTCGACGGATCGCTCGGCCTACGTCTCGGGTCAGGTGCTGGCCTGGCGCAAGGAGGACGGCGGCGCCCCCGCGGCCACGACGCCCCCGGTGGCGCCTCGCGTGGCGCTGGTCACCGGCGCGGCCGGCGGCATCGGCGCCGCGACGGCGCGTCGCTTGGCGCTCGACGGCCTGCGCGTGCTGTGCGTCGACGTCCCGGCGGCGCGTCAGCCGCTGGAAGCCTTGACCCGGGAGATCGGGGGATCGCTGCTGACGGTGGACCTCGCGGGTGCCGGCGCGGCCGATGAACTGGCCGACGCGCTGCACCGCCTGGGCGGCGTCGACGTGCTGGTCCACAACGCGGGCATCACGCGCGACCGCACGCTGGCCCGCATGAGCGCCGCGGAGTGGGACTCGGTGATGGCCGTGAATCTGTCGGCCATCCTGGCCGTCGACGCGCGATTGGACGCGGACGGCCTGCTCAACGCCGGCGCGCGAGAGATCTGCCTGTCCTCGATCAGCGGCATCGCCGGCAACGCGGGACAGACCAACTACAGCGCGACGAAGTCGGCGCTGATCGGCTACGTCGCGGCCCGCGCGTCGTCCCTGGCGGAACGCGGCGCGACCATCAACGCGATCGCGCCCGGCTTCATCGAGACCGCGATGACACGCCGCATGCCGCTGATGGTCCGCGAGGCGGGCCGGCGGCTGAACGCGCTCAAGCAAGGCGGCACCCCGGCCGACGTGGCCGAGGCGATCGCCTTCCTGGCGGCGCCGCAGTCGCAACCCGTGACGGGTCAGGTCCTGCGGGTTTGCGGGCAATCCTTGCTGGGGGCGTGAGTCCCTGCTGGCGCGCCGAGGGCTAGATGCGGCCCATCAGCAGCAGGATCACCAGGATCAGCACGATGAGGCCGAGCCCACCGCTGGGGTAGTAGCCCCATCCGCGGCTGTGCGGCCAGGTCGGCAGCGCGCCCAGCAACAGCAGGATGAGAACGACGAGCAAGATGGTGCTGATCATGCGGGTCTCCGAGGACTTGTGGATCGGGGCCGCGGCACGGGCGTGACGCGGCGTTCGTGACTCGGATACGGCAACCGGGATGCCCGCTCGCGCCGCGCACGATTCCCCCTTTGGTGCCCCCTCCTCGTCGCCCCCGTCGGGGCGATGCGCCGACGCGGGTGATCCGGGGGGATGGCCTCAGCGCTGGCTCACCCGCCAGGATCTTCATCCTCTCTTCGACGGGCTTCACTGTGTTGACAACGTATACACATCCATGGGAGATTGCGGCCTTCCCTCCGCCAGCCGCCGCCATGACGCGTCACAGCACCAAAGCCGTCACCACGACCATCAACCTCCGTGTTTCGGAAGAAGCCAAGGACCTGATCGATCGCGCCGCGGCCGCCGCGGGCAAGACCCGCACCGACTTCATGCTGGACGCGGCCCTGCAGTCCGCCCGCAATGCGGTGCTGGACCAAGCCTTCTTCCAGGTCGACGCCGCGCAGCTCCAGGCCTTCCAGGACATCCTGGACCGTCCGCTGAGCGAGAACGCGGCGCTCCAGCAGATGCTCGCCAGGAAGGCGCCGTGGGAGCAATGACGGCCGCGTTCGTCAGATCGCCGGAGTTGCTGACCGCCGCCCACCACCTCGAACGCTTCGCCTGCGCTCGCCCCGAGCTGGCCGACTGGCTGCGAACGCGGGCGCTTCCGAACCAGTCCTCCGGCTCATCACGCACCTACGTCGTCACCTCGCCCGATGACCCGATGGAGGTCGTCGGCTTCTATGCGCTGGCCCCGGGCGCCATCGACCCGCGCCAGGCCACGGGCGCCCTCCGCCGGAACGCGCCGTCGCCCCTCCCGGTCTTCCTGCTCGCCCGGCTCGCGGTGCACGACGGCTGGGTGGGCCGCGGACTGGGGCATGGCTTGCTGAAGGATGCCTACCTCCGTGCCAGGCAGGCCGCCGCCATCGTCGGCGGCAAGGCCTTGGTGACCCATGCGATCGACGACGCGGCCAAGCGCTTCCATCTGAAGCACGGCTTCGTCCCGTCTCCCCTTCATCCGCTCACCTTGATGATCGGACTGTGACGGGCACCGTCGCCGGATCGGGGCCTAGCGCCCCTCCCCCACCATCCGCATCAACACTCCCGCCGTCCGCTGCATCAAGGGCGTGGCGCGCTTGCTGGTCGGCGTGACCAGGCACAGCGTGCTCTGGATGTCCGCCTTCGCGAAGGGCGTGGTGACCAGGCGCTCGGGCTTCTCGTAGATCCTCAGCGCATCCTCGCCCAGCGCCGCGTGGCCGATGCCGGCCGCGACGCAGTCCAGGATCGCCGGCACGCTGGCGACCTCCCATTGCACGTCCAGCTGCACGCCGGCCATCGCCGCGGCCTGCTCCATCAGCGAGCGGAAGATGTGCCCCCGCTGCGGCATCACCAGCGGATAACGCGACAGCTGCGGCAGCGTCGGCGGCCGCGCCGGCGCCTGATCGCGCGGACTCACCAGGCAGAGCCGCTCGCGGCGCAGCGGCAGGATCTCCAGCGCGGGCACGGGCTCCGGGTTGTAGACCAGCGCCAGATCGGTCCGGCCGGTCAGCAGCCACTCGGTCAAGTGAACCGAGAAGCCCTCCATGATCGCCAGCCGCGCCTGCGGCATCTCCGCCCGGAAGGCCCGGATCAGCGCCAGCGTGTGAAGCCGCGCCAAGGTCGGCGGCATCGCGATCGTGATCTGCCCCACCGGCTCGCTGCGCCGCGCGCGCAGGTCGTCCTTGGCATGGCTCACCAGATTCAGGATGTCCTGCCCGTGCTGCAGCAGCCGCTTGCCGGCCTCGGTCAACTGCACGCCACGGCCGTTGCGCAGCAGCAGGGTCTCGTGCAGCTCCGTTTCCAGCGCCCGCACCTGGCGGCTCAGCGCCGGCTGGGCCACGCCCAGCACCAGCGCCGCCTTGCTGAAGCTGCCGTGTTCGGCCACGTGGACGAAGGTCTCGAGTTGGGTCAGGTTCATGGGCGCCGATGCTCGCATGAAGCGCGCGGATCCCGCCATCCGGGCCATGCCCGATCGGAATAGCAGCTAGTGGAAGCTAGAACTGGATCGTTTGACCTCGCCAGACCAGAATCCGCCGCAATTCGACAGGACCCGCACCGTGATCGCTCCCCTCGCCGGCATTTCCTCGATGGCCACCCGCGCGCTGCTCGGCGAGCTCGCCGCCGCCTGCACCGCCGAACTCGGCCTGGAGGTCCGCATCGAGTCCGTCGGCGGCGTCGACGCCGCCCGCCGCGTCGAGGCCGGCGAGCCGCTCGATCTGGTCGTGCTGGCGGCCGACGCGATGGACCGACTCGCGAAAGCCGGCCATCTGCGGGCCGGCTCACTGCGCGCGGTGGCCGATTCGGCGATGGTGATCGCGGCGCCCGAGGCCGGCGCATCAGATCGCTCACACCCCGACGTCTCCACCGCCGACGCGCTGCGCGAGGCCCTCCTCCGGGCGAGCGCCGTCGGCTACTCCACCGGCCCGAGCGGGACCGCGCTGCTGAAGCTCATCGATGCCTGGGGCCTGACCGACGCGCTGGCCGGCCGTCTGCGCCAGTCCCCGGCCGGCGTGCCGGTGGGCCGCATGGTCGCGCAAGGCGATGTCGATCTCGGCTTCCAGCAACTGAGCGAGCTCCAGCACCTGCCCGGCGTCGCCGTGCTCGGCCCCATGCCCCAGGGGCTGGAGATCGTCACCCGCTTCAGCGTCGCCGTCGCCGCCACCAGCGCCGAACCCGCCACCGCCCAGCGCGTCGCCGACTTCCTGGCCGATGCCCGCCACGACGAGCGGCGCCGCCGGCTGGGCATGACCACGCCCTCGGCCTGACTCCCCGTCCTCTCTGCCTGCAAGGAATCCGCCATGTACGAACTCGGCGTCGTCTACCGCAACATCCACCGCGCCGACCGGATCGCCGCCGACGCGCTGCAGCACTTCGGTGCCGCGACGGTGCACGAGGCGCAAGGCCGTGTCGGCCTGCTCAAGCCCTACATGCGACCGATTCAGCACGGCGTGGCCGTGTCCGGCACGGCGGTGACCGTGCTGCTGCAGCCCGGCGACAACTGGATGCTGCACGTCGCCGCCGAGCAGATCCAGGAGGGCGACCTCGTCATCGCCGGCGTCACCGCCGAGTGCACGGACGGTTACTTCGGCGACCTGCTCGCGACCTCCTTCAAGGCCCGAGGCGCGCGGGCGCTGATCATCGACGCCGGCGTGCGCGACGTCCGGACGCTCAACGAGATGGGCTTTCCGGTCTGGAGCAAGTGCATCTCCGCCAAGGGCACGATCAAGGCGACCTTGGGCTCGGTGAACATCCCGGTGGTCTGCGCCGGCGCGCTGGTGCACCCTGGCGACGTGATCGTGGCCGACGACGACGGCGTCGTCTGCGTCCCCGCCGCGACAGCGGCTCGAACGCTGGAGGCCGCCGCCGCCCGCGAGGCCAACGAGGGGGCCAAGCGCGACAAGTTCGCGGCCGGCGTGCTCGGCCTGGACCTCTACAAGATGCGTGAGCCGCTGGCCCAGGCCGGCCTGCGCTACATCGATTGATCCCATCCCTATAACAACGGAGACAACGACGATGACCGCGACGATGACCGCTTCCCTTCCCGCTGATGCCCCTACGCCCAAACGCCGCGCGGCGCTCGCGCAAGGCCTGACCCTCGCCGCGGCCACGGCCGCTGTGATGCTCGCCGGCTCGGCCTTCGCGCAGGGTGCCGCGTCCGGCGCGGCGGCCGCCGCCACAGCCACCGACTGGCCGACCAAGCCGGTGCGCATCATCACGCCCTTCCCGGCCGGCGCCGGCCCCGAGACCGTCGCCCGCGTGGTCGCCGAGAAGCTGTCCAAGAAGTGGGGCAAGCCGGTGATCGTCGAGAACAAGCCCGGCGCGAATGGCTTCCTGGCGATCGACGCCTTCAAGCGCGGTGCCACCGACGGCCACGACCTGATCCAGCTGGACAACGTCCACCTGGTCGTCTACCCCAGTCTGTTCAAGAAGCTGCCCTATGACCCGGTGAAGGACTTCGACCCGATCGCACCGCTGTTCAAGACCTATTTCTTCGTCGCCGTCGCGACCAACAGCAAGTACAAGACCGTCGGCGACATCGTGGCCGACGCCAAGGCCCATCCCGGCGCGCTGAACTACGGGTCCTGGTCGGTGGGCAATCCGGTACACCTGGGCGCGGCCCAACTCGAGGCCATGACCAGGACGCAGATGCAGCACGTGGTCTACAAGGAGACCTCGATGCTCTACACCGCCGTGTCCAACGGCGAGCTCAATTTCGCGCTGGGCTCGGTGGCCACCGCCGGCGCGCTGCAGCGGGCCGGCCGCCTGAAGTTCATCGCGGTGACCGCGCCCAAGCGCCATCCCGGCTTCCCCGACATTCCGACCGTCACCGAATCGGGCGGGCCCGCCGGCTACGAGGTCACCGGCTGGACCACCATCGCCGCGCCGCGCGGCCTGCCCAAGGCCGTCCAGGAAAAGATCCAGCGCGACATCGAAGCCGCCCTGGCCGAGCCCGACATCCGCGAGCGCTACGCCACCTTTGGCTACGACGTGTTCCCGACGACCAAGGAGCAGTACCAGGCCTTCATCGCCAGCGAGTCGGCCAAGTACACCGAGCTGATCAAGCGGCTGAACATCTCGCTGGACTGACCATGAGCGACGCCCTGCGCATCGGCCTGATCGGCTACGGCGAGGTCGGCCGCATCCTGGCCGAGGACCTGCGGGCCGCCGGTCACACGGTGCTCGCGTACGACCTGAAACTGGAGTCGCCCAGCACCGACGCCGACGTGATGCGCGAGCACGCTGTCCGCTTCGGCGTGACGCTGACGGCCTCGGGCACGCTGGTGGCCTCGCCGTCGGACCTGGTCGTCATCGCGGTCACCGCCAGCCAGACGCTGGACGCGGCGCGCGCCTGCGCGGCCGGGCTGAAGCCGGGCACCTTCGTGCTCGACTTCAATTCGGCCTCGCCCGCGATGAAGCGCCAGGCCGCCGAGGCGATCCACGCCCATCGTGGCCGCTATGTCGAGGGCGCGGTGATGACCAGCGTCCCGCCCTATCGGATCCGCGTGCCGCTGCTGCTCGGCGGCCCGCATGCGGAGGCGGTGGCACCGCTGCTGGAGCGGCTCGGATTCGCGGCGCGCGTGGGCAGCGCCGAGCTGGGCGTCGTCAGCGCGACCAAGATGTGCCGCAGCGTGATGATCAAGGGCCTGGAGGCCATGGTCATCGAGAGCCTCACCGCCGCGCGCCATTACGGCGTCGAGGACGCGGTGCTGGCCTCGCTGCAGGAGACCTTCCCCGGCATCGACTGGCAGAAGCAGGCGAGCTACTTCTTCCAGCGCGTGATCCAGCACGGCCGCCGACGCAGCGAAGAGGTCCGCGAGGTCGCCGAGACCGTTCGCGACGCCGGCCTCACGCCCTGGAGCGCCGAGGGGACCGCCGAGCGCCAGGCCTGGATGGCCGATCTGGCCGAGGACGGGCTCTTCGGCGCGCGCGGCGATCCGGACTTCGGTCGCAGCGCGGACTGGCGCATCGAGGCCGATCGGCTGCTGGCCCACCTCGCCGCCCGCAAGGCCTGACCCCGGGCCCTCCCATGAACCTCTACCTCGACTTCGACTTCGGCTCCAGCTCCGGCTCCGGCTCCGGCTCCGGCCGCACGCTCGCCGCGGAATGCCCCGCGCCCCGATTCCCCTCATCGCAGAAGGACCCACGATGACGCTCTCCACCACCGGCGGTTTCGAGAAGACCCCGGGCTGGCTCGACTGGTACCAGGGGCCGTCGCGGCCGCGTTTCCAGTTGCCCGACGGCGCGGTCGACGCGCACTGCCATGTCTTCGGCCCCGGCGCCGAGTTCCCCTACGCCCCCGAGCGCAAGTACACGCCCTGCGACGCCAGCAGGACGCAGCTCTTCGCGCTGCGGGATCGCCTCGGTTTCACGCGCAATGTCGTGGTGCAGGCGACCTGCCATGGCGACGACAACCGCGCCATGGTCGATGCCTGCCGGGCGTCCGGCGGTCTGGCGCGCGGCGTGGCCACGGTGCGCCGCAGCGTCACCGACACGCAGCTGGAGGATCTGCATGCGGCCGGCGTGCGCGGCGTGCGCTTCAACTTCGTCAAGCGGCTGGTCGACTTCACGCCCCGCGACGAGCTGCTGGAGATCGCCCATCGCGTGAAGGCGCTGGGCTGGCATGTCGTCGTCTACTTCGAGGCGCCCGACCTGCCGGAGCTCTGGGACTTCTTCTCGACGCTGCCCACCACCGTCGTCGTGGACCACATGGGCCGGCCCGACGTGAGCCAGGCCGTGGATGGGCCGGAGTTCGCGCTCTTCCTGCGCTTCCTGCGCGAGCATCCCTTCGTCTGGAGCAAGGTCACCTGCCCCGAGCGGCTGTCCGTCAGCGGCCCGCCCGCGCTGGACGGCGAGCCCGAGCCCTACCGCGACGTCATCCCCTTCGCGCGCCGCGTGGTCGAGGCGTTCCCCGATCGCGTGCTCTGGGGCACGGACTGGCCCCATCCCAACCTGAAGGGCCACATGCCGGACGACGGGTTGCTGGTCGACGTGATCCCGCGCATCGCGCCGACGGCGGACCTCCAACGCCGCCTGCTGGTCGACAACCCGCTGCGGCTCTACTGGCCCGAGCTCGTCGGCGTCGGCACGGGCCGGGCGGCCGGAGCCGGCACCGCGGCGGATGGGGCCCCGTCGGCGCCGTCGGCCGCATCGCCCTCGTCGATCTGAGGAGCCTGCCATGCCACTCGACAAGCCGTACCGGGACATCCCCGGCACCACCATCTTCGACGCCGACCAGGCGCGCAAGGGCTACTGGCTCAACCAGTTCTGCATGTCGCTGATGAAGGCAGAGAACCGCGCCCGCTTCAAGGCCGATGAACGCGCCTATCTGGACGAATGGGCCATGACCGAGGCGCAGAAGCTGGCCGTGCTGGCGCGCGATCTGAACGCCTGCATCCGCGAAGGCGGGAACATCTATTTCCTGGCCAAGATCGGCGCCGCCGACGGGCGCACCTATCAACAGATGGCGGCCGGCATGACCGGCATGACCGAGGCCGACTACCGCGACATGATGCTGGCCGGCGGCCGCCACCCCGACGGCACGCCGCGCAACGCCGCCCGGCATCAGGCGGCCAAGCCGGACGCCGTCAGCGAGGCCCAGGCCTTGGGCGGACCCGATCGCACCGACGACCACCAGGACAAGGGGAGCGCCTGATGAGCACGCATGCGCGGATCACCGCGTCCGTCTACACCTCGCATGTGCCGGCCATCGGTGTCGCCATGGACCAGGGCCGCACGGCGGACCCGTACTGGGCACCGCTGTTCGCGGGCTATGAGCCCTCGCGCCAATGGATGCGCGACAACAAACCCGATGCGATCGTGCTGGTCTACAACGACCATGCCAACGCCTTCAGCCTGGACATGATCCCGACCTTCGCGCTGGGCACCGGCGACCGCTACGAGCCCGCCGACGAGGGCTGGGGCCCGCGCGCGGTGCCCCCCGTCATCGGCCACGGCGCGCTGGCGGCGCACATCGCGCAGAGCGTGATCCAGCAGGATTTCGACCTCACGCTGATCAACCGCATGACCGTGGACCACGGCCTGACGGTGCCGCTGTCGCTGCTCTTCGGCCCACAGGACGCGGACGCGCCCGGCTGGCCCTGCCCCGTCATTCCGCTGGCGGTCAACGTGGTGCAGTACCCGGTGCCGTCCGGCCGACGCTGCTTCCAGCTGGGCCAGGCGATCCGCCGCGCGGTCGAGAGCTTCGACGAGCCGCTGAACGTCCAGATCTGGGGGACCGGCGGCATGAGCCATCAGTTGCAGGGGCCGCGCGCCGGCCTGATCAACCGCGAGTGGGACAACGCGTGGATGGACCGTCTGATCGCCGATCCCGCCGGTCTGGCCGAGATGCCGCATCTGGACTACGTCCGCGAGGCCGGCTCCGAAGGCATCGAGCTGGTCATGTGGCTGATCGCCCGCGGCGCGATGGGGGACCTGGCCGGCGGCCCGCCGCCGCGTGTCGCGCACCGCTTCTATCACGTGCCCGCGTCCAACACGGCCGTCGGTCACCTCATTCTGGAAAACATCCCCAAGGAGTCCCACCGATGACCGCTCCCCTGCGCATCGCCCTCGCCGGCGCCGGCGCCTTCGGCCAGAAGCACCTGGACGCGCTGAAGCTGATCCACGGCGTGGAGGTCGTCTCGCTGATCGGGCGTGAGCTCGACAAGACCCGCGAGACCGCCGCCAAGTACGGCGTCGGCCATGTCACCACCTCGCTGGAGGAATCCCTCGCGCGGCCCGACGTCGACGCGGTGATCCTGTGCACGCCGACGCAGATGCATGCGGGCCAGGCGCTCGCGTGCCTGAACGCGGGCAAGCATGTGCAGGTGGAGATTCCGCTGTGCGACATCCTGGCCGAAGGTCGCGAGGTCGTGCGGCGTCAGCGCGAGACGGGATTGGTCGCGATGTGCGGCCACACGCGGCGCTTCAATCCCAGCCATCAATGGGTCCATCGCCGGGTGCAGGCCGGGGAGCTGCGCATCCAGCAGATGGATGTCCAGACCTACTTCTTCCGCCGCACCAACACCAATGCGCTGGGGCAGGCGCGCAGTTGGACGGATCACCTGCTGTGGCATCACGCGGCGCATACGGTGGACCTGTTCGCGCATCAGTGCGGCAGTCCGGTGGTCCAGGCGCATGCGATGCAGGGGCCGATTCATCCGCAGCTGGGCATCGCGATGGACATGAGCCTCCAGCTCAAGGCCGCGAGCGGCGCGATCTGCACGCTGTCGCTGTCGTTCAACAACGACGGGCCGCTGGGGACCTTCTTCCGCTACATCGGGGATACGGGGACCTACATCGCGCGCTATGACGATCTGGTCGACGGGAAGGATCAGAGGATCGACGTGTCCGGCGTGGATGTCTCGATGAACGGGATCGAGCTGCAGGATCGGGAGTTCGTGGCGGCGATTCGCGAGGGGCGGGAGCCGCAGGCGAGCGTGGCGCAGGTGCTGCCGTGCTACGAGGTGCTGGATGGGTTGGAGAGGCAGCTGATCGCGGATGCGCGATAGAGCTCGAAGACCCTCTCCCCACCCTCTCCCGCAAGCGGGCGAGGGAAAGAGGCTCTGGTGTGCAACGGCCCTCTCCCCAACCCCTCTCCCACTTCATGGGAGAGGGGCTCTCTGGCCCATTGCGCCGAGCCGTGTGGAGCCCCTCTCCCGCTGCGCGGGAGAGGGGTTGGGGTGAGGGCCGTCGCCTGTCAGCGAGCCCTCAGCTCCCCGAGTGAACGCTCAGTGCGCCCCGCCCGCATCCACCGGCGCGCCCATCTTCGGCGGCCGCTTCGTCAGCCAGACGAAGGCGATCAGGATGATGAACAGCGCGGCCGAGGCCAGAAAGATGTCGTCCGCCGCCCGCGTGAACGCCTGCTGATCCACCAGCCGATTCAGATACGCCAGCGCCTGGTCGGGGCTGAAGCCGGTGCGCTGCAGCGTGTCGATGGCCGCCGTCTCCGCCGGGTCGCCCAGCGACAGCCGCTCCGCCAGGTGATGGTGGTGCAGCGCCGCGCGGTTCTCCCACAGCGTCGTCGAGATCGAGGTCCCCATCGCGCCCGCCGTGATCCGGACGAAGTTGGACAGGCCCGCCGCGGCGGCGATCCGGTCCGGCGTGATGCCCGACAGCGTCAGCGTCGTCAGCGGGATGAAGAAGAAGGCCAGCGCCCCGCCCTGCAGGATGGTCGGGATCATGATGATCCCCAGGCTGGTGTCCGTGGTGAACATCGCCCGCATCCCCAGCACGATCGCGAACATCACGAAGGCGAAGCTCGCCATCATCCGCGGATCCCAGACCGAGACCTTCTTCCCCACCACCGGGGACAGCAGGATCGCCAGCACGCCGACCGGCGCCAAGGCGAAGCCCGCCGCCGTGGCGGTGTAGCCCATGTGCTGCTGCAGCCACAGCGGCAGCAGCACCACGTTGCCGAAGAACAGCCCGTAGGCGATCGACAGCACCGCCGCCCCGAACAGGAAGTTGCGCCGCGCGAAGAGCCGCAGGTCCACGACCGGGTGGTCGTCGGTCAGCTCCCACACGATGAACACGGCCAGGCCGACCACCGCGATCACCGCCAGCGCGATGATCTGGTTGGACGCGAACCAGTCCAGCTCCTTGCCCTTGTCCAGCATCACCTGCAGCGAGCCGACCCACAGCACGAGCAGCGCCAGGCCGATGCCGTCGATGGGCAGCTTCTTCACCGGCGTCTCGCGGGTGCGATAGATGCTCCACGTCAGACCGGCCGCGAACAGGCCCACCGGCACGTTGATGTAGAAGATCCACGGCCAGGTCACGTTGTCGGTGATCCAGCCGCCGAGCAGCGGCCCGACCACCGGCGCGACCAGCGTCGTCATCCCCCATAACGCGAGCGCCGTGCCCGCCTTGTGCTTGGGATAGCTGGCCAGCAGCAGCGTCTGCGACAGCGGGATCATCGGACCCGCGACCAGGCCCTGGAACACGCGCGCCGCCACCAGCATCTCCAGCGAGTGGGCGAAGCCGCAGAGCCAGGACGCCAGCACGAACAGCAGCACGCTCATCGTGAACAGGCGCACCGCGCCGAAGCGCTGCGTGAGCCAGCCCGTCAGCGGGACCGAGATCGCGTTGGCGACGCCGAAGCTGGTGATGACCCAGGTGCCCTGCACCGGGCTGACGCCCAGATCGCCGGCGATGGCGGGCAGCGACACGTTCGCGATGGACGAGTCCAGCACGTTCATGAAGGTCGCCAGCGACAGCGAGATGGTGCCCAGCACCAGCGCCGTGCCGGTCAGTGGCGCCGGCCCGGCCTGAGGCGGCGCGGCGACCGGCGCCGGCGCCGGGGCCGGGGCCGGGGCCGGGGCCGGGGCCGGGGCCGCATCCGAGGTGATGGTGTTGCTCATTGCACGCGCGTGGACGTCGAGGTCTTGGCGGCCGCCTTGCCCAGGTTGGCCGCGATGATCTTGCTCACCTGGTCATCGGCCGCCTTCTCCTGGGCGTCGAAGATCGTGGTCTGCAGGCGCGGCGCGCTGGCGCCGGTCGCGGCGGCCAGCATCTGGCCGTCCTGATCGCGGATGTCGACTTGAACGTCCATCGACAGACCGACGCGCAGCGGGTGCTCCTGCACTTCCTTCGGATCGAGCTTGATGCGCACCGGCACACGCTGGACCACCTTGATCCAGTTGCCGGTGGCGTTCTGCGCCGGCAGCAGCGCGAAGGCCGCGCCCGTGCCCGCGCCCAGGCCCTCGACGGTGCCGTGGTACTCGGTCTTCTTGCCGTAGACGTCGGCTTCCAGCGTCGCCTTCTGGCCGATGCGCAGCTTGGCCAGCTGACTCTCCTTGAAGTTGGCGTCGACCCAGACCTGCTGCAGGCCGACCACGGCCATCAGCGGCGCGCCGGCGGCCACGCGCTGGCCCAGCTGCACCGAGCGGCGCGCGACCCAGCCGTCGACCGGAGCGATCAGCTCGGCGCGTTGCAGGGCCAGGTAGGCCTGGCGCAGGTTGGCGGCGGCGCGCAGCACGTTGGGGTGCTCCTCGACCTTCACGCCGTCCGTCAGGACCTGGTTGGACGACAGCTGGTCCTTGGCGGCCTGCAGCGCGGATTGCGCGGCGGCGGACTGCGCGCGGGCGGCCGTCAGCTGGGCCTGCGCATGCTCGAGCTCTTCCTTGCCGACGGCGCCGGTCGCGACCAGCGGCTGGCGACGGGCGACGTCGGCCTGCAGACGGGTGGCCTCGGTCAGGCTGCGCTGCAGGTCGGCCTCGCGGACCTTCACTTGCGCTTCCAGGCCGCTGTTGTTGGCGTACAGGGTGCGGACCTCGCGGACCGTCTGCGCCAGCTGGGCCTGCGCCTGCTCCAGCGCGACGCGGGCGTCGACCGGGTCCAGGCTGACCAGCTTCTGGCCGGCCTTCACGAAGTCGGTGTCGTCGGCGTAGACCGCGCGCACCGTGCCGCCGACCAGCGGCGTGATCTGCACGACGTTGGCCTGCACGTAGGCGTTGTCGGTGGTCTCGTAGCGGCTGCCGACGATCCACTCGTAACCGCCGTAGGCCAGGCCGGCGATGATCACCGCCGCGGCGATCAGCGTCAGGCCGCGCTTGCGGTTGCCGTTCTTGGGAGCTTGCGTGTTGTTCTCGGGCGTTGCGCTCATGGTGGGCTCTGCGAAATGTTGGGGTGCGAAGGTCGCGTGATTCGGGGTCGTGCCGGCCGCGTCGCGGGCCGGCCCTGAGGAGGTGGGTTCGATGCCTGTCGGAGGGACCGGCCTCGCGGGGTCAGGTCTTGTCGGCCTTGGCGTCGGACTGCGCGGCGGCGCGGCCCGGCTCGGCGTAGCCGCCGCCCAGCGCGCGCATCAGGTTGACCTGCGCGTCCACGGTCTGGGCGTGCAGGTCGATCTGGGCGCGCTGCTGCAGCAGCTGGCTCTGATGCGCGTTGAGCACCGCGATGCGGCCGGTCAGGCCGGCTCGATGGCGCTGATCGGCCAGCGCGAACTGGCTGTCGGCGTTCGCGGCCAGCGCGTCCTGCTGCTGCTGTTGCTGACGCAGCGACTGCAGCGTCGCGACCTGGTCGCTGGCGTCGCGCACCGCGTCGAGCACGGCGGCGTTGTAGCTGGCGATGGCGGCGTCCTGCTCGGCGGCGCTGCCGCGCAGGTTGGCGCGCAGGCGGCCGCTGTCGAAGATCGGCAGATGCAGCGCGGGACCGGCGCCGTACTGGCGGCTGCCGCTCTTGAACAGCTCATCCAGCCCGATCGAGTTCAGACCGACGAAGGCCGTCAGGCTGACGCTCGGATAGAACTGGGTGCGGGCGACGCGCACGTCCTGGGCGCTGGCCTCGACGCGGGCGCGGGCGGCGGCCAGGTCGGGTCGACGGCCCAGCAGGTCCAGATGCGGCTCCTGCTGCCAATCGAGCACGCGCGGCAGCGCGGCGTTCAGGCCGGCCGTGGCGCTGGGGCCCTGGCCGGTCAGCGCGGCGATCTGGTGGCGCAGCAGGGTCTGCTGCTCGCCCAGCACGACCTGCTGGCGCTGGATGTCGGGCAGCGGGGCCTCGGCGGTGCGCAGGTCCTGGCCGTTGTCCAGGCCGGCGGCACTGCGCTGGCGCACCAGGGCCAGGCTCTCGTCGCGCAGGGACTTCTGCTGCTCCAGCAGGCGGCTCTGCGCCTGGCTGCGGGCCAGCGCGACGTAGGCCTTGGTCACGGCGTTGGAGACGCTCAGGCGCGCGGCGGCGGCGTCGGCCTCGGCGGCGCGGCGCTGGCCCAGCGCGGCTTGCAGCGCGGCCTCATGCTTGCCGAAGAAATCGAACTCGTAGCTCAGACCGGCCTGGATGTTGGCCAGGGTCTGCACGCTGCCGGCCAGCGGCGGCGGGTAGATGCCGTGCTCGGTGATGCGCTGGCGCGTCGCGTCGGCCTCAAGCTCGGCGTTGGGGCGCTTGGCGGCCTCGGCGTTCTCGGTCAGAGCCGCGGCGCGGGCGATGCGGGCCCGTGCCAGCGCCAGGCTGGGCGAGTTGGCGATGGCCTGGTCGACCAGCGCGTCCAGTTGCGCGTCGCCGAAGCCCTTCCACCATTGCGGATCCAGGGCCTGGCCGTCGCCGGCCGTCAGGCCCAGGCGCGCGGCGGCCTCGGGGCCGTCGATGGGGGCGGCCGGGTCGGCCAGCTTCGGGATGGGCGCGCAGGCGGCGAGCACCATCAACAGCGCCGCGCCCATCGCCAGGGCGAGCGTCGTGCGGTGAAGGGATCGGGAGCTCATGGGACGTTCCTCGGAAATGTTGTTCTTGTGCACGGAGGGGAAGAAGGAAGGTGTGGGATTCGGTGGGCAGGCGGGCGATGGCTCGCGGCGTCAGCCGTCGCGGTCGACCAGCGACGAGGTCTCGGAGGTCAGCCCGGCGTCGCGGATCGCGTGACCGTTGGCGACGAGCCGTTGCAGCAGGTCGACCAGGGTGCGGAACTCGGCCTCGCTGAAACCGGCCAGGTGGTCGTTGTAGACCTGGGACAGCACGCCCGGCGCGGCGGCCATGGCGGCCACGCCGTTCTCGCTGAGCGAGACCATGACCACGCGGCGGTCCTCCGACGAGCGCTCGCGGCGGACCAGGGTCTTGGCCTCGAGGCGGTCCAGCAGGCGGGTCATCGCGCCGCCGTCCATGGCGAGCTCGCGGGCCAGCGCGGCGCTGGACATGGGGCCGTTGAAGCGCAGGCGCAGCATCGGCGCCCACTGGGCGTGGGTGAGGTCGTGCTCGCCCAGCAGCTTGTCGGCCTGGCAGACCATGGACTGCTTGATCTGGCGCAGCAGCCAGCCCAGCGAGGGCTCGCAGGTGAAGTTGTCGGCGCTGTAGAAGTCGGCGGGAGGCGGCAGCTGGGCAGTCATGGCGGTTTTCCGGTTTCCGGGGCGGAGCTTCTGGAAAAAGCTGATGACAATTATTGCTTAGGCAATGATTGCCTTGCCAACAACCGCAGAGGATGAGCTTTGCCGGCGTGGGGGCATTCATTCAGGCCGCGTTAAGGCGTCATCAAGACGCGATCCACGTCGGCCCGACTCTCGTGCCCGGGCCCCGAAACGGGCGCTGAACGCCCCGTGCGAACTGTCGCCGGACCTTGATCGGCGCGGGCCTGACGTCATCTTTCCGCCCTGGATCAGCCCCCTACACTGCCGCGATGTCCGCCACACCGACCACCCCGCCCCCTCCGTCCGGGGCGACCGCCTCGCCCGCCGCTCCGGCCCTGCCGGGGAACGGCTCGGCCCGTTCCGGCGTGGCAAGCGCCGTGCGCGAGGGCGCCAGCCCGCCTCCCCTGCGGGCGATGTGGCCGGCACTGTGGCCATTCCTTCGGCCCTACCGGGCGCGGATCGGCGCGGCCATCGTCTTCCTGATCCTGGCGGCCGGCGCGACGCTGGTCTTCCCGATCGCGCTGCGGCAGCTGATCGACCAGGGCATCGTGGCGTCCGACCCGGGCGATCGGCTGATGGCGCTGCGGGACCACTTCTTCTGGCTTTTCGCGACCGGCGCGGCGCTGGGCGTGTTCTCGGCGGCGCGCTTCTACGCGGTGACCTGGCTGGGCGAGCGCGTCAGCGCGGACCTGCGGACGGCGGTCTACTCGCATGTGCTGCGACAGAGCCCCGAGTTCTTCGAGACCACCCAGACCGGCGAGGTCATCAGCCGCATCACCACGGACACCACGGTGATCCAGAGCATCGTGGGCTCCAGCCTGTCGATGGGGCTGCGCAACCTGATCATGGGCCTGGGCGCCGTGGTGCTGCTGATCGCGACCAACCCCTGGGTCATGACGCAGGTGATGGGCATCCTGGTGCTGGTGGTGGCGCCGGCGATGTTCTTCGGCCGCCGCGTGCGGCGCCTGTCCCGGGCGAGCCAGGACCGCGTCGCCGACACCAGCGCCATCGCGGCGGAGATGCTGAACGCGATCACCGTCGTGCAGTCGCATGCGCAGGAGGCCCGCGAGGCCAAGCGCTTCGACGCCGCCAGCGAGGCCGCCTTCGACACCGCGCGCAAGCGGACCAAGGTGCGCTCCTTCCTCGTGGCCTTCATCATCACCGCGACCTTCGGCGCGCTGCTGTGGGGCCTCTATCAAGGCACGCAGGCCGTGATGGCGGGCCGCATCAGCGCCGGTCACCTGGGCCAGACGGTGGTCTACGTGGTGCTGCTGGTGTCGTCGGTGGCGGTGCTGGCCGAGGTCTGGGGCGACCTGCTGCGCGCCGCGGGCGCGACCGAGCGCCTGATGGAGCTGCTCGCCGCGCAGTCGCCGGTCGCGGATCCCGCCGCGCCGGTGGCCATGCCGGCCTCGACCGGCCCGGCCCGCGTCGCCTTCCAGCATGTGCGCTTCCATTACCCGTCGCGTCCGGACCGCGCCGCGCTGGAGGACTTCAGCCTGGAGATCGCCCCCGGCGAGACCGTGGCCCTGGTCGGCCCCAGCGGCGCCGGCAAGAGCACGGTGCTGCAGGTGCTGCAGCGCTTCTACGACGTGCAGTCGGGCGCGCTGCTGGTGGACGGGACGCCGGTCGACCGCGTCCGCCTGGCCGAGCTGCGCGGCCGCATGGCGCTGGTGCCGCAGCAGAGCGTGATCTTCTCGGCGAGCGCGCTGGACAACATCCGCTACGGCCGCCCGGACGCCTCGCGCGAGGACGTCATCGCCGCCGCCCGCGCGGCGCACGCCGACGAGTTCATCCGGCAGCTGCCCCAGGGCTACGACAGCTTCCTGGGCGAGCGCGGCGTGCGCCTGTCCGGTGGTCAGCGCCAGCGCATCGCGATCGCGCGGGCGATGCTGCAGGACGCGCCGCTGCTGCTGCTCGACGAGGCCACCAGCGCGCTGGACGCGGAGAGCGAGCGCCTCGTGCAGCAGGCGCTGGACGAGGCGATGCGGGACCGCACGACGCTGGTCATCGCGCACCGTCTGGCGACCGTGCAACGCGCCGACCGCATCGTCGTCATGGAGCACGGTCGCATCGTCGAGCAAGGCACGCATGCCGAGCTGGTGGCGCGAGGCGGGCTCTATGCCCGCCTGGCCGAGTTGCAGTTCAACGCCTGACGCTCGCCTCTGCCCCTCTCCCATGAAGTGGGAGAGGGGTCGGGGTGAGGGCCGTCGCACACAGCGAGCCCCAAGCCCCCCTACTCCAGCACCTCCACCGCCACGCTGAACACATACCCCGCGCCGCGCTCCGTGCAGATGTAGGCGGGCTCCGCCGGATTGCGCTCGATCTTCCGCCGCAGCCGCAGGATCTGCACGTCGATCGACCGGTCATACACCTCCGCCCCATGCAGGCGCGACAGGTCCAGCAACTGGTCCCTGGACAACACCCGCTGCGGCGCCGAGCACAGCGCCTGGAGCAGATTGAACTCCCCGTTCGACAGATCGACCCGCCCGCCATCCGGCGCCGTCAACCGGCGGCTACGCAGATTCAGTTCCCACCCGTCGAAGCGATACCCCCGTCGTTCGGCCTCGCGCGCCGGGGCCGCCTCGCGCATCAACTGATAACGCCTCAACACCGCGCGAATTCGCGCCAGCAGCTCCCGCGAGCTGAACGGCTTGTTGATGTAATCGTCGGCCGCGAGCTCCAGCCCCATCACGCGGTCCGCCTCGTCCATCCGGCCGGTGACGATGATCACCGGCACCTGGCTGGCCTCGCGCAGCGAGCGCGCCAGCTGCATCCCGTCCTCGCGTCCCAGCCGCAGGTCCAGCAGCACCAGGTCCACCAGCTGCGACTGCAGCACCCGCTGCATCTCCGCGCCCGACTCGACCGCGGTCACCCGCAGACCATGCTCGGTCAGGTAGTCGACGAGCAACTCGCGGATGGCCGGATCGTCGTCGACGGCAAGGATGTGGGCAGGCGTCTGGGCGTTCATCGGGCAACGGGCGGAGCGGAAGACTGGAGGCGGCGCAAAGCTATCACGTGAAGCGCGCGTTAAAAAGCCGCGTCCGGGGTGGCCCGCATTACAGCTGTAATCCAGGAAATCCGGCGGTAATGATGACGGAACACCGAGACGCCCCAATACGGTCAGCCCCTTCTCCGACACCACGCCCTTCCGACCCGCCCGCGACGCGCGGCCTGACACGGCCCGCGATCGTCGGTCCGGAAGGCGCGTCCGGGTATCCCCCGGACGGGAGAGCCGACAACGACTTCCCCGCCGATGCTCACCGCCGTAGTTCTTGACGACAATCCCGCGATCCGCGAACTGATCTCCGAGTGGCTCGCCGCCGCCGGTCACCACGTGATGGACGCTCGACCCACCGCCGCCGCCGCGGTTCATCTGGTGCTGCTGGACCTGCCCATGCTGCGCGACGGCGTGCGCACGCTGGTGGACCGGGTTCGCGCCACCTATCCCGACGCTGCCCTGCTGGGCCTGTCCACGCAGGTCGCGCAAGCCCTCCCCGCCTCGTCCCCCACCGCCCGCGAGCTCGGCCTGATCGGCCTGCTGCCCAAGCCCTGCGTGCGCGAGGAGCTGCTCGCCGCCATCTCCCAGTTGCCGCGCCGCTCATGAAGCTCAGCCGGCCCTTGAGCGAGACCCGGGCGCTGCGCCGCTGGATCGCGGGCGTGGGCAGCGGCGTGATCGTCGCGTTCGCGGCGTCCTCGGCCTACGACGCCTGGCGGTTGCATCAGCAGGTCTCGCAGTCGACCGCGCGGGAGCTGAGCAACCTGGCCCGCGCCCTGTCCGAGGAGGCCGAGCGCAGTCTGCAGGCGGTGGACCTGTTGCTGACCGACACCTCGATCTGGTACCGCGACACCGGCGCCAAGCTCGGTCCGTCCGACATCGAGACGGCGCTGCGCACCCGCGTCTCCGCCACGCCGCAGGTCAGCGTGCTGACGGTGACCGACGCCGCCGGCCTGCAGCGCTTCCGCTCCCGCCCGACCGGCGAGCCGCTGGCCGACGTGTCGGACCGGCCCTACTTCCAGGCGCAGCGCGACTCGTGCACCGCCGGCATGTTCATCAACCCGCCCATCGTGACGCGCTCCGAAGGCCGGCCTGCCCTGGTCGTGTCGCGCCGGCTGGAGACGCCGGCGGGCCACTTCGCCGGCGTGGTCACCGCCATCGTCACGCTGGACGAGCTGCGCGAGGTCTACGACGCCATCGACCTGGGCGCCGCCAGCGCGCTGCTGCTGACCTTCGACGATGGCCGCCTCGTGGTGCGCCAGCCGCCGGATCCACGCGCGGATGGGCGCGTCTTCCACGACCTGACCTCCGCCCAGACCACCGAGGCCCGCGTCGAGCTCAGCCCGGTCGACGGGCGCAGGAAGTACATCGTGTCGCTGCCGGTGTCGGACCGGCCGCTGGTGATGTCGGTCACCAAGGATTTCGAGGACGCGATGGCCCCCTGGCGGGCCGAGATGTGGGGGCTGGTCGGCCGCACCCTGGTGCTGGTGCTGGTGGGCCTGTTGACCATCAGCCTGCTGCTGCGCCAGCTGCGCCGCGTCGAGCGCGACCAGGCCGCGCGCGAGCAATTGGAAGCGCAGCTGCGCCAGGCGCAGCACATGGAGTCGCTGGGCACGCTGGCCGGTGGCATCGCGCACGACTTCAACAACATCCTCGGCGCCATCCTCGGCCACGGCGAGATGGCCCAGCGCCGCGCCGGCCCCGACGCCGATCTGAACCGGCACCTCGACCGGATCATGCAGGCCGGCGCCCGCGCCAAGCTGCTGGTGCGGCGCATCCTGGACTTCAGCCGCAGCGGCGTGCACGACCGCAGCCTGCTCAATGTCGATCAGGCCGTGGAGGAGGCGCTGCAGCTCGTCGCGCCGACGCTGCCGGCGGCGGTGACGCTGGCGCTCGCCGCGCGCGCCGGTTCGGCGGGCATCCTGGGCGACGTGCTGCAGATGCAGCAGCTGGTGAGCAACCTGTGCAGCAACGCGGTCGGCGCGATGCCCGAGGGCGGCCGGCTCGCCATCGAGGTCGACGCCCGCCTGGTCGAGCGCCGCGTGCTGCTGAGCCACGGCGCGCTGGCGCCTGGCCGCTACGTGGAGCTGCGCGTCACCGACACCGGCACCGGCATGCCCGAGGTGGTCTATGCCCGCATGTTCGATCCCTTCTTCAGCACGAAGGCGGTCGGCGAAGGGACGGGGCTGGGCCTGTCGGTGGTGCACAGCATCGTCAGCGACATGGGCGGCGTCATCGATGTGCGTACCGAGCCCGGCCGGGGCAGCAGCTTCGCGCTCTGGTTCCCGGTGGCGGGCGAAGCGCCGCGCCAGTCCCGCGACCGCGAGGCCGAGGCCCCGCCGCGCGGCGAGGGTCAGACCTTGCTCCTCGTGGACGACGAGGCGCCGCTGGTGGAGTTCGCCGAGGAGCTGCTGGCCGAGCTGGGCTACGAGCCGGTGGGCTTCACCGACAGCGCCGCGGCGCTGGAGGCCTTCGAGCGCGCGCCGGCGCGCTTCGACGCCGTGCTCACCGACGAGACCATGCCGGGGCTGAGCGGCGTCGAGCTGACGCGGCGACTGCTGGCGCTGCGGCCCGGGCTGCCGGTGCTGGTGATGAGCGGCTATGGCGGCGAGGAGCTCGAGGCCAAGGTCGCCGCGGCCGGCGCGCGGGCGCTGGTGCGCAAGCCGCTGAACGCGACCGAGCTGGCGCAGGCGGTGGCGGCGGTCGTGACCCCGAGCGCGGCGGCAGCGGCAGCGGCAGGATCGGACGATCCGCCTGCATGGCCCCCCTCGTCCGCCCCGTCCGCCTCGTCCACGAGGGCGGTGGACCGCTGATCCCGCGGTTTCATCTGAAATACAAGGCGGGCGCGGAGTAACTCGGCGGTAGCGATGGGCGCGGACAGTGCGATTCATGGACACGACGCTGCACACCCCGACGCCGCTGGCCCCGCCCTCCCCGGCGAGCCTGGCCCGCGAACTGCATGACGACCTGGGCCAGCGCCTGACGGTGCTGCACTGGGAGCTGCACACCTTGCAGGACCGTCACGTGCAGGGCACGGCGCTCAGCAACGCGCTCAAGCGGCTGCGCGGCGAGGTCGAAGGCGCGCAGGCGGTGCTGCGGGACGTGCTCAACGGCCTGCGGGCCGAGGCCGTCGGCGGCCGTCTGCCGCATGCGCTGCACGCGATGATCGAGCGCATGGGCCGGCACTGCGCCGCGGTGATCCCACCCGCGCCCAAGCCGGTGCTGCATCTGAATGTCGAGGCGGTCTCGCTGGACGACGACCGCGCGCAGGAGCTGCTGCGGCTGGTGCAGGAGGCGGTGATGAATGCGATCCGACATGCGCAGGCGCGGCACATCCAGGTCAGCGTCAACGCCTCGCCGCGATTGCTGGCGATCACGATCGCCGATGACGGCTGCGGCTTCGATCCGCTGGGCTCGCGCCGCGTGGACGCCTACGGGCTCGTCGGCATGCGCGAGCGCGCCGAGCTGCTGCGCGCCAGCCTGACGCTGGAATCGGAGATCGATCGCGGCACGCGCATCCGCATCGCCCTGCCGCTGATGCCGCGGGAGTCGGCGCAATGACGCGGCTGCTCATCGTCGACGACCACGTGCTGGTGCGCGAGGGCTTGCGGCGGCTGCTCGAGCACCATCCGACGCTGAGCGTCGTGGCCGACGCGGCCGACGGCAACGCGGCGCTGGCGCTGCTGCGCACGACGGGCGTGGACCTGGTCGTGGTCGACATGGCGATGCCGGGGCTGTCGGACGTCAACCTGATCACGCGCATCCGGGCCTATCACCCGGGCGTGCGCATCGCCGTGCTGACGCTGAATCACCGGCTCGCGATGGCGCAGCGCGCACTGAACGCCGGGGCGGACGGCTATCTGACCAAGGACATGGGGGCCGAGGAGCTGACCGCCTCGCTGGTGCGGGTCGCCTCGGGCGAGCGCGTCATCAGTCACCTGGTGGCCGAGGCGCTGGCGCTGCAGGCGCTGTCGCCCAAGGCCACGCACGAAGCGCTGAGCGCGCGCGAGCAGGAGGTGCTGGAGCTGCTGGCGACCGGCGAGTCGGTCGGCGCGATCGCGACGCGGCTTGGCATCAGTCACAAGACGGTCAGCAGCCACAAGGCGAATCTGATGTTCAAGATGGGATTCCACTCGGTGGCGGACCTGGTCTGCTACGCCCTCGAGCGCGGACTGCGCGACACCTGCCCCAGCGTGTAGCGCTCCTCTTGCGCAGCGCGCGAACGCGGGTAGGACGCTCTCGTCCCCCTCTCCCGCGGGGCGGGAGAGGGCTGGGGAGAGGGTGGGTGCGCGGCAGTCCCCCCAGCCACGAGGCCGACGCAGACTGCCCCCGAGCCGGCCGCCGCCCAGACCTGACCAGCCCCTGCCGAGCCGCAAATCCGCGCCCCCCGATGGTCACGACGGCGCCGTCACGGGATGCTGACGCCGTCTCCCGCCCCTTGGTCCGCTGCCGGAGCGCTCCTCAGCGCGTCACGCCATGCCCGTCCTGTCCGCCCTGCCCGCCATGCCTCCGCCGCTCGAACCGCCGCCCGAGTCCGAGACGGCTTTCCCATTCGCGCCGGCCAGTCCGCGCTGGGCGCATCGCGCCGCGATCGGCCTGCTGGCCATCCTGACCCTGACCACGCTTGTCGCCTTCCGCGTCGACCGTGACCCACCCGGAGCGGAACCCCTGCCCGCCTCACGCCGCGCGACGCTGCTGCTGAGCATCAGCGACGGCCTGCTCACCGCGCCGCTGCGCATCATCGACGAGCGCGTCGAGGGCAAGCTCACCGGCCCTCAAGCCGCCAACGCGCTGCAGGCGAGCGCCGAGCGCGCCCGCGCCGCGTTCCGGCAGTTGAGCCTGCCGGCCGCCACGCCTCGCCCGTCGCCCTCCTCGCCCGCAATCCCCGTGGCGCCGATGTCCCCCGCGATGGCCGCCGCCAGCGCCTCCACCGCGGCGCAGTTGCACTCGTTGTCGATGGTGCTGGAGCGGCTCTCCAACAGCCTGCGCATCGACGACCTGGACGGCGCCCGGCGCGTGGCCGCGACGCAGCTGGCGCCGGCCTCGGTCGACCTGGAGCGGGCGCTGTCCACCTTGGCCGCCGCGCCCGCGGAAGCCGAGCAACGGCATCGCCTGTGGGCCGAGGATCACGAGGAGGCGGATCGAATGCTGATCGACGGCGCGCTCACGGCGGGCTGGGTGTTGGCGCTCAGCCTGCTGTGGGTCTCGGCGCGGCTGCGACGCCAGACCGAGCGACTGGCCATGCCGCGACCGGCGCTGGATGACGCCGCGTGGCGCGACTGCCTGCGCCTGGGGACCGGCGACGCGGCGCTCGAAGGCGTCGCCAATGCGCTGGTGCGGGCGGACATCGGGGACCTGGTCTGCATCGCGCGCGCCGTCGTGTCGGATGAGCGAAGTCCCGATCTGGTCATCCGGCAACTCGCGGCGGGTCCCGCCGTCGCCGCGCCGCCGTGGCCGGGCGACCCGCTGCTGCTGCCGGGTCGATGGCACCTCATTGACGCGCTGCGCAGCGGGGAGGCGGTGATGCTCGGCGAGCACCTCGCCGACCTGGGTACGACCTTTGCGTGGGCGGGCTGCCCCGCTTGCGCGCGGGCGCTGTTGCTGCCGTTGTGGCGCGGCCCGGTCTGGTCCGGCTGCCTGGCGGTGTTCACGCAATCGGCCGACGTCCTGACGCCCGAGACTGTCGCGCGCCTGCGCGGCGTGGCGGATGCGATCAGCACGGCTCTGGGCCGGGCGGGGGCGCAGCTTGCGGCCGTCGCGCCGGAACGCGACTCCAACGACCAGGACCTCACACCATGACTGCGATCGCTTTCGACATCTTTTCGTTGCGCGCGCCGGGGCTCGGGCTGTTGGCGGCCGGGTTCGTGCTTGGGATCGGCATTGCGAGCTTCGGGGATGGGGGCGGCGACGTTGATCGAGTCATCGATGAGGACTTGCTGGCGGTGCATCGGCTTGAGCGGCTCGACAGTCTGATGGACGAAGCCGGCGAGCAGCTGATGCGGGCGCGGGTGGCGCGTCGGCTGGAGGCGGAGGCCGGGCCGCGGGGGGCGTTCCATCGCGTGACCGCGCTGGGGTACCAGGCGGAGCAGACGCGCGCGGACATGCTGGTCGGCGCGCGAGGCACGCCGGATTTCGAGGCGGTGGCGACGATGGTGTCGGCGGATCGTCGGGCCTGGGCGCTGGTGGCGGAAGAGAACGAGCTGTTGCGGGATGGGGCGCCGCTGTTGGCGTCGCGGCTGCATGAGAGCGGCGCGGATCAGGCGTTGGATGGCGCGCTCGTGGCGCGGCGGGGGCTGAGGGCGCGGGCGTTGATGAATATGGCGGATGCGGCGAGGGGGGCGTCGCTTCGGGCGGCGATTGCGGCGGTGGGTGGCGTCGTTGCGGCGGGCTTGCTGCTGGTCGGGGTGATGAGGATGGCGGGGGGACGCGGGCGGGGTTGAATGGTCGGTGGGGTGAAGGGTCTCGCTGCCTGCGACGGCCCTCACCCCAACCCCTCTCCCGCAAGCGGGCGAGGGGCGGCTCGCTGTCTGCATGGGCCCTCACCCCAACCCCTCTCCCACTTTATGGGAGAGGGGCAATGCAAGCCGAGCGCCGTGGGAGCCCCTCTCCCGCTGCGCGGGAGAGGGGTTGGGGTGAGGGCCGGGCCACACAGCGAGCCCCCCTCCGCCCATCCCTCAAGCCGCCATCGACGCAAACACCAACCCCATCGCCGGCGCGATCTGCCCGGCCGGCGCCGCCGCCGGACTCGCCACGCCCGCCGGCAACTGCTGCCTGGCCAGGAACTCCCTGGCCTGCTCCGCCGTCAGCGGCCTCCCATAGAAGAACCCCTGAATCTCATCGCACCCCATTTCCACCAGCCGAGCCCGCTGCTCCGGCGTCTCCACGCCCTCCGCCAGCACCGTCAACCGCATGTTGTGAGCCAGGCTCACCACCGCCTGCACGATGCACGACTCGTTCATCCTTGGATCCAGGCTCATCCCCTTCACGAAGGCCTGATCGATCTTGAGCTTGTTCAGCGGAAACCGCTTCAGATACGCCAGGCTCGAGTACCCCGTCCCGAAGTCGTCGATCGCCAGTGCCAGTCCCAGCCCGCGGAGCTCATGCAGCACCGCCAGCACCTTGTCCGGATCCTGCATGGCCGTGCTCTCGGTGAGCTCGATCTCCATGTGCCTCGGATCCACCCCGGACTCCGCCAGCCCCTGCCGGATCTGATCCACGAAGCCCGGCTGCTGGAACTGGCGCATCGACACGTTCACCGCGACCACCACCGGCTCGCCCTCACGACCCTCGTTCCACTCGCGCGCCTGACGGCAAGCCCGCTCGAACACCCAGGCCCCGATGGGCACGATCAGCCCTGACTCCTCCGCCAGCGGAATGAACTCCGCCGGCGACACCAGGCGCCCCTCGTGCTGCCACCGCAGCAGCGCCTCGAAGCCCCGAAGCTCGCCGCTCGCCAGATCCTGCTGCGGCTGGTAATGCAGCGTCAGCTCTTCGCGCTCGATCGCATGCTGCAGATCGGCCTCCAGATCCAGGCGCTCCAGCGTCTGCGTCTGCAGATGCGCCGAGTACGGCACCAACTGATCCCCGCCCGCCCGCTCCGCCGATTGCAGCGCGGCATCGGCCTTGCGCAGCAGGGTCTCGGGATGGCCGCCATCCTCGCGGCTGTCGACCGCGCCCAGGCTCATCGTCAGGAAGACCTCGTGCCGTCCGAGCCGGAACGGCCGCGACAGCTCTTCACGCAGCCGCGCCACGGCACCTGCATGCGGTCCCTCGCCCTCATAGAGCACCGCGAAGGCCGCCCCGTCCAGTCGGTGCAAGGCGCCGCCGCCCGACGCGGCCGCGCCATCCAGCCGCCGGCCGACATCCAGCATCAGCTGATCCGCATGCCGATGCCCGAGGCTGGCCACCACGCGCTCGAAACGGTCCAGCTTGCCCACCACCAGTGTCAGCGCCTCGTCCTGCCGCGCGACCAGCCGCCGCTCCAGACTGCGGCGATGCGGCAGCCCGGTCAGTGGGTCGTGCTCCGCCTGATGGGCCAGCACATCCTCCGAGCGCAACCGCGCCCACACGTGATGGATCATGAACAGCGCCGTCAGCGCCGTGATCAGGTTGAAGACGTGGATCAGCGTGCCGATCTGATCCAGGCGATGCGTGGTGCGCTCGCTGGCCTGATAGACGGCGTCCTCGATGACGGCTTGCAAGGTGTCGATGTCGACGCGGACCTGATTCGTCAGCCGATTGAGGTCGAAGAGCACCGCCTCCGTGCGCTCGGCGCGCGGGCTGTCCGCGACGGCGTTGAAACGCGGCGTCAGCGCGAGGATCGCGTCCAGTCCGACCCGCATGCGGGCGATGGCCTCGGCATGCGCGGGCTGCTCCTGGAGCAGGCTGAGCGCGGCATCCATCTCGCGACGGGTCTCGCGTTCCAGCATCAGGAAGCGGTCGTGGGTGATCGACGCGGCGAAGTACTTGTTCATCGCCAGCTGATGCTGGAGCAGGGCCGACTCGAAGTCGCCCAGGTGGTGCAGCAGCGGCACCTTCTCGCGCAGCAGCGGGGCGGCGTCGCGACGGATGGAGGCGGTGATCCAGTCCATCGCGACGGACATGCCGATGCTGAGCGCCACCAGCGCGGTGAGAAGACCGAAGACGCTCCAGCGATACGCGCGGCCGACGGCGTGATTCATGGCGGGCTCCCGGCGGTCGGTTCAGGCGTGGGCGGTGCGGAAGACCGACACGGCGCGATGCAGCGCGTCGGCGCGTCCGCGCAGGTCGTCGACGGCGCTGGCGCCCTGCTCCACCAGCGAGGCGTTCTGCTGCGTCACGTCGTCCAGCTGCGCGACAGCCTGTCCGACCTGGCTGATGCCGACGGACTGCTCCGCGCTGGCATGGGCGATCTCGGCGATCAGATCGCTGACCTGCCGGACCTGGACCACGACGTGGCGCATGGTTCTGCCGGCCTCGGCGATGACGACGCCGCCAGACTCCACCGCCGCGCCCCCCTCGTCGATGAGCTGCCGGATCTCGCGGGCGGAATCGGCGCTGCGGGCGGCCAGGCCGCGCACCTCGCCGGCCACGACCGCGAAACCGCGACCCTCGTCGCCGGCGCGGGCCGCTTCGACGGCGGCGTTCAGCGCGAGCAGATGGGTCTGGAAGGCGATGCCGTCGATGACGCCGACGATCTCCGCGATGCGGCGTGAGCGCGCCGAGATGCGGTCCATCACCGCGATGGCTTCATCCATGCGCTCGCCGCCCTGGCCGGCGGCCGCGGTCGCGGCGTCGGCCAGACGGGTCGCGCGCTCCGCGACCTCGGCGTTCTGGCGCACGGTGGCCGTGAGCTGCTCCATGGTCGCGGCGGTCTGCTCCAGGCTGACCGCCTGGCGCTCGGTGCGGTGGCTCAGATCGGCGTTGCCGGCGGCGATCTGTGTCGACTGCGTGGCGATGGCCTGGGAGTTCTCGCGCACGGTGGAGACGACGGCGCTCAGACCCTCGTTCATCGCCTTGAGCGCGCCCAGCAGGCGGCCGGTCTCGGCGCCGTCGGCGTCGACGGCGATGGGCGTGGAGAGATCGCCGCGCGCGACGGTCTCCGCGATGGCCACGGCCTGATGCAGCGGCTGGACGATGGATCGGGTGATCAGCCGCGCCAGGATCAGCGCGCCGACGGTCATCGCGCCGAAGATGCCGATCAGCAGTTGGCGGGCTTGGGCATAACTGGTCTCGCCGGCCTCGGCGGCGGCGCCGACCAGCGCGGTCTGGCGGTCCTTGAGGGCGTCCAGATCCGCCATGGTGCGCAGCTGCGCCGCGCGCAGGTCGCCGACCAGCAAGGCAGCGGCGGCCTCGCGCTGATGGTCCTTGACCAGGGCGATGAAGCGCTGCTGCAGCGGCAGGTAGGCGGCGAAGGAGCGCGACAGGCGGGCGGGGTCGAGGACCGCGTCACGCAAAGCGGGATGGCGCTTGAGGGTCTCGATGCCGGTGGCGATCTCGCGGGTCTGGCGCTCGCCGTCGGCGAGAGCGGCGGCAACGCGGGTCTCGTCCTCGTAGATCAGGGCGTTTCGCAGACTGCGAGCGACGGCGTTGACCTGGTCGGTCAAGTCCACCAGTTGGCGGACCAGCGGCAGGCGCTGTTGCTCGATCTGCCGCAGGGAGGCGCTGACCGCAGCGAGCCGGGTCACGGCCACCCCGGTGGTGACCGCGGAGAGCGCGATCAGGAGCAGGAAGACACTGGTCAGCCGCGTGCCGATGCCGAGCGACTTGTAGAAGGACTGGATGGAATGCATGGGAACCCCTCGAACGCCGTGGTGATGGTGTGGTGGCGGCGTCGGGCGGATGTTCAGATCCCGTGATTGACGACCTGTTACGGCGCGGGGCGGATCGCATTACAGGCGTAATGGTGGTCGTCATCGACCGCCTAGAATCGCGCCCCATGACCGCCCCGAACGTCCCCGCCGCCGCCCCTGTCACCGACGAAGCCTCGACCGCTCGCCCCGTGCGAAGCCAGTACGAGGACTTCATGCGTCATGTGTTCGAGCACGGCGTGGCCAAGGGCGACCGGACCGGGACGGGGACGCGCAGCGTCTTCGGGCACCAGATGCGCTTCGACCTGAGCGAGGGCTTCCCGCTGGTGACGACCAAGAAGGTGCACCTGAAGTCCATCATCCTGGAGCTGCTGTGGTTCCTGCGCGGGGACTCCAACGTCAAGTGGCTGCAGGAACGCGGCTGCACGATCTGGGACGAATGGGCGCGCGAGGACGGTGACCTGGGTCCCGTGTACGGCGTGCAATGGCGCAGCTGGCCCAAGGCCGGCGGCGGTCACGTCGACCAGATCGCTGAGGTGGTCAAGCAGCTCAAGACCAATCCCGATTCGCGCCGGATCATCGTGTCGGCGTGGAACGTGGCGGAGCTGGATCAGATGGCGCTGATGCCCTGTCACGCGTTCTTCCAGTTCTACGTGGCGGACGGGAAGCTGTCCTGCCAGCTGTACCAGCGCAGCGCGGACATCTTCCTGGGCGTGCCCTTCAACATCGCGAGCTACGCGCTGCTGACGCAGATGCTGGCGCAGCAATGCGACCTGGAAGTCGGCGACTTCATCTGGACGGGGGGCGACTGCCACATCTACTCGAATCACTTCGAGCAGGTCCAGACGCAGCTGTCGCGCGAGCCCTTCCCGTATCCGACCATGCGCATCAAGCGCAAGCCCGCGTCGATCTTCGACTACGAGTACGAGGACTTCGAGCTGGTGGATTACCAGCATCACGCGGCGATCAAGGCGCCGGTGGCGGTCTAAGGGCTAGACTCCGACCTACGCATTACTGAAAGTCGACGCCATGTCCCGCCGCCCCGAAGACCTCACCGAATCCGCGATGCGCGCCGCCGAGCGTCGCTTCCCGGAGCTGGCTGCCAAGGCAGGCCACGAGGCCTACAAGGAAGCACTGGCCAAGACAGGTGCCGTGGTCGTCGCGACCAGCAAGGGCCAGCTCGTCAAGCGAATGGCCGATGGCACCACGACGGTCATCAAGAATCTGCCGCCAGGCAAGCGCGTCAAGGTCGGCCTTGTCCTGAAGCGTGTCAAACAAGCTGCCTGAATCCAGGAAGATCTCGCAGCCCCGGCTGCGCGTTCTGGCTGGTCCCAACGGTTCCGGCAAGAGCACCATCAAGCGCGAATTGAAGCCCCAATGGATCGGGGTGTTCATCAACGCCGACGAGATCGAACGCACGCTCAAGGAATTCGACGGCGTCCTTGACCTGACGACCTTGGGCATCGCCCGGCCGCCGGCCAACGTGCTTCAGAGTCTCGAGGCACACATCCGCGGCTCAGCCTTCGCCGACAAGTTGGGCCTTCACGCGCTGCTCGGACGGCTCAGCATTGACGCCTCGCTGCGACTACGTGTCCCGCCTCCCTACAACTCGTACCTGGCTTCCGTGCTCGCGGATGCGATTCGGCGCGAGCTGCTCGACGAAGGGCAAACCTTCACCTTTGAGACCGTCATGTCGTCACGCGACAAGATCGATTTCATGCGGGAAGCGCGGGCACGGGGATATCGCGTGTACCTCTACTTCGTCGCCACCAACGATCCCGGCATCAACGTCGACCGAGTCCAACGCCGTGTGAAGTTGGGCGGACATCCTGTCCCGGCCAACAAGATCCGGGAGCGCTACGCGCGCTCGATCGCGCTGCTGACCGAAGCCGCTGACGCGTCGCATCGCACCTATGTGTTTGACAACTCCGGTGCGAAGCACAGGTTGCTGGTTCAGGTCATCGACAGCGAACGCATGGAAGTGGAAACGGCCACGCTGCCTCGATGGTTCCTTCGAACAGACCTCTGGCGATCGTTCGACACCTGATCGGGTTCATCAGCCTCTCGACCAGGCCAGGCGCGTGCAACCACTTCTCGACACCAGCGCGCCACCATCACCCCCGCACTTGCACCCTCACCGCCTCCAACACCAACGCAAACGCCGGCGACATCTGTCGGCGATGCGGGAAGTACAGGTGGTACCCCGGGAAGGTCGGCCACCAGTCGGGCAGGACGGGGACCAGGCGACCGGCCTGGAGGTGGGCCTCGACGAGGTCATGGGGCAAGGTGCACAACCCGAGTCCATCCAGCGCCGCATCCAGCTTCAAGTAGGTGTTGTTCACCGTCACCTGTCCGTCCACGCGGACCTCGACAGTCTCGCCGTCCTTCTGAAGCTCCCACGCGTAGAGCCCGCCCGCCGTCGGCAATCTCAGGTTGATGCATCGGTGATGCACGAGATCCTTGGGTGAACTCGGCGCCGCCCTCCCCTCGAAGTAACTCGGCGCCGCGACGATCGCCACCCGAAGGTCCGGGCTGATGCGCACCGCGATCATGTCCTTGTTCAGGCTGTCGCCCGACCTCACGCCCGCATCGAAGCGCTCGGCCACGATGTCGGTCAGCCCGTAGTCCACGCTGAGCTCGACACGGATGTCCGGGTACTCGCGCAGCAGCGGGGCGAGCCGAGGCCACAGCACCGTCTTGATCGCATGGTCGTGCGCCGTGATCCGGACCGTGCCGGCCGGCTTGTCCCGCAGCGCGGAGAGCTGCGCCAGCTCCGCCGCGATGTCCTCGAAGCGCGGGCTCAGGACCGCCAGCAGACGCGCCCCCGCATCGGTCACGGACACGCTGCGGGTCGTCCGCGTGAGGAGCCGCATCCCCAGCCGCGCCTCCAGCCCCGTCATCGCATGGCTGAGCGCCGACCGCGACAGCCCGAGCTGCGCGGCCGCGCGAGTGAAGGATCGCGCCTGCGCCACGGCGACGAAGGCTTGCAGGTCGGCCAGGTTTTCTCTTGCCATTGGTGAACTCGGCTCACGGGTCCATGCAGTTTAGAAGGTCTAGTGCAACAAGGTCCGGCTTCCTAAAGTCCTGGCAGACCTTCCAACCCACCAGGACCTCCCATGAAACTCACCCGACCGGGCATGACGCCCACCCTGAAAGGCCCCGCGGAATGCTTCACCGGCACCGTGTGGGTCGACATGCTGAACAACCCGCCCGCGCCGGCGCGCGTCTCCTGCGTCAGCGTCACCTTCGAGCCGGGCGCGCGCAGCAACTGGCACACGCATCCACTGGGCCAGACGCTGATCGTGACCAGCGGCTGCGGATGGACCCAGTGCGAGGGCGAATCCATCGTCGAAGTCCGCGCGGGCGACGTCATCTGGTGCCCGCCCGGCCACAAGCACTGGCATGGCGCCACGAAGACGACCTCCATGACCCACATCGCGATCCAGGAAGCCCTGGACGGGAAGAACGTCCTCTGGATGGAGCCCGTCACCGACGAGCAGTACCTCGGCCGATGAACCGCCTCACCGACACCGAGCTCGCCATCGGCCCCGTCGCCACGGCGACCGCCATCGGCGACATGCCCGCGCTCTCCGCGGCGCTGGAATCGGCGCTCGACGCCGGCCTCAGCGTGAATGAACTCAAGGAGGTGCTGGTCCAGCTGTATGCCTATGCCGGCTTCCCGCGCGCCCTCAACGCGCTCGGCAACCTCATGAGGGTGCTGCAGGACCGGCAGCGGCGTGGCCTCCACGACACTGAAGGCGCAAGACCTGGCCCCGTGCCTTCGCCGCAAGCCATGCTGGAGGCGGGAACGGCCAACCAGACGGCGCTCGCGGGGGCGCCGGTGACGGGCCCGCTGTTCGACTTCGCGCCGGCCATCGACCAGTTCCTGAAGGCCCATCTGTTCGGCGACATCTTCGCGCGCGACAACCTGCCCTGGGCCTCGCGCGAGCTGGCGACCGTCGCGGCGCTGGCCGCGCTCGATGACGTGGAGCCGCAGTTGCAGGCGCACATCCGCATCTCGTTGAACGTGGGCCTCACCGTCGAGCAACTGGACCAGTTCGCCGATGAACTCGCGGCCCGCGGTGCCGGGCTGGCGGCCCGGCGAGCACGCGCCGCGCTCGGGCCACACCGGGAGTCCGTGTAGTGGGCTGCCAGCGGATCACGGGGCGCGGTATTCGCACATCACCCGCGTCCGTCTCGGGTGCAATCGCGGGTCCGACCCGACGCGACAAGACGTCGGGCAGGCTTACCGATCAGGAAGGTCCCCCATGATTCTCGAAGTCGCCCCCCTGTGCGTGCGGGCTGGCCAGGAGTCCGCGTTCGAAGCCGCGTTCCTGCAGGCCCAGTCCATCATCTCCACGATGTCCGGCTACCTCGGCCACGAGCTCCAGCGCTGCATCGAGCGCCCCGGCGAATATGTCCTCCTCGTCCGCTGGCAGACGCTCGAGGACCACGAGGTCGGCTTCCGCAAGTCGCCGCGCTACCTGGAGTGGAAGGCGCTGCTCCACCACTTCTACGAGCCCTTCCCCACGGTCCTGCATTACGCGCCGGTGTCGGGCGCCGCGGGCTGAACGGCCCCGGAGAGAAGAATGACGCCGGGCCCGCGGCACATCGGGTGGCGAGCGCCCAAAGTCTCCGTACACTCCCGGCCCTGCACTCGCCGACCACCGTCATGCCGCATCTGACCCTCATCGCCGCCCTCGACCGCGCCCGCGGCATCGGCCGCGACAACGAACTGCTTGTCCGTCTCCCCGAGGACATGGCCCGCTTCAAGGCGTTGACGATGGGCCACACGGTCATCATGGGCCGCAAGACCTGGGATTCCATCCCGGCGAGGTTCCGCCCGCTCGTGCAGCGCCGCAACCTCGTGCTCTCCCGCCAGGCCGGCCTGACGCTGGACGGCGCCGAGGTCTTCCCCACGCTGGACGCGGCCCTCGCGGCCTGCGGCGCCGACGAGGCCGTCTTCGTCATGGGCGGCGCCCAGATCTATGCCGAGACCCTGCCCCGCGCCGACGCGCTGGAGCTCACGGAGCTCGACCAGACCTTCCCCGCCGACGCCTTCTTCCCGCCCGTCGACCCCACCGTCTTCGCCGAGGTGACGCGCGAGCGCCATCACAGCCCCGCTGACCGCGGCCACGGCTGGGACTACGCCTTCGTCCGCTACGAGCGCCGCTGAGGCGCCGAGCGCCTTCCCGGCCCCGGCCTGCGCCCATTGAAGCCGCCGGCGGCCCCCTCATCTTCCCGACCTCGATCCGATCCAGGAGCCTCCCATGTCCGGCGACCATTTCCACGTCCACGGCCCGCATGACCACGAGCTGGAGCACGCCGCCCAGCACGAGCCCCGAGGCGGCCTGGCCGGCCAGCTCGCGGTGATCACCGCCATCCTGGCCACGCTCGGCGCCTGCTTCTCCTACATGGGCGGCGCCACGCAGGCCAACGCGGGGCTCTACAAGAACAACGCCGCCATCACCAAGACCGAGGCGGCCAACCGCTGGAACTACTACCAGGCCAAGAGCAGCCGCCAGAACCTGTCCGAGCTCGCCCTGGACCTGACCGCCGACGAGCAGCAGAAGGCCAAGTACCGCGACAAGATCGCGCGCTACGAGTCCGAGAAGGCCCAGATCAAGACCGAGGCCGAGAAGCTCGAGGCCCTGTCCGCCGACTGGGACCACAAGAGCGAGGAACAGCTGCACCTCCACCACCGCTGGGCCCAGGCCACGACCGTGCTGCAGGTGGGCATCGCCCTGGCCGCCATCGCGCTGCTGACCCGCCGCCGCTGGATGGAGTACGCCACGCTGGGCGCCGGCGTGCTGGGCATCGGCCTGGGCATCGCCGCCTGGCTGCACGTCTGACGGCCCCGTCGCCCCCTGACGCCCGCTGTCCGGCGGACCGGGCGAATCGGGCGACGCGGCCGACGCGGGCCGCCCCTCGCCCACCGCCGACGACGGGACAACGCCTCCCCTACAGTTTCTTGACGCGCGGCCGATAAGCCGGAGAGAAACAACCTTCCGCGCGCCCAGGCCGTCAGAGCCGCGCCGGATTCCGCCGCCAGGGAGGCGCGTCATGACCCTCATTCCTTCGGGAGGCTTCAACCTCCTCGATCGCGTCACCGCCGCCAAGGCGGCGCACAGCCGCGCCGCCAGCGCGAGCGCCGCCGGCTACGCGGGCAGCGCGTCCGCGCCGACCCGCGTCACGCTGGGCGGCTCCGCGGCCAACAACGCCGTCTACGGCAAGCCTGGCGCGGTGCGCAACGACGTCTCCAGCCAGATGGCGCTCAACCTCAACGGGAGCGGCCTGGCGAATCGCTGGCGCGGCCTGGGCGGCGCCCTGCTGAACCAGCTCTCCGAGACCGGCGTCGACTTCAAGCAGTCCCTGTCGGACGCCCGGCCCGCCGTCGCCTCGGGCGACGCGGCCTCGGGCGCCGCCTCCGCGCAGGCCGCCTCCGGCACCGACGAGGCCACCGGCGTCCTGACCGGCGCGGCCACCGTCAACCTGAAGATCCAGACCCGCACCGGCCAGACGGTGGAGCTCAAGATCGCCTCCAATGAAGGCGGCCAGGGCACCCGCGGCCTGGAGGTCTCGATCACCAGCTCCGGCAAGCTCAGCAGCACCGAGAAGGACGCCCTCGCCGACCTGGCCGACGGCCTCGACAGCGCCTTGAACGGTCTCGGCCAGGGCGCGCCGACCCTGGACCTGTCCAAGCTGATGAATTACGACAGCAGCGTCATCTCGGGCCTGGACCTCCAGGTCGAGGATCCGAAGGGGCTGGCGGGACTGGGACAGCCGGGGGCGCTGGGCTCGTTCGCGCTGCACCTGGGCGCGGACAGGAAGAGCATCGACATGAAGGGCCCCGGCGGCGACCTGTCCATCAGCGTCGACGCCACGTCCGCGCTGGGCAGCGGCGGCAGCGCGCAGCGGCTGTCGGCGATCGACAAGATGCTTCAGCAGATCGACGCGGCCGCCAAGCGCGGCCATGCCGACGAGCAACTGGTCGCCACCTTCAAGGCGGGCTTCCAGCAGCTGCAGGCGCCCTCCGCCGAGCAGAGCCGCCAGGACGGCAACGGCAGCGGCAAGGGCGACAACGCGCGCCACTTCGCCGCCACCCTGCTGGTCGACGACGAGGCCAATCCGGCCATGTCGCCCAACCTGCGCGATCAGGTCGACCAGCTGCGCAGCGGCCTGGCGGACTTCGATGCCAGCTTCTCCGGCGACAGCCAGAAGACCAACAAGTACGGCGGCGTCAAGGAACAGGGCCACGCCGAGTACGTCATCAACCAGCACACCAGCGCCAAGCCCGGCGTCGACAGCACCGGCCAGTCCATCACCGAGACGCAGAACGAGAAGCTGACGGCCAACTACCTGCGCTCGCGCACGACCATGCTGGACACCTCCAGCGGCAACTACGACTCGACCCGGATCAAGGACGAGAAGACGATCACCACGCTGATCGAGACGGGCAAGAACGGCATCGCGCGCGCGCTGCGCAAGACAGACGAGCAGCAGCTGCTGGTCTTCGACTCCTTCGAGAAGGGCCGGCCGCCCGTGCATCGCGAGACGCCGATGAACCGGAGCTACGTCGAGCGCCTGCGCTGAGCCCACGGCGCGCCTCGCCGCCCTCACCGGCCGATCACGCAGCGATCACGCGCCGCTCACGGGCCTCCTCCTACAGTCGATCCACCAATCGCCTGTCGAACGAGGCCCCTCATGCACAAGTCTCTCCTGATCCTCTGCCTGGGCACCGCCCTCGCGGGAACCGCCTTCGCGCAAATGCCTGCCGCCAGCGCACCCGCCGCCGCGGGCGGGGTGTCCGCGGTCTGCAAGGACGGCACGCCCTTCAGCGGCGACACGTTCAAGGGGGCCTGCAAGGGCCACGGCGGCGTCGACAAGAAGGCCTCCGCGGCGGCCGCCAAGCCGGCCACGGCCCCGATGGCCGCCGCGCCCAAGGCGAGCGCGGCAGCGATGGCCCAGGCGCCCGGTGGCGGCGCCGGCAAGGTCTGGGCCAACGCCTCGAGCAAGGTCTATCACTGCGAGGGCGACCGCTACTACGGCAAGACCAAGCAGGGCGAGTACATGTCCGAGGCCGACGCCAAGGCCAAGGGCTTCCACGGCGACCACGGCAAGTCCTGCGCCAAGTGACCCGCGCTCGCGCGCCCGCACTCCGACCCGAAAGGAATCCGACATGGGACTTCTCGATGCGCTGAGCCAGATGGTGTCCAGCGGCAGCCTCGGCGAGACCGACGTCGATCACGTCACCCGCAACGCCCCGGCCGATGCGCTGGGATCGGCGCTCGCCGGCGCTTTCCGCTCGGACGGCACGCCGCCGATCGGGGAACTCGTCGGCCAGCTGTTCGGCAACTCGAACGACCAGCAGCGTGCCGGTCTGCTCAACCAGATCATCGCCAGCATGGGCCCGGTCGCCGCGTCGGCCCTGGGCGGCGGCGTGCTGGGCCGCATCCTGGCGCCCGGCGCAGCGCAGGTGACGCCGGGCCAGGCCTCGCAGCTGTCTCCCGAGGACGTCCAGGCCGTGGTGAACCACGCGCACGAGACCAACCCCGACCTCGCAGACGCGCTGGGCAGCTTCTACGCGCAGCACTCGGGTCTGATCAAGACGCTGGGCGGTGCCGCGCTGATGATGGTGGTGACGCACCTCAAGGGCCGCTCGTCGGAGTGACTCGGCGAGACGCCCCGCCGACGCGCTGACGGTCCGACGCGTCAGGCGTCGCCGGCACCGAGTCCGCGGTCCCGGCCAGAAACGACAAAGCCCCGCGGCGCGAGCCGCGGGGCTTTGTTCATGGAAGCCGGTCGATCAGGCCGACTTGCGACGACGCGTGGCCGCCAGACCCACCAGCGCCAGGCCGGCCAGGCCCAGCGAGGCCGGCTCGGGGATCTCGACGGCGGAAGCCTGGAAGAAGACCTTCTGGTAGGCGGTGCTGTCGTTCAGACCGGCGATGTCGTTGATGCGATAGCCGCCGGCGCCATTGACGGTGTGCAGGCACATCGACAGCGGGCTGTCGGACGTGTCGCACTGGTTCTCGGAGAGATCGTCACCCAGCGTGGTGAAGCCCCAGGACCAGTTCGGCGAGAAGTACCACTGGGCGCCATTGGCCACGTGGGAACCGGTGCTCGACATGCCGGTGTTGACGATGGTGTCGGCGCGCAGCGCGGCGGCCAGCGCCAGGAAGGTGTCCGAACCCGTCGCGCGGCCGGCCATCATCAGGTAATCGCCGGTGCAGGCGTTGAGCACGTTCTCGGCGTTGTTGCCGATGAACTGGGCCATGGTGCCCACGTAGCACTCGGTCCAGCCACCGTTGAGGATGGTGCTCAGGCCGACGTTGGCCTGCGCGCCGACCGGCAGGTAGGTCGGGGCGGCCTGGGCGGCGCCAGCGAACGCGAGGGTGGCGAGCAGAGCGGCAATCTTCGTCTTCATGGTGGGAGTCGAGCTGATGTCGTTGGGATTGTTGATACCCATGCAATAGCAATGCTTGTGCCAGCGTCTCAACCCATTGATTTACATGCTGTTTTTCAGTTCATCCCTAAAATTAGGGAGAAGAACGTCAACAAATCCGACATGTCGGGCACGCCAATTGCCGTGAAGGACTTCACGCTTGATTCGCCCCTCGGAATCCTCGGAGGGGGTCAGCGCGGACCCGAATCCGTCGATCCGTCGCCCCGCTAGCGGCCGAACCTCGACGGCGAGAACGCCGCGTCATCGACGTAGGGGGGCGCTCCCTCGATCAGGTCGGCCAGCAGGCGCGCGCTGGCGGGCCCCAGCGAGAAGCCGTGGTGCCCATGACCGCAGTTGATCCAGAGCCCACGGTGCCGGGGCGCGGCGCCGATGATCGGCTTCATGTCCGCGCAGCAAGGCCTGCCCCCCATCCAGGGCTCGGCTTCCACCGGCTGTCCCAGGTCCAGCAGGCCGCGCGCCTCGGCCGTGGCGCCGTCGAGCTGCCGAGGCGTCAGGGGCGCGCCGAGGCAGGCGATCTCCGCGCCGCTGGTGATCCGCAGCCCCCGCCGCTGCGGTGACATCACGTAGCCGCGCTCCGCATCCAGCGTCGTGTGATGGAGCGAGGCCCCGCCCGTGAAGTGGCGGTGGTAGCCGCGCTTCACGAAGAGCGGCCAGCGATACCCCAGCCGTCGCGCGAACGGTCCCATCCACGGGCCCAGCGCGAGCACCACCTGCTCCGCCTGCACGGGCCCCTCCTCCGTGTCGACGGTCCACCCGGCGCCGCTGGACGTGCGATTGGAGGCACCGATGGGAGTGCCGATGGAAGTGCCGCGGGGAGCGCTGCGGGAACTGCTGTGGGCAGCGGCGCCGGGACTGCCACCGGCGGTGACGCCGGACTTGCCGTTGGCGCGCAGGCTGTCCGCGTCACCGATGAGCACCCGCCCGCCGCGCTGCGTGAACGCGCTCGCGTACCGCTCGACGAGGCTGCCGGGATCGCTCACGCGCCAGGAATCCCGCCAATGGAGAGCGCCTGCCAGGGGCGTCCGGAAGGCGGGTTCGAGCGCCGCGATGCCGGCGGCATCCAACGCCGAGAACGAGGTGCCGTAGTCGGCCGACAGCCGCTGCGAATGCCGCAGTGCGGCGTCCAGCGCGCGCTCGCTCCGGTAGATCATCAGCAGGCCATCGCGCCGCACCAGGTCGTGCGCGCCGGCGAGCGTCATCAGGCGCTCGTGCTCCGGCGTGCAGTGCGCGATGAGGGTCGCGTACTGCCGGCCGATCCGCCGGTGCGCCTCCGGCGCCGAGGCTTGCCAGTAGCGCAGCAGCTGCGGCCACGCGGCGAGCAGTCCACGCAGGTGGTAGTTCACGTCCAACCCACGCTTGAGGACCACGGACAGCAGCGACCGCCAGTCCCGCGGCATGGCGTAGGGCTCGACCGCCTCGCGCTGGATCGCACCGGCATTCCCGTAGGACGTCTCCTGCCCCGGCGCGCGGCGATCCACCAGCGTGACGCGATGCCCCCGCGACTGCAGCTCCAGCGCGGTGGCGGTGCCGACCATGCCCGCGCCGAGCACCACGATCTCTTGACCCATCTCGTCCGTCCTTCGTCAGCGTGCCGAGGACGCGTCCGCCACGACGGTGATCTCGACGTCGGCCGGCGCCAGCGCCAGCGCGGCGACGACCGTCGTGCGGGTGGGGAATGGCGCCGCGAAGTGGCCCGCGTAGGCGGCGTTGAACGCCGCGAAGTCTTCCGCGTGTCGCAAGTACACGGTCGCCTGCACGACGTGGGACAGGCCGAGCCCCTCGCCCGCCAAGGTGGCAGCGATGCGGGCCAGCGTCAGATCGGTCTGAGGACCGATGCCGGCGGGGATCTCACCCGTGGGGCCGATCGGCAACTCCCCCGAGAGGAACACCAGATCGCCGACGCGGCGGACCTTGGAAAAAGGCAGATTGGCAGGAATGGACATGGGGACTCCCAGAATGGATTGAGGAACGGAAACGATCGCAGGACCGAGCACGAGCACGAGCACGAGCACGAGCACGAGCACGAGCACGAGCACGAGCACGAGCACGAGCTCGGAGACGGTGGCGTCCTTGGGTTGGAGTTCGGGGGGTGTTCGGGACCGGCACCGGGTCACACGGTCAGAGCAACGATCGCAGCTCGTCGAGGAGACGCCGGATGTCGGCGTCGGTGTGGTCGGCGAAGACCGCGATGCGAAGCACGCCCTCGGGGCCCGCGCCGACGTAGGTGGAGTAGGCGATGAAGACGCCGCGGTCCATCAAGGTCCGCTGTATCCGGACCATGTCGGCCGCCCGGCCGTGCTCGAAGGTCGCCAGCGGGCCCTCGTTCTCCTCGGGCCGCAGCCCGAGTTCGCGCAGCCCCAGCCGGACGGCCCGCACATTGCGTCGCAGCCGCTCGATCAGCTCGGGATGCGCATCGACATGGCGCAGACCCGCCGCGGTCATCGCGGCGCCCGCGGAGCAGCCCAGCACCGCGCCGCGCGCGGCGGGCGTCCGCCACAGCGGCTCGATCAGCGCGGCCGGGCCGATCGCGATCCCGCCATGCGCGCCGATGGCCTTGCCCATCGATCCGCCCGCGAGCACCCGGTCCCGTGGCAGGCCCGCCAACTCGACCGCGCCCCGCCCTCGCGGGCCCACGCAGCCGAACGCGTGCGACTCGTCCACGACCAGCCAGCCCTCGCGCGGCGCCAGCAAGGCCGCATACGCCCGCAAGGGCGCGATGCTGCCGCGCGTCGGGAACATCCCGTCGGTGGCCACCAAGGGCCGCTCGCCCGGGCCGAGCGTCGCGGCCATGACGCGCGCCAGGTCCTCCGCGTCGCCATGCGCGAAGACATGCATCGGACGACCGCAGGCCATCGCGGCATCGCGCAGGCTGTAGTGCGCGTGCTCATCGACGAACACCGCGTCGCACCGCGCCGCCAGGCCGGACAGCGCGATCAGGCCGAACAGGTAGCCCGTCCCGAAATACATCGCGCGCTCCGTCTCGAAGAACGCGCGCGCGGCCGCTTCGGCCTCGAGATTCGCGGACAGACCGAAGCCGTAATGGCGCGAGAGCTGCGCGCTGGCGCCCAGGTGGCGCAGCGCGTTCACGCCGGCCTCGATGAGGCCCGGATGACCGCCCAGCCCCAGGTAGCTCGAGCCCCCGAAGCTGAGCATCGGCCGACCGTCGACGACCATCCGGGCCGTGCTGGCCGATTCGACCCGGCGCAGCTGCTGATCCGCGCTCACGACAGATGCGGCGCGGGATCGTCCACGGCCGGGAAGAAGTTCAGACCCCGCTTGCGATACGGCAGACGGGCGAAGTCCATGGACAGGGCCGCGCCGGTCTCGATGACCCGGCAGTCGCCGGAGAGCTTCGAGAACTCCGCGTGATAGTGGTGGCTCGACTTCACGCCGATGACCCTCGCCTCGTGCAGCGGCACGCCCAGATTCGTGAACGCGCTCGGCGACAGCGTCTGCTGACGTCGACTGATCAGCACGATGTCCACCGGCCCCGAGCGCACCCAGGCCGCGGCGCCCAAGGGGTCGACGATCCGTCCCACCTCCTGCGTGTGGTGCTCGGACAGCCCCCGCACCGTCACGTCCAGGTCCAGGGGCTGGCCGGAGGTCGGCCCCGCCTTGCCGCCCACCCGCAGGCGCAGCGACGCGCCGATGCCCGCGCGCAGGCAGGCCTGCACGGTCTCCGGGTCCCAGACCATGCCGAACGCGCTGCGCAGCGTCGACCGCGCCAGGAGCGCCGACAGCATCACCGTGTGGTCGCAGGGGGCGCCGCCGCCCGGGTTGTCGCCCGCGTCGGCGAGGATCCTCGGCGGACCGTCCGCGGGCAGGTCCCCCAGCGCGTCGTCCATGATCTCCAGCCTGGGGATCAGATCGACGCGCAGGCGATAGAAGGCGCGCGCCAGCTCCTCGGCCGTCCGCATGGCCAGGGCCGGATCGCCGTCGGCGATCACGAGCACCTTGCTGCCGGCATCGGCCACGTCTCCCCAGGGGAAGCCGTGCACCAGGCTCGCCGAGAGGACGCCCGGCCGGCCCTCCACCTCCGCGAGCCGGTCGACCAGCCCGCGCATCGGCGGCGAGGTCGTCGGAAAGAAGCCCACCAGATGGCAGTCCACCACCGCCATCACCGGATGGGTCGCGCCCGTCGCGGCATCGCGGCACAGCCGGAAGAGCTCGGCGGCACGTTCCGCGTAGTCGATGTGCGGGTACTCGCGCATGAGCACGATCGCATCCGCGCCCTGCGTCATCGCGTGGCTCAAGTGGCAATGCGGGTCGAGCTCGACACCGATCCGGCAGCGCGGGCCGACGATGGCGCGCACGGCCTGGATCAGGTCGCCCTCGCAGTCGTCCTCGCCTTGCGCCACCATCGCGCCGTGCAGGTAGAGCAGCACGACATCGAGCGCGCCCGCGGCCTGGACGCCCGCCAGCAGTTCGGCGCGCAGATGCGCGTAGTCCGCGGCCAGCACGGGTCCGGCGGGTTGGGCGATCGCATAGAGGCCCTCGACGAGCTCGTCGCCATGGCGCGCGGCCAGCGTGCGCCATTGCTCGACCACCTGTCCCACCGAGCCGAGCGCGCCCGCGTCGATCGGTCCGCGCAGGATGCCCGTCTCCTCGAAGGACGCGACGGTGGTCTCGAAGTGCGAGAAGGTGTTGGTCTCCGTCAGCAGACCGGCAGTGAAGATCTTCATGAACGAGTCCTGTCAGGCAGGTTGCACCCGGAGGCGCGAGGTCAGCGGCAGCAGCAGCACCAGGGCCGCGACGAGGGTGATCGCCGGCGTGCCGATCCACAGGGCTTCCAGGCGCGAGAGCGACAGCGCCGACGCCTCGCCCTGCAGCGGCCCGACCCAGTCCAGCCCCAGGCCCAGCACGAGCCCGCCCAGCGACTGGCCGAGCTTCTCGGCGGAGAACAGGATCCCCAGGTAGAGCCCCAGGCTCTCGCCCTGGGCGGAGAACTGGGTGGCGGACTCGATGGCCAGCGTGGAGATCATCACCGTCAGCACCCCGGAGGCCAGGCCGAACAGCGCGCAGCCGCTGGCGATGGACGCGTTGCTGCGCGGGCCCAGGCCCAGCCAGGCGATGCCGGTCAGGGCGAGCAGCAGCGCGCCGCACAGGATCGCCGGCGCCGGCGCCCGCCGCGCGATCCACGGGGCCGAGGACACGCCCAGCAGCACCGTCAGGAACAGCGGCGTGAGCAGCAGCGACAGGTTGTCCGGGCCGACATGCAGCAGATGCTTGTTGACGTAGGGCAGCGCGCTCAGCAGCGCGGTCGAGCTGAGCCCCATCAGCACGAGGATGCAGGCGATGCAGTAGAAGGCCTTGTTCCTCAGCGTGCCGCCCAGCGCGCGCAGCAGATGGTCGGGCTTGCCCGTCTCGACGCCCGCGCAGATCCGCACGCGGCGGACGCTGAGCCAGCACAGCGCCAGCGCCGCCAGCGAGACCAGCGCCAGCACGGCGGCCATGCCGAGATAGCCGGACTGGTTCGCGCCGAAGGCCGCGACCAGCTGCGGCGCGGCCACCGACACCGTCAGCCCGGCCAGCGTCTGGCCGATGGCGCGCGCGGCCATCAGCGCGCTGCGCCCCTCGATGCCGTCGGCGATGTCGCCCGCGATCGCCGTGTGGGCCACGGTGCAGACCGTCAGCAGCAGCGACTGGACCACCAGCAGCACGCCCAGCAGGCCGATGCGCGCCGGCAGCGGCAAGGCCTGCATGGGGAGGAACAGCAGCACCAGGGTGAGGGGCAGCGCCGCCGTGCCCAGGGCCAGCAGCGTGCCCCGGCTGCCCAGGCGCCGGGCGACCGCATCGCTGCGGCGCCCGATCCAGGGATCGAGCACCATGTCGGCCAGCTTGGGGATGGCCAGCAGCACGCCGGCGACGGCCGGCGGCACCTGCGCGAACTCCGTCAGGTAGAACAGGAACAGCAGCGGCACCGCGCCGAAGGCGAGCGACATCCCCAGCGCGCCCGCGCCGAAACCCACCGGCATCAGCCGCGGGATCTTCATGGATTTAGACACCGGACGTGACCTCCCGCAAGGTCAGGCCGCGGGTGCGCGAGGTGTCGAGCACGAGCTCGCGTCGACGGTCGGCACCGATGCGCAGGCGCAGCGTGCCGTTCAGCGGCAGCGAAGGGTCCGTGCTCTGCAGGAGGCAGGTCCCGGGCAGCAGGGCCTGGAGCTTGAAGCGGTTGCGCCCGTACTGGCCGATCACCTTCACCGCGTCGGCCTCGGCGTCGAGGCCGGCGGCGGTGTCGCCGCCCTCCCCGCCGATGCGCAGGTCCGCGCCCAGCTCGTCGCTGTGCCAGAGTCCGGCGAACGGCGCCACGGTCTGGTCCGCCTTGAAGCCCGGATCGATGCGCTCGCATCGGTGGGTGATCCCCTGCTCGATGACGTCGATCGCGACGACCTGTCCTTGCGCCCCGCGGACGGGGACCACCTGCATGGCGATCACCGACAGCACGTTCACGCGCAGCTCGCCTCCCTCGGACTGTTGGAGCGGCAGCGGCATGCCGAAGCTCTTGAGGAAGAGCTTGTCGTCCATCCGGTCGATGACGAAGTGACGACCGCTGCCGGCGCAGTGATAGTCGCCCCCCAGCACATCCACGAGCGCGGGATCCGCCGGTTGCGGGGCGGCCGACATCGTGTCGCCGACCAGAACCGTCAGCAGCTTCTCCGCCAGCTCGGCCGCGTTGCCGTCGCTGCGGTTGGTCATCACGATGATCTGGATGTCGTGGTCCGGCGCGGCCAGCATCTGGCAGCTTCCCCCCACCACGCCGCCCGCGTGATGGAAGACCCGCACGCCGCGCCAGCTCTCCGCGACCACGCCCAGGCCGTACGGGTGCGTGAAGCCGTTGTTCAGGGTCGTGGGCGCCATCAGCTCGTCGGACAGCGCGCGCGGCCACAGCGTCGGCGCCGCGAGATGGGCAAGCCAGCGCTGCATGTTGTCCACCGTGGAGGCGATGCCGCCCTCGCCCAGGATCACCGCCGGGAAAACGCCCTTGCCGAACTTGCCGCCGGGCAGCGCCAGGTGGGCCTGCGCCACGCCGGGCAGCGGGTCGAGGTCGCTCGCCCACAGCGAGGTCTCGTGCATGCCCAGCGGCTCGAACAGCCGTTCGCGCAGGGCCTGCGCCAGGGGCATGCCCATCACCCGCTCGATGACCAGCGACAGCATGCGGTAGCCGCCGTTGTTGTAGATGAACTGCTCGCCCGGCGCGAAGTTCTCGCCGTGCTGACGGCACTGGTAGGCGTAGGCGCCCTCGGCGGGCACGATGCCCAGGCCGTTGGAGATCAACGAGAGGTCGAGGTAGTCACGCGTGCCGCCGGTGTGATTCATGAACTGGCGCAGCGTGCGGCGACCCTGGCTGACCGGCAGCTCGGGCAGCCATCGCACGACCGGATCGTCGATCGAGAGGTGGCCCTCGTCGTGCAGCATCAGCGCCAGGATCGAGGCGAAATGCTTGGACGTCGAGCCGATGCGCATCTTGGTCGCGGGCGTGTTGACCAGACCGGATTCCAGGCTGGACAGCCCGTAGCCCTTGCGGAGCAGCAACTGCCCCCGGCGTTGGACGCTCACGACCGCGCCGGGCGCGTCGGCGCGGGAGAGACTGGCGAAGACCGCCTCCAGCTGCTCGTGGAGGTTCTCGGGTTCATTCGACTTCATGCGGGTGTCTTTCGTCATAAGATTAGTGAATATTCATTCGTTTTAAAGGGAAGCATGCCCAAGCGAGACGAGAGCCACATGGCTGCCGTGCGTCAACAGATCCTGGATGCGGCGCGCGCGGTCTTCGACCGGAAGGGCGTGGCCGACGCGGTCATGAGCGACATCGCGGCGGAGGCCGGGTTGTCGGTGGGGTCGATCTACGTGCACTTCCGCTCCAAGGAGGACGTGCTGACGCGCCTCATCGAGCAGGCGGACACCAACGTCGGCCCCTTCGAGGCCTGCGAGACGGCGAGCGAGCTGCTCGGCCTGATCGAGACCATCGTGAAGGCCCAGGACGCCGCGAGCGCCGCGAGCCTGACCGCGCTGGAAGTCGCGACCATCGCGCGTCGAAACCCGCAGATCCAGGGCTTCGTCGCGGCGAACTTCGACCGCCTGCGCACGGCGCTGTTCGATGCCGTCGCCCGCGCGGGCGCGAACAACGACCAGCTCGACAAGACCGCGCTGAAGGCCATCGGCGAGGGCCTGCTGTCGCTGCTGGTGGCGGCGCAGGTCAAGGCGTTGCTGGGCGTGCCGCCACAGACGGAGGCCAAGATCAAGACGGCGCGCTGGTTGGTGGCGATCCTGCATGGCGCCCCCGTCAGAGCCAGGCGCTGACCGGCGACCGCCGCGCCGGCGCCGCCACGTCGAGTGCGTCGACGTCGAAGCTCACCTGCCCCTGCGCATAGCGGGCGGCCGGCGCGGTGTCCCCGGCCATGAACAGCGGCGCGTCCAGGTCGACCAGATCGGCCGTCTGCGCCGCGATGAAGGCCGGCAGGATGGCCAGGGACCGTCCCCCCATGCAGCCGATCATCACGCGCATTCCCCGCTGCCGGGCCTCGTTCGCCAAGGTGAGCGCGGCGCTGAGCCCGCCGCACTTGTCCAGCTTGATGTTGGCCACCTGGTAGCGCGTCGCCACCTGATCGAGATCGTCCAGCGTCTGCAGCGACTCGTCCGCCGCGAGCGGAATGGGCGAGCGATAGCCGGCCAGTTCGTCGTCGCGTGACGCCGGCAAGGGCTGCTCGATCAGCTCGACGCCCTGCGCCAGCAAGGTCGCGGTCATGCGCTCGAGGTGGCCCAGCGTCCAGCCCTCGTTGGCATCGATGCCCAGCCGCACATCGGGCCGCGCCTGGCGCACCGCCGTGACGCGCTCGGCGTCCGCCTCCGTCCCCTCGAGCTTGAGCTTGAGCATCCGCGCCTCCGGCAACGCGAGCGCCGCCTGGGCCATTTGCGACGCGCTCGCGAGACCGAGCGTGACCATGGTCGCCAGCGGTCGCAGACGAGACAGGAAGGCGAGCTCATGGACCGGCCGTCCGCTCGCGCCCGCCGCCAGTTGCCACATCACCCAGTCCAGCGCGTTGCGCGCGCCGCCCGGCCGCATGGCCCTCACCGCGCGCCAGGCCATGGGCAGGTCCTCGCCGAGACGCGGCAGGACCTCCTGCACCTGCGCTCGCATGCGGTGCCCGTCGTCCCCGTGATAGAAGACGCCCGCCGCCTCCGCCTCGGCCACGAGGCCCGCGTGCCGGCCCGTCACCCGAAGCACGGACTGCCCGACCAGCGTGCGTCCCGCGATGGCCAACGGCGCCTTGAAGGGAATCTCTTCCACCCAGCTGTCGATCTGCATGTCAGGTCTCCTCAGAACTCGGCGCTCAGCTGCAGGCCGATCGTGCGGGGCGCCAGCACGCTCACGCGCGCCGGCCCGCCGGCCAGGCTGAGCGAGGTGTCCGCCCCCAGCTGCGCATGCCGGTTGGTCAGGTTCCGGATGAAGAAGTCCAGGTTCATGCGACCGAACCCCAGCCCGCCTCGCAGGTCCAGCGCCGAGTAGGCCGGCAGGCGGTACTGCGGGTTGCCGGGCGCGGCCTTGAAGGCATTGAACCGGTCGCCGGTATAGCGCCAGGTGAATCCGAGATGGGCGGGACGTCCGAGCCACTCGAAGTCCCGATCGGCCTGGAGCGCCGCGGAGGTCCGCGCGGTGTCGGGCATGCGCTCCCCGGCCACGCCGCCCAGGTCGGGGCTGTCCTCCAGCAGCTTGGCGTCGATCAGGCTGAGCGCGGTCGACACCCGCAGCCCCTGCATCGGCATGGCGCGCAAGCTCCATTCCACGCCGCGGGAACGCGCGCGCTTGGCGTTGCCGATGCCCGAGAAGCCGGCGCTCGCGGTGAAGACCTGGATGTCGTTCCAGTCGATCTGGTACAGCGCGAGCTCGGAGCTCAGGCGGTTCGGGATCAGCGTCCCCTTCCAGCCCACCTCGTAGCTCCACAGGCTGTCGGACTTGAAGAAAGGCTTGTTCAGCGGCTGGCCCGTCACCGGATCCTGGATCACCGGCAGCGGCCCGCCCGGTCGATAGCCGCTGGCGGCGCGCACATACAGCGCCTGGTCGGCGGCGGGACGCCAGCGTGCGGTGGCCAGCCAGGTCGTGACGTTCTCGGTCGAACTCGCGGCCGGTTGCGGTGGCGGCGCGAACAGGCCGCTGAAGCTCTGGTCGAGATGCTGCGAGTTGCGGCTCTGACGCACGCCGAGGGTCAGGTCGGTGCTCGCTGTCAGGTAGTAGGTCGCCGTTCCGAAGGCCGCGATCTCGCGATAAGTGGAGGGGAAGCGCGCGTCGACCAGCAGCGGCTGCACGGGATGCAGCTGCGCGTCCAGCGGTGTCATGTGCTGCGTCTTGTCGCCCCGCTCGTCCGCGTAGAAGGCGCCCACCAGCCATTCGAGCGCGCGGCTGCGCGCGGAGGTCAGACGGAACTCCTGCGAGAGCTTGCGGTTGTCGAATCCGTAGTCCAGCGCGTAGCCCGGATTGACGATCCCGATCTGGCCCAGGAACGGGCCATAGAACGCCGTGGGATCCGCGCGCCCGTCGTTGGTCGAGCGCTGCCAGCCGGTGATGGACTCGAGCGTCGCCCACTTCAGATCCGCCTTGACCACCGCGGTGAGCAGATGGTTGCGCACGGTCACGGGCTCGCTCACGAACAGGCGCTTGGTGTAGCGCGCGTCGACGGGCTGCCCCGTCGCCACCACGTCATCCTCCTGCGCGGAGCCGTCGCGCGACTGCCGCTGCGTCATGGCCGTGAGCCGCAGGCTCAGGTCCTTGCTGGGCTGGAGCGACAGGGCCACGCGGCCGCCGTCCGTGCGCGCGCCGTCGACGACACGACCCTCGTGATCGAGATCCCGGGTGAATCCGCCCTCGCGCCGTTGGTAGAGGGTGACCCGCAGCGCCGCCGTGTCCTGCATCACCGGCACGTTGATCAGCCCGCGCAGCACATGACCGACACGACCGCCCTTCACGCTGGAGAGCTCGGCCGTCGCCTGCCCGCCGAGGTAGCCCGACTCCGGCTCCGCCGAGACGTACTTGATGAGGCCGCCCATGGCGCTCGCACCATAGAGCGTGCCCTGCGGACCGCGCAGCACCTCCACGTTCGACAGATCGAAGAGGCCCAGGTCCAGCGCGCCGGCCCCGCCGCCGGCGTAGGCGGAGCTCGATCCGAAGGGCACGTCATCCACGTACATGCCGACCGTGGCGCCGACCTGGCTGCCGGTGGTCACGCCCCGCATGGTGATCTGGCTCTGTCCCGTCGAGGCGGTGGCCTGGGTGAAGTTCACCCCGGGCAGGAGCGCGGCGATGTCGCGCAGCGACTGATAGCCGCCGCGGGCCAGCGCCTCGCCCTTCAGCACGTCCGCGGTGAGCGGAACTTCCCGCGCCGGCTCGCGCCGCCGCTGCGCGGTGACCGTGACGAGCTCGAGCGCCTGCACGTCGCGTGCCTCCGCGGCGGGCGGCTCGGTCGCGGCCTGCGTCTGCGCCTGGCCCGAGAAATGCACGCCCCCACACAGCCCCAACACCGCCAGGCGCATCGGGGTCAGCCCCAGACGCTCATTCCATCCACCACCACAGGACCTCATCGCAAGCTCCATTAATGAATGACGATTCATTTTTTATTGATTATGGGCAGCGCGCATCGGCGTTTCAAGCCTTCGGCCACGCGCCAGGCGCTAGGACAAACCATGACCGTGCTTTCCCCGAGACCGGGACGGACGAAGGCGTGCATACGCGCGCGGCGGCGCGCGCGGACCTCGCGCGGGTCGGCGATCGGTGGAAATGCATCGGAAGGACCGGCATCGCATCCCGCGATGCAGGTCCTCGTGGCGCGGATCCGCGTGGTGCTCGCCGTCCAGGCGAACAGCGGATCTCGCGTCGGCGGATCGATCTCCCGATCGACCCGCCGCGCAGGCGCCGCTAGCGGCGCGCGTTGGCCTCACCCGGAGGTGAGGATGCCGTCACTCGGCGGCCGGCGTCTCGCTCTCGCCCTCGCTCTCGGTGTGCCGTTCCGGCTCCGTGGTGCGCAGGATCTCGTGCAGCACGGAGGTGGCGTAGTTCCCCGCGGGCAGCGAGAACGTGAGCACCAGTTGATCGGCCTGCGGCCATTCCCAGCTCATGTCGAGCGGACTCGCCACCAAGGCGCGGCGCTCCTGATCCAGACCGGCGTGTTCCATGCCGTCGCACAGCGCGGCGTGACGCGCGGCCACGCCGTTCTCCAGCGCCTGCGCGTCCTCCGTGGTGCTCACGCGGCCTCGTCCCCAGAGCGGTCCCGTCGGCCGGCCCGCCTCGTCCATCACGTCGCCGGACAGGGTCCGGCCCCAGAGTCCTTGCTGGATGCGCAGCGCCAGCACCTCGTTGAAGACGAACGAGCGCACCGCCGACAGGTAGATGCCCTTCTTCTTCGGGTTGCGCACGCGGATCTCGCGCGCCAGCATGGCCCGGCCCTGCTCGACATTGCCGCCGTCATGGCCGAAACGCTGAGCGCCGAAGTAGTTGGGCACGCCCTGCGACGCCACGGCCTGGAGGTTGGCCTCGAGGGCGTCGCGGTCGCCGGTCAGGTCGCGCAGCACGATGCGGAACCGGTTGCCCTGCAGATCGCCGGGGCGCAGCTTCTTCACATGGCGGCTCTGGCTCAGCACCTTGAACTCGGGATGCTGGAGCTGGGTCAGGTCGGGCGTCTCGCCCTTGGGCAGATAGATGCTGAACCACTGGCGCGTGATGGCGTAGCGGTCCTTCAGGCCGGCATAGCCCACGTCCCGGTCCGGCACGCCGGCGGCCTCGGCGAGTTGCTGGGCCACGAAGGCGGTGTTGGCGCCGTTCTTCTCGACGTCCAGCCAGACATGTTCGCCCGCGCCGGAGGGCAGTTGCAGCGGCAGTTCGGTGACGAGGAAGTCCTCGTTGAGCAGCTTCAGCGTGGCATGGGCGCCGCTGGCCGGATAGGCGTTGGGCCAGTGCGGCAAGGTCGTGTATTGAGCGTCGGTCATTCGGGAGTCTGACGGCGCCAGCTGTGGACAGGGACAGGCTGTCGGTCCGACCAGGGGCCGTCGAACTCGCGATTCTCTCCCGGACCTCCCCGCATTGACGCCGCACCATCCGATGTGCGTAAATGCGAATAGTTTTTATTTCCAAATTTGTCGCCAGCGTGAGCCGCCACTATGCGTGACACCCAGACCCTCAACCTCACCACCATCGGCCACCTGTACCAAGGTCATCACCAGTGGCTGGTCGGTTGGCTTCGTCGGCGCCTGGGCTGCCCGCATCACGCCGCGGACCTGGCGCATGACACCTTCGCGCGCGTCCTGGTGCGCCGGGACGCCCTCACCTGCCACGACGACCTGGGCGGCGGCAAGGCGCTGCTCAGCACCATCGCCCATGGCCTGATGGTCGACCACCTGCGCCGGGCATCGCTCGAGCGCGCCTTCCTCGAGGCGCTCTCCTTTCTCTCCGAGGACCAGGTGCCGTCCATCGAGGATCAGCAGGTCATGCTGGAGACCTTGCTGGAGGTCGACGCGGTCCTGCGCGACCTGCCGGCCAAGGTGCAGCAGGCCTTCCTGCTGTCCCAGATCGACGGCCTGCCCTACAGCCAGATCGCCACCGAGCTCGGCGTGTCGCTCAGCTCCGTCCAGCAATACATGACGCGGGCCTTCAGCGCCTGCCACCGGGCTCGGCAAGGCATGCCGCTGCAATGACGGGCACCCGTCGAGCGCCGGAGGAACTGCCCCCGGCCGTCGTCGAGGCCGCCGTGGCCTGGATGGTCAAGCTGCAGTCGGGCTGGGCGACACCGCAGGAGCACCAGGCCTGCGACCACTGGCAACGCGAGCGACCCGAGCACGCGCGCGCCTGGGCCGACCTGCAGGCCTTCAGCCAGCGGGTCAAGACCCTGCCGCCCGCGCTCGCCCGCGGCACGCTGGCGGCGGCGCGGCAATCGGAACGCGCGCCTCGGCGCCGGGCCGTCCTGAAGGGCGTCGTGCTGCTGGCCGGCACTGCGGGCATCGGCTTCGCCGCCGCGCCGGACGGGGGATGGCCGGCCCTGATGGCCTCCCACCGCACGGGCATCGGCGAACGCCGCCGCGTCGTCCTGGCCGATGGCAGCGTGCTGCAACTGAACACCGCCACCGCGCTGGATGCCCGCGTCGACGCGCACCGTCGCTGCGTGGATCTGTTCTCCGGTGAAGTCCTGATTGAGTGCGTCCGGGACCGCGCAACCCCGTCGACCCCCTTCGTGGTCCGGACCGCGCAAGGCCGCCTGCAGACGGCTGCGGGCCGATTCATCGTGAGGCAGCTCGACGGGCGGACCTCCGTCCAGGCGCTGGAGGGCTGGATCGATGCGCAGCCGAGCCGCGAGGCCACGACCGCCACGCGCCATCGCCTGGGTCCGGGACAGCAATGGTCGTTCGACGCCCTGGGCGCCGGTCCCGCCGGCACGATCGACGGATCCGCCGGCGCCTGGGTCAACGGCCTGCTCGTCGCGCGCGACATGCCCTTGGCCGAGCTCGTCGCGGAGCTCGCGCGCTACCGCAAGGGCTGGCTGCGCTGCGACCCGGCGGTGGCGCGGCTGCGCATCTCGGGGGTGTTCCCGCTCGACAACCTGGACCGCGTGGTGGCCGCGCTCCAGCGCACGCTGCCAGTGCGCGCGCGCGCGATCACCGCCTGGTGGGTGACGCTGGAGCCGCGCTGAATTTTTTTCTGGCGAGGACTGCAGGTTTCGGCGCTTCGTTCGGTTCACAGGAAAGACCTCCACTTTCCGAGAAAGGTGTTCCATGACCGCCCGACGCCTCCGCGCCGCCTCCCGTCCCGCCCAGCCCCTGTTCCGACGCTCGCCCCTCGCCGCCGGCAGCCTCGCGACCTGCCTCGCGCTGTCGCTCGCGCCCGCCACCCTCCTGGCCCAGCCGCAGGGCGGCAGGCCCGCCGCGCAGGCGCCGCGCGCCTTCAACATTCCGCCGGGGCCGCTCGACCTGGCGCTGACCACCCTGGCCCGCTCCGCCGGCGTCCTGCTGTCCTTCGACCCCCAACTGGTCCAGGGGCGCCACAGCGCGGGCCTCGAGGGCGCCTACACCGTCGAGTCGGGACTGCGCCACCTGCTCGCCGGCGCGCCGCTGAAGGCGGTCGCCCAGGCCGACGGCAGCTTCGTGATCGAGCGCGTCGCCGCCGACGAGGTCGCCGCGCTGCCGGTCGGTTACCTGCCCGCCGTGCAGGTGCAGGCCCGCAACGCCCCGCTGCAGACCGAGAAGAGCGATCGCTACGGCGTCATCGCCACGAGCACCGCCACCCGGCTGGCGCTCTCGCCTCGCGAGACGCCGCAGTCCATCACCGTCGTGACCCGCGCCCGCATGGACGACTTCGGCCTGCTCAACGCCAACGACGTGCTCGCGAACACCACGGGGGTCTCGGTCGACGTCGTCGAGAGCGACCGGACCTACTTCAACGCACGCGGTTTCGACATCTCCAACTTCCAGGTGGACGGCGTCGGCATGCCCTTCACCAACGGCGACCAGCTCGGCGACATCGACACCGCGCTCTTCGATCGCGTCGAGGTGCTGCGCGGCGCCAACGGCCTGCTGACCTCCACCGGCAATCCCGCCGCCACAGTGAACTACGTGCGCAAGCGGCCCACAGCCAGCTTCCAGGGATCGGTCGGTCTCACGCTGGGCTCCTGGAACAAGCGCCGCGCCGAGGGGGATGTCTCGGGCCCGCTCAACGAGTCCGGCACCCTGCGCGGCCGCGCGATCGTCATGGCCCAGCGCAACGAGTCCTTCATGGACCACTACGCCCTCACCAAGAACCTCGTGGCCGGGCTGATCGAGGCCTCGATCGGGCCGCGCACCACGCTCACGCTGGGCCTGTCGCGGCAGGCGAATCGCCCCGAGGGCACGGCCTGGGGCGGCCTGCCGCTGAACAACGCCGATGGCTCGCCCACCGACTACCCCCGCTCGACGGCCGCCGCGCCGCGCTGGTCCCACTGGGACAACACGGACACCACGGGCTTCGCCGAGCTGACGCACGCGCTGGGCAACGGATGGAACGCCAAGGCGATGGCCAGCTACCGTCTGCTCAAGGCCGACGGCAAGCTGTTCAGCATCTCCGGCGCCCTGCCCGACCGCGCGACGGGCGCCGGCACGGAAAGCTGGACCTCGACGCAGCTCACCGACGAGACCCAGAAGCTCTTCGACGCCAGCGCCTCGGGCCCGGTCGAGCTGCTCGGCCGTCGCCACGATCTGGTGGTCGGCGTCAACGCCGCGCGCGTGCACAACGAGGCCTCCTACCAGCGCGGCGCCGGCAACGGCACCGCGATGATCGCCCCCGACGGCTGGGGCAACTACCCCGAGCCGGCCTGGACGGGCGGCACCGGCTCCGCCGACTTCATCAACCGGCGCGAGTCCTTCTACGCGATGGCGCGCCTGAACCTGGCCGATCCGTGGAAGCTGCTGCTGGGCCTGAACCACACGCGCATGCGCAGCGAGGGCCTGGGGTTCCGCGCCGTGCCGCGGGTCTACCAGGAGAGCAAGACCGTGCCCTATGTCGGCACCGTCGTGGACGTGGACGCGCACCACTCGCTCTACGCCAGCTACACCACGATCGTGAACCCGCAGACGCAGGTCGACGCCAGGCAGGCGCTGCTCGGGCCGATCGAGGGCCGGAACGTCGAACTGGGCGCCAAGGGCGAATGGCTGGACGGCGAGCTCAACGGCTCGTTCGCGGTCTTCCGCACCACGCAGAACAACCTGGCCGAGTACGCCGGCTTCGACACCGACGGCGGCTTCTCCTACTACCGCCGCATCGACGCCACGGCCAAGGGCTTCGAGCTGGAGATGTCCGGCCGCCTGAGCCCGGACTGGGACCTGACCGCCGGCTACACCCAGCTGAGCATCGAGGACGCGACAGGCGCCGACGCGCGCACCTTCGTCCCGCGTCGCACGGCCCGGCTGTCCGCGCGCTACCGCGTGCCCGCTCTGCCCCAGCTGAAGCTGGGCGCGACCCTGCGCTGGCAGAGCGACATCCATCGCGTGAACGGCACGCAGGCCGCGCCGGACGGGAGCGCCATCCTCGCGAGGCAGCCCGGCTATGCCGTGCTGGGCCTGATGGCGCGCTACGACTTCAGCGACCGGCTCAGCGCGCATCTGCTGCTCAACAACGTGACCGACCGCAAGTACCTGGCCAGCCTGTACTGGGACCAGAGCCTGCTCGGCGCCGGCCGCAGCGGGCAACTGACGCTGAACTGGAAGCTCTGAGATGGCGGCGCCGCTGTCGCCGTCCACGCACCCCCTCGTCGCCGACTTCATCGCCCACCGCCCGCTCCTGCGGCGCGCGGCCTGGCGATGGATGGGCGATCGCGACCTCGCCGAGGACGTGGTGCAGGAGGCCTGCATGAAGCTGATGCAGACCACGTCCCCCCACGGCGTGCAGCAGCCGGTCGCGTACTGCATGCGCGTCGTCCGGCACCTGTGCATCGACCACCTGCGCCGGCGCCAGACCGAGCAGCAGCTGCTGGGCACGGAGGACGAGGGCCTGGATCAGGAGGCCCCGACCGCCACGCCCGAGCATCAGGCCATCGGACGCGAGCTCCTGCGCTGCGTGGAGCGCTGCCTGAGCGGCCTGCCTGCGCGCACGCGCCAGGCCTTCGTGCTGCATCGCGTGCACGGCCACACGCAGCAGGAGGTGGGGCTGCGACTGGGCGTGTCCACCACGCTCGTGAACTTCATGGTGCAGGAGGCCGCCCAGGCCCTGGCGCGTTGCCCGGATCTCGGGCGACCGAGGGATGACAGGGGCAGTACCCCTGCGCGCGACAGTGCCACTGCCTGAATTTTCGAGGCCGGGATCCGTCAGAGGGAGGTAGCGCGCGGCCGGTGGCCGCGCTCCCCACACTCAGCGACTGGAAGGCGGCCACGATGCCTGGCAACGATCCCCGATCCAACGACGCCGAGGTCCACGATGTCATCGGCATCGGCCTCGGCCCCTTCAACCTCAGCCTCGCCTGCCTGATGGCACCGCTGGCGACCGCGCCCGCGCCCTGCCGCGCGCTCTTCCTCGACAGCCACGCGGAATTCAACTGGCATCCCGGCATGCTGATCGAGGACACCACGCTGCAGAACCCCTGCCTGGCCGATCTCGTCAGCCTGGCCGATCCCACCAGCGCGTACAGCTACCTCAACTACTGCAAGCACAGCGGCGAGATCTACTCGCACTACATCAACGGCCCGCACTACATCACACGCGAGAGCTTCAACCGCTACTGCCAGTGGGCCGCGCGGCGCTTGCCCAACGTGCGCTTCGGCCACGAGGTGGTGGCCATCGCCCACGACGCGCGCGACGGACACGGCGCGCATGACGAGCGCGACCCGCGCGACACCGACCGCGCGCCCTATCGCGTCCACGCCCGGCGCGCGGACGGGACGCTCGTCGAGTTCCGCGCGCGCAAGCTGGTGCTCGGCGTGGGGGCCCAGCCCAGCCTGCCGGCCTGCTGCGAGGACAGTGCCGGCGACTACCTGCACACGGCCCACTACCTGCAGCACAAGGCGCGCCTGCTCGACAAGCGCTCCGTGACCGTCGTCGGCAGCGGCCAGAGCGCCGCCGAGGTCTGCCACGACCTGCTCAAGGAAGCCGCGCGGCGCGGCACCACGGTCAACTGGATCACGCGCTCGCCCTACTTCTTCCAGATGGAGACGACCCGGCTGACGCTGGAGATGTTCTCGCCGGACTACACGGACTACTTCTACGGCCTGCCCGAGGACCGCAAGGCCGCCGTGCTGGCCCGCCAGGACAGCCTCTACAAGGGCATCAACGCGCGCTTGATGGACGACATCTATCACCTGCTCGAACGGGCCCGACAGCGCCAGACCCACCAGACGCATCTCGTCACGCAGTCGGAGCTGCGCCGTTGCCGTGTCGATCCGGCGACGGACGAGCACCTGCTGGAGTTCCATCGCACCGACACCGGCCAGGTCTTCGAGCACCGGACCGACGGCCTGATCTTCGCCACCGGCTATCGCCAGCGCGTGCCGCGCTTCCTCGGCGGCATCGAGCATCGGCTGCGCTTCGACCGCCAGGGGCGATACCAGCCCACCCGCGACTACGCCGTCGACGTCACCGGCCGCGAGGTCTACGTGCAGAACGGCGGCCTGCACAGCCACGGCCTGAGCAACCCCGAGCTGGGCCTGGCCTGCTATCGCAACTCCTGCCTGATCCGCGAGCTGACCGGCGTGGCGCACTACCCCATCGAGACCGGCATCGCGCTGCAGAGCTTCGGCGTGCCGCGCTCGCCGCTGTACCGGCCGCTCGCGTCGGGCGCCCTTCCCGCACAGGACATCGCATGCGCCTGAGACACGGACTGATCCTCATGACGCTGTTCGCGGTCATCAGCGACGCGCTGCTGATCCCGTTCTATCCGCAGTTCTTCGCGGAGCGCTACGACCATGCCAGCCCCTGGCACGTCGGTGCCTACGTGGCCTTCATCTCGATCACGGTGATGTGCGTCTTCCCGCTGTGGGTGCGCGTGGCGCGCCGCTTCGAGACCCTGCACATCCTGCAGCTCACGCAGGGCATCGCGGCGGCGCTGTGCCTGGCCAGCTACTGGGCGCCCGGGCTGGCGAGCTACTGGCTGCTCTCGATGGCGATGTTCGCGTTCAAGAGCAGCTACCTGCTCAACTTCCCCTACCTGATGCGCACCGAGACCGATGACACGCGCGCCGCCACCATCGGTCTGCTGTCGGTGACGGCGCACCTGGGCGTGGTCCTCGGCGCGGTCGCGGGCGGCGCCGTGATCGCGCACTGGGGCGTGCGCGAGTGCGTGCTGCTGATGGCGCTCGCCGACCTCGTGCAGATGCTCATCTGCACCTGGTTGATCCGCAGCCAGCGCATGGTGCCGGTGCTGGCCGAGGACGCCGAGGAGCGGGTCGCGCCACGGCGCTTCAGTCTCCGGGGTCACGCGCCCCTCCTCAGGCTGGCGATGGTGATGCTGCTGTTCGACTTCGGCGCGGCCCTGGCGCGGCCGTTCTTCTCGACGTACTGGTCCGGCGTCAGCGCCTGGGGCGGCGAGATCGCGGCCGGCGCCGCCTTCGCGGTGCCCAAGATCGTCGCCGTGTGCGCGTTGCTGATCCACCGTTGGCTGACGCTGCCGGAGCAGCACCCGACGCGCCGCACGCTCGCCAACCTCGTGCTGGGCGGACTGGGGCTGCTGCTGCAGGCCGTGCCCGACGTGGCGACGATGCTGATCGGCCGCGTGCTGCTCGGCTGGGCGCTGTATCAGCTGGTCATCAACTTCGACGTGCAGCTCTATCGCATGAGCACGCCCGACGACTTCGGCCGCGACTACGGCGTCATCAACATCTTCCAGAACTGCGGCGTGCTGCTCGCGTCGTTCACCGCCGGCTCGCTGGTGGCCACGCTCGGCCTGCGGGCCCCCTTCCTGGTCGCGGGCGCGGCCTTCCTGCTCGCGGCCGGGCTGTGGCTCTGGAGCTTCCCCCACGCGCGCCCGGCCGCCCCGTCCGCGTCCAGCGCGTCTCCCCTCACCCCCGCCCCGGAGGAATCCCCCCATGCACCCCTCGCCTGACGCCGCCATCGCGCCGCCCCTGGCCTACGTCTCGCCCGGCGGACTGGTGTTCCGTCGCCTCCTCGTCCCGGACGACATCCCGATGATCCATGGCTGGTTCCAGCAGCCGCACGCGGCGTTCTGGTGCCTGCAGGGCGCCAGCGTGGCGGAGGTGCGCGAGCTCTACGTCGCGCAGCTCGAGAGCGGCTTCCGCGACGTGCACATCGGCGCGCTGGACGGTGAACCCGTGGTGCTGGCCGAGTCCTATGACCCGCGCTTCGACCAGCTGGCCGACCACTACGCCGTGCAGCCCGGCGACCTCGGCATGCACATCTGCGTGGCGCCGGCGCGCCACGTCGTGCACGGCTTCTCGCGCCGCGTCTTCCGCGCCGTGATGGACCTGATGTTCGACGGACTGGGCGCTCGCCGCGTCGTCGTCGAGCCCGACCGCCACAACGCGCGCATCCACACCCTCAACAAGACCTTCGGCTTCGTCTACCGCGGCGACGTGCAGTTGCGCGAGAAGGTCGCCAGCCTCGCGCTGTGCACCCGCGACGACTACCGCGCCGCCTTGCTTCACCTTCAGGAGATCCCCGCATGACTTCGCCCACCACGTTCCCCGCGCGCCACACGCCGGCCGACACGCCCGCCACGATCGCCACCTCCGCCTCGGTGGTCGACCACCTCGACCCGCGGGTCTGGCGCCGGGTCAATCGCCTGCTCGTCCGCAAGGCCTTGTCCGAGTACGCGCATGAGCACATCGTCGAGCCGCGTCTCGATGCCACGCGCCCCGCGCGCCGCCCACGGCACCAGAGCTACGCGCTGGCCACGCCCGACGGCCACACCGTCTACCGCTTCGAGGCCCGTCTGATGGCGCTCGGTCACTGGGCCATCGACGCCGACTCGATCCACTGCCTGGCGGGCGGTGTCGATCGCGAGGTCGATGCCCTGCGCTTCATGACCGACTTCAAGCAGGCGCTGGGACTCAAGCCCGAGCAGCTCCCGATCTACCTCGACGAGATCTGCAGCACGCTCTACAGCAGCGCCTACAAGCAGCTCAACACCACGCACGGCAGCCGCGCGCTGATCCACGAGACCGACTTCCAGGTGATCGAGACCTCGATGACCGAGGGCCATCCCGCCTTCGTCGCCAACAACGGCCGGCTCGGCTTCGACGGCGCCGATTACCGCGCCTACGCGCCCGAGGCCGCCTCGCCCTTCCAGATCGTGTGGCTGGCGGTGCACCGCGACCAGGCGGCCTTCCACTGCGTGCCCGACCTCAGCTACGAGCAGCTGCTGCGCGAGGAGCTCGGCGAGGAGACGCTCGCGCGCCATGACGCCCAGCTCCGCGATCAAGGCCTGACCCCGGCGGACTATCTCGTCATGCCGGCGCATCCCTGGCAGTGGGCCAACAAGCTGTCGGTCGCGTTCGCGCCCTACGTCGCGCAGCGGCGCATCGTGTTCCTGGGCCTGAGCGAGGACCGCTACCTCGCGCAGCAGTCCATCCGCACGATGTTCAACATCAGCGCGCCGCGCAAGCGCTACGTGAAGACCTCGCTGTCCATCCTCAACATGGGCTTCATGCGCGGGCTGTCGCCGTACTACATGTCGGGCACGCCGGCGATCAACCAGTGGATCAAGGAGCTGCTGGACCGCGACGAGGCGCTGCGCGCCACCGGTTTCACGATGCTGCGCGAGGTCGCCTCGATGGGGTTCCGCAACCACTACTACGAGGCGGCCATCGAGACCGACACGCCCTACAAGAAGATGTTCTCGGCCCTGTGGCGCGAGAACCCGCTGCCGCTGCTCAAGGAGGGCGAGCGCCTGATGACCATGGCCAGCCTGCTGCACGTGGACCGCTACGGCGAGGCCCTGCTGCCCGCGCTGATCGAGGCGTCCGGCCTGAGCGCCAAGGCCTGGCTCCAGCGCTACCTCCGGGCCTATCTGACGCCGCTGATCCACTGCTTCTACACGCATGACCTGGTCTTCATGCCGCATGGCGAGAACCTGATCCTGGTGATGCAGGGGCATGTGCCCGTGCGCGTGCTGATGAAGGACATCGCCGAGGAGGCCGCGATCTTCGACACGTCGGCGCAGCTGCCGGAGAACGTCCGGCGGCTGGTGATGGACTTTCCGGACGACCTGAAGACGCTCGCCGTGTTCATCGACATCTTCGACGGCTTCTTCCGCTTCATGAATCAGATCCTGGTCGAGCACGAGGTCTGCAGCGAGGAGGACTTCTGGGGCGAGGTCGCGGCCAACATCCGCGACTACCAGGCCGAGCATCCCCGGCACCGCGAGAAGTACGCGCGCTACGACCTCTTCGCGCCGACCTTCCGGCAGTCCTGCCTGAACCGGCTGCAGATGGGCAACAACACGCAGATGATCAACCTGTCCGATCCGGCGGCCAACCTCAAGATCGTCGGCACCCTGGACAACCCGCTGGCGCCCTTCGCGCCGAGGACAGTCACGCCGGGGCAAGGGCCATTGCGGTCGACGACGCCCGAGGTCGCATCCTGACGCTCCGCGCGTTCTTCGCCGAGGCGCGCGCGCTGGTGCCGTCGCTGCGGGGGCACTGCGAGCTCGACGTCCCGCGTGGCGACCCGCCGGCGCTCGCGGCGGGCCCCTCGGCCGAGCGGCTCGTGGCGGCGCTGCGGGCGCGTGACCCCGACGCGGGTCGGGCGTACTGGGCGCTGCGCGCCTGGGCGCGCCTGGTCTGGCAGCCGACCTACGCCAGCGTGCTGGGCGTGGAGCTTGCCGGCGGCGTGGTGCCGCTGGACGGTCTGCGCTGGCAGGTCGATGCCGACGAGGCGGACGTGAGCGGCTTCACCCTCCCCGCCTCGCGCTTCGCCCGCCCTCTGCCCGGTCCGGATCGCGCGCTCGCGGCCACGCAGCTTCGGACGCTGGCGGCAACGCTGCTGGCCTCGGTGCAGACGCAGCTGCCGCTGCACCCCAAGGCGGCGCGGCGCCTGCTCGCGGACTGCGTCCTCGCCGCGCTGCTGCGCGCGCGGCCGCTCACGCGGCTCACGGACGAGGCGATGCGCGCGCTCGGCGCCGAGTGGCTCGCCCTGCTGGAGGCGACCGGGGACAGCGGCTACCTGGCCTACGACACGGCGACCGGCGACTCACGCCTGGCGCTGGACCGCGGCGTGTGCTGTCTCGACGACCGCCGCGCCGGCGGCGAACTGTGCAACACCTGCCCGCGCCTGTCGCGCGCCGAACGGCTGCGACGGCTCGGCGCCACCGATCTACGGAACTCCGCATGAACGACATCGTCCGACGCGCCCATCTGCTGTCCACGCAGCCGCAGCTGCCGGTGCAGGCCTATTTCGACGACGCGCTCTTCCAGCGCGAGATGGCGATGTTCGAGCGCCACGCGCCGCGCTACGTCGGCCATCGCCAATGGGTCCCCGAGCCCGGCGACTGGCGCGCCCTCCGTCATGAGGACAACGCCCGCGTGCTGGTGCATGGGCGGGACGGCGTGCGCCTGCTGTCCAACGTCTGCCGGCACCGCCAGGCGCTGATCCTCGGCGGCGATCCGGGCGCGGTGACGGCCGGCACGTCGCACGGGCGTCTGTCCGCGCAGTCGGGGGGACACATCGTGTGCCCCCTGCACCGCTGGACCTACGCGGACAGCGGCGAGCTGATCGGGGCGCCGCACTTCTCGCCGCAGCCCTGCGCCCACCTGCCGCGCTACCCGCTCAAGGAGCACCTCGGCGCGCTCTTCGAAGGTCCGCGCGATCCCGCGCGTGACCTGGGCGGGCTGTTCCGGCGCCCGGAGTTCGACTTCTCCGACTATGTGCTGGACCGCATCGAGACGCACACCTGCCGCTACAACTGGAAGACTTTCATCGAGGTCTACCTGGAGGACTATCACGTCGGCCCGTTCCACCCGGGACTGGGCAGCTTCGTGACCTGCGACGACCTGGACTGGGAGTTCGCCGAGCCCTTCAGCGTGCAGCGCGTGGGCGTTCACCGGGACCTGGCATCCCCGGGATCGCCGGTCTACGAGGCGTGGCATGAACGGCTGCTCGCGTACCGCGGCGGCGTGCCGCCCAGCTTCGGCGCCATCTGGGTGACCTACTACCCCACGCACATGATCGAGCTCTACCCGCACGCGCTGGTGCGCTCGACGTTGCATCCGCGAGGACCGCAGGAGACGCTGAACGTGACCGAGTTCTACTACCCCGAGGACATCGTCGCCTTCGAACGCGAGTTCGTGGAGGCGCACCAGGCGGCCTACAAGGAGACGGTGGTGGAGGACGACGAGATCGCCGAACGCATGGATGCCGGACGCCGCGCGCTGTGCCGGCGCGGCACCACGGATGCCGGGCCGTATCAATCCCCGATGGAGGACGGGATGCGGCATTTCCACGAGTGGTATCGGCTGGCGATGGGGGGGTGAGGGTGAGGGACTCGATGTCCATCGGCTGGGACTGCTGGATCCCACGTCGATCCCAAGTCCACTGCCGCGCTGCATGACGTAGCCCCCCCGAAGAGTTCAGTTCATCCGACGCCACATTTGAGCCCTTGACCCGGCAGGTCCTGCCAGACCCTGAGCACCACCGGGCCCTGGGCCAGGATCGACGTCCCGAGCTCCTGCGAGCTCGGGCGGTTCATATGGTTGTCGGCGTCGAAGCGCAGCTTGTCGCTGCTGGTGGTCTGCACCGTGCTGAGCTTCAGGTCGCGCCCATCATCAGCATCCGCCGGCAAGCCGCCCCTGGTCGCAAGCGACACGCACGCTTCCGCGGCCTCGACTCGCAATCGCTCTCCAGGGTGGCCGGTCTGTCACCTTGCTTCACCTATCCAGCAGACGGCCAATGTCGCTCAGGGCCAGCGCTTCTTCTTCGTGCGTCGCATCTCAATCTCGGCTTCTATGTCAGCCAAGAACTCAAGTTCCTCTGGTGTGTTCTGGCAAACGGGTTCGGCCCAAACCTCGTTCTCCACGATCGGAAACCATCCAGGGTACCCAATAACAAAGAACGAGAGTTTTCGAATCTGATAACGATCCCCGTCTAGATGCTTCACAGAGATCAGCCCTGGACAATTGAAAGTTACATGAGATCCCCCCATCGCTGGGGCACGGAGTTCGAGCTGCTTACGATCCCAGCCCTCGACCGGCCCCTTCATTTGCGGCAACGGAGCCACGACACTCACTGAGAACCCAGACTCATCCACCCTACACACACAAGGAATATCTTCGCACTTAAAAAGACCGTGATGGAGAAGACTACCTGGAACCTCAACACGCCATATGAAGGATTCGCTTCGCACCCCCGAGACATTCTCAACATCAAGCAGGATCGCCGCCATCGACATCCTCTCCTCTTTTCAAAGGCTCAAGGAGGCGCTTACGCCTCTTGCTCTGCCGCTCTTTCACGAAAACAGGAGATTGCGACTCCTCGACAGGACCCGGCGCCCAAGCCCCCCAAAATCCGTCTTTTATTATTGAAAACCAACCAGGAGCCACTCCCTTAAAGAATGAAAGGTCGCGAACTACGAACAAATCTTCCTTCTCTGGAATCAGAGTAATAGTGGCAAAGGAATAATGGATGTACTCGCCACCGCCACCAGCGGGAGCACATCTATCGATATCAGAGATATCAAATTCCAAAACCTCACCCTCCACTTCAATCAATGGCTCAGAAAACTCAACCAAAAATCGACCTCCCCCAATCCTGCAGACGCAGGGAATATGCGGCAAGGAGTTCAATTCCCTGGCGAAATAATCCTTAGGAAATTGAGCTTTCAAGATTAACAAGGCCTGCCTCACTTAACCTCCTTGGCACAGCCACTTCGCCAGTGAATGACCTTCCAAAGGTATCGACCGAACTAGAACAGTGTACTCCATGAGAATCTCTGATTGCGACCACCGGCACACCTTGTCGAATCGTCACTCCGTCGACAACAACAAAATGCGAAAATGACCTACTGTCGCTGGCGATACGAACAATCACAGGAACCCCGTCGGACGTAAATCTAGCAATATCTTGAACCGACTTGCCGGCGCACGCGTTCGCAGGAATATCCAAAAACTTCAAAGCGCTAGCGACGTCGCTGAGATAGCAACCCTCCAAAGAGGGACAATCGACCAACTCACTCCCACTTCCAAACAAATCTATCAGTTCTATATGAATGAACCTCTTCAAATTGATGAGACAACACGAATTGGCGCGGACTCACCAAAGCAAGATTGAAGAGAAAGTCATGCACATCACGTACAGATTCATCCAAATCATCAATATTCAATCTAAACACCAACACATACCGACTCAAAAACAGATTCTTCGGGAAATCTTCGGCACTCACCTCTTTGAGCGATCCACGATCT